>CAZIYJ010000002.1:0-482013 GCA_964543475.1 uncultured Bdellovibrionales bacterium | reverse complement strand
TATCAGCCTTCCAAGCTGAGGGTTGCGGGTTCGAGACCCGTCTCCCGCTCCAATTTTATCGGGTTTGTGCGCTTTGGCCCATGTGGCTCAGTGGTAGAGCACACCCTTGGTAAGGGTGAGATCGGGGGTTCGATTCTCCCCATGGGCTCCATAGTTAAGACTGGGATCCGGGTATACCGGTTAACTGGTATACCGGGATTCATGTATTGAATTTGATTGATTTTGTTTTAGGAACGATTACAACAGAGAACTTAAATCCTTCAGGAGGAACTAGTAATGGCTAAAGAGAAATTTGACCGTAGTAAGCCGCATTGTAACATCGGCACAATCGGTCACGTCGACCACGGTAAAACTTCTTTGACTGCGGCAATCACAAAAGTGCTCGCAAAAACAGGCGGCGCAACTGCGATGTCTTACGATCAAATCGATAAGAGTCCTGAAGAAAAAGCGCGCGGTATTACGATTTCAACTTCACACGTTGAATACGAAACTAAAAACCGCCACTACGCACACGTAGATTGCCCGGGTCACGCCGATTACGTGAAAAACATGATCACTGGTGCTGCTCAGATGGACGGAGCGATTCTTGTCGTTTCTGCAGCTGACGGTCCAATGCCACAAACTCGTGAGCACATCCTTCTTGCACGCCAAGTAGGTGTTCCTGCGATGGTTGTATTCATGAACAAAGTTGACATGGTTGACGACAAAGAACTTCTCGACCTAGTTGAACTTGAAATCCGCGAACTTCTTTCTAAGTACGAATTCCCTGGCGATGACATTCCAATCGTAAAAGGTTCTGCTTTGAAAGCTCTCGAAGGCGACACAAGCGAACTTGGCGAACCATCAATCTTGGCTCTAATGGCTGAAGTTGATCGTTACATTCCACAACCTGAGCGCATGATTGATAAGCCATTCTTGATGCCAGTAGAAGACGTGTTCTCGATCTCTGGTCGCGGAACAGTTGTAACTGGTCGCGTAGAATCTGGAATTATCAAAATCGGTCAGGACATCGAAATCGTTGGTATCAAGCCAACTCAAAAAACGACTGTAACTGGTATCGAAATGTTCCGTAAACTTCTTGATGAAGGTCGCGCTGGAGACAACTGTGGTTGCCTACTTCGTGGAACGAAAAAAGAAGAAGTTGAGCGCGGACAAGTTCTTGCTGCACCAGGAACTGTAAAGCCACACAAAAAATTCAAAGCAGAAGCGTACATCCTCACTAAAGAAGAAGGCGGACGTCACACTCCATTCTTCAACGGTTACCGTCCACAGTTCTACTTCAGAACAACTGACGTAACTGGTGTTTGTACTCTTAAGGCTGGCACAGACATGATCATGCCTGGTGACCGCGTTGAGATGGATGTTGAGTTAATCATGCCAGTAGCAATGGATAAATCGCTTCGCTTCGCTATTCGCGAAGGTGGTCGTACCGTTGGCGCCGGCGTAGTTATCGGCATCACTGAGTAGTAATCGATTCTCTGTCTCTATTAATATAGAGCAATCGTAATAGCGATAGAGTAATCGGATACGTAGTTGGGGACTCCGTGAGGTGTCCCCAAACTTGTTTAAAGCGTTTATTCGCTTTCAGCGAAATAGGGGTTTCGGTTTCGAAGTAGGGTGGTAGCTCAATTGGTAGAGTTAACGACTCCAAATCGTTCGGTTGGGGGTTCGAGTCCCTCCCGCCCTGCCAATTTTCGAAGCCAATAGTGCGAAAGCACAAGAAGGTCGAGTAGATGGAAAACAACAACGGTAAAGTTGTAACAGTTAGCTTCATGGTAGCCGGCGTTTTAGTTGGTTACATCGCTGCGTTCATTCTCAACACAATCGGAGCATCAGCTTCTGGTGATGTTGCTCGTCTAGTAAATCGCGATGTCGTAAGACACGGGATTCCGATTTTGATCGGCGTACTTGCGTTTCTCTCTCTTCAATTCCGCAAGGGTGTTGTTGATTGGGCTGACGAAGTGGTGACTGAGCTTAAAAAAGTCGTCTGGCCGTCTCGCAAAGACACCACAAACATGACGATCGTAGTTTGTATTATGATTTTAATTTCTGGCGTTGTGCTTGGCATTTTTGACTTCGCTGCCGGAAATATTATCGACTGGCTTCTCAACATGAACTTACAGAGCATTTTCTAGGAGCGATGATGGCAAAACAGAAAATACCAGCCGAAAAAAAATGGTACATCGCAAATACCAATACTGGCTCTGAAAACACTGCGAAAGCGGCAATCGAAGAACGTATTAAGTCTCTTAAGAAAGAAGAACTCTTCGGAGATATTCTTATCCCTTCAGAGAACGTTGTTGAGCTCGTAAAGGGCCAAAAACAAACTCGTTCACGCAAATTCTTCCCGGGCTACATCTTCATCAACATGGTTATGAATGAAGAAACGTGGCACTTGGTTAAGGGTGCAGCGAAAGTGACTGGTTTTGTTGGTGGCACAAAGCCAGCTCCAGTTCCTGAAAACGAAGTTACTCGTGTCACTCAGCAAATGGCGACGGGAGCCGAAAAACCTAAACAAAAAATTAAGTTCTCAATTGGCGAGAGCGTGACTGTGATCGACGGTCCGTTCAGCAACTTTAACGGTACAGTTGAGGAAATTAACGAAGATAAAGGCAAAGTGAAGGTGCTAGTGAGCATCTTCGGTCGTCCAACTCCGGTTGAACTCGACTTTATCCAGGTGGAAAAGCAGTAAGCCTAATTAGAGCGCCGCTAGCCGAGCTTCAAACGGGCAATGCTTAGGTTCGACAATTAGAAGTATTTCAAAATTTAGTTTTCGAGAGCCTTTTTAAGGCTCTCGAGGTAAGAGAACTGATTCAATTAAATGAGTCAGTATTTATTAACAACCCATAGCTCTAGCTAGGAGTGGGAAAATGGCAAAAAAAGTAACTGGTATGATCAAGTTACAGATTCCGGCAGGGAAGGCAAATCCAGCGCCTCCCGTTGGACCGGCGCTCGGCCAGCATGGGGTAAACATCATGGAGTTCTGTAAGCAGTTTAATGCTAAGACTCAGGGAAAAGGTGACACCATCATCCCTGTTATTATCACTGTTTATCAGGACCGTTCGTTTACCTTCATCACCAAGACGCCACCTGTATCGATTCTGATTAAGCAAGCGATCAAGCTAACAAGCGGATCGAAGATGCCTCAGAAGGACAAGGTTGGAAAAATCAACATGAAGCAGATCCGCGAGATCGCAACTATTAAGTTGCCTGATCTTAACTGCAGCACTGTCGAATCTGTGATCCCACAGGTTGTAGGCACGGCTCGCAGCATGGGTCTCGAAGTCGTAGATTAAAGGGTGGTGATATATGGCAAAAAGATTTAAAGCAGCAGGCGAAAAAGTAAACGCTACCCAACGCTACACGATTCAAGACGCAATTAAACTTGCGGTTGATACAGCGACAGCTAAGTTCGATGAATCCATCGACGTAGCTGTAAATTTGGGTATCGATCCAAAACAATCTGACCAACAAGTTCGCGGAGCGATTGCGCTTCCTCACGGCCTTGGTAAATCAGTACGCGTTCTAGTTTTCGCAAAAGGTCCAAAAGAGATCGAAGCGAAAAACGCAGGCGCTGACTTCGTCGGTGGCGACGACCTCGTTGAGAAAATCAACGGCGGATGGTTAGAGTTCGATAAAGCAATTGCAACTCCCGACATGATGGCGACTGTTTCAAAAGTTGCGAAGGTTCTTGGACCTCGCGGTTTGATGCCGAACCCAAAAGTTGGAACAGTAACGATGAACGTTGCTGACACTGTAACGGCAGAGAAAAAAGGTAAGCTTGATTTCCGAGTTGATAAAGCCGGAATCATTCACGCTGGCATTGGCCGCAAATCAATGGGCGCACAGAAGTTAAATGAAAACTTCACTGCATTCCTTGGCGCGGTTTTGAAAGCAAAGCCTGCAAGCTCTAAAGGCATTTACCTCCAGAACATCGTTGTTTCATCAACAATGGGTCCGGGTGTGAAAGTCGACGTTAACCAGGCACAGAATGCTCAGTCTGGTGAGTCGTAAGAGTAACGAAATATAAAAAAACTGTCGCTCTAACAAGAGCGACGAATGTGATCACTTAATTTTGAGTGTTCATAAACACGCGATCAAAGACAGTAGGTTCAGCCCCGCTCGATGCAAAAGCCCTCTCCTTAGTAAGAGAGAGTTTGAGAGACGACGGTTGTTTAATCCAAAACGCGAAGCTCAACTGTAGAGCAGTTGAGTAACGTTAACCGCAGAGCGGTTAATTAACGCAATAGGGCCTGCCGAGATATGTTGTGGTTATAGCTTCCAAAAAGCGGCAAACCTCCATACGTCGAATGACGCGAAAATCTAATGAAAGGAGGTATGCCGGATGATCAACTCACGTGATGAAAAAGCACAAGAGATCGCATCCCTTTCGGAGAAATTTGGAAAGGCCAAAGCGGCTTTCCTCGTAGATTTCAAAGGTATGACAGTGGAGCAAGTAACAACGCTCCGTAAAAAACTGCATCCTGTTGAGTCCGAGATGAAAGTAGTCCGCAATACATTGGCAATCCGTGCTCTGAAAGACCACCCAGGTTCTGAAGCTGCACTAGCTGACGGATTGGTTGGTACGAATGCGGTTGTTTTTGCTTTCGGTGAAGCGCCAGCAGCTGCAAAAGCTCTGTCTGATTTCGGAAAAGATGTAGAAGCTTTCCAAATGAAGGTGGGCGTAATGGACGGCTCGAAACTTGATGCCAAAGGTATCAAGGCTCTTGCAAGTCTACCGTCGAAAGACGTGCTACGTGCAATGCTACTCGGTACTTTGCAAGCACCTATGTCGAAATTCGTTGGAACGCTACAAGCAGTTCCCGCTGGATTCGTCAGAGTTCTTGCTGCGAAAAGAGATCAAGCTGGAGCGTAAGAAACGCTTCGTAGCTTCTCTTTTTCGAGAAGCTGCATGAGGGCAGTGAGCCCAAATTTAACGGTTATTTAAAAACTTTTTGGAAGGATTAAGAAAATGAACAAAGACCAAGTTGTAGACTTTTTATCTCAAATGCCAGTTATGGAACTTTCAGAGCTTATCAAAACTCTAGAAGACAAGTGGGGCGTATCAGCAGCAGCACCAGTTGCAGCGGCGGGACCAGCAGCAGCAGCAGGTGGCGCACCAGCTGAGGAAAAAACTACTTTTGACGTAATCTTGGCTGACGCAGGCGCAAACAAGATCAACGTTATTAAAGAAGTTCGTGGCGTAACAGGCCTTGGCTTGAAAGAAGCTAAAGACCTAGTTGAAGCTGCTCCTAAAGCAATCAAAGAAGGCGTTTCTAAGGAAGAAGCCGCTAAGATTAAAGAACTTGTAGAAAAAGCTGGCGCGAAAGTTACAGTTAAGTAATATTACTCATCTATTTACATTTTAGGGCGGCCTGGCCGCTCTTGAATTTACGGACAGCTTTTTAAAGGCTGTCCGAGTTTTTTGCAGGCTTTTCGTTGAAAAAAGCTAGCGCAGTGCCTTTTTGCAGAGTTTTTTGCCTTCAAAAAATTCGTTATTCTAAAACGTATATTTTTGTTTCTAAGAACCTTCTATTTTTTAAGGAGAGGGAATGGCATTGACTCCGGTCACAGCATCTAACCTTCGCATCCGTAAATCGTTCGCAAAGAACAAACAAGTAATCGACATCCCTAATTTGATCGAATTGCAAAAGAGCTCCTATGAAGCCTTCTTGCAAAAAGATGTCGATCCAGATCGTCGGGGAGACTTAGGCCTTAATGGCGTATTTAAGTCAGTATTCCCGATTTCTGATTTCAACAACACAGCTTCACTTGAGTTCGTGTCTTACACACTCGAGCCGCCTAAATACGACGTTGATGAATGTCGTCAGCGCGGAATGACGTTTGCGGCTCCTATCAAGGTCACGCTTCGTTTGATCGTGTTCGATGTTGATGAAGCGACTGAAGCTCGCAGCATCCGCGACGTAAAAGAACAAGAAGTGTATCTTGGCGAAATTCCTCTCATGACAGCAAACGGCTCGTTCATCATCAATGGAACAGAGCGCGTAGTTGTGAGCCAGTTGCACCGTTCACCTGGTGTGTTCTTCGATCACGATGGTGGTAAGAACAACGCTTCAGGAAAATTAATTTACTCAGCTCGCGTAATTCCTTATCGCGGGTCATGGCTTGATTTCGAATTCGATCAAAAAGATTTGATCTACGTTCGAATTGATCGCCGCCGTAAATTCCCAGTAACTATTCTACTTAAGGCACTTGGCTACTCAGTTGAGCACCTTCTTCAGCATTTCTATGACCTCGATAAAGTGACTGCTCGCAAGGGTAAGCTTTACCGCGATCTAGATATCGAGCGCATTGCTGGTCAGCGTGCACTTTCTGATATCGTTGATCCAGCTTCAGGCGAAGTGCTTGTAAAGTCGGGTCGTCGTATTACTCGCGCTGTTGTAAAACGCGTGACGGCTTTGAACTTAAAAGAAATCGAAGTGTCGATCGAGGAACTCGAAGGCAAAGTTATCGCTAAGCCTATTATCGACGAAGAGACTGGTGAGATCATTGCTGATGCAAACGCAGAAGTAACTCGCGATGCAATCGATCGCGCGATGGCTGTTGGCATCACTGAATTCCACTTGATCTTCTTTGATGGTCTTTCTGTAGGTCCTTACCTTCGCAACACACTTCTTGTTGATAAAGTGAATACGGCTGAAGAGTCGTTGATCGAAATCTACAAGCGTTTGCGCCCAGGCGAGCCACCAACTCCAGAAGCGTCAGATATCTTCTTCAAACGTTTATTCTTCGACCCAGAAACTTATGATCTTTCTGAAGTTGGTCGTTTGAAAATTAACCACCGTTTCTCAATTCCATTTGAAGAAACTCCGGTTGATCACAGAACACTGACTAAGAAAGACATTCTTTCTGTTGTTAAAACATTGATCGACCTCAAAAACGGTCGCGGCGTGATCGACGATATCGATCACTTGGGTAACCGCCGTGTTCGTTCAGTCGGTGAATTGTTAGAAAACCAATACCGAATTGGTCTAGTTCGTATGGAGCGCGCAATCCGCGAACGTATGAGCTTACAAGATCTTGAAACAATGATGCCTCACGATTTAGTTAACGCTAAGCCAGTGAACGCGGTTGTTAAAGAGTTCTTCGGTTCATCTCAATTATCTCAGTTCATGGATCAAACGAACCCACTTTCAGAAATCACGCACAAGCGTCGTTTATCTGCATTGGGACCTGGTGGTTTGACTCGTGATCGCGCGGGCTTCGAAGTTCGTGACGTTCACCCAACTCACTATGGCCGTATTTGTCCGATTGAAACTCCGGAAGGTCCAAACATTGGTTTGATCGCCTCTCTTGCGACTTATGCTCGAATTAACAACTACGGATTCATCGAAACTCCGTATCGTAAAGTTGAAACAGCAGCAGTTTCAAAAGACATCAATTACATGTCTGCACTTGAAGAATCTGGTCACTACATCGCACCAGCATCTCGTGACGGCAGAGTAGCTGAATTAAAACAGGACAATTTAGTTGTTCGTATTAACGGTGAATACGAAATCGTTGATAAAGAAAAAGTAACTCTGATGGACGTTTCTCCATCGCAGCTCGTTTCAATTGCGGCATCTTTGATTCCGTTCCTTGAGCACGATGATGCGAACAGAGCGCTCATGGGTTCAAACATGCAACGACAAGCAGTTCCGCTTCTTCGTTCACGAGCTCCGCTTGTGGGCACAGGTGTAGAGCGCTTGGTAGCACGTGACTCTGGTACATCAGTCGTGACAATGAACGACGGTATCGTTGAAGAAGTTGATGCTAGCCGCGTAGTTGTTCGTCGCTTTGCTAAAGGCGGAGAACTTGGCGCTAACGTTGATATTTACAACCTCACTAAGTACCAACGTACAAACCAAAACACATGCTTCAACCAGAAGCCGATCGTCTTTAACGGTGACGTTGTTCGCAAAGGCGACATCATCGCTGACGGACCTTCGACTGAATTAGGTGAGTTAGCTCTTGGCCAAAACATCTTGGTCGCGTTCACTCCATGGCAGGGTTACAACTTCGAAGATTCGATCTTGATCTCTGAGCGCCTAATTAAAGAAGACACTTATACTTCAATTCACATTGAAGAATTTGAGTGCGTAGCTCGAGATACGAAACTCGGAAAAGAAGAAATCTCACGAGATATCGCAAACGTTGGTGAAGAGGCATTAAGTGACCTCGACTCTAGCGGTATTATTCGCATCGGCGCAGAAGTGAAGCCGGGCAATATCTTGGTAGGTAAAGTAACTCCAAAAGGTGAAACGCAGCTTTCTCCTGAAGAGAAACTTCTTCGCGCGATCTTCGGCGAAAAAGCCGGCGACGTTCGTGATACTTCACTCCGCGTTCCATCGGGTGTTTCAGGTACTGTTATCGACGCTCAAGTTTACAGCCGTGAAGGTGCAGATCGCGACGAACGCTTACAGTTCATCATCGACGAAAAGCGCAAGAAGCTTGAAAAAGACTTGGCTGTCGAACAGAACGTTATTCGTAACAACGCTCTTCAAAAACTTAAGACATTGCTTGTAGGCAAAACTACTACTGGCGTTCTTTTGAGCGAAGACGGTTCACAAAAGTTATTACAAAAAGGTCAGCCGATCACTGAAGCGGATCTTGAGTCGATTCCATTCGAACTTCTCAACTACGTTCCGCTCGAGAGTGATCTTGAATTCCAAGTTAGCCGCACAATCGATGGTGCTCGTAACCAGCTTGATGCAGTGAAAATGGTATTCAGCGAGAAGTTCGATCGCCTCAAAAAAGGTGACGAGCTTCCTCCTGGCGTAATCAAAATGGTTAAAGTTTACGTTGCGATTAAACGTAAGCTTCAAGTTGGTGACAAGTTCGCTGGTCGTCACGGTAACAAGGGTGTGGTTTCAAAAATTCTTCCTATGGAAGACATGCCTTATCTTGCTGATGGTCGTCCGGTTGACATGGTTCTCAACCCACTCGGCGTACCTTCTCGTATGAACATCGGACAAATTCTCGAAGTTCATTTGGGTTGGGCAGCTAAGAACTTGGGTGAACAACTTCAAGTGCACGTAGAGAAGTATCAATCTGATGATGCTCGTAAGGCACTTAAAGCAACTTTCGCTGACGATGAAGTTAACTCAATCGTTGATAACGCTGACGACGCATCATTGAAGAAAATGCTTCGTTACATGCAGCACGGTGTTCACTTGGGTACTCCAGTGTTCGACGGTGCTCGTGAAACTGACGTAAAAGACTTACTCAACCGTGCACAAGTTCCTGATAACGGTCAGATGATCTTGTTCGACGGACGCTCTGGTGAGCCGTTCGAGAACCCGGTCACTGTTGGCGTGATGTACATGCTTAAGCTTCACCATTTGGTCGAAGAAAAGATTCACGCACGGTCTATTGGGCCTTACTCACTTGTTTCTCAGCAACCACTCGGCGGTAAAGCGCAATTCGGTGGTCAGCGTCTGGGAGAGATGGAAGTTTGGGCGATCGAAGCTTACGGTGCTGCGTACTCTCTACAAGAGTTCCTCACTGTTAAGTCAGATGACGTTGCCGGCCGAACACGTATGTATGAAAGCATCGTGAAGGGCGAGAACGTTCTTGAGCCAGGTCTTCCAGAATCATTCAACGTATTAGTAAAAGAACTTCAGAGTTTGGCGCTAAACGTAGAGTTGATCGAGTCAGATATCCTTACAGATAAGATGCCTGCTGACGACATTCAGCAGTAATCGGCCGAAGGCGGTTTTCGCCTTCAGCGTTTTGTAAGACGGAATTTGTAAGTTAACGAAATTTGCTTTGAAACATAGGGGTTAAACCTTGAAAGATTTATTAAACTTTTTCGACAAACCAAAAGATCCACTTTCGTTTGATGCTGTACGCGTATCTCTCGCGTCTCCAGAAATGATTCGTGGCTGGTCTTTTGGTGAAGTAAAAAAACCTGAAACAATTAACTATCGTACGTTCAAGCCAGAGCGCGACGGTCTTTTCTGTGCGAAAATTTTCGGACCAATTAAGGACTACGAGTGCCTTTGCGGTAAGTACAAGCGCATGAAGTATCGCGGAGTTATCTGCGAGAAGTGCGGTGTTGAAGTTACCCAGTCTAAAGTTCGTCGTGAACGCCTTGGCCACATTGAGCTAGCTACTCCAGTAGCTCACATTTGGTTCTTGCGCTCACTTCCAAGCCGTATCGGTAACCTTCTTAACCTTTCATTGAAAGACGTTGAGAAAGTTCTTTATTGCGAAGCTTATGTAGTTATCGATCCACTCGAGACAGCTTTAGAAGAAGGCCAAGTTCTTGGTGAAGAAGCATATCAAAATGCTTTGAACGAGAACGGTCCAAACTTCAAAGCGGGAATGGGTGGCGAAGCTGTTCGTGATCTTCTTCGCAAGATCGATTCTGAATACTTGTCTAAGAAGCTTCGTTTGGAGCTCAAAGATACAAAATCAGAAGCACAAATCAAAAAACTCACTAAGCGCTTAAAAGTTGTTGAGGCTTTCAAAGACTCAATCAACAAGCCAGAATGGATGATGCTTGAAGCACTTCCGGTGATTCCACCTGATTTGCGTCCGCTCGTACCACTTGATGGTGGTCGTTTCGCGACTTCAGATCTTAACGATCTTTATCGCCGCGTGATCAACCGTAACAACCGTTTGAAGCGTCTTCAGGAGCTTAACGCTCCAGACATCATCATCCGTAACGAGAAGCGCATGCTTCAAGAAGCAGTTGATGCGCTTTTAGATAACGGCCGTCGCGGAAAGACCTTCACTGGTCCAAACAAGCGTCCACTTCGTTCACTCTCAGACATGCTTAAGGGTAAACAAGGTCGTTTCCGTCAAAACCTTTTAGGTAAACGGGTCGATTACTCTGGTCGTTCGGTGATCGTTGTTGGTCCAACTCTAAAACTTCACCAGTGCGGTATCCCTAAAAAGATGGCGCTCGAACTCTTTAAGCCGTTTGTTTACAACAAGCTCGAAGAGAGAGGCCTCTCTACTACAATCAAGCAAGCGAAGAAACTCGTTGAGCAAGAGACAGTAGAAGTTTGGGATATTTTAGCTGACGTCGTGAAAGAGCACCCGGTTTTACTCAACCGTGCCCCTACTCTCCACAGACTTGGTATTCAAGCGTTCGAACCAGTTCTCCATGAAGGTAAAGCGATCCAATTGCATCCGCTCGTTTGTACGGCGTTCAACGCCGATTTCGACGGCGATCAGATGGCAGTTCACGTTCCACTTTCGGTAGAAGCGCAAGTTGAAGCTCGCGTACTTATGATGTCGACAAACAACATCCTAAGCCCAGCTTCAGGAAAACCAATCATCAACCCATCTCAAGATATCGTTCTTGGTATGTACTGGATGAGCCGTATTCGCCCAGGTGCTAAAGGCACTGGTCGCTCGTTCTCAAGCGTACAAGAAGTTCTTTACGCTCACGACACGGGAATGGTTCATCTTCAAGCTGCGGTTAAAGTTCGAATCAACGGAAAAACTGAACAAACTTCAGTTGGTCGCGCGATCATGTCTGACATGGTTCCGCCAGAAGTTCCGTTCTCAACTGTTAACCAAGTAATGACCAAGAAGACTCTTGGTGCATTGATCGATACTACCTTCCGTTTGGCGGGTGGTAAGGCGACAGTAATTCTCGCTGACCGAATCATGGAATACGGATTTAAGTATTCTACTCTTGCGGGTATTTCGATTTGCTTGGATGACATGGTTATCCCTGAATCTAAGAAGAAGTTACTTGCTGACTCTGAAAAACAAGTTTCAGAAATTCAACAGCAGTACGACGAAGGTTTGATCACTGACGGTGAGCGCTACAACAAGGTTGTAGATATCTGGGCTCAGACTGGTGACAAGCTCGCAAAAGAAATGATGATGGGTCTTGAGAAAGAAGATTTCGAAACTAAAGACGGAATCGTTCGTTCAGATTCATTCAACCCAATTTTCGTCATGGCAGATTCTGGAGCGCGGGGTTCTGCGGCTCAGATTCGTCAGCTCGCAGGTATGCGGGGTTTGATGGCGAAACCATCGGGCGAGATCATCGAGACTCCAATTACAGCAAACTTCCGTGAAGGTTTGACGGTACTTCAGTACTTCATTTCTACTCACGGAGCGCGTAAGGGTCTTGCCGATACAGCTCTTAAAACAGCGAACTCTGGTTACTTAACTCGTCGTCTCGTAGACGTAGCGCAAGATGTGATCATTGTTGATCAAGATTGCGGTGCTACTGATGGTCTAATGGTTACTCCTCTTATCGAGGGTGGCGAGATCATTCAGCCGCTTGGCGATCGTATCTTGGGTCGTGTGCCTCTTGAGGCCATCATTGATCCGTTAACTAACAAAGTAATCACTGAAGCTAACGGCGAAATCACTGAAGACAACGTAAAAGCAATCGAAGCAGCAGGTATCGAAGCTGTTAAGATTCGCTCGGTACTCACTTGCAACACTCGTCGTGGTACCTGCATTAAGTGTTACGGTCGTGACCTTGCTCGTGGAGCGATGGTGAACCTTGGTGAAGCAGTCGGAATTATCGCTGCACAATCAATCGGTGAACCAGGTACACAGCTTACGATGAGAACGTTCCACTTAGGTGGTACAGCATCTCGATCGGTTGAAGCGAGTGTCCATACTGCTCGTCACGATGGATCGATCAAGATTTCAGGAGTCATCACAGTTACTAACCGCGCAGGTAAGTTAACAGTTATGAACCGTAACGGTGAGATCATCATCGTTGATCAAAACGGTCGTGAGCGTGAACGCTTCAAGCTAGTTTACGGAGCTGTTCTTAACGTAAAAGAAGGCGACTCTGTAACTAAAGGAACAACACTTGCTGAGTGGGATCCATACTCGAACCCAATCATTTCTGAAGTAACTGCGAAAGTTGCCTACCAGGACATCGAAGAAGGTGTGACGGTTACAGAGCAAGTCGATGCTGTTACAGGATTTGCGACGAAAGTAATTACTGAGTCGAAGTCTTCAGACAACAAACCGACAGTTGTTCTAACTGGACCGAACGGTGAGCAGTTGATGCTTCCTGGTCGTGACATTCCAGCTCGTTACATCATTCCAGTGGGCGCGCAACTTCTTGTGACAGTCGATCAAGAAGTACATGCCGGTGATGTAATCGCGAAGATCCACAGAGAAACTGCGAAAACTCGCGATATCACGGGTGGTCTACCTCGCGTTGCTGAATTGTTCGAAGCTCGTAAGCCAAAAGAAGCTGCGATCATCTCTGAAGTAGATGGTTACGTTACTTTCGGTAAAGACGTTAAAGGTAAACAGCGTGTAATCGTGACTCCAGAAGTTGGCGAACAGCGCGAATACTTAATTCCTAAAGGGAAACACGTTGCAGTTCGAGAAGGTGAATACGTTAAAGCTGGTGAAGCTTTGATGGATGGACCTACGAACCCACACGACATCTTAGCAGTACTTGGTGACATCGAACTTTCTGCGTATCTCGTTAACGAGATCCAAGAAGTTTACCGTCTACAAGGTGTAACGATTAACGATAAGCACATCGAAGTTATCGTTCGTCAGATGCTCCGAAAAGTACGCGTAGCTGATCCAGGCGACACTCGCTTCTTAGCTGGTGAACAAGTTGAGAAATTTGTTTTCAACGTAGAGCAAGATCGCGTGGCAAAAGAGGGCGGACAAGTTGCAGTGAGCGAGCCATTACTCCTTGGTATTACAAAAGTATCATTGAGCACTGATAGCTGGATCTCGGCAGCGTCGTTCCAAGAAACAACAAAAGTTCTAACTGAAGCAGCGATCAATTCACGTACGGATTATCTACGTGGTTTGAAAGAGAACATCATTATGGGTCGTCTAATCCCGGCGGGTACTGGATTAGCAGCTTATAAGCGTTGGAAGATCGTCGTTGATGAAGTTGACCAAGATGCTCCGGCAGCGGCTCTCCCAGGAATGGGTGGCGGCGCGCGCATGGGTGCAGATGGTCTACCTCTTCAGTCTTAAAACGAATTAAAGGTCAGTAGCCCTGAAAAGGGCTACGCCGATGACCGCAAGATCCGAAGGATTTCAGGCTGTTCCTTCAAAAATCTTGACGCAGAGGAAAACAGCCGTTAGTTTTTGCGTTCGCAATTTTGTAACGGGGATTTTAATGCCTACTATTAACCAGTTGATTCGCCAAGAACGTGTAGTTCAAAAGAACAAAACGGCTTCTCCGGCTTTAAAAGCTTGTCCACAACGCCGTGGTGTTTGCACTCGCGTGTACACAACTACTCCAAAAAAACCGAACTCAGCTCTTCGAAAAGTAGCTCGTGTTCGCTTGTCGAATGGTTATGAAGTAAGTTCGTACATTCCTGGCATCGGTCACAACCTTCAAGAGCACAGTGTGGTCTTGATTCGTGGCGGTCGAGTAAAAGACTTACCGGGTGTTCGTTACCACATCGTTCGCGGTGTTCTCGATACACAAGGTGTGAATGGCCGTCTTCGTGGCCGTTCAAAATACGGAACTAAACGTCCAAAGAAATAAGCCAAAGAGTTAAACCGGCTAAATAATAAGTAAGCCCTAGGTAATCTAGGATAAAGCTGAAGAATTCCCGAATGGGAAAAGGTAGATAGATGTCTCGACGTAAAAGTGCAGTAAAAAGAGAAGTTCTTCCAGATCCGATTTACAACGATATCGTTGTTACAAAATTTGTTAACAAAATGATGTTCGACGGAAAAAAAGCGACTGCCCAAGGTATTTTCTACGGCGCGCTTGATGAGCTAAAAGCAAAAATCACTGAAGAAGAGCCATTAACAGTTTTCAAGAAAGCTCTTGAGAACGTTAAGCCTCAAATCGAAGTTCGTTCACGACGTGTAGGCGGAGCAACTTACCAAGTTCCAGTTGATGTTCGTCCATCACGTCGCCTTGCGCTGAGCATGCGTTGGTTGATCGAATACGCTCGTGCGCGCGGTGAAAAAGATATGGGCAAGCGTTTGTCTGGTGAGCTTATGGATGCTTACAACAACCGCGGTAACGCGATCAAAAAGAAGGAAGACGTTCACCGTATGGCTGAATCGAACAAAGCCTTCTCGCATTACAACTGGTAATTTAATCAGTTCATTGTTAGTTAGAAAAGCCTGCGTTACGCGGGCTTTTTTATTTTAAAGCTCACTGATTTTAGGAACTTAAGAAATGTCAGCAGCTGATCCGCAAACTCTAGAAGAATTAAAGCTCACTCGAAATATCGGGATCATGGCCCACATTGACGCTGGTAAGACGACGACGTCTGAGCGAATTCTCTTCTACACCGGAAAATCTCATAAGATCGGTGAAGTTCATGACGGTGACACTGTCATGGACTGGATGGAGCAAGAGCAAGAGCGTGGAATCACGATTACTGCCGCTGCAACCATGGCGTTCTGGAAAAATCATCGTATCAATCTCATCGATACTCCGGGACACGTTGATTTCACAATCGAAGTCGAGCGCTCACTTCGCGTTCTCGATGGTGCGGTAGCCGTATTCGATGGCGTGAATGGTGTTGAGCCACAATCTGAAACTGTGTGGCGCCAAGCTGACAAATATAAAGTTCCTCGCATTTGCTTCATTAATAAAATGGATCGCATCGGCGCAAACTTCCACGGAAGCGTTCAGACGATGATCGATAAACTCCATACTAATCCGTTGCCAATTCAGATTCCGATTGGCGCAGAAGATACGTTTCAGGGTGTGATTGACCTAGTTGAGTTCAAAGCACTCGTTTGGGCGGACAAAGATAAGGGCGAGAATTACGATATTCGCAATATTCCGTCTGACCTTTTACCAGAGGCGCAGAAGTACCGCGATCAGATGATCGAACGAATTGCTGAGTTCGATGATGCGTTAACTGAAAAATTTTTGATGGGCGAAGCAATCTCAACTGAAGAGCTCAATGCAACTCTTCGAAAAGCAACGCTCGCACTAAAAGTATTTCCGGTTCTGTGTGGTGCAGCTTTCAAGAACAAAGGTGTTCAACCGCTTCTTGATGCTGTGATCGCTTATCTACCGAGTCCGCTCGAGGTGCCGCCAATCACTGGCCATGATCCTTCGAAGCCTGAGAAGCTGATTGCTTGTAAGCCAGACTTCGATGCAGACGTAGCTGCTTTAGCATTCAAAATTGCAGCCGATCCTTTCGCAGGAAGTTTAACTTTCATTCGTGTTTATTCAGGAACAGTGAAAGTTGGCGATCAACTTTATAATCCGAGAGAAGATAAGAAAGAACGCATTCAGCGTTTAGTAAAGCTTCATGCAAACTCGAGAGAAGATGTTCAGCAGTTAAAAGCTGGAGACATCGGAGCAGTTGTCGGACTTAAGTTCACCGGCACCGGCGACACTCTCTGCAATTCTGCGCACCCAATAGTCTTAGAGCGAATTACATTCCCTGATCCAGTAATTTCAGTTGCGATCGAAGCTAAGTCGGCAGCCGACATGGACAAAATGGTTCAGGGCCTTGAAAAGCTTGGGAAAGAAGATCCGTCTTGTCGGGTACGGGTAGATTCTGAAACGGGACAAATGCTCCTCTCCGGAATGGGTGAGCTCCACTTAGAAATTCTGGTTGATCGTCTTCTTCGCGAATACAAGATTTCGGCTAACGTTGGTCGACCTCAAGTGACATACCGAGAAACAATTTCAAAGGTATCTCGCGCTGAAGGTCGTTATGAGCGGCAAATCGCGGGCGAAAATCAATTCGGTCATGTGATCATCGAACTTTCTCCGACTCCTCGAGGCGAGGGTTTTAAATTTAACAACCTTGTTCCTGAGGCCCAGATTCCAAAACAGTTCATAAAGCCAGTTGAGCAGGGGATCAGAGAATCAATGGAGAACGGTGTTTTAGCCGGTTACCAGATGATGGACCTAAAAGCCTCAGTTGTAGGCGGTTCGTTTAATCCTGATGAATCGACTGAGATGGCGTTTAAGGTGGCAGCAGGAACCGCATTCCGCGAAGCTGCTCGAAATGCCGGCCCAGAACTTCTTGAGCCTATCTTTAAAATTGAAGTTGTAACCCCAGATGAGTTCATGGGTGGCGTCATTGGCGATTTAAATAGCCGCCGCGGCAAAGTTCACAACATGAATGCTCGGGCGGGCTCGCAGGCAGTGAATGGCGAAATCCCATTAGCTTCAGCTTTTGGCTACGCAACCGATCTTCGGTCTTTAACTCAGGGGCGCGGAACGTTCTCAATGGAGTTTAAGCAATACTCGTCGGTTCCACCCAAGCAGGCTCAAGAGATCTTGGCCAAACTTGGTCGGGCTTAGAGTCCTGCAAACCCATAGGCAAATTTCTGCAGGATATAATTAATTATTTTGACAAAGCCGTCCGGCGACCGGCATAGTGGCCGACTTGTGACGCTAAATTTTGCTGTCCGGTGAGCTTCTCCAAAGAAAATCACTAAGTAGAATCGGCCGCTTACCTCACTTCTAGAAAGCTCTCAGACTGTCTGAGAAAGCACCTAGTTAGTCGGTAAGGGAACTACGGGATTGGTTTAACTAAAGCGTTTCAAATTTTAGCTCTTTGATAGACGAGAAGGAACAAGAGTATGCAAAGCCAAAAGATTCGCATTCGCTTAAAAGCATTCGATAGCAAGCTCCTAGATCAATCAACTCGAGAGATCGTGGACACAGCTCGCCGAACAGGTGCAAGAGTTGCGGGACCAATCCCACTTCCAACTCGCATCAACCGCTACACAGTATTGCGATCACCTCACGTAGATAAAAAATCTCGTGAACAATTCGAAATTAGAACTCACAAACGCATGTTAGATATTCTTGAGCCGACTCAGCAGACTGTTGATCAGTTGATGAAGCTTGATCTGTCTGCAGGTGTTGACGTCGAAATCAAACTGTCAGCGGTTTGATCTAAATAACCCCCAAAAAATATTGGGCGGGGAAGGGTAATTATGAGCGAGAGTGCAGAAACAAATGCATCATCCGCAGAGAAAACAGATTCGAGCGGTATTAAGTTAAACGGCTTGTTTGCACACAAGGTTGGAATGACCCAAGTGTACAACGAAGCTGGTGAAGCGGTTCCAGTTACAGTTTTGAAAATGGACCCATGGATCGTATCTCAAGTGAAAACCGCTGAAAAAGATGGTTACACGGCTATCCAAGTTGCTTCAGGTGCAAAACGCGCAGTTACTTCTAACAAAGCAGAACGCGGACACCTCAAAGGCGCAGGTTTTGAAAACGGCGCCTATCACGTAAAAGAATTAAGACAAGAACTTCCAGAAGGCGTTTCAGTTGGCCAACGTGTATCGATCGACTCACTTGCAAAAGGTGATGTTGTTCAGGTCACAGCGGAATCAAAAGGAAAAGGCTTCGCGGGCGTTATTAAACGTTACGGATTCCAGGGTGGCCCAGCTACTCACGGTTCCCACTTCCATCGTCAACCGGGATCATCAGGTCAAAGAACTTGGCCAGGTCGTATTATGCCGGGTAAGCGCTTTCCAGGTCACATGGGTGATCGCACTACTACTGTACGTAACGTACAAATCGTAGATGTTCGCGCGGCAGACGGAATTCTACTGGTAAAGGGCCCAGTTCCAGGCGCTCGTCACTCTTTAGTCCGATTGATGAAGGCGTAAATATCATGGCAAAAGCAAAAGTTTTAAATTGGGATAAGAAATCAGTTGGCGACATCGAGCTAAACGACCAAGTGTTCGGCACGACTGTTCGTAGAGATCTTCTTTACATCGCAGTTCGCTGGCAGTTGGCTGGTCGCAGAGCTGGCACATCAATGACCAAAACTAAAGGTCTCGTATCTGGCGGCGGTAAAAAGCCGTTCAAACAAAAAGGTACTGGTAGCGCTCGTCAAGGTTCGAGCCGTTCACCATTGATGCCAGGTGGCGGTACTATGTTTGGTCCACAGCCACGTGATTATTCATACAGCCTTCCAAAGAAAGTTCGCCAAGCAGCTCTTCGCGTTGCTCTTTCGCACTTGAACGCTAACGGCAAACTTTTCGTTGTTGAAGATATGACTTCAGAAGGCAAGGCAGGAGAGCTCGCTAAGCGCTTAACTGGTTTCGGTCTTAAGAAGGCAGTTCTTATCGATAAAACAAGTAATCCAAAATTCGCTCAAGCTTCTCGTAACCTTACAAAGTTCCGTTACTACGGTATTGAAGGTTTGAACGTATACGATTTGCTTAAGTACGACACTGCAGTGATCACGAAAGCATCTCTTGATGCGATCAACGATCGTTGCGGAATCGAAGCGGGAAAAGCTCCTAAAAAGACTCGCGCCGCAGGGAAGGAAGCATAATGTTGAACATTATTAAAAGACCTCTCGTGAGCGAGAAAAATGCGCTTCACTCGGAAACTTCAAACGTTTACGCGTTCGAAGTTGATCGCACGGCATCTAAAGATCAAATCAAGAAGGCAATTGAAGTTGCTTTCAGAGTTAAAGTTGACAGCGTTCGCACGATGGTTTGCCGCGGACGTTTCTTCCGTAAACAAGCACGTCTTGGTGCTCCGAAGCCTTGGAAAAAGGCTCTCGTTAAACTTAAACAGGGCGAAAAAATCTCTGTTTTTGAGGGGGCGTAATTCATGGGTATCAAACTTTATAGACCACGCACTCCAGGCCGTCGCGGAATGACAGGCTTCGATTTCTCAGAGATCACTACTGATACTCCTGAGAAGTCACTTACTGCTCCGCTTCGTCGTAAAGCTGCTCGTAACAACCACGGTCAAATTACTATTCGTCACCAAGGTGGCGGACACAAGCGTCGTTACCGTTTAATCGATTTCCGCAGAACTAAATTAGATATTCCTGCGAAAGTTGTTTCGATTGAGTACGATCCAAACCGCACAGCTCGTATTGCACTTTTGCATTACGCTGACGGAACAAAAACTTACATCGTTGCACCTATCGGTCTCGGTGTAGGTGATCAGGTTGTTTCAAGCGCATCTGCCGATATTAAACCAGGTAATGCTCTTCCACTCGGTTCAATCCCAGCTGGTACGACAATTCACAATATCGAATTGCGTCCTGGTAAAGGTGCACAGATGGCTCGCGGAGCAGGCGCTGGTGCAACTTTGGTAGCGAAACTTGGACAGTATTGCCAAGTGCGTTTGCCATCAGGTGAAGTTCGCCAAGTTCTCGCAACTTGCTTAGCTTCAATTGGCCAAGTTGGAAACACAGACAATGAAAATATCAGTATCGGTAAAGCTGGACGAAACCGTTGGAAGGGTAAACGCCCTTCAGTTCGCGGTATGTCTATGAACCCGGTAGATCACCCACTCGGCGGTGGTGAGGGCGTTGGTAAAGGTCACCATCCTGTGACTCCATGGGGTCAACCTTGCAAAGGGTTCAAGACTCGACATAACAAGCGCACTGATTCGCAAATCGTGAAGCGAAGAAAGTAAGGGGATAGCACGTGGCACGTTCGATTAAAAAAGGTCCGTTCATTGATGATCACTTGCTCAAGAAGATCTCTACGGCTGTAGAAAAGGGCGACAAGAAAGTTATTAAAACTTGGTCTCGTCGTTCAGTTATTTTCCCTGAAGCTGTGGGTTTGACTTTCGCAGTTCACAACGGAAGAAAATTTGTTCCTGTTTACGTTACTGAAAACATGATTGGTCACAAGTATGGTGAATTCGCACCTACTCGTACCTTCCAAGGTCACGCTGAGAAGAAAGCTGCTAAGCCAGCTCCTGCGAAAGCGTAAGGTTGAATTATGGAAGTAAAAGCGTTCTTAAGAAATCAGAGAGTTAGCTGTCAGAAAGCAAGAATTGTTTGTGACATGGTTCGCGGCAAAAACGTGAACGATGCACTTCGCATTCTCGCATTCATGCCTCAGAAGCCGGCTACGATGTTGAAGAAATTGATTGATTCTGCAGTAGCAAATGCTGAACAGAAAAAGACTATCGACGTAGATACTCTTTTTGTGAAGCACTTGTCTGTAGACATGGGCTCGTCACTTGATCGTTTCCGCCCACGTGCGCAGGGTCGCGCGACTCCAATCAAAAAGAAATCAAGCCACTTCAACCTCATCTTGGATGAAAGGTAGTTTACTGTGGGACAAAAGGTTAATCCAGTTGGCTTAAGACTTGGTGTGATTCGAACTTGGGATTCTCGCTGGTATGCGAAGGGCCCTCAGTACATCGATAATTTGCACGAAGACTTTAAGCTTCGTAAGTACTTGAATGCAAAACTCAAGCACGCAGGTGTTGCTCGCATCGAGATGGAGCGCGCAGCTAAAAAAGTTAAAATTATTATTTCTACAGCTCGTCCGGGTGTTGTGATCGGCAAAAAAGGCGCTGGTATCGACACTTTGAAAGCTGATGTTCAAAAGCTAACTACAAACGAAGTGTTCATCAACATTCAGGAAGTTCGTAAGCCTGATACAGATGCTCGCTTGGTAGCTGAAAACATCGCGATGCAATTAGAGAAACGTATCTCTTGGCGCCGCGCTCTTAAGAAGTCGATGGCTGCAGCACTTCGCGGCGGCGTTCGAGGTATTAAAGTTCAAGTTGCTGGCCGTCTTGATGGCGCCGAAATCGCACGTACTGAGTGGTACACAGAGAAGAGCGTTCCTCTTCACACACTCCGTGCTGATATCGATTACGGAACAGCAGAAGCTTTAACTGCTTACGGAATCATTGGCGTGAAAGCTTGGATCTACAAAGGCGACGTATTGTCTGCACGTGAAGTTGAGGAGGCAGGTCGTGTTAAGTCCTAAACGAGTAAAATATCGAAAGCAGTTCAAGGGCCGAATGAAGGGCTTTGCAGCTCGCACTAACACTGTAGCCTTCGGTGACTTTGGTCTCCAGTCTATGGAAGACATGTGGTTAACAGCGCGCCAAATTGAAGCCGGTCGTATTGCGATCAGCCGCTCAGTAAAGCGTGGTGGAAAAGTTTGGGTTCGTGCGTTCCCGCACAAGCCTGTAACTAAGAAGCCAGCTGAAGTTCGAATGGGTTCCGGCAAAGGTAACCCAGAACTTTGGGTTGCGGTTTGTAAGCCAGGTACAATGATTTTTGAAATTAACGGAGTAACTGTCGAGCAAGCAAAAGAAGCATTCCGTTTGGCAGCTCACAAGCTTCCAATGAAAACTCGCTTCACGGTTCGGGAGTAGTAATGAAGTATTCAGAAGTGACGGCACTTTCAGCCGCTGAATTGAAAAATAAAGTTAAAGAATCGCAAGCTGAGTTGTTTGAAGCGCGCATGAAGCACTCTCTTGGTCAGCTTGCTAACCCAATGGCACTTCGCCAGCTTCGCAAAGATATCGCTCGCATGAAAATGGCGACGGCGTCGAATGCGGCTTTGAGCGAAACTAAAGGCGCAGCAGTAAAAACTGCAGCTCCGAAAGTTAAGGCGAAGACAAAAGTCGCAAGAAAGAGCAGCCCGAAAAAAGCTGCAGCAAAACGAGGAAGTAAGTAATGGCTAAAGCAGCAGCAAAAACTACTCCGAAAGAAGCAACTCCATCGACTCGCGGTCGACGCGTTGAAATCGTTGGCGAAGTTGTTGGCGATAAAATGCACAAGACTATTTCTGTGCAGATCTACCGCATGATTCGTCACAAGAAATACGGCAAAATTATGCGCCGTAGTTCGGTTCACAAAGCTCACGACGAGAACAACACTGCGAAAGTTGGAGACATCGTTCGCATCGTTCACACTCGTCCGCTTAGCAAAACTAAGCGTTGGGCTCTTGCTGAAATCGTTCAAAAAGGTAAGAGAGCAGAGGCAGTAGTATGATTCAGATGCAAACCCGCCTAAGAGTTGCTGATAACTCTGGGGCCAAAGAATTAATGTGTATCAAAGTGTTGGGCGGATCAAAGCGCCGAACAGCTTCAATTGGCGACATCATTGTTGTTTCAATTAAAGAAGCACTTCCTAATTCAAAAGTAAAAAAAGGCGATGTTGCGAAAGCAGTTGTTGTTCGCACTATTCACAAACTTCGTCGCGCTGATGGCAGCTACATCCGTTTTGATGACAACTCGGCTGTATTGATCAACGCAAACAAAGAGCCAATCGGTACTCGTATTTTCGGGCCGGTTGCACGAGAACTTCGCGCAAAGCAATTCGTGAAGATCGTTTCACTAGCACCAGAAGTTATTTAAGGAGCAATGGTTTATGAACCGTTTGCAAGAACGTTATAAAAAGGAAATCGTACCCGCTCTCACTAAGCAGTTAAATGCTAAGAGTGCGATGCAGGTACCAAGAATTCAAAAAGTCGTTATCAACGTATGTTTGAGCGAAGCGGTGCAAAATCCGAAGCTCATCAATACTGCGGCTGACGAACTAACAACGATCTCGGGCCAAAAGGCAGTGATCACGAAAGCTAAGAAGGCGATTTCAAACTTCAAGCTTCGTGAAGGCATGCCGATCGGTGCACGCGTTACTCTTCGTAACGAGCGCGCTTGGGCTTTCATGGATCGTCTTATGAACCTAGCGCTTCCGCGCGTACGTGACTTCCGTGGTCTTCCAACAAAAGGTTTTGATGGACGCGGAAATTACAATCTAGGTTTGAAAGAACAAATTGTGTTTCCAGAGATCAACTACGACCGCGTTGATAAAGTACGTGGCATGAACATTACAATTTGCACGAGTGCTGAAAATGATGCTGACGGAAAAGCATTACTTGAAGCATTGGGCATGCCATTCCGTAAGTAAGAGGAGCGATAATGGATAGCGTAGCAGATTTTTTAACAAGAATTCGAAACTCAGGCCTAGCTCGTCACGAGAAGGTTGATATTCCAAGTTCAAAATTACGCGTTGGTATTGCTAACGTGCTTAAAGAAGCCGGTTACATTGCTAACTACAAAGTAGTTCGCGATGGCAAACAAGGCATCATGCGCGTTTACCTTCGTTACGACGAAGCCGGCAAAACAGTGATCACTTCACTTGATCGTTGGTCGCGCCCAGGTCGTCGTTTGTATGTAGCTAAAGATAAAATTCCTAGTGTTCGTTCAGGATTCGGTTTGGCAGTGCTTAGCACTAACCGAGGAGTCATGAGCGGTAACCAGGCTGCCCAAAACAATTTGGGTGGCGAACTACTTTGCACGGTTTGGTAGGTACAGATGTCTCGAGTAGGTAGATCTCCAGTTACAGTTGGCGACAAAGTTCAGGTGACAATATCACCGGCGAACGAAGTCATCGTTAAAGGTGCAAAGCACACTCAAAAAGTGGTTATGCGTCCTGAAATCACTGCGAAACTTGAGGGCGGCAAAGTCGTTCTTTCTCGCAAAGATGAAACTCAAAACTCACGTGCACTTCACGGCTTATACCGAGCACTAGTTCAGAACGCTGTTACAGGTGTGACGACTGGTTTCACTAAGACTTTAGACTTAGTTGGTGTCGGATATCGTGCGGCAGTGAGCGGAAAGACATTAGAACTTTCATTAGGCTTCTCACATCCGATTAAGTTCGCGATCCCTGAAGGCATTGAAATTAAAGTTGAAAAGCAAACTAACATCGCGATCACCGGTCCAGACCGCGCGCTCGTTGGTCAGGTTGCTGCGAAACTTCGTTCGTTCCGTCCACCAGAGCCTTACCTAGGTAAAGGTGTGAAGTACTCAGACGAGAAGATTCGCCGTAAAGAGGGTAAATCAGCAGGTAAATAAGCTGATTAATTTTGTGTTTAAACTCATACGCCGTAGCTGGTTTATTTCCAGGGTCGGCGGTGGTCAGCAAAGCTGACAGAGGTAGATGAAGATGAGAGTTACAATTAAGAAAAGCGCGAGTGTTAAAGAAGTTTCGCGCACTAAAAAGAAATTGCGCATTCGTCGCAAGATTACTGGTTCTACTGAAAAGCCTCGTTTGAGCATTTTCCGTAGCGCTCGTCACATGTACGCGCAAATTATCGATGATTCTAAGGGTGTAACTCTTGTTTCAGC
This sequence comes from uncultured Bdellovibrionales bacterium, assembly GCA_964543475.1. Taxonomy (GTDB): domain Bacteria; phylum Bdellovibrionota; class Bdellovibrionia; order Bdellovibrionales; family JAMPXM01; genus JAYSYM01. Next base: position 457,229 of record CAZIYJ010000002.1, on the reverse strand, counting down.
ATCGACTCTTGATGTTGACGGACTGAAAGGTTCAAACAAGTCGACAGCTGCAGCGATCGGTAAAGAGATCGCAAAGCGTGCACTTGCTAAAAAAATTGAAGCAGTAGTTTTTGATCGTAACGGATATCTCTACCACGGCCGTATTAAGTCGTTGGCAGATGGTGCTCGTGAAGCCGGTTTGAAATTTTAAGGAGAAGTCGTGGCAGAAAACAGAGGACGAGAGCAATCAAATTCAGAATTCGAAGAGCGCGTAATCGCTATTCGTCGCGTTGCTAAAGTTGTTAAGGGTGGTCGCCGCTTCTCTTTCGCTGCACTAGTTGTAGTGGGAAATAAGACAGGCGAAGTTGGGTTCGGTACTGGCAAAGCTGGTGAAGTTCCTGAAGCAATTGGTAAAGCAAGCCGAAGCGCAAAGAAAGCTTTCCGTAACGTAACTTTGACTGAAGGTCGCACGATCTCTCACGAAGTAGTTGGTCGTTTCGGAGCAGCAAAAGTTATCATGCGACCAGCAGCACCAGGTACTGGTGTGATCGCGGGTGGTGCGGTTCGTGCGGTTTTAGAATCAGTAGGCGTAAAAGACATTCTTACTAAGTGTGTTGGTACTCGAAATGCGAACAATGCAGTTCGCGCGACACTTGATGGTTTGAATCAACTCCGCCAACAAAAAATTCAGGCTGAGGTATAGACGATGGCCCAAACAACTAAAAAGCCAACTGCAAAAACACCTGCAAAAAAAGCTGCGAAAGCAGCTCCAAGCGGAAAAACATTTACGGTCACACTCAAGCGCAGCTTAATCGGCTGTACTGAAACTCAAAAAGAGACAGTACGTTGCTTAGGTCTTCGCCGAACAAACAGTTCATCGATCGTTGCTGACAATGCAGCGACACGTGGCCAGATCCTAAAAGTGCAACATCTCCTAGATGTAGCCGTGACTAAGTAATTGGAGTTTGAAAATGGATAACATTCTTTCAGGATTACGACCAAACAAAGGCGCAACTGGATACCGTAAGCGAGTGGGCCGTGGAAACGGTTCGGGCTTAGGCGGAACAGCTGGCAAAGGTCACAAAGGTCAAAAGGCACGTACTGGCGGAAAAGTTCGCTGGGGCTTCGAAGGTGGACAAACTCCACTTATGCGCCGTCTTCCAAAATTTGGTTTCAATAACCATAACTTCGCAAATCGTTTTGACGTGTTCAACGTTGGAACTCTTGAGCAGTTCGATGGTGAAGTATCAGTAGAGACTTTGGACAAAGCTGGATTAATTCGCCACGGGCGCATCAAGATTCTTGGCGGCGGAACGCTCACTAAGAAACTTAAAGTTAAAGCACACAAACTAAGCGACAGCGCCAAAGCAGCAATTGAAAAAGCTGGCGGTACTGTAGAGGTCATCTAAGAGTGTCAGCAGTTGAGAGCATCGCAAGAAATCAGGACTTAAGAAGACGAATCGGTTTCACGCTAATGATTTTAGCGATCTACCGATTGGGCGTACATATTCCAACTCCAGGTGTAAACGGAGCAGCCGTATTAGGCTTCTTCCAAACCCAGGGTGGAATTTTGGGTCTCTTCAATACCTTCACCGGTGGAGCTCTTAACCAATTCTCGATTTTCGCTCTCGGTATTATGCCTTACATCTCAAGCTCGATCATTTTCCAGCTTTTAACTGCAGTGGTTCCTTACCTTGAGCAGTTGAAAAAAGAAGGCGATCAAGGCCGCAAAAAAATCACTCAGTACACTCGTTACGGAACAGTGGTTTTGGCAGTTATCCAAGGTTACGCAATTAGCTCTTGGTTAATGAACTCAGCTCACAACGGTCAGCCGCTTGTAGCTTCTCCATATGTCGCATTTATTCCTTTCCAAATTATGACGATCATTACTCTCACTGCCGGCACTTGTTTCATCATGTGGTTAGGTGAGCAGATTCAAGAACGCGGTATCGGCGACGGTACTTCGATGATCATCTTCGCAGGTATCGCAGCGGGAATTCCAGCTGGTGCAGCGAATCTTTGGGCTTTAGTTGCGAACCAAGAGATCAACATGTTGATCGGCATTGGACTTCTTTTGTTCATGGTTTTGGTAGTTGCTGCGATTATCTTCTTAGAAGTTGGTGAGCGTCGCATTCCGATTCACTCAACTCAAAAAGGTGCTCGTCAAATGCCAGTGCAAGCGAGCCACTTGCCAATGAAGATTAACTTATCAGGTGTTATTCCGCCGATCTTCGCATCAAGCTTACTTTTATTCCCAGCTACTATGGCGCAGTTCATTCAAGCGCCGTGGGTGGGTGCAATTCGCGATTCATTAACTCCGACAGGTACGCTCTACAACATCATGTTCGTAGCGCTGATCGTGTTCTTCTGTTTCTTCTACGTTGATATCGTAATGAATCCAGATGAAATGGCTGACAACCTTAAAAAGGGTCAGAAATTTGTTCCTGGCGTTCGCGCTGGTAGCAGCACGTCTCAGTATCTTCGTAAGGTCATGGACCGCATCAACGTTGGTGGCGCGATTTACTTAAGCGCTATTTGTATTCTGCCAACGATGCTCATTGCTGAATTAAATGTTCCGTTCTACTTCGGTGGTACAAGTCTTCTAATCTTGGTTGGTGTGGCGTTAAATACCACTCGTCAGATTAGTTCTTTCATTATGACTCAACGTTATGAGTCTTGGATGAAGGGTGCACGAGTACGTAGCCGTCGGGTTCAGTTTTAATGAACCTTCTTCTTTTCGGACCACCCGGCGCTGGCAAGGGTACCCAATCTGCTTTTTTAGTAGAGCAGATGGGGATGCAGCACATCAGCACCGGAAACCTCTTTCGAGAGGCAGTTTCGAAGAAGACTCCGCTTGGCTTAAAAGCTAAGTCGTTTATGGATCAAGGACAGCTTGTCCCTGATGAAGTGACGATCGGATTGGTAGAGGAAGTTTTAGCTGGTTTAGGTGGAAAATCTTTCATTTTAGATGGATTTCCCCGAACGGTTCCGCAAGCAGTAGCTCTCGACGCTCTTTTGAGCCGAATGAAGCTGAAGCTTGATAGAGCAATTTCTTTTGAGGTGCCGAGAGGCGACCTTACTAGAAGACTCGCAGGCCGCAGGGTTTGTGAAAAATGCGGAGCGGTTTATCACGTTGATGCAAAGCCTACAAAAAAGGCTGGAATCTGTGATAATTGCGGTGGAGCGGTAGTGCAGCGAAAAGATGACCAGGAAGATGTCATCAGAGCTCGTTTAGAGGCTTACGACAAGAGTACAGCTCCAGTTAAGGAGTACTACTCAAAGGCGGGGGCGCTAACTGAGATCCAAGGAACCGGAACTGAAAAAGAGGTTTTTGAGAGGCTTCAAAAGAGCCTTCGGCCCGAAAAGGCCTGAAAAGGTAAGAGCCGAAGTTGTCAAGGAAAGCTCTGGACTTAGATTATGCCCGATGTTAACTATATCGGCTCTTCAAGCCAGATTTTTCTATTTTTCGACAACTTTTGCCTAGCAAAATAGTTCGTAAAGTAGCGGAGTGATTAATGAAAGTTCGCGCATCAGTAAAAAGAATTTGTAACAAATGTAAAGTGCTCAAGCGCAAAGGCGTTGTGCGCGTGATCTGTGAAAATCCCAAGCATAAGCAAAGGCAGGGTTAGGCAATGGCTCGTATTGCAGGTGTAGATTTACCTCGTAACAAGCGCGTTGTAGTGGCGCTTCAGTACATCCACGGTATTGGCAAAACTCGCGCAAATGAAATCATGGAATCAGCTGGCTTAGAAGAATCTCTTCGCACTGATGCTTTGACTGATGCACACATCGCAAAAATTCGCGACGTGATGGAATCTCAATGGAAAGTTGAAGGCGATTTACGCCGTGATGTTGGTCTCGCGATTAAACGTTTGATGGATCTTGGTTGCTACCGTGGTCTTCGTCATCGCAAAGGTTTACCAGTACGTGGACAAAGCACTCGTCAGAATGCTCGCACACGTAAAGGCCCTCGCAAAACGGTCGCTAACAAGAAAAAAGCTGTTTAAGGAGCTCGACGTAATATGGCTGCTAAAAAAGGCGCTAAGAAAAAAGTTAGAAAAGCTGTATCGCACGGTAACTGCTATGTTGCTGCCGGCTTCGGAAACACGATCATCTCTATCACTGATCCAACCGGCGAAGTTCTCGCATGGTCATCAGCAGGTCACCTTGGTTTTAAAGGTAGCCGTAAAGGAACTCCATTCGCAGCTCAATCTGCTGCGGAAGATGTTTCTAAAAAAGCGATGGAGCAAGGTATCCGTTCAGTTGATTTGTTCCTTAAGGGACCAGGCGCGGGTCGCGAGCCTGCAGTTCGTTCAATCGCACTAGCTGGCATTCGCGTGTCAACTATGCGTGACACGACACCGATCCCGCACAACGGCTGCCGCCCACCTAAAAGACGAAGAATCTAAGGAGTATTTTCTGTGAGTTGCGTTCCTACAAGCGTTTGCAAATTTTGTCGCCGAGAAAACATGAAGCTCTTCTTAAAGGGCGATCGTTGTTACACTGATAAGTGTTCTTTCGAGCGTCGTCCGTACCCACCGGGACAACACGGACAATCTCGTCTTAAGTTCTCTGAATTCGCGCTTCAGTTGCGTGAAAAGCAGAAGACTAAGCGTTACTACGGTGTCATGGAAAAACAATTCCGTCGTTACTTCCAAGAAGCTGACCGCGGTAAAGGTGTTACTGGCACAAACCTTCTCGCACTTTTAGAAATGCGTTTAGATAACGTTGTGTACTCACTTGGTTACGCGTCTTCACGTCGTGAAGCACGTCAACTTGTGAAGCACGATCACTTCATCGTTAACGGTTCAAAAGTTAACATCCCTAGCTATATCGTTCAAAAAGGCGACGTAGTTGAGGTTCGTGAAGCTAGCCGCGCGATTGCGAAAGTTATGCAAGCTGTGGAAAACGTTAAACGACGTGAAATTCCGGGCTGGTTAGAAGCTGATCACGGGGCTTTCAAAGGTACGATTAAAGACGTACCAAGCCGCGAACATATTACTCTTCCGGTTGAAGAGAATATGGTCGTTGAATACTACTCTCGATAATTACAAACAGGGTTGGGGAAAACATAGATGCAAGAGCACTACTATAAATTTTGGCGCGATCTTATTAAACCTAAAGCGTTCGAAGTTGATAGAGATACATTGCGTGACGATTACGGTCGTTTCGTTGTACGCCCGCTAGAGCGCGGCTACGGCGTTACACTTGGTAACTCACTTCGTAGAATTCTTTTGAGCTCAATGATGGGTTCAGCGGTTTCTGCAGTGAAGTTCGATGGTGTATTGCATGAGTTCTCTACGATTGCTGATGTAATGGAAGACGTTACAGACATCATTTTGAACCTAAAGCAGTTGCGCTTTAAGCAGTACTCTTCTGAGCCACAAACTCTTCGTATTTCGAAGAACGGTCCAGGAACAGTGACTGCTCGTGACATCACGACTTCAGACAAAATCGAAATTTTAAATCCAGACCAGCACATTGCAACTCTTGGCGGTAACGGCAAGTTTGTTGCTGAGCTAGTGGTTTCTTTCGGTCGCGGCTTCGTTGCTGCTGACGAAAACCCACAAGATCTTCCGCTTGGTTTCATTGGTGTTGATGCTCTTTACTCTCCAATTCGTCGCGTGAACTACCATGTTTCAAACGCGCGTGTTGGTCAGCGTACAGATTACGACGCTTTAACTTTCGAAGTTTGGACTGACGGATCATTGAAGCCAGAAGAAACAGTTTCTTTGGGTTCAAAGATCATGAAAGAGCAACTTCAAGTGTTCTTGACGTTCGATGAATCAATCGAGCCGTCGACAATTGAAATTGATTCTAAGTCTCCAACGTTGAACGAAAACTTGTTCCGATCAGTTGATGATCTTGAACTTTCAGTTCGTTCAGCAAACTGCTTGAAGAACGCAAACATTCGCTTCATCGGCGAACTTGTGAACCGTTCTGAAGCTGAGATGCTTAAGACTAAGAACTTCGGCCGTAAATCTTTGAACGAGATTAAAGAAATCTTGGGCGAGATGGGCTTGGGTCTTGGAATGAAGATCGAAGGATGGCCACCAGCTGGTTGGGATCCAAACACTGCGCCAGTGCGCAAAGATACACCGACAATGAGTTAATCGCCGAAGCTCCTTAAGAGGAGCTTTTGGTACGTTAGGAATAGGGTAGAGTTATGAGACATAATACAAGAGTAGCGACGTTCGGTCGCAAAACAGGTCCTCGCAGAGCTTTGTTAAGAGGCCTCGTGAATTCAATCGTTGAGCATGGACGTATCAAAACTACGCTTGCTAAGGCGAAAGAAATTCGCAAGCACGTTGAGCCGGCAATCACGTTAGCAAAGAAGGACACTCTTCATGCTCGTCGTCTTTTGCTTTCTCGGTACCCGAACGACAAAACAGTTCATTTGTTGATGACTGATATTGGTCCTCGCATGAAGAATCGCCCGGGTGGTTACACTCGCATCTTGAAGCTTGGTCAACGCCCTGGTGATGCTGCTGAAATGGCCTTCATCGAACTTGTAGACTACACTCCAAAGACTGGCGAAGCGGTTACGTCTAAAGCTAAAGGCGCTAACAAGAAGAAAAAAGGCGCTGCTGCTGAAGCTGCTCCAGAAAAACTTCAAGCTAAGCTTAAGAAGAAAAACGCTCGTGCTGATGCTCTTCGCAAAAAACGCGTTCGTAAGATCTCTCGCACAGCTCGCGCACTTCACAACGCTCGCGCATAAGTACAAAATAAATTTTGAAGATCGAAAGGCTACCGAAAGGTGGCCTTTTTTATTTTGGCGCGCCTAGCAACTCGGCAGTCTAGACTGGTAAATAAAAGTTATGGACAGTGTCTATAATTTTTATTTAGTGTGTTTTCTCAACATATCCAGGGAGGATAAATGAAAAAGGGATTTTTGTTTTTAGGAATGCTGTTGGTTGCGGGAGTGCTTCACGCAAACTCTGCAAACATGTTGGGTGCAGGCTTTAATGCGCCTACTGTTACGGATAAAGACTCAGTCTATGGCCCAATCGCGGGCGAAATTGTATTTGATACTTCGGATTCAACTTTTTACGGGCGTACTCAAATGAGCACCTGGATATCACTGGGAGGAAACAGTTCAAACGGTGTTGAGCCGGGCACTATTATTGCCTTTGCAGGAGCGACATGCCCAGCTGGCTACCAAGCCGCAGACGGATCTGCGATCAGTAGAACAACATACGCAACACTTTTTGCAGCAATCGGAACTGCTAACGGCTCGGGCGATGGATCAACGACTTTTAATGTTCCAGACTATCGTGGGCGGTTCCTGCGTGGAGTTGACGATACTGCGGGCCGCGATCCAGATAAAGCTTCACGAACTGCGATGAATACGGGTGGAAATACCGGAAACAGCGTCGGCTCAGTGCAGTTGGACCAACTTAAATCGCATCGTCACGATACTTATCAAAATAACGGACCCGGCGGAGCTGCCGGTGCGGGACTTCCACTAAGCAATACAGGCGGTTGGACAGGATACACTGGTGGTAATGAAACCCGCCCAACCAACGCTTACGTAAATTACTGTGTAAAACTATAAGTAGCTTTCATGTCTAATCTAAAAGGCCACCTTAGGGTGGCCTTTTCTGTTTTAGGCTGTTGGTGGTACTGGAGAAGAACAGCGTGATTGGATGAGTGTTCTTTTCCTAGAATAATTCCGCGCTGGCGCGGAATTATTCTAGGCTACTTCCGCATTGCGCGGAGGATTCCTTCGCAGGTGCTGAGAGGTGGATTCCATTTCAAGGCTGTGCGGAGTTTGGCTGAGTCGACTATGCAGTTGGCGGTGAGTTTATCGAACTTTGATTGTTGGCCAATTAAACTCGTTAGGCCTTGGAGTAATGAAGCGGGTGCGGGGATGACGGGCGAGCGTATTTGTTGTGCTTCGGCCATCCAGTCGATGAGTTGAGCAGTGCTGACGACGTCTTTGTCGGCGATGTTGAAGGTTTGGTTGTTGCCGAGGTCGGACTCTGCGCAAAGTGCTGTGGCAGAGCAGAGATTTTCGATTGAGAGGAAGCTTCGTTGGTTTTTGAAGCTTCCGATGGGTAGTGGCAATCGAGTCTTGAGAAGTTTTTTGAGTAGAGCGAAGTTTCCGGGAGCATCGGGGCCATAGATTAAAGTAGGGCGGAGGATGATGTAGGACATCGAATCTCCGGCAATCTTTTTGAGTGCTTCTTCGGCGTGCTTTTTTGCTTTTCCGTAAGGTGTTGTGGGCGAAGTCGTCGTGCTCTCGGTCCATACAATGGGCTGCTCGCCATGACTGTAAGGTTGAGGCTCGCCGTAAACTGCAATTGAGCTTAAGAAAATAAATTTAGACACCTTGTCAGCAGCGGCTTTACGAACGAGTTTTTCGGTCGCAATGAAATTAACTTTCTTGTGGAGTAGAGCCTCTTCGTCGGTTGCGACATTTGAATGCGCATGGCCTGCTAAGTGAATGACGCAACCAAATTCGCTTAAGTCTGGAAGAGTAAAATCGGTTGCGAGGTCAGCGAGGAAAGATCCGCTCCAGATTTGTGGCTGTTGTGCTGAGAGATCATGTCGGCCGAGAGAGTGTAGTTCGTGGCCGCGAGATTTAAGATCAAGCGATAAATGTCGTCCGACAAAGCCGCTGCCACCAGTAACGAGAATTTTCATCGGGTGTACTCGTGGCCGGCTTTCGTTTTAATTGCGAAAAACGCAAGCGGTAGCCAAGCAATTAAAAGAAGTGCGATTTGCAGAGCTGGGTTTTCAGCCCTCTGAATAAGTACAGCAAATGGCAAAAGCCAAACGAGATTCACAATCGAGTAGGCGATAGCAATAAACTTATGCGAGTGACCTGACTGAATGAGTCGTTGATAGGTGTGAGTGCGGTGCGCTTGATGTGTAACTTGGCCAAGCCGAAACCGTGTGATCAGCGTAACTGTTGCATCGACTACGAATGCACCATGAAGGCAAAGTGCGGTGTAAAAGCTAATCTCTCCGCGAAGCGAAACCCAAATTGTGATGGCTGCTGCGATGAAGCCGAGAAAAATGCTTCCGACATCGCCCATGAATATTTTTGCGGGTGGCCAGTTGCGAAATAAGAATCCGATCGACGCTGCGACGATGATTGCACTAACTCCGGCAACCTCAGGGTCATCGTAAAAAACACATAAAGCTGCAAGAGCAAACATTGTGGTGGCAGCCTGTGAGGCAGCAATTCCATCGGATCCGTCCATGAAATTGTAGAGGTTAGTGATCCAGACGATTGTGAGGGTGAGTATCGGGAGGGTTAGCCACAAGGGCAGATCTAGCCCATAAATTTGGCGCATTGCCTCTGGCGGAAATTGAACGAAAAATGCCGCAAGGAGTAGTACTGCGAGGGCGAACTGAACGCCGAGTCGAAACTTTGCCGAAAGTGAGCGCCGGTCGTCCCAAAATCCTAGGGCTGCAGCGAGGCCAGCCAAGATTAATACAGGAAATGCATCAGTTGGTGCAGGTGATAAAGAAAACCAGAGGGTAGAGGTAATGAGTACGCTTGTAGCTATTCCTAGGCCACCTCCGCGGGGAGTTGGGATGGAGTGAAGGCTTCGATTACCGGGTACGTCGATCAGCGCCATTTTTTGAGCCATTCGGCGAACTGCTTCGGTAACAAACAGAGCGATTAAAAAGGCTGCGACAAGAAGCAATAAGTTCATTTCGGTTTCGTCCTTCGACTTTGACTTAATCTCCACCAAGGGAGAAAACAGAAATATGAGATCACCAAACTTTACACGCTTTCAAGGCCGACCGCCAATGCGACATATTTTGAGCGATGGCGTCATCATGGTCGCAAGTTTGTTTGTGAGTCTATTTCTTCGGTTAGGGCCTGTGAGAATGCCCGACTATTTACTCGCGGGCCTGATGTTTGTACCGATCACTTTGGGTGTTCGGCTTCTTTGCATGTACAGCTTTGGCTGCTACCGAGTGATTTGGCGTTACACTTCGATCGCAGACGGCATTCAACTTGTGAAAGCACTCGGGCTATCTACTTTGATACTTTTGGCTTTTAGTTTTCTAACTCCAGCTGGTGTCGCTGTTCTTCCGCGGTCGGTTTATTTTATTGATGCTGTTTTGACTTTGCTTGCTTTAACAGGTGTTCGCCTTGCGCGAAGAATTCGACATGAAGGAGAGTCTTCGCGCCAGACTCGAGCGGGTCGACGTACTTTAATTTACGGAGCCGGTAATAACGGACGGCTTTTAGCCAATCGCTTTCGTTCAGACGCCGGCTTAGGAACTCACCTTGTTGGCTTTATCGATGATGATATTGAAAAACAGCGCTCGATGATCGCCGGAGTTCCGGTTCTAGGCACCTTAGATCAATTGAGAGAAATGTTATCTAAGGAGAATATTTCTCAGTTGATCGTGGCGATTCCGAATCTTTCTGGCTCAGTGCTCATGGAAATTGTAGCGGCGACTCGTCCTTTTAATATTCAGCCGCGAATGATGACTCAATTGGCGATAGGCAAAAAGACAGTTGAGACGTACCGAGAAATTCAAGTTGCCGATCTTTTGAATCGCGCACCAACTACGGTTGATCTTGAGCCAGTGAAAGAAATGGTTCAGGGCAAAAGAGTTTTGATTACTGGCGCTGGTGGCTCAATCGGAAGTGAACTCGCTCGGCAGATTATGAGTCACGAACCGGGCCGATTGATGCTTCTCGATCATTCTGAGTTTAATTTGTATGAGATCGATAAAGAATTGCGGATTTCGACTCAAGAAAATCAGCGCGTCGTTCCGCTTTTGATCGACTGTAAAGATAAAGATTCATTGTCGATGGCGATGCGAGAGTTTGCTCCTGAAATTGTGTTTCACGCAGCTGCTTACAAACATGTGCATTTGGTCGAAGGAAATCCGTACTCTTCGATTTTAAACAACGTCTATGGCACACAAGTGTTGCTTGATTGCTGCGAAGAAGTTGGCGTTGAGCGCTTCGTTCTTATCTCTACCGATAAAGCAGTAAACCCAGCCGGAATTATGGGGGCAACAAAACGTATTTGTGAATTGCTCACTACAATTAAAGCTCTTCGTACAGGAAAGCAATATTGCTCAACTCGATTCGGAAATGTTCTTGGTAGCAGCGGTAGTTTGATTCCGCTTCTCCAGAGGCAAATTCAAGAGGGTGGGCCTGTCACCGTTACTCACCCCGATGTAACTCGATTCTTTATGCTGATTCCGGAAGCGGTGTCGTTAGTTTTAAAAGCTGCGACTATTTCTCGCCCCGGGGATATCAGCGTTCTCAAGATGGGCGAGCCAGTAAAGATTGTTGATGTCGCAAGAAGCCTGATTGCCTTGTGTGGCAAAACTGAAGAAGAAATTCCGATCATGTTCACGGGTCTGCGACCAGGCGAGAAGATGTTTGAAGAATTATATATTCGCGGCGATGAACTCACGACAGAGCACCCTGATATTTTGACACTGCCGAATGGTGATTCTCCTTTGCAAGCAACCGGCGGCGAAATCGAAAATGTTATAAATTCAATGGAGCGAATGGTTCAGGCTGCGAAAAAGGGAAGTAAAGAAGCTCTCTTTGAGTTGAACGAGCTAGTGAAATCGAAGTATTTAGCAGCGGGTTTGAACAAGGCCGCTGTCGACACTCACTCGAACGTTCTTAAAGTTCCGTTTCGTCACAACAACTAGGAAAAGATGACTACATTTGTAATCACCCCCGTATTCAATGAACAAGAGAACATCTCTGATTTAATGCAAAGCTGGAAAGCATTACTTTCTGAATTTCAGGATAACAGTTTTTACTTTGTTTTGGTCGATGATGGGTCTACCGATGAGACTGTCGCAGAGGTCCTAAGAGTTCGGGGAGACATGCCAATTGAAATTCTCGAGCATGGATTAAACAAGGGCCCAGGGGCAGCATTCGCTACTGGTTTTGAATATTTGTCTACGCGATTAGTTGATGGTGACTTGGTCGTCACTATGGAAGGGGATAACACCTCTCGGATTGATACCTTGTCGCGAATGCTATTAAGACAAAAAACTGAAAACATCGACGTAGTTCTCGCATCTCCATTTGCTTACGGCGGTTACATAAAAACTGATCTTAGTTTCTATAGAACTGTTTTGAGTCATGTCGCCAATGCAATGGTGAAAGTTCTTCTGAACCTTAGAGGTATTCACACTTTTAGTTCCTTCTTTCGCGTATATAAAGGGTCGGCGATTAAGCAGCTACAGCAATCGTTTGGTAGTTCCATAATTTACTCAGCGGGTTTCGAAGGTATGGTTGAGCTATTGGCAAAAATAGTTCATCTGAAGCTCTCGGCTTCCGAAGTTCCCCTTCAGCTTGACTGGAGTATGCGCAAGGGTAAGTCAAAAATGAAGGTCGTGAAGACGACCCTCGGCTACTTTAAGCTCTTTTATATCTTGAGAACTAAGCCCAAACCGATTGGGCTTCAATAGCTATCTCGAGTTCTGATTCCTGACTTCGTCGATGGTTTTCTTAATGGCGTCTCGCAACTTCACTTTAGGAGCGTAACCCAAAAGACTGTTTGCTTTGCTAAGATCCGGAATTCTTCTCATGATGTCTTTGTATTGGCCGAAAATCTCTGACATGGGAATCATATCAAGCTTCAGCTCTTTACCAGTCTTCGCGATTTCGTGAATGACTTTCGCAGTGTCTATTACACTTAGCTCTTCGTCGTTGCCGAGATTGATAATTTCGCCAACGGCCTTTTCGTTTTCCATTGCCATGAAAGTGCCATCTACCAAATCGTCAACGAAACTCATCGATCTCGTCTGCGATCCATCGCCGTGTATTGTGACCGGCTGATCATTCAGAATTTGAGAAATGAAAATTGGCAAATGGCCGCCGCTCCAAGCAAACGTGGATCTATGACTAAAGCCGCCAAAATACCTAAGAACGACCATTGGCACCTTGTAATCTTGGTAGTAAGCGTACGCGAGTTGCTCGCCATAGAGTTTTGACACCGCATACGACCAGCGCTTGATCATGCTCGGTCCAAGCAAAAGGTCACCATCTTCACGAAGTGGAAGTTGAGGTGACATCCCGTAAACATCTGAAGTGGAAGCATAAACGACTTTGCTACCCCACATCTTGCCAAGCTCAAAAATATTCTTCGTTCCCTCAGTATTAGTCTTTAAAGTCGGCATGCTGGACTGCTTTTCGCCGATTTTCTTCTCTGCCGCTAGGTGAACAATAATATCTATGTCGCGACCCAAGATCTTTAAAGTGTCGAAGTCCAAAATATCAACCTGATAGAATTTGAAGGCAGAGTTAGACATGTTGTGTCTGATGTTCTCGAGGCTGCCGACCGAAAGGTTGTCCACTCCGATAACCTCGTAGCGATCGGTCGACAACACCTTGTCTAGGAAGTGAGATCCAATCATACCGGCTACCCCGGTGATCATAAGCTTTTTCTTTTTTGACTGATTCATCGCTACTCCTCAATATTCTTTTCAATAAACTTTTCTTGGCCTGTAATTTTATTGCGAACATATATGTTTTTAGGATCTTCGGTAACTATTAATCGCTGATTCACGCCGAAACCCTTTGGCAAATATATATTCGTCATGGTCGCAATATTCCAGGTGGGATAAATGACTTCGACCTGCTCGGGGTCGACTTGCGAAACGTTATGAGCGGCTGTCACAAAAAGATTTTTGTTTTCCCAGTTGTAACTTTTGGTTCTGCGAATATCAGCCGAGTTCTTTGCTAAGCCCGTCAGAGCTTGAGAGGCAAACGCGACAATGGCAATTGTTTTTAGAAGCCGACTTTGAGTTTGCCGGTAAAAGCTGACACTGATTGCGGCAGTGATACCTGTTCCTAGTGTGACTGCGAACATGATGTAGCGATCGATGAATGGCAGATAATGTTTTGAGGCGGTTGAGCTATAGATTGAATATATTAAACAGCTCCCAGACGTGATTAGCAGTAGGGCCAGAGCCATATTATTTGACGTTTTATGTCTGCTTTTTAAAAATTTGTAAGCGACTAAAACCGCAGTTATGCTTCCGAAAATTTTGAAGCTTTCGTACAGAACCTTAAGTTTTGAACCAGATTCGATACTTCCGCCGAACGTCGTTAAGCCAAGCAATTTTGGAATTACTTTTGCCGATTCGGAAACGAGTTGTGAAAATGTGAAACCCCCGTATTCAAGTTGCCGAGTGGCCCACAGCTTGCTGTGCTCACTCATAATCTTGATGCCTTCAGCAGCACCATTGATTAGCCACAGATAAAATAAACTACTTAACAAGCCTGCGACAATCGCGAAGCTAATCCACGCTCGCCATCGGCGGAGGTAAACGGCGCAAAAAAACAGATGAGCCAGGAGAATGTAAGCTGCTAAATAGTGGCTAAAGAATGTAGCGCTGATCGTAAGGAAATAAGCGGCATACAGAACAGTGCGTGAAATTCTATGTTTTGAATCTGCTACGATAAAGTAGAGTAGGGCTGAAGACAGTACCACCCAAAATGTTCCGAAGGAGTAAGGCCTAAACTGAGTTCCGTATTTAACTAAGGAAGGGTTTGTAGCGAAAAGTAAGCCAGCGGCAATAGCTTCAGTTTTTCCAAAAACCCGGGAGAAAAAGTATAACAAAGCGACTAAAGACAAAATGCTAAAGAGCACCGTGTTCAAGCGCACGCTAACATCTGAGCGACCGAACGTGTTTATCCATATGAACGAGCTCAAGTTATGGAGCGGGCCATTGCCCCGATCAATTGCCAGTGTAGCAGGAAGTACATTTTCGATTCGATTTTGGTTGTGAATAAAATTAGGCAGGAAATCGACGAAATGGCTGGGGCTTTCTTTGGCGGTAACTTCTTTCGACGGAAGTGAGGTCGCAATTCCCAAAGCTCCTCTAAGCGAACACTGCTCATCAAACCACACACCAAAAGGGTTCAACGAAAGAAGTCTTATGAGAATTGCGAAGAAAAGCACTGCTGCTGACAGCTTGAAAAAATTTTCTTCAGCGTATTTTTCAAGCTGGTTATACATCTTGCTCAGTTAAACAGTTGCCTGTGAGAATATATTTTTTGTTCGATTTTTCGCAAACAAATGTCGCTTCACCCTCGACCGGTAATGGTAGGCGCTCGCCAAATCTCGACATCCATCCCACTTGTCTCGCGGGAACCCCGACCACCAATGCGAAGGCGGGAACGTCACGATTGACAACTGCGCCCGCTCCTATGAAGCACTGTTCTCCAAGTGTGACCCCGCAGACGATAGTTGCGTTTGCTCCAATTGTCGCCCCACGCCGAACTAGAGTTGCTTTGTATTCAGATTTTCGCACCACAGCTGAGCGTGGGTTGATAACATTCGTAAAAACCATGCTGGGTCCGCAAAAAACATCATCTTCCAGGGTGACGTTGTCATAGACGGAGACGTTGTTTTGAATCTTGACGTTGTTCCCGAGAGTGACTTTGTTTCCGATATAAACGTTTTGCCCAAGAGAGCAAGAGCGGCCTATTTGAGCTCCCGCCGAAACGTGGGTCCAATGCCAGATTTTAGTGCCCTCACCAATGGTGGCACCTGCATCGACGATAGCGGACGGGTGAATGGCTATATCAGTCAAAATTTCCTCCATGGGAGCGGCTCAGGATCGGGACATTATCTTAAAAGATTATGGTTGATATATAGAACAAATCTGAGGATTCTGCTCCCTAAAAAATGGCGAGAAACATGAAAATAATCACGATCTTGGGGGCGCGCCCCCAGTTCATTAAAGCAGCGACGCTGTCGGAAGCCATCAGGCAGCATAACAGGTCAACGACAGCTTTGATTGAAGACATCATTGTTCATACGGGCCAGCATTTTGATCATAACATGTCGCAGGTATTCTTCGATGAGATGGAAATTACTCCTCCACGCTACTCTTTAGGGGTTAACTCGAGTACTCACGGGGTTATGACTGGTCAGATGATGTTGCAAATTGACGAGATTCTTCTCAAGGAAAAGCCCGACTATGTCTTAGTTTATGGCGACACCAATTCGACCTTGGCCGGCGCCCTTTGTGGAGCAAAGCTTCATTTTCCAATAGTCCATGTAGAAGCAGGTCTTCGGTCTTTCAATAAGCAGATTCCAGAAGAAATCAACCGCGTGCTTACCGATCAGATTTCGGATCTTTTGTTTTGTCCGTCGGAGCAGGCGGTCACATGGTTAAAGAACGAGGGCATTAAGCAAAACGTCTTTAATGTTGGTGATGTAATGGTCGACTCAGCTTTATTTTTCTCTAAGCGGCTACCAACGAAAACAGCCTTTGACCTGAGAGCATCGCTTCCGAAGTCTTTCGTGACGGTGACCCTTCATCGGGCTGGGAACACCGACGATCCTAGCAAGCTGACTGAGATTATTAGAGCATTGAGAACAATATCTGAGGAAGCTGGGGTTCTATTCCTTATTCACCCCAGAACGAAAAAACGCGTTGAAGAGCTTAAAATTGAAATGGGATCGATAGTTGTGAGTGAACCAATGGGATACAGTGATCTACTATATTTTGTAAAGGAGTCGACCTGTGTCCTCACAGACTCAGGGGGCCTTCAAAAGGAATCATATTTTCTCGGAAAACCGTGCGTGATTCTTCGAGAAGAGACTGAATGGGTTGAGCTCGTTGAATCAGGCGCTAGCAAACTGGCTGGCTCAAATTTTAATAAAATTCTTTCGGCGTTTAGAGCGTCAGTGGAACATATGATCGCAGATAAAGGAATCTATGGAGATGGCAGAGCCAGCGCTCGTATTCTTCAAACGATTGTGGCGGACTTCAAAAAGAGAAACCTTGGGAGAGATTTGTGAGTACTGTTCATAAGTTCGAATCAAAAACGGCGGTAATTGGAATCGTAGGACTAGGATACGTCGGACTTCCACTTGCGCTAAGATTTGCAGAAGAGGGATTCAAGGTCATTGGTTTTGATATTGATCAAGCAAAAGTAGACGCGATCAATTCCGGAGAGAGTTATATCGAGCACATCAAGTCGGAGTCGGTAAAGACCGCCGCTCGATCAGGGCTAGTTGCGACAACAAAATTTACAGAGATCGAAAAGGTGACTGCAGTTATCCTTTGCGTACCGACCCCGCTGAACAAGTATCGAGAGCCCGATTTAAGTTTCGTTCTAGATACGATCGATTCGTGCGTTCCCTACCTTCGAAAAGGGCAAGTGGTTTCACTCGAAAGTACTACTTACCCTGGGACGACAGATGAAGAGCTGAAGCCTCGAATTGAATCGCGAGGATTGAAGGTTGGAAAAGATATTTACCTTGTCTATTCGCCTGAGCGTGAAGATCCAGGGAATTCTAAGTTCACTACTCGAACTGTACCGAAAGTCGTTGGGGGTTCCACTGAGGAGTGTTTAAAGGCGGGGGTCGCACTTTATCAAGGGGTTATTGATCAAGTCGTTCCAGTATCTTCAACTAAGACTGCGGAAATGACAAAGCTTCTCGAAAATATTCACCGAGCGGTAAACATTGGGCTCGTAAATGAAATGAAAATGGTTTGTGATAAAATGGGAATCGACATTCATGAAGTGATCGATGCAGCATCAACTAAGCCTTTCGGATTTGTTCCTTATCGCCCAGGGCCCGGGATCGGCGGCCATTGCATTCCCATCGATCCGTTCTACCTGACGTGGAAGGCCCGGGAATATGGAATGCATACTCGATTCATCGAGCTCGCCGGGGAGATCAATACCTACATGCCGAGTTACGTGATGAAAAAAATTGCGATCGCTTTAAATGAGCGACGTAAAGCAATCAATGGATCTCGAGTATTGATCCTAGGGATTTCATATAAGAAAAATATCGATGATATGCGTGAGTCTCCGTCGGTATTTCTAATGGAAAAACTTCGCGACGACGGAGCTGTTGTTGAATATACGGACCCACATGTGCTTGCTTTTCCAAAAATGCGCGAGCACAAGTTTGAACTAAAAAGTGTCAACTTAACTCCAGAAATTATTCGACAATATGACTGCATTGTACTCGCAACAGACCACGACAAGTTTGATTACGAGATGATCTTCGAAAATGCTCAAATGATTGTTGATACAAGGGGAAAGTTCCGCCAGAGCTCGGCGAAACTGATAAAGGCTTAAGATGAATTTTGGAATTATCGGAGTCGGAGGTTACATCGCTCCACGGCACCTTGAGGCGATTAAAGCTTTGGGCCATAATTTGGTGGTTGCTTATGACTGTAATGACTCGGTTGGAATCATCGATCGTTATTTTCCAGACTGCACTTTCTTCACTAACTTCGAAAAGTTTCTAAGTTTCGGAGAGGGCAAGCTCGATTTCGTTTCTGTTTGCACGCCAAACTTTTTGCATGCAAGCCACATCGTTGCGGCACTTAGAATCGGGGCCAATGTTATTTGCGAGAAGCCACTAGTTCTGACAGAGCAAGAATTGGATGAACTTGCCATAGTCGAGAAGGTCACTGGCAAAAAAGTTTTTACGATTCTCCAGCTGAGAGTTCATGAAGCAATTCAGGCTCTCAAACGAAAAGTTGAGCAGAGTCCGGATAAATTCTTCGACGTGAAGTTGACGTATATTACGTCGAGAGGGGACTGGTATCATAAGTCATGGAAAGGTGACGTCTCGAAATCAGGAGGTCTTTCAACGAATATTGGAGTCCACTTTTTTGATATGTTAACTTGGATTTTTGGCGATGTGAGGGAGATAGAGTTGCTTCAGCACTCACCACTCGTCGAAAAAGGCAAGTTGTGTCTTGAAAAGGCAAATGTTGATTGGTTGCTAACTATAGATCGCTCTTTTTTGCCCGAAGAAGCAAAGCAAAAGAAAATCACTACTTACCGATCTATTTCGATAGATGGGGAGCCATTCGAGTTTTCGGAAGGCTTCACAGAGCTTCATAAAAATGTTTATTCTGAAATTCTCGATGGCAAAGGATTTGGTCTCGAGGATAATCGTCAGGCAATTCGTATAGTCGAGAATCTCCGCGCATCTGGACGATCACAGTAAGTATATGGGGTGGTCGGGTTTACAAGTTAAAAATGGGAATATAGGTTTTCAGAGATGAAAGTATTAGTTTATGCTCCGTTGGCTGTTTTGGGCCATCACTGGGAGACCGATCTCGAAATCATTCAGACTCACCTCAACAAAGGTGATGAGGTAACTGTTTTAACCTGCGGTGGACAGCTGCGACCTTTAGATTTTATGGCCTGTAAGGGCAAGTTGCGATGCAGTTACTGCAGATCTCGTCGCGATGAGGGTCTGAGGCTATTGAAAGGGATTTCAAAACTTAAACAAATACATTTGCGGACTATAGAGTCTAGATCAGTGACCGAAGACCTTTCGGTATTTTCAAATATTGAGGAGATGAAACAAGTGCACTATAGGGGCGTCGATATTGGTGCCTCATTTGCATCCTCTCTCATTAGTGACTTGAGAAATTCAACCCCGCGGCTTGCGGGAGGAGAACAGCGGCACAAGGAAATCATTGAAAAGTTGGCCGGTTTGACGGATCAGTTTAATGAAATTCTGGAGAGTGAGCGGCCTGAGCTAGTTTATTTTTTCAATGGTCGCTTCACGCTCTATCGGCCTCTCATGAGACTTTGTCAGCAGAGGGGAGTTCCATTTTATGTTCACGAGCGTGGTGCGAACAATTCACTGTACTCGTTAACTTTGAACACGCTTCCTCATGACATCCGCGAGAAGAACAGAGAAATGCTCGCATTCTGGAGAAGTGACGAGCATACGACCGAAGAAAAGAGAAAAATTGCCAGCGCTTGGTATGAGCAAAACGCTCGTGGCAAAAGCGGCGCATGGCATTCATTTGTCACAGAACAAGACTTCGCCCAGCTTCCCAAAGGTTGGGACCCTCAGAAACACAATATCACTTTATTCGTATCATCTGAAGATGAAATGGCTGCAGTTCCAGGCTGGGAAATCGAACTATTCAAAACGCAAGTTGAAGCGACGAAGTTCGTCTTGAAAAGCTTTGAAGAAAAACCTGATTTTCAGTTTTATATTCGAATTCATCCTAACTTGAGAGGCTTGAATAACGAAGATGTCCGACAACTCAGGACCCTCGGCGAGCATCATCGCAATTGCGTGGTAATTCAGCCCGAGAGTGAAGTGAGTTCATATGCACTCATGCGGAATTCGAAAAAGGTTCTGACTTGTGGAAGTACTACTGGGATCGAGGCCTCTTATTGGCGTATTCCATCAGTTCTCGTTGGCAAAAGCTTTTATATGCATTTGAATGCTGCCTACTGTCCACGTGATCGAGGTGAATTGATTGAATTTCTCGAGGACAAAGAGCTAAAGCCGTTAAGCGGAGATGGGGCTTTTATTTACGGATATTGGGCTTCAAAAATTGGGGAGCCTTTCAGCCACTACCGACCTAACACACTTACGACTGGTAGCTTCAATGGACATGTCATTAAAGGAAACTTTTTATTAATGCTGCTGAGCTACTTTTTTGTTTTGGTGCGTGACCTTGCGAAAGTTGCGAAGGGTGAGTACGGTATCTGGCACTTAACGGGGAAAATAAAATCTAAGCTCGCGTTATTCAAGCAGGCATAAGAAACCTTTAGGCATCTTTGGTGCTTGCAATCAAATAGACATACCAGACGAATAGGTTGGCCGGGAAATAGTCGATTAGATGGCTAAACACCTGGGTTGTTAGAACGACTGCGGCGGCGACAAGTATCGAAGTATTTAAATCATTCGTTCGACGACTCCTCACGGCAGCCATGAGTGCTTGGAATGAAACATACAAATATAAAAGGAAAGTTACGAATCCGTAATTTACCAACAGCTGAAGATACTGCCCGTCGTACACTTTGTATTTGCCGGTCACTGCGCTTCCGAAGGCCAAATGCTGAGGCTTTTCGAGGAAAGTGATAGCCTCGCGGTACTGAACCCTTCTTCCTGAAAACGACAGGCTTTCGGTTGCATTAGTGTCAGGCATTTGCGAAGGAGCGGCTAGTCCGAGTGCCTTGCGTATCAGCTGCCGATGAACCTCGAAGTTATAGTGATGGATATCGGATAGGTGAAGCGCGCCAACAAAACCAAACACTAAGGCCGCGGAGCAAAGGTATCGAATTCGATCAGTTTGCTTTACGATCAGTATGAGCACGGAGCCAAAAATTAGTACTAGAAGTCCGCTAACTGAGTTCGATAGGAGAATGGCGCAGCTACAAGCGAAAAAAGCGAACAATCTGTAGTACGTCGACGATACTGATAGGCTGAACGCTATAGCTAAGTTTAAACAGAAAGCAAAAGTATTCGGGTTGCCAATCAATCCGCTGGCTTCCGAAAATTTCCAGAGATCAAATCTCGGAAAAAATAAAGCAAGAGCATATACCCAGATTGCCTGGGCTACCATCACAGTCGAAAAGGTGAGAGCTAATTTTGCGAACTGGTTTTTTTCAGCCGAGATCGCAAACAATGCCAAAGCTCCAACCGCAGCGAGCACGAAATTCTTTATTGAGAGCGCGAATTCGACCTTTGCTTCGGCGAGAAAAAATCCTATCAGCAATTGAGTGAGGATAACTGCTGCTAAGAGATTAATAGCGTGCGCGGGCCGCTTGATTTTGTAAGTAAATACAATTAGCGCGGACACTAGGACCAAAAAAATGTCTTTCAGCGCCTTGATTGAGCCAGGCGCAGAAGAAATCCCTTGGTCAAAATCAAAAAAATAAAGATGGCTGTAATAGCAAAGACTGAAAACTACTATAACTTTAACGATAAGGCTTTTCAGAACATCCGGTAGAATCATCGGTTTGGATTCAATTGTTTAGGCGAACTGTACTCACCATTTTCAATCTTTTGTCGAACTACATACATCTTCTCTGGACTAATCGGCTTGTAATACGTGCCATCTTCTTGAGGCGAGAAGTCTTTTAGTTTCATCTTCGAATTGACTAAATGCTTACATGCAAAAGCCAGTAATCGAGCTTGAAGTTCGTTCATCCGTGTACGAATAGATTCATATGTCTCGCCGGCGCTCACCTGAAGTGTTTCGGCTACAATGATCGGGCCTTCGTCAATTCCCTCGGTCATAAAATGTGCCGTAGCACCAACAGCGTCGCCATTGTAAATTGCCCACTCAACTGCGGAACAGCCTCGATACTGTGGCAGCAGGCCAGGATGACAGTTCAATACGCCGCCGGTTGAACTTAAAAGTTCAGACTTTAAGATTCTGAGGGTTCCGCCATTCAAGAGAAACGAGATTTTGTTTCGCTTAATCCAATCAAGAGTTTCTGCGGAATTATGGTTTTCAACACGGATAATTTCTGACAGCCCGATATCCATTTCATGTACACTTTTGATTTTGTAGTTCGGAAGCATTCGCTCGAGGGTAAGTTCGATATCTCTTTCGGTAAGCTTCCCATCGATAATTAAAGCGGGTGGTGGGAGTAGAAAATTGCGAAACTCAGCGAGTAGCTGCTCGAGAAGGGGAGAGTTTTCGCAGGATAAGATTGCGAAATTCATTACGATAATCCCTTTCGAATAACAGTATCATTAATAGCACGCCACTCTGGCCTATCCTTTATGAGTTTGACTAAACTCTTACAGCTAATCGTTGGTGCTTCGTCCCCCAAATGTTCAAAAATTTTTTTAATCAGAAGATAGTCTGAATTTTCATCTAAGGTAATTGCGAGTTCAGGGGCATGCTCTTCTGCTGAAGCAATCAAATGTTCGTGCCGGAAGACTTCGGGATGCAGTCGAATATGTCTCGTGACATGTTCGCGGTCGAGACTCTCGCTGGTTAGCGAGAAGGACTTTTTCAAAACTGTGAGCGGAATGACCTGGACATCCATTCCATCTGGAAAACCCCTTACAATAACATTGCTAGCGTAATCACATTTGGTGGCTTTAAATAAAGCAATGGTTTTTCGTATCAATTCGATGTCAATGAGAGGACAGTCTGCCGTAATTTCAACGACCACGTCTCCATTCGCGCTTTCAGCCGCTTTGATAACTCTTTCCATTACATCGTTTTCACTGCCGCGAAAGAATTCTACTTCCATTTTCGTTGCTAGTTCGCAAATCGGATTATCGAGAGGATTGGTGGTGGTTGCTATAACTATAGCATCGAGCTCTTTTACGAGCTTAAGGCGCCGAACTAAGTGGGCCAACATTGGCTCACCGTTCGCAGGCAACATAACCTTTCCCGGTAAACGACTAGATGTCATGCGGGCTTCAACCGTGCAGACGAATTTCATTTGCTCTGAAGTTTCCTAAGCTTACAAAAAGTTTTAGAACTGCGGGCTCATCGAATAACACTTCGACCTGTCGATCTTTCAAATTACCTAAAAGGTCAGATAGCCTTTCGAAATCGCCGTTAGCGCCCGTGAGTCTAAGAATTCCTTTGTGGCTATCCATAAATGGCCACGACACACGTGAACCGGGCTGTAGGCTGACTGTTGGGATACCTAAACTTGCAGCTTCAAACAGAAACATAGAGCGCATTCCAAACACTACTGGAACCCGTTCGAGGATTTGCTCTTTATCTAAATTGGTAAACTCGAAATCTGTCTTTTTTCCGCCGGCAGTAAGATACGCCTCCATAAGTCGACTTGTATTATCACATGGGTGGGGTCTAACGAATATCTTAAGTGCTTCACCGGTCAACTGTGTTTGCTTGTTGATCAGCTCAGTTGCCAGTAAGAGCGAATCTATATCATCAAATCCGAATTTTAATCTGTTCGGGGACTTTGCACGGATCAAATAATCAGATCGATTCTCAAAATAAGGTTCCGAAGCAAAAAAGATAGCATTTTTCTCTACGGACTCTCTTTGAATCCGTTTCGACATCGAACTTAAATATGGCGATCCGTAGCAACGGGCATCTTCAACTATTCCGATTTCAATAAGATGGGCCAGCGTGTGTTGATCGTTAGCAAGTACTACCGAAGGCTTGCCCGCAGTGAAACGCTCTTTTAGGTTTATAGGTTGATCTACCCAGGCAATAGACGAAATTCTGTTGTCTTTAGCGTAGTTCCAATACTTTGCGTCGTCGGTAACCTCAAGTGATGTGCCTGTCATCAGCACGCGAGGCACTTGGCCTGCCAGCTTTATGTAATCATCAAAACTTGTAACGATTTCGTAAGGCACACCGCCAGCTTGATAAGGAGCAAAGCTCGAGGCATAGGCAAAGTTTTTTACCTTGAAACCATTCGCAGTTAAAAATTGAGAAAATTCAACGAAGGGATAAGCGGTGCCTACTTGCCGGGAAATTAAATGGATTTCATTCATTAAAGGTCTCTTAAGTTTTTCAAGTTGAGTGCCACCTTTTCAAATGCATCAGCAACATCACTAATGTCATCAATTGAAACCGCTTCACGGACAATGGGCAAGTAAATCAGTTCGTCGTTATGCATTCGCTCCACCACGGGGCACAATCCGTGAGGATAGGAATAATTTACTCCTGGATTCATCGACCAAGGGAAATGCTTTTTACCAATTGCTATCTTGTTCTGATAGACCGGATTCCAGTACAGCGGCTTTACATATCCTTCAACCACTACTTCTTGTTCTGAATGCATTGGATATGGAAGCTCTGCTGCAACGGCTTTACAAAAGGCCGCTCTAGAAACTCCAGTCTTCTTTGAATCATACTTTATCGAGTAGCAGTAATACGAATGACTGCAGCCCTCCTTGACGACCGGAGGAGTGATGAACTCAAGTTTTGATAGCCTAGAGCTCAAGTGATCCGCAATTTTGTTTCGATGCTCAAGGAAGGTTGGCAGACGCTTCATCTGTACCAATCCAATCGCGGCTTGAAGTTCGGTCAACCTATAATTTGAGCCGATGGTATTGCTAAAGTCCTTCAGCCCGAATGTTTCGATTACGTTCTCACCGTGATTTCGAATCATCTGGCATCTGAGAGCTAAATCGTCATCATTAGTGACAATAAGTCCGCCCTCACCTGTATGAATATGTTTGTGGTAATTAAAGCTAAACCCGCCAAGATCAGCTAGGCCGCCAACATACTTTCCTTTGTATTTTGCGCCCGGCGCATGAGCGGCATCCTCAATAATTCGCAGGTTATGTTTGCGAGCAATCCGAATTATTTCATCCATGTCTGCAGAGTGACCAAAGAGGTGAACAAGCATAATGGCTCTGGTCCGTGGCGTGATCTTCTCCTCTAACTTTTTTGGATCAATGTTGAAGGTTTCATCTTCGATATCAACGAAGATGGGTATACCTCCATAAAATAGGATGGAAGTTGCTGTTGCGGACATAGAATATGGGGTACAAAGCACTTCGTCGCCGGGTTCGATTCCGACCGCGCCAACGCATGCCATGAGTCCCGTGGTCCATGAATTGAACGATATTGCATGCTTGTAGCCGAATTCTTGAGCCCAACTTTGCTCAAATTCCTGAACGATCGGGCCGCCCATAAAGAACTCACCTGGACTGCCGAAAAATAATGATATGTCACCGGACTTGAGAACCTTGAGGGCGGCTGTGATATCATCATCCAAAATCGTCTTTCGAATCGTGAATGGCTCAGTCCGGATCTTTTTTCCGCCTAGAACTGCAAGTTTTTCTGAAGACATCAGTTGGTCTCCTCTATACTGATTTTTCTTTTTGAATGGAGAGCCTGGAAAGCTGCTGCAACGACAAGGTGTAGGCGTTTGCAGTCTGCAACAGAGCAAATCGACTTTGGAGACTCTGAAGTAGCGAGTTTAAACAACTCCTCGACAGCATTTTCAAAAACCCCTGATAGACAATTCCGCTGCTCGCGCACTAATTTCAAAGATCGATATTCTGGATAGATGGCGTCTGCTCCTGCTTGAAAGTACTGAAGAGTTTCACCAAATTCCGAAACTGAAACGCGTGCGTTCTCAAAAAAGAGATCGATCTCAAACAAGGAGTAGAGTCGATGATCATGGCCGTTAAAAATAGCACGCACCGGATGGTTTTTGAAGTTGAGCTCGAGAGTAAATGAGAGAGTAGGGTCATCGGACTGATCTCGGCTATCTCGAACTTTGGTCACATTGTCGACCGACGTTGTCGGTCCGATTAAAAAATGAAGAAGATCAATGGCGTGCGAGCCATTGTTTAAAATCCCGTTTTCATAATTTACAATGATAGAACTTGCCCTGCCGAAGTCGCCCCGTCCAATTTGGTCTCTAAGCAACTGAAATTGGCTGCTGAAACGTCGAAGATAGTTAACTTGTGTGGGAACGTTGTTTGATCGAAGTATTTGTTCAATTTCATGAAATTCTTCTAAGTTTCTGCCGACCGGTTTTTCGAGAAAAAGTGCTTTGAGAGTATTTAAGGGTAATTCTCTGAGTGTCTTGAGTTGAAGGGTCGTCGGAACTGCAATTGAAAGTACTTCTGGATCGAGTGCCATTAGTTTCGAAGTATTTTGGGCCAGCCCCTCAACTTTCCAAAACTTTCCAGCAGTTTGTAGTCGTTTGAGATCAGTGTCACACATAGCGACAAGATCAATTAAATTTGAGTTTGAATATGCCTTCGCGTGGGATCTCGCGGGCTCCGAAGGGGCGGAGGGCTCGTCATAACTACTTCCAATCCGACCACAGCCGATGATACCTGCGCGTAGGCGGCGTGCGTTAATTTTAGCCTTCAAAAATCATCCTTTTCGAACTTTAAGAGAGTAGTACAGGAGGCCGTAGTTGAAGTAAAATAAATCCATGATTTCTAGGGCGATTCGGTATTTCAGCAGGCTTTTCGATAGCCTGATCTTTCTATTGCGTTCTCCAGTCTCCTTGAGGGTGGATGTAAAGAATCAGCGAGCAATTTTTCTTGGGAAGTCAGTTCGAATTGGTTTTTTTGGCCGTCTTTATGTAAATGACCCACAAAAAGGCGGCAAGATCTTCTTTGGCGACAATGCTTGGCTTGGCAGAAATATCGAGATTCAAGTCAGTGATTCACAACAAGTTCAAATTGGACGCCGAGCAACGCTCCAAGATCTTTGCAAGGTATTGGGTGACGTGAAAATCGGTGCTTATTCGACTCTCGCATCCAATGTGTTCGTCTCTTCGGGAACCCACACCTACAGTGCAGAGCCACATCTTCTGGTTAAGCACCAGGACAGGTTGCTCCCGGTCGCATCAAATCCTGTTTCAATCGGGGAAGATACTTGGATCGGGAACAACGTATTTATTAAAGCTGGAGTATCTGTCGGACGGGGCTGTGTGATTGGGGCTAATTCTGTGGTGTTGAAAGATTTGGCTCCTTATGGAGTTTTTGGAGGAGTGCCTGCAAAGAAGCTCAAAGACCGATTACGATTCCTCCCACCAAACTCCTTCTCGTTCAGTGAAGAAATTATGAGAGTGTACTTTTACGAGGGATTTGATCACGAAACAATCGATCTGAAAGGGTTGGAGGTTTATGGATCAAGCGCTAAACTGGCCGTGCGGCCCGGTCTAGCCACAATAGAAGTCTTTTGCACTGCTGACGACCAGGGTCTCTTCCTGAATGAAATTGATTTCAAAGTGATCGCCGGAAAAAACTCCCTGACATTACTGGTGACGCCCGTTGAAGGTTTGCCTTATAGTTTTGTCACTTTTAAAAAAGCTTCAGGCTTTAAGGGAATGCTGTATGTCGCTAGCGCCAACACTAAGCACTAACAAACGTTTTCCAAGGTGGAGAACGCTCAGTTTCGAAACTCCTTATTGGCTTTACGTACTCCATAGAGTGTTGTTTCGAGCGACCAATGGATTATGGAATGATGGCATCAGTGCTATTTTAAAGCTAATTAACGGAAATTATGATCGGATTGATACTTCAAATTCGATTTTCTCGTTTACCGAGGCAGATATTTCAAAGGTTGCAACTAAGCTCGAACGAGACGGCTTTTGTGTCCTTGATCAACGAGTTCCGGACGAGGTCGTCAATCAGATACTCGAGTTTTCAGGCAAGACTAAAGTTAAAGGTGTTCTTCCGACTGACAACTATCGTCGTGACGGTTTTCGTTGGTCCGAAGAAGACTACCCACAAAATTTTAGCGGCAAGTCTGCACGATGTGTTTATGAAATTAAAGATATTATCAACCAACCAACCCTTCAAAAATTAACATTCGATCCATTCTTTTTAAGCATCGCTAATCGCTATCTCGGGGTGAAGCCAATTCTCTCGTTGGTTTATATGTGGTGGAGTTTTGCGGTTCCTAACAAGGAGCAGTTTGCCGAAGTATCTGCTCAGGCATTTCACTTCGATATGGATCGAATAAAATGGTTAAATTTTTTCGTCTACGTAAATGATGTCGATACAGAAAACGGCCCGCATTGCTATGTCCGCGGGTCGCACAGAAGACTCCCAGGTCAATTCCGAAAGCGTGGGCGATTCACTGATCAAGACGTATCGAAAGCTTACGGCGACGATGTAGTGGAGTTAACTGGCAAACGAGGAACTATTATTGCCGTCGACACGCGAGGACTGCATAAAGGCAAGCTGCTCACGCATGGTGAGCGACTTTTGTTCCAACTTATTTTTTCGAATTCAATGTTTGGGCAGAAATACGATCGGGTAAAATCCGAAATCAAAGATCCCGCGATTCAAAGCTTTGCTGACCGTTATTGGCAGTCTTATTTTAATATTTTGTAGGTGTCTGTGAGAATTTATTTAGTCGGATTGCTTGGAGCTTTTGTTGTGATTGCTGCTGCGGTGGCGTTCTACAATACTCGAGTAAGTAAAACTTCGATTGAGAAAAGCCCTGATCACATTGCGACTCTAGATCAGATGGAGAAAGCTGGCGTTCCGCAATTCACAGCTGCAAAGCTTTTAGAAGATGGAGAGTTTTCGTTTGAATCGGTGAGGGGCAAGGTTGTGCTCATCAACTTCTGGGCCTCTTGGTGTAACCCTTGTGTTCAGGAATTTCCGTCGATGCTGAAGTTGATGGAGCGCTTTAAAGACGACTTAGTTTTAGTTGCAGTGTCGAATGACGAAACTAAGGAAGAAGCACTTCGTTTTGCTCGAACAATTGGAGCTCAAGGTCAGAATGTTCATTTGATCTGGGACCCTGAGCGGAAAGTTGCGGACCAATATGGAGTTCAAAGAATTCCTGAGAGTTACGTAGTCGGTCGCGATGGGAAATTAATTCGCAAGATCGTTGGCGTTGAAGACTGGGCTATACCCCAGTCCTTTGAGTTTTTTGAGTCACTCGCTAAAGACTAAAACTTAAAGCCTTTTTTCTTGAAGCCTTCGAGGAGCTTTTTGCCCTCGTTTTCAAGTTTCTTTCCTTGTTCTTTTGAAGCCTGCTTCTTAGTTTCTTCGAGGCCGCCTTTGGCTTTATCGACTTCGGCTTGCTTGTCGCCCAATGCGCCTTTGATTTGGCTTTCGATCTTTTTAAATTGCGCCGTGAGTTTTTCTTTCTCTGCGCCAATTCTTTGATCGATCATAGCTTTTAGCTGTGCGCGGGCTTCGGCGATTTTTGCGTTAATCTCTCGCTGGAATCCTGCAGATAATTCGTCGCCAGCGTTCGAGTTGAGATCGAACTTGAGATTCGACCAAGTTCCGGAAGCACTTGCGGACATTGTAATCTGAGGAAGACCTGCGAAGACTTTCTTTAAGATGTCTTCGAGCACTTTTTGTTTTGCAGCGATTTGGTAATCGGTATTGCTAAACATTGAGTACATCGCGATTTTTACTTCGTCGCCTTTTAGCTCACCGTTGAATTCTGAGCCGACACTTGCTTTTGCAAGGTTGACGCTAGCTTCTTTTGAATTCAAAAGTTTCGTCTCACCTAGGCCGTAGCTTGCAACTTTCATCGTGAGAGCTTCGCGTGCAACTTCAGTTACGTGATCGATTGTGAGTTTTCCGTCGATTCCCAGAACATTTTGTTTAGGGAAATTACCTTTGAACTGAAAAGTAGTCGGCACACCGATAGTTGGTGGGTCGTCAGTGAGGTTAGTTAAAGTTCCCTCGAAATCGCCAGCCCATTCAGACTGTGTGACTTGCGAACTGATCTGACCTTTTTGAAGCCAGAATAGTGGGTAAGCTTTAGGTCGGCCGAATTTGTAATTTCGCCCGTTGCTACGCTCGTGAGGAGTTGGCTTTGCGTAAGCGGCTTTTTCTTCGGCTGTTTTCTTGGGAGGCATCATTTTACGAGCCTTGTTCATGTAGAACTCGGCTTGCTTTACTTTATCTAAGAACAACGGGCCAACGATAGAGCTTGAAAGTGATTTAGCATCGAGCTTCGGAATTTTGAGACGTGATTCAAGATCTTCAATATCTTTTTTGACCATGTCATCCAACGCAGCGAACGCTTGTTGGTAGGTGCCAACGTCGCCGGTGAGTGCTTTGCTGGTTGAGTTAACTTCTTTTACTTTTGCGTCTGCATCTTTAATGATTTGGTCGATTTGCTTAAGAGAGGCCTGAACCTCCATCGGACTTTTGAAGTCTTTTGTCTTTACGGTTTTAACTCGGTCGCCGATTTCTTTAATCTCTTTGCTGTTTGGAAGTGCGTCGATGCGAGCTTTCCATTCGATTTCTTTTTTCTTTAGCTCATCTTGAAGTTGTTTGATGCGAGCTTCTGATTGGAGAGAACCTTGAATGCTCTTTAGCTGATCTTTTGGATCTTCGCCACCGAGGATGGCTGCTATGTCACCAAGGACATTGCCTGAGTACTCTTCATCCATTTTCGCAAGAGCCTTTTGGCGAACTTGGTCGGCAAGTCCAGGGCTGTTGTCGTTATCCGGCGGCAAAACGCGGCCTGGCCTATTTCGTTGTGTGCCTAAGCGAATATCGAGAATGCTTGCATCTTCGATTGCTACCTTACCTCTGAGAAGTGCATCCCAGAGCATGTTCCATTTTACTTGGCCGATTTCGAATTTGTTATGAGTGGGTTTAGTGCCGTCAGTGATTTCGATTTTGCCCATGTCGAGCGAAGCTTTGAAGAAACTTGTTTTGAAGTAACCGATATTGACCTCGGCACCATTTCCTCGAGTAGCGCCGTATTCAAGTAATCGTCTTGCGTGAGTATCGAAGAAGATTGCGAAGTAGAAGTAGATAAGAGCTACGACGATTAAGAACGGCACAATCGCTTCATAGCGGATAATACCTTTCTTTTTTTCTTTCTTCGGAGAGCTTGTCTTGATGTCTTGTTGATTTGCCATGTTCATTCTCCGCTTAGTAAAGTTCGTCGTATTTTGTGTACCAGTTGTAAACACTTGAAGCTTTGACAGCTTTCCAGAACTTGGTTCGTTGGAAGCTAGCCATAACAGTGTCTCGATATTTCTGAACTAGTATTTGAGTTGCGATGTAAACAAAAGGAGCAAGCAGTAGAGCTACGATAGCCGAGCCCATCACGATGCTATTGTAAAAGCGCGTGAATGGAACAATTGGCATATTGTAAAGCGTGGTGAAAAGTGGATTAAGCGCTTCAATCTCGAGCACCGCAGAGCCTAGCATGTGGCAGACCGGATCAAGTAGCCACGCAATAAACGAGAAGAAGAAGGCCGCTAAGAATGCCGCACCGATTTGCACTCTAAAGAAGAACAAAATTATGAAGACGATAATCGACTGCAGCGAAAAGAGTGGAGAGAAGCCGAGGATCAAACCGAGGGCTACCCCGAAGGCGATCTGGTTGGTGGCCTTATCCGAGTTAATGAGCTTTATGAGTCCAAAGATCTGTTTGAGCAAGTAGGTCATGGCTGGTGTTCTCCAGAGGTAAGTTCCCGGTAAGTGTAAGATTTCGCGTTGCGTTTTGCTAGGGGAAATGTTGAGCTGCCGAGAGTCGAAGAGTAATGTGAAGACCTAGTTTTAGCTTAGAAGTTCAGCTCTCGAAGGGTAATCGAATGATTCCGTATTTAGATCTTAAGCCTCAGTACAAAGCTCTCGAAAAAGATATCAATCAGCGCATTCAAACAGTCCTCAATCACGGCCAGTTCATTTTAGGCCCTGAAGTTGCTGAATGTGAAAAGGCTTTGAATGCCTACATTGGTACGAAATATTGTCTGACTGCTGCAAGTGGGACAGATGCATTGATGATGGCATTAATGGCACTTGATGTCGGCCCAGGCGATGAAGTTATCACAACTCCATTTTCGTTCTTTGCAACTGCCGAAGTAATTTCATTAGTCGGGGCAACGCCAGTCTTCGTTGATATCGATCTAGACACATTCAATATTGATGCGAAAAAAATTGAAGCAGCCATCACTCCAAAGACAAAAGCAATCATGCCCGTTTCCTTGTACGGTCAGCCCGCTGATTTTGATGAGATCGAAGCGCTAGGGGCTCGTCGCGGAATTCCTGTGATTGAAGATGCGGCGCAAAGCTTTGGAGCTCCCTACAAAAATCGCAAGAGCTCAGGGCTCGGGCGAGTAAGTGCAACTAGCTTCTTCCCGGCAAAACCTTTGGGTTGCTATGGGGACGGCGGAGCAGTGTTCACGAACGACGAAGGTCTTCATAAAATCATGGAGCAAATTCGAGTTCATGGTCAGGCCAGTCGCTACCACCATGTGCGCATGGGTATCAATGGTCGATTAGACACACTTCAGTGTGCGATCTTAATTGAAAAATTAAAGCGTTACGATTGGGAATTAGAAAAGCGTCGTGCGGTAGCGAATCGCTACAACGATGCGTTTGCTTCTCTCGAAGGTAAGCTAGCAATCCCTCGTGTTCGCTCAGATCGAGGATCGGTATGGGCCCAGTATACAGTGATGGTTGAAGATCGCACAGCTTTTGCTGAAGCATTGAAAGCTAAGGGTGTTCCGACATCTGTGCATTACCCGTCGCCTCTTCACCACCAGCCTGTGTACGCATCTTTGCGTGATAAATATAAGCTACCGAATGCCGAACATGCGGCCGCGCGATGTATTTCGTTGCCGTTATATCCTGATATCAGCGATGCGGATCAGAAGACGGTAATTGAAGCAGTGAAGAGTGTGGTTTAGTCGCCGATTAGCTCTTTCAGCTGTTCGATGACGTAAGTTTGCTGATCGTTAGTTAGCTCAAAGAAAACCGGTAAAGAAATTGCGTTCGCATAATATTTTTCAGCCTGCGGATAGTTGCCTTCTTTGTATCCCTTAGCACGGTAGACCGGCTGTAGGTGAACGGGGATGTAGTGAACGTTCACTCCGATGCCGCGTGCTCTCAGCGCTTCGAACAAATCAAGCCGATTCAATTTTGCATTTTCACGAACTTGAATTACGTAGAGGTGCCAGGCGCTTCGTTCGCCGTGAATTAGTTTTGGCAGAGTTATGGGAAGGTGTGCAAGTTCCCTGTTGTAGCGATCCACGATTTCATTTCGGCGTCCGATGAACGACTCAAGGCGTTTCAGTTGATTGATTCCGAGTGCAGCCCCGATGTCAGTCAGCCGGAAATTAGAGCTGATCTCCCGCTGCTCGTAGTACCACGGTCCTTCTGATTTCTTGCTCATACGCTCCGGGTTTCGAGTAATCCCGATAGTCCGCAATTCTCGCAATCGTTCAGCAAGTTTCGGGTCGTTAGTAGTAATCATTCCACCCTCGCCAGTGGTGATATTTTTTACCGGATGAAAACTAAAGACTGTCATGCTGGAGTATTTGCAGCTTCCAACTTTACTGCCATTGTAGATAGAACCAATGGCATGTGCGGCGTCTTCTATAATTTTGAAACTGTATCGCGCAGCAAGTTCTGAAATGGCTTTCATGTCGCACGACTGACCAGCAAAATGGACAGGTATGATTATCTTTGGACGCTGAGATTCAGGCGTGGCCTTTAGCTTCTTCTCTAGTTCATCAACGGACATGTTTAAAGTGACGGGATCAATATCTACAAAGTTTGCGTCTGCGCCCAAGTGCTCAGCAGCATTTGCTGAAGCCACAAAAGTATTGGGTGAAGTCCAGAGCTGATCGCCGGGCTTAAGATCGAGAGCCTGCGCGGCTATCTGTAAGGCTGCGGTAGCGTTAGTGACGGCTACTGCGTGTTTAACTCCGCAGTAATCGGCGACTAGATTTTCAAATTTTTCAATGGCTGGGCCAGTAGTGAGGTAGTCGGATTTCAGAACCTCGACCACCGCTTGTATGTCGCCATCATCGATATTCTGACGACCATAAGGAATTACCGTCTTCATACGCTGGCGGCAATCATTTCTCGCAGCTGAGCAGGAGTCATCCAAACCGGATTGTTGTCTGATGAGTAGCTAAATTCTTCGTGCATTGATTTTCCGCCTGAGCGTTCCATAAATGTCGATGAGTTCCACCATCGGAACTGTGGTTGAATAACGTAGTAATCTTCAAACTCAACCGTGTTTCGAGCTTCTTCCATTGGTATCATAACTTCGTGAAGTTTTTCGCCAGGACGAATACCAACAACATCTATTTCGCAGTCTGGCATCATCACCTTCGCGAGATCGGTCATTTTCATACTCGGGATTTTTGGAATAAAAATTTCGCCGCCATCCATTCGCTCAAAGTTTCGAACGACGAATTCAACCCCTTGATCAAGCGTGATCCAGAAACGTGTCATGCGAGGGTCGGTAATCGGAAGCTTAGTGCACCCTTCTGAAATCATTTTTTGGAAAAACGGAACGACACTACCGCGGCTGCCGACAACATTGCCGTAGCGAACGACGCTAAAGCGGGTGCCGGTTGAGCCGCTGAGATTGTTAGCAGCAACAAATGCGCGATCGGATGCAAGTTTAGTTGCGCCGTAGAGGTTGATCGGATTGGCGGCTTTGTCGGTTGAGAGAGCGATAACTTTCTTTACCTTGTTGTGAATTGCAGCATTGATGACGTTCTCGGCGCCGTTGATATTAGTCTTAATACATTCGAACGGATTGTATTCAGCAGCAGGGACTTGCTTTAGTGCGGCAGCGTGAACAACCAAGTCGATTTCGCGCATTGCCATCTTCAGGCGTTCATAGTCTCTTACGTCGCCGATAAAGTAGCGCATCGCCTCGTACTTTGATTCGGGAAATTCCTGTTGCATCTCGTACTGTTTTAATTCGTCACGGCTGAAAACGACGAGCCGTCGTGGCTTGTAATGAGTAAGGACTCGTCGAATGAAGGCCCTGCCGAATGACCCTGTGCCGCCTGTAATTAAGATCGCTTTATCTGTGAACATGGATTTCTCCTGGAGGAGTTGTTTCTAGCAAATCTTCGTGGCTAGAGAAAGGGATTAGTTAATGCAACGCATGACCCTAGGAGAAATTGAGTTTGCGAGCGCCACAGAGTACATTTATCAGCGAATTCAGGGAGGTTTGAGTGTCTACGAGTTTCCGCCTTGGCCAGCATATCATCGGACAGGAAAGTCGCCCATTTATCATAGCTGAAATGTCGGGCAACCATAATCAATCACTTGAGCGAGCTATGCAAATTGTGGAGGCCGCCGCGAAGGCCGGTGCTCAGGCTCTGAAGCTTCAAACCTATACTGCTGAGACCATGACCTTAAACCTAAAGACAAAAGACTTTGTGATAAATGATCCGAAAAGTCTTTGGAATGGTCGTCAGCTCTATGACTTGTACAACCAAGCGCACACCCCATGGGAGTGGCAGGAGTCAATTTTCAAGCGCGCTCGCGAACTTGGTATGATGCCATTCAGTACTCCGTTTGATGATACTTCAGTCGATTTTTTAGAGTCCATAGGTGCAGAACTTTACAAGATTGCATCTTTTGAAAATACCGATGTCCAGTTGATAAAGAAAGTTGCGTCGACCGGCAAGCCTTTGATTATTTCGACGGGAATGGCGTCAATTTCTGAGCTAGAAGACGCGGTAAATACCGCTAGATCGAACGGGTGTAAGAATTTAGTTTTGTTGAAGTGCACTAGTACGTATCCTTCCACTCCCGAAAACTCTAATGTGAAAACGATTCCCCACCTTCGTGAATTGTTCGATTGTGAGGTAGGTCTTTCTGACCACACGATGGGAGTTGGTGCGTCGGTTGCTGCGGTCGCATTGGGAGCGACGGTAATCGAGAAGCATTTTACTCTGAACCGAAATGATGGCGGTCCTGACTCAGCTTTCTCTCTAGAACCCCAGGAACTCAAGTCCCTAGTGACCGAAACAGAGCGAGCATGGCAGTCACTTGGTAAGGTAACCTATGGGTGCTCCGCAGTCGAAAAAAACTCTTTGGTGTTTCGTCGATCACTTTACATCACTCGAGACTTAAAAGCAGGAGATGTTCTAAGTCGAGAAAACGTTCGCGCTGTTCGGCCTGGATATGGCCTGCCGACTAAACATTTGGATCAGGTTTTGGGTCGCAGTGTGAAAAATGAAGTTAAAGCCGGAACTGCCCTCAACTGGGATCTAGTGATTTAAGAATGGGACTGAGCTTTCTCTTTCGTACTGACGCTAGCAATTCGATTGGATCGGGCCATGTATCTCGATCGCTAACAATTGCCAGAGCATTGCGCGAAAGAGGTCACGAAGTTCAATTTGCCTGTCGCGAGATCCCTGGAAATCTTATCGAATGGATCGAATCCGCTAAATTTAAAGTTTTTCGGCTTCCAGTCGGCGAGAGTGAAATTGAAAGAAACGTCGGTTCGAGTGCCGAATGGTTTAAATCGTATAATTGGCGAGCTGACTCGGAAGCGACAAAAGCAGTTTTTGCGCACGACTATATTTGGCTAGACCACTACGGATTAGACTACCGATGGCAAGAAGCTCTTGGTCCAGAGAGTATTCACTTGGTTGTCGATGACTTAGCAAATCGCAGGTTTTCCTGTTGTCTCCTAGTCAATCAAAATTCGAGTATGCCAGCTCCTGGCGATTATACCGATTTGGTTTCTCGTCAATGCAAAGTATTCCTCGGGCCCTCATATAATTTGTTTCTCGGAGATGACAAGTTTTTGCGTACGAGAAAATCGGTGAAAATTCGAAATCAAGTAGAGCGGGTACTTTGCTTTTTCGGCGGAGCGGATCCGTCTCACTTAACTCTTCAATTCGTGAAGTTCCTGGCCAGTAATGAAATCAATTTTAAGATTACTGTGGTGTGCGGAGCAATGAACTCTGATGCTCAAGCAATCAAAGAATTATGCAATTTAAATTCTCAGATCGAATTTTCAGGTCCCGTGCCGGACATGGCTTTATTAATGGCAAAGCACGACCTTGCAGTTGGAAGCAGCGGTGTTAACGCTTGGGAGAGAGCTTTCTTGGCGCTTCCATCTTTAGTCGTTCAGATATCAGATAATCAAATGGAAATTACCAGAGGGATCGTAGACAAAGGCGCTGGTATTTACTGCGGAAGTAGCAGTTCAGTTTCATGGGAAGAAGTGCTCCAACACATTGCACGTCTGCAAAAAAATCGTGATGAGCTTACGATGTTGAGCTCCAATTCGTATTCTATTTGGCCGGTCGATGTTTCAGAGAGGGTTCATCCTCTGATTTCCGTATTGGAAAAATCATGAAAGTACTTTTCATCGGCTATTCAGAAAAAGAGACAAGGCTAATCAACTTTCTAAAAGAAAATGGGTGTGAAGTTGAGTGGACTGATAAACCTTTGGACAAGGATTTAGTTAGTTCAGCCGAACTGATTGTTTCTTACGGATACAAGTTCATAATAAAAAATGAAGTTTTAAGTGCTGCGAAACGGCCGATTTTGAATTTGCATATTTCATATCTTCCTTTTAATCGGGGAGCTCACCCAAATTTTTGGGCGTTTTTCGAGGGCACGCCGCATGGGGTTTCAATTCATGAAGTGAATACAGGCGTCGACACGGGCGATTTAGTTGCTCAAGCTGAGATTTCTCTAAATGATTTATCAAAAACATTCGAAGAAACTTACGTGTTTCTCAGAGATCAGATCGAGCAATTATTCATTAACAATTGGCCAGCAATAAAGACCGGCAACTACGAGGCCACTGTCCAAGATAAAATTGGCACTTCTCACAAGGTATCAGAGTTGCCTGACTTCACTGGAGGCTGGGGCAGCAAGGTGGTTGATGCTCTTTCTGAGTTGTCTACTCCGATGGGATTACAGGAAATGGTGCTCGGCACAGTTCAACTTGGGCTTTCCTATGGAATCAATAACAAGGCTGGTCAACCCAGCCCAAAAGAGGCCTTTTCGATACTTGAGACTGCTCAATCACTAGGACTGAAATTTGTTGATACGTCAGATCTTTATGGTTCGAGTAGCCAACTTATTGGAGAATTCGGTGCTGAGCGCTTTAGTGTCCTGACAAAATTTAAGTTAGAGGAGCGGGAATCGTTCACATCACAGCTCCAGAAATCGTTGATGACGTTAAAAACCGATAAAATTCATTGCTACTCTTTTCATCGGTTCAGTGACTTTGAGAACTTTGAATTCTGGGATGAAGTTGATGAAGCCAAAGCGTCAGGGAAAATTCAACAGTTAGGAATCTCTGTGTATGATAACTCCCAGCTTGAGCGTGCGGTTAAATGTCGCACCATAGATCTAATACAGCTGCCGTTTAATCCCCTCGACAATTACGTCTTGCGAGGCCGTTTGTTAGCGATTGCTAAGAGCAATCACAAGAAAATTCACATTCGCTCTATTTATTTACAGGGTCTCATTTTGATGGGGGAGTCAGAGTTTGCACTTTCCCTGCGGCCTTTGATAAATCCAATTGCAGAACTTAAAAAGATCGCTGCCCGTGCAGGGTGTTCGCTGCAGCAGTTATGTTGGGCCTACGCAAAATCATTTAATACCATCGATGGAATAGTTGTCGGAGTAGACAGTGTGCAACAACTCCGTGAGAACTTGATGTTAAGTAAGACTCCACCGCTGCCCAAAGAAATTCTTGGTGAGATTCATCGTATACAAGTCGAATCTCCGGAACTATTGAATCCGGCGAATTGGAGCAAAAAGTGAGTATAGCAGTCGTTTCTCAGGCACGCATTTCATCCTCTCGTTTGCCAGGAAAAGTGTTGTTGCCATTGGGGGCATCAACCGTACTTGATCTTCATTTGAAGCGTCTTAAGGGTTCGAGACTTGCTGACCAATTCTTTGTTGCTACAACTGCTGAGCCTGGGTCTGAAGCGATAAGTGCGATTGCAGCAAAGCATGGTTTTGAAAGCTATTGCGGCAGTGTGAATGATGTCTTGGAGCGATTTTACCTCGCCGTAAAGCCTAGTCGTCCGGCAGTTATCGTAAGGGTGACTTCAGACTGTCCACTGATTGACCCTGAAGTTATTGATCGGGTGATCTTTGAATATCAGCGTGCTGGCGTTGATTATGCCTCAAATACATTAACTCCGAGCTATCCGGACGGAATGGATTGCGAAGTATTTTCTTTTGGTGCTCTGGAGCAGGCTTTTTGCAATTCAAAGTTAATGTCGGAGCGTGAACATGTAACGCCTTACATCTGGAAAAACTCAGACCTTAAAGGTGGATCAATCTTTAAGGCGACTTCGGTAGAAGCAAAATTGAACTACAGTGATTTTAGGCTGACTATTGACTACATCGAGGATCATGAGAATCTGAACAAGCTAGTATCTTCTTTGGGAGAAGATGCGACCTGGTTAGATTATGTGAACCAATTTAAAAAGCTGAAGTTGTCGTCAAGCTACCTGCGAAACGAAGGTTATTTGAAATCAGTAAAGGTTGAGAAATGAAGTTCATCACCAATTTTTCTAAGTCAAATTTGTATCGTGGCCGGATACATAATGTCATTCCTGGCGGTGCACATACTTACTCTAAGGGTGATGATCAGTTTCCGTTACTTTCACCCGCAGCTATTTCCCGTGGTAAAGGCGCTTACGTCTGGGATTTAGATGACAATAAATTTTTAGATTGTTCGATGGGACTTACATCGATCAGCTTAGGTCACGCCTACGAACCAGTTTTACAAGCTGTCCGTGCAGAGCTAGAAAAGGGTGTCAACTTCCAGAGACCCGCGGCGATCGAACTAGAGATGGCCGAAAAATTTCTGAGCCTAGTTCCTTCTCATCAGATGATCAAGTTTGCCAAAAATGGATCAACTGCAACCACGGCCGCAGTAAAATTGGCAAGAGCATATACTGGCCGAGAGTTGGTGGCATTGCCGGGCGATCATGCCTTTTATAGTTATGATGACTGGTTTATCGGATCGACTGCGGTTAATAAGGGAATTCCCGGGCAATTGCAAAGCCTTACAGTGAAATATCTGAGTTCCGACTTGAGAACGCTGGAGGAAGCGTTTGCAAAATTTCCCGGACAAATTGCATGTGTAATTTCAGAGCCTGAACGAACAGTTTCTCAGCCAGAAAACTATGTGCGTGAGTTGATTGAAATTTGTCATAAGAATGGCGCGTTGTTCATTCAAGACGAGATGATCACCGGGTTTAAAACTGATTTTCCAGGCTCGATCAAAAAATTAGGTGTTGAGCCTGACCTTGCAACTTGGGGCAAGGGAATTGCGAATGGATTTTCTTTCTGCGCACTCACAGGAAAGAAAGAAATCATGGATCTCGGTGGCATTTTGAATGAAGGAAAAGAAAAAGTATTTTTGATCTCGACGACTCATGGAGGTGAAACTCACGCGATGGCAGCTTGTCTTGCAACCATCAACGAATTTCAAACCAGGGACGTAATTCAGCACAACCATTCAATTGGGCGCGAGATGATTAAAAGTTGTCGACGGATTCTGAAGTCCAAGGGACTCGACGCGCTGATTACCCTTTCAGACACTGAATGGATGCTTGGGTTTACATTCAGAAATAAATCTGGAGAAGTCGATCATGGATATAGAACGTTATTTATGCAGGAGATGATTAAGCGAGGGGTTTTATTTCAGGGTGCCTTCGTCCCATGCTTTTCACACTGTGTCGATGACGTTCAGTTATTTGCGGAAGCATTTGTTGAAAGCGCTGAGGTTTATGGGGAAGCACTAGAGACAGGATTCTCGAAGTTCTTGGTTGGTGCACCAGCTAAGCCTGTGTTCCGCCGGATCTTATAATCCGAATTGCGCGTGGAAGGAACTTCAGTTCAGTCAGAAGCAACAGTCTTCCCCTCCGATGAAAGAGATTAAAACCATAACCGTATAAGAAATAAGTGATCACAGAACTAACAGCGCAGGCCATTGCTCCCATTTTCGGAATTAGCGCCAAGTTAAGAAGAATATTGCAGGCCGCTGCAAAAGCACTGCGTTGAATTGCCCATTTATCTAAATGTTCACAGACATCCCAAATATGGTGAAGTGAATATAAGAAAAGAGGAATTAGACTCCAGATATGTACCTTTAGAATGCGAGAAGAGGAGAGATACTTGTCGCCGAAAGTTAGTGATAGTACAGGCTCCGCAAACATTGTCACTGCTACTGCTAGTAACGTCGAGCTTCCAAGCAGAATCCAAAAAAGTAATGAAATATACGTGTAATACTTAGTCGGCCCCTGTTTTCGTGTTCTAACTAACAAAGGTAAGAAAGAACTTGAAATCGCCGTTCCAATAAACAGCCATGGTTCAGAAAGCTTAACAGCTGCCGAATACAGTCCGACCTCTTCGGCGCTGCTTAAAAGGCCAAGCAAGAATGTGTCGATACGAAACAGAACTAGACTGAGAAGCGATACCCAAAAAAAACCGAAGCTGAGTTTGATAAGTTGTGTCCATAGCTCGCGATCAAATCGAAAAATTTTGCTAAGTTCTTTTCTTGCTAACGGCTCCTTGGCGAAGTGAGCCGCACAACTTACAAAGTACTGAACAGGCGTAGCAATAATTTGTAATAGAACTCCAGGAGCGACGATTGCCGAGATAATTCTCATCGCACTACCAACTGTTAGGCCAGAAATATTGTAAGCCAATGTAACTCGCGACCGTAATTCGACGTCGAGGGCATAGGAAATACCGATAAATGCTCTAAATATTAATCCCGCACACAAAATTGATAAGAAGAATATTACGGGAATTTCAGTAGCAAGATAGATTGCCAAAAATAAAGCCGATAAGACTGCGGAAATTAGCACCATCAGCTGAATCGTCATACGGAAGAGCATTGGCTTTTCAAATGACTTCTCAACTAGGCGTTTTTTAAAAACATTTGGGAAAATTAAATTTTCGGACTGTTGCACAAAGAAAAAACAGGTGAGCGTAAACTGCACCACTCCGAAATCCTCTATGGTCAGGCGACGTGCTACGAGCGCAGTTGTGACAAACGAAATTACTGCAGTTGCTACACCGCCTAGCAGAAGCCAGTTCGCGTTGCGAAGAACCTTACTTTGGAAAATTCTCTTAAACAAAAGCATTGGTTTTTCCAGACTACTGCGCCGCACAAAGTAAGTATAGCTTTACTTGAAAATGGGCTTCGCCATAATCGATTAAATGCAGCCAGAAGTTTCGATTATTACTCCCGCATATAATGCCTCGAAATATATAGCAGAAACAATTACGTCGGTGCAGCGACAGAGCTATCAAAACTGGGAAATGATAATAGTTGATGACGGATCAAGTGACGCAACTTTCGAATTGGTAGATGAATTTTCAAAACAAGATCGAAGAATCGTCGCGGTCAGGCAGTCTAATCAAGGTCCTGCGCCTGCGCGAAACAATGCACTTCGTCTCGCGCGCGGGCGATACGTTTGCTTTCTTGATAGCGACGATATCTGGCTTCCAAAAAAATTGGAGACACAAGTTGCATTAATGAAAGAAAACAAATGGGCACTCTCGTTTACCGAATTCCGGCGAATTACTGTTGATGGCAGGGAATTCGGCCCAGTTGCAAGGGTTCCACGGATGATTTCATATCATCAGCTCCTCACTCATAATGTGATTGCCTGTTTAACAGCGATGGTTGACAAATCCATGGTAGGTGAATTCTCAATGTCCCCTGAAGGTTACGACGACTTCATTCTTTGGTTGGAAATTACAAAGCGGGGTCACATTGCATACGGTATACAGCAAGATCTAGCAAGGTATCGGATTGTGCCAGGCTCCGTTTCTAGTAGGCGAGGGCGCGCCTTAAGGTGGGTGTGGAACATTTATCGACGAGTTGAAGGATTCTCTATTCTCAAATCTGTATACCTCATGTGCCAGTATGTAATTAAAGTCTCAGCAAAGCATTTTTCAATTGGGAAGCCCGACAAAGCTTAGATGTAAACTAGTCGAATTTTTACTCTGGTTGTAAGTATCTTCCAGCGATCTCGGAGGATCGATGTTTACACAGCATGTTTTAGTAACTGGTGGCGCGGGTTATGTCGGATCTCATACTGCTCGTCTTTTGCTTAACGAGGGGTACAAAGTTACAGTCCTCGACAGTCTATACTCCGGTCACAAGTGGGCAGTTGATAGTCGAGCAGAGTTTGTAGAAGGTTCAACTGCAGATACTGAATTACTTAAAAAACTATTTGTTCA
This sequence comes from uncultured Bdellovibrionales bacterium, assembly GCA_964543475.1. GTDB lineage: Bacteria > Bdellovibrionota > Bdellovibrionia > Bdellovibrionales > JAMPXM01 > JAYSYM01. The sequence goes on along the minus strand of CAZIYJ010000002.1, from coordinate 414,132 downwards.
AAGCAATTTTGAAGCAGTTATTCATTTTGCTGCCCATATCGACCTCGAAGAGTCAGTTCGGGATCCGTTGAAGTACTATCGGAACAACGTCTGTTCGGTGGTTTCGTTGCTTGAGGCCTGTGCCCAAAACAAAGTGAATAAGTTTATCTTTTCATCAACGGCGGCTGTTTACGGTGGAGGGCACCTAAAGCCAATATCCGAAGAAACTACGACCAACCCAACCCAAGCGTATGGCCGTTCCAATTTGATGGTTGAGCAGATCCTGCAGGATCTCGAAAAAAACATAAACTCTGTAGTTCTCAGATATTTCAATGCTGCTGGAGCTTCATTCGATCAAAAATTGGGGCAGGCTACTCCTCACTCTACTCATTTAATAAAAGTTGCCTGCGAAGTTGCCTGCGGAGTGAGAGATCATCTTAGAATTTTTGGAACAGACTATTCGACTCCCGATGGAACATGTGTTCGAGATTATATTCATGTAGAAGATCTAGCATCAGCTCATCTTGTTGCACTTCGCTCTCTAATGAACGGCGGAAATGGTCAGAAAATTTACAACTGCGGATATGGAAAGGGCTACAGCGTTCGTGAGGTCATTTCAGCATTCAATAGAATTCTTGGCAATGAACTGAAAGTTGTCGAGAGCCCACGAAGACCGGGTGACGCTGAAAATCTAATTGCGGACAGTGCGCGCCTGCGTTCAGAACTCGGTTGGGTGCCTCAGCACGATAACATAGAGCTGATTTGTAAGACTGCCTATGAGTGGGAGAAAAAATATCTTAGCGGAAAGTACTAAGTGCCAATTTGAGGGTAGGCATTAGCAATTGAAATTTTTCTCAAGATACTCAGCGCACAATCTTCGTGAATATTTCCGACCGAAACTGACAAATCATGTTCAGCAACATCTTTGTGTATTAACCGGTAATATGGAATCCAGTCGAATAGCCTATTGAAATTCATTTTATAAGAGAATACTTCAGAATCAGGGGCGTGGTGGTATTTCCTGCGCTGACAAGGGCTATCAAAGTCGAATATCGCAATCAGTCCTCCGGTTTTTAGAAGATAATCTGTAGTTGCGACAATCTGAGGAAGCATTTCTGGGGAGACAAGATACAGGCTGTGGCCAAAGACGATGCAGTCGATACTTTCTCGAGGAAATTTTTTCTGGAGAGTATCGCGCCAAAAGTTCATTCCATTTTCCATTAAGAAGAGTTCTTTAGGAATCTCTAACTCGAATTGCTCAGCGCCCGATTCTATTGCTTTTGCAGAAGGATCAAATCCGAGCACAGAGCAAGCAAACTGGGACTTTAGCCATGACAGTCGGTAACCGTTGGAACAACCGACTTCAAGTACAGTTTTACCTCTGATTAATTCTGAGTTTGCGGATAGGTATTTGAAAACTGGATCTTGTCCCGCAGTCTTGTTGCTAAGTGCAGATTTGTTTCTCTCAAACCAGGCATCAGCTTCTCCCGCAAGAAAAACATCTTCCTGACTAGACATTGTATCCTCGATTCGTTTCAGTTCTGTTTTGGTCGTTGAAGAGACAAGTTCCGGCAATAACAAATGCCCAGGCAATCACTAAATGGTGGTTGGTGATGATCGATTTGAAATTTGCTTCAGTAAGTCCACCAACATGAAGGTGCAGTTGAGCGCCGAAAGCACCTAATGCAATAGTGCGCCAAAAAATGTTATTCTCTGGAATTTTCCTAAAGAGCTTTATCGTAAGACTTAACATGAAAATAATTAAAGCTAAATATGCAGCAAGGCCAGTTGCTCCAGTGCCAGTAAGCATTTCCAAATAGTTGTTGTGCGCGTGACTCAAAAAAGCATCGGGTTGCCCAAATTTAGTCGCATACTCTTGGGCGCGAAATTGATTCTGACCGTATCCAATTCCAAGAATCGGATAGTCCTTGAACATTTCCCAGTTAATCTTCCAGAGGAATAGCCGATCAGAATTGCTAGAGAACTCTAAATCAAACACAGAAAAGAGTCGTTCACGTAATGAGGGCGAAAATGACGTAATAAGTGTGACAATAATGGCGCCAACTGCAGCTAATTTCAGTCCAATTTTAGGTTGTACAAGAGTTGCCATCGCTACGCCTGAAACTGCAAGTCCCGCCCAAGCACCGCGAGTGTAAGTGGTGATTACACTCGTCATAGCTAATGTGTAAACTAGTAGCGAGAGGCCGAACAGATTGAAGGCAATTTTTTTCTTTCTTGATACAATGGCATATGCAAGTGCCAGGCTTGCTTGCATTCCCGCCGCATATGCATAGTGAGTGGGGCTATCGTACAAGCCTGCTGAGCGCCACAACTGAACTTTGGAGTTTGGCAACGAGAGCTGATGAACTGCGCGATTGGACCCTGGCCGTAACAAGTCGAGACCAGTTATCGATTGAAATATTGCGTACAGGGAGATGAGTCCAATCACTATCAGGAAGTATTTAAAATGGCTTTCGTTGAATCTATCGGTTGATAAAATCATCGCCCAGGCGAAAAGTAAGATCATGTACCTTTGGGCAAAAAGAGGCGGTCCAAAATTGGTGTCAGAAGCTGAATTAAACACGAGGCCTGCTATTACAATTGCCAGCAAGATGGAGAGAATCTTCCAAGGATAAATTCCCGCTATCTTGCGAAACTTTTCAAAATCTGAAATTCGCAAAAAATAGAGTATGGCCACTGCAACAGTCAGCCACGCAAAAGCTTCCATTCCTGCGCGAGACGTCAATGTGAAAAAGAAATACAGGCAAAAGCAGGCAAAGAGAAGTCGGTAGTGGCGTTCCATGGAGAGCATCCATTATAAAAGACACCAAGAAATTCTCTTTGCAAGCACATTATAGAGTGAGATTATCCAGCGCATGCCAATCAATTCTCAGACGAGCAAATTCACTCCGGTAGTTCTGTCAGGCGGAATGGGCACGCGACTCTGGCCCTTATCCAGGTCTTCATTTCCTAAGCAGTTTTGCGAGCTGATGGATGAAAGTCTTTTGGAGAAGACATTAAAGCGAGTTTCAGTCCTTGGCTCCCCTTGGACACTTACGGTCAGTGAGCTTCATAACCTGACTGCCGGGGTTTTTCAAAAACTGGGTTTTTCGCAGAATCAAATAGTTTTTGAGCCAAGTGCTCGGAATACTGCTCCGGCTATTGCTTTACTTTGCAAGATTTTCGAACTCGATGGGCGCAAGGCAGAATTGGTAGGAATATTTCCGTCAGATCATTTGATTTCAAATGACAGCGTATTTATAGATGCCTTGAGCTTGGCTCGAGACTGCGCCGAAAATGACTTAGTCGTAACACTTGGAATTCAGCCTGAGAATCCAGCAACTGGATTCGGGTACATTGAAACCAAACCCGATAAGTATGCATCTCAAAAATCCCTTTCTGCTTGGTCTGTTCAATCTTTTCGGGAGAAGCCAGACCTTGAAACTGCTAAGAGTTTCATAGCTAGTCGCAATTTCTATTGGAATGCTGGAATTTTTGTTTTCAAGGTGGAAAAGATGATTGAGCATCTCACCAACTTCGTTCCTGAAATTTGGAACGAGCTGAGTGCTCTCAACAAAGACATGTCGAATCTTGGCGGACTATATCAGAAACTTCCCAAGATTAGCATCGACTATGCGGTAATGGAAAAGCTGAAGGGCGGTATAGTCTGCATACCATGTGATTTAGGTTGGAGCGATCTAGGTTCTTGGGATGATGTCTCGCGTTTTAGCGCTCCTCCGTTTTCAGTTGAGTTTCTGAATAAGTCCGATGTTGTTGAAGCAAACGCTGACAACAACTTTGTCTTCTCGATGACCGAAAAAGTTTATGGTCTGGTTGAAGTGAAAGACCTGATCGTCATTGATACCCCCGACGCCCTACTAGTTACTAAAAAGGGCTCGTCGCAAGATGTGAAATTAATTGTTGATCAGCTTACGAAACGGGGTCACGTAGCCGCTAAAGAGCATCGGTTTGAGAGGCGGCCATGGGGGACTTATACAATTCTTCGTGAGGAGCCACATTTTAAATCAAAAATTATAGTGATTGATCCGGGCGCGCAAATCTCGTATCAGCTCCATTACAAGCGCAATGAACACTGGGTGATAGTTCGCGGGCAGGCGGAAGTTGTGCTAGATGGAGCAGCGAGGCGGCTGATACCTGGCGAATCAGTCTACGTACCTGCAGGGACTAAGCACCGAATTAAAAATATTGGCACTGAGCCACTAGAATTTGTCGAAGTCCAAACCGGAATTTATTTTGGTGAAGATGACATCATTCGTTTCCAGGACGATTATGGGCGTTGATCTACAGTTCCTCAATGTTGCGATTGCGCAATAGTTGAAATGTCTTCTTCTTCTTGCAATAGTGGCTTTTCGTGGTCCCGTAGCTCAGCTGGATAGAGCAACTGCCTTCTAAGCAGTAGGTCCCTCGTTCGAGTCGAGGCGGGATCACCACTTAATTAAGCTGCAGAGAGTTGTCATCATCTCACAATGGACCACATGTTTTTAAGGGGCCTCTCATTTCTTTTTGTTATTGCTATCTCGCCATCATCTTTGGCTGAAGTGACTAATTTTCATTCCGAAAATATTGTAACAGGTTCTCAGCGTCCTCTGGTTGTGGTTCTGACTGCGGATATAAGAAGTAGTATTCAAAGTACTGGATTTCAGTACTTTAGGAAAAGGGAAGTGAGTTTGCTAACGGTGAGTGTCCCGTGCCACGGAGAAGACGTAAGATATGACGAAGTAGAAGGGCTGAGTTGCTGGGCGTATAGAATTGCAAAAGGGGAAGATTTATTTAACCAATTTTCTAAGTTTCTAATCGAGAAGCTAAATCAGTTAGCGTCTTCCAATTCAATTAATATAAACAAAATTTGCTTTGTCGGATTTTCTCGCGGCGCGTTCACTGCAATGAAGTTTATGGAGCGTTTTTCTCTTCCGACTTGCCTGATAGGATTAGCGCCGGTAACTGATCTCGGTGAACTTTGGGAATTTGATAAAATTAAAGGCTCGCAATTGTTGCGCAATTCTGAATTGCAATTGCACCAACAGTCGTTGCTAAAAAATTTTTATTTCCTTGGCATTCCGCAGAGCGATCCAAGGGTCTCGACTCAAAAAGCTTCCGAAGTATTCAAGTTGATCACTCGAGCTGGAAACTTTCATTCTTATTTCCTAACTTATCCGGGCAACGACCACGGAGTCGATGATAGGGCTGAGAAATTTCTGTTGGAGCTTGGATTTTCTTACTTAACAGAAAAGGAATTTGTTCGGCCGGCTAGAAAGCTCATTCGCCTCTCGCGAGATGATTGACCGCGCCTCAATGCGTGGAACACTAAAGAACCAACTCCTGGATATCATCAGAAATTTTTACTTAAGACGACGAACTCGAGGTCGGGGCGTTTCGGGAGACCGAAGCGGGCGTTGCCGTAAGGGAAGGGTTCGCGTTGGCCTGTGGGTTGGTAGCCGCGCTTTGCGTACCAAGCGATCAGTTCGGTGCGAAGAGAAATTACGGTCATGCGGATTTTGCGTAAACCAAAGACTTCGCCGGTGTAGCGCTCGGCTTCGATCAAGAGTGCTGAGCCGAGGCCGGAGCGTTGTGAGCCGATGTCGGCGGTGAGCATGCCGAGGTAGGCGTGATCTTTTTCGCGGCGGAGATGAACGCAACCGATGATCAACGGGCCCGTGCTGTTGGTGCGAGCAACCAGAATTACGCTTTCATCCTCCAGCATAATTTCGCGCAAGCGATCGGTGTCGATGCGTTGGCCGTCGAGCAAATGAGCTTCGCCGGTCCAGGAGCGCATGCCGGTTTCGCCGCGGTAAACCGAGTTCACTAAAACATTTAGTTCATCGGCGTTGGCAGGTGTGGCGAGGGAAAATAAGAACATGATTAGGGAAGCTTCTCCAAAAAAAACCCCACATCAAGTGGGGTTCAAATCTAAATTAAATTTCGAAAAAGAATCGATTGCCTTAGTAGCCGTAAACTCGGCAGTGACCTTGCCAAGTGATGATCTGTTCATCGTTGACTGAGCGGCCGTCGAATCGTGCTGCAACTTTAGATGTGCCCGGATTTAACAAACGGATCACACCAGTGCGAGTTGTGCGACGGTTGTAGTAACGCACGTCTTGGGTGCCTTGAACTTGGCGATACTCAGTCCAGCAAACATACTGACCTTGTTGGTTCTTGCCACAAACACGAACTGGTACGCGCTCGTAACAATTGCGTTGGCCCCATTGCTCTTGGCCTTGAGTGTACTCAGTATCCAAAACGCCGTGCATATCAACTGGCTGACCTGATTGAGCAGAAGAGATGAACAACTCGCCTTCTTCTTGCGGAATCTCTTGGCCTATCGCTGGGCGAAAGCGAACTTTTCGCTGTTTACCGTTAACGTCGATATCGAGTTCAAGAGTGTCGTCTTCTTTTTCAATGCTTGCTTTGTAAGTTTGGCCAGCCTGAATCGAAACAACCTTTGCTTTTTTATCGAGAAGGTTAACGTTTTGGTTAGCAGTTAACGTTCCTGGCATTTCGCAAGCGGCAAGAGTCACGATTGCAGTAGCGATCATCAGTGACTTTGAAATTAGAGAATTCATTCGAGGGCCTCCATAATTAGTTGCTGCCTAAAGAAATATCAGCAAACCTTAGGGAGAAGCAAGGGAGCAAAGTTTGAATACTGTACATAAAACGCGCGTCTGGTCTTGGGGATTATACGATTGGGCCAACAGTGCCTTCGCCACAACGATTATGGCCGGTTTCTTCCCTCTTTTCTTTCAAAAGTACTGGAGTGCGGGCGCAGACCCCGCGCAAACTACCTCAAATCTAGGTATTACTTTGGCAGTGTCTGGTTTTGCTCTCGCCGTGCTTGCTCCGATCCTGGGAGCTACTTCTGATTTAGGCGGCGTAAAAAAGAAATCCTTGTTCTTTTTTATGATGGTTGGAGTCTTCGGGACCGCTGCACTGGCCTATCTAGGCGAAGGAGAATGGCTAAAAGCTGCTGTTATCTACGGATTTTCGATCTTCGCTTTTGCCGCAGCCAATGTTTTCTATGACTCACTACTTCCCTCTGTGTCTACTGGCGACACAGACCGCGTTTCATCGCTCGGATTTGCACTTGGTTATCTCGGTGGCGGATTGCTGCTCGCAGTAAACGTACTAATGTTTCAAAAGCCTGAGCTCTTCGGTTTTGCTGACGCCACTTCGGCAGTGAAGGGTGCATTCTTAACGGTGGCAGTTTGGTGGCTGCTATTTTCAATTCCGCTATTTCTTTTTGTTCCTGAGCCAGCAACTGCACGCACGAAACTATCTTGGCTGACTTCAGTGCGCGCAAGCTTTGGCGAGATTCGTTCAACACTTGGTAAAATTAAATCGCAGCGAAACCTGATGCTATTTTTGCTTGCGTACTGGCTCTACATCGATGGCGTTTACACTGTGATCAGCATGGCGGTGAATCATGGAGTGTCGATTGGTTTAAGTTCTTCGGCCCTCATCACAGCGTTGCTGCTGACGCAATTTGTTGGCGCACCGTCTGCAATATTTTTTGGATGGCTTGCATCGCGAATAAGTCCGAAGAAATTGATTTTAGTTGGAATCATCGTTTATGCGGGAGTGGTGATTTTCGCAACTCAGATGAATAACGAATTAGAATTCTATGCGGTCGCAGCTGTGATTGGTCTTGTGCAAGGTGGAGTGCAGGCGCTAAGCCGAAGCTTCTACGCCAAAATGATTCCGCCAAAATTTGCCGGAGAATATTTTGGATTTTACAATCTCATCGGCAAATTTGCTTCTGTGGGCGGACCATTGTTAGTCGCCTTAGGTGCCTCGCTAACGGGGAGCGCTCGATACGGGATTCTCGGCCTGCTTGTGCTTTTCGTTGCTGGCGGATTGATTCTGGTTTTCGTTAGGGAAGAGTTGCCGCGCAGCGCTGGGCTCTCCAACTAATCCGTCTTTGTTAATTCGATAAATATTGTATGCGTGTCTGATCACCGGGAGTGCAACGTTTCTTACCTGCACTCCGCCAGGAGTGACACCCTTTTCAACACCATGATGTGCATGACCGTGAAAGACAATGTCAGCACCACCTTCATCAATTGCCTCAGCAAGCAAATAGCTTCCTAGGAACGGATAAATTTCTTTTTTCTCACCGAACAAAGTGTCTTCGCAAGGCGAGTAGTGGAGAAGCACGATTTTGTATTCTGTTTTTAGAGCTTGAAGCTGATCGCGGAGAGACTCAGCGTAATTTTTTGTGACGCGCACAAAAGCTTTCATTTCAATTTCACCGAAGTCCGACGCGCAAGCACCGACAAATCCTCCGCCAAAACCCTTTTGACCAACGAATCCAATTTTTTGGCCGTTGATTTCGAGAATGACGCTTTCTCTCTCGAGAACATGCACGCCCGCTGCTTTTAGTGCATCTTTAATTTCGTCGCCTTGATCTGAATGATGATCATGGTTTCCGAGCACTGCAATTTTTGGAATCAATGCAAGCTTAAGGTCATCAATCAACGCGTTGATTTCGGGGACTGTTCCAACTTTCGTCAAATCGCCAGCCAGAAGCAAGACATCGGCGAATTGCCGAGCCTCGCTAAAATATTTCGCTAGTCGGCCTCGTGAAGATTGATCGTAATGAACATCGCCGACCGCAGCGATTCGAATCATATAACTTCCTCGGCCGGTGCAAGGGGGCGAAGTGGAGTAATGCGAGTTTGATTTTCAACATCAAACTCAGGTGCTGCCTTTGCGATAACTTCGTTGATCGCTTCGTACTGATCTTGCGAATGGATCTCGCCTTTTACTAAGACGCGACTTCCCCCAACAGCTAGCTCACAGTCTAGGCTAGCTGTGCGACTATCTGCTGCTAAGAGTTCGTAGAGGTGGCCAACGATGTAAGTTGAAGGCAAGCCCGAATGCAGAGGCGTATCGAGGTTCAGGAGCGTATGACGAGCTGTCTGTGAACCCATCGGTGAAGACACCTTCTTTGTCGAATCTTGCGAAGCTGCTGTCGTTAAACTTGGGCTGACATGACTGTCAGGTGTTGAACCAGGAGGTCTAGTCTCTCGATAAACTATGTCGAAGAGGTGATTGATCATGACATTAGGAATCCAGACATCTTGCGACTGCGCGTAAATGAGTAGCGAGAGAAGTCGGCGTGGCGCTTTTCGGGCGCGCTTCAGAAGATAATCCCAATCAATTTGTGCATGAGTTAAAAGTGCAAGTGCATCCCACCAATGATGCGGCCCAACTTCTTGGTGCACTGAAGCTTTGATAATTATTAAATCTTCTGGCGGTACTGCGGGGATTTGTCGCCCGTGAAACGTAATGTTCTTTGCTCGGCTTTGCATTTCGGAATCGAAGTAAATATCACCTTGTGATTGGAAGATGATATCAACCATATGTTCGTCTTTCCACGCTTTGAAAAGCCATTTTAGTTCTGGTCTCTCAGCCTCGAAACCAGCTTGAACTAGTGCCTCAAGTGTTGCTTCGGCGTCTTCGGGTCTCACGAATAAATCGATGTCGTGAGTTGATCGAGGGCGACCCATTCCGCTAATTGCAATTCCACCAATCAGCGCATAAGGAATCTTTTTGGCCTCAACTGCATCGAGCGCTTCAAACAATACTTTATCAAAACGCTGACCCATCTCGGTGTTGCGTGCGCTTGCTTGTGGACCGGGGACGACCTTTTTTTCCATGCTGAGCCCTCCAAGCCGTAAATGATGCCAAATGCCTCTACAACTTTAACCCTCCGGTTAAGTAGATTTGGTGAAAGAAAGTAGACAAGCCTGGGTGGGGTCTCTATCTTGATTTTACACAATGCTCTTTAATTCTTATCCGTTCATCTTTGGCTTTTTACCTATTGCTTTGTTGGGTTACTACCTAATTAAAGTTGAGCGATTGCAGCTCTGGTTTTTATTTGCTTCGAGCATTGTGTTCTATGCTTACTGGAGTCGCACTTACGTCCTTCTTTTGCTCTTTACAGTTGTTCTCGACTTCTATATCGCGCGGGCGATTTTTCAGGCAAAAACTCAGCGAGGACGCAAAGCACTTCTTTTAACTTCAGTGATTTCGAATCTCGCGATTTTAGGATTTTTTAAGTATTACAATTTTTTTGCTGGATCAATTAATGAGCTCGCACAGAGTTTTGGTGTTTCAAGCTCTTTGCTTCCGGCATTCAATCTGATTTTGCCGATCGGAATTTCATTTTATACTTTTCAGTCGATGTCTTATGTCATCGATGTCTACCGAAGAGCCTGTAGTGCTCATGGTGGGCTATTAGCGTTTGCGGGCTACGTTACTTTTTTTCCGCATCAAATTTCGGGGCCGCTTGTTCGGCATAATCAAATTGTTCCGCAGCTTGAGGCTCACGACACTTATGTTTTTCAAGCGAGCAACTTTTGGACAGGCTGGTACTTTTTTGTCTTTGGTCTTTCAAAAAAGATTTTGATCGCTGATCGAATTGCACCGGTTGTTGATTCGCTCGTTCACAGCATGGCGACAATTTCGAACGTCGAAGCTGGTCTCGCTCTTGTTGGCTATACAATGCAACTCTATTTTGATTTTAGCGGATACTCGGATATGGCAGTTGGCTTGGGATTGATGATGAATATTCGATTCCCGCAAAATTTTAATTCTCCTTACAAGTCAAAATCGGTCACTGAGTTCTGGCAGCGATGGCACATTACACTCTCGTCGTGGCTTCGCGATTATCTTTACATTTCGCTTGGTGGAAATCGCAAAGGTCAGCTCTTTACGTATCGCAATTTACTTCTCACCATGGTGATCGGTGGATTGTGGCACGGAGCAAGTTGGGTGTTCGTCATATGGGGTGCGTATCATGGTTTATTTTTAGCCGCCGAACGACTACTCAAAGACGTACGGTTTACGCCATTAAGAAATCCGCAAGTTCAGTGGCTCGTAACTTTTGTAATCATCTGTGTAGGTTGGGCATTTTTCCGGTCCCCCGATGTTGCAACTTCGATTCTTTGGCTAAAGAAAGTTTTCTTCTTAACTGACTCAGTAACTTGGGACCTACTCCAGATCGCACCAAAAAATAAAGATCGATTCTTTGCTGCGGTGTCGGTTGCAATTCTAATAGCTGTTTTTGCGAAGAACACTTTTGAAATTCAATTTAAACCCAATCTTTGGCGCGCTCTACTTTTAGCCTTGATGTTTGTGATCTGCTTAAGTTTCATGAATGAAGAGTCGCCATTTTTGTATTTCCAATTTTAAAATGATCAAGGAGGCACGAGATGAGTTCACTTAAAGCTATTTTGACCGCCGCCGGATTCACAGCTTTTCTTATTTTGGGAATTAGCTCGTTCAATTTTATTGTTGATCCGATCTGCTACTACCACTGCGATGAGGTAGAGCTCACCCGTGCAACTTCAAACTCGTATTACCAGGCAGCGCAAAAGATTTTAGCTCACCCCGAGGCCGAGCAAATTTTGCTGGGGTCGTCTCGAGCAGGAACAACTTCTCCATTTTATTTAACTCAAAAGACAGGCTTAAAAACCATTAATCTAGAGGTGCCTGGCGCAGAAGTTCTGTCCAAGGTGGCGCTTTTGAATTTGGCCGTCGAGAAAAACAAACTTAAACGAGTGATTTGGTTTGCGGACTTTTTTGAAATCATTCCTTCGAATGTCGACGAAAAATTAAAGAGCTCTTTGGCCTTAAGAAAATTGTTGGGTAGTAATTTAGCGACCTCAGAATTCTTAAGTGGCAGAAGCCCTTTCATCACATTAGTCGATCACAATACAATTGCCGCGAGCATTAACACTCTCAAGGTTGATCCTTTGGCTTTGGCGAACGAATGGGGTGGCAATTCAGGTGAGTATCTTCCGTGTGACAACGGTGAGTACCTGGGTAAAGAGACGGGTGAGTCGCTTGGTAAGAAAGTTGGGCTACTTTTTGAAAATTACTCGCAAAAAATTCTAAAGCCGCTTCCGTCTAAAGAAGCTTATAAGATATTTTCAGTTGCGATGCAGGGACTCGAAAGTCGCGGCATAGAAGTTGTCGTTGTTATAGTTCCGTATCATCCCGATTTTATGTCTCGGCTTAAACTTGAGTTTCCTGAGATCTTTGAGCGACACGAGCAGTGGGTGGAGAGAGTCAACTCAATGACTTCTCAACGAATTAAAGTTTTGGATTATAGTTCGGGAATTCCTGGAGGCGATTCTTCGCCTAAGTTCTGGAACGATGGCGTGCACTTCACGTGTAACGGCGCCATCGCTATGCTGAATCAACTTTAGTTCATCGGAGTGTAAGTGATCTCAATTCTTGTGCCTAAAGCAGGGCGCTTTAAGAAGATCACTTTGCGGCCTTCAACTCTATAAGATGCAACTTCACCCGTTGAGAGTTTTACAACCACTGATCCTGGAACAGGGTCACGTGAAAGTATAAACGTACTTACGAGTTGATTGACGCTCTCACCAATTGCTTTAAGTGGGGCGCTGTAGTCGTTCGAACAAATGCTGTGGACTGATCCACCCGTGAGCTTTGCAAGGTCTGCCACTTGAGTTGCGTAGTAAGCATTGTTTCCACCGTTGCCTGCGCCGTCTGAACTTTGGTTTTTCAAGCATGCAGCATCGCCAGGCACGATAACAATTCCGTAACCTGCAAATGGCTTATCGCCAAAAGTAGATTTAATTTCGTTCACGACTTCGGCAGCTCTCGTACCCTTTTTACCGCTGCTCATTTCGTCTTCGTCGCTCAGTACCAGGACAGCAAGACCAGCACCTTCTCTGAAGAAGCCTTTATTCTCGGCGCTTCGCTTGTCGACGGCCATGATCATCGCGGCAAGTGGTTGCTCGGTCGTAGAACCGTTAATTCCGCGTTTGATTGTCTTATCGAAAATTGCTGCAGCGTTAGGGTTGCTTGACTGCAAGATCACACCCGACGCTTTTGGACCTTTAAGTTTCGATAAGCGACCTTTTGAGCCGTCACGAGAATTCGATACAACATCGGTCGTGATGATTCCGAGTTGATAATCAACTCCCTTGAGAGCGTCCGCGAAACTCTTAAACTTTTTACCCATTTCGTTTTGCTGTGGCGCCATTGAATACGAATCATCGGCCACAACTAAAATATCAACTGCGCTAGCTTCAGTTGATTGATCGAAGGTTTCAGTGATTTGCGGAACTGGAGTTGGCGTCGGCACAGGCGTAGCTGTTGGAACAGGAGTTGGCACTGGTGTAGGAACCGGTGTTGGTGTCGCTGTTGGAACAGGAGTTGGTGTTGGAGTTGGCGCCGGTGTAGCGGTTGGAACCGGAGTAGGAACAGGTGTTGGTACTGGAGTCGGTGTCGCAGTAGGAACAGGTGTTGGCGCAGGAGTCGGTTCCGGAGTTGGTTGCGGTGTTGGCTGCGGTGTTGGCTGCGGACAAGGGTCAGTCGGGAAAGGTTGCGCATCTGGATCATCAGGAATCGGAAGATCGCCGCACGGAGTAGGCGACGGCGCGGGATTTTCGCTCGGCGGACTTGCTTGGCCATTGTTGCCATTAGGCAATCGGGCATTGAATGAAACTTTTGTTTCGCTGCAAGCTGCGGTGAAAGTAAAAATTGAAATTAAAATGAATAGCGCGCGCATGAGTGACTCCCAAAAAGGCCAATGCAATAGGTATTCGCTATTATGACTGTCTATGAATCAGACAATAAAGAGGGCCGAAAAAAATCACGACGAACCTCGACTGAATCAAGACTCGCCTCGACTTTACGTCAGGAAAAATTTGCCGGTTACTGCGAAATCACCCTTAGATTCAGCCACTGTGGCGGCGTCTAGGTAGGGGTCGTGCTCAAAGACTAGGTGCCAATTTTCTTTGGCTGCTTGAGTGAGAATTACTTTTTTCTCGTCGATTAAACGAAGTGGCTCGAGATCATAACCCATCACCCAAGGTAGGCGTACGTGAGTGCTGGTAGGAATTAAATCTCCGCAATACAGAACTGTATTTGTTCCGTCGCTCACTTTTACAATTTGTTGCCCGACAGTGTGCCCGTCGGTGAGCAGCACTGAAACTCCCGGAAGAAGTTCTGAAACTTCTCCGTCTAGAATTTTTAAAACTCCAGCCTCGATGAGGGGTTCAAAGTTGGCAGAGTAGTAACTGGCTTTCTCGCGAAGATTTGGCGTTCGAGCTGTTTCTAAATTTCTTTTTTGCACGTAGTAAGTCGCATTTTTGAAAGTTGGAACGAGTTTACCGTTAACTGCGGTTGTTGCTCCGCCACAGTGATCGAAATGTAAGTGCGTGAGAATGACATCAGTGATGTCGTCAGGAGTTAAACCCCACTTTTTTAGTGAGCTGGCGAGGGATGCTTTATTCTCGTCGACCGCGTACATTTCTGAAAATTTTGAACCGAGCTTTTCGCCATATTTCTCAATAAAATCGCCGCCAATTCCGCAATCAATTAAAATGCGGTGATTTTCTCCTAAAAGAAGTAAACCTCGGGCTTCCATTTGAATGCGATTCGAGCTATCAGCTGGGTTAGTCTTTTCCCATAAAACCTTGGGTACAGTGCCGAACATGGCGCCCCCATCGAGGCCAAAAAGACCTGTGGGAACTGGCTTGATTTGGTAAGGGCCAACTTTGAGTTGCTTAGCTGAGGCTTTTTGCGGTGCTTCGTTCATAGCCCTACCTTACCGTTAAAGAGGATAAAGGATCAATCATGACTAAAACAATTGAATGCTATGTCGATCAAGTTCTTGGCAAGGTCACTCCTACGCCAACAGTTTCAAATGGCCTAAGTGACGAGAAGAAAATCGAAATCATTAGTGAGAATTTTAAAAACATTTTGACGACTCTCGGTCTAGATTTAACCAACGACTCACTGAGAGATAGTCCAAAGCGTATTGCGAAAATGTATGTCAACGAAGTCTTTAAAGGGCTAAAGAAAGAAAATTTTCCGAAGATTACTGTGATTGAAAATGACATGAACTATGACCAAATGGTTGTGATTCGCGATATAACAATTCTATCGACCTGCGAGCACCACTTCGTCACTATTCATGGCACAGCAACGATTGCCTACATACCAAAAGATCGAGTGATTGGTCTTTCAAAAATTAATCGGATCGCTGATTACTTTTCGCGTCGTCCGCAAGTGCAAGAGCGCTTAACTAAACAAATCGCCGATTGTCTTGTAGAAGTTTTGCAGACAGATGACGTCGCAGTTCACATTGATGCTAAACACTACTGTGTGATTTCTCGGGGTGTTCAAGACAGCCAGAGTACGACGGTGACTTCAGATCTGCGTGGTGATTTTAAGAAGCGTCTTGAGACTCGAACAGAGTTTTTAACTCACTGCTCGGCTAGAGGCTCGATGCCTTAGCGAACGATGATGTGGCCTTCGCAGTCAACCACATCGAAGACCCAGTCTCTTGGGCAATTGAAATAAAAGCGTGGAACGCTCATGTTCTTTATATTTTCAGAGCTAATGAGAATCGTCGCGGAACTGTAGAACGGACCTCTGGTGTAAACCATGTTCTCCAACATATTCGCGACATCTTTTTTCGCAAGCACCCGAAATCTCATCGGCATCAATGCAGTGTTCGATACGATCTGTGATACTCCAGCCGCTGACTTTGTTGGATCAAGTGTGACAGCACACATTGCAGGGGGCGCATGCTCTACACTTTCATGTTGGCCGCAATCTATTCGAATAGCGCCGTCCGAAGTCTGAAAGCGTTTCATTAGGAAGTTGCTGCCGCGATAATATTCTTTAACGAACGGAAATTTCATTCGACTGATCAGCGACATTGAATCGCGCTGATTGAGAAACAGTGTTTTAGATGTCGGTGACGTTGGATACGCAAATGCGTTCGTGCTCATTAGCAAGAAAGCGAGAACTGACCAAATCGCAAGCGCCCAAATTTTCATAGAGTGCGAATATGACAGATGGGGCATCGATTTGACGACACTTCGTTTGGGGCCTGAAATAATTTCTCAGTAAAAGTCAGGTAAATATGCGAAAAGAGGGAAGATTATGGCAGTGGAGACGGTTCAAAGGTCTCTGTGACGAGCTCGTTTGATTTAAACGCTTGAGGGTTAATTCTTAAAACCCAGTCGCGGTAGTGCTCATAGATCTGCTCGATAGGAGCAGGGGGGTGAACCGGACCTACATGAAGTGTTAATGTTCCGGGTTTTGCGAAAAGGCGACCTTTTGGCCAAAGCTCAGTTGCGCCCTCTAGGTACAAGAAAAGTAGTGGAGTGGTGGTCTTTTCAGAGAAAAGACTGACCCCTCTTTTGAACTCCTGAATATAGCCGTCTTTGGAGCGTGTGCCTTCAGGAAAAATGATCAACCAAATTCGCTCGAGATTATTTAAAAGTGTAATGCAAAGTTCAACCGCTTCACCTTTTTTATCTTTTCGATCGATGGGTATTGCTCCCAAGCAATGTTTTGAAAACCCGGCAAAAACCGGATTCGAAAAGAAATAATCTTTTGCTGCTGCAATGTAGAGATCAAGCCAGTAGCGCATCGGGACTGCCGCAGTAATCGAAACTGCGTCTAAGTGACTGGCGTGATTACAGATGACGAGTAGGCGCGGATAGTTTTGGTGAATCTCGTGAAAATCACCTTTAACTTTTAGGCGAATGTAAAACGTGTAAAAGAAATATTTAAGTGTGAAAGCCCAAAGTGCGCGCATGAAAAGACTTACAAGATCGTACTGACGAGTAAAGATGGGCAGATGCTTTAAGTAAGAAGGGAGCTGAGTCCATTGCTCGTTTTCGTAATCCCAGTCTTTCATTGCAGGTAAACCATCACGTAATAATAAATTGGAGCAACGAAGATGAGTCGATCCATGATCGTGAGCCAATCGCCGCGGCCAATAATAAATGCACCGACATCTTTAATTCCGAGATCTCGTCTAATGACTGACAACACTAAATCACCAAGGCTTCCGCCAAGGGCTGCAACTAGTGCCGACGAGATCCAGAACACTTCGCCTCGATCGGGAAGTAAATGTCTGAGACCAAACGCCAAGCCGAATGTCACGATAAGAGCTACGCAAAATGCCTCTAGGCTTCGCTTAGGGCTAATGCGATTAAATAATTTGATTCGGCCAAGGTAGCGACTCACGCCTAAGTAAACGTTGTCGCAAACTTCGGTGAGGATGATGATGTAAATCGTCATGAAGGCGCCGCCCTCAAGTTGCCACAACCATCCTAAGTGCATGAACGCCCAGCCTAAAAAGCTAAACGCCATTAACGTTAAGCAAATGTACTGAACCATTTGCTTTGCTGAGTTTCGTAAAATCGGGATTAAGCAAATCGCTCCGAGAAATACCATTGGCGAAATGTTGTAGAGCTCTTTTTGTTCAGTATGAATGAGGAAGGCCAAGAGACCGAGTGCTACGTAGGTAATCCATACGAAATTACTTCGGTGGTACATCCCCATCATTTGGAAGAAAATTTTTGCGCCACCAATTGCCATGATCGCAAGAACGATCAGTGGCCATGGAGTTTGAAGCCCCAAGAATCCGAGAAGCACAGGAGCCGCAAAGAGCCAACTCTTTAGGCTCGCCCACGCTGCTTGCATGTGTTGGTTTTTATTTCTAACGAAAAATAAAACTAGGCCAAACGAAAATAGAAACGCGAGTACCATGTACACGGTTTGGCGATAGAGGGGATCGGCCCACATGGCAAACATCTTCATGGCTTAATTTAAGCCTCTTTCAACTCGATATTGTAGTCTTTAATTTTCTTATAGAGGCTAGAGCGCGAAATTTTTAGCATTTGCGCTATTTGATCGATCTCTTTGCCCGAAGTGAGTCCAGTTGCGAGGGCCTGTTTGATCACTTGCGCTTCGAAGCGCTCAAGTAAATGAGCTAAGCCCTCGTTTAGATCGAAATTCTCGCCAGTTGCAAGTGCTTCAACTTCTGCGGGGAGAAATTGCGATACATCTTCTTTTCTGATGATGGGAAGAGGTGAGTGAAGGGCAATCTGTTCACAAAGCCTCTTTAGTTCACGAACGTTTCCCGGAAAGCGATAGTTCGACAAAAATTCGGCAGCTTCTGGTGCTAAAGTTTTGTTTCTTCGGGGGCGTTGTTTACTTAAGAAGAATTCGCTTAAGAGTGCAATGTCTTCTTTTCGTTCTCTTAAAGGTGGCAAAACTATTTTTTTGCCGCTTAATCGCCACAGCAAGTCTTCTCTGAACTGTCCTGCTTTTACCATCTGATTGAGGTTCTGATTAGTTGCTGCGATCACTCGTACTTTAACGTGTGTCGTGTCTTTACTTCCGACTCGTCTAATCTCTCCTGATTCTAAAAATCTTAGGAGTTTTGCTTGAAGGTTCAATGGTAACGCCTCGACCTCATCTAAAAATAAATCGCCGTTATTTGCTGCTTCGGCTAAGCCCATTTTATTTTGATCAGCACCGGTGAATGCGCCTCTTACGTGACCAAAAACTTCGGACTCAAAAACATCTTCAGGTAAAGCCGCAACATTGACTGCGACAAATGGTCTAGTTCCTTCTTGTTTGTGAATCAGATGCGAGATCACTTCTTTGCCGGTGCCAGATTCTCCTTCGAGTAGAATTGGACCCGCTTCGCCTTTAAGAGCTGCGATCTGCTTTTTTAGATCTTGCGAGACATTGCTTTCGCCAATCCAGGTGATGTCAGTCGTTTGTCGAGAGCTTGCATCTCGGAGGAGTGTTAACGCTTCGATCTTATCGAGCGTAAGTATAAGTTCTTCTGAACTGAGGGGCTTTGCAAGAAAACGGGTCGCCCCGGCTTTTAGAACGGCTTCCATCAAGTCACGGTTAAGGTCCCCAGAGATGGCAACGATCTCAAGGTGCGGGTCGCGTGCACGAAGTTCACGAATAACACCGAGACCTTCGGGCTCCTTGCCTCGCTTTTCACTCAAGTGCATATCCACGAAGGCGCCGTTAAATGATTCTTGTGGGATCTCAGCCAAAGATTGAGCAGCTTTAAGGCGCCAGTTTTGTGGAAGAGTGATCTTGATCGACTGAATAACCAGATCGTCGTCCTCGACCAACAAAAGCTTTAGTCTTGTATCGTCAACACGCATATTTAAATATTGTCATGGCTCATCGCGCTTGAATAGGATTAACAGCATGAATATGTCGTCATTGCGCGTGTTGTTGGTTGAAGGGATACATCCAAGTGCAGTCGAAGTCCTCGAGAAAGAGGGTTTCAAAGTTGAAGCCCATAAACATTCTCCTAGTGAAAAAGAACTTAGTCAGATGCTCAAAAACTTTGATGTCTTAGGAATTCGCTCTAAGACTCAGGTTCCTGAACAAATTTTTATTGATAACCCTCAGCTTCTTACAGTCGGTGCATTTTGCATAGGTACCGATCAAGTCAACGCACTCAAAGCAAATCAAAATGGTGTTCCGGTTTTTAATGCACCTTATTCAAATACTCGAAGTGTCGCTGAACTTGTGATCGCAGAAATTGTCGCGCTTTCGCGTCAGCTCGGCGATCGAAATACCAAAGCGCACCAAGGTATCTGGGAAAAATCGGCAGTCGGCTCGCGCGAAATTCGCGGCAAGACTCTCGGGATCGTCGGTTACGGGCACATCGGTAGCCAAGTAAGTGTGTTAGCTGAATCATTTGGTATGCGAGTGAACTATTTTGATCTCGTTAAAAAACTTCCGCTCGGAAATTGCTATCCTCGTGAATCGCTAAAAGAACTATTAGAACATTCTGATTTTGTGAGCCTTCATGTGCCTGACACCAATCAGACTCGAGATTTAATTACTGCTCGCGAACTTAAATGGATGCGAAAAGGTAGCTATCTCATCAACGCTTCTCGCGGAACTGTCGTTAATATTTCTGACTTAGCATTGGCTTTACGTTCAGGTCACATTGCCGGAGCTGCTGTTGACGTGTTTCCGAACGAGCCCGCAAGCAATAATGAAAAGTTTGTTTCAGAACTTCAGGGAATTTCAAATGTCATTTTGACTCCGCACATCGGCGGAAGCACCGAAGAAGCTCAAGAAGCCATCGGTGTTGAAGTAGCAAGAAGCTTTGTTGGGTTCTTGAAAAACGGAAGTACTCGCGGAGCTGTGAACTTTCCTAATGTCGACTTGCCGGTGATTCACCAAGATTCTCATCGCTTACTTAACGTTCATAGAAACGTTCCGGGAGTTTTGAGCGATATCAACAGTATCGTTTCTGATTTGGGTGCGAACATTCAGGCACAGTATCTATCGACTGATCCAAACATTGGTTTTCTTGTGATGGATATTGAGAAAGTTTCGGCTAACGAAGTTTGTCGGCGTGTGAGCGAACTAAAGACAAGCATTAAGACCCGAGTTCTCTATTGAGCGAGCCGGTCCCTAGAAAAGAAATTTACATTTTACTTACGTTGGCTGCAGTTCAGTTCACGAACATCATGGATTTTATGATCATGATGCCGCTTGGGCCACAGCTTCGAGATATTTTTGGAATTTCTCCAGCGCAGTTTGGTCTTTTAGTTTCGGCTTATACTTTAACTGCTGGGGCTGTCGGATTTTTAAGTTCGTTTTATATTGATCGCTTTGATCGTAAGCGTGCATTGAGTTGGGCCTACTTTGGCTTCACTGTCGGTACTTTTTTATGCGCCTTCGCTACGAGTTATGAGTTGTTGCTATTGGCTCGAGCGGGGACTGGGGTTTTCGGCGGACTGATTGGCGGACTAATTTTTTCGATCACCGGAGATTTGATTCCATTTGAGCGTCGCGGGCGCGCGATGGGAATCGTGATGACTTCATTTTCAGCGGCATCGGTCTTTGGAGTGCCGTTCGGACTTTTCCTTGCAACCAAATTTGATTGGCATGCTCCCTTTGTATTTTTAGGAGTGATTGGTTTAGTTTTGCAACTGATGATTTATAAAGTGATCCCGTCAGTTGGATCTCACCTATCGGCGGGTATTGAGAAAAAGCTACTTGAGCTATTACAAACTGTTTTCAAAAATCGCAGTCAGCGTTTTGCCGTGTTTTTAATTTCGGGTCTTATGCTTGGGCAATTTACGCTTATTCCATTTTTAGCTGACTATATGGTTCGAAATGTTGGCTTTACGATTTCACAGCTACCATACATTTATTTTTTCGGTGGCTTAGCGACAATCGTATCGTCACCGATGATTGGCAGGATGTCTGATAGGTTTGGATCGTTGAAAGTGTTCTTGTATGCTTTGGTCATTTCATTGATTCCAATTTGGTTGATTACTCATCTTGGTCCGACGCCTGTTTGGATTGTTCTTATTCTCACTACATGTTTCTTTGTGATCAGTGGAGGAAGAATGGTTCCGGCGATGGCTCTGGTAACGAGCGCAGTCGAGCCAAGGTTTAGAGGTGGCTTTATGAGTTTGAGCGGATCTCTCCAGCAGCTTTTTGCTGGAGTCGCTTCACTTGTTGGCGGTTTAATCGTTTATGAACAAGATGGCAAACTTGTGAACTATAATTACGTTTGCTATTTAGCTATATTAGCAACGATTTTATGTGTGTGGATTTCTCGGCAAATTCGTCCGGTGAGTTAAAATTTTTTTGGTGTGTTGATGGAGGATTTTATGTTCAGCAAAAGTTTGGTTTTTTTGGTGGCCGTGTTGTTGATCACCGGATGCGCAACAAAAACTCCGAAAGAAAAGCAAGAAGCTGAAATGAAACGACATGAAGTGCCCGTCGTTGTGATTCCTCCGAATACTCGTTTGGCAGAAGCTATTTTAATTGCGAAGAATGGCTCTTCGGTCGAAGGCACAGTGAGTTTCGAGCAACTTCCAAACAACATGTTAGTCACTTATGACATTAAAGGTTTACCTCCGGGCAAAGAATTGGGATTCCACATTCATGAAATGGGTGATTGCAGTTCTGATGATGCAACTTCAGCTGGCGGCCACTATTTTCCATTAAAAGAAACGGGCGGCACATCGTCTGATAACCCAGCTAGGTATGCTGGCGATTTCCCAATGATCCGATCAGATAAAGAGGGCCTCGCCGAAGGAAACTATAAAACTTCAAAACTGACTGTCGCAAAGAACCGCGCAATTGTTGGTCGTGCAGTCATGATCCACGGCGGACCCGACGACATCACAAAACCTTCTGCTCCTCGGATCGCTTGCGGCGTCATCGTCGTTAAAACTCCGATGTCGACTCCCGTCGACGACGAAACCGCCGGCGACGCTGGGGCCACTTTCCCGCGATAGCTTCTAGTCGAAGATTTTGCCGGGGTTCAAGATGTTGTCGGGATCGAAGACCTTTTTTACGCCGCGCATGAGGGCGATTTCTTCGGTGGTGCGAGTGTAAGTGAGGAAAGGTTTTTTGGTGAGGCCTACGCCGTGTTCGGCGGAGACGGAGCCGCCGAGTTTTTGGATGACGCTAAAAAGTAATGAGTCGGCGCCTTTGCAGCGTTTCAAGAAAGTTTCGCGGTCGAGGCCTTCAGGCTTTAGAATGTTGATGTGCATGTTGCCGTCGCCAATGTGGCCAAACCAAACAACTTTGAAATCGGGATAATTTTCTTTTAAGACAGCGTCGGTCTCTTTTAAGAACGCGGGAACTTGAGAGATCGTGACTGAAATATCGTTTTTGTAAGGAGAATAGGGAGACGTAGCTTCGCTGATGTCTTCGCGCAAACGCCAGAAGTCGCGAGCTTGAGCATCGCTTTGTGCAATAACGCCATCGAGAACCCAGCCCTGCTCTACACAATATTCAAACGCCTCGAGCATTTTTCCTTCAGCGTCTTCAGAGGTTTTTTCAACTTCGACTAATAGGTAATTTGGGCAATCTGTTCCAAGTGGCTTTTGAAGATCAGTTGCCTCAAGAACATAGTGAAGTGCGATGTCGCTAAAGAACTCAAAGGCGGTCAGTTCTAAATTTTCTCTGAAGCGTTTAAAGACTTTCATCACAGCATCGAGATCGGGAACACCTAAGATCATCACTGATAAAGGTTGAGTTGGGCGAGTGAACTTTAAAGTTGCTTCAGTAACAAATCCTAAAGTGCCTTCGCTTCCAATAAACAAATGTCTGAAATCTAAACCTGTTGCGTTTTTAATTAAGCCACGGTTGAAGTCTAAAACTTCGCCAGCACCAGTCACGACACGTAAGCCAGCTACCCAATCGCGCATCGATCCGTAACGAATAACTTTTACGCCGCCAGCGTTAGTCGCGATGTTGCCACCGATGTGTGATGAGCCACGGGCTGCGAAGTCGACCGGGAAGTAATAGCCCTGAGCCTTTACATAATCTTGCAAAGCTTCGGTGATAACTCCTGGCTGAACTTTGACGGTGCGATCAACGGGGTTGAAATCTAAAATCTTGTTCATTTTCTCAAAGCTCACGACAACTTCGCCTTGAGTGGCCATAGCTGCACCGCTTAAACCAGTTCTTCCGCCCGAAGGGACAAGTTTAAGTTTGTTTTTACGCGCCCACTTTACGATCTCTTGCACTTGCTCTTCAGTTTCAGGAAACAAAATGGCGCCAGCTGAAACGTCATAATTCTTTGTCCAATCGCGGCCATATTCCGAAATGCTTTCGGAGTCGGTGCGAACGTTGGCAGTTGGAAGAGAAAGTTGCTGAAGCGTAGCTGGGGCGACTTGTGTATTCATACAACAAGCTTAAGGGTGCCTCGATTCGAGGGTCAATCTCTGTCTAAAGTTATATTATTCGGTTGGGTAGTTCTGTAGAAGCTCGGCTAGGGCCTTACAAGATTGGTCTTCGTCGATCTGAAACTCAGCACCCTTAGAGCGAGTGGCGTGGACCTTAGCAAGAAGGCCGAGGGCTTGGGAAATTGCGTCGTCACGTTTAGAATCTTTGATCCAGCATGAGCGTTCACCAAGTTCGCCGACCCGCGATATTTCGGGTACTCCGTAGGTACGTCCAGTGCCTTTGAGTTTGTGAAACTCGGTTTCAACTAGGTCGATCTCGTTAGCCTTAATTAGCTCAGAGATCGATTTAATTTTCTCAGGCAATGAATC
Source organism: uncultured Bdellovibrionales bacterium (assembly GCA_964543475.1). Classification (GTDB taxonomy): domain Bacteria; phylum Bdellovibrionota; class Bdellovibrionia; order Bdellovibrionales; family JAMPXM01; genus JAYSYM01. Next base: position 390,274 of record CAZIYJ010000002.1, on the reverse strand, counting down.
TAAATATTCTTTTTTGAGTTCAGCTAGCAGATTTTCGAGGCTCATGCTGCGGTCTTTCGCTCGCCGTACGAAGTTTTTCGCCATTGTGGAATCGTAAAGTAGAACGTGCTTCCAACGCCGAGCTCTGCACGTACGCCGATTGTTCCACCATGTTCTTCAACTAAGGCTTTTGCAATTGCCAAACCAAGACCAGTGCCTTTCACAAGCGGGCGATCTGAGTTTGTGCCTTGTCTAAACTTTTGGAAGATGAGGGCTTGATCTTGGTCATTGATTCCAGGGCCTTCATCTTCAATTTCAATCATCAAATGATTTTTGTAATCGATTTTACTGCGAATACGAACAACACCATGTTCTGGACTGAACTTAACTGCGTTTGAAATTAAATTAGTAAGCACCTGCTGAATACGATCAGAGTCGATGAAGACTTCAAGCGTGCCAGAGGGCTCGCAAACCAGCTGAACTTTTCCTTGGTGAGCAAAACCGATTAAACTCTCGATGGTCTTTTCGGTCACTTCTTTCCAGGGACGCCATTCGCACTGAAGTGGTAGCTGCTTGGCTTCGATTTTTGCTAAATCTAAAAGATCATTGATCAATCGAATCAAGCGGTCAGTTTCGACTTCAGCAATTTTTAAAAGTTTGAGTGAGCCACTTTCGACTTCGCCCATCACTCCGCTCGTAAGTAGGCTTAAGCTTCCTTTGATTGAAGTCATTGGGGTTCGCAGCTCATGTGATGCAATGCTTACGAATTCAGACTTAGCCTGGTCAAGGAGTCGTAACTCTTCCATATTGTTAATCGCTCGTTGAGCGAGTGCATTGAAAGTTTTTTGAAGGTTTCCGAATTCGTTTCGTTCTGGCTCTGTGAACTGAAATGAATATCGATCAACTAAGAAGTCCATCATTCGACCAGATAAGTGATCTATTGAGCGGAATACTTTTGAGCGGATAAATGACATCAGGAACAACACGCAAAGTGTACTTAAGCCAATGGCAAGAGCAGCCGTATGGATGAGTTGATCCCAGAGCAAGCGTTGCTTTGCACGTAAGTCGTAAAGAATTTGTGTTTCACGGTAAACAAAATTTTCAGAGACGCTGCGAAGAGTGGGGATATCTCGTGAAACATAAGATCTGATCATCTTGTCGAGCGGCTCAGCTCGCACAACGTCTTTGTCGATTACTTTTTGAATACGCTCTAGGTTGATTCGAATTGAGTCTTCGTAGCGATAGCGCCAAAGATCAACGGTGGCTGCGCGTAAGTCCCAAGATAAATCCATTTGCCGTTGCACGCTATTAAGCTCGCGAAAGTTTTTGTAACCCACGCCAGAGAAGCCGAGCAAGCAAACGAGAGTCGCCAAGAAGAGAAGGCGAAGCTTGGTTCTAATCACTTAGAGGGCCGTCCTTTCCTTCAAGATAGTATCAATGTGCTGACAAATTTTTTGCGGGTCGAAAGGTTTTGGAATAAAGCCTGAAGCAATTTTTAAGAACGTATCAACTTCTTTTGGTTCAGAGCGAGCACTCAAGAAAATGATCGGAGTTTCTGAGTTAGTCTTTCGAATCTCTTCAGCGACTTGAATGCCAGAGAATTTAGGCATCATTCCATCAAGAATAAAAAGATCGAACTGCTCAGTTTTTGAAGCATGAATCGCTTTTTCACCATCAGATGCAATCGTGACGGAATGGCCACCGATTTTTTCTAAACAGATTTGTGTGATGACGCTGATATTCGGATCGTCTTCCGCCAAGAGTATTCGCATGCCATTTTATCGGCTTTTCGAGAAAAATTTTGGACCGAAAATGAGAAAATACAGACCAAAGTAAGCCCATACTGGACCACCGGCAAAACCCCACGCTAGCAATAGTGTCCCGAACAGGTTTCTCATCATAGTTGATTGATACTGCCACTGAATCCCGGCATTCTCAAATAATGAAAATGGAAACTGAGTTTACGAAGCTAATGGGCTGCAAATATCCAATCGTTGCAGCGCCCATGTTCTTAGTCTCGAACGTTGAAATGGTGGTCGCGGTTTCAGAAGCGGGCGGGGTCGGGACTTTTCCGGCCTTAAACTTCAGGCCAGTCGAGGAATATCGAAAGGCTTTAGAGCAAATTAAAGCGAGAACGAAAAATCCATTCGGCGTAAATATCATCGTTAACAAAAGCAATAAGCGTCAAAACGAAGATATCAAACACGCGCTTGATTGCGGAGTACCACTTTTCATTACTTCACTTGGAAGCCCACAAGATGTGATCAAAGAGGCGCATAAAAATGGCGCCAAAGTTTTTTGCGATGTAACAAATTTAGCTCATGCACTGAAGTGCCAAGATCTAGGGGCTGACGGAGTTGTTGCAGTTGGTACTGGAGCCGGGGGCCACGCAGGTCCGATCGCGCAACAAGTTTTAATACCTTGGTTAAAAGAGAAATTAAAAATTCCGGTACTTGCTGCGGGAGGAATTGCGAATGGCGCGCAAGTCGCTTCTGCGTTGGCTTTGGGAGCTGACGCTGCTTATATCGGAACTCGCTTTATCGCGAGTAAAGAAGCTGGTGTGGATCAAGCCTACAAGCAAGCAGTCGTTGATGCATCACCTGAAGACATTGTTATGACGACAAGAATTTCTGGAACCCCAGCGGCAGTGATCAATACTCCCTATGTGAGAAAACTGGGTCTTGAACTTCCGCTCGCACTGAAACTATTAAAGCAAAATGCGCACACAAAAAAATATGCCGTGCCGCTGATTCATTTGCTCGGAATGAAAAGTCTCGAACAGGCTGCGAGCACGCCGACCTGGAAAACAGTGTGGAGTGCTGGTCAATCGGTCGGACTCGTGCACGATATTCTTTCGTGCGAAGACATTATGAAAAATTTAGTGCGAGAATACTCAGACACAATCAAGCGCCTCCAGGGGTAGCTGCTACCAGGGTGTAGCAATGGTGCGTTATAGAAGGGTGATATGAAGTTTAATCCGTTCAAAATGGTGGAAAAGATTCCGTCGACGAAGATCCGCAATCGAGTGCTCGATGTTGTGATGACGGTTGGTATTCCGTTTAATCGATGGCTGGGGATGAGGCTTGGACATGTGAGTGATGAGCAAATCACTGTGATTTCGCCCGCGACGACATTAAGACAAAATCACGTGGGCGGGGCGCATGCTTGCGCACTTGCTTTGATCGGCGAATATGCCGCTGGAATGTTGGCAGCGAGACACTACACACCAGATAAGTTTCGACTGATCATTGGTAAGCTTGAGATTGATTACATGAAGCAAGGTAAAGGAACACTAGTTGGAACTTCTCTTGCTCCAGCAACTTGGCCCGAAGTCATCGATGGTGAAGGCTGGGTCGACATGAAGACTGAAATTACAAACAAAGCAGGACAGACTGTCGCCATCTGTAAAACCAGATGGCAACTCAAAGAGTGGGGCGCTGTCGGGAGCAAAGCTAAAAAAGCTTAGTTAGAACTTTCAACCGCGCACTGAACTGGCAAAAATTCGACGTATTCTGAAGATGGAGTAGAAATTTTTAGAGTGCCGCCGCAGCCATCGCTATCAGCGCGAAAACCTTTAGAAGCGATCAACACAGTGTCAGCAGTCGTGCTCTCAACGCGTAAGTTGCCGCCATCGCATTCGACTTGATAAACATCGCGATCAGCTTGATAGAAAGCCACTGACGTAGCTTTAATTCCTGATTGTGTCTCAACATTCACCAAAACACTGGCGCTGTTTGCTTGGCCTTGAAGTTTCAAAGATGCTTTTGCAAGTTGCTCAGTTGTCGTATTGTCGTCGACGTCATTTGAAACAACCGCCGTTAATTTCGAAGCGTCTTTGGCCTCAAAACAAAGGTTTTGCGCAAACGCATTTGAGCCTACAAGAAGAACTGGAAGTAAAACCTTGAACATAGGGACTCCTGTCTAAACTATTGCCAGTCTTGAAAAGAGTGCAAGGCGCACACCCCTCAGGCTCGCAATAGATGAGCATTAAAGTTACCTACGAAGAGAGAGCAACAGTCGAGCCAGTTATTTCGCGAAGACGTCAGCGAGTTCACCAGATTGGTACATTTCCATCATGATGTCGCTTCCACCGATTAGCTCTTTATTTACATAGAGCTGAGGAATTGTTGGCCAATTGCCGTAAGCTTTAATTCCTTCTCGGATTTCAGGATCACTTAGTACATCAACTGAATGAAATTGAACGTTTAATTCTTTTAGAATTGCAGTTGCACGAGCAGAGAAACCGCACTGAGGAAATTGAGGATTTCCTTTCATGAAAAGAACGACTTTGTTTTCGCCTAAAAGAGATTCGATTTTTTGATGAGTAGGGTTCGACATTTTTTTCTCCGTCTAGAAATTTAAAGCTTAGTTACAGTTTTAATTGTTAGTGCGTGCACTTCACCAGTTTTAAGTTCGGCATCGAAAACATTCATCACATGTTTATGTTGCTGAATGCGAGTCATCCCCGAAAAAGCAGAGCTCTCGATATAAACTTGCCAGTGATCTTGCGTTCCAGTGAGGTCGACGACATCGACTGAAGCGTCGGGATAAGCGGTTTGAAGCCGTGTTTTCATTTGTTCTGGTGTCATTGGCCTAAGTTAATAGCAAATCGGGTGGATTTTCGCCAGCGGCTTCTATAGGATGCGATCCTTGAAAAGGAAAAACATAGCCAGATGAACTTCCATGCTCCAGTTGATCCTGAACATATTAAAATCGAGCGAAGAAAAGCGCAGGAGCTTAGAAAAAGTTCCTGGTGGAAGCAGCAAATCGGCAAAGGCCTTTGCTACTACTGCGAAAAGCGTTTCGAGAAAGAGCTTTTGACGATGGATCACGTCATTCCGCTCGCCCGCGGCGGAAAAAGCACAAAAAAGAACTGCGTTGTTGCCTGCAAAGACTGCAACACCGACAAAGGCAGTAAGCTTTCAGTTGAGATGACGATGGAGAAGATGAAAGAAGGCAAGAAGCCATAAAGCCATAAAGCCATAAAGCCATAAAGCCATGGAGCCAAGAAGTTCAAAAGTAACAGAATACTTAACCCTTCAACCGTTAACCTTCATGGCATCTTGGCTTCATGCCATTATTTAGTTAGTGCTGGTTTCCATGACGTCGAGAAGCTCAACTTCAAACACGAGTGGAGCGTTTGGCGGAATAACATCGCCGGCACCACGAGCGCCGTAACCCATCTCAGAAGGAATAGTGATCACGCGCTTTCCTCCAACCTTCATATTATTAAAGCCTTCATCCCACCCTTTGATCACGCTTCCGGCGCCCAAAGTGAAAGTGAATGGATCTTTACCAACAGAAGTATCGAATTGTTTGCCGCGATTTTTTGGCGCCTTAGCATCGTATAACCAGCCAGTATAATTAACTTTTACTGTTTTTCCTTTGGCAGCAACTTTGCCTTTTCCTTCAGTCGTATCTTCAGTTTTGAGGTCTTTTACCGCAGCAGGGGCTGGCGCTAGCTTTACCGTAGATGGTGCAGGCTTAGGTGCCACTGCGGGTTTTGCTGCTGGTTCGGCCGCATTTGCGACAGCTAAGGCAAGAACGAAGAGACTAGCAAAAATAGCCACGTTGAATTTCATCATCTGATATAACTCCCAATTGGGCTGATCCTAGGACTGTTTCGTGGGTGTTTGCAATAACGCGACGAGCGAGATGTTTTAATTGGGATGAAAAGTCGCTGAAGCGAGAGTCTGCGGAATAGTTCCTACCTAAGTGAAAGTCGTCCAAAACTAGATTTTCAGAAGGCTTTAAGAAGAGCGGATGCTTGATTAGTTAGCATGGCTCGCCGTTTCAATAGTTTGCAACGTTTCAAAAAGTCCTGCTACATAAAGTAGTTGGACAACTTTGACACATCAAAATGGAGAATGCCTCATCGTGGCTAAAAAGATTACTAGCAGTAGCACCGCTGAATATTTCGCAAAGAACCTTCAGCAGGTTGGATTCTCTTCACCTTTAAAAGCGGTTTTAACGACGCTTAAAGAAGCCGTTGATAACTCGCTCGATGCTTGCGAAGAATCCGGCATTCTTCCCGAGATTTCAGTAACTCTTAAAAAAATTGGCGCAGGCGCTTCAAAGAGCACTGATCTAGTAGAAATTATCGTTGAAGATAACGGGCCCGGAATTGATCCGGATGATATCGCAAAAGTATTCGGTGAATATCTAGCCTCATCTAAATTCGGAAAAGGTCAGTGTTCTCGAGGCCAACAGGGGATTGGTATTTCTGCGGCCACGACTTGGGCGCAGTTAACAAATGCTTCTGGCGCTCGTGTCACCACGAAGACAAAAGACATGCGTAAAGCTCTCTCGGCGCAAGTCGACGTCGACATTAAGGCAAACAAAGGTCTCATCAAAAATAAAGAGATGATTGAATGGAAGAAGCCGCACGGAACCCGTGTGGAATTCCGCATTGATGGTCGGATCCAGTTAAATGGAGACGGCGGTCTTTTGACTTATCTCGACGGAACAACCCTCGTAAATCCGCACTTAACATTAAGCTACAAGATGCCTGATGCAGAGTTAGTGCACATTGATCGCGTATCAAACGAAGTCCCAGAGATTCCGACTGCGACAATGCCTCATCCGCACACGATGAAGCTTGGCGAGTTCATGACTCACGCGCATCTTTACAACAACATTTCGTTTGAGAAGTTTCTAAGAACTGGATTCTCGCGAATCTCTGATCAAACAATTAAAGAATTGATCAAAGGTGGAATGCCTAAAGCGCTCATGGCGAAACCAGTCGTGAAGCTTTCAGAAGCTGAATTTAAAAACGCTTTCCAGGTGATTCAAAAAACTGAAATGCAAAGCCCTTCAACGAAGTCAGTTTTGACTGTTGGAGAAGAAGCGCTTTCAAAATCAATTGGCCGCTTAGGACAAGTAGATTTCTTCTCGGTCGTCACTCGTCGTCCTGCAATTTGTGACTTTAAGCCGGTGGTTGTTGAAGTGGCGCTTGCGCGCTTTTTAAACCGCGGAAGTAACGAAGAACAAGTTCAGCTCCTTCGTTTTGCTAACCGAGTTCCATTGCAGTTTGATAAAGCGGCATGTGCGATCACTCAATCAGTTGAGTCAGTGAACTGGCGTTCGTATGGACTTGCGCAGTCAAAAGACACTGTGCCGATGGGCCCATACGTATTCGCAGTTTCGGTTACTTCTCCATTTATTAAGTTTAAGAACGCATCGAAAGAAACAATCGATGCTGGTGATGATTTAGTTGAAGAAATCCGTCGCGCATTAATGCAGGCCGGACAAAAGCTATCTCGTCACATCAGAAAAGAATTTAAAGAAGCAGATCTTGAGCGAAAAATTTCGCACATTGAGCAGTTCGGTCCGATTTTGGTTGATGGCTTAGCACGCATCGCTAAGGCACCTGAATCTCGCAAAAGAAAAGCTGAAGAAGGTCTTCGTAAGCTCTTGGGTCGTGACACTCGAGATGCTGAAAAAGATCTCTCAGAAGCACATGATCGATTAGAAAAATTGAAAACACAGAACCGTAAACGCGGCATTGCTCAACACGAAGATGGTTCGGGCAGCAATGAGGGTGGCAACGACGACGGCGCCGCTCCTGCTTCAGAAGTTGCGGTTGAAGTAGTAGCCAAGAAGAAAAAAGCTGCGAAGCCATCGAGCGTAAGGAAGTAAAATGGCTGAAAAAATTATTCGTATTAGAAAATTAACGAAGAACATTCCAACAGAAGTGAAAATGCTTTGCGATGCCATGCTCAAAGAACTTGAGAATGCAAATCGTCCGGTTCTTGAAGCAGTGAAGTGCTCTCTGGATAACTCTGAGTACAACGCAAAAGTTGGTTACCTCACTCCTGGCGATAAGCGTGTTCGTACAGAATTAAACGTTTCGTCAGTTCAGAAGATGGCTCGTACTGTCTTTATGCTTGAGCAGTTGCTTCGAAATCTCGACTCAGGTGCCGTGAACACAAAGCGTGAATTGTACTACATCGCAAAAGGTATGGTGAAGAAGGAAGCCAAGCTTAAGCCGCTTGATTTCTCGAGCCAGGATGAATCTGATGCAACGATCGACTTCATTGGCGATATGCTTGAAGTTTACCGAGAAGAATTAAATTGTTTTGCCAACGATCGCGGCGGTCAAACTTACTCTCAGCAGCTAGTTGTGACTGAGACTTTGTCTGACGGCACAAAAGCTGTTGTTGATCTTTCAACTCTTGGAACAAGTCCGTTTCAGCCTAAGAACAAGCCTCAGTCGCTGACTCTTAAAGCTAAGAAGAAAATTGATTTCTGCTTAGTTGTTGAATCAGAAGGTACGGCGGGCACCTTAGTGTCGAACGGGTTTACGAAGCGTAACAACTGCATCATCATGGGTGCTCAAGGGGTTCCTTCAAACGGCGTTCGCGGCTGGTGTAAGTTAATTCAAAATCAGCTTCACGTTCCGATGTACTTCTTCGGAGATCTGGACGCGTACACAATGCAAAACATTTACCGTACGCTCAAAGCCGGTTCGGCTGCTTCGTTGATCAGAAATTCTGACTTCTCAGCACCTGAAGTTCGTTTCTTAGGTGTGTTGCCAGAAGATGTAAAAAAGTACGATCTAGATTGTTACGAAGTAAAAGAAAACGACGTTCAAGAGGCTCGCTCGCTTAAAAAAGCGAAAGATGCTCTCGCAAACGATCCGTTCTTCCAAGATAAGAAGAACAAGAAGATTGCTGACGTTTGTCGTTGGTTGATCACGAATAAAGTTCGTTGCGAACAGCAGTCTTTATTCGCTGTCGATCCGAAAGACCCGTTGAAGCCAGAGAAGATCATCCTAGAGAAAATCAAAAACGGCTCTTGGATTTAATCGGCTTGCGTTCATTACAGAAATTAAAGGCCACTCTGCGGAGTGGCCTTTTTATTTTCTTAGTTAGTCAAAATCTCTACGAGGATTAGGTTCGACTCATGGTCTGGTCCAAGGAAAAGTGTGGTGGTTTCGATGATTGAGTTATCGCTAAATCGGCAAAGCTTCACTTCTTTTTGTTCAAGATCATTGACGACTTTAAGGGCTCCTCCGACTTCTCGGCAGTAGCACTCAGCTAAGTGTTGAGCATCACATAAGCCAACAGGCGTGGGAGTTGGATGTTGCATGAAAACTTGTGCAGCGATCGTCTGATCCTTAACACTGTAGAGAAGTGTCCATTCCTCGATAGCTGCAGTGCCGATGCGACAGAGGCTAAATTGGCCTGCATTTTCTGTGACTACTTCATGCTTTCCGCTTTTGCTAACGCAAAATATTGAAGCCGGATTTCCAACTCCGCCAGTTCCTTCGCTTCCGGTCAGGGCCGATGCGTTTTGCAAAGCAATGATGGCCAAGAGGCCCGTTAAAAATTTTGTCATACTTACTCCTTATTGTTTGATTTCGATATTGGATAAAGCTGAATTGCTAAATTATAAACCTGAGTTTGCTCACCATCTTCAAGCAGCGCACACATTTGGCGTCGATATTTTTTTGTAAGCTCGCGTGCGCGATCCAAATTCTTCGGATCAATGGCCATTGTGATTGAAGTAATGTCTTTTTCTTCTTGAGGGACCGAATCAGTGGCTTCGAGTGCTTTTGCAATAATTTGCTTTTGCAAACTCTTGCGTGCGCCTGAGGTGTTGATGCCTTGATCATTAGTGATCATGGCCTGTGCCTTTTGGAGTCTGCCATTTCTTTCAATAAGCAGACCAAGTCGGAGTAGGCGTTCAATTGCATCTTTTGCTTGTAGACTTGAGATGCCGAGTTGTGAACCAACCCATCTCGGATCAGCCTCGAATGCTTTTGTGAAACTCAACTCCAAGATTGCGTAATGGTACCAGTCCGCGATCACGCTAAAAGTGTCGTGCGCCAGTAAGTAGGTTTGATGATCTGCTGACTTTGTACTGTCGAGTAGGCCCATGTTTTTAATCTGCTTTGGATTCGCTGAAAGGCGCTCACAAATCTCAAGTGCAACTGTTCGTGAAGGAAACCGCTTACCATTGAGAATCTGCGAAACAGTTGAAGGGTCGAGCTTCAGCGTGCGCGAGAAATTTCGAAGAGAGTAGCGCGGGTTCTTCTGGCAGCGGCTTGCAAGTTGCTGCTTCAGCCAAAATTTAAACTTCTCTTTTTGATCGCTATCTAAATGTTTTCGTGTCGCTTGAGAATTCATGGGGCGGAACCTAGCTGAGCTCAGCGAGGTTGGCTAGCAAATTCGCCACAAAGTGTGGCAAAAATCTGCCACACGATCGATTGATTTAGGCCATAGTGGCTTAAAAGCAGAAGCCGGTTTGGTTTGCGAGGCGCACGATCGCTGTTAGGCGATGTTGTTCGAACTGCCCGTAATAATCTTCCATGAGAGATGGGTGTGGAGTGCTTGAGCGCTTTAGTTTCCAGTCGAAGTGTCCCCATGGCACTTGGTTGCGGCGAGCTTCTTTTAAAAGCTGAGCCGTGTGCGAGTCTCGTTTGCGAGACTGATCTTGCCAGCGAGGGCGACGATTGTCGATTTCATCCCAGAAGCTTTGAGCAGTGCTTGAGTCTTTCAATTTTGGATGGCGGAAAACTCCCCAGAAGCGCGCAAGTCCGCGCCAGTAGCGGGTGCCGTCGGTGTCGCGAATATTATCAACCATCACTTTGTCGCGACCGATCCAGTGATCCATAATTCGTACGCCACAAGATAAGTTCTTTTTTGGATCCATCAAATTCTGTTGGATGATCTTTTTGTATCGATCGTTATAGACAAGACTGCGATCTCGGTAGACCTCAGGTGGAACGACCATCGTGCACTGATAAGCTCCGATTGAAGAGCTAAGTGTTGAAAGCTGCAAAAGACCAACGCTTTTAACACCTCTCATTGATGGTTCATTAAAAGTCGTGCGTGCGTTGTAGCTACTTTCGTAAGAAGCCATGATCGAAATCAAACGAGTCCAAAAGAGGATTCGCTTTTCACGGTCAAGGCTCACGTACTTAGGACAAAGGTGCCGAATACCTTTTGCATCAACCGTTGTTAAGTTTTTTGCTTTCGAAACTTCGCTATAAAGATGTTCTGTCCAAAAAGTAAGTTGCGGAATCACTTCGGCCCCGACAGTTCGGTTCCAAAAATGAAAGCCATGCCAATACGGAAGATACGACGCGGGCTTTTGACCTGCGTAGACTTGGCGGTAAGTTTGCGACGTAAAATTTGGTATTCGAGTTGAACCGTTTGCAAGAACCTGGCTTGCGCCTGCGATTAAAACAACGGTGACTAAAAGTTTTCTGAGAGCTGATTGTGCCTGTTTCATGTGACGAAGTCAGAGCAACGTCTACGCCAGGATTTCGGCAAGCTTATTGAGTTTGAGCGAAGGGTAAGTGTCTTAAATTTTGACAGCTCAGAAGTTATTGCAAAAACAAAGAAGGCCGCTTGTTAGCGGCCTTCGATTTAAACTTACTTTTTTGAAGTTAAACTAATGACTTATGACGAGGTTTAGAGAGAGGTTTCGTCTCTTTTTTCTCGCGTGCCCAAGGGGGCGCAAAACCTTTTCGTTGAGGGCGACCGGCGCCACCACGGCTAGCTTCTGTTCGCGCTTGTGGGCGATCATCGTTTCGGCGGAAGCTTTTTGGGCGACTTGCGCTTGCGAAGCTTTCATCGCGACTGCGGCGAACTGTTTCGCCTTCAGTTGTGCGCTGCGGGCGACGTTCGCCACCCATTGCAGGCTTTGCTGCAGCGGTAGGTCGTTCGCTCGTGCGCTCGGCACGTTGTGGGCGTTCGCTTCGCTGTTCACGCGACTCACGAATACTTCGTGCGACCGCACGTTCAGCTTTTGGCGCTGCTTTTGTCTCTGAGCGCTCGCTACGCTCTTCGCGTTTCGGAGCAGCACTTCGTGCTGGACGCTCAGTTCGCACTTCGCGTTTTGGAGTCTCAGTTTTAGCTGGGCGCGAGGCTCTTGCAGCATCGCGCTCAGCGCGGTTTGCAAAAGTTCGCTCGTCAGCTTCCGGCTGGAATGCGCGTTGTGGGCGAGGCGTCGTGCGTGGCACATGGTCCTCGCGGCGTGGACGGTCGCCGAAACCAGGCATAGTTGCTGGTCGCTCACTACTAACATCAGGTCGTGATGATGGGCGAGACGGTCCACGAGCAGATGCGCGCTGTTCGTTTCGAGCATTGCGGCTCGGCGAAGAAGTTCTGCGGCCCTGGTTTCTATCCCATGGACGACTTCCGCCACCACCACCTGGGCGCTTAGCACCTTCAGGGAATTTTCCGTACATCAATTTGTAAATGCGATTCCACTGACCTTCGTCGTCTGGAGTTACGAAACTCCATGCATCACCTTCGCGACCGGCACGTGCTGTACGACCAATTCTATGGATGTAATCCTCGGGCTGCATCGGAAGATCGTAGTTAAACACGTGTTCAATGTGTGGAATGTCGAGACCGCGAGCGGCAACATCAGTTGCAACTAAGATGCGAGCTTTACCTTGGCGGAACAAATCAAGTGCGCGCTTACGCTGAGCTTGCGAACGATCACCATGGATCATCTGAACTTCGTGGCCAGCAGCATCCAAGTTCTTTGCAACTTGCTCAGTTCGGGCTTTTGTACGAGTGAAGATGATGATTGAGCCAGTGATCTTGTCGATTTCTTTTAACAGAGTTGAAGGCTTTTCTTTTTGAAGAGTGCGAACAACGTTTTGAGTGATTTTCTCAATCGGAGTATGTGCAGGAGCAACATTCACTGATTTCGGATTGCGAAGATATTTTTTTGCAATTCGACCAACTTCTCCATCAAGTGTTGCTGAGAACAACAACGTCTGGCGATCAGTCGGCATGCGGCTAACAATTTCTTCTAGCTGCGGAGCAAAGCCCATGTCGAGCATGCGATCAGCTTCGTCTAGGACTAAAACGCCGAAGTCATTTAAGCGAACGCGGCCAGACTCCAAGTGATCTATCAAACGACCAGGTGTTGCGATGATGAATGAAGGATTAGCGCGAAGGTCGCGAATTTGATGATTGTAACCAACTCCGCCGATGATCAAAGCCAATTTACAATGGCGAGCCTTAACAGTGAGCTGACTCAACACTTCAGCGATCTGTTCAACGAGTTCGCGAGTGGGAGCCAAGATTAAAACTGACTTGCGAACACCTTTGTTGCGATTCTTGTCGCTCATGTGCATGAGCAGCGGGAGCGCGAACGCTGCCGTCTTGCCCGTGCCGGTTTGAGCACAAGCCATTAAATCCGAACCCTCAAGAACAATTGGAATTGCTTCCGCCTGAACCGGAGTCGGTGTTTCGTATTTCATTATTTCCAAAGCTTCGCGAAGGGCTGGAACGAGGTCCATTTCCTTAAATGACTGCATGCAGGTCCTATGTAGGTGAGTTAATTTGCCATTTCGGGGAGGTCACCAAATACAAATCCCGAGTGGAGGCATCTACCAACTCTTCTCAGAACCAATTCGAAGCGAGTGAAGTTGCCTAATTTTTTAAGTGGGCACAACCTAACACAAGGGGTCAGTCGTACCTATACCTTTGTTTGTGGTTCACCTTTTTGCCTATGTGAGTCTGGGGAGCACAAACGGCGACTTTTGCGGGGGCCCGTTAGGACCCTCAAAACATTGTCCTAAGCCTTCAAATGCACTATAGTTTCTCTAATTTCAAAGGAAACATCATGGCAAAGATTGAAACAACTCCAGACATGGTCCGAAAAGTTTACTCTCGCACTCGCGAAAACCTAAAAGTGATTCGCACTCGTCTTAACCGACCTCTCACGTTGGCCGAAAAAGTTCTCTACGGTCATTTAGACGATGCCCAAAACCAAGAACTCAATCGCGGGAAAAGCTTCTTACTCTTACGACCTGATCGCGTGGCGATGCAGGATGCAACTGCGCAAATGGCGATTTTGCAATTCATGCTCGCCGGCAAAGACGAAACAGCGGTGCCATCAACAGTTCACTGTGATCATTTGATTCGTGCAAATGCTGGAGCAGATCGCGATATGCAAATTGCGATGAACGAAAATAAAGAAGTTTTTGATTTCTTAGCTTCAGCTTCGTCTCGGTACGGAATCGGCTTCTGGAAACCAGGTGCTGGAATTATTCACCAAATCGTACTTGAGCATTACGCATTCCCAGGTGGTTTGATGATCGGAACTGATTCTCATACTCCAAACGCTGGCGGCCTCGGAATGGTTGCAGTAGGGGTGGGCGGAGCCGATGCCTCTGACGTTATGTCGGGCTTAGCATGGGAAGTAAAGAACCCTGAAATCATCGGCGTAAAATTGACTGGCAAATTAAACGGTTGGACGTCTGGTAAAGACGTAATTTTAAAACTTTGCGGATTGCTCACGACAAAAGGTGGAACAGACAAAATCGTTGAGTACTTCGGCGAAGGCTGTACGTCGTTAAGTGCGACAGCAAAAGGGACGATCACAAACATGGGAGCTGAGCTTGGAGCGACTTGCTCTTTGTTCCCTTACGATGAGCGCATGGCGAAATATCTTCAGGCAACAACACGTGCCGAGCTTGCAAAAATCGCAGACGAAAACAAAGACATCTTGTCAGCAGACGCGGAAGTTATTGCATCGCCAGCGAAGTTCTATGATCAAGTTGTCGAAATTGATTTATCAACACTTGAGCCACATCTAGTTGGTCCTCATTCACCAGATATCGCGCATCCAATTTCAAAAATGGCAGCAGACGCAAAGGCAAACGGTTGGCCGACTAATCTTTCTGCTGCGTTGATTGGTTCATGCACGAATTCTTCGTACGAAGATATTGGCCGCGCGACGTTTGTTGCAAAGCAAGCCCTCGAAGCCGGAATCAAGATGCCACAACAATTCTTGGTAAGCCCTGGCTCAATTCAGATTCAGAATACGATTATCCGCGATGGTCAGATGGAAACTCTTAATGCGGTTGGAGCAACTGTTCTTGCGAACGCTTGTGGTCCTTGCATTGGGCAGTGGAAGCGCGACGACATGGAAAAGGGCACTAGAAACTCAATCGTGACTTCGTTTAACCGAAACTTCCGTGGTCGCCAAGATGATAACCCAGAGACTTTTGCATTCATCGGAAGTCCTGAACTCGTGATGGCACTTGGAATCGCAGGCCGTTTAGATTTCAATCCACTTGTTGATGAGCTGACAACTCCGTCTGGTAAAAAAATTAAATTGGCTCCGCCGCAAGCGCCAGAGCTTCCGGCGAAAGGTTTCGTAGCTGATCCAGATGGGTATCAGGCACCGGCTGGTCGAACTGCAAAGGTTGAAGTTGCGCCGAATTCTGATCGTCTTCAAATTTTAGAGCCATTTAATAAATGGAATGGCGAGGACTACACAGATTTAGTTGTACTTTGCAAAGCAAAGGGTAAGTGCACGACGGATCACATTTCTCCTGCAGGAAAATGGCTCAAGTATCGCGGCCATTTAGATAATATTTCTAACAACATGTTGTTAGGTGCAGTGAATGCATTCACGAACGCTCCCGGAACTGGAAAGAACGTTTTAACTGGCGAATCGAATTTAGAATTCTCGCAAGTTGCTCGTGCTTACAAAGCAAAAGGTCAGAAGTGGGTGATTGTTGGTGACGAGAACTACGGTGAAGGATCAAGCCGTGAGCACGCAGCGATGAGCCCTCGCCATCTTGGTGGCGTTGCGGTCATCACTCGAAGCTTTGCTCGAATTCACGAAACGAATTTAAAAAAGCAAGGAGCTTTGCCGCTCATGTTTGCTAACCCTGCTGATTACGATAAAGTTCAAGAGAATGATCGGTTAGCGATTTTGGGTTTAAAGGAATTTGCACCTGGCAAAAATTTAAAGCTTGAGATTAAGCATGCTGACGGAAAAACAGAGACAGCTGAACTTAAACACACCTTCAACACAGAGCAGATAAAGTGGTTTAAGGCCGGAAGTGCGTTAAATCTTCTGCGCGGACAATAGCAATACCTTGCTGCCTCCCTGACGAGTTGCTAAATTTTCGTCTGGGGGGCCGAATGACTAAATTTTCAATCCTATTGGTTTTAGTGGCGGTAGTTACAGGTTGTTCGAATGAACTGAAGGCTCCGCCTCATACTCCACCAGACGAAAGAGTCACTCTCACTGACAAAGAGCGAGCGCAAGCGGGTTCGCTCAGTGATGCCATCAAGATGGGTGAGCGCAATCTAGCTTGGCTCTCACACATCAACTCAAAGCTTAAATCTGGGCCAGCCCTTTCGTTTTCTTCCAAAGCGACGATGACTGGTTATCCGATCGAAACTCCAAATCGTTATTCTGATAAAATCGCTCTTGATCGCTACGAACTGGCGCTTAAAGAAATGCCAGCCGAGATGTACAAAGTATTGATTGATGGGGAGCCGTTTACAGATCAGCCGCCAGTTGATTTAAAGACCTATCTTGAGTGGGGTTTAAAGCTTGATAAAGTTTATCAGACTTCAGCTCGATGGATCATGATGCAGCCTTATCTTTCGTACTTAACTCAGAGACGAAAAGAAGACGTTCGGGGATATTACTTTTTAAACGCTGAGCCTGATCTTGAAAACAAACTCCGCAACTTTAGAGCGTTAACTGTCGAAGACCAAACTCGACTTGAACAGTGGCTTTTACTTCTGTGCTTTAACACAGAAGCGAGTGAGTCTGTTTGTTCGAAAAAGCTAAAGGCCGAGAAGGCTTTGGATCGCGTTTTGAATTACTTCACAAATTACCAGACGACAGGGAAACAGCTGTTTGAAAGCTATTTCGATATCACAATCAAGCGAACTGATATCGCTTGGCACGATAGCAGTTTAGTTTATCCATTCCGTGATCCGAAAAATGATCCGGTTGAAACTTATTTAAAAGTGAATATTGAAGATGAATGGAAGTGGAAGGGGTGGAACTTAGTTCTTAAGTTTACTCCGGATGCTGCAACTCACGTTGAGTTTGTGGCAGGCTCTACTCCACACGTTGATGGACTTGCCGGAAGCAAAATCACGATGGATGCAAATGCGCCGCTCACCGAGTGGGATGTTCAGTGGACGATTCGTCACGAATTTGGTCACTCTCTAGGGTTTCCTGATTGCTACATCGAATTCTACGAGCCCTCATCAAGAGAAATCATCAACTACCAAATCGACACTTCAAACTTAATGTGTTCACGCATGGGTGTTTTGCAAGAGAAGCACTATGACGAGCTCAAGCGCGTCTACACGGTGAAGTAGACCGTCTACTTGATCGGGAAGAGATATTCAGTGGTAACTTCTTTGTCGCTGACGATGGTGTAGATCTCAACGATCGGGCCATCGACAGAAGATGAGTTCTTTGCGATCCAATCGAAAGCTTTAGGATAAACTGCGTACGGGCCGACAGATGGTGCGCCATCGAAGTTTGCAACTAGGTATTTGCGTCTCGGGAGTTCACCTACAACCATTTCGGCTTGAAGAGTTACGCCACTCGGTAATTCATCAATGATGCATCCGCCTTGGCTTTGCAGGCGATCTTCGTCGACCGATTGAGGGTCATCAAGATATTGCCCAAAGGTTTTTTCGCACGTAATGCCATTTGCCTTTGCCCACTTCTCAACAAACTCAATCTTCTCAGCGATTTTGAAATATGGTCCGGTGTGCTTCATGTAAAGAATTTTGAATGGGCCAGCTTCTTTTGCTTCTAGGGCCACGTCTTTGTTCATTCCCAGTCTAAAATACATGTAGATCGAAAATGCGATGATCGCCGCAACTGTCGTAAGAATTGCTTTCTTCACTTTATGCCTTCCACTTTATACTGCAACCCATTGACGGAATTTGTTTGCTTGATGGTTTTTCGCCTCGAACAAGTGCCTCGAGTGCCGTACGCATTTCTTCTGATTTTACTAAAGAAGAATCTTTCCAGGAATCATCGAGTCGGCCGCGGTAGGCGAGTCTAAAGTTTGAGTCGTAGACAAAAAAATCGGGCGTACAAACTGCGCCAAATTTTTTTGCGACGTCTTGCGTTTCATCAAACAAATAAGGAAACGGATAGTTTTTTTCGACGGCCCGTTCACGAAGC
Organism: uncultured Bdellovibrionales bacterium; assembly: GCA_964543475.1. Classification (GTDB taxonomy): domain Bacteria; phylum Bdellovibrionota; class Bdellovibrionia; order Bdellovibrionales; family JAMPXM01; genus JAYSYM01. The sequence continues at coordinate 372,361 of CAZIYJ010000002.1, read as the reverse complement.
TTTTCTGGCGAGTCATCAGGTTTGATGGTGGCATCGTTAGACATGATGGCTACAAACTCCACGCCCCGAGTTTTCATATCGCGGCCGAGAGTAATCAAGCGGTCTTCGATAGCTTTTACGTAGGGACAATGATTACAGATGAACATGACGGCAAGAGCTTTAAAGTTTTTCAAATCACGTTTTGCGAGATTGCCACCAGTCACCACAGGTAACGAGAAGTCAGGACAAATCGAACCAAGCTCAGGATTTTCAGGAGTATAAACCAATGCCATATCTCATCTCCTATAACGCAGTATTGCTACCAAAAGGTATGAACTACCTTTTGTTAGAGGGTTTGCCAGTTGGCAGTGGAGCCACTAGCGAAGCGTAGGCTCCCGTCAGGGTCAACGCTCACGACTTTATCTAACAGGTTCGGGTGAGAATTCAATGCTTTCAAGAGGCCGTCACAGGCAGTACGCGTGAGGGCTTTTTGAGTGCCAGCCAGAACAGCACTTTTAATTTTTACAGACGAGTGTGACAAAAACTTCTTCCACTCAGCCGAAGTTAAGCCGGGATGTTCTGCGCAAAGTGATGTCGCAGTCGGGACTGAGGCAGGTGAGCCAAATACATTGCAGCCGAAGCTAACGATCAGTCGAGTCGATGCACCCTCAACGACTTCGAGCAAAATTCCGATCACTTTTTTGTCGTTGATGTAAATGTCGTTCGGAGCTTTGAGACTAAACTTCAGTTGAGGCCAAACTCCGCAGGCCGCTTCATAAATAGCTAAACCGATAAGTGGAGACATGATCGGCTGTGGACTTTTTCCGACCGCGTAACTCCATGAAGTTAAAAATGCTTCGCCTGGGTTTGAAACCCAAGTGTTGGTTCCGCGTCCGCGGCCAGCTGTCTGAAAAGTTGAGATATAAACTGCAAGTGGAGCCGTTACCTTAGATGCATCGGCCTTAGCGAGAGTCGAAGTGCTTTCAGTTTTTTCAAAAACTTTTGACGGGATTCCTTGAGAAGAAAAAAAGAAATCACTAATCGAAAGTAATTCAAACCGCATTAAATCTCAGCCATTTCTGATCGTTGCCAATCAAAAATTAAACTGACATCAGCCGTTGGTGCCGAGTGAGTGAGTGCTCCCACACTAATGTAGGTAACACCGAGCTCAGCGACTGACTTTACGCGATTGATGGTCATGTTGCCGCTGGCTTCTGTTTCGATGTGCGAAGGAATAAGTTTGAGAGCTTCTTTAAGCATTTCATTATTCATATTATCTAAAAGCAAACAATCAACGTTGAGTTCGACGGCATCTTTCACTTGTTCGAGAGTCGCACATTCAATTTCAATTTTCTCGCGAGAGTGGTTGCGCACACGCTCGACAGCTTTTCGTAAGCCTCCGGCAACCAAAATGTGATTATCTTTAATTAGAATCGCAGCACTTAAATCGCGGCGATGATTTTTCCCGCCACCATGAGCAACTGCCTTTTTTGCAAGGTCACGATAAGCCGGAATAGTTTTGCGAGTATCAAGGATTCTAGTTTTCGTATGCTCCACTTGTTGCACAAAGCAGCGAGTGAAAGTTGCAATTCCCGATAAATGGCCCAAGAAATTTAAAGCCACTCTTTCAGCTTTTAAAATTTGAATGAGGTCACCGGTGATGCGACAGATGATTTGTCGATTGAGGACAAGATCACCTTCTTTAAAGTGCCACTGAACTTTAGCATTCGGTTCTAGCGACATCATTGTTAGTTCAAATGCGACGGCTCCAGATAAAACTAGATCTTCTTTTGCGATGAGGCGAGCTTCGCCCATGCGCGGAGCAAAGCCGAGAGAGTCGGTGGTGAGGTCTCCTGAGGGCATATCCTCACGAAGCGCGGCTTTAACTAATTCACTTAAAGTCATTGAGCGCCTTCAGCGATAAGGCGATTGATCTCGTCACGAATGATTTGCGTCGCAAGTTCCGGCACCACGCGCTTCACAACTTCTTCGATCACTTCTTTGCTTTGCGCGCGAATGATTTTTTCGAGCTCATCGGCTGAAAGATTTTTTTCGAGCTGAAGAGAATTATCTGAAGCTAAGTTGAATTCGGAAGGCGAGAATTCGATTTCGGGAACCACAGGAAGATGAGCATCAGTTGCTTGATACTTATCGAAATCAGGAAATGCAATTTCTTCGGCTTTTGTTCTTTCGATCGGAGGTGATCGAAGATTAAATTTAGTTGTCGTTGGCTCATTCGAAAAAGCAGTGGTTGTTGTGTACTGCTTATCGCCTTCGAGAGAGCCGTGATGAATATCAAAAGAAATTTCGGCGTCGTCACCTTCGATTTTCACTGGAGCAAGATCCAAAGAAAATTTTGAAATATCCTGCTTCACCCAATCTTCGCCTTCAGCATCAGCCGGAGGTGGTGGCGGAAGATCAGCATTGCGATCTGCAGATTGTGTTTTAGCGCTTAAGTCATTGATTTCGAATCCGTGACCAAAATCCTCATCATTGACTGGCACCGGAGGGAGCTCTAAAGCCAAAGCCGCCGGTGCGGGAGGCGGAGGTGTGATGATCACCGAAGCTTGCGCTGGTGCAGGTGGCGGAGCTGAATCTGGAACTTTCGGTTTTGCTTGCGACTGCCGATTCAATTCTTCGTCATTGAGTGGCTGAGAAATATTTGAAGGGAACTGAAGATATTCAGACAAGCGATCAGAGCGAAGGCTTGGCACATTATCTTTCACAAGTTTGCGAAGAGTTTCGACGTCGAATGGCTTTTCAAGCTTTCCGTCGGCCATTGATCGTTTATAGGCGGCTTGATCAAGCTCCATAAACGAACTCCACATAAGTACAACTGGAGTTGCTTTGAGTTCGGTATCGCCTTTTAACTCGGCGCTAACTTCGTATCCGTTTTTTTTCTGTAAAAGGACGTCGGCAAACACAATGTCGGGCTTATATGAACGAGCAACTTCAAGAACGTCGACACCAGCGTGCACTGCTTTCACTTCGACAGCAAAATCTTGGAGTGCGAGCTGCATAACCCTTTTTATGGTCGAGCTCTCGTCAGCGAGTAAGACGCGTAATGCCATGAGGCAAGTTAACGACGGTTCCCTTGGAGTGTCAAGGCAGGTACACTTGGCGGAAGTGCTAAACATTATCGATCGCTACATAGCAAAAATGTTCTTAGGGTATCTCGTTGCGGGACTCATTGTTTTTGTAACGATGTTTTTAGCCGTCGATGCGATTTCAAGTGCTTCGCGATTTGATGCTGCGAGCTCGATCCTCATTCAGTATTACACTTATAAAATCCCGGGCATCGTTCAGCAGATGATTCCTGTTGCTTGTCTTTTGGGCACGATTTTTACCTTAAGTACCCTTAGTAAATCGAATGAATTAGTAGCCCTTTTTAGTGCGGGGATGAGTCTTGCCCGCATCTCTTCTCCGATCTTAATTTTGGTTGTGATGGTGTCTGTGTTTTCGTTTTGGCTTGGTGATCGAATTCTTCCGATCGTAAGCCAAAAAGAGAAATACATTTACTACGTCGAACTTAAAAAACAGCCCGGTCTTTATTCGACAGTAAAGACCGATAAAATTTGGTACCGCTCAAATAATATTCTCTTCAACATCCGCACTCTTCAGGCCGAAGAAAATAAAGCCGCGGGTCTCACGATGTATTATTTTAATGGAGCCTGGGAGCTGATTCAGTTAGTGACTGCGAAGTCAGTCGATCTAAAAGGGGAGCGCTGGGAGCTTCAAAACGGGAGTGTCACTCTCTTTGATCAAGAGCTCAATGTTCCAATGACCCAAACTTTCGACAAAAAAACGATTACGATGGGAGAAGATGCGGCTGACCTTCAGTCGACTTCAAAAAGTGCGTCGATCTTGAGTCTGGGTGAACTTGGTCAGTTCATTCAGAGAAACAAAGAGGCGGGGCTTGATACGCGCTGGTATGAGGTTGAGTATCACTCGAAATTTAGCTTCGCTTTTGCTGCGTTTGTGATGTCATTTATCGGAATTCCGTTCAGTGTGGGGCGGCAGAGAAGCGGCGGTACTGCGCTCAATGCCGGGATCTGTATCGGCCTCGCGTTCCTTTATTACGCCTTCTATAACTCGGGGATTATCCTCGGTCAGCATGGCTACCTACCCCCAATTTTGGCGGCTTGGGTGCCTAATTTGATTATATTGGGTCTCTCGGGTTTCCTAATCTTGCGGCTTAAGAAGTAGCGCCTAGCCGCTGTTTCCGCTATAATGTGCACATGGTTCTTGAAATTCTCACTTATCCTGACCCGCGTTTACGCCAGAAGGCGAAGCCTGTAACAGCTTTTGATGCTGAATTGCAGAAGTTCGCTCAGGACATGACTGAGACCATGTACGACTCAAACGGTATCGGCCTTGCGGCAACGCAAGTGGGTCGCGACATTCGTTTACTTGTTGTGGACACTCGACCGCACGATGACAATGGCGAAGTCGATTTAGAGGCAATGACTGAGCTTGAGCGATTAGTTGCGCAGCCATTTGTTGTGATCAACCCTGAAATTACTAAAACTGAAGGCAAAACTACCTACGAAGAAGGTTGTTTAAGCGTTCCAACTTTTTATGAAACGGTAGAGCGGTTTACCTATATCGAAATGAATTATCTGGATGTAAATGGCAAGAAGCAGACATTAAAAGCAGATGGCTTGCTTGCAATTTGTATTCAGCATGAAATGGATCATCTCGAGGGAAAGCTCTTCATTGATCGGTTAAGTTTCGTTAAATCAAATCGCATTAAAAAGAAGATCGAAAAATCAGGCTACCCAACGCCTGAAGAGGCGCGTGAAGAACGCGAGCGCGTAAAGGCCGCCCGTGCAGCCGCAAAGCAAACTGGCGCCGAATCTTGATAGACATCAGAGCCGCTAGGCTCTAACTTGGTTTTCGTGAGCAAAATCCGCATTTTATTTATGGGAACACCTGATTTCGCAGTGACGTCTTTAGACCGTCTTGCGAGCGACGAGCATTTCGAAATCGTTGCTGTCGTGTCTCAGCCAGATCGTCCTGCTGGTCGAAAAATGCAACTGACTCCATCGCCAGTGAAAACTCGTGCGCTTGAGCTTGGCTTAAAAGTTTTCACTCCTGAAACTGTGAACACCGAAGAATTTCATAATCAAATTTTAGAACTCAAAGCTGAAAGCGCAGTTGTTGTCGCATTCGGGCAGATCTTGGGTCAGAAGTTTTTAGATCTGTTTCAAAAAGGTTGTGTGAATGTGCACGGGAGTATTTTGCCTCGCTGGAGAGGTGCTGCTCCGATTCAACGAGCACTTATGGCGGGCGACAAAGAAAGTGGAGTTGCGCTCCAAAAAATTGTTCGCAAGCTCGATGCCGGTGATGTTTTAGGAATCAGACGCGTTCCACTTGGCGATGAGATGAATGCAGTTGAGCTTTACGATCAGTTGAGAGCTTTGGGCGCTGATTTACTTGTTGTTGAATACATGGATTACTTGCGCGGAAATCTTGCTCCGACACCACAAGATGAATCGCAGGTGACGTTTGCAGCGAAGATCGATAAGGCAGAAGCAAAGATTGATTGGTCTTGGCCAGCTGTTAGAATTCACAACTTGATTCGTGGATTAGCTCTGGGGCCTCAGCCGTTTGCTGTGCGCGACGATCAACAAACAGCGAAGTCGGTTAAGCTTCTGAAAACGAAAGTTGTTTCTGGGAAGGGAAAGCCTGGGGAAATCGTTAACGTCGGGAGCGAAAGCTTTGTTGTAGCAACTGCCGAAGGATGTCTTGAAGTTTTTGAAGTACAGCCAGAGTCGCGAGCGAGAATGTCTTCGGCTGATTTTATTCGTGGCTATCAGATCAAAAAGGGAGAAGTGCTTTTATGAGTTTTATCATTTCGCCAAGTATTCTCTCTGCTGACTTTGCAAATCTTGAGCGTGAAGTAAAAGCGGTTGAAGCCGCAGGGGCCGATTGGATTCACGTTGACGTGATGGATGGTCACTTTGTACCGAATTTGACGATTGGTGCCCCGGTGGTTCGATCATTGCGGAAAGTGACATCGCTTCCGCTTGATTGCCATTTGATGATCAGCTCTCCTGAGAAGTTCATAAAGGACTTCGCTGAAGCAGGGGCTAACTACATTACGATTCACGTTGAAGCGACTAAAGATCCAATTCAACTTCTTAAAGACATTCGAGGTTTAGGTTGTAAGGCCGGAATTACATTGCGACCTGCGACTGCAGTTGAAGCAATCGTTCCATTCTTAGGCCTCGTTGATCTAGTTTTAGTTATGACTGTTGATCCTGGCTTTAGTGGCCAAAAATTTATGGTTGAGCAAGTTGAAAAAATTAAAATTATCCGCGCAGAACTTAAACGAATTGGCTCAAAGGCACTGATTGAGGTCGACGGCGGCGTCAACGCCGAGACAGTCGGCATGTGCAAAGACGCCGACGTATTAGTCGCCGGAAATTATATTTTCAAAAACGACTACGCCACCGCCATCCAAACCCTCAAAAGGTAGCAGCTACCAGAGTGTAGCAATGGTGCGTTAAAACTATGACTGAGGAATTATGAAAGAGATTAAGCTTACCGGAAATGATGTGACGATCGAGACGACCTGGAAAGTTTCGCACGGGCATTTGCGCAGCGAAAAAGTAAAAGTCGTTTTAAGTGACGAAGCGCGAGCGAAGGTGAAACATTCGCGTGCGTACATCGAAACGAAAATGAAAACCGGCGATGCGATTTACGGCGTCAACACTGGCTTCGGTGCTTTTAGTAGTGTGCGAATCTCGCAAGAAGAAATCGAAACTCTGCAGCGTAACCTTATTCGCTCGCACTCAAGTGGTGTTGGGGATCCGTTCACGATCGAAGAGACTCGCGCGATTATGTATTTGCGCGCAAACGCACTCGCGACCGGTCACAGCGGTATTCGCCCCGAAGTCATCGACAAGATTTTAGAATTTTTGAATAATGATTTGATTCCAGTCATTCCTCAGCAGGGGAGTGTCGGTGCGAGTGGTGATCTTGCTCCGCTGTCTCATTTGGCCCTCGCTTTGATCGGTGAAGGTGAGATTTGGCAAAATGGTCAGAAGGCTGAAGCCAAAGATATTTTGGCGAAACTTAAAATTGCGCCGCTCACACTCCAAGCCAAAGAAGGTTTGTCGTTAATCAATGGCTGTCAGGTCATGACGGCAGTTGGATTATTAAATGGCTTTGAAGCGCGCAGACTTTGCTGGATGACTGATTTAGCGGGAGCGATGTCGCTTGAAGCGATGAAGGGCGCGAGATCAGCTTTTGATCCGTTGATTCCGGGAGTTCGCAAGCATCCGGGTGAAGCAAAGACAGCACGTAATATTTTAAAAATCCTGGGTAGTACTTCAGAGATCGCGGAAGATCATGCTGACTGCGGGCGCGTGCAAGATGCCTATTCACTTCGCTGTATGCCAGCCGTTCATGGCGCCGCAAAAGATTCGATTCGCAAAGGGATCGACACTTTAGAAATTGAAGCTAACTCCTCAACCGATAATCCGCTTGTGTTTCCAGATGAAGATAAAATTTTATCATGCGGAAACTTTCATGGTGAGCCAGTCGCGTTTCAACTCGACTTCATGGGCATTGCGATGAGTGCGATGGCTTCGATTTCTGAATGTCGAATTGAAAAATTAATAAATCCTGCAATGAGCGGCTTGCCTGCATTCTTAGCTCCCAACGGTGGGTTGAACTCTGGTCATATGATTGTGCAAGTGGCGGCTGCTTCGCTTGTGAGCGAGAATAAAATATTAGCGCATCCTGCCTCGGTTGATAGTATTCCAACTTCGGCTGACAAAGAAGATCACGTGAGCATGGGAACCATCGCTGCGAGAAAATTTGGTCAGATCGTGCGAAACGCTGAAAACATTGTTGCAATGGAACTACTCTCGGCAACTCAAGCACTTGATTTCTTAAAGCCGCTTAAGCCTACGGCTGGAGTCAAAGCAGCGTACGACGTGATTCGCAAAACAGTTCCGTTTGCTGCTGAAGATCGCGTGTTCGCGAAAGACATCGAAGCTATTAAAGTTTTAATTCGAAATGACGAAATTCTTAAAGCCGTGCTCGCAAGCACTGGCGAGTTGGAGTGGTAATGCAAACTGGTAAGCGAGAGGTGCGAGCACCTCATGGTGATAAGCTTGTTTGTAAAGGTTGGTTGCAAGAAGCAGCTTACCGAATGATTCAAAATAATTTAGATCCGGATGTAGCTGAGCGACCAGAAGACTTAGTTGTTTATGGCGGGATCGGCAAAGCTGCGCGTAACTGGGAGAGTTTTGATAAAATTCTTAAAGCGCTCACTACACTTGAAAACGATGAAACTCTTTTGGTTCAAAGTGGCAAGCCGATCGGGGTTTTAAAAACTCACGAAGACGCACCGAGAGTGTTGCTTGCAAATTCAAACCTTGTTGGCAAGTGGGCGACCTGGGAGCATTTTCATGAGCTCGATAAAAAGGGCTTGATGATGTACGGGCAGATGACTGCCGGTTCTTGGATTTACATTGGTAGCCAAGGCATTGTTCAAGGCACTTACGAAACGTTTGTTGAGTGTGGTCGCCAACATTTTGGTGGATCACTTAAAGGCAAAGTAATTTTGACTGCTGGTTTAGGTGGAATGGGCGGAGCACAGCCATTAGCCGGAGTGTTTGCGGGCGCAGTGGTGTTAGGTGTCGACGTAGATCCTGAGCGAATTCAAAAGCGTCTTGATACACGTTACGTCGATGAGTTAGCGACTGATCTTGATGATGCATTAAAGCGAGTTGAAAAATACAAACGTACGGGTGAGGCAAAGTCGATTGCGTTAGTTGGCAATATGGCCTCGGTGATTCACGAGATGATCAAGCGCGGATTCACTCCAGATATTTTGACTGATCAAACTTCGGCGCATGATCCTTTAAATGGATATATTCCTGAAGGTTATACGCTTGAAGCTGCAGCTTCACTTCGTGCGAAAGATCCAAATAAATATAATGAGCTTTCAATCAAGAGTATGGCTAAGCACGTCGACGGAATGCTTGCGATGCAAAAAAGTGGTGCGATCACTTTTGATTATGGAAATAATATTCGTGCACGAGCAGTCGAGGGCGGATGCAAGAACGCATTTGATATTCCGGGCTTTGTTCCAGAATACATTCGTCCGTTGTTTTGCAAAGGCTCAGGTCCTTTTAGATGGGTTGCACTTTCGGGTGATCCGAATGACATCAAAGTTACTGACAATGCAATTCGCGAACTTTTCCCTCACAAAAAAGATTTATTGCGCTGGCTTGATATGGCTCAAGAGAGAATCGCGTTTCAAGGTTTGCCTGCAAGAATTTGTTGGCTTGAATACGGCGAGCGACACTTAGCTGGCTTAAAATTTAATGAGTTAGTCGCAACTGGTAAAGTGAAAGCTCCGATTGTGATTGGTCGGGATCATCTTGATTGCGGTTCGGTCGCGAGTCCAAATCGTGAAACTGAAGCGATGAAAGATGGCTCTGATGCTGTTGCGGATTGGCCAATCTTAAACGCACTTGTGAACACGGCTTGTGGTGCTTCGTGGGTGAGCCTTCACCATGGTGGAGGTGTCGGCATGGGTTACAGCATTCACGCAGGCCAAGTGATCGTGGCTGACGGGACAGAAAAAGCAGCTAAGCGTATCGAGCGAGTTTTAAAAGCTGATCCTGCGATGGGATTATTCAGACACATCGATGCAGGCTACGAAGTTGCAGCTGAAACTGCTCGCGAGCGCGGGGCCAAATCACTTTGGCTTTAGTGTGCTCAGTACGGACGTCCAGTGTCCAATTGTATACGAGTATTTTTGATCCAAACAAAACTGGACCACTGCAAACAGAATTTGTTTTGAAAAACTAAAATTGTTTTGTGATCGTAGGTTTCCAATTTTACTCGGAGACCTAATGACAAAGATCCAAAATTCTAGCGCCGTCGCTTTACAAGTCGTACTGACAACTCTTTTATTTTTGTTTTCGGCAAATTCAGGCTTTGCCGTTTCAGATCCTAACAATTGCGTGGCGCCGAAGAGAACGTATTGGACAAATTATTGTTCGGGATTGTCTGGTGCAACTTACTCAGAAGGAATTTGTCCCGGCACATCCACAACGGGCACTACTGTGCTGTACTGCTTACGTTGCACGAGTTCGACTGGAGTTATTTACGGAGAGAGCTGTACTCTTACCAATCCTCAGAATGGCCCAAAGTCTAATATGCAAATGTTTGACTACCCAATGTGCCGAGCTGGGTCGATAGTTCGTGCAGCTGCGCTTAGCGTGAGCGAAGTTGTTCCGATCGTAGGGTCAAATCTGAAGCTTGTTTATTCAAGTGAAAGAGTCAATGGGCGGCTTTCGGAGTTTAAACTGAAAGTTCCACTGATTAGCGGAACTCCGCCTTCTAACCTAACTCACGCAAGCTATAATATTTCGATAGCAGGGCAAGTGGCTTCTGCGACACTCTCTGCAAGTACTAACCTAAGTTATACATTTACTTGGGATGGCAAAGACGGGAGCGGGATTGACGTTAATACGGCGTCAGAAGCTACGGTCATCACGAGTCACACGTTTAATGATTCAACGCTGGATATTCCGCTAACATATAAAATTATGCTGGGTACCTATCGTGCGAGCCGCATCGGATTAGGTGGATGGAACGTAGATAGAGTTCATTATTTAGATACAGTACGTGACAAATTATATCTTGGCGATGGAAGTACCCGTAGTGTCGTAAAAGCTTCTATTTCGGGTGGATACCGAGTGGTCTCCCAGTTTGCTGAAGAAGTTTATGAGTTCGATACAGGTGGCAAGCATTTGTATACTAAGAACGGTCTTACCGGCACCACTCTGCTGACTTTTGCCTACAACTCTTCTGGTCACCTCACAACAATTACGGATGCATTTTCAAATCAGACAACATTTAATCGCGACGGCAGCGGCAATCTCACGGGCATTACTGCTCCTCGCGGGCAGATAACGACTATCAGCTTAGACAGCGATGGTTACATTTCAGAAATTGAAAATCCAAATTCTGAAAGCTATTTCGCAACTTACGTATCTGCAGATGGACTTCTCTATACGTTTGAAAAACCGGGTGGAGAGATTTCCACAATGACTTACGACTCAGACGGAAATCTGACGAAGGATGAAAGCAATTTAAATGCGTCACTTACGCTAACTTCAACTCTCAATAATGCCAATCGAACCATCGGAATCACAACTGCAGTTGGGCGGGTTTCGAATTATACTTCTTCGATATCTGGTTCGAATAACACGCAGCAGGTGATTGATGTTCGTCCGGATGGTTCGACTTACAGTCAGTCATTCGTTCCCGGTGCTTCGACTTCATTTACTCACGCGAGTTACGCACAGTCTGAAGGTTACTCTAGCGATATTCGATTCGGGAGTTTGGCGTCATTCATGTCTTATGGAACTAAAAATCCATACAACAATGTAGCGACATCAGGTACTCAAACGGTTACTTATTCCAGCGGTACTGGGCCCTTCAATGTTTCAGATCTCACCGAGACGTTCACGACTAACTCAAAGGCAATTCAAGTAAAATACACTGGCTCTTTGGGTGAAACGCGAGTTCAGTCTCCGTTATCAAGAAAGACCTATTTTTATACCGATTCTTACGGTCGTCTCACCGGCACAAAAATCCACAATTACTCACCAGTTAACTATTCATACGATTCTTCTGGCCGGCTTGAGGAGATTAGTCAAAGCACTCGCGAAACTACTTTAAGTTACGATACCGATGGGTTCTTAAGTTCGATTACCAACCCGCTCTCGCAAACAACATCCTTTACTTATGATTTAGCAGGTCGAATGACTCGCACAACTCTGCCTGACTCGCGGTACATCGACTACACTTACAATCCTGACGGACTTTTGTTAAGTGTGACGCCTCCAAGTAAGCCGGCACATTCATTTTTAAGAAATCTTTGGGGTTCAATCACTCAATTCCTTCCGCCTGACCTTAGTTCAATCACTACTGAAGAAACTACCTACGCATACAACAATGATAAACAAGTATCTCTGATCACTCGGCCAGATGGAAAAACACTAACTTTCACATATAATTCTACAACTGGTCTGCTTTCAACTTTAGCGTTATCTGGTGGTGGCGGATCTTACAGTTATAGTTACGATCAAGGCCGGGTCTCGACTATTCAGTCGCCGGACGGTAACCGAGTGATTGCTACCTATACCGCCGCCTTACCTCTATCTCGCGTTTTCTATAAGGCTTCAACGGGAGGAAGCTTTTATACAATTAGCGATGCAATTAATTCTGAAAATTATCCGACAACCCAAACATTAGCCGTTAGCGGTGGAACAAGCGTTGGGATCACTTCTGGGTACGACAACGACCGCTTGCTCACATCAAATGGGTCGCTGACAATTTCGCGCGATTCAAATACTGGATTTGTAACGGCGAATACAGTTAGTAATATTGCCGATTCTTTTACCTATGACAGCACTTACGGTGAATTAAGCTCGATCACTTCCACCTATACACCAGGGCCCACTCAGTTGTATTCGGCTTCGTTAACACGCGATGCGGTTGGGAGAATAACTTCTAAAGCTGAAACCATCGGGGGAGCTACGACGACTTACGATTATACATTTGATTCTGCTGGAAGGCTGACTGATGTATCCGTTGGTGGGACGTCAGTAGGGAGTTATGCATATGATTCAAATTCAAATAGAACTTCGGGATCGAATTCAGCCGGTTCAATAACTGCGACTTATGACGACCAAGACCGACTGACTGCCTATAACTCTTTGAATTTTACATACAACGACAACGGAGAGCTCTCTACAAAAACCGATACGACTCCAACTCCAGATGACGTTACAACTTACACGTATGACCTCACTGGCAATTTGAAACGAGTGGTGTTACCAAATGCAACCCAGATTGATTACGTGACCGATGGATTTAATCGTCGAGTTGCAAAGAAAATCGGCGGGACAATACAGACTTGGTATGCGTGGAGTGACCAATACAGGATGATCGCTGAGATCACAGACGCTGGAGTTGTGACTGCTCGTTATATTTATGGAACTAAACTTGTGCCGGACTACATGGTGAAGTCTGGAACAACTTATAAAATTACCTCTGATCATTTGGGTTCAGTTCGACTGGTCGTAAACGCTTCAACTGGGGCAGTAGCGCAGAGAATTGATTATGACGAGTACGGGCGAGTGACCAATGACACGTCTCCGGGATTTCAAGCATTTGGTTTTGCTGGCGGACTCTACGACCATCAGACTGGGCTCGTGAGATTCGGTGCTCGTGACTACGATGCGGAGACGGGGCGGTGGACGTCGAAGGATCCGATTTTGTTCAATGGCGGAGACACCAACCTTTACGGATATGTGCTCAATGATCCAATTAACTTCATCGACCCTATGGGTACAGATGCAAACTTGGTAACTGGAGAAAATCTAATTCATACTTATGTGGAAATTGGTCAGCCTGGTTCTACAGGAACGCGGGTCGAGCTTCTGCCTGCAACTTCTTCATACGGAGCATTGGCGACTAATCAGCCAGTGGGAGGAATGGTAAGTATAAGTTCCACTGGACAGCCATTTGTAAGGAGCAGCAGTGCGATCCCACTTACGCCACAGCAGGACAGAGACCTCTTGCAAAGGGCACGAGGGATGTCAGATGATTTCCTTATGGATCGACGAATGTATCAGTTGATTCCTAACGGACGTGGAGACAACTGTAGTTCATTCGCAAATGATTTGCTGAAAGGTAACTAAATGGAAGCGAACATCTCGAAATTTATCTTGTACACTGCCTGGGCAAGTTTGTTTTTAGGGCCTTTGATTTTATTAATCTCAGGCTTAGTTTTGATTTTGAAAAAAGATCGTCGGTCACGATATGGATTTGGTTTGGGGCTGATTCTCACAGTTTACGCGCTTGTGGTATTCATTCCAGAAGCTCAACGGGCTAACGAAGGTCTCAGGCTAAAAGAAGAAGCTCTAAAGCAAAAAGCTCTACAAGAAGAGCAGACCAAGGCTGAATGATTAAACAATTTCGTTGCAGTGATTACTGACTGTGCCTAATCGTGCCAATAAAATTCGGAAAATCTGGTAGGGCCAAATCACTTTGGCTTTAATGTGCTCAGCAGATTTTCGAGGCGCTCGGAGAGTTGGGCTGCGCGGGGGTCGGTGTGTGAGTCGACGTGAGCGGCAACGGCCAAATCATTCTCTTTAAAGCGGTGGCTCCACTCCGTTACTTCGTCTTCAGGAATTTGCGGCTCTACAGGTTGGGCAGCGATCGTTGCTCGACGATACAATTCAACAGCCTCGTTTTGGTAGCACATCGAATCGTCTTCGAAGTTGTCGATCTTTGATTTTACAACGAGCGCATTGCTTGCGACTCGGTCCCAACCATTTTCGCGTGCTGAGAGAGCGAGATCTTCGGCGGCGGTGCGAATTGGAGCTAAGCGATCTACACCTGCAGAAGTAGAAAAGCGAACATAGCTGATTGCATTTCGTATGGCTGACGAGGGGACATTTCGCAGGCGATTGTAGCCGAACTCTCGCATGAGCATCGATTCGATCGAAACTTCTTCAAAACTTGTTTGATAAGTGAAGCGAGTTAAAAGATCTCTTACGCGATCAAGCGAGTGCGCAAGTCGCATACCTTGATATTCATCGGGGGCACGATTATAGCCATCAACAGTAGCCTGAAGAACGTTGAGTTCATTCATTAGTACAGCGATGATCGCTTCGTCGCTATCGAACGGTTTATATTTTTTGCGTTGCACGTTGAAGTTGTGATGAACGAATTCGTGAACCATTGTCCATCGATCAGTACACGCATTTAACATCACGATCGGGTTGATGACTTCGTTAGGGTTGCAACCTCCGCCGCAGTCTTCTTTGTAGAGACCAAGTAAGCTTGAAACTCCGGTGGCTCCTGCGGCTTCTTTCCAGTATTCGTAAAGATGAGTCGGGGCGTATGGGAGAAACGAGAACGTTGAGCATTGTCCTTGCGCCACAACGAAAACTGCTAATCGTTCGTTTGATGCATGTGTAGCGGTTTGTTGAATGTTAGTGGGAAGAATCGAATTTAAATCACTGCGATCAATTAATTTTCCGAAGTAGCCGCTGTTGACGACTCCTCCTCCCGCAGGTGATTGACGTTCGTCAGCGCTGGTTTGGCAGCTCGAGTAAGCCGAGTAAGAGAGATCTCCGAGTTCGGTGGTCGCCGTCTTCTTTGCGCCGCAAGAAGCGAGTACAGCAGTTGCTAGAAGTAGGGTGAGTGTTCTGACCACAACGCTCCTCGAGTTTGGAGGAGTAAGCCTAGCCTCGCAGACTCAGAGAAGGAAAGTGATCGTCTTATCGTTTAGAAAACAGCGCAAATCTGCATTCTTATTTGTTTAGAATACTAAATCGTCTCTTAGAGTCGCGCTGGCGCTACTTTATGAAGATTGATGGTTGAGAGGATAGATGTTGTTTTCGAATTAGAGCGGCCCGCAGAAGGTTTTCTTCGATTTGTAATTGAAAAATGTATCGGTGATTATGAGCTCGGCACTGGCACCTGATTTACAGTCTGTGTACACAGAGTTGTAAAGGCCGAGCGGAGAAAATCTGAAGAATCGCTCTTGGCCATTGACTAAAAACTGTCCCCACATCGCGGGATCAGCTTGATCGCTGTACATTTCAAGTTCGCGAATACGATAGTAGCCTGTGGGGAAAGCAGAGTTTTTTGACTTCACTTGCAAGATCGAACCCGGCCCGATTTTACCTTGAGCATTTTGATAAATTGTAAAGCTCATCTTCCACTCAGGAATGTCACGTCTAAGAATGACTGCGTTCTCGTCTACAATTGGAGGGGCAGGCTTTATCAAATTTACTTTTACATCAGTTATCTGATTGGCAGCAAAACCGATACGCTCAGGTAGGTACGATGAGCTACACCGCTCATAAACATCTTGCGGGCTCCCATCGATGGTTCCGCAATTAAGAATTCCGTTTTGTGAAAGCGTGGCTGAGGAGCCGGTAGGCGTGAAATATTTTTTGTAACTGTACTTCGTTAAACTTCCAAGTTCGTTTCGTGTGTATGAGAAGGTTAATTCGATATCGCGAAGGCTTCGATAACAAGCTGGGAATAAACCATCGAGCTCATCTTTGAATTCAATTTTCGCTGCGAACTTGCCTTTCTTAGTCGAGACTTTTCCTGATTTTTTCACTTGTTTAGTACTGCAGTAGCCTGAGCTGTAGTTGGCAACGATTGATTCAACGATCATCTCTGGCGGAAGTTCTCCTGAAATGACGAGGCTTCCTTTAGCGCCGGCGAAAGCTGGTGACATGGCTAAAATTGCGATCGTAAAGATAAGGGCTTTCAAAAACATAATTACTCCGCTAGTGCGAAGCCTCAATTGAGACTTCAATTTCTACTAGGGTCTCGCAATTACGCTAAAGATAAAACTAAATGGAGTGACACTTTGATCGGATTTCGTCACTCGCTCGTGATAAAAGTCTAGCCGCGGCCTTTGGTTGCAGTCTTGTTGGGTGCTGCGTTTTGCTCGAGGAAGTCGATGATCAAGCCAGCAACATCTTTGTTCGTGGCTTTTTCGATTCCCTGAAGGCCCGGGGAAGAGTTTACTTCAAGAATCAATGGGCCATGCTTTGAGCGGATGATATCAACACCCGCAACGTTTAAGCCCATCACCTTTGCAGCACGTGCAGCAATCGAACGTTCTTCAGGAGTTAGTTTCACAAGTGTAGCTTTTCCACCGCGATGAAGATTCGATCTGAATTCTCCATCTTTAGCAGTTCTCATCATGGCAGCGATGACTTTGCCACCAACAACGAAGCAACGAATGTCTGAGCCTGCTGATTCAGCGATGTATTCTTGTACTAAGAAATACGCATCGAGATTTCTAAATGCATCAATTACGGATTCAGATGCTTTTTTCGTTTCAGCAAGAACGACGCCCATGCCTTGAGTGCCCTCAAGAAGCTTAATAATAAATGGTGGCGCGCCAATTAAATCTACCAATCCAGATTTGTCGTCGGGAGAATGTGCAAAGCCTGTAACGGGAAGACCAATGCCTTTTCGCGAAAGCAGTTGCATCGAACGAAGCTTGTCTCGCGAGCGTGCGATCGCGACCGATTCGTTTAAGCAATAAACTCCCATCATTTCAAACTGCCGAACGACTGCAAGTCCGTAGAACGTGATCGATGCGCCGATTCGAGGAATGATAGCGTCGAAACCGGTGAGTGGTTCGCCTTTAAAATGAATCGTCGGATTATGAGCCGTGATGTTCATGTAGCAGCGAAGCGGATCAATCACTCTCACTTGATGGCCGCGCTGTTCGGCAGCTTCGACTAGGCGATTGGTAGAGTAGAGTTTGCGCTGTCGAGAGAGAATTCCGATTTTCATTTCTTTTTGCCTTTGGCTTTATAAGCCGCCAGAACACCTTTCGGTTTACCGAGTAAGTACGAGTGCCCTGGTTCAATAATCATATTTTTCATTGCTGATCGGCCTAGGAGCATGCGAAACGACATCGTCTCGCGGTTGGCAAGTGTCAGCTCAACTTCCCACTTGATTCCATCAAGCACGATGGGCGTGACGATCACATATCGTTTTTCTTTATGTCCACCAGAATCTGTCACGTATCGATAATCTACAACATCGGCACTACATGAAACGACAATGTCATTTCGTCCTTGTACCGGATGCACTTTGAAGTGCGCACGCTTTTGGCCACGCTCGGTTGAAACTTTTAGATCAAATGAGTGAAGAGACGAAGTGCGAGCGCCGGTATCGATCTTTGTTTTAATAAACGGAATGTGAAGTTGTGGAACTGCAATCCACTCCTTCCAACCAATCACCAATATTCGTCTGCCTTCTGCTTTGCTCACTTACCCATTTCGACTGTAAACCCCCAACAATTCAAGGCGAGGAAGCGACGGGCCAAAGAACAGCGCCAAGAAACAGCGCCAAAGAACTGAGTGACCATCGAGCCACGCTAGCCTAGGATCCCTCTCATGCGTGCAAAGAAATCTACAAGAATCAAAAGTCAGCCAGCTAAGCCAAAATTTTCGGGAACCTTGTTTCGAGATATTGGACAACTCTTAACTTTGGAAGATGCTTCCGCCAAAGCGGGTCGAAATATCGTGGCCGAAGATTTGTCAGCCCTTAGTCGAGCTGCAATGATCGAACAAGGTGGCAAGATCGTTTGGATCGGTGAACAAAAAAAGATCCCTAAAGAATACTCAAAACTAAAAATCAAAGAAGTGAGTCTTGGCGGGGCACACGTAATGCCGGCGTTTGTTGAATCTCATTCGCACTTAGTTTTTTCTGGCGATCGTGCCGATGAATTTGAGTGGCGTAACATGGGATTAAGTTATCAAGAAATTGCAAAGCAAGGCGGAGGGATCCTCAACACCATTCAGCCAACACGAGAATCATCAGAAGAAGAATTAGCTTTTGTCGCCCAAGCTCGAGCAAATGACTTTGTTCGACAAGGGGTCGCGACTCTTGAAGCGAAAAGTGGCTATGGTCTCACGCTAAAAGATGAAATGAAGATTCTTCGAGCTTCAGGGTACCTAAGAGGTCCGCGTATTGTCAGAACCTATCTTGGTCCACACGCGATTCCGCCAGAGCACAAAACGGCTGACTCTTATCTCAACGAGATTTTGAAAACTCATCTCACCAAAATCCGCGACGAGGAACTTGCGTGTCGAGTTGATATTTTTGTTGAAGACGGGTACTTCAGCGTTTCGCAGGCCGAGAAATATTTAACGGCAGCAAAGAAGCTTGGTTTTGATCTTGTCGTGCATGCTGATCAACTTACTCACAACGGTGGAGCAAAGCTTGCGGTGAAAATGGGAGCCAAGTCGGCCGATCATCTGCTTTGCATCGATGATTCCGATATTAAAGCTCTCTCGAAGTCGAAGACGACTTGTGTGCTGCTGCCGGCAGCCGACCTCTACGTCAACTGCCCATACCCTCCAGCACGAAAGCTGATCGATGCTGGAGCACGAGTTGCGCTCGCCACCGACTTCAACCCCGGAAGCAGCCCAACCAGAGACCTAAGTCTCATCGGAGTTCTTGCGCGAGCACAGATGAAGATGTCATTAGCCGAAGTGATTGCCGCCTACACGATCGGTGGAGCGTATGCGCTTGGGCTTGAAGGCTCTGTCGGCTCACTTGAAGTTGGCAAATCATGCGACTTCATCACCTTGAGTGCCGACTGGGATCGGATCTTCTATGCGATCGGTGTTCCGGTCGTTGCTCAAACCTGGCGTGACGGGCGACAAATATTTTAAATCCGATAGCGAAAAAAAAGTTTGCATTTAGTAAAACGTGCTGACTAGGCTTTGATTAAAGATAGTTTTGACACGACGTTAAAACAGGGGAAAGCAAATGCCTGAAACAGCAATGTTTGTCACGCAGTCGCAGTTCTTTAATACTGCGTTCAATGCGGCGATTTTCGATGGACCGTTTCGAATCTATTTCGCCCAATACCAAGAAGCTCACGCTCTTAAGATCTACTTTGGTCTTCAAAGTTTGATGAAAACCACTTTAAAAGATGAAGTGCCAAAACTAAAGAGTGATCGAAAATGCGTTTTCGTAATGCTCTATCCGAATGAAGACACGTTCTTCAAATCGTTTCCGGTTGGGCTTTCTTCAGGTGCAACCGCTTCGCCAATGATTTGCAGCGAACGTCTCGGAAATGACTTCGTAGTTGGCGTTCAAGGCCATCTCACAGAGTCGGGTATTGAGAAGCTCCACGCTCAGATCTCTCAAATTTTAAATTAAAGGCGTCGTACACCCAAAATCCACTGGGCCAGATTTTGCTAGATCTTAGTTAATGCCTCGCAAAAAAGTACCAGTTTCGTCCGAGCTTCCGTATCACGTTGCTGCAAGATGTATTAACAAAGAATGGTTCGATGTTCCGGCTCCCATTCTATGGGATATTTTTTCAGAACAACTTTATTTTCTGAATCGAGCGTTCGATTTTCGGATTCATTCTTTTGTTTTAATGACTAATCACTACCACATGCTCTGCCAGACCCCGCTGGGAAATCTTGCAGGAGGTATGCAATACTTCAGTACTCAAACAAGCAAATTGATTGGCAAAGAATCGGGTCGAATCAATCATGTTTATGGCGGGCGATTTTTTAGGTCTTTGATTAACTCAAATCATTACTTTGAACACGCCTACAAATACGTTTACAGAAATCCAGTTTGTGCGGGATTAGTATCACGATCAGAGCTTTATCCATGGAGTACCCTAAATGGACTTGTAGGCGGCAAATCCGCGTTGATTCCATTGGTTGAGGATTCTCTCCTATTCGATAACTGCGAAGAGACATTGGCTTGGCTGAACAAAGAGTATAAACCGCACCATCGTGACGCCATCAAACGCGCTCTTACGAAAAGCCAGTTTCAACTACCTAGAGTCCGCTTAAATGGAAAGAAATCCGTAGGGCATGAGCTCGAAATCATGAAAAGCTAGTGGAGGTGGAAAAAGGGTGTACGACGCCTTTTTAGGGGGTCTCGGCTAGGAGACTTTCGATCATTTCAGCAGTTTCAGGTGTCGACCAGTCGTTGGCACCAAAGCCACTAAAAGCGAGAAGCCCTTTTCGATCGATAACGAAGTTCGCAGGTAGGACTTCGACCGCAAACTCCTCGGCTGCTACTTTCGCTTCATCAAAAAAGCTCATGTATTTAAAATTCTTCTGTTTCCAGAGTTCTCGAGCGAAATCTTTTCCGACTGAGCCCTCATCAACGTTAACAGCAAGAACTTTGAAACCTTTTTGATCATACTTTTGATGGAGCTCTGCGAATGTTGGAAGTTCGACGAGGCAGGGAGCACACCATTGTGCCCAGAAAGTAACCAAAACGACTTGCCCTTTGTAGTCGGAGAGCTTTTGAGATTTGCCTTCAACATCGACCAAAGTCAGATCGGGAACTGTTTGTCGACTTTCGAGAGTGCGCGCACTTTCTTGTTCAGGATCAGATTGATCTGCAGTCTGCAAACTTTGAGATTTGATGTATCCTATGATCACTAATGAAGTCGCAACGATCAAAAGAGCAATTTTACCCCACAACGGAAATTGAAAACCTTCTTTCAGGTGTTCAGCGGTCTGAGGAGTTGGCTCGGTCTGTGGGGGATTCTTCTGGTCAGTCACCGAGACAGCCTAGCCACAGATCACAGGCTGGTCAAATAGTGGTGGAGTACGTCTTGATGCTTCTTGTTGCGATCTCAATCGCCGTCTTAATCATCAATTTGATCGTGAGCCGCAGTGAAGATGACCCGGGTTTTTTAATCAAAGCCTGGGATGGAATTATCAGAACTATCAGTGACGACAAGACCGACGAAGTCCCGCCTGAGACTCCCCAAAGTCAAAATCGCTAAAAATACACGGACTCTCGTTTAGCAATCTCAGCACTCAGCGCTTTTTGCATTTTCTCGCGCACAACTTGCGCGAGTTCTTGGACTAACTCTTGGTCGTTGGCTGCCTCAGCATTGTAAGGGAACTGTATCGGCTCAAGGAAAATAATTTTCCATCTTGCTGGCAACGGAAGAATATTTAACGGCAATGGGATGATCGCGCTTTTCAAAAACTTCGGGAGTTTGATCTTTGATAAGTTGATGTGAGTTTCTTCGGCGCCAATGATGAGAGTTGGAACAATTGAACACTGTCTTTCAAGTGCGAGCCTGATGAAGCCTCGTTTAAACTCCTGCAAGTGATAGCGCTTGGTTGTGGCTTTGAAATTTCCGTATTCACCTTCGGGAAATAGAATAACCAGATTGTTCTTTTTTAGCTGATATTGGCCATTTTGGGTCGAGGCGCGAATGAATCCAACTTTTTGCGCGGGAACAGCGGTGAACTTTGATAAAAACCAAAATGCATGAGTAAGAACTCGCGGAACGCGTTTAGTTGCACGAGAAATTTCGTGGGTGAGCATCAGCGCATCGAAACCAGCAAAGCCTGAGTGGTTAGGAGTGATGATGGCTGGACCACGTTTCGGAATATTCTCTAGCCCCACGACTTCTAGGCGGAAGTATTTTCGCAAAGCTTCCATCGCGAGGTGCGGCACAACGCTGTAAAGTAGGCGGTCACCATCGACCTCTCTAAACTCAGCAAGTTTTCCTTTGGAATTTCGTAAAAAGTTATTCACGATGGTAGCGTAGGAAAACCCAAGAAAGAAGTCAGTGAAAAAGTTAGCTTCATTTATTTTGAGTATCGACCAAGGGACAACTGGTACAACTTCGAGTGTCTATAACGACAAAGGCCAAGTTGTGGCGAGTGTTGACAAGGATTTCCGTCAGATCTTCCCGAAGCCAGGTTGGGTGGAGCACGATCCTGAAGACATCTGGAAGACTGTTGCGTTCACGGTTAAGAGTGTTTTGCGAAAAGCAAAGATTCAAGGTGCGCAAGTTGCTGCAATCGGAATCACTAATCAGCGAGAGACCGTGGTGATGTGGGACAAGAAAACTGGGAAGCCTGTGCACAATGCAATCGTTTGGCAAGATCGCCGCACGACCCCAGATTGTGAAGTGTTGAAAGCGCAAGGTCTTGCTGAAGTGTTGCGAGATCGCACAGGTCTAGTGATTGATCCTTATTTTTCTGCGAGCAAGATTTCTTGGATGCTCAAACAAAAAACTGCGCTGCGCACTCGCGCTCTTGCCGGATGGCTTGCCGTCGGAACGATAGATACTTTTTTGATTTGGCGTTTGAGTGGTGGTGTTAGTCATGTCACTGATGTTTCGAATGCCTCTCGCACCCAGCTGATGAACATTAAAACTGGTCAGTGGGATGATGAGCTCCTGAAGATTTTTTCGGTACCTCGCTCGATCTTGCCAGAAATTGGAACGTCATCGGGAGAGCTTGGAGTCACTTCAGGATTAGGATTTTTACCTGATGGAATTCCGATTAGTGGTGTCGCCGGAGATCAGCAAGCTGCTTTGTTTGGTCAGAATTGTTTTGAGTCTGGACAAAGTAAGTGCACGTTCGGCACCGGAAGTTTTTTGTTGATGAACACCGGCAGTGAGCGAGTTTTGTCGAGAAGCGGTTTGCTCACGACTGTTGCTTGGCAACTTAAGGGCGAGCGACAGATGACTTATGCACTCGAAGGCGGAGCATTCGTATGCGGAGCCGCCGTTCAGTTTTTGCGAGATCAGTTTGGCTTTGTGAAACGTAGTGAAGATATCGAAAAGCTTGCGTCTGGAGTTAAAGATGCCGGCGGAGTAGAATTTGTTCCTGCGTTGACTGGCCTTGGTGCTCCTTACTGGGATCCTGAGGCTCGCGGTTTAATTTCAGGTCTCACTCGCGGAACGACGATTGCGCATATCGCTCGCGCAACTCTTGAGGCGATGGCTTTGCAGAACGCAGAGATATTACTCGCGATGCAAAAAGATCTCGGTAAATCTTTAAAGTCTGTTGCAGTCGACGGTGGAGCAGCGGCAAATAATTTATTGATGCAACTTCAGGCTGATTACTTAGGCGTCGAAGTCGTTCGACCTAAGATGATCGAAACAACTTCGGCGGGTGCTGCGTACTTGGCTGGACTTGGAGTTGGACTTTGGAGTGATACTCGCGAGATAAGCAAAATTTGGAAAACTGATAAAGTCTTTAAGTCTAAGATGAGCATCGAGGATCGCAACATGAGACTACTTTCGTGGCGTAAGGCTGTTGATCGCGCACGGTTGTAGCAATCAGCTAAGGAGATCGGCAAAATGAGGAAGCGCGAATACTACTGGAGTTTGCATCATTCTCCTCGCAAAAAACGTTTCGATGATCTGCTCACCGATCAAGTCGAAGCCATTTTTTCCGTATTGCCGAGTGCAGATGTTAAAGAATGGCAAGTTTGGCGTGAAGGTTTTCAATCTTGGAAAGCACTTGAAGAATTTCCGATGCTCTTAGAGCAACTTCGTGGTGCGCCTCAGATTCCTATCGAGCCTCCGCCGCCGCCGCAAGAGCCTCTTAAAACCCTTGATCGAAAAATGGAAACTACAATTGCATTCGAACTTGAATCGGCGAATAAAAAAGAGGGACCCGAAAGAGGCCGCGAGAAAACTCGCTACTCGGGAAGTTTCACGGTAAAAATTAAAATTGGTAGCGCTACGTTCGTATCGAAAACTGTGAACATTTCTGCGAACGGGATTCAGCTTGAAAATAATTTACCTAAAAGCTTACCGAAGTATTTTCCGGTAGGGTTGTATCAGGGACGCGACATGATTCCACTGTTGTGTTCGGTTGTGACATCAACGGGGCCTTCGAACCGGTTGCGAATCGAATCGAATGAGTACGAGGATGTTTTGCGGACTTGGTTGATACAGTTCGGCAAACGCGGATAGCTAGAGCTATTGCGCGCGCGGTGATGTTGGCGGACGAGGAGTGGGAGTTGATCGCTCAGCGCCGTTCTCGAAAAGCCTGCTCAGGTCACCTACGTGGCGGATCCAAATCATCTGCTTTTTCAAAGCCTCAGGTAAATCATTAAGATGTTTTTTGTTTGAAGCGGGGAGAACGAATTTTTGGAAACCAAGCTTCTCTGCTTCGCGAACGCGTTGATCAACAAATGAAACTGCACGCACTTCGCCGGTGAGGCCGATTTCGCCGAAGAACACGGTCTTAGCATCGACTTCAACGTTTGTTTCAGTTGAGATCAGTGCCGCGGCAACAGCCATGTCAGCAGCCGGCTCGATGAGTCTCAAGCCACCAACGACATTAATAAACACATCAGTTTGCGAGAGCTTCAAATTTAAGTGCTTGTTCAGAACAGCAACGAGCAAATGAACTCGGTTCACATCAAAACCAAGTGAAGTGCGACGAGGCATCGCCATTGGAGAATACGAAGTCAAAGCTTGGACTTCACACAACAGTGGTCGTGAGCCTTCGATTGACGCAAAAACAGCTGAACCAATCAGTTGAGTGCCGCGTTCTTCCAAAAATAATTCTGAAGGATTTCGAACTTCAACTAATCCGCGCGAATCCATCGTGAACACGCCAAGCTCGTGGGTTGCTCCGAATCGATTTTTCAGTGCGCGCAACAATCTAAACTGATGCGAGAGGTCCCCTTCGAACGACAGAACCGTATCAACCATGTGCTCTAAAACTTTTGGTCCCGCGATGTTTCCTTCTTTTGTCACGTGACCAATCAAGAAAACGCTCGTCTCAGAGCCTTTTGCTAATCCCATCAACTGCGCTGCGCACTCACGAACTTGGGTGACTGAGCCTGGTGCCGACGGAATCTCGGGTAAAAATATGGTTTGAATGGAATCGCAAACCAGAACGTCTGGCTTATGAGTCTGAACAAGTGCTTTGATCTGCTCAAGATTAGACTCGGCTGCGATCATCACGTTGCGACTTCCGACGCCTAAGCGTTGCGCGCGCAAACCAGTTTGAGAAACTGATTCTTCTCCGGATACGTACAAAATCTTTAATCCGTCTTTTGCTAAACCGCCGGCCATTTGCAAAAGCAAAGTCGACTTACCGATTCCGGGATCGCCACCTAACAAAACAAACGATCCTTTAACTAGACCTCCGCCTAGCACTCGGTCGAACTCAGAATATCCGGTCGAGTTGCGAGCCATGTCGACAGTTTTAATGTTTTGGTCGAGACTAATCACAGTAGTTGCAGAATCTCCGGCAGTACTCCATCCACGTTGTCGAGAGGTGGTCGGGGTTTCTGCCAAAGTTTTCTCTTCGACGTAGGTATTCCAGCTGCCGCAATCACTGCAGCGACCTTCCCAACGCGAACGTTGCGAGCCGCAATTTTGACAGACAAATACTGATTTGGTCTTCGATTTTGCCATTGATTCTGGGTACCATATCTCATCATGTTTTCAAAGAAATCTTCCCAGCCACGCTGGGTCTCAAAGCCAGTTCTCTCACTAATAGTTCTGCCTATATCTTTTGCTTTCATCACAGCAAGCGCACGAGCTGTTTCGCCTGCGATGATGATGCCTGAAAGCTCCTCAGGGGAGATGACTCCGGCAACGCCAATTACTCCCAGCAAAGACCCGTTCAGAGCGGTTCGCCCGTTAGTTCAGGCAGGCGATTGGAAATCTGCGCAACGTGCATTCGCAGAAATCTCAAAGAACGAACAAGACGGAAACTTAAAAGCATTAGCCTTCGTCGGTGCGGCTCACGCGGCTACACAACTCAAGAATCATGCCGATGCACAAATCTATTTAACTCAAGCTGAGCAGTTGAACTCCCGGATTCAGGATCACGTTCAACATTTCCTCGGAATTTCATACCAAACTGTCGGTGACACTGCGAAAGCCAAAGCAAAACTTAAAGCGGTTCTTGATTCGCGCGCGACTCCGCAAATGAGTGCTGAAGCTCGATTTCATCTCGGAGAAATTGCTATTGGAGCTGGGCAGTGGCGTGAGGCACAAACTCATTTCTCAGCGCTACGAGGGAAAATAAAAACCAGCGATCGTTATCCACAAGTCATTTACAACTTAATGCTGATCGAAAGAAAACTCGGAAGAAGCAGCCAAAGTTGCCGCTGGGCCCGTGAGCTTTACTCAGGGCATCCCTCTGACGTTGTCTCAAAAGATTTAAAGTTTGATTTGCAGAACAGTGTTGTCGAAGGACAAAAGCTTGGATGTGCTGCAAGTCGAAAAGATCAGGAAAAAAGAATTCGGCGTCTTCAGTGGGCCGGAGCCTCTGAGCGAGCGCTCCAAGAACTCATCACAATTAAAAACCAAACACCTGAGTCAGGGCGATATCAAGTTGATAGCTTGATCGCGAATCATCTCGTAGGCGAGGGGCATGTCGACGAAGCTTTGAAACTTCTTCTCCCTTACAATCAGTCACAAGGAAATCGTCCTGGTTATTTACTTCTCCTCGCAAAAGTTGCATCGCGCGCCGGGCAGCCGCAAGCTGCAGTTGGTGCGTACGAAAAAGCATACAAACTTTCGGGGCGCTCTAAGACCGGACGAACGGCACTCTTTCAAGCCGCATTCATGAGTTATCAATTTCAAGACTACGATGGTGCGAGCAGAAAGTTTGAACAATTTGTAAAGCTGTTCGGCAATACAAGTCTCGCTCGCGATTCTCAATGGCACTTGGCGTGGATCCGTTATTTAAAAGGTGACTACCAAGGAGCGATGGAGAAATTCTCAACCCTTGCTGCAAAGCCTAAGGGCCGAAGAGGACGCCGCACTCACGATTCTGCAACCACTGAACGTTCACGCTACTGGATGGCAATGTCACTCTTGCGCTTAGAGCGATTCGCTGAAGCCAAACAAATCTTTCAGACCATCGCAAAAGATGCCTCATATGGCTACTATGCGATGCTTTCAAGTTATCGTCTCGAGACTCTTCCGGTCACAGCACCTCCTCCAGCGCAAGCAACGAATGCAGCCAAACCAGTTGTTGCGGCTGCGAAAACTGAGCCGACGGACATTCCGAACCCCGATATTCCAGCGATAGCAGAAGATGAGGAAAGCGAAGAACAGGTTGCGGCAGACACAAGTGAAATTGATGGAGCTCCTGAAGGTGACGAAACTGAAATTGCAGAAGAAGTGCCCGGCGGAGATGCGTCTCTTGATATCGCTTTGGGTAATTCAACCTTCAATGATCCGTATTTATCAAAACGATTCGAGCGCGCAAGAGATCTAACACTGATCGGATTAGATAGCTTTGCACGCCAAGAGCTTTACGAAATTGAAAGACGAACACGATCTGCAAACGATCGACGAACTTTGATGGGTGAGTATCAATCGGTACAGTCTTATCATCGCTCATCTTATTTGGGCGAGATCACTTTTGGAATGCAGCGTGTTCGTGCAGGAATGAAGAACGGTCGAACACTTTGGGAGTTTGCTTATCCGCGCGCTTATGAAAAGGCCGTTTCAGCAGCTTCACGAAGCTTTGCAGTGCCCGAAGAAATGGTTTGGGGAATTATGCGCGCAGAGAGCAACTTTAAGTATGATGCGCAATCTCCGGTCGGTGCACGCGGCCTCATGCAGCTAATGCCTTTCACAAGTAAGAATGTTGCCGACCTCCTCTCAGTTAAAAACTTCGAGGTCACAACGCTTGTTCAGCCAGAAGTGAATATTAAATTCGGTACTCGCTATCTTTCTCGGTTAATGGAGCAGTTCCAGGGTAGCTTGCCGATTGTAGCAGCAAGTTATAATGCGGGTCCCCACCGGGCCCAGAGCTGGCTTAAGTCGTTCGGGCTTTTAGAGATGGATGAATTCATCGAGCACATTCCCTTTATCGAGACTCGAAACTACGTCAAACGCGTTATGCGCAATTACCAGATCTATGAGCTGCTTTATTCGCAAGGCGCAGAGCCAAAACGCTCGATGAAATGGCTCATTAAACCGGTCAATGTCAAAGCTCGTGCTTCAACCGAAGTTTGGTAAGAGTCGGCTGCTACCTTTTCTTAGCTTATAATTGACTTCAGAACGCAAAAAATGACAGATTTCTCCTGATAAGTAGCTGACGGCGAGCAATTATGCAGTGATCCCACCTGAAAGTCGGCTACCTCAAGGGGAAATCCGTGCAGAACAGAGTCTTACGAGCGGTATTGCTTTGCCTCTCATTCGTTGCGATCGCAGCATGTACTAAAAAAGGCCAAGACGTTGAAGTGCAACTGCCTGATGGAACATCTATCAAGGCTGCCAATAACGAAACACTTCGAGTTAATCTTACGACTGAGCCGCCAACTCTTGATTGGAGTAAGTCGAGCGATACGACTTCGGCGCAAGTTCAGATGAACATCATGGATGGCTTAGTTGAGTACGACTTTACTGATAAAGAGTTAGGTCTTAAGCCAGCTCTTGCACTTAAGTGGGTTTCATCTAATAACGCCCGCACCTGGAAGTTCACACTTCGACAGGGTGTAAAGTGGAGTGATGGCGTCGAGTTCACTGCTCAGCACGTGATCGATGGTTGGAAGCGCCTTCTCGATCCTGCAACTGCATCGCAATACGCCTACTCGATGTTCGGAATTAAAAACGCAGAGGAGTTTAGCCAAGGTAAAATTAAAGACTTCTCGAAGGTTGGAGTGAGTGCACCAACACCTTATGAACTAGTGGTCGAACTTAAGCAGTCGATGAGCTACTTCCCATACTTACTCACGCATCACGCGGCTTTCCCGTTGCGACTAGATGTCATTCAAAAACATGGCGACAAGTGGACTGAAGCGGGAAAAATCGTAACACTCGGAGCATTTACGCTCGCGGCTTGGCAGCATGACAACCAGATTTTGCTTCAACGTAACGAAAGCTATTATGGTGAAAAGCCAACAATCAAGTACGTGATGATGTACATGATCCTTGAGCAAGCAACGGCACTTAATCTTTTTGATTCAGGTAAACTTGATGCGATCACAAAGCTTCCGTCAGCGGAACTTCGTAATCTAAAGAATCGAAAAGAGTACCGAGAGCTTGGTATCTTGCAACTCTATTACTACGGCATGAACACAAAAGTTCCGCCAACGAACAACGTGAATGTTCGTAAAGCAATTGCGCATGCGATTGATAAACGGCTCGTCGTGCAAATGCTTGGTGGCGGCGAAATTCCGATGTCGAGCTGGATTCCATCGGGAATGTTCGGCTACGAAGCAGATCGCGGTTTAACTTTTGATCCGGTGAAGGCAAAAGAGTTACTCAAGCAAGCCGGCTACGCTGATCCTTCGAAATTTCCTAAGATTACAATCGGCTTTAACACAAACGAAAACCACCAGCGCATTGCCGAAAACATTCAAGCTCAGCTCAAGGCAAATTTGGGTATCAACATTGAGCTTAAAAACGAAGAGTGGAAAGTTTATTTGAACTCACTCATTACGGGTACATATCCGGTCTTCCGCTTTGGATGGCTTGCTGATTACCCTGACCCACATAACTTCTTTAGCTTGATCACGAGCAACTCTGACAACAACAAGACTTTCTGGAAGAATTCAGAATTCGATAAGTTAGTTGCGAAGGGAGCAAGTGAGCCCGATAAAAATAAACGTCGCGAAATCTACTCGCGAGCTCAGCAAATCTTAGTCGAAGAAGAAGTGCCTGTGATTCCGATTCTAGGTTCGGTCAATAATGCATTAGTTTCTTCGCGCGTTGAAAATTTCCCGCTCAATGCCATGGACCAATATATCTACAAGGGAGTTCGACTTAAGTGAGCCGTTTCCCTTTCGGCCTAATGCTTGGCTGGGGATTAGTGTTCCTAATCCTCGTTGCCATCGGCGTCGACCTCTCGGGCTTTGATATTCCATCACTCTATTGGCCTTTGCTTCTCGCGTGGAGTGGCGTTGCCTTAGCTTACGCGATCATTCATCAAGGCGTTTTGGTGTACGTGACAAAACGTTTGCTCGAAGCGGTTTTTGTTTTGTGGGTGATTGCGACATTAACGTTTCTGCTTTTACGATTTTTACCTGGCGGACCGTTCGATGAAGAAAAATCTCTTCCTCCGGAAGTAAAAGCGAACATCGAGCGAAAATATGGGTTACATGAGCCTCTTCCTAAGCAGTATTTAAATTATCTCATCAAGACTTCACAGGGTGATCTCGGTGAGTCGTATAAGTATATCGGGCGATCGGTCACTGACATCATCGGTGAAACGCTTCCAGTGTCGGCGCAGATGGGATTTTACTCTCTCTTGCTTGCGTTCTTTATCGGAATTCCAATTGGAATCTTCGCAGCCAATCGTCACAACACAGCCTGGGATAACGCTGCAATGATTTTTGCAATTAGCGGAGTAGCACTGCCGAGCTTTATGGTGGGACCTTTGCTCGTCATGATTTTTAGCTTCGGTATTCCAATTTCGGCATTTGCAGGATTACTACCGCCAGCTCTCTGGGAAACTCCGGCGCATTATATTTTGCCGGTGATTACTCTTGGCGTAAGGCCCGCGGGCATTATCGCTCGCATGATGCGATCAAGTGTTCTTGAGGTGATCAAAGCAGACTTCGTTCGTACGGCACACGCTAAGGGACTGTCGCAGACACTTGTTCTTTATAAACACGTTTTAAAAAATTCTTTGATTCCGGTGCTTACCATCTCAGGTCCTTTAATTGCCGGCATTTTGTCGGGCTCTTTTGTTAACGAAATTATTTTTGCCGTACCGGGAATGGGAAAGCACTTGATTCAAAGTGTAACTAATCGTGATTACCCATTGGTTCTCGGCATCACTCTTGTCTACGCAGCATTGCTAGTCTTCGCAAATCTCATTGTTGATCTTTTATATGTGGTGGTTGATCCAAGGATTAAACTTTCATGAGTGAAAAAGCGGGTGCTCACAAAAGTTTATGGAACGATGCTTGGAAGAGGCTTAAGAAAAACAAAGCTTCGCTCGTTTCTAGTTACATAATTCTTTTTGTTTGTGGAGTTGCGGCGCTTGCTCCTTGGATTGCACCTTACTCGTTTGAAACTCAGAATATTGACCGCATTCTTGAAGGGCCAAGTGCCGATCACTGGCTCGGCACCGACGGTCTTGGCCGCGATATGCTTTCGCGTCTGATCTACGGTGCGCGAATGTCGATGTCGGTTGGTATTTTCACGGCTTTCTTTTCGTTACTCCTCGGAGGAGTTTACGGAGCAGTTTCAGGTTGGGTGGGAGGATGGGTCGATTCAGTGATGATGAGATTCGTTGATATCTTGTCTGCGATTCCATCACTTGTTTTGTTGATTTTGGTATCCGTGATTTTTAATTCAATTCGCTTTAGCGAAAACCCAGAAATTAGAGCGCTTGTCGGAATTTTTCTTTCACTTAGTATTGTTGGCTGGGTAGGGGTTGCAAGGCTCGTTCGAGGTCAAGTGCTTCAGGTAAAACAGATGCTCTATGTTGAATCTGCTCGTGCACTCGGAGCATCGGGTGGCTCAATTTTGTTTAAGCACATTTTTCCAAATATCCTCGGACCAATTATCGTGATCCTGACTTTTCAAGTTCCTTCTAATATTCTCTTTGAAAGCTTCTTAAGCTTCATTGGTCTTGGGCTACAGCCGCCTTACAGCTCATGGGGAGTTCTTGCGAACGACGGTTGGCGTGCAAAATCATACCCGCACTTAATTCTCTCGCCGGGTACTGCGATCTTCTTCACGATGTTAGCATTCAATTTGCTTGGTGACGGACTTCGGGACGCATTCGACCCGAAGAAATAATCTTAAACGTTAAACTTAAAGAATATTATATCTCCGTCTTTGACGACGTATTCTTTGCCTTCAGAGCGATACTTGCCAGCTTCTTTAACAGCCGCTTCGCTCTTTAATGTGAATAAATCTTCGCAGTGGTAAGTCTCTGCGCGAATGAATCCACGCTCGAAATCCGAGTGAATAACGCCAGCAGCGCCAGGGCCTTTAGTTCCGCGACGAATTGTCCATGCGCGAACTTCTTTTTCGCCAGCAGTGAAATAAGTTTGAAGATCGAGAAGTTTGTAAGCTTCCCAGATCAAACGATTTAAACCTGGCTCAGTTGCGCCAATTGATTCTAAGAACTCAGCTTGTTCTTCTTTTGGAAGAAGAGCAATTTCAGCTTCGAGTGCCGAGCAGATCACAAGGTGAATATTTCCTTCTGATTTAGCGCGCGTACCGACTTCTTCAGTCCAAGCGTTTCCGCCTTTTGACATGTCTGTTTCATTCACGTTGCAGGCGTAAAGGATGGGTTTTGTTGTTAACAAATGTAAGTCATGAATGATTGGCTTCTCGGTGTCATCAAGATCGGCAGCGCGAGCAGGTCTGCCAGCTGCAAGTAAGTCGTAAACTTTTTTATAAGCGCCAAATTCAACGATCGCTTTTTTGTCGCCACTCTTTGCCGTCTTCTCAACTTTTTGCATGCGCTTTTCAACTGCATCTAAGTCTGCAAGTTGAAGCTCAGTGTTGATGACGTCGATGTCGCGAAGTGGATTCACTGATCCTGAAACGTGAACAACATTCGGATCATCGAAACAGCGAACAACGTGAACAATCGCATCAGTTTGACGAATGTGTCCTAAGAATTGGTTTCCTAAACCTTCGCCTTTGCTTGCTCCAGCAACGAGCCCGGCGATATCGACAAACTCGATGACTGTCGGGATTAGGCTTTTCGGTTTGATAAGTTCAGAGATCTTACGAAGGCGTTCATCTGGAACAGTTACAACGCCAACGTTTGGATCGATTGTGCAAAACGGGTAGTTAGCAGCTTCAGCTTTCGCTGAGGTCAATGCATTGAACAGAGTACTTTTGCCTACGTTTGGTAAGCCTACGATCCCAACCTGTAATCCCATAATTTCTCCTAAAAGGCGTCGTACACCCAAAATCCTCGAATCCTAGAATTCTAGAATTCTGAAATTCGGGGATTTTGGGTGTACGACGCCTTTTTAGCGTACTTCGGAGAAGTGCGCACGGTTAAAGTTGGAGGCCGCCTTATCGGGCCCGTCAAAAATGATGGCTTCGATCGCATCACTTGCAACGCCTAAGTATTGATCCATCACGCTGCCTTCCTCCTGAGAGAAGTTTTGAAGCACGTGAGTCGCTGTATCGATATTCGGGTTAGTTGACTTGCCCACGCCTAGGCGCAAGCGAGTATAGTCTTGTGTGCCGAGATGCTCGGTGAGGCTCTTTAGGCCATTGTGGCCGCCTGAGCTGCGATTTTTTTGAATCTTCATCGCTCCAAAAGCCAAATCAACTTCGTCATGAACGACGATGACATTTGGGAGTTCGATTTTGTAGTAGTCCATGAGAGGGCGAACGCTCTCGCCAGATAAATTCATAAACGTTTGTGGCTTACAGAACAGAAGTTCTTGATCGTCTAACTTTAAGCGATAAGTGATCGCCTTTTTCTCTTCTCGCTGCGGAACTTTCGTTCCTAAGCCTGCGACAAAGTAATCAACGGCCATGAAGCCGATGTTATGACGGGTGAAAAGATATTTTGCGCCAGGATTCCCGAGACCAACGATTAACCACATGCAGGCAAGATAAAGGCATGAAGGCATGAAGGCAAGAAGGTCGAAGGCATGAAGACATGAAGGGTAGAGTGCGAAGGCAAAAAGGTGCGGAGGGTGGAAATAAAAAAGGCATCCTTTCGGACGCCTTTCAACTTTAGCTTTGTAGCCATCATGCCTTTCGGCTTTATGGCTACATGCCCTCTTTTCTTTGCGAAGATTATTTCTTTGCGCCGCCAGCTGGAGCTTTTGCTGCCGCTGCTGCTGGAGCTGCGCCCGGAGCTGCTGGTGCACCTGCCGCTGGAGCTGCTGCCGCTGCTGCTGGATCCGCTGCTGCTGCAACTACTGGAGCTGCTTCTTCTGCAAGGATGTTGACTGTTGCGATCGTGAGAGTTTGAGCAGAAATGATCTTTACGCCCTTTGGAGCTGTTAGATCTGATACGTGAAGTGCATCGCCCACGCCGAGGTTAGAAACATCAGCTACGAACTCTTCTGGAATGTCTGTAGGTAAACATTCAACTTCCAATTCACGAAGAAGCGCTTGTAGTAATCCGCCGTCAGCAAGACCGATTGGCTTACCTTCGAAACGAATACCAATGCTTACGCGGATCGTTTTAGTCATATCAACAGCGTAGAGATCAACGTGCTGTGGACGACGATTAACTGGGTGAACCTGTACGTCTTTGATAAGAACGTTCAATTTAGCAAGTTCAGCGTTGTCAGATTGAAGACCGAAGATTGTTGCTTCGAATTTGCGACCTGCATAGCGAGTGACTGTTAACTCATCGATCATCAAATTAACTGGTTTTGTTTTTGGTCCGTAAAGTACCGCTGGAATTAATTGCTTTACGCGGTTTGAGCGTGAGTGATGTTTACCAGTCTCGCGCGTTGTTACTTTTAACGAAATCTTCTCTGAACTCTTCATCTGACTTTCCCTTCATCCCATCGGCTTTGCGAACTACCAATTTTACTTGGCGCTGTAGGCCTACTTGATTTTTAAAATGCGCCCGAAAAATTTCGAACGGCTTTCGAACTTAAATCTAATCGAACAACGAACTCACAGAAGCGTTTCCGTAAATTCTTCGAATTGCTTCTGCGACTAGCGGAGCAACCGAAATGATCTCAATCTTTTTACAAGCTTGAGCTGCCGGGCTCAGTGGAATCGTATCTGTGACGAACACCTTTTCAATCCCACTTTCAGTGAGACGTGAAATGGCAGGTCCGGAAAGTACGGCGTGCGTAGCTACGGCAATCACCTTTTTTGCACCATTCTTTAGCAGGCTGTCAACAGCTTGAGTCAGAGTCCCGGCCGTATCGATCATGTCATCGACGATAATCGCGGTCTTGTCTCGAACATCCCCGATGACGTTAAGGGCTTGGGCTTCATTAGGACGAATACGTCGCTTATCAATGATCGCAATTGGAGCTTCGATGCGTTTGGCAAACGCACGAGTGCGTTCCACGCCGCCAGCGTCTGGGCTAACTGCAACATATTGATCGCCAGAACCAAACCGTTCGCGCCATGAGCGAGCAAGGGTAGGGATTGCAAATAAGTGATCCACTGGAACATTAAAGAAGCCCTGAATTTGAGCTGCGTGTAAATCGACCGCTACTACGCGAGTCGCTCCAGCTGTAGTCAGGAGATCGGCCATAAGCTTTGAAGATATTGGAGCTCGGGGCGCAACTTTTCGGTCTTGGCGTGCATAACCGTAATAGGGAAGTACCGCAGTGATTGAGCTTGCCGAGGCCCGTTTTAGGGCATCGAGCATGATAAACATCTCGACGTAATTTTCGTTTACTGGCGGACAAGTGCTCTGGATAACGAAAACGCTATCTCCCCGGACACTCTCATGAATTTCAGTTTGAATTTCACCGTCGGCAAATCGGCTAATTTGACAGTAGCCGAGCTCTACTCCGGCCGCTTGAGCGACCTTTTGGGCGAATTCTTTATTCGAATTTCCGGTAAAGATCTTTAGGCCTTGCATGGATGATTGGTCGTACTACATTAATTAATTAATGACCAGTTGGAATCTTCTCAATCTTAAAGCTCGTGTTGATGCTGGCACTTTTGATGACCTTCAGGCCGCCATTCGCGATTTACGCTTACAGGGAAAAACTCACATTGCTTTAGATTTGCGCTTAACACGATTCTTAAGCGTTCCTGCGATTCAATTCATTGTCGCCGTTGCTCGTGAACTCAAAGAACAACACGGCGAATTAGTCTTGGTGGGCCCAAGTGAAAAGACAAAGCGTCACTTAGAAATTTACGGGTCAATTAAAGACGTTCGAGTTGTTAAAAGCGATGAGGCTTTGACAGTTCTTTTATCGTTGTCTGAATCCACATCTGCTGTTCGCTGATGCGTACGTAAATCGAGGCAGTGCGCGGAGGGCTTGCTCTGTGATTACTCGTGAAAATCATGTCGAAAGCTTGCTTGGCACTAGCGGGAGTCATCATCGCGTTTATTCCGACAACTTCAAGTTCACCCGATGATTGATTGCGAACGTAAGCGGCTCCACCTGAATCACCTTCAGTTAAAAAGTGGGGTAAGTTTGCGTCGGGTGCAGTGTAGAAAAATAGGCCCTTGATAAGCGCTACTTTTTGTTCGGCCATATTGAGCGAGCACGGATGAAGAATCGGATAACAAATCCCTTTTCCTTGTGCGCCATAGCCTCCAACTAAAATCTCTTGAGCCAACTGAATTCTTTCGAAATTCAATTTCGCAATAGGGACATCGACTTCAGCGGCGGTTTTAAAAATCGCAAGATCTGGCAAACTTGAAGAAGCTGTTTTTGTGAGCCGACTAATTAGCCCCTGATTCTCTCTAAAGAACGGATGGATTTTTAAATGCGTAATTCGAGTTCGAACTTCAAGTTTTAACTGCTTGTGCGAGATTTGTTCGATCGAAATATCGGTGTCGCCATCAAAATTATCGAAGCAGTGAGCTGCGGTGAGAAATGTTTTTGGAGCTACCTTCGTCGCTGTACATTTGCTTAAGTTTCTGACGAGGACAAAAGCCACCGACGACGGAAAATCTTCAACGTTTACTTCTTGTGGCGGCAGTAGCGCGTTGCTCGTCGACGCAAAAGCAATCGCGCTTAAAGATATTAGAAATAGGAGAGTCTGCCGAAAATTCATTCGAATTACTTACAGCTAATGAACGAGTCGCCAATGTTGCCGACAAGAATCTTGCCGCTCTCGTCGAACAAGCCACCGTAGGTGTTATCGCCATCACACTCGTGATCGTTTGATACGATAGCTTTAAAAATTCGCCCAGTCTCAGTAGACTTCAAAGTCTTAAGATCAAGATTGTTTTTGCAGCGTGTGTAGCTAAAGTCTTTAAAAGCATCAATTTTTTTGAACTTGTAGCGGCTAAGTTTGACGGGCTCTTCTGAGATTAGCTCAAATTTTGTTTCATCATCCGCGTTGCCAAGATCGACGTCGTTGAGCTCGGGGCAGGCGTTACTGATCGAAGTGAAAAGCAGAACTGAAAGCATCAAAAATTTCATAAAAGTCTCCTGTAACTGATCAGGAGAATTTAAGCTATTTAATGACTCTTTAGTACAGCAACGCCTCTAAGTTGAAAAAACGAAATGAGCGACAAAAGTTTAGACACCCGTATATAGTTCGCGAAAACTCTATTGGTTAATGCCAAGCGCTTTCGCAGCTTCACTGTCACTGATTAGCTGGCAAGTGAGGTTAGCTTTCTCTTCGCCGCCGATCTTTCCGATCCAGTCGAAACTGACTTCGCCCGTTATTTCTGACTTTCGCCCGCTAGTAAGGTGTTCGACTTCGGTCGTTTTAAAGACTACGCCGTACATGTTATCGCATTGGTTAGAAAAAGAGACTGCAATTGTTCCAGTGCCGTCGTCAGGAAATACGTCAGCAGTTGAGCTCAAGTTCGAAGCCACGACAGAAGAATCTAAAGATTCGATTCGGTAAATCACAACTTCTTTTACACTTTCTTCGCCTTCGGTCATAATTTCTTTATCTGATTGGCAGCGAAAACTTGCGGCGTTTGCTTGAAGTGCGGCAAAACTAATTAAGAATCCAATAATCATTTTCATAAGAGTTCCTTTGCTAAAAAATTTTAAATTCTAATCTTGAGTAGCCTGACAGTAGCCGTCTTTCATTTCGGTTTTGACGTTAAGGAGCAAATCGCCGCTGCGAGCTTCGACTACTACCTGATAGTGACTTCCCTTTTTCAAAGTCTTGAGACTTTTGAAGGTAATTGAGTCGGGGTAGTCGACACCCATTTCCTGAGCGTCGTCGATGACAGCCGATCCTGCACGGATGACTACAGGAGCGAAGCACTTGTCACCGATTACTTGGCTGAGCTGTTGATTGGTGAAAGCGAAATAGCTGGAGTCCAACTCTGCGCAAGTGAGTTGTGAGAAGGTGTCGATCGACTCGTGCTTGAGTGTGAGGGCCCAGTTGTTCTTTTTAGCTCCAGTGTTTAAGTAGTACGGATTTTTTGAGCTGGTCGAAACCATTTCGTAGTTCTCATCTGACCCCTCGTAATCCATTCCCATGTCTGAGCTGGCGTCTGAGCCGAGGAACTCTAAGTGAAGAGACGCCTCTGGGTGCTCAGTAGAAATATCAAGGATGGCTTGTTCAATGTTCAGGCCGTTGGGTTGCCCTTGAGTTGGAGCGCAATAAAGTACTTGAGAATCGAAATCGGCAAAGGCTTGAGCCGAGAACGTAGTTAGCAGAGTTATTATAAGTGTTTTCATAATCATTCCTGTCGGGGTTAGGGGAAAGTTGCTTCGAGGCGGAATGTAACCTTTGCTGATTAATAAAAAAACAGATGAAATATTATATAAATCATCAGATAATTGATGAATGAAAACGCCTCCTCTCTACTTAATTGAGTCGCTCTTAGCGTTTGCTAACGCTTCAAGCTTAGCTGAGGCCGGCAAGGCTTTAGGCCTTTCTCAGCCCGCTCTTACGAATCATTTAAAGAGTCTTGAAGAGCAGTTCGATCAGCCGTTGTTCGCAATGGAAGGTAGAAAGAAGGTGCTAACCGATTTTGGTAAGCAGCTAACAAGTTTTTACTCTGAAAAGTTTGGTTCAATTCAAGAAGACTTAAAAGTATTGGTCGATAAGTTTCAAAGTTCTGAGCGAGTAACTTTGAACATAGCAGGGCGAGCAGAAATTTTACGGTTGTTAGCTCCTGAAACCGAATTCGAAGGCACCTTAAAATTTTGCGAGGCTGATGGTGCAACTGCAATTGATGGATTGCTCAGCCGAAAGTACGAAGTTGCTATTTCAAATCATGTTTCTAAGGCCGGTGATTTAATAGCAAAGAAATTCTTTGCTGATCACTTTTCGGTTGTAGCTCCGTCGGCTTGGAATATTCGTGAAAAGAATTTTTCAGTCGAATTGGTTAAGGTGTTAGCTAGTCGACCTTTTCTTGCTTACAAGAGTGACCATCAGGAACTCTCGAAGGTTTTGGACAAGACCAAGATAGATTCAAATCCTAAAATCGCTAAGGTAATCGGTGACTGGAGTCTGATTGCAAAGATGGTGAATAGCGGACAAGGTTGGTCGATAGTGCCGACGATGTACCTTAAGGATCATCCCAAACTAATTTCAATTGATGTTCCAATAACAATTCTTTCAGAAGTTCAGTTCTATTTATTTTATCGAAAAGAAACGGCTGCTCTTAAGTGGTTCAAAGACTTCGTTGAGCGTCTGAGTTTCGCGCTGGCGCGACGAACGATGCAAATTTCCGCACCGGCGCGGAAATAATCTAGATTTTCTAAATGAGTCGTGGAGCGAGTATTGTGGCAGCTTGCGCGCAGGCGCGGGCGCGGTGAGAGTGCTGGTTCTTAAACGCTAGGCCGAGTTCGGCGAGTGTTTGAGTTTGACCCTCAGGGATAAACACGGTGTCGTAGCCGAAGCCTTGGTTGCCCTTAGGGGCCTTAGCGATTGTACCCGCGAACACACCCTCAAAAATAAACTCTTCTTTGGTAGGAGAAATCAATAGCATCGAGCAAGTGAACTGTGCCGATCGATCTTGGACCGCTTTGAGCTGCATCATCTTCAAAAGCTTTGCTACGTTTTCAGAGTCTGCAGCTTTTTCTCCGGCGTAGCGAGCCGAGTGAATGCCCGGAAGATTGCCGAGTCCTTTGACCTCTAAACCTGAGTCTTCGCCTAAAACCCAATGAGTATTTTGAACGGCGTGAAGCGAGCGAGTTTTGATTTGTGCATTTTCGAGAAACGTCTTTCCAGTTTCAGGGCGCGGGTAAAACGTCGAGAGTTCTTTTTGCGAATGAAGCTCGAGCGGGAGCTTATTGAGCAGCATCTTGAATTCGTTCAGTTTGCCTTGGTTCCCGGTTGCAATCCAAAGTTGTGTCGCCACGTTCCCACCTAATTTTTTAGCGGAAAGAAGCTTCCGATGATTTCTGATTGCTGAGTAAAAAGTTGTCGGCAGCCCAGAGTTGCAAGTTCGATCATTGAATCAAGTTCTGCTCGTGAAAACGAAACAGCTTCGGCAGTTCCTTGTAATTCAACAAATCTGTCATCACTTCCCATTACAAAGTTCATGTCAGTGTGAATCGCCGCATCTTCTTCGTAGCAAAGATCTAAAAGAGCTTCGCCTTTTTGAAGACCAACGCTGATTCCTGCAACATAATTTTTCATAGGCATCGAAGAGATCATGCCTGCAATTTTCATTTTCTGAAGAGCAAGTGCGAGGGCCACGAATCCGCCGGTGATCGCTGCCGTACGAGTTCCGCCGTCGGCTTGAATAACATCGCAGTCGACAGTGATTTGTTGTTCGCCAAGAGACTTTAGGTCAACGGCGGCGCGAAGACTTCGGGCAATGAGGCGAGAGATTTCTTGAGTGCGGCCGCCAGTCGCTGTTTTTTCGCGATTCATGCGCGTGTGGGTTGAGCGTGGAAGCATTCCGTATTCAGCGGTGATCCAACCTTTTCCTGAACCTGTAAGCCATTTTGGAATTGATGGTTCAACACTTGCGGTGCAGAGCACTTTGGTGTCGCCGTATTCAACCATAACGCTGCCTTCGGCATGTCGGCTGACGTGGGGAGTGATTTTTACTTTTCGAAGTTCGTTGGGTTTTCTACCGTCAATTCGCATGGGACTAGTAACTAGCACTACTCCAAAGGTGAAGCAAGCGAACCGGCAGCGAACTCATCGACTGCCTTGGCAATTTGCAACGCAATTTCACGCTGATGGAGCTGTGTTGAAAGCATGTGCCCCTCTGCCTTGTGACTAACGAAGCCAACTTCAACGAGGACTGAAGGCATCGTCGTCTGTGAAATCACATAAAAAGGAGCTTGGCGAATCATGCGAGATCGCTTAGTCCCATCGATCGACCAGGTTTCTGCAAGCATTTTAGAAAACTCGAAGCTGCTCTGGAGTTTGTAGTTACGTTGAAGGTCCGCAAGTATTTGAGCCACATCGGAGTCACCATTTTCATTGTGCAACTCTTGAGTGATGGCCTGATTCTCTTTGCTTGCTAAGAACATCGCTTCTTCATCGGGCGGGAGTTGGTTCTGAAAATAAAACTCAACACCTTTTGCTCGCACGTCTTCAGATGCATTTGCATGAATACTAATAAAGAGGTCTGCTTTTTCTTTTTCTGCAATATCAGTTCGTGCCTTTAGCGAAACAGCTTTATCACTGTGTCGAGTGAGTACAACTTCATGATTTTTCGTACGAAGTTCTGCAGCTAATTCATTTGAAATTTTTAGCGCGATATCTGCTTCGCGAAGTTTGCCACGAACAGCACCGTCATCGACTCCGCCGTGACCTGGATCGACAACGATCTTAGCCGCAAACGCGCTACTAGAGAGGCAGATAGCGAAGAGGGTTGTTACAGTCTTCAGCGAAAGTTTTTTTAACATTGATTCTATTTTAGATGAAAAAAAAGCGACCTGGTACAGGATTCGGGGGGGAGGACCAGGCCGCTCAAGGGGGTACAAACATCTAGAGCAAGGAAAATGCCAGACCAGAGCCGCGACCTTTTCTCAACCATAGGCCTGGATTCGATTTTGCGTGCAAAAGTGCTGTCTAACTTTCAGACGGTGACCCCAAAAAAGGGCCTAGTTTCTCTCTAGAAGCACGACCAGAAAGCCGAAAAGTAAGGTGTGAGAAGATTGGTCAACTTTGATGGGGTATTCATGAAAACGATTTTGATGTTAGCCGCTGCACTGCTTGTAAGCCCAGTAGCATTTGCTATGGATGACGATGAGCTCGCTACCGACAGCGTCGATGCAGAGCAAATTGTCATTGATGCTGCCGCCGATGAAGGCGCCGCTCAAGACGCAAAACAACTCGCTACCAATGCCGAAGAAGAGGCTCGTGAAGCAAAAAGAAAAGCGCTTAACGAAAAAAAGCAAGCGCACTCTCAAGAGCGAGTCGCAAAGCGTGAGCTAGAAAAAGCTGAAGCTAAGCACTTAGCTGCGCAAGAAAAAATAAAGCAGTGGAGAACTGAGAACGCAATCTGGAATAAAAAGCGCCTCATCTACGAAGATCAAATTGCAAAAGCAAAAGCCCAACAGCAAGCCACTGAAGAGAAAATCAAAGCTGCGAAGCAAGCAGTTGCT
Source organism: uncultured Bdellovibrionales bacterium (assembly GCA_964543475.1). Taxonomy (GTDB): domain Bacteria; phylum Bdellovibrionota; class Bdellovibrionia; order Bdellovibrionales; family JAMPXM01; genus JAYSYM01. The sequence continues at coordinate 329,980 of CAZIYJ010000002.1, read as the reverse complement.
GAATCTCACGAGGCAGCAGAGCAAGCTCGCCGTGCTCGCGATGAAGCATTGAGAATTCAAGCAGAAGCAGAAGCTGAAATGCGACGTTTAAGCAAAGAAGTTAAAGTTGCGCAAGCTGAAGAAGCTGCAGCGAAAGCGCCAATTGCTACAACTCGGCCGCGACAAGTTGCGCAGCCACAAACTTCTCGTGCACCTTCAGCGACATGGGTTTCATTGCCGCGCGATTGTAATTTACGAGAAGAAGCTAATTCATCGTCGACGTCACTCGGACCTGTTTTAAAAGGTGCAAAAGTTCAGGCGAAAAATAGCGGTAAGAGCTGGTATCGGGTCAGCACTGACGAAGGCAGAGCCGGATACATGGCTGCCTTCTGTTTTAGATAGTCAGCCCCGCGAGTCGTTACAATTACTCAATATCGATCCGGCCATTGCCGACAGAAAGGACTGCAGAAAACTGCGGTCCTTTGTTTTCTAGCCGCTTTTTTTGTTTATCTTGAAACGACTTAAGCCCATCGATCGTTCCGGTTTGAACATTTGCGGTCATCTCGAAAGTGCTTTTGCTATTTGCTTCGAATTCAATTTCACCATTGGTCAGATTCGCTTCAACATTTTGATCAATGTCGGACATTGCGATTCGGCCGTTAGTCACATTCACACTTAAAGCCATTTTTGCTGGAATAGTTAAGTCACAGTCGGCGTTTTCGACATTGAGAAGAGTGAGCGTTGCTTTTCCGGCGTCTACTTTTGCTGATTCTGCCAGATTGACTCTGTGATCACTCTCAATCTCGCACTCATAAGTGATTTCTGTGGCGTTTTGTTCGGTGACGACTGCAACTTGTCCGTTGCTAATCGCTACAGTAAAATTGTCGAGAGGGTCTGCTGTGAGCTTTCCTTGAAAGCGCTCCATCTTTCCTTTTTGATTTCCGAACGACCAGGTAAAATCTTTCTCAAAGTTATCTACGGCAATAAATTTAAAGATTAAAAGTGGAATCAAAAATATCGAAGCCACGAAAAGCACGAAGAAACCTAAAATCAGCATTGTTGCGTACTTAAAAAATTTTCGCGCAGAAGTGCCAACAGGTCTTGAGTGTGTATCTTTATAGTAGTCGCGGACAATTGAAGTTGAATCTGACGATTGTTGAAAAGGATTTTTACCGTGACTTAGTCGGAAGCGATTTGCGACTTGAGCAGGTGTTCCCAAAGTTTTAGTCAGCTCATCGTAAGTTGTGACTGGAAGCTTTCGTAGTTGAGCGTCAAGCTCGACAATAATTGCAGCTCGCTCGCCAGGCGCGAGATCAGCTAAATAATTTTCAACGTCTTTCATCCATTTATTGAGGCTGTCTGCCATAGCATCTCCGTTAAAGCTTGTGCCGCGACTTGTATCTTATGCCTCGAGTATGCAAAAGTGCTTCGGTATGAGCAAAGCATTTACGCGAGAAGATGATGGTGATTTAGACGACGGCCTCGACGGTGTCGATGAGTCCGATGATAGCTTAAAAGTCCCAGGCGGGAAGAACTACATAACTCCTGCGGGAGCCAAGCGTCTTCAAGATGAGCTCTCTGCGATTCTAAACGTTGAACGCCCTAAGCTATGCGAGGTCATCGCTTGGGCTGCGAGCAATGGTGATCGCTCCGAAAATGCGGATTATATTTACGGTAAACGACGCCTCCGCGAGATCGATCGCCGCATTCGTTTTTTAACCAAGCGCCTTGAGGCCGCCGAAATCGTTGATCCATTGAAACAACCAAAAGACCGCGTCTTATTCGGCGCTCGTGTCACAGTCGAAGATGAAGAGGGTGATGTAAAGACTTACCAAATTGTGGGAGTCGATGAGACTGACGCTGCCAATGGGCAAATCAGTTGGACCTCTCCCGTTGGCAAAGCATTGCTCCAAGCAAAAGTTGGCGACTCGGTTGTGCTTCACACGCCTAAGGGCGAACACGAACTTGAAATCCTCAAAATAGAGTAGCGAGAGAGCGACCAAATTAGCAGGATGCTAATTTTGCGTTTACCGAAGGTAAACCCGAAGGGCAAGGGCAGGAGCCCGCAGCGAAAAAAAAGGCCGGGTTACCCCAGCCTTTTTCAATAAATCGTTTTGTTAAACGATTAGAATTTCCAGATTAAGTCAGCGATGATGCGGTTGTAGTCTGTTTCAGCAGCACCACGTTTTGCCATCATGTAGTTTAAGCCAACAGTAGTGTTGTCCCAAGCCATGTAGCCAGCACCAACTTGGTGACCAAGTGCGCTTGAATCAGTAGTTGATCCACCAGCGAATTCGCTGTCTTGGATACCAGCTACGATAGCTTCTGAGCCTACGTCACGGTAGTTGTACCAAGCTTCCCATGATCCAACTGCTGCGAATTGACCAGCTTTAACACCAACAAGCGTGCCTTTTTCTTCTTTAGCAACTTGGCCTTCTTGGTTCTGTACGTGGTTTGCGTATACAGACAATGGAAGGTTAGCAACCATGTTCAAACCAAGCTCAAGAGAGATATCAAGAAGCTTTGGGTTTTTAGCAGGAGCTGTCGCGCCAGTGTTTGTGAAAACATACTGAGCAACTGCAACTGTTGCATTCATTGTGTCGCCAAGACCCAATGATGTACCAACTTGCGCGCCGAAGAACGCAGGGTTAGCACCCGCAACACCAGCACCGTCAGTGTCGTCAGTTTGGCCGTAGCTCAAGTTAACGAACGGCTTAAGAGTGTCCATGTCAGCAGTCCACTTTGCAGTAGCGCCGTCGAATGGAAGATCAGCATCAAAAACCATTTCGTTTTTGCCAGCTGACCAGAATGGGTTTGGAGCTTTACCTAAAGAAACTACCAAACCTGGCATTACACGCCAGTCGCCGTAAGCAAGTTCAAACACAACTGCAGCGTCACCATTAGCAGCGCCAAGGTTGTGGTTGCCTGAAGTTGAGCTTGTTCCACCACCGTTTTGCTCTGTTGCAAGGCGGAAGTTAGCAGTCATTACTTCGTTAACTTTTCCAGAAAGGCTTAAGCGACCACGGATTTGGTTGCTCATGTATTTTGAATCAGTTGAGCCAGCGCTCTCGTCGTCGATGCTGTTCAAACGGAAGCGAAGATCTCCGCCCATAGTTACTTTGTCTGTCCATGCTGTTTGAGCTTGTGCTGCAACGCTAGAAACTAACGCGCCTGCCACTAGACTCATACGGATGATGTTTCTCATTCTGTATTCTCCTTGTGTCCTGTTGTAGAACCTTGTTGTTTTCATCTTCATCAATCTCACCGGGCCTCGGCCTGAAGGCTGGTTGCCTTAGGTTTCAGTACGATGGTCATGACGATCTAAGGCAATTGCAAGATTATTTGGCCGGAAACACAAGGGAAAAAGAAAATGCACCCAGCCTTTAGTGCGTGGCATTACTGCGCTCATCGATCTCCAAAATCGCTGGTCCAGCCCCACGAGTAGCTTAAAACTAATGCAGTTTACACGTTCGAACTCCTACTCTACAGTGCCCGAATGGAAATTCTAAATCAGCTTGTTGAGTACTTCATGTTGGCCATCCACTTCATTACGAACATGCCTCCTTACCTCGAGGCGTGGAGTTCTTCCCTCGGAGTTTGGATGTATGTTCTCCTTTTTGTGATTATTTTTTGTGAAACAGGATTAGTCGTAACGCCCTTTTTGCCAGGTGATTCGCTGCTTTTTGCAGTCGGTGCATTGTGTGCTCTTTCTGCATCAGGTTTGAATTTGTGGGTGATGGCCGCAACACTTGTTGTTGCTGCAATTATCGGTGATGCGGTCAATTATTCGGTCGGAAAATATTTAGCACCACGCCTTTTTAAGAGTAAAAGTTCAAAATTTTTTAATCCGGCTCACCTTCAGAAGACTCAAGCTTTCTACGCAAAACATGGCGGTAAGACGATTATTCTCGCACGATTTATACCGATTATTCGCACTTATGCCCCGTTTGTTGCGGGGTTATCGCACATGAACTACCGGCATTTTGCTATGTACAATGTGTCGGGTGCGTTCGTATGGGTGGTTTCGTTTTTAGTTGGCGGCTTCCTTTTTGGAAATATTCCTGCCGTTAAGACGAACTTCCATATAGTAATCTTCGCTATCATTATAATTTCGATTGCTCCTGCTTTTTATGAAGTCTGGAAAGCACGAAGAATTAAAGAGGGTGTATGAAGAACTTTTTTAAAAATATCGCGGTCACCATCATCGGTGTATTCATCGCACTTCTTTTATTTGTAATGATTGTTCCTGCTGTCGTGATGACCGTTACCAAGATGGCTCAAGACCGTGAGGGTGCCATTCAAGAAAAATCGATTCTACATGTGAAGGTCAAGGGGCCATTTGAAGAATATGCGAGACCTTTTGATTTCGACATTTTTGCTGGAGGCTCACCATTTTCACAAGACAACCGAGCGCTTCCGTTATTTGAAACAATTGCGGGTATTGATGCCGCTAAAGATGATAAGCGGATTCAAGGTCTTTACCTCGAGATCAGACATTTCGAAGCAGGCTGGGCCGGAGTCAGTGAACTTCACCGTGCGATCAAATCATTCGCTGAGGCAGGAAAATTCGTTTATGCCTACGGAGATTCGTTTGATGAGAAGTCCTACTACCTAGCAACAGCTGCCGAAAAAATATTTATGGCCCCAGCAGGCGAGCTTGAGCTAAACGGTCTATCGGTTTCATCAACATTTTTAAAAGGTCTGCTCGAGAAACTTGACGTTCAACCGCGCATTTTCAGAGTTGGAAAATTCAAAGCTGCAGTTGAACCTTTGATCGCAAACAAAATGAGCGAGGAGAATCGTCTCCAGAACAAGACATTAGTTGATGATATTTGGGGGATTGCTCGCAAAGAAATCTCTCGTTTCGCAGGCGAAAAACCAGATTCAATTGATGAAGCAGCCGGAGATTTACGAATTCGCAGCGCTGAAAATGCAGCAGACAACGGATTTATCACGGAGCTTTCGTACGAAGACCAAGTCGAAGATTTAATGAAAGAAAAAACAGTCGGAAAAGAAGAAGAGCTTCGGCTCGTTCATCCAATTCATTTGCTTCATGAAGATCGAGCCGTGGGTGAGTCGGCTGATAAAAAGATCGCAATCGTGTTTGCTGAAGGCGAAATCACGAGCGGGTCTGGAACTCGTGACAGCGTTGGCTCTGAAGGAATTGTGGCCGACTTGCAAGAAGCGGCAGAAGACGAAAATGTAAAAGCAATCGTTGTTCGAGTGAATAGCCCAGGTGGCGATGCGCTGGCTTCAGATGTGATCTGGAGAAAAATTAAAAAAATCGACGAAACTATTCCCGTCATTGTTTCGTTCGGTGATGTTGCAGCTTCAGGTGGGTACTACATGTCTGCTGGTGCTCGCTACATTGTTGCTGAAGCGACGACAATTACCGGATCAATCGGTGTATTTGGCGTGCTCTTTGACACCGAAAAGTTTTTCAGAGGAAAGCTTGGTGTTGAATTTGATCAAGTTGGTACTCATCCGTACGCAGACATCGGTAACTTTAATCGAGAGATGACTGAGCTTGAAAAACAAGTCATTCAAGAGAGCGTCACTCGTGTCTACGGTCGATTCTTAACAGTGGTTCGAGAAGGTCGCGAGTTTAAAGACGCAAATAAAGTGGAAGAACTAGCTGAAGGAAGAATTTGGTCTGGCCTTCGCGCAAAAGAACTTGGGCTAGTCGATGAACTTGGTGGTTTGTCTCTTGCGATTGAAAAAGCCGCTCAACTTGGCAGTGTTTCGAAACCTTATCCGATCGAAGTATTTCCTCGAAATGATGATCCGATTTCTATTTTGCTTGAGCGATTCGCTGTCGAATCACGAGTGATCTTGCCTGAATGGCTACTGAAACTGAGTGCCCATGCTGGTGAGTATGCAAAGACTCTTGATGTAAAGCCCGGAGCTTATGCTCGCATGCTGTATGACTTGGAAATCCGGTAAAGAAACAGGGATCCCGGTATACCTGACTACGTGTATACACGGATCCCGGTATTAACTAATGGCAGAGAGCCATTGGTTTGCTGATGGGGGGCTTCGTTTTCGCTTCCCGAATGCGTCTAACGGCTTCGGCTTGCGAGATTTTTCCGTCGCGAAGTTCCTGGAAGAGATTTAATTCTAAATTTTGGCGCAAGGCTTTAACAGCTTTGTGTTCTGGCCAAAGATTTCCGATCTCATTATTTCCGCCGATAGAAAGCGGGATGAAATGATCGATCGTGTAGTTCACTCGGCATGATTGTTTTACTGAGTACAGGTCGTAGACTTTTTGTTTTGTTGCATAAATAACGTCGCGATCGCACTTCGCAATTTTTTCTGGGTAAGCATCGCCGAGATAATCAGGATCTTGTCGGGTGCAAAATTCTCCTGGAGTTAATTTTTCGTTGGGGACATGGGGGAATGCGAGGTCGGTCGCAGCGGCGGATAAAGAAAAACACGTAGCTAGAATCAAGAAGCCAAGTTTGTTGATCATCTACCCTCCAGTGGTATTAATGCATCGTCTATCCCTGACGACACTTCAGAAATCGGTTAAGAATTCTGCAAGTTTGCCAAACTGTTGCTGATCTTGTGTGCACTGTTATCAAAGCGACTCTTCTTTTTTGCTGCAACAAGAAACTTTGTCTCAGTAGTCTAGTTTTAGCGCGCATTTTCGGAGCCATTGTGACTCTGAAAATCGGCACGCATCTTGAACTATCTAAATGCAGAAGAATTTTACGACACCAGTAACAAGGAGATCCCAATGTCGAACTTCAGAAAATTACTCACAGTACTTGCACTAATGGCGGCAGGTGTCATTTCTCAACCTGCGCACGCTGACATCGACGATATCGTTGATCGTATTGATTCAAACCATGCCCGAAACGAGGCGAGAGAAGGTCGCCGTGGCGATCGCGATTATGGATTCGAGCGTTGGTCATGCCGTACAACGAGCCGCGGCTATGTTTTCAAAGCTGAAGGCCGAAGCCGCAATGAAGCAAACATCAACGTAGTTAACATGTGTTTGAATCACCCTTACGGAACGCAGTCAGAGTGTCGTTATCAGGTTTCGTGTCAGCAGTTGGGCAATGGCGGTGGTGGTGGCGGCGGTTATCCGTATCCACCAGCTCCACGTGTTTACAAGTGCCAGACACATGCTCGAGGCCAGTTCTATCGCGCTCAACACCAAAACTTGCAGCGTGCACAGCGCCAAGTGTTGAACCAGTGTTACAACTTCTCTGGCAAGCCACGTCAGTGTGACCGCAACTTACAGTGTGGTTACTAATCACCGCTATTAAGATTTAAAATCCTGCTAAATTTGAATCGTAGATTCCGAAGCCGGGCTCAAGTGAGCCCGGCTTTTTCTATTTGTGGAGTGTTTGAGCTTGTCGATGGTCGTCTCCATAGTTACCCTGTTCGAGTTCATTTTAAACAAAGCACAAATTGATTCATCTTGAAGGAGTCGAAATGCAAAAGGTTGCGCTAACAGCAGCAGTGATTATGGTTATCGGATTAGGTACAGCTTGTAACAAAAAAGCAGACCTCGGATCAGACAAAGGCAAAGCGAGCTACGGCATCGGGATGCAAATTGGTCAAAACATGAAAGCTCAAGGCGTTGATGTTGATCCAACTGCGGTTGCAGCAGGTATGTCAGACGCATTGGCTGGAAAAGAAGCCGCTGTGAAACAAGAAGACATTCAAAAGTCGATGCAGGTTCTCCAAGAGCAAACAATGAAGAAAGCTCAAGAGACTGCTGATAAAAATAAAGGCGCTGGCGAAGCGTTCTTGACTGCAAACAAAGCTAAAGAAGGTTGGAAGACAACTGCTAGCGGTCTTCAGTACCTCGTTGAAAAAGAAGGTACTGGCAAAACTCCGAAAGCAACTGACACAGTAAAAGTTCATTACACAGGAACACTTACTACTGGCGAAAAGTTTGATTCATCAGTTGATCGTGGTGAGCCAGCTGAATTTCCAGTTAACGGCGTTATCAAAGGTTGGACTGAAGCACTTCAGTTGATGAAAGTTGGCGGCAAAGTAAAACTTGCGATCCCATCTGATCTTGCTTACGGCGCTTCGGGACGCCCAGGCATTCCACCGAATTCAGTTTTGTTGTTCGATGTTGAGCTTCTTGATGTGAAGAAATAATTAGAAGGCAAGAAGCCATGATGCCAAGAAGGTAGAAGGCATGATGGGTGAAGTAAAAAGGCAGCGTTACCGCTGCCTTTTTTTATTGTCGGAAAAGCCGGCGATCGCCGGCCGATATTAAAAGCCGAAGCTTAGGCCGCCAAGGAGTGCTACGCCTTGAAGTTCTGCGAGGTCACCTTGATCGTCGAACAAACGATTGTAAGTTGCGTCGAGGTTGATCGCTGAGTTACGGCCAAGTGGAATTGCTCCGCCAACGCCTGCAACACCCATTACATTAATGTCACCGTCGTCACCTGGGTCATACGACATTGCGCCGACCTTAGCGAAAATAGTTGAGTGAGGGTTGCCAGAGAAATTGAACTTTGCAAAGAGCGGGATGCTCCATGAGTCAACGTTCACTGCGGCGCTATTGTCGCCAGTATCGATATCACCTGACATTGCTAAGATGCCGGTTTCGCCAGTTAACATTCCTCGCCCGAAATCAATAAACAATCCCCCGGCAGTTGTATCGCCAAGAGCGTCTAAATCAACTTCGCCTGGAGCAAATGCTGCTGTACCAAATGTCGGAATGACGCGAATACTCGAATCATACGTACGAGGTGCATCAGCAGAGATTGCTCCGGCAGAGTCTTGCGCCTTTGCCGCTGGCAGAATTAAAAGCACCGCAAATAATGCGATTAAGTTTTTCATAGATCCTCCTAAGAATGAGTTAAGTAAAAATGCTCCCAAAGTTTCTCCCTACAAGAAGACTCTCTTGGTCGATACTTTTCAATGCTGGAGCGAGTTTGTGACTGGCAAAGAACAATAGAGCTTCGTGCGTGACTCTAATCACAAACTTTTTTTATGAAATTGTGAATTTGAGCGCTGCCGACTCAAGTGAGTCGATCGCCACTTACGACGACACCTTCAGAGTCGAACGAAACTCCGTCGATATCGTAGTTTCCATCGGTATCGGGAATTGTTTTTAAATTTTTCGCGATCGGAAGATTTTCTGCTACGTGCGGAGACATTCTCGAGTTTGAGCTGAAGCGTCGGTAAAGTAAGTAAAGTGTGGCAGTTGATGCTAATCCTGCTGCGACAAACGGCAAATAGCGCAAATATCGAGAGTAAGATGAAGTACTTTGCATGAGAGCCTCCTAAAATAAGTGCGACAAGAAGTGCGACACAAAGTTGCCATATCGACGCCTCAACGGCACGTTCTCATTTGGCGTAGATATCGCAACATTTGCTGCTGTTAATGATTTACATTCGCAGGGTTTACCGTGATTCTGTTCGGGCAAAATCAAAGGAGCTTAGAGTCGATGGCTGCAAAATTAGATACAGAAAAAGTGGTTGCTGTTCTTAACGATATGCTCGAGCAAGAGTACGCAGGCGTTGTTCGCTACAGCCACTACTCGCTGATGGTTTTTGGTTACAATCGAATTCCGATTGTTGGTTGGTTTCGCGAACAAGCAAAAGAGTCTTTAACTCACGCTGAGCAAATTGGCGAAGCGCTGACCACTCTAGGTGGTCACCCATCTTTGAAAATGGGAAAGCTTCTTGAAACACATAAGCACTCGATGGAAGAAATTCTGCGAGAATCAATGGACCACGAACGTGCGCAGCTCGAGCGGCTGCATAAGCTTTTGGGTCTTGTTGAAGGAAAAAGTGTTTGGATTGAAGAGTTCACGCGCGGAATGATTCTCGAAGAAGAGCAACATGTCTCTGAAGTTGAGAAGATGTTACGTGGGGCCCCTAAGAAGTAGCGACGGGTTTCTTTTTTATAAAAAATAAAATCTTTTTCAAGATGAGTGGTGTGATGCCGACCGCAATCAACGAGATGATCAGCGGTGGTTGCACTATTCCATCGAGACTTCTAATTTCTCCCAGTCGATAGCCGGCATTCGTATACACGATCGTTAGCGGAAGAGTTCCTGCGAGAGTGACTAAAAAATACGAAATCATTTTTACCGGCAAGAGAGCCATTAAAAAGTTGGCGACGATGAATGGGAATCCGGGAATCAGTCGCAATGTAAAAAGATAAAACAAGCCATCTTCTTCCCATCTTGATTTAGCAATCTTAAGGCGCTTTCTCAGCTTCTCTCGGAGGTATTCTCCTAGTGCATAGCGCGCGATCAAAAATGAAAAAGTAGCCCCGATTGAACATGCTAACCAGTTTAAAAGAGTTCCCTCGAAAACTCCGAAAAGCGCTCCGCCCAAAAGTGTCACGAATATCGTAACCGGGATCGCAAATGTCGCCACAAAGACGTAGCTAACGAAGAAAATTATTTTTGTTAGAGTAGGGTGGGAAGTCGCGTAACCCGAAATGCTCGCTATCGCCGAGCGCATTGAATCAAGATCTCTGAGTGAGTCAGTGGCGAGGAATGTTCCGATTAAAAGTGCCAGAAAGATAACCGCTCCGGCACCAAGCACTTGAGCTCGATTCATTCGGGCACTGTAGCATGTTATTCAGCTGAATTTGAAGCGAGGTTCACACTGTCGCAGCTATATTGCTTGCGAAGTTTGTCCCTGAAGCGAGGAGAGTGTTGAGTGAGGCAATCCATGACATCTGAAACCATTGGATGTTGCGCATCGCGAACGTGATTGCACGTGTTGGGGAACACCGCTCCGGCTTCGCCGCTTAAGTCGCCAGTTAAAAGTGAGAATGTAATTCCCACTGCCTCTTCTAAGTAATGGCCCGGGCAAAGCTTATCGCAAGTGCGATCGATCGATTGCTTTTGATTTAACTCAGCAAGCTTGTAAATGCAGCCAGCGAATTCTTTAGTTTCGCCAATTGATTCCCAGAAATCATTATAGGCCGCCGGAAGTTTAGCGGTACTCACGCATCGATTTTTAACTTCATCAACCCACTGGCGTGCACGATCAGCGCGACCTCGTTGGTCTTGATCAACTAACTTTTGCCAAAACGGACTCGCAGCCGAGAGCTGCATTTTGACCATTGAGCATGCGTGACCAAACTCGTGACGAATCACTGAATCAACTGAGTCTGAACCTTTTGATGCAGAAACATAACTGCTTAAAGTGATGTTGCCAGTTGCAGGAGAGAATGTGCCGCCACTCTCTGTCTTCTTAAGACGAGTTGATGCGAGAGCAAACTCAGCTGCGGGAACTTGATAAACTCCGCCGTAAACGCATGAGTCGGGATCATTTTCTCCGACTGATGGCTTGCAGATTTGTACCTGCACTTGTTTCATCGCGGTTTCACATTTTTCATCGCCGTTGCAGCAAAGATCAGTAGTCTCAGCGCGAACACGTTCTGCGTGAGCCTCAAGCTTGATGCGATATGGTTCGCCTTTTGGATCAGTGACGACATTAATTTGGCCACGCTTGTACATTTCTGTGCGAGTCGGCCAAGAAAAGTTAGAGCGAGTCACATGAGAGTGAACATCGACGATGTCTTGTGAAGTCCCTGAAGCGTAAGGGTCTTTGCTCTTATCGCCACACATATCGAGGCTTGCGCGAGTGCGGTTCACAAACGGCTGACAAATCGGAGCGAGTTCTCCGGTTTCAAATGCCATCTTTGCCTCTTGAGGGCGAGGGTAGCCGGCCAGAGCCTGACATACAGCTGCTCCGCGAGCACTGGGCGAGAGACTTTGTCCCGCAGTTGACGCCAATACTCCCGAAGGCAGGAGCGCAATTAAAAGAATTAAGATGTGGCTTGATTTCACTCTTCTATTTTATGATTCTCTCTTGTAGTTTCCGTAATAATTTTTGGGCTAGGCCTCAAAACTTAGACTGCGCCGAAGTGACTAGCCATGGGTCTAGGAGAAAGTGCTCGAAATGTCGGATCAGAAGCCAAAATTAAGAGTACTTATCTCGGAAACTTTTAACCCGTGGTTCAACATCGCTACTGAAGATTGGATTTTTCGCGATTTAGATCCATCTTATCAAACTCTTTACCTTTGGAGAAACCAAGAGACTGTGGTGATCGGCCGATCACAAAATCCTTGGTCCGAATGTAATCTTGCGAAAATGGAAGAAGAAAAGGTTTATCTCGCTCGGCGCGCCAGTGGCGGAGGAGCAGTCTTCCATGATCTCGGGAATACCAACTTTACTTTTCTCTCGCCCAAAGCGGGATACAGTCGGGTGTCGAACAACCAAATTATTTTGAATGCACTTTCAACGTTTGGAGTTAGCGCCGAAGCTTCTGGGCGTAACGACATCGTTGTACCGATGGAAGACGGGCCAAGGAAAATCAGTGGAGCTGCTTTTCGTGAAACACACGATCGAGCCTTTCATCACGGCACACTTTTAATTAACGCCGACATGAGCAAGCTTGCGAATTATCTCACGCCGAATCCGAAGAAGATTCAGTCAAAGGGCCGAGCCTCAGTGCGTGCGCGAGTCATGAATCTAAGCGAACTTAAATCTGAAATTAATCACGCAACACTTTCTAAGGCGATCACTGAAGAGTTCTTCAAATTTTATGGCGGACGTTGTGAAGTCGAAACACTTGATCAGTTTTCGTTGATGAAGAACGAGAGTTTGCAAAAGCGCTATGCTGAGTTTAGCGATTGGAACTGGCGATTCGGGAAAAGTCCTGAGTTCCATCAGCAAATGACTGAATACCTCTCATGGGGCTTCATCGAAGTTCACATCGACTCTGAAAAAGGCTTGATCACAAGAGCCCAAGTTTTCTCAGACTCGCTGTTCCCGGACTTGATCGAATCGTTCCAAAACCATCTCGCAAACCAGCATTTCTCGAAGGCCGGTATCGACTCTGCCATCGCTAAAACGAAATTATTGTTCCCTGAACAAGCTGAGCACCTAGAAGAGCTTGGCGTCTGGCTAAATTCACAAGTCGAAATCAGCTAAAGCTTGAACTCCTTCCTCTGATTGCTATTATGCCGCTCCACCTTGAAGGAGCCCTTCCATGGCAAAAAAAGATCTATTCGGTGACGAGCAAAAAGATTCAGGTTCTGACTTTGCTTCAATGTTTGAGACTTCGCTTCAAAGTGTCGGGAAGACTTTAAAGGTCGGCGATCGAATTAAAGGCGAGATTCTTACTTTGGGTAAAGAAGAGCTTTTCGTTTCAACTGGCACAATCGATGACGGTCGAATTCTTCGCACTGATTTGATGGATTATCCTCCCGCAGCAGATTGGAAAGTCGGCGACAAGGTTGATTTGTTTGTTACTCAAGTTCGCAAAGGCCAAATTTTTCTTTCACCAAAACCGACTTCAAAAAACATGGCTGAAGATCTCGAAGATGCGTTCGATATGGAATTGCCTGTCGAAGGTAAAGTGACAGAAGTTGTTAACGGTGGTTTCAGAGTTGCGTTTGGTGCAGTCACTGCATTTTGCCCAATCAGCCAAATGGATGCGCGCCGAATTGAACAGCCAGAAGAATATTTAAATAAGAAATTCGAATTTAGAATTACTCAGTTTGATAAACGTGGCCGCAATATCGTTGTGTCGCGCCGAAAGCTTTTAGATGAACAAAAAGATTTGGCGCAAGTTGGGTTTCAAGAAGACTTTAAAGCGGGTGATGTTGTTGATGGAGAGATTCGCCGAGTTGAAAAATTCGGAGCGTTCGTTGAAGTGGCTCCGGGCATTGAAGGCCTTGCGCATATTTCAGAATTAAGTTGGACGAGAGTTTCAGACCCTGCAGACGTAGTGGCAGTTGGCCAAAAAGTTCGAGCAAAGATTTTGAAACTTGAAGACGAGGGCGGACGATTAAAGATATCTCTTTCGATTAAGCAAGTTGATGAGAAGCCTGACACTTGGGGCGAGATTCCAAAGAAGTATCCTGAGGGGCGTATTGTACAGGGAGTTATCTTCCGCAAAGAAGCTTACGGAGTTTTCGTTAAATTCGCAGACGACGTGACTGGCTTACTTCCAAAGCAAGCGACGTTCGATAACCCTCAATTTTCGTTTGATAAAGCGAAAGTTGGCGACCAAGTGGTTGTTGAAATTGCTGAGTTGAAATTAAATGACCAGCGCATTTCGCTCCGTATGCCAGCTGACCCTGAAGCAGGAGAGTGGAAGGACTTCAGTGCTGGCGCTCAAGGTGCGCCGGGTGCCTCAAAATCAATCGGGACGCTTGGGGACCAATTTAAGTCTCTTTTTGAGACAAAAACGAAGAAAACCTAGACCAAAGTTTTAGTTTTCCCTCAAGTCTTCCGAACTTAAGTACAGCAGCACGTAAATGCAACTTGAACGCAACTTGGAGGAAGCATGGTTATCACTGAAATCAAAGTCTTTCCGGTCAACGAAGACCGGCTTAAGGCATACGTCTCCATCACCATTGATAACTGTTTCGTCGTTCGTGATCTCAAGATCATCGAAGGGACGACAGGGTTATTCGTTGCGATGCCGAGCAAGAAGCGCAAAGACGGGCAGTTTAAAGACATTGCCCACCCTCTGAATCAAGAGACTCGTCAGATGATCGAAGATAAGGTCTTCGAGGCTTATGAGCTGCAGGTTCGATCAATGGGCGAATCGCTCAATACTCTTCAACGTCAAAAACATACTACTAGTAACGACGACTACTAACCTTCAGGGGCCCTGACGGAAGCTTGTAGTTACTGGTTCATTGTTGGCAGCCATCGGTTCAAGCGATGAGCTGCCTTTTTTGTTTGCAGTGTCGTGTGTTGGTTTTTTAACTTGAAACGATTGAGGCGAACTTCTATAACTTGATGCTCACAGGGCGTTTGTGACTCCACGTCACACTTTCTGTGGCATCCGTTCATGTTGGGGTATCGCCAAGTTGGTAAGGCATCAGATTTTGATTCTGACATTCCCAGGTTCGAGTCCTGGTACCCCATCCATTTCCCACTCCGTTATCTGATTTCTAGATATCGGTTATCAGATATCTCTCCAAGTAAACCGAATCCGTTTAATTGAATTTCTCGTTTCGTTTTCGACTCGGTGCGGGCCAAAAAGGAAGATGGCACCTTAAGGGGAGAAGGTGCAGATTCCGGGAAGTTCTGTGGGAAGCTGCATGTTGACCATTCGAATGAAAGATTTGAACACGAGAGGTTTCACTTCTTCGTTCATGATTCTTAGTCGCGCCTGACTTGCTGGGTGTTCTTTTCCAATAAATATTCGAGCCAATTCTCCGGCTTCGCGTGATTCTTGTTCTGCTGAATATGGAAAACCGGGTAAACCAGCAACTGCAATTTTGACTGAGTCAGAAGTGATTCCTGAGGCATCGCCTGTTCCAATTACGGCGATAACATCGACTTCACTTGATTGGCTTTCGCCCATCGCGCACTTCCATTCACCAGCGTAAACATTTGCGCAGCTCAAGCTGACCAATACCATCAAAAGTGATTTCATTTTCTAACCCTCCAGGAGTTAGCAAATCGTTAACAATCCCTCGTCTTAGGTCAAGTGCATATTAAGATTAGTAAAAGCGTTGGCTGCATCAGTTCGAGAAAAGATCTCGTATTGAAACAAGATTGTCCTTTGGTCTTTCTAAGAGTGCGAGAACTTAAGCTTTTCCTAGTTAAAATCCGATAGTTAATTTGATGAAAACGGTTGGACGTTGGTGCAAACATCTCTATCTGCGGCAGCTTTTAGTTGCGTGCGTGTTGCTCGCGTCGTTCACCGTTGCGCAAGCGGCAACTGGCCTCACTTACCACGGTCGAATTCTAAAACCGGGTGGGCAACCTCTCGATGACAATAACGTTTTCTTTCATATTCAGATCAGATCTCCGGGTACTGAGAACTGTCTTTTGTACGATGAACAACAAACGTTGGACATGACTGGCTCGAATGGAATTTTCGTTTTGACGATTGGATCGGGAGCACGAGTTGCGCCGGCAGTCGATGGCGGAAATTCATTTGATCGCGTGTTTGCAAATCGGGGCACGATCACCGGTCAGCCAGCACAACCAAATTTATCTTGTACTCTTGGCACCTCTTACTCACCGGGCTTTGCTGACGGAAGAAATCTTTTAGTTCAGTTTTTTGCGGGTGGTACTTGGCAGACTCTCCCAACTCAAAACATCAACTACGTTCCGCTCGCGATCGAAGCTACTCAAATTACGGGTTACAAAAAAGATCAACTACTTCGCGTAGCAGACGGCGTGACAGCGACAGAGTTTACTGCCGGAAATTGGACTGCATTGTGGAACTACATTACTGGAGCCGGCGCTTCAACCAATGACATTCTTAAGTGGAATGGTTCGGCATGGGTTCCTGGAGCTGATGCTGATAGTGGCGGTGACATTACTTCAGTGGTCGCAGGCACAGGCTTATCTGGTGGCGGTCTAAGTGGTGATGTAACTATTAGTTTGAGTAACACTGCTGTGACGGCGGGTTCTTACGGTGTCGCAACTTCGGTTCCGCAATTTACTGTCGATGCGCAGGGCCGAGTAACTGCTGCTTCGAATGTGGCGATTGCTCTTCCTCCATCGCAAATTACTGCGGGAGGCGCTGCTGGTGGCGAAGTTTTAAAATGGGATGGTAGTAATTGGGTTCCATCAGCAGATGCAGGTTTAACTGCGGAGACTGATCCGAACGTTTTAGGTTTTGCTAAGAATGCTCCGGCCACGACGTTTACGACGAACCTTAACGTTTTAGATTTAGCGAACACGACAGTGACTGCTGGTTCATACGGATCAGCAACTGCAGTTCCTAGTTTTGCAGTTGATGCTAAGGGTCGATTGACTTCGGCAAGTGATGTTGCAATTAGTCCGTTTGGAATTTTTGGTCTGCCAGCGCCTGCACCGGGACAAGCGATTCGAAGAAATGCTGGTGACACCGCTTACGAATATTTCACTCCAGGTTCAGGAAGTGTGACATCAGTGAGTGGTACAGCGGGGCAAATTGCTTCTAGCGGTGGTGCTACTCCAATTCTTTCTTTAGAAGACACAGCGGTAACAGCTGCTACTTATGGTACGTCATCTAAAGTTTCTCGCATTACAGTTGATTCAAAAGGTCGTCTAACATCGGCGCAAGAAGTTGATATTTCATTACCAGCGGTAGTTGGCTTAGCTGCTCCTGGTGCCTCGCAATCGATTCGCCGAAATGCAGCTGATACAGCGTACGAATACTTTACGGCACTTACTTCGATTTCAAGTGGTGATGTAACAACGGCTCTTGGATTTACTCCGGTGAATCGCGCGGGCGACACGATGACCGGTTTGTTGGTACTAAGTGCTGACCCATCGGTGGCTCTTGGTGCAGCGTCGAAGCAATACGTAGACGCAGTCGCAACAGCGGCCGCAGGCGCATATGTTCGTGTCGATGGTACTACGTCGCTCACGGCTAATTGGGATTTAAATGGATTAACGGTTGGTGGCACGCGCCTCATCACTGGTCTTGATACTCCGGTAGTTGCTGATGGTGCTGCAAACAAAGGTTACGTTGACGCAAGAGAAGCTGCTGCAATTGCGGCTGCACAAACTTATGCAGACGGAAAATTAGTAACGAAAGACTTAGCGGTTCCTGCTGCTGGTCAAGACGGTCAATCGATTCGTTGGAACAATACGTCGGGCGACTGGGAATATTTCACAGCTGGCTCGGGTAGCGGAACAGTTTCAACTGTTACTTCTGCTAACGGCGACGCCACAATCACCAACAATACGACGACTCCTGAAATCACAATCAACACAGGTACTGGTAACAACCAAATCGTTAAATTAAACGGTTCGGCAGAATTGCCAGCCGTGAGTGGTGTTAATTTAACTGCGCTTAATGCATCTAATATTGCTTCGGGCACTCTTGCTGACGCACGTTTAAGTGCAAACGTTGCACTGAAGGCATATACAGACGCAAATATTTTAGGTCTTCCGCTCGCGGCACCAGCAGGTGCTCAAGTTGGCCAAGCGATTCGTTGGAATGCGGCCGGCACTGCTTGGGAATACTTCACTCCCGGATTAGGTAACGGATCAGTAACTGAAGTGACTTCGGCAAATACTGATTTATCAATCGCAACGACTACGACGACTCCAGTAATTACTTTAAATTCTGGTACGGGTAACAATCAGATCGTGAAACTTAACGGTTCGGCAGAATTGCCAGCAGTGAGCGGCGTTAATTTGACTGCGCTCAATGCATCGAACATCGCTTCTGGCACATTAAATGATGCTCGATTGTCAGCGAACGTAGCATTGAAATCTTACGTTGATGCTGGTGATGCAGCAGAGCGAACATATGTTGACGGAAAATTAGTAACGAAAGATTTAGCTGTTCCGGCTGCGGGCCAAGACGGTCAGTCAATTCGTTGGAATAACACTTCTGGAGATTGGGAATATTTCACAGCTGGATCGGGTAGCGGAACAGTATCGACAGTTACTTCTGCGAACACAGACATTGCAATTACGAATAATACTACGACTCCAGAATTAACTCTAAATGTTGGTACAGGTAACAACCAGATCGTAAAACTTAATGGCTCGGCAGAATTGCCAGCAGTGAGTGGTGTTAACTTAACTGCGCTGAATGCTTCGAATGTCGCTTCGGGCACACTTGCTGACGTAAGATTAAGTGCAAACGTAGCTTTGAAATCGTATGTCGATGCTGGTGACTTGCAATTAGTAACTAAAGATTTGGCGGTTCCATTAGCGGGACAAGATGGTCAGTCGATTCGTTGGAATAATACATCTGGCGATTGGGAATATTTCACTGCAGGAACAGGAAACGGTTCAGTCACTGAAGTGACTTCTGCAAATACTGATGCTTCGTTTGCAACTACGACGACGACTCCGGTACTAACAATCAACACGGGTACTGGTAATAACCAAATCGTTAAATTAAACGGCTCGGCAGAATTACCTGCGGTGAGTGGCGTTAATTTAACTGCGCTTAATGCTTCGAACATCGCTTCAGGAACTCTCGCTGACGCAAGATTAAGTGCAAACGTTGCATTGAAATCTTACGTTGACGCTGGTGATGCAGCAGAGCGCACGTATGTAGATGGAAAGCTTGTTACTAAAGATTTGGCTGTTCCAGCTGCAGGACAAGACGGTCAATCAATTCGTTGGAACAATACGTCGGGCGATTGGGAATACTTCACTGCGGGCTCGGGGAGTGGAACAGTATCGACTGTCACATCTGCTAATACAGATATTGCAATTACGAATAATACGACGACTCCAGAATTAACTCTAAATGTTGGTACAGGTAACAACCAGATCGTGAAACTTAACGGTTCTGCAGAATTGCCAGCGGTGAGCGGTGTTAATTTAACAGCGCTTAATGCATCGAACATTGCATCTGGAACTTTAGCTGCCGGTCGATTGCCCGGAACTGTTCCGCTTGCGCCAGCGGCTCCTGCTGCGGGTCAGAACGGGCAATCTATTCGCTGGAATGCAGTCGACACAGCGTGGGAGTATTACACTCCGACTACTTCAATCGCTGCTGACTCACTTAACTTTACTGATCTATCTGATACATTAGCTCTTGATGCTTCGACTTCGATCTCTGCGCCAAGTGGCCAGGCCTACGCGCTTTCGATCGTTAACGAAGGTACTGGAAATTCTTTATTCGTCGGCGACGAAGCTGCTGACGCTTCTCCTTTTGTGATCGATGCTTCTGGCCTCGTTGGTATTGGCACCACGACACCGAATCAATTGTTAACAGTCGAAGGTGCAACTTCGCTTCGTGCAGTTGCTGCTCCCGCAGCAACAGCTAACTACGGCAAAATTTATGTTGATAGCAGCGATAGCAATAAACTTAAGTACATGGACCCTTCTGGTAGCATCGTAGATTTATCATCAGCTGGAACTGCTTCGATTGTCGCGGACTCACTGAACTTTACTGATTTAAGCGATACTCTCGCACTCGATGCTTCAACTGATATCGCGGCTGACGGTATAGAAGTTCTTTCAATCACGAACACTGGAACCGGAAATTCGTTGTTAGTTAACGATGAGGCCGGCGATACATCTCCATTCGTCATCAACGCGGGTGGTAACGTCGGCATTGGAACTGCGTCGCCGGAAACAAGTTTACATGTTCGCTCAGCAGACACCGTCGTCGGCGGTGCTATTGTTGAAAATACTTCGACAGCAGCAGGATTCGATTATCCACTTACAATTAGAAATAATCGCAACACGGTCGGCGACGAAGTTAGAATTTCATTCAATATGAATACTGATGGTGCTGCTCCAGTTCGGTATGGTTATATTGGGGCAGCGATTAACGGTAACACCGGACCATCTTCTCATCAGGGTCATCTCACTTTTGGAACACATGCGTTTAGTTCGTTCACAGAGCAAATGCGCTTGAATCATCGAACCAGTCTTATGGTTGGACCAGACAACCCCTGGACGACAGTTAAGAGCGATGTTAGCCAAATGTCGACGGCAGTTGGCGGTTCAATCCATGCGATAGGAAACTCGGGGGCTAACTCACTAAACTATGGGGTGATTAGTGTAGGATCGTCTCGAACTAGCGAAACAACTGGTTGGGATATTGGAAAAATTTTATTTACATCGAAAAATAACGGTTCTGCAGCCACACATAAAGCGGTCGCTCACATTGCCAGCGTTTTAGAAGGTGCTGGTGGCGGAAACGGCTTCGGTGGTAATTTGCAGTTCCACACCAAGGGTAACAACACTACATCTTCAGAGCGAATGAGAATCTTGTCTAACGGCAACGTCGGAGTTGGCACAGCTTCGCCGAATCAGTTGTTAACTGTTGAGGGGGTGACGTCTCTTCGCGAAACTGCAGCCCCATCGTTGACCGCGAACTACGGAAAAATCTATGTGAAGTCTGCTGACTCGAAACTTTATTTTATGGACGACGCAGGGGTAGAAATTGCTCTTGGCGCGGGTGGTGCATCTTCGATTGCAGATGATGCTCTTAACTTTGACAAGCTGAGTGACTCGTTAGTGCTCGACGCCTCAACATCGATTACTGCGCCAAGTGGTCAAGCGTATTCACTATTAGTAAATAATGAAGGTACTGGTGATTCGTTTAGAGTGAATGATGCTAACGGTGACGCTTCACCGTTTGTTGTTGATGCTGATGGTAACGTTGGTGTTGGTATTGCTGTTCCAACAGCGAAATTTGAAGTCAGTGGCGGCGATGCAAAAATTAGAACGCTCACTGTTGGTTCGGGTGGCGGAGGAATTTTCAAAAATACTGCTTTCGGTTTTAATGCGTTGGCAGCGAATACAACTGGAGAGAACAATACGGCAATTGGTCGTGAAGCTCTCCTAACAAACACTACATCATCATTCTTAACTGCGATTGGCCAAGGGGCATTGAAAGTTAATAACGGTTCGACGACTGGTAACGTCGCAGTTGGTAACGGTACTCTTACCGCTAGTACGACTGGAAGTGCAAACGTTGCTGTTGGTACCTTTGCTCTTATCGCGTCAACAACGGGAAATCAAAACACAGGACTCGGACATCGCGCCATTCAAAATGCGACAACTGCTTCTTCGAACACGGCAGTTGGTTATCAGGTGATGAGCGGTCTAACAACTGGTGACGGCAATACAGCCATTGGTCATTTAGCGGGTCAGAATATCACGACCGGCGGAAACAATATTACAATCGGTCGTGTTGATGTCATATCGCCTACAGGCAATGATCAACTTAATATTGGTAATTTGATTTTTGGTACTGGAGTTGGCACTGCCGCAGTGTTCGGAACAGGCAATGTTGGTATTGGCGATGATACTCCAGATGCTAAGCTTGATGTTGCTGGCACTCTCGGACTTTCAGGTTCGACATCAGGAACATTAACTTTTGCAGCACCAGCGACAGTAACTTCTGGAACTTATGTTTGGCCGGCGGCTATGCCGGGTTCGAACATGGTTCTTCAGTCTGACAACACTGGTGTGTTGTCATGGGTAGCTGGTGGTGGATCAATCGCGGCTGATTCACTTAATTTCACCGATTTAAGTGATTCGCTTGTTCTTGATGCTTCGACAGATATCTCGGTGACAGGCACAAATGTGTTATCGATTACCAACACAGGTACGGTAAATTCATTTGTTGTAAACGACACAGGAACTGACACGACTCCGTTTGTGATTAGTAATAGCGGAAAAGTTGGTATCAAAAATCCGTCACCACAGGTTGCGCTAGATATCAGCGATAGCTTTGTGGGGATGGTAATTGGCGCTGACACTGGCGATGAAATTCGCACGGATTCGATCACTAAAACTGGTGCGATCGGCGCGCCACACTATGAAAATTCGCAGCCTCCAGTAATTATGATTAAGGCTGAGTCCAATGCGACACAAAATATTATTTCGGTTGGCGGTAATTCTGGCTCGGGAAATGCTGCGACAGATATACGTTTCTTCACTGACACTCTCTATGACAACGGTGCTGGTCAAGAGCGTATGCGCATCGGATCTAATGGTAACGTGGGTATCGGAGATACATCTCCGGATGCATTGCTTGATGTGCAAGGTACATTTGGTCTTTCGGGTTCTACATCAGGCATCGTAACTTTTGCGGCACCAGCAACAGTCACTTCGGGGACATACGTTTGGCCGGCGGCAATGCCAGCATCGAACATGGTTTTACAATCAAGCAACACCGGCGCACTTTCTTGGGTTGCTGCCGGTGGCTCTGGAGATTTCTTGGCAGACGGATCAGTTGCGATGACAGGTCCTTTGCGTTCGCTTGCGGGAACTGCAGCGTTACCAGGTTTAACTTTTGCTGGAGATACAAACACCGGGATCTCAGCTCAAACAGCGGATAATTTAGTTTTATCAACAGCTGGTGGCGAGAGAATGCGCGTCCTTGATAATGGTTTAGTGGGTATCGGTACATCGGCTCCTCAGTACGAACTTGAAATATCTCCGGCTGCGGGAAACGTCGGTGGGAATCCATCAATGGCTTTATCTCACAGTAACGTAAGCCATGGCATGACCAGTGTCGTTCCGGCAAATGTTGGCGGTCGAGTGATGACCTATAGCGCTCTTAGAGGCGGCCTTTTGATGCAAGGATTTAATGATGATGGAAACGCTTACGGCGCTGCTATTCAGGGTTTCCTGGGTTCAGCAACACCGGCGGCAGGTACCGCTGCAGTTCTCCTTCGCAGTTACAAACAGAACGGTACTGGCTATCAAGCTCTAGGTGCGACTGAAACAGTATTGCAGATCGAAAATGATTCATCGCCGTATATGACGGTAAAGGGTAATGGTAACATCGGTATCTCAGATACAACTCCAGATGCATTGCTTGATGTTGCAGGAACTTTTGGCCTTTCAGGTTCAACATCAGGAACTTTAACTTTCGCAGCACCAGCAACAGTGACTTCAGGAACTTATGTTTGGCCGGCAGCGATGCCTGGATCAAACATGGTTTTACAATCTGACAACACTGGTGCTTTGAGTTGGGTTGCTGGTGGTGGCAGTGGTGATTTCTTAGCTAACGGTACAGTGCCAATGACTGGAACTCTTAAGATGGGTGGCAACACTATCTTTGGCAACTCAACATCTGGCGGGGGTCTGACTCTCGATTCTACTTCGCATGCCACTAAGGGAACTCTAGTTCTACAGCCTGTTAGCGGCAATGTACAGATTGGTAACGGAGTGTTGGCTGCGGCACTGGGCATAACCACTTCCTCAACTGGAGCTAGCAGAATAGTGATGCGCAATCCTAATGGCGCGGTAGGCGCATCAGCAGCCGTTGAAGCTCAGAGCAATCTCAATACTACAGGAATCTATCAGTATGGAGATTCTGCTACGAGCAACGGTTCAGCACAGCAGGCTGGTGGCGCGCTTTCGGCAGGCGGAGCAGGTGGACTTTCAATTGTTTCTCAGCAGGCTGCTGCACCGATTCGATTCTATACCGCAGGCACTGCAGATGGAAACGAACGCATGCGCATCGTTTCAACAGGTAACGTCGGAATCGGGGATACATCTCCAGATGCATTGCTTGATGTTGCTGGTACTCTCGGACTTTCAGGTTCAACTTCAGGAATCGTAACTTTCGCGGCACCTGCAACAGTAACTTCAGGAACTTATGTTTGGCCGGCAGCGATGCCTGGATCAAACATGGTTTTACAATCTGATAATACTGGCGCGCTGTCTTGGGTTGCGGCGGCGACAGGCACCGGAGATTTCAAAGCTGATGGTACAGTGCCGATGACTGATACTATGGTTCTTCTTCAGGGAGCACTGGGCACGGGGGGATTAACGTTTAACGGAGATCCAGACACTGGGCTTGTAAGCACAGTTTCAAATACAGTTTCAATTATGACTGGTGGCTCTGAGTCGGCTAATTTCGGCACATCGGTCAACAACATGCTTCGTAAAACAAATTTCACTGACGGAACAGCAGCGTTACCTGCAATTTCGTTTTCGGCTGATTCGAACTCTGGTATTTACCGAATCGGAGCCGATATTCTGGGTTTCGCTACGAATGGTACTGAAAAGGTGAGAATTGATTCTTCAGGTAATGTTGGAATCGGAATGACTGCCGTAGAAAAACTTGATGTTGCCGGCAATATCAAAGCAAGTGGTCGTATGATAGCGGGTGTTACGACAGACGCAGATGCGCTCTCTGCTGTGACTGTTGATTTCTCGGCATCGAATATGATTCGAGCGACAGCAGCCTCAGGCGCTTGCGGTACTCTTGATTTCACCAACGTGGCAGCTGGTGGTTCGTTTACTGTTACAATTCCGAATGCGACAACGACGTGTTCTACAATTCATTTAAATGGTGCGACGACGAACGTAAAACTTCCGAGTGGTTACACAGGCGGAGTTGCTCTTGCCGGAGTAGTGTACACAGCAATCTATGACGGCACGACTTTATGGGTGTCGTATGTTCCGTTCTAATCTGGTGTGCGCATGGTGAAATTTTTAAATCACAAATTCAATCAGGGATTTTTCATTTTGTTGTTTCTCGTTTCATCGGGAGCAGCATTTTGGCCCGTGATCAGTCGATCGCAAATGATGCCGATCGGATTTTGGAAAGCAAACACTAGCGCGGGACCGACCGACACGTGGGTGCGCGGAGATTTTTCGTTAGATGCACGTGCGCGCCATGTCGCCGTTTGGACTGGCTCGAAGATGATTATCTGGGGCGGAGAAGACTCCAATCTCAGTTTACTTTATAACACTGGTGCGGCTTATGACCCTGTCACAAACACGTGGGCGACTGTGACAACGACAGGTGCGCCAAGTGCTCGTTGTGATTCAACTGCAGTTTGGTCTGGAACCGAAATGATTGTCTGGGGCGGTAACACTACGTGTACCGGCATCGGAACAAATACTGGCGGGAGATACAACCCAGCAACTGATACTTGGACAAGTACCTCTCTCACGGGAGCTCCTTCAGCTCGATACAATACTCCTGCAGTGTGGACCGGTACAAAAATGATTGTCTGGAGTGGTGCTGACAATACAGGTGGGCAGTACGATCCGAGTAACGACACGTGGACTGCAACAACGACGACTGGAGCACCGACCGGGAGATACTGGCACACTGCAGTTTGGACTGGTTCCAAAATGATTGTTTGGGGCGGACGTTCGGCAGGTTCTGAAGTCGCCACCGGTGGCCAATATGATCCGACTCTAGACAGTTGGACTGCAACGGCGGCAATCGGTGGTCCTCTAGCAAGAGAAAAACATACGGCAGTTTGGACTGGCTCACGAATGATTGTTTGGGGTGGAGATTCTTCATCTGGTGCGATGTTGAGCGGCGGCGTTTATAATCCTGGAGCAAACTCTTGGGTAGCGACGGACACTGTTGGAGCGCCGCCTGCGCGAGAATTACATCAGGCTGTTTGGGATGGCTCTAAGATGATCGTTTGGGGTGGAAGAGACGGATTGACCGGCTTCTACGACGGCGGATTGTATGACCCAACAGGCAACACATGGACCTATACAAATTTGACGGGCGCTCCTACAGAGAGAGTCAACTTCACAGCTATTTGGTCAGGGACAGAAATGATTGTTTGGGGAGGAGGCGAGTATGTTTCTTCTGCTTCAAACTCTGGTGGAAGATACAACTCCTCAACTGATACATGGACTGCTACGAGTCTTGCCGAAACAGGCGGCGTAACATTCAACGATCAGTTGATCACGGCATGGACGGGTTCGAAATATATTGTTTGGGGCACATGCCCTTACGACGGAATTACCGGAGCATTTGTTTGCACGAACTCAGGCTCAGTCTATGATTCTTCAACAGACACTTGGTCTCCAATGACTACAACAGGAGCGCCGGACGCGAAAGCCTACATGGCTGGCGGCTGGGGAGGTTCAAGATTTGTAGTTTGGGGAGGACTTGACATCGATGCGTCTGGTACTCCAATTAGTTTTTCGCTTGCAGCAGGATCGCTATACAACCCTGCGACTGATACCTGGGCAGCCGCGACTACAACCGGTGCGCCAACCGAACGGTTTCAGCATTCGGCTCTGGGGATTGGTACAAAAATAATTTTTTGGGGTGGCACTGATCCGGGTGGCCACACAAACACAGGAGCACAGTACGAACCTGCCACAGATACTTGGTCTGCAATGGCAACGGCGAGTGCACCTGCGGCTAGAGATAGCCACAAATCAGTTTGGACTGGATCGAAAATGATTGTTTGGGGTGGTTTCGACGGTTCAAACAACTTGAATACAGGCGGACGTTACGACCCGAGTTTAAATACATGGCAATCAACTACTACTACTGGCGCGCCAACGGGAAGAGTTGCCCACACTGCAGTCTGGACAGGATCAAAAATGGTTGTGTGGGGAGGTATTTATTCAAATACCGGAGGGCAGTACGATCCAGTTGCCGACAGTTGGACAACGACTACCACGACTAATGCTCCTGTAGCGCGAAGTTTTCATACCGCTGTATGGACAGGCTCAAAAATGGTTGTATGGGGTGGCGAAAACAGTACCACTTACAATAGTGGCGCTGCTTACAATCCAACTACCGACTCGTGGACGGCGACCTCTTTGACGAATGTTCCCTCTGCCCGGTACGGTCATCTTGCGGTCTGGCTTGGTACGCGTATGATGATTTGGGGTGGTTTAGGCGCAGGCGGAAATCTTCCAGACCGAGCCTTCTACTATCCATAGTTCAGGGGATTCCTATTTTGAAAAAAATTAATTTAATTTATCCCGTTCTAGGATTTGTGGGATTGCTCGTTGCAGTCTGGCTGATTGTTCAGCCGGGTGTAGTTAAGCAAATCGGCAGTTGGAAAATCACAAAATCTGATCTTGCGTTTCGAACCGAAGTGGCAAAAATTTATTTTCCTGACGCTGACGAAAAGGCCGCTTTGATGCAGCTAGAAAAAAGTGCGCGTTACCTTGAGATTCTCGAGAAAAATGGAATCACTGTTACCGAAGCTGATTTAGATGCCGAAGAAAAACGAATTCGAAAGCAAACTCAGGATCCAAAAATTTTGGATCAAATCGCAAAAGTTTTTAAGGGTGACGAAAAAGCTTACCGTAAAAATTTTGTTTTGCCGAATTTGGTGAACCATTTCATTTACTTTGAGTTCTTTTTGAATAATCCAAAGATTCAGAATGTGGTTTATGAAAAGGCCCTGAATCTTATCAAATCTGTCGAGGAAGATAAGTCAGTTGGTTTCGAGCAGCACGCAGAAAAGCAGGGCTATAAAGTGATCACGATAGTGTTGGATAAAAGCGGAGTGCAATCGCCACCGTCTGAAGTGATTGATTTAAGCGACAAGAAAAACTCAGCTTTGTTTTTAAAAATTAAACGAGACATGCAAAAGAAGTCAGGCTCGCAGGGTTTAAAGTTCTGGCGAGATCAAGTGCTACCCAAACTTCAGAACACACAAACTCTTCCTCGTCCCATCGACCAAGAAAATCGATTGCTTGTGGTCCACTTAAAAGAACGTAAGTCGGACAAAGAAGCCATCTTTCAAGTTGTTTCAATTGATAAACTCAAATTCGACGACTGGCTCGCCACCCAATAATCCCCCAGGTGCCATCTTCCTTTTTGGCCCGCGCCTTGTCATTTTTGTCTGGCGCTGTCGCTAACAATTGCGCGCTGCGGGCCAAAAAGGAAGATGGCACCTAGAGGGCGTTGAGGAGTAGGTGGTGGAAAGTGCGCATGCCTTTGTAGGCCGCGGTTTCTGAATTTAAATTTTTGAGTGTCGTCACGAGCTGTTGTTTGCGTTGGCTGTCGGCAACAACTTCAGTCATTGGGTGCAGGTAAGTGCGAATCGAAAATGCGATGGCTTTTGTTCTCGGCAGCCTGCGCAAAGTTTGGCGCTCGATCCTCAAAAAAGTTCGCGAGAGAATATTCTCGGTCGTGAGATCTTTAGCCGACGGATGCGGGCCAGGGCAGAACAATTCGTTGGAGTCGTGAATCGTCCAATTAATTCGCCACATCGGCTTATCAGTCGTCATTCTCTCCAGAAAATTTTGCGTTGGCTTTGCGACAGTTTCAAATCGCGGCACCGGAGCATGAATCGCATTTGAATCAAGTCCGATTTTATCAGCGAGACTCCAGCGCGATGGAAAACAAATTAGTCCCGCATTTAATCGCACGGGTGCCTCTGCAGACATTAATGCCCAGTCCTCTTGAACCCACGACGCAATTTGAATTAGAGCCTCTTCGCCATTTTGTGGAATTGGGTCGAATGGTTTTGGTCTCCCTAGCATCTCTATCTGATCGCGAAGCAATTGATTTAATTCAATCGCAGCCTCATTTGCGCCGCAATTTTCAAGAACACGCAACACGGTCTCGCGATGGGTTTTTAAAAGCTGAGATTTTTTTTGAGTTTGAAACTCGAAGTGTTCATCGAATTCGATCCAATCAACGAGATCGAGAGGTTTAATATGAAGCTGAGGTCGAGAATCGTCATCAGTGAGAGGGAAGTAGCGCATACGAAAATTTCTCGTGATTGAGACACGAGGTCAATCGATTCTAACAGTACTGTCAGCAAGTTGGTCAGCATCGGCAGCTCTCGGGCCGCCATGTTTTATCCTGAGACACTCAATTGCGATTGGTTCGGTTACACGTAGAATTATAGCTAAAGAAGTACGTGGGGGACTAACAATGCGTCATCTAGGTTTAACAATAAGTTCAGCAGTAAAGTCGGCAGGGTTCGCACTTGTCAGTTTGACGCTCGCTAACTGTAGCGGTCCGAGTGCTGGAGACACAAAGATTGCACCTGAGCTTCAGAACCTTGCTCCACTTCAAAAGAGCTCGGTTGACGTAAATAAATATCCTGCCAACAAAATGGTTTGCGATCCGTTTGGCAACCCTCCAGACCCTCGTAGTAACGTCGGTTTAAAAGGTTCACTCTATTATATTCTTCCCAATCAGCTGGGTTCTACGAACTTGAATAATCTCAAGGTTAATGACTATTTCAATCTTGGCTATAAATCCAATCAGACGGTTTTCTTATCGCAGTTAAATGTTCCAACTCGAATTTTTGATCAAGGTTTTGCAACGGAGAGTGGAGCACCAGTCAAAGATGACAACGGCGATATCTTGGTCGAGTGGTTTGCAAT
Organism: uncultured Bdellovibrionales bacterium; assembly: GCA_964543475.1. Lineage (GTDB taxonomy): Bacteria > Bdellovibrionota > Bdellovibrionia > Bdellovibrionales > JAMPXM01 > JAYSYM01. The sequence goes on along the minus strand of CAZIYJ010000002.1, from coordinate 300,529 downwards.
GAAGTTTAAAACAGTGCTTCGTCTTGGGCCTACTGAAGAAGAAGGAATGTACCAAGTTGCAGCACTCTCGGACGATGGAACGATAGTTCAGATGCAGCAACCGAACGGTACTTGGAAGACGATCATCGATAATGATGGACTTCACCCAACTCGATTTGGGTGTGGTGTTGAGCCAGTTCAGTTTACTCGTGAGACTGAGTACATGAGCGATATCAGTTATTATCAAGGGCCTCGGATGCACATTTCGTTTGTGATGATGAAACGAAAGATGCCGGCAAACGGCGCGCAGGATCCACTTTGCGGAACGCTAGGTAACGACACATTTTTTGACTCAAACAACGGCTCGACACCAAAGCAGGCTTACAAAGATTTGTTAGCGCGCGGATGGCAGCCGATGAGTCGTGATAACTTCGCGCTTCCGGTTGAAGCGATGTGGAACCCATGTCTCGAGGCAGAAAAGCCTCAGATTCAAAACTTGCGCGTTACTTACAATTTCGCGGGCACAGTCACTATCGAGTGGAATACCAATATGCCAGCCACTTCGCAGCTACTCTACACACGCGAAGGTTCTGATACGACACAGATTACTGAGTCCGACAATTTGTTGCGAACAGCTCACTCTGTAACGTTGTCGCAATTAGATCAGGGTGTCGTGTATGCATTTCAAGGTGTCTCGACCGCCGGAACTTTGGGCCGCGTCGTGAGCGCACCACTTAACGTAACGATCGCCCCCGACTAGTCGCCAATAAGTTGCCTCATTCAGCCATCGCAAACTTCTCTCCACGTCGTCAAACAACAAAGCATCGCTGACTGTTGGAATAATTGTTTTCGATTGGCCAAGCGAACCGTGCAACGACGAAAACTGATAAGACTCGACCGTCTTGCACAACTCAGCGCGCACAGGATTCTGAAGCAAATATTTATAGGCGTTGAGATAATAGTGCTGAGACGTGAGCCTTGAACGGAAAATGCGCGTACCAAAGACATGGTTGATGCGATTTCCCTCAGACGCAATCGAGCGACTGGTCTGTCGCATGAAATATTCCATAGCCGCACTTAAATTCGCATTCGGAAAACTTGCTATAAGGTGAAAGTGATTATGCATCAACACAAACGCATGCGTTTCAACGTCGAATGCATGATGCACGAAGTGGAGATAGTTGGTGACGATCTCCCAAACTTTTTCGATTGGAAGCGCAAACCAATCTTTGTTATTCGATCGTGCAGCAAGATGATATGGGCGGGTTGGGTCGCATTCAAATTTTTTTCGAGGCATGCCCCTTAAGCAATAATCAGTGCATCGTCTTAAAAGATTACAGATAGTTTAGCAGTTTGAGGCGATGCGAATGGCGGACGAATCTCGTGTGACTCGCCGCGGGCCAAAAAGGAAGATGGCACCTTATGGGCAGTAGACGGCCATTGGTTCGCCCACGAGCACGGCACTGCAATCTGGAGACATATTACATGCGGTCGGAGTTTCGAGCGCGGCTAGGCAGGCTGCAAGAGTACCGTTGAATTTAGCAACGGAATCGCAGTCAGTCGCATTATACCAGAAAGTTTCACTCCGCATGTAGCACGCAACCGGTGGAGTAGGCGCAGGTGTTGGCGTAGATGTTGGCGCGGGTGTAGATGTAGCAGCTGGTGTTGGCATAGGTGTCGGTGCAGCTGCGCCGCACACCGTAGTGTAGATTTCGCATCGCGAAGAGATGTTGCAATTGTTGCCAGTTAAATACCGCGCTGACGACAGGCAAGTTTCGCCGTTCCCAGCAAGCGCACATGGCTTTAAGTTATCTAGACTTCCGGTGCCACCGTAGGCCGGAGCTATGTAATTTGTAGCGGCACAAACTTGCTCTGTGCAGAGTGTTCCAACTACTCCGTCAAAGTCGGTGTACAAATTCTCAACGTTGATCACGCAGCTGCCCGGTGTAGGTGAAGGTGCAGGAGTTGGTGCTGGTCCGCACTTGTGCCAGTCGATACCGACACCAATCAGCCATTCGCCAGGAGGACACTGAACATCGCCACCGATCGGCCTGCAATCAGGCAAGCCATCTGCGCTAAATGCAACTGGCATATAGCCTGGCGCTGCGCATACAACTTGAGTGCGGCTACATCTGCATGCGGGAGTAAGAGCCGCGTTGTATGTGCAGCCAATATCCTCGCAGGTGTTTTTAATGCTGGCACTCGTAGTTGTTTCACAACCAATCACTGCACCCGTTGCTAACGAAGTTTTCAGAGTCAATGTGCCAACCAAAATCGGCTTATGCGAAATGCCTCCGACATCAGAGGTAGTGAGATAAACAGATGTAAGATAAGTTCTCTCAGTGGCTGTTAATTCAATTTCAATTGCGTCAGCTAATTTTAGTTCATCTACGCGAAGGCGTTTCAGAGGCAAGATCATCGTGTTCGACATCGTATCGCCTGTCATCGACGGTCCCGAATTAAGTCCGGCAATTCTCACGGTGAGTGGCCATCCGCCGGTGGCACCTGACTGTCTTATCAAAGTGTCGTCGACGGTTAACGACAATCCACTCGCTGGACCCATCGCGCGATCACAGCTATTTGCGTGACGAAGATTTTCAATAGTGAGTTGGGCAAGAGAACTTTGTGCATTCTTTCGATCAGCATATCGGTTGCTGTCAGAAGATAATTTGGCAAGGCTTGCGGAAGCTAGCGCAAGTATCAACAAGATCGAAACTGCGAACAGAATTTCGACCAATGTGAAGCCTAAATTATTTCGGCGCATTTTATTTTTCACGGGCACAACCCTGGCAACGCAACGGCCTGTATGCTCACTATACCACCCGAACAATATGGCTGCCATGCTGCAGATTTTCCTGGAGGAGGTGAAGAGCCATTCGGATAGAGACTTCCACAATAGCAATAGTTTATCCCGCTTGGTGCGCCGCCGATCCATCCGTTAGGTTGTGCGCAAGGGTTTCCAGTCGTGAAACCTCCGCAAGAAATTGGAGGCGGAGTAGGCACTGGAGTTGGAGTCGCCATTGCCGGAGGCGCGCACGTATAAAGTAAATCGGACATTGCATCGCATGTCTTCACAACATTGCCGGAACAGCAGTACGAATAGAAATCACTCTTTGGTGGTCCGCCAAACGGTGGTCCGCCAGCACACGCGCCATACTGAGCATGAACTACATCGCCATCAGACGCGCAAGCAGGGGGCGGTGTCGGAGTAGGAGTAGGAGGCGGAGTTGGAGCTGCAGTCGGAGCCGGTGTAGGAGTAGCAACACCACCCTCAACCGGTTGGCACATTGGATCGCCGTTTTGATCAAAGCCGCTCAAGAAATATCCCGGGCCTTTTCCACCCATCGCTGGATCAGAACAATCAATTTTAAAGTCCGAACAAATCGGAGTGGGCGGGCTCGTTGTCTGATTAATTCCGGAGATGTATCGTTGTGGCTGACCAGGCGAAGTTTGACAAGACATCTGCGGAAAACCACAAACACACTTTTGCTTTGGAGCCGCAGAATTAAATTTGCAGTTCATCGCTTCACAGGCTGCAACTGCTGATTGCACAAACGCACAACTCACCAAATTATTTCCGCCATCCAAGGTAAAAGTAACTTTTCCAACTTCTCTTGGTGCGAAGCCCCGATTATTTACTCTCGCTTGTAAAACGAGGTCAGCATTGAAAGTGGTCGACGCTGGAATTTGCGCGGCATTACGAATAAACAATTGATCGATCAAAATATTACTTGGAGCGTAAGCAGCGCCTGCGGCTGCTACAAATCTTCCGCTTCCGACAGGAAGTTGAGTACCAAGCGAAGCAGGTTGGCCTGACGGCTGTGAGGCGAGAGCAAAATTAAATTGGTTTCCCGCGAATCCAGCGCCGTTATTAAATTTTAGTCCATCAATCACACCAGGTATGCCAACGCACGCGTTGTTTGTTGAGAGAACGGTCTCGAGATTTTGAGTGAATGCTAAAAGTGCTTTTAATTCACTTTCTTGTCTTGCTTGTTCATTCCCCTGTTGTGCAAGTGTCGCAGCAGCAGCAGCCATGATTCCAAGTAAAGCAATTCCAACGAGTGCAACGACCAGCACCGAGCCAGATTGAGACCTGAAATAAAAAAACGGATTTTTGCGAGACTCCACAAGAGCTTATCGGCAATTTGAGACGAAAATCTTAGTCTCAATGTGAAACAATCAGGAAGATGACCTACATGCAGGTGTAAGAAATGATGTCGTTGTAGTTGTTGGTTCGAGTCTGCCTCGGCGTTGGGTCTAACCAATAACCTTTGCTACCGACTATGCATGGCGGATCCATAGCATACGGGTTCGTATCAGGTGGAATAGCTGCAGTGATAAGTTCAGTGTAGCCTATGCCGTTAACAGCTGCGACAGTGCAGCTCCCAATTCCAGCTAATGCCGCTAAAAATATAGTACAAGTCCCGTTGCAATACAGATTCGGATTCGGAACTGCCAGTGCTGGAGCGGAGCATCCGCCATCATTTTTCCAAGAGCCCGAAGCGACTGGTGGTGTGCTCGGAGGAGGAGGTGGCGGTGGCGGTCCAGCAGCAACAGTTGTTGGAGCAGGACCGCATTTGTGCCAGTCGATTCCAACGCCAATTAAGAATTCACCCGGCGGGCACTGAACATCTCCACCGATTGGTCTGCAATCAGGTAATCCGTCAGCCGTAAATGCGACGGGCATATAGCCTGGTGCTGCGCATACTACTTGAGTGCGACTACATCTGCATGCGGGAGTAAGGGCCGCGTTGTATGTGCAACCAATATCCTCACATGTATTTTTTATGCTCGCACTCTTTGAAGTTTCACAGCTAATCACTGCACCGGTAGCAAGCTCTGTTTTCAAAGTTACAGTACCAACTAAAATCGGTTTATGCGAAATTCCACCAACATCTGCCGTGCGAAGAAAAATCGCCGCAAGATAAGTACGATCAGTGGCTGTTGTTTCAAGTTCAACTGCTTCAGCTAATTTTAGTTCTTCTACTCGAAGGCGTTTAAGGGGCAAGATCGTTGCGTTCGACATCGTATCACCGGTCATTGACGGGCCCGAATTGAGCCCTGCAATTTTCACGGTGAGTGGCCATCCGCCAGTTGTGCCTGGCTGTCTGATCAACGTGTCGTCGACTGTTAACCCTAAGCCACTTCCGGGCCCAATTGCTTTATCACAGCTGTTGGCATGACGAAGATTTTCAACAGTTAATTGCGCAAGTGCACTCTGTGCATTTTTTCGGTCGGCATATCGGTTACCGTCAGATGCCAATTTGGCAAGGCTCGCAGATGCGAGAGCTAAAACTAGCAAGATCACAACTGCGACCATCGTTTCGATCAGAGTGAATCCAGAATTTCTATAAATCTTTTTCATAAACACGTCGCCGGAGGGTGAGAACCAGCAGCGCACGGAAGGCAATCGTATACGAATATCACTGGTGGGCTTGGAATTGCGAAACGAGTAGTGGGGCCTGGCTTAAATCCTGCGCCGCAAACTGATCCAAATGATGGCCATGCAGAAACCGCGCAAGTTTCGACTCCGCTTGTTGTCGTATAAGGCCCTGGTAGGATCGGTGTCATTGAGATACCTGAACATCCCACATAAGCTGTTCCCGGAGTATAAGGATCGGTGAGCACAGTAGGTGGAACACAAGTACCTCCGCCCACGTGATAGCTACTACAATACATCGCGCCTGAAGAACATTTCGTTGTCGGAACCGGCTGCACAGTGTTTGCGTTTCCAGGATTAACAAAAGTGTTGCAGGCGGCAGAGGCAGTCTGGGCACCGTTAGCGCCAGGACCAGAGCAGATTAATCCGAACACTTGTCCAAGAGGTGGAGGAGTAAAGCTTGATGCGCATTGTGGATCACCTAATGTACAAGGTGCGTCTTCGACAGCTCCGATCGCACTACATAGCGGCCCGCTCCACACGGCCAACGCAGATATTGAGCCTCCCAAGTTTTGCCAAGTCATCGGCCCCATTGCAGCCACGCACGAAATTCCATTCCAAGTTTGTCCAGCCGAGCAGAAACATCCAGCTGGAGTGGCGGGTACAGCAGTAACTGTCGTTGTTGCTCCGCCTGTGCAAGTCAGAGGAGGGACGCACAAACTTCCGTTCCATGTTTCGCCAGCAGGACAAAAACATCCTATTGGTGACGCTGGAATAGCAGTTACAGTTGTTGTTGCTCCGCCTAAGCAAACAACTGGTGGCCCTGCCACCGCTCCTTCAACCGGCTGACAAATTGGATCTCCGTTTTGATCAAAGCCGCTCAAGAAATATCCCGGGCCTTTTCCGCCCACTGCTGGGTCAGAACAATCAACTTTAAAGTTTGAACAGATCGGAGTTGGTGGACTAGTCGTCTGATTAATTCCCGAAATATATTGTTGCGGTTGACCTGGCGAAGTTTGACAAGACATCTGCGGGAAACCACAAACGCATTTTTGTTTTGGAGATGCAGAATTGAATTTGCAATTCATCGCTTCACAAGCAGCGACGGCTGACTGTGCGAATTCGCAACTAATTAAATTGTTTCCCCCATCGAGGGACAAAGTCACCGTACCAACTTCTCGTGGTGCAAATCCGCGGTTGTTGACACTTGCCTGTAAAACCAGTTGCGCATGGAAGGTGTTCGAGGCGGGGACTTGCACAGCATTACGAATAAATAATTGATCAATCAAAATATTGCTTGGAGTGTAAGCCGCACCAGCAGCGGCGACAAATCTTCCCGAACCGTGTAAGAGTGGAGTCCCAAGCGAAACAGGTTGTCCGGTTGGCTGCGAGGCAAGAGCAGAATTAAATTGATTTGCAGCAAATCCTGCACCGTTATCAAATTTTAATCCATCGATAACACCCGGAACACCGACGCAAGCGCTGTTTGTCGAGAGAACGGTCTCGAGATTTTGAGTGAAAGCCAAAAGTGATTTCAATTCACTTTCTTTTCTTGCTTGATCGTTTCCTTGTTGTGCAAGCGTCGCTGCGGCAACGGCCATGACTCCAAGCAAAACAATTCCAACGAGTGCGATGATGAGCACCGAGCCAGACTGAGACTTGAAATAAGAAAACGGATTTTTGCCAGAGTTCACAAGAGCTTATCGGTGAGAACTTATTAATAGCTTAGTCTCAAAATGAAACAGAGTACGGCAGCTATTGGAGTTCGTTGTATTGCTGGAAGCCGCCGCCGCTGTAGCGGGCGCGGCCGTAGTTGTTGTTGCAGGTGCCAACAGGTGTGTTGAGAGACGGACTTGATACAGGAACGAGGTTTCCGCTTGAGCATTGGCTAACGCCGTAGGCGTAATCGATGTCGCCAAAACCTAAGTTCACGTTCTCGACACAGTACATGCAGTATTCGCCGTTATTGATTCGGCGAGAGTTACATTGGCAAGTCAGATCAGCCGGCGCAGATGGCGCTGGAGGATTGGCCGCGAGATTCGGTGTTGTGTAACTTGCAGGCTCTCGCGCGGCGCAGTTCGAACCCGCGACGGCAGGTGGATTTATGATTTGCGGATTACAGTACTCACCAAAAGTTCCCAAGCCAGGAAGCGACAGACTTCCAAAGCAAGAAGACATGGTTATTGCTCCGAGACTCGTTCCGTCAGTGCAAGTTGCGGGAGGTGCTGCGGGTGCTGAAGGTGCTGCGATAGTTTGCGAAGCAGATGGCGCAACGTAGGCTGGCATTACAACGGGTGCCGGAGTTGGAGCAGGAGCTCCCTCTGCAACAACCGGAATCGGCGCAAGCACCGGCGCGACAACTGGTGTTGGCGGTAATTCGCAATTCGTTACTTGAGAAAAGTTATATCCTTTTGCAATTTGTCCGCTCGCACATGTTGTAGGTATCGGTTTGCAAACTCCGCCACCGTGATCTTTGAATCCTGGCATACACGCCATGCGGTAAGTAACCGGGTCGGCTTCAACTTTTTGATCGCATTTTGCAGTCGCAGGATTCCAAATCATTCCTTCAAGTCCATCGCACAAATCTTGACCGCCAGCGAGAGCAGGTTCTGAGTTACAGCTCACGAGTGCTTGAGTCGAAGCGTTGACGACCAATGTAAGTGTTGAGATTTGCCGAGGAGCCGAGCGAAGTACAAAGCCACTTGATTGCGAAGTCATGAAAAGGTTAGCAATGTAGAGACGATTCACACCTAGGTCTGACGCCATCACAGCGTCATCGAGATAAAGACGATCGATCGTAAAGTTTGCAGCACCCGGAACAACAGTGTTGGCCTGAAAAACTTGTCCGGCTTCAGGTGCAATGCTTACGTCAGTTTGGCCTGTAGGATTAAAAGTTCCAAAATTCAAAACGTCAGCGCAAGTTCTAGTGTTCATCGTCGACGTTTTTCTTTGAAGAGCTTGGCTTAGGCGTTGAGCGGTTGAGTTGAGGTTTGCATCACTCTCGCCCTTGATCTTCGCTCTCTGCATATCGATCATGCTTGCCGATAGTCCAACAGTTAAGATAGCCATCACAGCAAGACAAATGCTTATTTCAATAAGCGAAAAGCCCTTATCGTTTGAATAAGTGCGATGTCGGAGAATCGACAAAAATCTCATACTGACATATCGGATCAATCTGTCCCAAAGTTTAGATGGTGTCCCATATTGGGACGGAATTCTAATCGTGTTAGAAGTCAACAGAGGCGTTAATGATCGCGCCTCCATTTAGTAGAACTGGGGGAAAGATGCGGACTTCTCCCGGTAAATCGTCTGAAACATTATAGCTCGCTGTCGCCCAAAATATTCCGATACCCGCACCCGCAACAACGTCGCTTAGCCAATGTGTATTTTCGCTCACACGAGCTGCTGAAATCGCAGTGGCAAGCGTAAAGGCGGGAACTCCCGCGAGCCAACCATAAGCATATGAAAGCGAAGTGGCAGTAGCGAAGATTGAAGACGAGTGACCCGAAGGAAAAGCTGAGTCGAACGGAAGATAGTCGGGTCGTCCATCGGGTCGCTTGCGGCTAAAAGCAAATGCCAAAATGACATGATTAAAAGAGGTGAGCATAATGGCTCGCCCATGTTTAAGGCCATTCTTTTGATCAAAGAAAAGTTGAAGAGCGGCTATTCCGACTCCGAGCCCACCGCCACCAAGTGTTCCCAAAAATCCTGAGGTCTCTTGATCAAATACTAAATTTTTTCCTCGTCGGTTGTGTTCGTAAACATCGGTGTCGTAGTAAAGCGAGCCAACTGTAGCAGCGGTAGTTGCGCCAAGGGTGATGAGTCCCTTTTTCGAAATCGAACTTTCAATTGTTGGACGTAGTTGATCTTAGCATTTTGCATCTGCGGAGTTTGTGCCGTTAAAGAGATTCTCTGAATGGCAACGGCCACTATCTAGACGAAGGTCTCATGTCAGTTTGACTGGTACTAATCGAAGACAGACTAAAATTAATTGATCCCAACCGATAGCGAGACGGTGCTTTGAACATCATTTTCACGCATGTTCTTGTAGTCACGGAACACAACAGTCGTATTTGCGCTGAGTGTAAGAAGCGTACTTAAATGAAAGCCAAGACCAGCACCCGCATAAGGGTTAACTTCTAAATCTTTAGTGGTCGTTGTCATAACACCCGAAGAAGTCACTTCTCTTTTGCCTTGGCTAGCTTGGCCACCAGCGCGAGCACTTACAAAAAAGAATTCGGCCGGATGATATGAAGAGACCAATCCAAGTTTTAAGTTTTCATCTTCGTTTCGAATGCGCTCAGGAGCGGTCGTGTAATTTTCAACGTCATTACCTCGAGTGTATTCTGCTTCGCCCGAGAGGGCCGGAATCCCGTAGCTAACCCGCAAGCCGTAAATTAATCGCGACGAAGTGTGCGGAGTAGGTGAGTCGCGGAATATAGTTTCGTAACCAACAATCGGCATCACTCTAAGAGCGGGGTCGCTCGAAAGATTTACGCTAGCAGCGAGAGTGGTAGCCGATTGAAAAGACACTAGAGCGAATGCAAAGACAATTCGAACAGAGTAGTTTTTCATATTTTAAGTTTAGGGCTGCCAGTCTGTTCTGACAACCCCAAGTTGCGATTAAGGCATTTGGTAGTGTAGCTGCGCGCCAGGACCTAGAGGCCATCCCAGAGTGATCCAGACCAATAGCATTACTGACCAGAAGATTAGGAATCCGACAGAATACGGAAGCATTAAAGCAATCACCGTGCCCACTCGAGCCTTCGGATCATATTTGACTGCGAACGCTAAGATGAGCGGGAAGTATGACATCAGCGGCGAAATAATATTCACGACTGAGTCGGCAATTCGGTACGCAGCCTGTGTCAGTTCAGGCGCTGTTCCGAGAAGCATAAACATTGGTACAAAGATTGGCGCCATCAATACCCATTTTGCAGAAGCGCTTCCGATCACAAGATCGAGCAAACAAGTGAGTACGATAAAGCCAATCATCAATGGGATTGTTCCGAGACCAGAAGCTTTGAGAACTTCAGAGCCTTTAACAGCCATGATGAGACCAACGTTTGACGAATTGAAAAGCGAAATAAACTGAGCCGCGAAAAACACAAGTACTAAGTACGGTGCCATCGTTGCCATCGCATCGGTCATCGCTTGAGTGACGTCATTACTATTTTTAAAAGTCTTTGCTCCGTACCCGTACGCTAATCCGGTGAGGGCGCCGAAGAAAAAGATCATTGCCACAACACCCTTCATTAAAGGTGAGTGAAAGACATCAGTCGAAGGATCTCTTAGATAGCCATTATCAGGAATAATCCCAAAAGCGATGAACAGAATTAAAGCAAGAGTCATGAGTCCTGCGAATTTTAGTCCGCGCTTGTCGGCGGCAGACAATTGAGTAAGCGGGATGTTTGGCTCAGCACCCTCATATTTTCCGGCGAATGGAATCGTAATTTTATTTGCGATCAATGTTCCAACACCAATAATCAAAATTGATGATGCAGCCATGAAGTACCAGTTAGCAACTGGTGTAACGACATAGTTTGCATCAATAATCTTTGCAGCTTCCGTCGAGATACCCGACAAAAGTGGATCAGCCGTGCTGAGCAAGAAGTTAGCTGCAAATCCTCCCGAGACGCCTGCAAAACAAATCGCAAGTCCCGCGAGCGGATTCATACCCACACTGTGAAACGCCATAGCAGCTAACGGAATTAAAAGTACGTAACCAATGTCACCTGCAGTATGTGACATGATTCCGGCCAAGAGAATAGCAGGGACAAGAAGCTTTCGCGGAGCTTTGAGAACAACAAGTCTTAAGAGCGTCGGAATCAAGCCACTCTTCTCTGCAATGCTGAAGCCGAGCATCGCAACTAAAACTGAACCAAGTGGCGCAAATCCCGAAAAGTTTTTCACCATATCGGTGAGTACAAGATGTAGCCCCGTGAGCGAAAGCAAGTTGGTAGCGACAATCGTTTCTTTTTTAATTGGGTGAACTGCTTCAAGCCCCAGCGCACTTACTAAGGCAGAAAGTCCAATCACGACAAACGAGAGAATCAAAAACAAAATTGCAGGGTGAGGCAGTGCATTTCCGACACGCTCGACGTGATAAAGAAATCGTTGAAGTCGGCCCTCGGTTTGCGATGACATGCTTGGTTCAGACATAAATCCCTCTGGTGGCAGGTTCGGTGTTGGGGGGATAGGGCCAATCCACCAAATGCAGCGCCCTAAGGCAAGCATTAATGAGTAAAAAAATCCCCACAAGGCACAATTTGACGAGTTCTGCTTGTCATGGTGGGATTGCGCCTCATTGGGGAGTCGCAGATGGGCATAAGATCTATGGTTTCATTGCTGGCACTTGTGACATTAGTGGGTTCACAGGCGGCCTGCGCAGACGATTCGGGTTCACGAAAGCGAAGGGGCGACCAAAGCTATGCTCTTCTTGCGAACTACTCGTTATTCGACTTAATTATTCCGAGTAAAATTGGTTTCACTGCCAGCTATGTGCCAGATGCCGACACTACCTGGGAGATGGAGTACTTGCGCGCAAGTTTGAGTGTTCCGTTTTTAGTTGAAGACATCGGAAAAATGACGGACCAACGATTTTCGATCACAAGAAGATCGTTTTTGGGTAAGAACAGTTTTAATTTTAGTTATGGAATTACTTACTTTGATTACTCAGTCAAAGTTGGTAGCGAAATTCTAAGCCGTTTGAATTCGTCCTACCCGGGTGGCCTTGATTTGATTTCACTCGAGGGTATTGGATTTAACATTGGTTTTGGCAATCGGTGGACGATTCGAAAAAATATCACAATTGGAGTCGATTGGCTTTCGCTCTCTCAGCCATTAATATTGACCGGAAAAAAATCCGGAATTCTAAATTATATTGATAACGACAATGATCGAAATAATGTGAGTGCTGTAATTAGAATTGCTTCTTATTTTCCGCGCTTTGCTGCAACTAAATTCCAACTCGGTGTAATGTTCTGATCGAGAAGCGCATCTTCATCTGCGATCCGTTGCTGGAATTCGCTTTCGTAATTTTGCACGGCTTCACGTAAGTCTTTTTTGGCGGTTTCGAGAGCTGATTGAAAGTCAGTTTCTGCTTTTTGTGGAAACGAAGCATGGGCTTGAAAAGAAAAAATCAAAAGTAGCAGCAGAACACCTAAAGTGCGCAGGCAATTTCGAATTAGACCGTCCATAGTATCTACCCCTTAAGAAGAGCATCCGAGCTCTTCATCAGTAAGACACTTAACTGGACTTCTTGGGTTATGAGAAAAGATTACAGGCTATTTAGCGCAGAGTTCGTCTTGCGGGTGTGGATTCTGTTCGATCGCACACTTCACGGCACCGATATCTTCTTTTGATCGCGCGCGGCTTGGATCATCACTCTGAATATCTTCTTCGCCAAGTTGATGACACCAAGCAGTCATTTCGCCAAACTCCCATGCTGCAAAATCTTTTGTGCAGCGCTGAACTGGTCCAACGTTTTTCCCAAAAGCTTTTCTGACGGCATCAATTGATTCATCAAGTGACTTCTCGTCAGGACGATATTCAAATGACATATGCTGAAGGAAAGGCTTTTTGTCCTCGTCTTCAAAATATTGAGCGTGGAAATATCGTGTACCCGGAAGAGTCTCACCCGTACGAACTACAATCATCTTGCCTGTGAAATCATTGAAGTCTTGTACGACTAATGGTTTGAGTCCTGCTTCATTAAGCTTCTGAACTAAAAATTCTGGTCGCTGTTCAGTGCTTGAAAAAAGATAAAGCGCCTGAGCGAAACGATCGAGCGACGCAAGTTCCTGTTTATCTTGCGGAAGATTTTTATCAACTTTGAATGAGAAAGTCTTTTCTACTTTCTCAATCACTGATTTATTTTGTGGCGGAATTTTCGGGCGAGTGGGGGCATCAGACACTTTGGCGCTGGTGTCTGCATCTTGCGGAGAAGCAGAGGGAGCAATAGCTGAAGTTGTTTCTTCAGCTACTGAGTCATCTGCTGGCTTTGTAGCTGTCTGAACATTAAATCGCCAGACGACTAATCCGATGCAAATGACAGCGACACTAAGAATTATCTTCGCATCTTTTCCCATTAGAAAGCGGCCCGTTCCCAACGTTGAAGGTGCTTAGTAGGATTGACTAAGTCAGCTCGGCGACCGAAACCATTTTTTCGAGTTCTTCCCACATTCAGCGCACCATTTCTATCTCCGCGATAGAGTTCGAAATGCAACATTGGTGGTCGAATTCTTGGAATGAGCTGACCCATGAATGCAATCGTCTGAGACATTTTTACTGGCGCGCCTGTGCTTGATGAAGCAGATCGCTTACCGCTCACTTCGCCATATCTAACAACGAATCCGCCTTGATGTTTTACATCAACGGCATAGGTGCTGTAATAGAAGTCGTAGAGTCCGCGAATAACTTTTCCGGGTGCAACAGCCACGATTGGTTCATTCACTCGGCCGTAAAGATCAGAGGCTGCGTGAATTCGGCCTTTGCCGCGAAGGGCTCCGAACATTCTCTCACCCGTAGTGTAAGATTGGAGTGGAACGTGAGTGATCGGGAATCGGCAGCAGTTGCCTGCAGTCAATCCAGTAATCTGAACATTTACGCCTTGATTTTTTTGGGCCGCAACAGCAGCTGGGCATTGGCTCTTTAGTTTAACGAACTTTTCTGCGATCCAGCCAATATTCGTAGAGCGATTTTCTGAAGAATCAAATTGGACGCGAATAAACGGCATTTTCTGGCCGTCGACTAGAACAACTTTTTTGTTCACGCCCCAACCTTGGAATGGCTTAAGAGTTTCGAGTTGGTTTGCATTGAACAAAACACCTCTCATGTCGCCACTGCGAACGCGAGCTCCGCCCATGTCTGAGCAGACTACGTAGATGAGTTCGCCTTTTGCCACATTTGGTTTTGCTGGAGCCGCTGCAGACTTTGCTTCGGCAGCTTTTTCATTCGCTCCCGGCAAGAACCGAGTAAAGAAATTCTCGGCTGCTGCTGTGTTTGCGATTCCGATCACCACAATAGAGAGCGTAATTCGAATAGATCTGTTGGCTGCTGACATCAACTTAGTATTTGTAAAGAACATTACTACTTCCTCGTGTTTAAACTTCAGACGCAGTTTTAACAGAAGTTGCGGATAAACCGTTGAAGTTTCAACGCGCGATGAAATTGTGCCACGTGTGTTTACACTTTAGACACTTGAGCCAAGCCATTTTTCGGCACGGCAAGAGCAAAATTTTTATGGTCAAAGTAGCCAACCGTGCTAAGTGCCTTCGCCACGCAAGTATGGGTTTTGAAGTTGATATTAGGTAGGAGAATCCCGTGAAGGCATTCGTCATATCAGTTCTTGTATTAAGTTTAGTTGGTTGTGGCCGGGGTTTTCGCGCGGGCAACTTCGCAGAGTCTGATTTGGCGCAATCTCAATCAGGCGGGGACGACTCTATTGATGCCTTCTATATTGATGAGAGTGAAACTGTTGAAGAGCAGCTTGAGCTTGATTTGGGCGACCGTACCGACGCACCGACAGAAGAACAGATCGAGCTTCCGTTAGAAGAAGATAAAAAAGAAGAGACTAAAAAAGAAGAAGTTGAAGAGACAAAATCTACTGATGAGCCAAAGACCACAGAAGAACCAAAGTCCACAGAAGAGCCAAAGATTAACGGAGAACGACTTGAGATTCTTAAATCTGACATGGGACGCGCTCAACTACTAAAGCCAACTGTTTACTATCTTCCGAGCAATGACAACTCTCCTTTTCGATCATGTAAAGCAAATGACACCAAATTTTTGAAAGCAAAAACTGGCCAGACTCTTGTTTCGGGTAAATCAGAAATTAAAGTTTGCTCTAAATTCTACTTTGCAGCTCAGATGCAGGGCTCGGCGCTTGTTCGAACAAATGATGGTCGCCAATACTTGATCAATTACGTTGGCGCCGAAGGTGGGCTCCCACGTTACAAAGTTATTGACCGAGAAACATGTCCATACGGATTAGGTGTATCGAATCTTTGTTTGCAGCCGTTCATTAGTATCGCTGCGGATCGCAATCTCTATAAAGCTGGTGATGTGGTCTATGTGCCAGCGGTAGCTAAAGCAAAAATCGAACTTGCGGACGGAGACATTCATCAAGGTTTCTTTATTGTGGCTGATACTGGTCAAGCCATTGTGGGTACTGGTCGATTTGATTTTTACACGGGCCCGATGCATTACTCAGATCCTGCGAATCCTTTCGTAAAGCTCTCTTTACAAAGCAAAATTAACAAGGCGAAGCTTAGTTACCATTTGGTTAAGCGCGATTCAAAGACTGCAAGCGAAGTGGTAAAGTACTACAAGGGTCGTCAGATAATTCCCTACACGAAGTAACAATCTTGCCTTGGGTTGGAACGCTTTCTTTCAACTCCTTAAGAATTCTTAAGAAACAATTTACGTTTTTGAAATAAGCTAAACATATTTAAGTTTACCCCCGATCTATTAACTATCGGGGGGCTGCAAATGGACGAAAAAGTCATTAGTGAAAAAAGAGTCGCGTTGCTAGCTGAAGACGATGCAATCTTTAGACGATTGCTTGCAAAGAAGCTAACAGCTGCAGGTTTCGAAGTTCGTGAAGCTGTAAATGGATTAATGGCGAAAACAATCTTTGATCTTAGTCCATCCACTTTTTCATTGGTGATCACCGATGTACGTATGCCAGAACTTGATGGCGTTCAACTTTTAGCGCATATCCGGAAGACTTCAAAAGTTCCGGTTGTTGTTATGACGGGATTCTCTGAAATTTTAGAATCAAAGGCTGCTCTCGATTTAGGGGCGAATGGATTTTTACCAAAGCCTTTCAAGGCAGACACTCTTCTTGGGGTCATTGAAGATGCAATTAACCCCCAGGCCAAGTCAGATAGAAAAGATAGTCCGAATACAATTAAATTTTGTCAGGTGCACATTAGTGAATTTATCTCTTCTACGCATTTGGTGTCTGATCTCTATGTTCGCATAGCAGAAACGAAATACGTCAAAGTTGCTCACCGAGGTGATGCAATTCCGGTGGAGAGACTTAAAGTCTATCAGGAAAGAAAGGTCGACTTTCTTTATGTAGCTCTCGAAGATTTTTCTCGTTACGTTGATTTTAATATCAGAGTCAGCCAGTCGGCCGTGAATAGTCCGATGGTAAACAAACAAATGAAGCTCAAGCTTTTGCAAAATACGTCGGAAGCTATTGCTGAGAGATGCTTTCTTGGCGAAATTGATCCCGAAACTTTGGGGCCAGCTCAGCAAATGCTTGAAAGCACATTGCAGCTTGCCTCAGAAGACCAAGACATTCTTCAGCTTGTGACTGGTTTCCAGGGACATTGCAATAAGCTTTACGCCCACTCGGTGGCAGTCAGCTTCTTTTCATGCATGATTGCGCGCCAGCATGGTTGGACTTCGACGAATACATTGTTCAAAGTTTCAATCTCGGGTTTGCTTCACGAAATTGGCAAAAAAGAATTGCCCTCTGAGTTACTCGCAAAATCACGTCTCCAACTAACGGCGAGCGAAATCAAGCACATTGAAACTCATCCATTGCGAGGACGCGACATTATTAATAAGATTCCATCTCTTCCTGAAGACATTGGAATGATAGTTGCGCAACATCACGAGAATATCTTTGGTTCAGGATATCCGCTCAGAATAAAAGGTGAAGCTGTTCACCCAATTGCAAGAATAATTGCAGTTGCAGATCGATTTTGCAGTCTAATTATTCCGGTCGATGCAGGAGTTGTAAAGATCACTCCAAAAGAAGCTGCGATTAAACTTCGAAATGTCTACTCTGATGAGCTTGATCAAAAATTCGTCACGGCTTTACTTCGAGTTCTAAAAGTCGACGAGCGTGCACCTGGGCGCTCAATTGGCCCTGCGAAAGCGAGCTAAACTTGTATCGCAAGTTTTTTGAGAGATTTGAAGATCAAGCTCAACAGGTAGAATTTTTCTCGATGATCGTGGATAATTTGCCTGTCGCCGTTTTTTGTAAAGATGCCGAAGACGAAATGCGAGTCATCGTTTGGAACAAAACTGCCGAGCGAGTGTTCGGTCTCAACGCTGACTTTGTCATCGGCAAAAATGTCTATGACTACCTCCCGGCCGAAGTTGCAGAGAAATATAGCGAAGATGATCGATTAGCACTTTCTCAATTCAATTCTTTCTTTGAGACCAACCAGGTTGCGTATAACCCATTAACCCATAGCGAAGTATCTTTTAGAATCTGGAAAATTCCGGTTCAAACAAATCGAGGGGTGATCTTACTCTGCATCGCGCAAGATTTAACTGCTATCAAGAGCGTCGAGCTTGAAATCCGCAATCGAGAACGACAGTTGCAAAGTATATCAACCAATTCTCCTGGCCTGCTTTATCAATTCAAAGCTGACGCTCAGAAAAATTTTAGCTTCCCATTTTTCAGTGCCAAGTCGTTTGATGTCTTAGGAGTTAAGTCAGAAGAAATTGTGGGTAATGCAAACGCAATTATCGGTTTGATTCACGAAGATGACATGGCTAGCTTTCAGGAGTCACTCGTAGTCACCATGCGCGATCTATCTCCTTGGCACTGGGAGGGGCGCTTGCGAACAGCAAACAAGGGGCTTCGCTGGTTTAAGGGAGCTTCTTCACCAGTCTTGCAAGACGATAGCAGCATTTTGTGGGATGGGCTTCTCCTCGACATTACAGCTCAGAAAGAAACCGAAGAGCGCCTTCGGATGCAAGATGCAAAGCTCGTGGCGACATCTAAGTTGGTTGCGCTCGGTGAAATGGCGGGAGGGGTCGCGCACGAAATTAACACTCCACTCAATGCAATCTTGCTTTGTGCAGAACAAATTCAAAGTTCAATCAAAGACAATAATGTTGATCCGAACGAAATGTTAGAAATGAGTGGGCTTATTTCTGAAACGGCCCAGCGAATAGCAAAAATTGTAAGGGGACTAAAATCTTTTGCTCGCGACGGATCCAAAGAAGATCTTGAAGACACCGATGCTGAAATGCTCGTCGACGAAACCTTGAGTCTTTGTCGCCAGCGGATGGAACAAAATGGCGTTAAACTTAACTTTGTTAAGCCTCAAGTTCCGATCATGATGTACTGCCGCTCTATTCAGATTAGCCAAGTGATTTTGAACCTATTGAACAACTCGTTTGATGCGGTTGTTGGTACACCCGAGCCCTGGATAAAATTAGAAATCAAATCGGACGAACACACTGTTAGTTTCGAAGTGACTGATAGCGGGCCAGGATTGTCAGGTGAAGTGAAGACCCGCCTTTTCCAACCTTTTTTCACAACGAAAGAGTTTGGTAAAGGAACTGGAATTGGATTGAGTATTTCAAAAGGAATTATTGAATCTCACCATGGTAAGCTCTTTGTAGATGACAGCTCACCGAATACAAAATTCGTAGTTGTGATTCCATCAGAATTACTAATGAAACAAGCCGGTTAATTCTATTTAACTTGAAGCGGAACGAGTGCAACTTGTCCACCCCGAGCAACACGAAGAATATTTTGCCCTCTCTTCAAGAGGCGAACGACGTCGGTTGCGCGTCTCACGGGCTGTCGATTAACATCTAAAACAACGTCGCCAACGTGTAATCCAGCTTTGCTTGCAGTCGTGTTCCGATCAACTTCGATTACAATTGGTGCTTGCGGAGTGCCTCGAGGTATTCCGAGGTCTTCAGCGATTGGTGCACTAAAATCAGCTATCTTAAAACCAAGGTCAAACGGAGCCTTTTGGCCAATGTATTTCTTCGTCTCGCGCTGAGGAGTCGCCGATTCTGTGTTCTCGCCAACAGTGACCGAAACATTTTTCTCGACCAAACGTTCATTCTGTAATCGAAGAAGTTTCATCTTAATTTTCGAACCAATTTCAGCGTCGCCAACAATATTCTGCAAATCCATGTAAGACACAATCGGTTTGCCGTTAATTTCTTTGATGATGTCGTAGAGTTCGACTCCGCCTTTTTTTGCATTTCCGCGATCATCTACTTGCGCAACCATCACGCCGTCTAAATTTTCTAATCCTAAGCCCTGTGCAATCTGCGGAGTAATCGGCTGAAGTCCGATGCCGATATAGCCTCTGCGAACACGGCCATCTTTTTTGAGCTGCTCAACGATTGTTTTTACATCGTCGATCGGAATCGCAAATCCGATTCCCTGTGCGCGCGCATCGATTGCTGTGTTCACTCCGATAACGTAGCCAAGCGAGTTAACAAGCGGGCCGCCAGAATTGCCCGGATTGATGCTTGCATCAGTTTGTAAAAACGGAAATTTATTAATCTCGCCTAGCTCACGACCAACTGCAGAGATAATTCCTTTGGTCACAGTGTGCGCATGTCCGTATGGGTTACCGAAGGCGGCAACCCATTCTCCCACTTGTACAGTTGAGCTCGTGCCAAGAGGTGCTGAAGGAAGTTGTTTCTTAGCATCGATTTTGAGAAGAGCTAAATCGGTTCGGCTGTCGCGTCCGACAACTTCGGCCTCATAGAAGTTTTGATTGTCGGTATCTAAAGTCACTCGAATAATATCAGCACCTTCAATGACGTGATTATTTGTAACGATGAGACCGTCGGCACTAATAATGAATCCCGATCCGAGTCCGCGCGGCTGCGGCCCAGCATTATCTCCTTGCGAGAATCCACCGCCACCGTAGAACTCTTCAAAGAATTCTTGAATAGGGTCGCGGTACCCTCGTGGCATTCGCGGATTAGCTCGAACATTTTGTGCAGTCGAAATACTGACAATCGACGGATTAATCAATTTTGAAAGTTCGACGAATAAATTTCTTGGTAGCGGGTCGCCAAGTTTTGATGGATTGAGTGGTGGATCTCTTTTGAGATCGCTGACCGCTTTTTCAATTGGTTTTGGCGGCGAGCCAACTTTGTCTTGAGAAATTGCGTCGTCAGAGCTGATGTAAGCAACGACAACTGCAAATGCTACGATTGAAAAAAGAAGGAAACGGAAAAATCTCGAATGGATCATTTTCGACTCCGAGGGATTTAATTTTTTTGTTGAGTGTTTTCTGAGCCCGCTGCTTGCACAAACTTCAATTGCAAATCAGCAATTACTGAATCTAAAAAAGTTTTTTCTTCTGCATTTAAATTATTTTTGGTTTTCTCTCGCAGCATGCGAAGAAGCTCAATGTTAAATCTTGCAACTTCGACATCTTTTTCTGTTTTTCCTGAAACGGGATTCGGCACTAGGCCCAAAGCCATCGCTGCCGACGAACCGATTGAGAGAGTGAGAGTTGAGAAATTTGCTTCGACTGCTTGTTGGTTTGCCATGTCTACCTACTTTGCGAACTAATATTTATACCGGATAGTGACCAGTCAGCCGGCTAATGCGTGTCTTAACAGCAGGCTGCAAAGAAAGATATGAGTCGCGAACTCGCCCCGTCAAGGGAGTGACAATGAACAAATGTGCAAAAGGTAAAGCCACTTGAATCGGAAGAGTCTGAGTATAGGAGTCTAGCTTCCAAAGTAACTGAGCAAGGGCTTTAGGATCTTGGTCCAGGAGCCGAGCTGCTTCTTGGTCGGCTCCGAAGAAGCTTTTTCGACGAAGCGCAATACGCACAAGCAAAGCAACGACCGGCGCAAAGATTCGACGAAGGGGTTTGACGCTCAGCGCTCCAGCTAAAGAGGCACTTACAGTCCCAGCTAAAGAGTCGAATCGATAAATTCTTGCGACTTCGAAAGCCAAAGCAGTTTTTACATCCTTCGGCTCTAAGCGATCAATCAATCCTTCTGAGAGAAAGATTGCGCTCGAGCTTTGCGTTAAACCAACTGAATAACAAATGGGTGTTGGGATCTCGATAATGTAAACGCTCGGCGTGGGGATACCTACTTTTCGAGAGAGATCCTCCACTGTGCTTAAAACCTTATTTGGATCTTGTCCCTCGAGCTGCTGATTAGGAAATAGCTGGAAAAGTCGAATGCTCGGATAGAGAAAGATCAAAAAATTCAAAACTAGAGCACAGAGAAACCCGAACAAAAGTCCGTAACGTCCCGCAACCATTTGCCCAACGACCATGAGCAGCGACGTAGCAGTTGCAACGTTCACCCAAATTCGGTTTGGGGATGGAATTTTTGGCGGAACATTTTTTTGAGTATTCATTGGGGTCTAGTCTGATGCAATGAAGCCTTACGAGCAATCGAAAACCATTGAAATCACACGTCAATCGGCGCGAGAATGGATCTTTCATTTGGGTTATCTTTTCGAGGGAGAATCACATCGTGCAAGTCGACATTGGTGCACTCAATGCAGCCGTTCAACAAGAGAGTCAGTTCGTAGAAAGAATGCTCAAAGAAGTATCAAAGGTAGTTGTCGGGCAGAGAGATATGCTCGAAGGAATAATGATGGGGATGTTAACTGGCGGACACATCTTACTTGAAGGTGTTCCCGGTCTCGCGAAGACACTTACGATTTCATCGGTGTCAAAAGCGATCTCATTAAATTTTCAACGCATTCAGTTTACTCCCGATCTTCTTCCGTCAGATTTGATTGGAACGATGGTCTTTAATCCGAAGACTGGCGACTTCACGGTGAAGAAAGGTCCGATCTTTACGAACATCGTATTAGCCGATGAAATCAACCGTGCACCAGCGAAAGTTCAATCAGCCTTGCTAGAGGCGATGGCTGAAAAACAAGTAACAATTGGTGATACGACCTACATTTTAGAAAAACCGTTTTTGGTGTTGGCGACACAAAACCCTCTCGAACAAGAGGGAACTTATCCTTTGCCAGAAGCGCAAATGGATCGATTCATGTTTAAGATTCTCGTTGATTACCCGTCGAAGGTGGACGAGTTAGAAATCATGAATCGTATGGGTCAAGATAAGCATCCCGAGATCGAACCAGTTATTACAGCCGAAGAACTTCTTCGTGCGCGTGCGCGTGTCGATCAAATTTATGTTGATGAGAAAATTCGAAATTATATCGTTGAGATTGTGATGGCGACTCGTCAGCCGGCTAAACATGGTTTAGGTCAGATCGAGAATTTAATAAAAGTTGGCGGAAGCCCGCGAGCGACAATTAATTTAATTCGTTCGGCTAAAGCACACGCATTTTTGCGAGGCCGTGGCTATGTCACTGCCGATGATGTGAAAGCGATTGCTTACAGCGTTCTTCGTCACCGATTAATTTTAAGTTTCGAAGCCGAAGCCGAAGAAATTAAGGGCGACCAGATCGTAAAAGAAATATTGGCTCAAGTAGAGGTTCCATAGTTGGCTTTACCAGCTGAGATTCTAAAAAAGGTTAAGCTGCTTGAAATCAGCACGCGAAAGCTCGTCAATTCGACTTTTGCGGGACAATATCATTCTGCTTTTAAAGGGCAGGGGATGACTTTTGCCGAATTTCGCGAATACGTAGCCGGTGATGATGTCAGAACAATTTCTTGGCCGGTCACTGCGCGAACTGGCAAAACATTCATCAAGAAATTCGACGAAGAACGAGAGTTGATTTTAATTTTAGCGGTCGATGTCAGTGCATCAACTGATTTCGGATCAGGTGATCATTTTAAAGGTGAGGCAATCACTCACTTGTCAGCTCTTTTGGGTTTTAGCGCAGCAAAAAATAACGATCATGTAGGACTCCTTTTATTTTCTGATCAAGTTGAGCATTTTGTTCCGCCCAAAAAAGGTCGCGGTCATGTGCAAAGAATTCTGCGTGACCTTTACTACTATAAGCCGCGTAGCAAAGGTACGAACGTTGAAGCTGCAACGACTTACTTGCAAGGGATCCTAAAGAAGCGTTCGACTGTTTTTGTGTTTAGCGATTTTCTTGATAGCTCTTTTTCGCAGGCACTCAAGCGCCTTTCTCGTAAGCATGAAGTCGTTGCGTGCATGATCGAAGATCCGGTTGAGCGAGAGTTGCCAAATCTCGGCCTTCTTGAAGTTCAAGATCCAGAGTCAGGCGAAGTGATGCTAATCGACTCTTCAGCGAAAAGCTTTCGTGATTCATATTCGCTTGAGCAAAAAAGACGGAATGAAGAGCGCGATAAAGAGTTTCGCAAATCTCAAATTGATCGCATTAATATTTTAAACAATGACGAATTTGTTGATCCGCTAATCGCTTATTTTCGACGCAAGAGTGGCCGAAAATGAAAAACAGCCAAAAGACATTTCAGTGGCAGTGCAGAGCAGAAGTGGGTGAGACTCTCACCGTTGGCGACCTTTTCAAGCTCACATGCCAAGGTGAGCCTGTGCAGTTGGTTCAAGAGAAACTAAGCCTACGTCGACCCAAAGAATTTCCGTACGCACTAAAGATACTTAAAGTAGATGCATTAACTGAAACTTCTGTTGAACTGACAGCAACGACTTATGTAGCAGGCGAACAGGCGACAGAAGTAGCTGGCTACGCGATCACCGACGGAACTAACGTTGTTGAGTTCGCAAAATTCAATCTCGCGACCAAGACAGTCATTGAACAGGAGCAAAATCCAGAAGGTAAACCTTTTCCCGCGATTGGGCCGATGAGTGCGGCCTATCCGTTGTGGATTTGGATCGTGATGGCCCTTGCTTTTGCATTAATCGCGGGTCTTTTAGTTCGCATCTATCGGCTATCACAACAAAGAAAACAGTTTCTTCGCGAACTTGCTGAGCGATCGACTGCGCTTGCGCCGTACCACCAATTTCAAAAAGATCTTCGTCAAATCACTCGAGATCTGCCCGTTACCCATCTCGAGAGATGGAACGCAGAGCTTGCCGAACAAATGATCGATCGACTTGATTTGGCTTTTAGATGGTTTTTGGCGCGGGAGTTTAAAGTTCCGGCGCTTAAATGGTCCCACGCTCTCGTTCATCGTGAAATTCGAAAGATTGATCGAAGACTCTATCGTCAAACCGAGCAGCATTTGACAGTCGCAGATCGCGAACTAAGACGTGCGAAGAAAAGCGCAAGTCGAATGAGCATTCATGACTTTCAACAGCTGCTTGAGATTGTTCGAAAAGGTGCCGACGTAATTCACCTGCAAAGAAATCAGGAGAGCCGCCGATGACAGTTTGGTCAGCGACTTGGGCATTCGCCTTTCTGATTCCGATAATAGCAGTCTTTTTCTATCGCATATGGCGTAAGCGTCAACTTTTGCCAACACTGCAAGTAAGTAGTGTTTCTGCATTCAAAAATCTTCCGACCGGATTGAGAGCGAAGTTAAGTTTTCTTCCGCAGGTACTTATGTTTGGCGCGCTCGCCTTAATCGTTGTCTCGCTTGCTCGACCCCAGCTTGCAGATACTAAAGTTAAGAAGAGTGTTGAGGGCATTGATATGCTCCTGGTGATCGATATTTCAGATTCTATGCTGATCGAAGATATGCCGCCTTTTCAAAATCGCCTCGAAGCCAGCAAAAAAATCATGGCAGATTTTGTTAAATCTCGATTCTCGGATCGAATTGGTTACGTGATTTTTGCAGGTGAAGCTTTTACGCGCGTTCCACCAACGCTCGATTACAAACTTTTAGTCGAGAGTATTAATAACACGAAAATCTCTCGAAACATTAAGATGGGGACAGCCATTGGCAATGCTTTGGCATTAGGTGCAGCTCGACTAAAAGAGTCGACTGCGACATCGAAGGTCATTGTTTTTATGACAGACGGAGAAAATAACTCAGGAACAATTGACCCTGAAACGGCACTAGAAATTGCAAAAGGATACGGAATCAAAATTTACTCAATCGGCGCAGGTGTTGACGGTGATGCTCAGTTACCGATTGAAACAGAAGATGCGTTCGGTCGAAAAGTAAAACGCTATCAGCCAATTCATAGCTCGGTGAACGACGATCTTTTAGGGAAGTTCGCATCTCAAACTGGCGGGAAGTATTATCGCGCGACTACTAGCGGCGGCCTACAAAAAGTATTCGCAGATATCGCGCGCCTTGAGAAGACGAAAATCGAAACAAGCCAATTCACGAAGTATTCTGAAAAGTTTGAGCCCTGGCTGCTGGCCGGAGTATTACTTTTCATTTTTTCAAAGTTGCTTGAACTAACCTTATTCAGAAGGGGGCCGTAATGTTTCGTTTTGCCAATCCTTCTGCTCTGCAATGGTTGTGGTTTCTTCCGGTGATCATCATAATTGCAACAGTTGCTCAGAAACGTTTTTCAAAGCAGCTCGTTAAGGCCTTCGGAAAGCGTCTTTCGCCATTCCTTACTTCATCAAGATCGCCTGGGCGGCGACGATTGCGTTTAATCCTTTTCTCGCTTGCGCTAACCTGTTTTGTGATTGCATTAGCCAGACCTCAAACGGGTCGTGGCCAACAAGCCATCAAGAGTGAAGGCGTTGAGCTGATGATTGCGGTCGATGTGTCGAACAGCATGCTCGCTGAAGACATAAAGCCGAGTCGACTTGGCTTTGCTAAATCGGAGCTGCTTCGATTATTAGATTTGCTCGGTGGTGACAAAGTTGGACTGATTGCATTTGCAGGTTCAGCAACTTTGGTTTCGCCTCTGACGACCGACAAAGCTGCCCTCAAGATGTTCGTTGAGAGCCTGAGTCCGATTTCGGTCGAGAATCAGGGAACTGATTTTAAGAAAGCGA
Organism: uncultured Bdellovibrionales bacterium; assembly: GCA_964543475.1. Lineage (GTDB taxonomy): Bacteria > Bdellovibrionota > Bdellovibrionia > Bdellovibrionales > JAMPXM01 > JAYSYM01. The sequence goes on along the minus strand of CAZIYJ010000002.1, from coordinate 274,643 downwards.
TTGCAGAGGCTCGAGAAGCATTCGAGCGTGGAGGGGTCGACCCTGATGAAGGCGTCACAGTTTCGCGTGTGGTGTTGATTGCCTCTGATGGTGAAGATCAAGAAAAAGGTGCGATCGAAGAAGCTAAGAAGGCTGCGCAAACTGGTATGCGCATTTTCTCAATAGCGTTTGGTACTGAGCGAGGGGCCCCAATTCCAATTCGCGATGAACGAGGCTACTTACGTGGATACAAAAAAGATCAGGCTGGAAAAGAAGTCATTACCCAAGTGAAGGGTACGGCCCTCAGAGAGATTGCGGCAGCAGGCAAAGGGAGTTTTCATCATATTTCGTTTGGAGCGAACGACGCACGCACCATTAAAGCTGAGCTTGATAAACTTGAGAAGGCGCAATTTGCCTCGGAAATGTCGACAAGTTACGATGAGAAATATCAATACTTCCTTATTGCCGGTCTTCTCTTCGCGTTACTTGAACTTTTGCTAGGTGACCGTCAATCTGCAGGACGAATTTGGCGAGGTCGTTTCGAGGTGGCTGTAAAATGATAATTCGTTTTACCTTTGTCTCTTTTCTATTATGTGTTTCTTCGGTTGTTGAAGCTGGAGAGCTCAAAGGTATTTGGTTGAACCGCGAAGGTGTACGAGCCTTCAAAGAGGAGCGCGGAAGCGATGCGCATAACTATTTTGCGCAATCCTTAGCTGAAATTCCGTTCTCTCCTGAGGCGCATTTCAATCTTGGTGCATCTTATTATGCAAATAAAGAGTTCGAAAAAGCGCAAAAGGAATTCGAGCAAGCAGCTGCGCTTGCTAATGCATCTAAGAACAATGAGGCCGAGTTTGCTTCGCTCTTTAATGCCGCTGTCAGTAGTAGTGAAGTGAAGCAAATTGATGCTGCTCTAGATTTTTATCAGCGTGCACTTGCGATTAAGCCTGACTCAGTCGAGGTAAAAACAAATATCGAACTTCTCACTCGCTCGCAAAGTGGTGGCGGTGGTGAAGACAATAAAGATCAGAAGCAAGACGAAGGCGGAGACGGCAACCAGCAGCAAAAGCCTCAGCCGAAACAAGGTGAACAAAAGAAGCAGCAGCAAAAGTCGCAGCCAAAACCATTTGATAGTAAAGAAATGTCTCAGCAAGACGTCAATCGTATCGTTGAGGAGCTTAAGCGCCAAGAAGAGCAAATTAGGGCTAAGTTCCAAAATGAAAAAATGAAGTCAGCACCTAAAGAAAAGGATTGGTAATGAACTGCAGATTCATTGCGCCGGTTATTTTTCTCCTTCTAAATTTGTTTTCGTTCTTGGCTTTGGCTGAGGTGACTGTTCAAGCAACAGTCGATCGCAATGAGATGGAGCCCGGCGACACATTTGTTTACTCGATCAGTATTAGCATGACTGAAAGAGTGAACCTTAGTCATCCGCAGCTTCCTCGATTAGAAAGTTTTAGTGTTATCAATGAGTGGAGCTCTGAAGATAGTCGTTCACAAATGATTATTACGGCACAGGGTCGAAGAGAGTTTAGTTCAGTTCGCACTCAACATTTCAATTTTCAACTCCAGCCTCGAGGCGAAGGAATTCTCAGAATTCCGGCTGCCCAAGTTGATGTCGATGGAAAAACCTACACGACAAAGCCCATTACCGTAAAAGTGATCAAGGGTGTTAATCGAGGTTCGGGAGTTCAAAGGCCGAATGTGCCTGGAAATCCAGGTTTGCCTCCCGATATTTTTGAAGATGACGAAGATCTTGATCCGTTTGCGCAATTGCTCCGCCGAAGAATGCTGCCGAACCCAGGTGCGAATACATTTGGTTCGCAGCCCTTTAATCCCAACGAAGCATTTCATATTCAAGTAGAAGTCGATAAGTCAGAGGCTTATGTCTCAGAGCAGATTACTGCGAGCTGGTATCTTTACACTAAAGGCAACATTCGTGACATCGACACATTAAAGTACCCATCGCTAAAAGGCTTCTGGAAAGAAGACATCGAGATGGCAACGCAGTTAAACTTCACCGAAGAAATTGTTAACGGCGTCCCGTATCGAAAGGCGCTCCTTGCGTCGTTTGCACTTTTTCCGATTAAAGCGGGAGTCGCGGTCATCGATTCTTACACAGCAAAATGCTCTGTCATTGTCGGAGATGCATTCGGCTTTAATGCAAAAGTATACCAATTCACAAAATCATCTCTGCCGGTGAAAGTGACCGTTAAAGATTTACCTGTGCAAGGTCGCCCTTCAGATTTTTCTGGGGCCGTCGGTCAATTCCGAGTCACAGCGGGAATCGATTCTCAGGGGATTTTATCAAATCAGCCGTTCATTTTAAAAATTCGATTTGACGGTGCCGGAAACGCAAAGCTCATCGATATTCCTCCGTTTCAACCACCTGAGGGACTCGAGTTATACGACACCCAAAAAGATGCTAAGTTTTTTAAGGCGGGAACTAGCTATAAAGAGTTTAGTTTGTCGCTTATTCCTCGCCGTGAAGGACAATTCACGATTCCGCCAATTACTGCTTCAATTTTTGATCCTGTGACAAAACAATATGTCACTCGAAGCACTGAACCGCTCACAATCAATGTGCAAAAGGGCCAAGGCGGATCAGTGGCTGCTAGTCCGTTAGTGGGGAGTGGTTCTGAACGGGCACCGAGGGAGCCTCAGGCGCCAGTGATCGCTGCCGAGTGGCGCGCAGCCCACGAATCTTCGCTGACGCAGCAACTGAGTATTTACAGTGTGATGCTCTGCCTAGTGAGTATTGGCTTATTGCTTCACGCAAGACGCGAATACGGTTGGGGGAATCGCAAAAAAGATTTAACTAGAAAGCTGACAGCTCGAATGCGTAAAGTTCGAACTCTTCTGGCTCAAGATCAGTGGCGAGCGGTGGGAGCAGAAGTAACCAACACCTGTAGCGTTATACTTGGCGAACTTACTGGTGAGCGCGGAGCCGACGTCGAACTTGAAAAGCTATTCAATAAGATGCCGCCGAGTCTTCGGCAGGAACTTGCAAAGCCAGTTTCAAAGCTTATGGATAAATTTCAAGCATTGACGTTTGCACCTGCAGAAGTTGTTGGTAGTCTCAAGGAGAAGCAAAATTTAACTCCTCTAGTTGATGATTTTGAAAAACAGATGCAAAACGCAATTCGTTTAGCTTCTGCTTCGAGCGCAGAAAACACCGTTGAATCGAGAGCATGAGTCGAAACCGTTTTCTTTTTATTTTAACTTTCGTCATCGCAGTTGCGCTGCGTTTCGTATTTCTAGGTTGGAAGCCGCCGCATTTTGATGAAAGTATCAATGGCTGGTTTGTGATGCAGGTTTGGGACAGGGGCTTCTATAATTACGACCCGAATAACTTTCACGGCCCCCTCTACTTTTACTATCTACAGCTTTTTGAACTCTTGTTTGGCAGAAGTGTTGAGGTCATGCGTGCAGCTACCGGACTTCTTTCGATTGGATGTATTTACTTAGTTCTCGCGCATCGCCGATTCGTCGGCAATGTTGCATCTTGGGCAGCAATTTTTATAGCGATCAGCCCAGCTTTTGTTTTTTACTCACGCTATGCAATTCATGAAACTCTTTTTATTTTTGCACAACTGCTGTTTAGTTTAGGTTTTTGGACTTGGCGCGAAAATCGAAGTTGGATCGCATTTTCTCAAATGGTTTTCAGTGTTTTGATTCTCGCGACAACCAAAGAGACATTCTTTATTTTCCTGGGAACTTGGGCGATTGCGATCGCAGTTTTAAAAACAGTACAGAAAGTAATGCGGCAGCCGGCCGATCAATCGCCAAAGCTTTCTCTCACTCAATCTGAAATCTATCGAATGCTTCAGGTGTGTGGCATCGCTGCGCTGATTCTATTTGGCTTGTTTTCAAATTTATTCTCGGAGCCAAAAGCGTTTAGAGAGTTTTTCGATGCCTTCGCGATATGGAGCAAAACTGGTTCGGGTAAAAGCGGTCACGAAAAGCCATTTCTCTATTGGATTTTTTTACTGGCTCGCTACGAATGGCCAATCCTTTTGGGTTTAGCTCTTACTCCTCTTGCGACTTTAAAAAAAGGTAATCCTCATCTTCGAATCTTTGCCCTCATCGGCTTTGGAACTTGGCTTGCGTACTCAATAATCCCTTACAAAACACCGTGGCTAGTTATGGGAGTGTTGTGGCCGCTAGCTTTTGTTTTGGGCTGGGCGATTGAGAGTGTTCGAAATCGATTTCCTTCAAAGCTTTTGCTTGTGGCGATTACTCTGATTCTTTTGTCGCCGATAGTGCAGACACTGAGACTGAATTTTGTTGAATACACGAATGATCAAGAGCCCTACGTCTATGTTCAGAGTACAAAAGACATAAAAGTACTTATGGATCTTGTGAATCTGCAGATTGAGCGCAGGCCAGCAGACTTTAATATGCGGGTAGAAGTGATGACAGATGAAGGCTGGCCATTTCCCTGGATATTTGGTCGATTTCCAAACTTGCACTTCATGCCAATTGCATCTCTCGAGCAAGAACGTCTGAAAACCGCCGATGTCATTTTATACGACTCTAAAAATAGCGTTGCTATCGAAGAGAAGCTTGAATCTAAATTCTATCGACTGCCATTGCAGCTTCGCTCGGCCTACGGCCCTGGGTTTGCTCTCTTCAGAGCTTCAATGTTTGATGGCTTAATCCCCGATGGCACTGAAGAGAAGGGTAAGCAATGACACTTTTTCTTTTGTGGCAGATGGCATGTTCATCGCTCATTGCTCTTGTTTTTGCGGCAGTGGGTGGATCACTTGGACCGATGAGTTCAGCCTTTGCGCTTCTCCTCGGAGCTATTGCTAGCTACTTTATTTCTAGCGCAGATGCAGTTTCTAAAACTCTTTTTAATGACCAAAAGAATAAATCATCTGAAACTCTTTGGTTAGAGCGAGCAGTTGTAGCGTTTGTGATGTATCTCAGTTATCGCCACTTTTTATATATGTTCTATGAAGTGGGATCCGAATACAAAACTCTAAATGTGAATAACTTTGGCGATTTGCCATTGCACATCAACTACATCCGACAAATTTCGAGTGGATCAAGTTTTCCGTGGATCAACCCCTCGTTTAGTTTAGATTTACTTCGCTATCCACTCGGCATCGATCTTTACAATGCACTTTGGGATGCCGTGGGAGTGCGACTTCCGGCTCATTTATTTATTGTCGGAATCATCTGTTGTGCGTTGACTGTACGAATGGTTCGAATTGCAGCAAGCTGGTGGGGCTTAATCGCACTTTTTCTGAGTGGAGGATTTGCTGGCTGGGCTGCAACGAATAGCTCGCCCGCAGAAATTCAATCTGCTCTTGCATGGAAGAACATTTTTCTCGCGGTCATAACAACTCAACGGGGATTTTTATTTGCGCTCCCTGCAGGCTTGTATCTCATTTTGCGTGCTCGCAAACCAGAAAAGCTGAGCTGGACATTTGGTCTTATGTGGGGGGCGCTCGCATTCTTCCATCTGCATTCGTTTGCGATTGTAAGTCTTATTATTGGCGGTGAAGCGTTCTTGAGAAAAGATGTCCGTCGATTCTTCTCACCACTTCTCATAGCTGTTCCGATTGGCTCAGCATTTGTTATCTATTCATTGGTAGGACTCAAAAATGGTTCGTTTTTGCGTTGGCAGTGGGGTTGGACCAATACGCAGCAGAGCATTTTTAATTTTCTAAATTATAATTTCGGTCCTTACTTGTACTTTGCAGTTGGAATCGGCGTCTATTTCACCGTTATGGCTTTCGTAAATCGCAAAGCTGAAACATCAAATCGAGAACTGGCTTTGCGGTACTGGTTTCACTTCGCACTTTTTGCTCTGTTCTTTAACCTCATTGTTGCTCCGTGGGATTGGGACAACATTAAAGTTTTGATTTGGCCTTACTTACTCATGGTTTCTGCGTGGTCGACGCTTAACCTTTGTCTTCGCCCTGGAATCCAAATTGTTTTGGCGGGCATCTTGGGCTTCTCTGGTTTGAGCGCAGTCTGGCCATCGATCATTTCTACTACTGGCGCAGCGGCGATTTATAATCAGGGTGAATTGGCCAAAGTAGAATCTGCTCTTCAAAAGGTCCCGAGAGAGGCTGTCTTCTTGGCGGCCACGACTCATAACCATCCGCTTACGTTCTTTGGTCGAGAAAGAGCGATCGGATACGAAGGGCATTTGTGGTCACACGGGATCCAAGCGCAAGATCAAGTAGCCAAATTGAAAAAAATTTTTGGTGATGACCCAGCTTGGCGTGACCTCGCCAAGGAGCTACGAGTAACTCATATTTTTTGGGGAAATGAAGAGCGAACTTTGTTTGGCCATCAAGCACGATCGTGGCAATTGCCTGAGAATAACGTTTCAACTGTGGAAGACATTGCAATTTATGAAATTAAATAAAATCTTAAGTTCGGCAGTTCTACTTTCATTTTTTTCGCAAAGTACTTTTGCAAATTTGCAAAGCTACCAGTTGAAGCCTGAAACAGACTTTATTTCTCCTCGCTGGGTCTACGATAGCAAGTCACCATCGACTAAGTCAGCGAAAGTGAGCGACTTAATCCGCGCTCGAGAATTTCAACTGAAGGGCCAGAATGCAGCGTGTGCACAGGAGCTTCGTAAGGCTTATCCTCGCTACAAACAAATTCAGCCTTGGATTATTACCTTTGAGCTTGAATGCGCTCTTGAAGAGGCAAAATCAAAATCAAATGTGGCACCACTTGTGTTCACCTTGCTCAATTTCGAAAAAGATATGAGCCGATTGTTTATCGGTGCCCAAGCGCAACGTGCGAAGTCTGCATGGGTGAGTGCGCGACTTAGGTTGATGGAATCCGACATTAAGACGAATCGCTCTCGTGCTTGGGAGTCTGCTGGCAAGTTGCAAAAACTGAGTGTCCAACTCGAGAAAAAGGATCGGGCGCAGCTTTACCGATTGATGGGAGAGCTAGCATTTGTTCAGCAACGTTGGGATGCCTCAAAAGAGTTTTTTACTCGAAGTATGAATGATGGGGAAAGCGAAGAAGTCAGATTACGCCTTAAGGCAGTTGAATCAATCGCTCCGAAAAAGACCAAAGAAGCCGAAGCTGTAAAACCAGAAAAAGTTACTAATGCCGCACTAGAAGTATCGGCAGACGAACTTGATTTAGTGCAAAAAGTGACAGTTGCACTTGGTGCAGGAGAGCTTTTGTCTGCGGTTGAAGTTGCGATGAAGTTAATTCGTCAATATCCAGGTGGCGTTCGTGCGAAATGGGCAGCTGAGCGTGTTCTAGAAGCCTATTTAAGTTTGGTCGATAAGTCCGATATAAAATTTATTCCTGTTCGTGAAAACATAGTTGCTGAAATGGCAAAGGCTGACAGCGAGCGACTCACAGAATGGGCTCGTGTGATCTACAATCGCGCTCAGTATGCTGACTCACTTAAGCTTGCCGAGAGAGCAATTTCAAATGCCGAGAGAGGAATTCCAAACTCTCGCATGTACGAACTTGCGGCGGACTCTGCTCTCAATCTCGAAAGATATTTAGAAGCAAAAAAGTATTATCAAGTTTTGATCAGCGAGTATGGCGGAACAACTTCGGCTCGTGAAGCTCTGCTACGTTCAGCCCTCATTGACTACCGTCGAGCACAATATATCGGCACGACTACGCAGCTCGAGCGATTGCTAGTTCTCCCGCAGGCTGAAAACTATGAAGTGATCGCGCGCTACTGGCTTTGGAGAGCACAGCAAAAATTAAAGTCTGAGCAGGCCGACGCAACGGCTGATATTTTGATTTCAAAATATCCATTTAGTTACTATGGATTGCGCGCGCAGCTTGAAAGAAATGGCGGAATTCTCGAGAAGATCACAGGCAAAGAAAAATTAGAAACAACTCTTTGGCTAACGGCTACTGAAAGAGAAAATTACGAACGCGTTCGTCTGTTGCTTTCAGCAGGTTGGTTAGATGAAGCACAGGCTGAGTTAAAGCTTTGGCCAGATCCAATTCGCCCTCGAGAAAAAGCGACGCTTTCATTGGTTTATGCAGCGGCTTTTGGATATGGCTCGGCCGTGCGCTTAGCCAACGAAGCTTGGGATGAGGACCCATCTCTCCGCAAAGATCCACTCTTTAATGTTTCTTTTCCAACCGAATTTAAATCTGACATTCAACTGCAATCAACTGCGCGTAAAGTTGATCCAAAGTTAGTGGCTGCTTTGATTAAGCAGGAAAGTGCTTACCAAGTGAAAGCGGTGAGTACGTCAAGCGCGTATGGTCTCATGCAAATGATTCCTCCAACCGCGCGAGAGATTGCGGCTGAACTAAAAATTAAAGATCTCGACATTCCTGAAGATATGTTTGTTCCGGCGACAAATATTCGCATGGGCACTTATTATCTCGCTCAGATGATTCAAAAATATAATGGATTTGTGCCGCTCGGATTAGCTGCGTACAACGCTGGACCGACTCGTCTCGATCGATTCATTCGATCTCGACCAAGTCTCCAAAAATTATCTCAGTCACGTTCGGGTGATCCTGACGAAGAATTGTGGGTCGACGAACTTCCGTGGAGTGAAACGAGCTTTTATGTGAAAGCGATTTTGCGAAATTATTTGCTCTATCAACTCTTCGAAAATAATCGAATTCAAGTTTCATTTCCGGCCTGGAATGAAGGAGCGGTTAAGCCTTCTCCGCGAGCTCCAGCATCAGTGCGAAAGTCTAGCAAGTCTAAAAACTAGGCAAGTATGAAGAAAAGCTTCGAAGGTTGCCGCAATCTCGAGGTTTGTGTAACCTAATTGAACTACAAATTGTTCAACTTTAGCTTATGGAGGGATGATGATTTTGTCCCGTTCGTTCTTAGCGCTTTCGGCATTACTACTTCTCAATGCCTGCGCTCATTCATCAAAGCCCGTCGCCAATGTATCTCCAGCCGATGCCCAAGCAGTTAAACAAGCTGGCCCTGCAACTGTAAATGATCTCGATGACAGCGGAAAAGATTTGCACGCCATTCCGATGGATGTGAATCGTCTAGTGCTTGAGTGGGTAGATTATTTTCAAGGCCGCGGTCGTCCGCACATGGAGCGCTACCTCTCTCGTTCATCTCGTTACGTTCCAATGATGAAACAGATTCTTGCTCGCAATGGCTTGCCAGAAGATCTCGTTTATATTGCTTTGATTGAATCAGGATTTTCTCCGAGTGCTCATAGCTCTGCGAATGCAGTTGGGTACTGGCAGTTCATTCGTCCGACGGGCAAAGGCTATGGCCTTCAAATGGACAACTATGTTGATGAGCGTCGCGACTTTGAAAAAGCAACGATCGCAGCGGCTGACTATTTTAAGGGTCTCTATAATTTATTCGGCTCTTGGTACCTTGCAATTGCATCATACAACGTCGGCGAGAACAGAATTAAAAACCTAGTTATGCGTCACCACACTCGTGACTTCTGGGAACTTGCTGTGAAGGGTCGTCTTCCAAAAGAAACGATCAACTATGTTCCAAAGTTCTTAGCGGCTCGAATGATTGCAAAAGAGCCAGAGAAATACGGTTTCACAGATATCGATTATCAAGAGCCTCTTGCTTGGGATGACGTGATCTTGTCTCAGCCAGTTGATTTAAAGAAATTAGCTGACGCGATGAAAGTTGATTACGTTGAGCTAAAAGATTTAAACCCAGCATACAAACGAGCAATCGCTGTCGTTCGTGATGGTCGGGTGACGATTCGTGTTCCGAAAGGTCAACAAGCAAACGCTCAAATTGCCGCGGCAACGGCTGTAGTGGCAGATTTAAAAGTTTACGCAAAAGCCGATGACGACGACATTACTTTCTACAAAGTTCGTCGCGGCGAAACACTTTCGACGATTGCACGTAAATTCAGAACTTCTACTCGTCACCTTCGTTCGATCAATGGTTACGGTGCAAGAACTCGAATCATCGCGGGAAAGAAAATCAAAGTCCCAAACGATTCGACGGCTGGGGTGGAGAGCCTGCGGTTAACGGCAAAAAAGGCCAACAAAAACGGCAGCCGAGTAGCGCAGAACAACAGCCGAGAAAAATCAAGCAACCGAAACGTAGCAAGTAATTCAAAGCGGTCTGCAAATAAGGTCCATGTCGTTCGCAGAGGCGAGACTTTGCTCCACATTGCTCAACGGTACGGTGTTAGTTTGTCTCGTTTAGCGAATCACAATGACATCTCACGTCGCCAAAAGATTATGGTCGGCGCAAAGCTTCAAATCCCTTAGGGGTTCTCTTTAATTGGTAGGTTCGCAGAGTCAGCCTCTGCGAGCTTCTTGACTCCTGAGCAACAAATTAAGTCTACTGGGGACATCCGTGTGTACACGGAAAAGGAGTCTCCGTTGAAACACTTTGCTCTTGGTTTGATTCTCTTAGTTGCGTCATCAACTACTCTCGCTGCAGAAAATTTCACTGCTCAATGCCCGAATCTGGCTGGAAGATTCTTTTTTGCTAATAATCCTTCTCAGTCGGTGACGATCGAGCAAAACGGTTGCGTTCTTTCAATGACTTCAGAGAACAGCGGACATGTAGGAAAGCCAGTTCGCCATCTTGGTGATGGCGTATGGCGGTTAACGCACGACACATCATACGAAACAGAGACTCAGGCGAGCTTTGCACGAAGCGACGCTTTTGTTATTGAAACCAAAGTTGAAAAGAAACGCCCGGGACAAGGTTTTCATCTTATCGAGTCGTATCAGCTAAGAGCGAGTGGTGATATCACACTGAAAAGTTCAATTCGCAGCGGGGAAATTGTTGATTCAGCAACCCGATTGTTAGTGAGAGAATAGAGAAATTTTTTGGCTAATTGATGGTGGCCTTAAAGATGCTTTTGCAGCTGCGAGCGCCGCCACCATGCTTTGCGAGATATCGATCTACTTCACCGTTTTCGAGCTGCCACCATGGCATTACAAATTCTCGGTAGTCTGCTAACGAGAGGCCAACTTCACTCAAGTAGCGATCAAAACTTTTTAAAACTTCCTCAGGATTTCCTCTGACGCTCTTGAGCGATCCGATTTGAGTAAGTCTTCCGGCTACTCGGTTGTTCTCGGCAAATTCCATTCGCTTGGCGAAAAGCTTTACTAATTTCAAATACGATTTTGCCGAAGCTTGTGGGCGGATTGAGCGAATTTCGATTGTGCCGAGACTAGAAAGAGAGCTTAAGCTCACGGCAAAGTATTTTGATGCCCGATCGTCGACGCGAGCTTTCTGATAGTCAGGTAGGTCTTCGCCGCGAGGTATTTCATAGGCGCGGAGAATTCCCACTTCGAGATCCGATAGCACTCCGGTTTTATCAAATTGCGCAAAAGCATCTCGTAAAAGTTTTTTGTTCTTCTCAGGCATTTCACCAGAACCAAGGGCATTGTAAATATCTTCATTTAGTGCGCCTGCAGACAGGCCAGTCGCATTGTAGAAGTCACCCAAGAAATTTCGAACTGTAACGGGATGAAGTTTACTAACCTCAATATGCATGTGGCCTGAGCCAGTGAAGAGTGCAGGCTTTAATCCGACAGCCTCACCTGCATCAAAAAAGTCGCGCTGAATGTTAGAAAGATTTTGCTCAATATCAAGCTGTGAACTCGGAGAAGTGTTGAGTTCGATCACGCCCGGATCTGGAAACAGAGTCATCACAAAACCATTTGGATATGAAAGCTCTAAGGCTTTGCGACTCCATTTACTGTGAAAGAATTTAAAATTTTGAGTCGGCGATTCTTGATTTTTAGAAGACGAACTTATCTTGATTGAGATTTGCTGAATTTTTTTCTCCGCAAGCAAGCTGCTCACGCGAACTTCATTACCGTTTGTTGGATAGCTTTTTAAAAGCTCGTCGCTCGAGAGAGTCATCTCAGCACCGAAGCGAAGTCCCGATTCGAACTCACCCGCAGACAAGTATGGCTGCGGACCCGCTAAGGCCTGAGTGAATGGAAGGCAGAAGACGATTAGGGCGATGAGACGGTTCATATAATACCGAAAGTGCAAGTTCAGAGCCTATCAATGGCTCTCAGTTTCGCCGCGAGCGACCTGAGATGTTTATGGGTTAGTCATGAAGCAGCCGAAAATTGGCAATAGACCTAGGAGGGTCTTCTTCAGAGTCTAATTTGGGGCGCCGATAAGAGCGGATGAAGCGAGAGCATCGGCGTCTCAAATTTGTACAAGAGAATCAGCTCGACCTATGGGAGCAAGAGATTCGTTCAGGGCGCGGCTCTGAAATTGCCGCATCAATTCGAAAAGTTAATCCTTCGAGAACACCACTTAAGCTGATGCCACAAGTTGCCAATCTTGCTCGTCGAGCGGGTGAATACAAATTTGCGTTAACATTTTTGAAAAAAGCCTTTCTTGAGGCGCGTGAAAAGCCTTTTGCAAACGAAGCGTTGGTTGCCGAGTACGCGGCCAATTTAACTGAGGTCGGAGCTACTTCAGTCGCAGAACGTCTTCTCGCTCAATTCGAAAATCCTACATACGAAATGACTCCGTTTTATAGAGCCTTGCTCTGGATGAAAAAGTGGGAGTATGAGCGGGTTCCAGATGAAATAGCCACTTTCAAAAAGATTTGCAGTGATCCCTATAAACTCAAAGTAGCCGACGTCAATTTAGTGTCTGCACTCATCTTGTTAAAACGTAATTCTGAAGCGGCAAAGTTACTAAAAGAACTCGATCAGAATGTCGATCTACCGCCAATGTTGCGTGGAATTGTAGATGAGCAGAAGGGTGAATTACTTTTTTCTTCAGGCAAAAGAAAGGAAGCACGTCTGCATTTTGAAGGCTCGTTAAAAAACATTAGTCAGAGCAATAACCCTTCAGCTTTATACGCTGAAAAGTGGCTCAACATTATCGATCTTTACGACTTTCCGTGGGAAGAGATTGAAGACCGCTGGAGTAATTTTTCAAAAAAAATTCAGGCCCGAGGTTTCTGGGAGATCCATCGCGAACTTGAAAAGCATTTTGCAATTCGTTTCGATAGAAAAGAACTTCTCACGAAACTCTATTTCGGAACTCCTTTGATTGCGTACCGAAGATTGTTGCTCTCTCAAAGCAAGTTAGTGCCACCAGAGTATTTTCAATACCCATCTAATTTAGATGCAAATGTAGTTTTGTATTTTCCCAAACTTGAAATCGTTAAGCAGGGAAAGAAGCTAAAGGTCCCGGTTTCAATCGCCAAAGCCTTGTTCGCTTTGACTCGAGATCTTTATCGACCAGCAGCTGTCGGCTCGTTGTTTGAGACTCTCTACCCAAGAGATTATTATCATCCCCAGTTTGCGACTAAGAGAGTTCATCAAATTATTGCGAGAGTAAGAGAATTTGAGCGTAAGCATAAGCTTGGATTTGGCATTCAATCTTCTAAGTTTGGTTTCGAGCTAGTTGTGAAAAAAGGATTTAGAATCGTTTATTCAAATCAAGAACCATCGGATGTCGAACAACTTGCAAGGGTGGCGACTGCGGCCGCAGCGGCCAAAAAGTTTTTTGGCAATGCAAAATTTTCTGCAAGCGAATTTGCAGAGAAATCGGGAATGTCTAAACGAAGTGCCAATCGGGTGATTGCAGACGAAGTCGAAAGCGGTAGTTTGATTGCATCGGGAAAAGGTAAGAGTCTTCGCTATCAGGTCGTTGGATAGGTTTTGAACGAAAAAAACCCGCCTATTTATGGCGGGTGTGCAGCCCCTTGTAGCCGCTACGATGTATCCTCCCAGTCGTAAATCTCAAGTCCAAAGTCACCTCTGGCAGTCTGGCTGGCATAATCAAAGAATCTCTCTCTCTGATGTTAGCCCCTTTAGCTTTGCGCCCTCGCGTTTCCACAAGTTTGCCCTGAGCAAAGGAAGGAATAGTCATCCTTGCAATTCGATTGAGCATGATCCCAAAGTCTCAATCGTTATCTAGAGTCGTCACTCATCCGGTGGATTGGTTTTCTCGCCATATCTCACTGCTAGGTCCCCTTTCATACAACTCGCGATTGTACCTAGACTAACGGCGTGTTTTCGAAATCACGTTAGAGCCAATCTGAGAATCGTAAGTAAAAAAGATTTCGCAACGAAATCTCAGAATAATTTTTCGAAGTGTTTCAAAAAGAGACGAGATCGGTCAGATAGTAGTTTTACACCATCTTTCCTTTAATTGGCAGCGTTCAAAGCCGAAAAGCTAAGTATGAAAGCAGCGGTACGTCTCTTCAAAAAGCTTCATTTGCGTCAGTTGTTACTGATGCTAACAGCTGCGCTGTTTTTGTTTTCCGATGTTGCACTTGCGGCAACAGGTCTAACCTATCACGGACGTATTACTAAACCCGATGGCAATGCGCTCGAAGGCGCGTCAGTTTCTTTCAACATTCAGGTCCGCTCACCAAATGCTGACAACTGTTTGATCTACGAAGAAAATCAAGTGCTCGATATGACCGGCACAAAAGGTCTATTTGTTTTAACCATCGGTGAAGGTACGCGCGTTGCTCCCGTCGTTGATGGTGGGTACTCGCTCAGCCGTCTCTTTGCAAATCGCGGAACAATGACTGGTTTAACTTGCAGCTTCGGGAACTCATACACTCCGGGCGTTGCAGACGGGCGTCGTTTACAAGTCGTGTTTGATGAAGGAGCGGGGCCTCAGGCACTACCAGCTCAAAGCATTAACTATGTGCCGCTGGCAATCGAAGCCGTGCAAGTTGCTGGCTACGGACGAGATCAATTACTTCGAGTCGCTGACGGAACAGTTGCGACAGAATTTTCAAATACGAATTGGACTGATTTGTGGGATTTGATCACGGGCAATTCTTCGTTTTACATGAAGAATGACGGAACAGGTTTTGCGCCGACTGCAGCAGTTGATTTCGGTGGACAAAAGATCGTTGATCTTGCAGATCCTACGTTGGTTCAAGATGCTGCTACTAAAGGTTACGTTGATGGCCGTTTGCTCGGTTCAGCAATCGCAGCTCCAACTGCAGGCCAAGTAGGCCAGTCGATTCGTTGGAACGCCGGCAACACAGCGTGGGAGTATTACACTCCGTCGGCTACCGATAATACGAAGGTACCTTTAGCTGGTGGAACGATGACCGGCTTACTATTGCTAAGTGCAGATCCTGCGGCAGCACTTGGTGCAGCGTCGAAACAATATGTCGATGCAGTTTCGACCGCAGCCTCTGGCGCATACGTTCGGATCGACGGAACAGTTGGCTTATCAGCTGATTGGGATCTCAACGCTGCAACAGCTGGTGGCACACGAAGACTTACCGGATTGAACGCTCCAACAGTAGGTGATGGTGCCGCAAACAAAACTTATACTGACGCAAATATTTTAGGTCTTCCGCTTGCAGCACCAGCTGCAGGGCAAGTAGGCCAATCGATTCGTTGGAACGCTGGCAACACTGCGTGGGAGTACTACACTCCAACAACTTCGATTACTGCAGACTCATTAAACTTCACAGACTTCTCAGATTCATTATCTCTCGACGCTTCAACTTCAATCACTGCACCATCAGGACAAGCTTACGCTCTATCAATCGTGAACGAAGGTACTGGGAATTCGCTCTTTGTTGGAGATGAAGCGGCCGATGCATCACCATTTGTGATCGACGCTACTGGTAAAGTTGGCATTGGTTTAGCTTCGCCAGTCGATAAGTTAGATGTCATGGGAAATATCGCAGTAAATGGTTTCAGAGTTTTGTACGTACCATCAAGCGATAATACTAACGGAGATTCAATAGCGCTCGGACGTGGCGCTCTAATAGGTGCCGATTCTTTAGCTCCTGCTGACTATCGAAACGTCGCGATCGGTGCTTACGCGATGGGTGACGGCGGACTTACAAACCCAGCTCGTAACGTTGCTGTTGGTTACGAGGCTTTGAGAAGAATAAGTTCTGGAGATGGCAACACAGTCATGGGAAATTCTGCAGCGTCGTTCCTGAGTGGTAACGAAAACGTTGTGGTTGGTGATTCTGCCGGAATCTATATTTACGATGGTAGCTGGAACACGGCATTGGGAACAGGCGCAATGTATGGTAACTCGAATGGTGGAAACTATAATATAGCTGTTGGAAAGAGCGCGATCCGTAATGGTACTGTGGGCGGAGACTACAACGTCGGAATCGGCTCGTTAACTGGCGATAATCTGAATGGCACAGTCGGTGGCCAAGCAAGTTACAACGTTTTAATCGGTAACCAAGCTGGTCAATTTATCACGACTGGTTCACGAAATATTATCATCGGTGATTACACAGCTGGAACAGGCGTCACGACCGGCAGCAATAATATTTTGATGGGTCAAGATGTGCGACCAGTTTCTGCTACTGCAAGCGGTCAGCTTAATATTGGTAACTTGATTTACGCGACCGGGCTCAGTTCGGGAACAACCGCTTCAACTGGTAACGTCGGCATTGGAACCACATCGCCGACAGCGACGCTCGAGCTAAAGGCAGGAACTGCTGCTGCTGGAACAGCACCACTTAAGCTTGCTGCTGGAGTAAACCTAACAGCTCCGGAAGCTGGTGCGATCGAGTTTGACGGAACAAATTTATATTTTACAGATTCAACTGCCGCACGCAGAACAATCGCAACAGCAGGCGGATCGGCGTACGGTGACGGAAGCACGATTAGAGCATCTGCAGGAACAGTAGCAGCACCAAGCTTGTCATTTAACGGTGATGCGAATACTGGATTCTACAATTCAGTCGCTGACACAATCAGCGTTGCAGCCAACGGTATTAAAATCTTCGATATGTCTGTGAGCGGACTAGTTTCGCCAACAACTGGTGGCGGATCAGTTTCGACTGCCGCAGGCACAGAAGGTGCTCCGACATTCTCGTTTGCGGGTGACACTGACACGGGTTGGTTCAGACCTGCTGCTGATACACTTGCAGCATCAACAGCTGGCAGCGAGCGCATACGAATTGATTCGTCTGGCTTTGTTGGAATCGGTACGGATTCGCCAACAAAAATTCTTACTGTGGTTGGCGGCGATGCTTTGATCAACGGTGTTAATGCTGGTCGTGGAGCGTTCAACGGCGGCGAAAACGTAGCGTTCGGTGGTGGAGCTATGGCATCCAACGTCTCCGGCAATCTGAATACGGCGATTGGTGAGAACGCGGCCTTCTTCCTAACTGGTTCACAGAACACTGCGATCGGGCGTAATGCCATGTATTCAGTTGGTGGCGGTGGCGGGAATACTGGCGTGGGATATAATGCGATTCAATACAATTCCGGCGGAGGCAACACAGTGGTTGGTGCTCAAGCACTTGGTGGCGTTCCGGGTTCCACGGGTGGCGGAAACTCGGCGTTTGGAAGTTTCACATTATTTAACTTGTCGACTGGGCAAAATAACGTGGCTGTTGGTAGCCAAGCAGGTTTCGATGTCACGACTGGTTCGAACAACGTCATTCTTGGCCAATACGGCACCGGCACAGGTATCACTTCGGGAAGCAATAACATTTTAATCGGTAACGATGTTCGCGCTCCATCAAACACTGCGAGCAATCAACTCAATATCGGTAACTTGATCTACGCAACGGGCCTCTCTAGTGCTGCGACTGCCTCAACCGGTAACGTCGGTATCAAAACATCTTCACCTGGTTCAGGCACAGCTCTTAGCGTTGAAGGTCAAATCAGAAGTAAGTCGCACTCGCAAGGCTCAGGAACAGTTGATTGGTCGAACGGTAACGTCATCGTTACGAGCTTTGACTGTGGTACTGATCTGGCTTTTGTAAACTTGCGCGATGGTGGAAGTTATACTTTAATCGTTACGGGAATAGGCACTACTCAGTGTAACTTCGGTACAGCCACAACAGGGGACGACGCTGCAACAGTGAACTATCGATACAATCCACCCAATATGTCACGCACAGCTAACAGCCACACTATCTATTCACTAGTACGAGCAGGGAACACGGTCTATGTTTCATGGATTTCGTCGTTCTAAGAGAGCGACAATAAGCATACTAGTGGTTGCGCTGTTGCTCGGCTCTCCTGCGCAGGGCTTTCGGGCTGTTACTCCGTTTTGGAAATATCAATGTCCAATTACTTTCGGCGCCAATCTTTCTGCAAACGGACCAGTTCACAGCGTTCTTACTTCTGGCAACACAGCGTACATTGGTGGGCAATTCACTCAAGTGCAAGGTCAGGCAAGAAATAATTTAGCAGCTGTCGACTTATCAACTGGCGCGATACTTCCTTTTAATCCTAATCTTAACGGCATAGTCCGCAAGCTTCATTTTAATGGTGGAAACCTTATCGCCGGTGGCGACTTCACACTCGCAGGAAATTATAATTCGAACTATGCAGGCCTCAGTGATACTGCCGGCACAGTCAACCCAAGTTTGGCCACCTTCAACGGCTCTGTGCACGTTACTATTCCTGACGGTTCGGGTGGGTGGTTTGTTGGCGGCAACTTTACGTCACCACGGCAAAGAATTGCGCGTATCAACTCTGACGGAACACTTCATGCCTGGAACCCGACTGCAAACAATGTCGTGCGAGCGTTATTGCTCGACGGAACAACGCTTTATGCGGGCGGTGAGTTTAACAGCATTGGAGGCCAGGCGCGGAATCGCCTAGCGGCTCTTGATGTTAACTCCAACATTGCGCTTGCCTTTAATCCGAATGCTAACTCAACAGTTAGATCACTAGCTAAATCGGGGAGCACTCTTTTTGTTGCTGGAGACTTCACATCAGTCGGCGGACAGCTTCGCAATTACTTAGGTGCATTAGATACAACTGCGAACACAAATAATGCGACCGCCTGGAATCCCAATCTTAATGCGGCAGTTAACTCAATTAAACTTTCGGGTACGACGCTTTATGCTGGTGGACTATTTACGAACGTAAATTCATTTTCATCAACGCAAGGAATTGAAGTTGATGGAGTGACGGGTGCAACGTCACCTGGCTTTCCGGCAATTACCGGCGGTTCAGTACGAACTTCGATTCCCGACGGAGCAGGCGGTTGGTACATAGGCGGCGACTTCACGTCTGTCGGTGGTCTGCCGCGAAGTAGAATAGCGCGAATTAATAGTGATGGCAGTGTTCATGCTTTTGATCCAGGCGCAAATGCGACTGTCTATTCACTCTTGTTATCAGGTACAACATTATACGTCGGCGGTAACTTCACGACGATTGCATCGGTGAATCGAAATTATTTAGCCGCACTCGACACAACTCTCAATAGTAATAACTCCACTTCGTTTCAACCGAACCCAAATGCTTTAGTTCGTACACTCGCTCTTACAGGTACAACACTTTATGCGGGTGGAGATTTTTTGAATACAAATGACTACCTTGTGTCTTCTGGTGGCCAGCTCGACTTAGCTGGTGTGGTTAATGTCGCTGGAGCGTTGGTTACAGGTGGTGTAGTGAATGCCGTTATTCCCGATGGTAGCGGTGGATATGTAATTGGTGGTTCGTTTACTCAGGTGGGCGGGGTTGCGCGAAATCGTATCGCGCGAATTAACTCTGATGGATCTCTTCACGCTTGGAATCCGAACGCGAACAACACGGTTAATTCGCTAGTTCTTTCTGGGACAAGCGTTTATGTCGGCGGTGACTTTACAACTATTGGTGGGCAAACTCGGAATCGACTTGCTCGCCTTGATCTTAGTCTGAACACCAATAATGCAATGGACTTTAACCCTTCAGCTGATGCAAGTGTGCGATCAATCTATCTAGTCGGTTCAACTCTTTATGTTTCGGGCACGTTCTCAATAATTGGCGGAGCTTCGCGCGGGCGGCTAGCTGCTCTCGATACGGCTTTAGATACCTCAAACGCCCTTGCTTTTAATCCTGCGCCGAACGGAAACGTGCTCGCATGGGCTATTAGTGGCAACACACTTTATCTTGGCGGTGAGTTCACAAGCATCACAGGAGTTGCGAGAAATCGAATTGGCGCAGTTGATATTACCACTAGCGCAGTTACAGCATTCAATCCAAATTCTGATAGCACTGTCACCGGTATGTATCTCGAGGGCACTCGTCTCTACATCAGTGGTTATTGGTACAACATAGCGGGATCTGGAAGGCGTGGAGTTCTCGCGCTCGATACAACACTCAACACAAACAATGTGACTCCCTACAATATTGTTTCAAACGGGGGAGTGTCAGCGATGTATCGAGTCGGCAACACTCTCTATATCAGTGGCGACTTCACAACTCTCAATGGCCAGACGCGAAGAGGGTTTGCCGCGGTCGATATGTCTGTCGACACCAACAATTTGTTAGTTGCAACAACTGTATTGCCTACTGGTGCTACCGGAGTTGCATCAGATGGTGCTACAATATATGTCGGCGGGCCGTTTACGACTCTAGGCGGACGACCGCGATCGCGAATTGCTTCTTTTGATACGACCCTTTCTACAAATAATGCGATTGACGGTTTCGCGCCCGCTTCTAATGGCACAATTCACTCCCTCGCACTTTCTGGAAGCACGCTTTATATCGCCGGGGATAGTTATAACCCGCGACGCGGACTTTTCGCAGTTGATCGTAACACCGGAGCAACCACTGCTTGGAACCCTGCGAGCAACTCAGCAGTTTATAGCATAGCTCTTGTTGGTACTACGCTCTATGCCGGAGGCATTTTTAGTAGCATAGGTGGTCAATCGCGCGCGAATTTAGCTGCTCTAGATACTACAGTGAATTTGAATCAGGCGACGGCTTGGAATCCTGATCCCGACGGTACAATAAACTCAGTGAGCGCAGCGGCAGGAACACTCTATGTCGGCGGCGATTTTCAAAATATAGCCGGACAGTCTCGCGCTTATGCTGCAGCTCTCGATTTGGCGACCGACACCGACAATGCTTTAAGCTGGAACTCAGGTGGCTCGGCAGCCGTTCAAAGTATTACCGAAAGTGCCGGCAAAGTTTTAATCGGCGGGACCTTCACAGCAGTCGGCGGAGGTTCGCGAAACCGCATCGCCGCATTCGATACAACTACTGATACAAACAATGTTCTTTCTTGGAACCCGGGCGCAAACGGAATCGTTAGTGCACTCGAAATATCGGGCTCTACTTTATACGTCGGCGGATCCTTCACGCGCGCTGCGACTGTGCGACGAAATCGAATTGCCGCGCTCAACACTGCAGTTAATACGAACATCGCAACCTCTTGGAACCCTGGTGCTACGGGGCCAGTCACTGCGCTCGAGAGAGACGGCACGACACTTTACGCTGGAGGAACTTTTGCTTACATCGGCGGGCAACCGAGAAGCGGTCTTGCGGCCTTAGATACAACGGTGAATACAAACAACGCACTTACTTTTAATCCTGGTACAAGTAGTGGAACTTTGGCGATCTCAGTCGCAGGCTCGAATGTTCTTGCAGGAGGAACTTTTTCAACATTTGGCGGTAGTCCTCGCGCAAGACTTGCAGAGTTCGACACCGTTACCGGAAATGTGACCAATTGGAACCCATCAGCAGAGGGGCCTGTTTACAGTTTCGCACAAGCAGGCAACGTTTTGTTTGTCGGGGGAAGCTTCACCTCTCTCGGCGGCGCCTTCAGAAATAACCTTGGAGCGGTCGATGTCACTGTCAATACTAGCAACTCGACGGGGTTTAATCCAAATGCGGGCAACACGATCGTTGCTCTTGCTCTCTACGGAACTGCCTTACTCGCCGGCGGGGACTTTCATACTATGAACAGCGCGGGAGTAAGATCTTTAGTCGCCCTTAATACATTGCTCGATACAAACAACAACCTCGCAAACAACTTCGGTATTTCTGGTACTGTTGAGACGATCACTGTCGAGGGAAGCAAGCTTTACATTGGCGGCACATTTACTGCTGCCGGAGGACAAGCGAGAAGTCGAATTGCTGAAATCGATCTTTTAACTAGCAACGCAACCTCGTGGAATCCGGGAGCAGACGGCACGGTACAAACCATTACGGTGCGAAACGGAATCGTCTATGTTGGCGGTGCATTTACAAATATCGGCGGGCAAGCTCGGCCCTACTTAGCCGCGGTCTATACTCAAAAAGCGACTGCCAACCTAGCGCCCTGGAATCCGACTGTGAATGCGGCTGTTCGCACTTCTGCACTTTATGGCACTTCATCATTATTGTTTGGTGGCGACTATACTTCTGTCGGTGGCGACGTGGCAAAGCTGCGCCTTGCGACGATTTCTGCCTGCGGCCCTTAGGTGCCATCTTCCTTTTTGGCCCGCGCCGCAGCAACTCGGTCCTGGGCGCTCCAAACGATAGCCCTTGGCCCAAAGAAAATTTTGCTAAGAAAGCGAATAGTTCTTAATTTGAGACACTCGACTGGATCGAAACAGAGTCAGTTTCGTGATTTATGGGCCAAGCCCTCGATCTCCCTCACAAAACCCAGCAAAAATGCCGAAAAAGATACATGTCAGTGGCGGTACGTAAGTTCAAACAAATTTCATTTGCTAAGTACTTTCTTGTACTTGCAGTACTTCTCGGTTCAACAGTTGAAGCCGCCACCGGTCTCACGTATCACGGTCGCATCATCAAGCCAGATAATCAGCCATTAACTGCCGCGAGTGTGTTCTTCGATATTTCAATTCGCAGTCCTGGTGCAGAAAACTGTTTGCTCTTCAGCGAAACCCAAACTTTAGACATGACAGGTTCGGCAGGAATTTTTGTTCTCACGATCGGCGAGGGAACTCGCGCTGCAGTCGGTGTCGATGGTGGCAACTCATTCGATAAAATTTTTGCTAACCGCGGAACACTCACTTTGCCATCTTGTAACGTTGGAACGACTTACACTCCTAACACTGCCGACGGTCGACGACTTGTTGTGCAGTTCAACGATGGCTCGGGCTGGCAAGCGTTACCTACGCAAAACATCAACTACGTTCCGCTTTCAATCGAAGCGATTCAAGTCGGTGGCTACAAAAAAGAACAACTTCTTCGAGTCGCTGACGGAACAGTTGCAACAGAATTTTCAAATGCTAACTGGACAGCGCTCTGGGATTTAATCACCGGTAACTCATCACTCTATTCAAAAACAGATGGTTCAAATTTTAATCCGTCTGCAGCCGTTGATTTCAATGGTCAAAAAATTATTGATCTTGCTGATCCAACTTTAGCTCAAGATGCCGCGACAAAAAATTACGTTGATACATCTCTTGGCGGAAGAGTTTTAGATCCGGCAGGAGTTTCGAACTTAGCTGGAAATGGACGCACACTTGTTTGGGATCAAGCTCAGAACAAATGGGTAACTGGAGTTCCAAACGATTCAACAAAGCTTCCGCTGGCTGGTGGCACGATGACTGGTGCTATCAACATGGGTACGTACTCAGTCACAAACATTGGTCACATTATGCTCGCCGACCAGGGTACGATGTATCTTGGTAAATTCGACGCCGGCCAAGAAGCATCACTCCTTCTAACTCCACTCAACAACACCACTGATCGCGGACGAACTTGGTTTAACGTTGATACTTTAAAAATGCGCTATTGGGATGGCATTGCGGCTCACGATGTTGCATCGAAAGATTACGTTGATTCGCAAATTACATCGGCCATTTCGACAGCTTCAGCAAATTACCTTCGCCGCGATGGTACAGTTGCGTTGTCAGCAGACTGGGACGTCGATGGTGTTGGAGCAGGTACCCGAAAAATTACGGGTCTTGCGATACCAACTGATGCAGATGGTGCAGTTACAAAAGCGTACGCTGATACACGTCTATTAGGTTTAAATTTAGCAGCACCTGGTGCCGGCCAAGTATCACAATCAATTCGCTGGAATGCAGCTGGTACTGCATGGGAATACTTCACTCCATTTACAGCCGCTGATTTAACTGCTGGGAATATCGCAACTGCGCTCGGTTACACTCCGCAAGCTTCGCTAGGATTTACTCCTGTGAACCGCGCTGGCGATACAATGACTGGCCTTTTGTTATTGAGCGCTGATCCTTCGAATGCTGTTGGCGCTGCAACGAAACAATATGTGGATGCTGTCGCAAGTACGGCCGCGGGCGCCTACGTTCGTATCGATGGTACGACTTCTTTAACTGCTGATTGGGATTTAAATGGATTAACGGTTGGTGGCACAAGACTGATCACCGGACTCGATACTCCTACAGTTGCCGATGGTGCCGCAAACAAAGCCTATGTTGATGCAAGAGAAGCGGCCGCAGTCACTGCTGCAAACAATTATACTGACACTGAAGTCGCAACGGCTGTCGCAGACGCTGAAACCTATGCTGACTCTAATATTTTAGGCCGACCTCTCGCTGCTCCAACAGCAGGAGAAGTAGGGCAATCAATTCGCTGGAATGCTGGCAATACGGCGTGGGAATATTACACTCCATCAACTTCAATTGCCGCTGACTCTCTTAATTTCACCGATTTCAGCGACACGTTAGCACTCGATGCTTCGACTTCAATAACTGCACCAGGCGGTCAAGCCTACGTTCTTTCGGTTGTGAACGAAGGTACTGGAAATTCTTTTTTCATCGGAGATCAAGCCGCCGATGCTTCGCCATTTGTAGTTGATGCAAGCGGAAATGTTGGTGTTGGTACCGCATCTCCAAGTGCGAAACTTGATGTTGCTGGTAACACATTTATTACTGGGCAAACCACAGTGTCCGGTGCCCTTCAAACATTTCAAGGTTACGGAGCGTATTCTCCGACTAGCGGCGCAGCGGCGTTTCCGGGTATGGCCAAAGTAAATGCGGTAAATACTAGTAATACAGATGGTAACGCTGCAGGCTTTTTGATGGTTCCACGCAGAGCGGGTGGAGTTGAAACGAACGGTTACTTCGCTGCGATTTCTCCAGCGGCTGGGTTTACTCCCGATATCGTCATCGGACAACAAACAGGTGCAACTGCTTATGCCGAACGTGTGCGAATCGATTCTTCGGGTAACCTGGGTATCGGAACAGCTTCGCCGAACCAGCTACTAACTGTCGAGGGTGCTACATCACTTCGCGAAGTTGCTTCAGCTCCAGCAGCGACTGCTAACTACGGAAAAATCTATGTTAAGACTGCCGATTCAAAACTTTACTACATGGACGGTGCGGGAGTTGAAACTGAACTAGGTGCCGGTGGTGCCGCTTCAATTGCTGCCGACGCTCTTAACTTTGATAAATTCAGCGACACACTTTCGCTCGACGCTTCAACTTCCATCACTGCACCGAGCGGACAAGCTTACGCACTTTCGGTTGTGAACGAAGGCACAGGAAATTCATTCTTCGTGGGCGATGAAGCCGCCGATGCTTCACCATTCGTCGTTACGGCAGCTGGTAACGTTGGTATCGGCGTAGCCGCTCCAACTAACGCGCTAGAAGTGAACGGAAACATTCGTGCGACTAGTTCGGGTCATTCGATCGCAGTTGGTAATTCTTCAGCTGCAAGCGGTTGGTCGGCTATTGCGCTTGGAGATGCAGCTAACGCAACTAATTCGGGTGCAGTTTCGTTCGGATACGCGACAACAAACTCAGGCTCAAGAAGCGCCACTCTTGGAACACAGTCAACAAACCGCGCCAACCATTCTCTCGCTTTAGGGCACTTACTCTCCATAGGGACCGCACCTGGCGACGGAACCGGTAACTACAGTGTTGGTATTGGTGCAGGTAACGCTGGTGGTACAAGAGCAATCACGGGAACAGGTTCAGTTGGAGTTTATCTCGGTACTGCTACAACTACTTTACCTACGAACAATGTCATGGCTATTTTCGGCGGCGACGTTGGAATTGGTGATGCTAGTCCCGATGCAAAACTTGATATCGAAGGCACGCTCGGACTTTCAGGAAGCACATCAGGAACTTTAACTTTCGCTGCACCGGCAACAGTTACTTCAGGAACTTATGTTTGGCCGGCAGCAATGCCAGCATCGAACATGGTTTTGCAATCAGACAATACTGGCGCACTTTCATGGGTAGCAGCAGCTTCAGGCACTGGTGACTTCAAGGCTGACGGCTCTGTACCAATGACGGCACCTTTTGAAGCATCTACTGGTTCAGCGGCTGCCCCTTCACTTACTTTCGATGGCGATGAAGATACAGGCTTTTACAATTACACAGCCAACGGAGTGTCGTTAGCAACAAACGGTACAGAAAGAATCCGTTTCGGTAACAACGGAAGTATTACGGCACAGACAGCGTCTTACTTGCTCGGCTCAAGTAATACGCAAGCCTCACCGGTGTTTTCTTTCGCTTCAGACAGCAACACGGGAATCTATCAAGCGGCAGCAGATACTTTAGCTTTCACTACAAACAGTACAGAGAAAATGCGCATTGAATCGGGCGGCAATGTCGGTATCGGAGACACATCACCAGATGCATTGCTTGATGTTAATGGAACTCTTGGTCTTTCGGGAGCAACATCAGGAATCATAACTTTCGCAGCACCAGCGACAGTCACTTCGGGAACATATGTTTGGCCCGCAGCAATGCCTGCGTCGAACATGGTCTTACAATCTGATAACACTGGAGCGCTTTCATGGGTTGCTGGTGGTGGCGGGGTTGCAGCCGATTCGCTTAACTTCACTGATTTCTCTGATACGTTAACTCTTGATGCTTCAACAGATATTGAGTCTTCAGGGACTAACGTTCTTTCAATTACGAACGGCGGAACTGGAAATTCTTTTGTCGTGAACGATGCCACTGGAGGAGACACAACTCCCTTTGTTGTAGATGCTTCAGGCAGCGTCGGCATTGGGGTAGCGACCCCACTTGCTAAACTTCAAGTGAGTGACACTATTACTGCGACTAGCGGTTCAGTTCGAGGAATGTATTCGCCAATTTCGGTGGCTCCGAGCGCAGATAGCTCGGCCATTGTGTCAGGATTTGAAACTCGGGTTACGACTACAACTGCATTTGATATAGATAGGGCCCAAGGGGTCAATTCGCTCGTATTCATTAACGGATCTGCTGGCGCAGATGTGAACACGGCAATAGGTGTGTCGGGCCAGGCGACCAAAGTGAATGGCTCGGCAGGTAGCCTATCTTCAGGAACAGGTGGATCATTTAGATTCTCTAACGAGAGCGCAACGACAGTGAGTGATGCGACTGGCGTGATTGCGGCCATCAGTCAAAATGCGAACGGCGGTACGATCTCTGATGCGACTGCGCTCAGTGTTACGGTCACCAACGGCGCTACATCGACGATTACCGCTGCAGAGGGAGTGAACATCAGCCTTGTGAATTCGGGCACTGTTAGTAGCTTCAGAGGACTCTATATCGATGCCATTCCACAAACCAACTCCGACTATTACTCAATTTACTCTAGCGGAGCAGCAAAGTCATATTTCGCTGGGAACGTCGGTATCGGCACTGATACCCCAACAGCAAAGCTGCAGGTCGATGGAAGTATAGTAAGCGGAAATTCAACTTATTCAGCAGCGTTCACTTGCGGAACTTCGACAATTGATTTTTCGACGGGCAACTTAAAGCGACTGAGTCCTTCGAACGTAATCGCAGCAGGAACTTGTAACACGGCTTTGTCGAACTTGGTTGCTGGCGGAAGTTATACTCTGGTCGTAACGGGTAACGCTTCGACAAACATGGTTACTTATAATTTCACTGGCTACACGTTCAAATACCTACCTTCTAATTCTGCAACAATCGCTGGAAAAGATTCGATCTACACTTTCTTGTTTGATGGCACCACTGTCTATGTGACTTGGTCGACTGGATACTAATGAAAGTGTTGCTCGCAATAATTCTTTTCACGACAAGTATAAGTTCGGCTAACCCCGCAATGATGGTCGTATCGGGGCAGCTCGCTCGAAATCGAACAGCACCTGGTGGCCTAAAATCAATGGCGACCCAGTCGATTGCGGCTGGAGCAAACACTGTTGCTCTTGCTGTTACCAGTGATGGAACTTCACTCTACGCGACGAACTACACTGCTAACTCCATGTCAATGTACAGCCGTAATACGTCAACGGGAGCTTTAACTGCTCTTGGTACTCCAACGATCGCAACCGGGACTTTTCCAAAAAAAATCACGATTTCTCCTGATGGCAATTCGGTTTATGTTTCGAATTGGAGCTCGAATACGATTTCGATGTACAGCCGGAACACTTCGACGGGCGCATTAACTTCGATCGGAACTATCGGAACTGGGACGAACCCAGACGGAGTAATTGTTTCGCCGGACAACACTTCTGTCTATGTAGCTAACCGTTGGTCACATACAATTCAGATGTACAGTCGAAACACGGGAACCGGTGCCTTAACTAGCAACGGGACAATAGCAACCGGAACCAATCCAGCTTCACTAGCTATTTCGGCTGACGGCACTTCGGTTTACGTTACAAATTATGGCAGCAACACTGTTAGTTCCTTTAGTCGAAATATTGGAACAGGGGCGCTCACGGCCGTGAACACTGTTTCGACTGGAGCTTCCTCAAGTCCTAACGGAGTCACAATATCTGCTGACGGCAATTCTGTTTACGTCGCTAACTATGGTAACGGAAAGATCGCAATGTTCAGTCGCAACACTGGAACCGGAGCGCTTACTGCTCTCGGTACTCCAACGGTTAACTCAGGTTCAAACCCTGAAAAAGTAATAATCTCTGCGGACGGTGCAAACGTTTACGCAAGTGAGGTCAGCGGAAAAATCTATATGTTCAGCCGCGATTCCGGAACCGGACTTTTAACTGCATTTTCTCCGGCATTTATTACGACGGGCGGCACTCCTCAAGACATCGTCTTAACTGCTGATGGCCGCACCATCTACGCATCTTCATACACCACCAACACCGTCTGGATGTTCCAACGCCATTAGGTGCCATCTTCCTTTTTGGCCCGCGGTGCATCACCAAGCTTTGCCGCAATTAGCGTCGTGGCCCCAAGCTAACTGATAATCAAGTTGGGAATTGCCTGTGTCCAGAGAATCAATCGCAACCATTGTGCTTTCAGATGGGTTGTTTGAAATCGCTTCGACGTCGATATTTATTTGCATGTACGGCATGTTCTCTGAACCGCTGCTCATGTGTACGCCGCAATTTGACCACATCGGCAAATTCGTAAATCGAGACTGCATGATGACATCTTCTTGAGTTGGACCTTGAAAGTTTCTTACGAAATCCATGAATTGCGGCGCACCCATCGCAACATTCATAAATGGATGGTGCTTCACTCGAATCGAAGCTTGCGCTCCCTCTGTTACATTCACAAATCCTCTAACGTCTGATCCGACAATCGCAAGTCGATAAGGCCCACTAATTTTTAGGCCGAGCAAAATCGCACAAGTTTTTTTCTGAGCAACAGTCGAGTCAGCACCTTGTGCCTCTGCAATTAGTTGATCAAAGAGAATCGAAAATGATGATTGATCAGGAGAAAGAGTTACCGAAGCCGAACCTGAGGGGCATCCAGCTCCCGCTAATTGAATCACCTTAATTTTTATCGGAAACGGCGCTGGTCCGTAGACTGGTTTTGGTCCCGCAACTTTTGGTGGCTTCGGTGGTTTTGGCGGTTTCTTGCCAGCTTCAGCGGATTCCGAGCCGAAAACCAAAATTAAGCTGATGAATAATATTAATGCTTTCATTGAATTGCCCCTAGCTTTGGTCAAAGTGACACCGCTGAAACAGCGTACTTATACCTAGAGCAAGAGGTGTACCAAGAGGACCGCTACCGAAGTGGCATTTACTAGTGGATAAGTTCGCGGAGTTTCATTGCAATGCTGCGGAAAGCAAGACTCTCTGCAGACTCTGGATGACTTTGCGCCATCGGAATTCCTGCTTCTCCACCTAAACCAACTGTCGGATTAAACGGAATCTCTCCAAGCTTCAAAATTCCTTTTTCCTCGAGATACTTATCGATTGAACCTTTAGGGAAAAGTTGAATTCGCTCGCCACCCGGAGCCAAAAAGAAAGACATGTTTTCGATAACACCCAAAACTGGTGTTCCAACTCGCGCCCACATATCGATCGCTTTTTTTACATCACTTAATGCAACATCTTGCGGAGTAGAAACAGCGACGGCGCCTGCGATCGGAATTTTTTGTGCAAGTGACAACTGAACATCGCCAGTTCCTGGCGGAAGATCGACTAACAAGTAATCGAGCTGTCCCCAATCAACTTCAAACAGAAATTGATCCATCGCTTTGAACAACATCGGCCCGCGCCAAACAACGGCCGTGTCTTCTTCAACTAAATTTCCGATGCTCATTAATTTTAACCCGAGACGCTCAAGGGGTTTGATTCTTCGATCATCGCCGATGTCAGGCTTAACACCTAAAGTTCCAAACATTCGCGGAACACTCGGACCGTAAATATCAGCGTCGAGTAAACCAACTTTGAGTCCAAGTTTCGAGAGAGTGACGGCCAAGTTTGAAGCGACCGTACTTTTTCCAACGCCACCTTTTCCTGAGCTGATGGCAATAATGTTCTTCACGCCAGGGATTGCAGTTTGTTTATCGAACGGATTTGGTGGTTGAGCCATTGCAATTCCTTTGTCAGACTATTTGGGTGCAACTATCGCAGAACGAATACTTATTCCTTTACCTCTTTGCTGTCATCTGCGTAGTAGCTAGCTTCATTGCCATTCGAAGAAAGCCTCGCGATCCAGTGAAGCTTCGTCTTCAAAATTCGAATAAAAAGCCAGTCCCTCGAGATCCCCATCAGGCAAAGCCGCAGCCAAACAGAGCTAATACTCAGCAAAACTCGAGTCATTCGCGTAAAGAGAAGGCACTCAATGCTTTCTTCGATTTTCAAGGTCAGCGCTACGATGCCTTCGAAGTTCTGGGTTTGCCAGGCGGAGCATCTATCAAAGCCGCCCAATCAGCCTTTAATGCTCAGTTCCTCAGCGCCCAAGGAAGCCAGCGCGCTCTCTTAAAAGCCGCCCTCGAAGCCATCCGCACCCGCTAAGGTGCCATCTTCCTTTTTGGCCCGCGCTGCGGCGGAGCCGTTATTGCGCGCCGCGGGCCAAAAAGGAAGATGGCACCTTTTCGTGGACCAAGGGCTGGGGGACGAGGCAAACTTCCTCTCGGGTGCGCCGCCTGCGCAAACCAAAAGGGGATTGAAGTGGAAAGTAAAGTTCTTGCTGATATGCAGACGATGGTTTCGCTCTGCAAGCGAAGAGGGTTCGTTTTTCAAAGTTCAGAAATTTACGGCGGATTAAATTCTTGCTGGGACTACGGTCCACTCGGTGCAAATCTAAAATTCAATGTGAAAATGTCTTGGTGGAAAGCGATGACAAGACGAGATGACGTTGTCGGTCTCGACGCCTCAATTCTCATGCACCCAACAGTTTGGAAAGCCTCAGGACACGTAGACGGATTCTCTGATCCACTCGTTGATTGCAAAAATTGCGGAACACGATTCCGCGGCGACAACACAGACTCGTACATCAACAACAAAGAATGCCCGAGCTGCAAATCTAAAAACTTAACTGAACCTCGTCAGTTCAATCTCATGTTCAAAACGCACATGGGTCCGATGGAAGATGCAACTGCAGTTGTTTATCTCCGTCCCGAAACTGCGCAAGGTATCTTCGTCAATTTCGAAAATGTTCGCGAAAGCTCTCGCCGAAAACTTCCGTTCGGTATCGCGCAAATCGGAAAATCTTTCCGCAACGAAATCACTCCAGGTAATTTCATTTTCCGAACTCGCGAGTTTGAACAAATGGAAATGCAATATTTTGTTAAGCCGGGAGAAGATGAAGGCTGGTTTGATCGCTGGAAAGAAACTCGTATGAATTATTACGAGTCGATCGGACTTAAAAAAGAAAATCTCAGATTCCATCCGCACGGCCCTAAAGAACTTGCTCACTATGCAAAAGCGGCCGTCGACGTTCAGTACAAACTACCGTTTGGCTGGCAAGAACTAGAAGGTATTCACAACCGATCTGACTTCGATCTCACGCAGCACTCTAAATTCTCAGGAAAAAAACTTGAGTACTTCGAAGAAGCGACAAAAGAAAAATTCGTTCCGTTTGTTATCGAAACTGCGGTTGGTTGTGATCGTCTCGTGCTCGCAGTACTTGCCGATGCTTACCGCGAAGAAGTTGCGAAAGACGAAGAGACGGGCAAAGAAGACGTTCGCATCGTTCTGGGCTTCCACCCAGAGCTTGCTCCAATCAAAGTTGCAGTTCTTCCACTCTCAAAAAAACCAGAACTCGGCGAGCCAGCTATGCAAATTCGCCATAAGCTCGCTGAAGAATTTGACGTTCAGTACGACGACACGGCTTCAATCGGCAAGCGCTATCGCAGACAAGATGAAATCGGAACTCCGTTCTGTATCACTTTTGATTTCGACAGCCTCAACGATCAAAAAGTAACGGTTCGCCACCGAGACACGATGAAGCAAGATCGCATCGCAATTTCGCAAGTAAATGAATACGTAAGAAACGGACTTAAGAACTTCAACAAAATGTAGGGGTGCTTTTATGACTCAAACTCAAAGTTCATTAGGGGCTACCAATATGTCTTCTGCGACTACAAAATGTGTTTATTACTTCGCTGCCGGAGAATCTGAGGGAAGCGCGAAGATGAAAGATATTCTCGGGGGAAAAGGTGCGAACCTTGCCGAGATGACTTCCATCGGTGTGGCGGTTCCTCCCGGGTTCACAATCTCAACAGCCATCTGTAAAGCGTTTTACGAAAATGGTGAAAAGCTTCCGGACTACGTGATCAAAGCTTCTGAAGAAGCGCTTGCGAGAGTCGAAAAGAAAATCGGAAAAAAATTCGGCGATAAAGAAAATCCACTTCTCGTCAGCGTTCGCTCTGGAGCAAGAGCTTCAATGCCCGGAATGATGGACACGATCCTCAATCTTGGGCTCAATGACGAAACTGTCGAAGGTTTAGCAAAAAAATCTAACAACCCACGCTTTGCCTGGGATTCTTACCGTCGCTTTGTTCAAATGTACTCAGAAGTTGTGATGGGAATGAACGCATCATTTCTTGATGTCACAATGGAAGATTTAAAAGACGAAAAGAAATATAAGCTCGATACCGACATGACGGCTGAAGATTTAAAAGTCTTAGTCACGAAATTTAAAAAACAAGTTCTCGACACCACTGGCAAAAAATTTCCGGTTGATCCGAGGGAGCAACTCTGGGGAGCCATCTCTGCCGTGTTCCGCAGCTGGAATACTCCGCGCGCAATTGCCTATCGTCATCTTCACGATATCCCGAGCGAGTGGGGAACTGGTGTTAACGTTCAGTCGATGGTTTTCGGAAATATGGGAGACGATTCAGCAACAGGCGTTGCTTTCTCGCGAGACCCCTCGACCGGGTTGAACGAATTCTACGGCGAGTTCTTGATCAATGCTCAGGGCGAGGACGTAGTTGCTGGCATCAGAACGCCACATCCACTTTCAAAGCGCGAAGCAAAAGAGTCAGGCCTTTACTCTCTCGAAGAGAAAATGCCGATTGCCTATAGCGAGCTTGTTGCGATTTACAAGAAACTCGAGAGCCACTACAAAGACATGCAAGACATGGAGTTCACAATCGAGCAGGGTAAATTGTGGATGCTTCAAACTCGAAATGGTAAGCGCACAGCAAAGGCTGCACTAAAAATCGCGTGCGACATGATCGACGAAGGCCTCATCACTCCCGAAGAAGCTTTACTCAGAATTGACCCAAAAAGTTTAGATCAACTTCTTCATCCAACTCTCGATCCAAAAGCGAAAAAGACAACGCTCTCAAAAGGTTTGCCAGCATCTCCGGGTGCTGCAAGTGGCGTGATTGTTTTCAATCCTGAAGATGCAGTTGAGCACAAAGAAAAAGGCATTAAAAATATTCTCGTTCGTATCGAAACTTCGCCAGAAGACATTCTTGGAATGGTCGCTGCCGACGGTATTCTCACAAGCCGCGGCGGAATGACTTCGCACGCAGCTGTTGTCGCACGAGGAATGGGTAAGTGTTGTGTTGCGGGCGCAGGTGAAGTGAATGTAGATTACATTCGCGAAGAGATGCGTGTGCAGGGCTACTTACTTAAAAAAGGTGACGTCATCACTCTTGATGGTGGCACAGGCGAAATTTTCTTAGGAAAGCTCGACATGGTTGAGCCAGAACTCTCTGGCGAGTTCGAGCGAATGATGGTTTTCGCAGACAAATATCGAACGATGAAAGTCAGAGCGAACGCAGATACGCCAAAAGACGCGATCACTTCAAAATCTTTCGGAGCTGAAGGCATTGGCCTTTGCCGAACAGAACATATGTTCTTTGGTGCCGAGCGAATTGATGTCGTAAGAGAAATGATCGTCGCAGACAGCAAGCCAGAACGAGAAGACGCACTCGAAAAGCTTCTGCCAATGCAACGAGACGATTTCTACCAACTCTTCAAAACAATGAAGGGATTCCCGGTCACAATTCGTTTACTTGATCCACCACTTCACGAGTTCGTTCCGCACGATGACGCTGAAATCGACCTCCTTGCAAAACGCATTGATGTTGATAAAGAAAAACTCCGTCTAAAGATTCGCTCCCTTCATGAATTCAACCCGATGCTTGGTCACCGCGGTTGCCGTCTTGCGATTACGTTCCCCGAGATTTATCAAATGCAGGCTAGAGCAATTGCCGAAGCAGCTGCGCAATTAATTATAGAAGGCCAAGAAACAAACCAGACGCTCATTCCTGAAATCATGATCCCGCTTGTCGGCATCGAAAAAGAGCTCGATATCCTCCGCAAACTTGTTGTCGACGAAGTTGAAGCCGTTCAAAAAGAAAAGGGTACCAAGTTTGATTACTTGGTGGGCACCATGATTGAGCTTCCTAGAGCGGCTCTTACGGCCGATGAAATTGCGCTAAAAGCTGACTTTTTCAGCTTCGGAACCAACGATTTGACGCAGACGACACTAGGTTTGTCTCGAGACGACGCTGCAAGATTTTTAGGTAGCTACGTTGCTGAGGGAATCTTCAGTGTCGATCCGTTTGTGAGTCTCGATCAGACAGGCGTGGGCAAGCTTGTCAAAATTGGGGTTGACCTCGGGCGTCGCACAAAACAAGATTTAAAGATCGGAGTATGTGGCGAACACGGGGGCGACCCTGAAAGTATTAAGTTCTTCCAAGAGGCAGGCCTTGATTACGTAAGTTGTTCGCCATACCGCGTTCCAATCGCGCGACTTGCGGCTGCACAAGCAGCTCTTACCAGCAAAACTGGTCAAGTCCGCACCAGCACACATTGATGTGAGCTGGGACTCAAGCCTCCTGGGTTTGAGTTAAAGTTTCAGCGAAGACAAGACGTCTTCGCTTCTCCTCCCACGGCAGGGAAATAGATTCACAACGTGAGGGGCAGCGCTTTGAGAATTAAAAAGCTCGAACTAGTTGGTTTTAAGTCATTCAAAGATCGAACAGTTATTCAATTCGATGCGGGGATTACCGGCGTCGTAGGGCCAAACGGTTGTGGTAAATCCAACATCGTTGATGCGCTCATTTGGGTGATGGGAGAAATGTCGGCGAAGCATCTTCGCGGCTCATCGATGGAAGATGTGATCTTCGCAGGTGCCGAAGGTTACGCTCCGATGGGAATGGCCGAAGTTTCTTTGACACTCGAGAACGACGGCGGACCTTTTCCGGTTCAATACTTAAAACATTCAGAGATCATGGTGACTCGCAGACTTCATCGTTCAGGTGAGTCGGAGTACTTAGTAAATAGAGAACCTGCTCGACTAAAAGATATCCAAGAGATCTTTATGGATACTGGTGCGGGTTCAAAAGGCTTCTCTATTATTGAGCAGGGCGCGATCGGTCGAATTATTACGGCCAAACCAGAAGATCGTCGTACCTTAATCGAAGAAGCTGCGGGCATTACGAAATTCAAGGTTCGTAAGCGCGAATCACAGCGTAAACTTATTTCTACCGAGCAAAACTTAGTTCGATTGCATGACATCGTCGGCGAATTGAAACGCCAAATCGATAGCCTTCAGCGCCAAGCACAGCGTGCAGAGCGCTATCGTAACCTTAAGCGCGAAATCGAAGATCTTGATCTCTGGATTTCTTCTCGCCAGTGGTTCGAATTAAAAGAAAAAACAACTGACTATCAAACACAGTTCGATGAAGCTCAAGTCGCTGAAATCGAATCGCAATCAAGCTCGACAAGTTCAGAAACTGAGCTTGAGACTTTGCGTACTGATATGGCCGTTCGCGAAACTTCATTAAGCGATCTTCAAAACACAAGCTTCAATCTTCGTTCAGATGTTCAGCGCCATGAATCAGAGATCCAGGAACTTCGTTTCGAAATCGAGCAAGCTCGCCGAAACAAAGAAATGACGGGCTCTCTATTAATGGAGAACGAAACTCGCAAAGCAATTTTAGAAGCTGATCTTGCAAAGATCATGGGCTCGCTCGAGAGCATTCGTTCTGAAGCTGATACTCTCACGGCTGAATTCCAGCAAAATAAAGAAATGTACGAAGCTTCTTCGGCTCGTATCGATGAGATTGATACTGAATTAAGCGATTCACGTCGTGAATTCCTCACTGTGAGCCAAGGTGAATCGACGATTAATGCTCGTCTTCATTCAATTGAAGAGTCATTAGTTCAAATTCGTGAGCGAAGTGATGAAGCTCAGTTGATTTTGACTGATCTTCGAGAGAAGTCGTCAGAGTTTGAATCTCACCGCAAAAAAACTTTCAATAGCCTCGAGAAAGAACGCCAAACTCAGTTTGACCTCGCTCGCGATGTTGAAACTATAGAAGCAAACAAAGTTCAACTCACAGCTCAAATCACCGAGCGCCGAGAAGAAGTTGAGAGCTTCAAAGATTCATTAAACGAAGTTACGAGCCGACTTTACGGTCTTGAAAATCTTCACGCAAATTTCGAAGGTTTCCAAGAGGGTGTTAAGTCCGTCATGTTCTGGCAGCGCCAGAAACTTGAGAACTTGCCAGAAGAACAACGAGAAACTGCGACAGAATTCCGTCCGGTTGCAGAAGTAGTAGAAGTCCCAGGCGAGTACGAACTTGCAATGGAAGCTGCGCTCGGACCTCGTTTGCAAATGCTCTTAGCTGAAGACTCTCAAAAAGCAGCCTCGGCGGTTAATTACTTAAAAGAACAAAAATCAGGTCGCTCTAGCTTTTACGCTGGTGGCGTACTTCAGACTGTTGAAACTTCACAGCCAACGTTTAACGCTTCTTCTGTTCGCGCCATCTTAAAAGATGTCGTGCGCACACCAGAGCGTTTCAAAGGAACAGTTGAGCGTCTATTAAGTAACATCGCCATCGTCGATACTCTCCCGCACGCGTTTGCACTTCGCGCCGATCACCCAGATTGGACTTTTGTAACTGTCGAAGGTGATTTGATCACATCTGACGGAGTGATCACTGGCGGTACGGCAGAATCAGCTGACTCGGGCGTATTAAAACGAAGTCGCGAGATTAAAGAACTTTCTCAGCGCAAAGAGGAGTGGAGCGGAAAGCTTGCTCTTGCACAAACTGCACTTCGCAAAATGGAAGGTTCTTTAGCTGCACTCACGATTGAACTCGAAGGCGCGATTAAGCGGAATATCGAGCGCGAAGTGATGGTCAACGAGCTTAAGAAAGATCTTGAGCGGGCAGAAAATGAGTACAACAACGCTCAAGCTGCAATTTCTCGCCAAGAGCGCGAAACTCTTACGATCACTCAGTTGCTTGAGTCGCGCGAAAACGAACGCGCTGACTTATCAACGAGAGCTACTGAACTTCGCACTAAACGCGAAGGCCTTGAGTCTCGAATTACCGAACTTGACCAGGAACTTTTGATTTCTCGCTCGGGTATCGATGAGCTTCAATCAAAAGTAACTGAGCTTCAGGTGAAATCAGCAACTCGCACTCAAGAAGCTGAAGGGCTTCAGCGCCAGGCTGATATGCTTTCTCGCTCTCTTGAAGATGTGCAGATGCAGCTCACTCGAATGGGCGAAGAAAGCTCACGCTCGACCGAAACTATGACGACTAGCCAAGTGATGCTTGAAGAGAAGAAAGTTGCTCTTGAGCAGATGATCAATCAAAGCGAAGAGCTCACTGGTCAGCTTTCGACAGCACGAGACGAATTCGAACAAATTGCAACGCGTGCTCGCGAGTTAGAAAAAATCGTTTCTCAGGCAATGTCGGCTCGCAATCAGTTGCAAGCTTCAATGAACGAAGCGCGTTTGCACTTAGAGCAAGCTCGAATGCGTGAGCTCTATCTTCAAGATCAAATTCGTGAACGATACATCATTGAGCTTTCAGAAATTGCTGAGCGTTACCGCGACCGAGAAGGCGATCTCGCTGAGGCTGAAGTTCAAGTGAAAGACTTGCGCGACAAGCTTGGCCGCATTGGCGATGTGAATTTAGCGGCTATCGAAGAGTATGATGAAGTCGCTAAGCGCTACGAGTTCTTGTCGAAACAACAAGAAGAACTTGTTGAAGCGAAAGAGCAGCTTAAGAAAGTAATTGATCGCATCAACCGAATTTGTTCTCGTAGATTCCGCGAAACATTCGATCAAGTGAACGATCGGTTCACTAAAGTTTATCCAGTGCTCTTCGGCGGTGGCGAAGCTAATTTGATTTTAGTTGAAGACGTTGAAAAAGGTGAGATGGGGATCGACATTCTAGCGAAACCTCCGGGCAAGAAGATGCAAAGTGTTTCTCTTCTTTCGGGTGGCGAAAAAGCACTTACAGCAGTTGCGCTTATCTTCTCGATCTTCTTAGTGAAGCCTTCTCCGTATTGTCTTCTTGATGAGGTTGATGCTCCGCTTGATGATGCCAACGTGTTCCGATTCAACGATCTCGTTCGAGAGATGGCGAAACGTTCGCAAATTATCGTTGTTACCCATAACAAGTACACTATGGAAGTTGCTTCGAAGCTTTACGGCGTCACCATGCAGGAAAAGGGCGTCTCCAAGATGGTCAGTGTTAACTTGGGTGATGCGCAGCAGACGGTCGGCTAAATTCTTTTCGCCGTTTAGAGAATGCATAACTAGTTTCCTTAAGTTTAAAAGAAAAGCCGGTGTTCGTAAGAATACCGGCTTTGTTTTAATTAAGTCCGACAAGCGATTAAACGTCTTTTCGGTCTGAATCAATTCGAGCAGATGACTTATCAGCTTGAGTCGAATCGCTACGAGCACCTTGTGATTGTTGGCTCTGGTGCCGATCTTGCGACTGCTGTCGATCCTGACCTTGTCCCTGACTCTGATTTTGGTTCATGCCAGGAGATTTTCGATCCTGATTTTGCTCTGCTGACTGCTGGTCACGAATTGTTTCTTTGTTTGCCATTGTATCCCCCTCAAGAAGATTGGTTGGTTGATTGAACTTCACGGCCATCCTATCCAGATGCAGCATCATGTTCATGACGGTCCGGTGAGTCTTGAGTGTAAGAACTTAAACACGAGGTCATTTGTCTTTCTAAACTGAGACAAATACGCTAACTAGGTATCCGGGGTGAATGGTGGACATGCAGTTTCTTGATTTAGAATCTCTTTATTGGCTCGCATCTGGCGGCGCCTTTTTCGTAGTCGCTTTTATTTTTGTATTTTTTCGCGGACGCAAGCCATCAATCCCGACGCCGACACAAAAAACTGAAACGACCACACCCACTCAACCAGCAGCGGCAAGGCCGCACACAGTTGAAGAAATTCAGCGACACGAACCGAAAAACCTATCGAGCGCTCTCGAGCAAACCCGAGGATCTTTTTTTGGTCGTTTGAAAACAGTTTTCGTAGCGAAGCCAGTTCTTGGAGCGGGCGAACTCGATGAAGTCGAAGAGATACTTTATACGAGCGACTTAGGACCCACGACAGTTCAAAGATTGCTTGAAGCGGTAAACGAAAAAGTAAAACAAGATGGGCAATCAGGGTTTGAAGCCGTCAGAAAAGCGCTCAAACTTGAGATGCTTACAATCTTTGATCAAAGTGAATCGGCCGAAAGCTCAAAGCTTCATGACAACGAGCCATATCCTGAAGGGCTAAGTCGCTTAAATCTTTGGAACAATAAGCCTGCGGTTTTAATGGTTGTTGGCGTTAACGGAGCAGGGAAGACCACGACGATTGGAAAACTCGCAAGCAGACTTGCGCAAAACGGAAGAAAAGTCTTAGTCGCTGCCGGTGACACTTTCAGAGCTGCAGCAGGCGAACAGTTAAAGACTTGGACTGAGCGAGCTCAAGTAGAAATCTTTCACCCGGATAATACCACTGATCCAAGTGCGGTTGCTTTTGATGCTTGTCAAATTGCACAGACAAAAGGTTTTGATGTGGTGATTATCGACACTGCTGGGCGCCTTCACACTCAAAAGAATTTGATGGAAGAATTAAAAAAGATGAAACGGGTCATTGATAAGCAAATCCCCGGCGCTCCACATGAAACACTTTTAGTACTCGACGCTAATTCAGGACAGAATGCGCTGATTCAGGCGCGCGAGTTTCACCAAGCACTTTCGGTTACGGGCGTAGTACTAACGAAGCTCGACGGCACTGCTAAGGGTGGTGTAGCGGTTGGGCTTGCGCATGAGCTAAAAATTCCGATTAAGCTCATTGGAGTCGGGGAGAAGATCGAAGATCTTCGCCCGTTCTCGGCTCAAGAATTCGTCGAATCAATTATCTAGCAGTTTGTTTTTGCAAGATCTTTTCAACAACTGAATCGATGCGCGCATTGCAATGAAGTTCAGGTTCTTTCATGCGGTCTGCGCGAGTTTCACGGTCGTACATTGCGTAGCGGTCACCTTGAACTTTGTTGTTATCAGATACCGCTGGGTTTTCGATTTCCTCGATCTTTTCGATGAATACTTTCGCCCAAGCAGCCGCACTGCCGCGGCCCGAAGCTTCTAAATCACCACTCTTAAACAAATCTAGAAGACGTTGTTGACCAGCTTTACCTTCAACGAATTTTCGTAAAAGCTGTGCAGTGAATTTTCGCGCTTCATTAGTAACGGTCGGGTGTTTCATCTCAAATGAGAAACCCATGTTGACCGCACAAGAGCGACCGTTGTCTTCAGAAAGCCAAAGTGGAACTTTGCTCCATTGCTTTAACTCTGCTTTGCTTGAGCAATGTGGAAGGCAACTTGGAATTTGCATGAGCATAGTTCCGCCGCCGAATGTAAAGCCTAAGTCTTGAATCATTAATTTAA
This sequence comes from uncultured Bdellovibrionales bacterium, assembly GCA_964543475.1. GTDB lineage: Bacteria > Bdellovibrionota > Bdellovibrionia > Bdellovibrionales > JAMPXM01 > JAYSYM01. Next base: position 233,818 of record CAZIYJ010000002.1, on the reverse strand, counting down.
CTTTACCTGAGCAAATTCCCTGATCATCTAGTTTGCCGTCACAGATGAGACGATGATTATCAGCTTTGTTGTCAGAGTGCTGAAGCATTCCAGCGATAATAAAGAGCGCTTGGCGCTCGAGTAATTGTTGACGGGCTTCTGCGCGATCGCTTGAGAATGAATTCGGGTTTAAAACTTCAGTATACGACCAGCCACGTGCTTCGTTGTTTAGAATCTCATCTGCATCAAATTTGAATTCGATCGAAGATCGGGTGAAAACTCGCGGTGTCTCGAGCGAAGATTGATCTACGGTGCGAATGTTCCAAGGATCAGTGGAGCAACCGTAGCAATTTAATTTCTTCACTAAGAACATTCGGTCTGCTGTGAATCCAAGAGCCGACATCAAACGAGTCGCAACAACTTCGGCTTGAATCTCTGGGTTGTTATCAATCATAACTCCAGGCATTCCAACAGTCTGAGTGCTGTACTTCACTTTTAATTTTACAGGCTTATCTTTTTTGCCCATTACGACTTCGAGCTTTCCTGTTTGTTCGTTAACCTTCATTAAGTCGCAGTCGAACTTTGGAGTCTTTCCAGTGCCACGATCGGAAGTCGCGTGCTTTTCAGTCATTAAGCAGTGCACTTCGCCTTTTTCTAAAAGGCCCTGTGTCTCCTTAACTTGCGGAGCAGCTTTAATATCAAAGTTGGATGCGATCGAGAGGTCTTCTGACATCCATGCCGGGCGTGACCAAACATCTGACTGGCTCAAAACAGCCGCTCTTTGGCTGGCCAATTCGGCAGCGATGACGTTTGGTGACGATAAAAGGGCTAAGGCTGTAACTACTAAATACATCTTCATTTTTGACCTCGTTTGGCTTGATACACCCTCTCTCTTAACAAAACCCGTACCCAAGCCAGGTCCAATAGGAGCGACGACTACCGCATTTGACTGTCTATAAAGTTAACTCGGTGACGATCAGGGCTAAAATCGGGTCGAATGTGCTTTGAGGTTAAGCAGTTGGCCGGCTTTGTGGGCCTCCAAAAAACCACCTCCTTAACCAGTGCTTGCTGAATCCACACAAACCTTCTAAGCTTTCAAAAGCAGGGAATATTTCCTGATTTGATAGGCCGTAACCGATAGGTAGTTTAGAAGTGTCAAAAACGCAGCAAGGGACTGAAAACCGTCCATCACAAACACAGACCCAAGAAGTCTACGAAGTGAATATAGCTGGCGTCCCACTCCGATTAAAATCATCACACGATGACGAAACAGTTCGAGAGCTCATAAACCTTGTTGATCGCAAAGTTCGAGAAGCTTTGCCGCTCACTAAAACTGGTTCATTACAAACTGCCTCAATATTTGCTTCGCTCCATCTCGCTGAAGAGCTCTTGATGTTAAAGCGTAAAACTCAAGCTGAATTACAATCTCTTGAAAGCAAAGCCGAAAAAGTCCTTTCAGATCTAGAAGATTCCCGCCTCACTCAAACGGGGCGACCAGAACTAAATCAGTAAACTGCGTAAGCGGTTTCTCTCGTCGTCCCTCGTGAGCACTACTTAACTCTCGGGGAATCAATGACCTTGTCTAAGAGCGATCTGCGAAAGCATTTCCGTGCAGAAATTGCCAAAAACAAAATTACCGGACATCTCTCTGCTCTCGAGCAACGACTTGAATCGCTTTTACAAAACGATCAAGGCCGATGGGCTGCTTACTGCCCCCTTCAAGACGAACCTCTTTTAAAATTCAATAAATTGAAAACAGAAGTCACTTGGGTCTTTCCGAGAGTCGAAGGCGAAGACATTCAGTTTTATGAGGCTGATCAGTCAGAACTTATCCCTAATCGATGGAAGATCATGGAGCCTGATCCAGCAAAGCACCGTGCAATTGATCTTAATAGCTTGAGTGGAATCATTGTGCCGGGGCTTGCGTTTGATCAATTTGGCATTCGCTTAGGTCGAGGCATGGGCTACTACGATCGAGCACTTAATAGTTTTAACGGTAAAAAAATCGGCGTCGCATTCTCGTGGCAAATCACAGAAAATCTTCCGCGCGAAAGCTTTGATATTCCAATGGACATCATCGTGACAGAAAAAAGCATCATCCGAGTTAATTCAGGAGACTTACGACAATGAACGAAACACTTTTAGTCGTATTAGCGATCGTGGCGGGATTAGGCATCGGGGCCTTCGCTATGTTCACCTACAAGCGCGCCATTGATCTCAAAACGAAAAAGACTGCGGAGCTTGAAGCAGAGCGAATTTTAAATCGCGCTCGAGCTGAAAGCGGCAAAATTGAACGAGACTCAAAGCAGCGAGCAAAAGATTTCGAAACTCGGGCTCGTAAAAATGCAGAAGGTGACATCCTCAAGCAAAAGCAAACGCTCAAAAAAGAAGAGCAAGACTTGATCGACCGTGAATCAAAGCTGCAAAAAGAATTTCAAAACAAAGAGACTGAAGTTGAGATGAAACTTCAAGAAGTCGTCGCTCGAGATGAGAAAATTAAAATCTCTGAGCGCAGACTAAATGAACTTGAGAACGAAGTTCAAAGAAGAACCTCGGAACTCAAAGAACGTTTAGAGCGAGTGAGCGGGCTAACTTCTGCTGAAGCTAAAAAAGAAATGATTGCAGCACTTGAAGAAGAGTTGCGAACCGATGCCGCCAAACGTGCGCTGGTCATCGAAACAGAAACTAGAGCTGAAGCAGATAAGAAGGCTAAACGTATTATTGCTTTAGCTCTTGCGCGCTACGCAGGTGAATATACTCCTGAGCGCACTGTGACTGTGATCAATCTTCCCAATGAAGAAATGAAGGGGAAGATTATTGGTCGAGAAGGCCGAAACATTCGCGCTCTAGAAGCCGCTTGTGGCGTCGATTTAATTGTCGATGAAACTCCGGAGTCAGTGGTTATTTCAAGTTTCGATCCGGTTCGTAGAGAAGTGGCTCGCAGAGCTTTAGAAAAGCTAATGGAAGATGGACGGGTTCATCCGGCACGTATCGAAGAAGTCATCGATAAGATGAAAAAAGAAGTCTTTAAACTCATGCGCGAAGACGGTGAGAAGGCAGCTTTTGAACTTGGCCTAACGGGTGTTCACCCAGAAATTATCAAAACTATTGGAAGCCTCAAGTATCGCCAATCAGGCGGTCAGACTATTTACACTCACTCAATCGAAGTTGGTCACTTAGCGGGAATGATTGCTGCTGAAATGGGTGCTGATGTAAAGCGCGCTCGTCGTGCAGGTCTTCTGCATGATATTGGCCATGCGCTTGAGCATACGTTTGAAGGTTCACATAGCCTTGTGGGCGCTGAGTTTGCAAAAAAGCACGGCGAAGCCGACGCAGTTTGCGAAGCGATTCGCGCTCATCACGGTGAATTCGAATCAGACTCACTGCTTGCACACATTCTTCAGGCTGCTAACGTACTTTCAAATTCTCGTCCGGGTGCTCGTAGACCTTCAATCGATACATTTATTCGTCGCATGGAAGATCTTGAAGCGATCGGAAACAGCTTTGATGGCGTCGTACGAACCTTCGCAACTCAAGCTGGAAAAGAACTTCGTGTTCTTGTTGAAAGTAGTCGCGTGACTGACGAGCAGGCGCAAATGTTGAGTTACGACATTGCTCGCAAAATCGAACGTGAAATGAACTATCAAGGGCAAATTACGGTCGACGTAGTTCGCGAAACTCGAATTATTGAGCACGCGAGGTAGTTGTAATGGGTTTCAAGAAGCCTGAAGAGCAGCTTAAAGAATTAAGAAAAGGGATCGTCGATCTCGTTTCGGAAGCCGATCTTTTAAAGAAGCTTCAAAAAAGCTATGACTCTGGCAAACCCCTCACAATTAAGCTCGGCGCGGATCCCTCTCGCCCTGATCTTCATTTAGGTCATACAGTAGTTATTAATAAGCTTCGTCAGTTCCAAGATTTCGGCCATCAAGTTTATTTTTTGATTGGCGATTTTACCGGAATGATTGGTGATCCAACGGGCCGAAATGAAACACGTCCGCCGCTCACGAGAGAAGAAATTTTAGACAACGCAAAGACTTACGAGCGTCAGATTTTTAAAATTCTTGATAAAGAAAAAACCAAGATCGTTTACAACTCTGAGTGGCTTAATAAGCTTACTCCGACAGACTTCATCAAATTGACTGCGCAATATACGGTGGCGCGAATGCTCGAGCGTGATGATTTCGAAAAGCGATACAAATCTCACACACCAATTTCAATTCACGAGTTTTTATATCCACTCTGCCAAGGCTACGACTCTGTAGCCATGAAGGCAGATGTTGAGCTTGGTGGGACCGATCAGAAGTTTAACTTGCTGGTCGGCCGAGAACTTCAACGAAGTTATGGGCAAGAACCCCAGTGTATTATCACTCTTCCAATCTTAGAGGGCCTTGATGGCGTTCAAAAGATGTCGAAGAGCCTTGATAACTACATCGGTATCGAAGAGTCGGCTAAAGACATCTTCGGTAAAACGATGCGGGTTTCTGATGATCTTATGCTCAAATATTACGAACTGTTAACGGACCTTTCAGTTGATGAGATTTCTGAATTGAAGAGAAAGATTAAGACGAAAGAAGCTAATCCACGAGATGTTAAGGTTCGTCTCGCGAAGATTTTAGTTGCTCGGTTTCATGATGAAGCTGCAGCTATCGCTGCCGATCAAGAATTCACGCGCATCTTCTCAAATAAAGGGCTGCCAGATGAAATGCCTGAATTCACAATTGCGAGCACGAAGTTGGCTACTGAAATTGATATCCCTTCGTTCCTCAAAGAATATGATCTCGTTCCTTCTACCAGCGAAGCTCGTCGTTTAATTCAGGGCGGTGGTGTTGAAGTCAATTCTGCGAAAGTAACAGCGATTAAGCAGAAGTTTGACGTGAAAAGTGGCGGCGAGCTGATAGTTAAAGTCGGTAAAAAGAAATTTGCGCGATTCAAAGTCAACTAAGTGACCAATATCTACTTGAGCCAAGAAAGCAAAAAACGTGAAGGTTAAATTTGTACCGCAAAATATCGAATGCGAAATCAAGCCAGGACAAACAGTTCTGCATGTCGCGCAAGATAATGGCATCTACATTAAGTCGGTGTGCCGCGGGGTACCTTCTTGCGCTGAATGTCGCGTGCGAGTTCTTGATGGCGAACACAACGTCACGCCACCTGCCTCAAGCGAGTTAGGTTTAATCGGCACTGGTCACTTCATTGATCACCGAAGGCTTTCGTGTCAGCTGCGGTGCTTCGGTGACATCACCGTCGACCTGACTGAGCAAGTTGAGAAAGAAAAGAAAATTAAAATGGGGCTCGATAAAGCTCGGCCTAACAATCGCGAAGAATCAATTGGGCAATCTGGAATGTACGGCGCGATCCTCGCTGAAACCGTCGGCGATGTTGGTAATGCTCAAATCGAAAGCGAACTACTAAAAGAAGAGCAAGAAATTCGAGCGCGTGAGAATAACCAGCGTCGAAATCAAAACCAACAGCGCAAGCCTAACCCTAATCAAAACAACAACCAGGGCGGCAACAACAATCCGAATCAGCGACGAAGCAACAACCGACGCCGAAAAAACCCAAATGACGGTAGGGGTGGCGGATCTGGTGGACCTTCTGGCGGCCGAGGCAGCAACGGCTAGACCTGCCCGAATCTAAATCGTTTGTTAATAAAAAACCTGTTGAGCACAAATCTCGCTTAGGTGTGTTGACGAGGAATCGCGCACTTAGGCGTTTAGGTCTGGCTCAGCCTTATAAAAAAAGTTGAGTTCAAAACTTTCTCATTGCTTAGCTGAGGTAATTTCCTGATCATTAATAACTGGAGGGGCGATGTGGTCAAGGATGACTCCCGTAGGTATGGACACCTAGACATCGTCTCGTTTTTCTCTCACTTCCCATATACAATTAAGACCATGAAACCAATCGTACTTCTTAGCTTCGTTTCGCTAGTCGCGTGTTCGTCTGCAACAAAAGTCGATCTAACTAAAAAGCCTGAATTATCGAAGTTCGATCAAGTGAAACTCGGAGTTCCGGCGAGCGAAGTGGTGAGACTTCTTGGTGAGCCACCTCGGACATATAAAAATGAGAATGCAAACTACTGGGCTTATAAAGACATAACTTTGAAAATCGATGAGCACTCTAAAGTAGCTGCCAAAGGCCTCGAAGTTTCTGACGAGAATCTCACCTTGGCTGCAATCGAGAATCACTATGGCGTTAAAGACATGGAGCTCGTCAAGACAGTAGTGGGCTGCCATGGGCCTGACGAGAAGCTTGGTGCCGACGTCTATCGTTCGAAGGAGCTAGGCGCCGAAATCGCAGTCTCGTTCAAAGGTGATATTCAGCGGTTTGTACAAAATGATGAACTTAAAGTTGAGTCTGCAGATGTTTCATCGACGCCCGTATGCCGAGCGAAGCGCTAAGGCATAAGAAGCGGAATTTCAATCGTGACGCGAGTACCACAGCCGACTTCTGACTCGAACTTGATCTGACCGCCGTGGTCTTCAATAATTCCATGTGAAATTGAAAGTCCGAGGCCCGAGCCCTTGGCTCCCTTTGTTGTAAAGAACGGCTCAAAGATTCGATCACGAATATCAGGGCTAACACCGCCACCATCATCATTGACCATCACGCGAGCAACAGAGCTATCTTTCCAGACGCCCACTGTAATTTTGCCGCCATTTTTTTTCTCAACTACTGCATCTATAGCGTTCGTCAGAATGTTTACGATCACTTGCTGAAGTCGAGAGCTTGAGCCATTTACGATAACGTTCCGATGGTGGCTTACATACTCTATTGCGACACTAGTTGTATTAGCCTGACCTTCGACAAGTGCGAGTGAGTTGGCCGTCACATCATTGATGTCGATAGGCAAGAGTGTAGGGCCGCAGGCGCGAGAGAAGTCATTCACGCCAGAAATAATTTTGACGATCCTATCAATTCCGCTCTGCACGCGCTCGAAATGAACTTCAGCCTGTTTTGCAGACTTCGGAATGAGCGCTCTGAGTTTTTCGGTACTAAGGCGGATGACTGCTAGAGGGTTATTAATCTCGTGGGCAATTCCTGCCGCAATGACCCCTAGGGCAGACAGTTTCGAAGAGTGAATCAACTTATTTTGCGTCGATTCAAGTGCAACCAATGTCGATTTCATTCTTTTGAACAAAGAGATGTTATCAACCACCATCGCGATCCAGCTTGCAAAATGCTCTGCCACTTCTAAATCATGCTCGCTAAATGTTCGATCGTTTGAGAGGAGCATGATCGAGCCGACAACTTCATTCCTCGCGATCAGCGGGACAACCATGTAAGAAGTTGAACCAAGTGATAAAATTAGATCAAAATGCTCAACGCTCTCCGCTCGTTCTGCCCATTGTTCATTGCTGATGTGCGGAATTAGAATTGGCTGCCGCGTTTGTATGACCCGGTAAACTCCGAGCTTAGCTCTGGGGCTGGCAGGGTATCTGGTTTGCATTTTTTTGATTGCGTCACTCATGTGTTGATCACGATGGGCGGCTGTCACACGTTCGACTGAACCATCTTCTTGAACGAGGTCTATCGTGCACCAAGTAGCGAAGTCTTTAACCAAGATCGAAGCTAGGCAATTGATCGCCCGCTCGTAATCGCTACCGTCAGCGAGCACACCAGTGGCGTTCGCTAAAAGCTCGAGAACTTTCTCGTGATTTTCAAATCCCCTTAGGCTTCGCGAACTTGTTGCGGAGTTTAGAGGTTGTTGGTTGATCGAATTAAACATGCGTGGGGCACTATAAGAACACCGAGAGGGCAATTTCAAGTCTGGCAAGAAGCATCGAATTTTTTACCGGCCCTTGAATAGTCGAAATATACTGCGTAGGCTAGGTTTTATGAAAAAGCTCGTTCTTATTCGACATGGCGAAAGTATTTGGAATAAAGAAAATCGATTTACAGGTTGGACCGATGTTGACCTCTCAGACGTTGGCCGCGCAGAGGCTCACCGAGCAGGTCTGCAGCTTAAAGCTGAGGGTTTTAAATTCGACTACGCCTATACTTCGCTATTGAGCCGCGCAATACGTACACTCAACGTCATACTCGATGAGATGAATCTCTCTTGGATTCCAGTGACTAAGCACTGGGAGCTTAATGAACGTCATTACGGGTCTCTTCAGGGTCTTAACAAAGCCGAGACGGCCGCTAAGCACGGGGATGACCAAGTTTTTGTGTGGAGAAGAAGTTACGACCTTCCGCCTCCGCCAATAGATACCAATGACCCTCGTCATCCAAAACAAGATCCGCGCTATAGCGCGATTCCGGCGCAACATCTTCCGTCTACTGAGTCTCTCAAAGACACAGTAGCGAGAGTTATTCCTTTTTGGGAAAAGACAATTGCTCCGCAGGTAAGGGCTGGAAAAAGTGTTTTGATTGCAGCTCACGGAAACTCTTTAAGGGCACTCATCAAGTACCTAGAGAACATTTCTGATGAAGAAATCGCGGACCTTAATTTACCTACAGCTGTACCTATCGTTTACGAACTGACCGATGATCTTAAGCCGATTCGGCGTTACTACATCGGAGATCCCGAGACGATTGCAAAAGCCACTCATGCCGTCGCCAACCAAGCTAAAACTAAAGCTTAGCCGTTGAGAAATCTTGTGACATCCGTGCCTTGGCTAAGCTATTTGAAGGTATGAGCGAAATAAATCTTGTAGCGCGACCAAGACGTAATCGAAAATCAGCAGCTATCCGTAGCTTAGTTGAAGAGACCACACTCCTAACTTCGAATTTGATACTTCCGTTATTTGTGATGGAAGGGAAGAATCAAAAAGTTGGCATTAAAGCTATGCCAGGTGTCGAAAGATACTCGCGCGACAACATCATTAAAATTGCAAAAGAGGCCTATCGTTTGGGGATTCCAGCGGTGGCGTTGTTTCCGGTCATCGAAAACAAAAAAAAGGACAAGCGCGCAAGTGAATCACGAAATCGCAAAGGCCTTTTGCAGAACACGATTCGAGATTTAAAAAACGCAATTCCTGAACTCGCAGTTATTACTGATGTCGCGATGGATCCTTATTCAACCGATGGTCATGATGGCATGGTTGAGAAAGGGCAAATCATTAACGATGCAACTCTTCCAATCTTAGCGGAAATGGCGATCTCACAAGCCGAAGCTGGCGCAGACATCGTTGCACCTTCAGACATGATGGATGGGCGGGTAGGATTTATTCGCTCAGCACTTGATAACGAAGGTCACGAGAACGTTTCTATACTTTCTTATGCTGCCAAGTATGCTTCAAGTTTTTACGGGCCATTTCGCGAAGCTTTAGATTCTGCTCCTCGCTCAGGAGATAAAAAAACATATCAAATGAATCCGGCTAATAAACGCGAAGCTCTTCGCGAAGTTGCACTCGACATCGAAGAAGGGGCCGACATCGTGATGGTGAAGCCTGCGGGAAGCTATCTCGATATCATTCAGTTGGTGCGTGCGACTTTCGATGTTCCAGTTGCTGCGTATCAGGTCAGCGGCGAATACTCGATGATCAAGGCGGCCGCTGAAAAAGGTTGGATTGATGGAGATCGCGCGATGCTAGAGTCGCTACTTTCAATAAAGAGAGCTGGCGCAGATATGATTTTCACATATTTCGCAATTGCAGCAGCTCAAAAGATGGCGGCCGCTGAGTCGATTCGTCGTAAATAGTCTGTCGTAAATATTTCTTTGAAAGTGTTATGCACCTTTTTCCATGTAAGAAATCGATGCAAGCTATTGAAATCACATAATAATTAATAACTCGTAAAGACGACGTAGGCTATCCCAGAGGGCCCCCTTTCGTTTATCGATAACTGTGGTATACAAGAGTTTCCCCACAACGCCGCAGACAAACATTTGCAGTGCTTTATTATTGTTCGAGCCAGGAGGACGTTTAGTGTTGAATTCACCTGAGATTGAGAAAATGCAGGAACTTAAGAAGATGGTTCCGCCACCAGCAGCAGTGCTTAACAACATCATTGATGATGAAGACAACGACTTTGATGTCGATTCGATTGAGAACATCCTAGAACTCGCTGATGACCAAATGCCACGTTTCACGTTGGCAAAAAACAAAGCTCGCTTCTTAAGAATGGTGAGCTGGTATAAGAACAAGCAAGAGTGGTTAGAAGTAGCTCCTCTCTCGGGTGTTTCGAAACTCTTTAAGCAACAAACTAAAGAACTCGATGGAATCCGTGGCTCTAAAATGGATTATGAAATGGAACTTGAGACTGGCACTTTGACTCCATCACAGCGCTCTTATCGCCGTGATGAACTTAAAATGTGCAAAGTTCACGAGAAAATGGCCGTTCATTTGATCTCAAAAATGCAGGTCAAAATTAAATCTGGCCGCAGATAATTTACGAATTCGAGAATGCTTCGAATAGAAAAGCCGACCCTACTGGGTTGGCTTTTTTTATGCGCCGCACGGTGCGAAATCCTCTCTAAAACTTGGCGAAGTGTTTGCAAATGTCTCTCACGTTTAGTTAATCAACAACTGTTCGGAGGCATCTTGCTACCGGACTGTTCGAGGGGGACATAAGTGAAGGTAAATCTAGCGAAAATCGTGTTCGTTGTTTCTGCTGCTTTGTTATCGGCATGCTCGCCGAAGAGCGCTGTTAACCTACTTCCGGGCTTAGATGCGATATTTAGCACTCGTCCGCAAATCGCTGACTCAGCTTTTGTTCTCATCAAGTTATCTCAAGCTCCACTCGTCAAGACGATGACTACAGTTGAGGGAAAACAAGTTGTAAACCAGGAACAACTTAAAGCGATCACGGCTGAGCAAGATCAGCTCATTGCGGATCTTCAAAAACTTTCCTCAGAAATTAAAGTCATCTTTAAATACCGAATGGTTCTTAACGGTATCGCAGTTTCTACTCCCTCATCGGCATTAGAAAAAATCAAAGCACTTTCGAATGTTTTAACTGTTGAAGGTTCAGGAAACTTTTCGCGACCGGTTCTTAAAGAAGAAACCAAGAAGCCAAGCTGGGAGAATATTCGCGAGCGAAATTCTGTTAAGTTCATCGGTGGCGACGTAGCACACCAGCGCGGCATTCGTGGGCAAGGCATTAAAGTCGGCATTATCGATACGGGTATCGACTACACGCACGCAATGTTTGGCGGAGCAGGAACAGTCGACGCGTTCAAAGCGATTGACCCAACTCAACCATCTGCAGGCTATCCATCACAAAAAGTTGTTGGCGGTGTCGACTTAGTTGGAACACGCTACGACTCTGCATCAGGAAATTTCTCAAATCGCATTCCGCTACCAGATGTGAATCCAATTGATGAGGGCGGACATGGCACTCACGTGGCAGGATCAGTAGCAGGAATTGGTGACGGCGTGAACTCATACGACGGCGTCGCTCCAGATGCTCTGCTCTATGCAATCAAGGTTTTTGGTAAAGACGGTTCAACGGGTGATGCAGTTGTGATTGCGGCACTCGAATACTCACTTGATCCAAATGCTGATGCTGACCTTACTGACCGATTAGATGTTGTGAATTTATCTTTGGGCAGTGGCTACGGTGAAGCACACATTCTCTACACTGAAGCTGTTCGTAATACAGTTAGTGGTGGAGTGTCAGTGGTCGCCTCTGCGGGAAACAGCGGAGACACATCGTATGTGGTTGGTGCTCCGAGTGTTGCTGAAGACGCAATTTCTGTCGCGGCGTCAGTCGATAATATGGATCACAACTGGAAATTTAGAGGAGTAAAATTCTCGACTGTAAATGATCCAGAAATTTATACTGAAGCAGTAGAGGCTCCAATTGCTCAATCAATCGAAGAGTCGGGAGACGTTAGCGGTGAACTTGTTCACGTTGGCCTTGCCGATAAAGATTTTAGCGATGAATTAAAAGCGAAACTCGTTGGAAAAGTGGCACTAGCGGATCGCGGTATTGTTCCGTTTGCCGAAAAGATTCGTCGGTCAGTTGAAGCAGGCGCGATTGGTGTAGTTGTTGCGAACAATCAGCCAGGGCCTGCATTCCAAATGGGTGGCGAGGGCGATTTCAAAGTTCCTGCGATTATGATCACGCAAGAACTAGGAGAATTGCTGAAGGCTGCGCAAGCACAAGGTGCGGTCACTATTCAGTTCAACACAGATCGAAAAATTGAGAAGCCAGAGCTTATCGACACGATGGCTGCATTCTCTTCTAAAGGTCCGCGCTCACTCGATGCACTGGTGAAACCTGAAATTGCTGCTCCGGGGAATGCGATTGTTTCGGCGAAAATGGGTGGCGGTGCTGAAGGTGAATCAATGTCAGGAACTTCAATGGCAGCACCTCACATGAGTGGTGTGGTCGCATTGTTGAAGCAGGCTCATCCGACTTTGACAGCTTTAGAATTAAAAGCGATGGCAGTTGGAACAGCTAAATCGATGATTGATGAAAATAAAGTGCCGTACTCAATCAGTCGACAGGGCGCGGGTCGAGTTCAAATACTTTCGGCACTCGATGCAAAGCTAATCGCTAATCCGGTGGCGGTGAGTCTTGGTGAGATGACGCTTGAGACACAAAAAGTTTTAAAGCGTGAGTTCACCGTGAAGAACATTACTAAGTCTGATGTTAGCGTTTTGGTTTCGTTCGAAGGTGACTCAGGAATTTCAATGTCGGGCCCTACGAACCTATTGCTGACGGCAGGTGAGTCAAAGACGGTTTCATTAAAATTCACTGTGAATGCGTCAGCGATTAAAGAAACTTCTGGTGAGCTCGATGGTTTAATCAAACTTTCGGATTTAGCTGGCGAAGTTCTTCGTCTCCCGGTACTTGCAGTAGTGAATCGTTTAGCTCAAGTGAAAGTTGATTCACTAAAAGTTTCATCGACGTCTGCAAAAGACAGTGTTGGTGCGGTGACAACTGCGGTTCTCTCAAATCGCGGAGTTAATGGTGGCGATGCCTACCTCTTTAATTTACTAGCAACTGATGCTCGTAAGAAAGATACGACTCATGACAAGTCACGCTCGAAGGCTTGTGACTTAAGCGAAGTGAGCTACCGTATTGTTAATCACGAGGGTGTTGAAGTGTTGCAAGTAGCTGCAAAACTTTATGAGCCAATGACGACTTGGGACAATTGCGAAGTATCAGTTTTGATAGATGCAGACGGCGACAAAATTGCTGATCAAGAGCTTGTTGGTGCAAAGCAAGATCATTTAAAAGGTCTTCCGGGCAAGACATATGCGAGCATCCTCCTCGACGCAGTAAAAACTCGCGAACTTCGCCGACAATTTGAAATCGATGTGGCAGCTGGCAAAAAAGTTGAAGAGAACTATGCTGAAGCGGTGCTTGAGCTTAATGAGTTCAATGCGATTGATCACTCAACAATTGCGATCGTTGAGGCTCCGGTATCTGCACTTAAGCGGACTGCAAGCGGCGAGCTTTCGGTACAGGTCGCAGCAAGCTATCAAGAAATCTCTGCGATTGAGTTTGATGATTACCTCAATAACAAATGGTACTCGCTCAATGTGACAGTCGGCGGGCAGGGCTTCACAGATATGCCTGAGAAAACTACTCTTTTGGCGGGAGAAAGCAAAACCATTGAATTAACCAAAGGTGTTGGCTCAGAAAAATTAGTGGCCCTCTTCCCTCACAACCGAACTGTTGTTGGCGGATTTGATAAAGACGATCAGTCTCAGCAGGTGAAAGCGACTTACGGCAGCGCCTTGGCCATTAAGTAAGAATGACGTCGGCTTTGCCGATACCGATAGACTACGGATATTTTTAAACGAATTAAGCCTCAAGTGTGTACAAACCTTGAGGCTTTTTTTCTCGGTGAAGGCTACCTTGCTGTCTCACTTTAAGCGTACTCAAACGAGGAGAGACATCATGAGTAATAAAAGTAATTACCACCCACAACTAGCAAGCGCTTGGACTCCGGGCCGAATTCTTTTGTATGTGGTCGTAGGTCTAGTGATCGCAGCGTTCTTAGGATGGATCTTCTACAACCCAGCGCAAGTCGGCTAATCGCCGAAACTGTGAGAGCTTTATATATAGAGCATCTGGTTGTAACCCGTCGTAACTAATCTCATCTAAAATTGAGCCTGCGAATTTCAACATAAAAGAGAAGTTGAGTTCGTGGGCTTTTTCCGTTTGTCCCAAAATGAGAATCTTAGGTGTCTCAGGTACTTAGACCAGAAATCTCAAAATGAGGAAATTATTGCCTCATGATCTCAGAGTGACGCACCGATAGGTTTATTGTGAGTCGCATAACGCCTTCATTGGATTATATGAGGGATACACAACGTATGCGACAACTCTTCTGGAGGTCTTAATATGGTACGTTCTTCTGTGATCGTGGTTAGTGATGATCAATCAGTAATTGCGAAGACCCAATCGTTCTGCGGACAAAACGGCTTTACTTGCCAAGTTGTGACGCCAGAACAATGGGAAACTCTAAACGCTTCGAAATCTGAAACTCCGGCACTTGTAGGTGGCCATGGCGTTGAAGGTGGAGCAAAAGTATTGCAATTCCCAGGCACTTTCAACGGTGGCGTTGAAAAGCGTGGTGTTGCAACAATCAACCAACTTGAGAGCGTAGCTATTGAAAACGCAATTGCGGCTTTCAAAGGTAACCTCACTGAAGCTGCGAAGGCATTAGGTATCGGCCGCGCAACTCTTTACCGCAAAGTAAAGCAGTACAATATCGATCCATCAGCTGCTCGTAAGAAAAAAGCCGCTTGATCCATTTTTCAAAATTTTAAATTTAAGAGAGGTTGGCTCGATGCCAGCCTCTTTTTTTTGGCGGCGCAGGTGCTCGGCTGCTTTGAAGCTTGAGACACCCGCTAGTATAAACTACCATTTGGGTATGAGAAGCATCTTTGCGGCAGCATTTGTATTATTGGGGATTGCAGTTCTTGCATCGGCCTGGGCGTTCCAAGCGAACTTACAGAACAGTGTTCGCTGGACTTGCGATATCATCCACGAAGCGTACTACAAAAAAAGTTCGGATCTCGATCTCTGGCGAGAAGCATGCAAAGAGATCGCTTTAGATGTTTCAATTGGTTCATCGAAGCAAGATGCAATTGCGCTGCTAAATTCAGAGCTCGAGCAGGTAGGAATCTCTCACCTCAGTATCTACACTCCCGAGAAATCAGATGAGATGTGGGACAACAAAGCTATCGACAATGGATTAAGAGTTCGGTCAGTCGATGGCGCATTTATAATCTACGCGATCGTTCCGGGAAGCTCGGCCTCTGAGTTTGAGATTCAAATTGGCGATGAGATCACCAAAGTGAACAATGAGTCTCCGCGATCAGCTTATGACATTCGGTTTAGGTCTGGAAAATTAGATATTCGCCGATTTAAATCAGATAAGGCTGAGGAATTTGAAGAGCTTGAGGTTGTGCTGCTTGCTCGCGAACTAGTCGAAGATCTTTCACCCACTTTCGTTAAGTTGTCGCCGACAACTGGGTTGCTAAAGATTCAGAGTTTTTTGCCACAGTATTTCGAAAAAACTAAATGGGCAGAGGTGGTTAAAGAGCTTACTTCGGCAGAGAATCTAATTGTTGATCTGCGAGAGAATGCTGGGGGAAATTTTGTATCAATGCTTCGAGCTCTCTCTCCGTTTATGTGTCAGCCAACTTCAGTCGGAATAGTGTCAGCAAAAATCACCGACGGGAAAAACACTTCTGAAGTGAAGAGTAGCTTACCTGACGATTTAGAGTCCCGAATTCAAATTGATCAGCTTGAGTCGGAATCAAGTTTGCTGCTTAAAACTTTTGAAGGTTATGGCTGCACAAATGCGCGAGTCACTGTTTTAGTAGATGTCGAAACTGCATCGACCGGAGAAATTTTTGCTCACGCAGTTTCTGGCCGCGCTAACTCGAAAGTTTGGGGAGTACCAACGGCTGGTGAAGTCGTCGTTGCACGCTGGTTTGATCTTGGTCAGCTGGGGTTTGGCGGTTATTCTTTATCTGTTCCAATCGCCGGATTCACCACGATCGACGGAGTCGAACTCGAGGCTGAGGGAATTACTCCAACACGTTTATTGTTTTATGATTTGAAGTCAGCTCGTCGCGGGCAAGATAACTGGGTAGCGACAGCGTTATCTAGCTTTTAGAAAAAGAAGCCCTTCGGGCCTATTGTCTCAAAATGAGATTTGTTTAGAGCATTCTGTCGCGTTCGTTGACACGTGATAATTAGCTAACAGTTAGCTCGATTGTAAGACCCACACACCCGGCACATAGACTGCATCATCTAGCTCTGTCAGATCACAGGGGATGGGAAGTTATATGAAAGACAATGTAATCGATCTTGAGTTACGACGTGCGCAGAATATTGACACAGATAAGCTCAAATCTCTGAAGGCAAAAGCCGATCTAGAGAATGTGAAGCTTGTCATTTCAACATCACTCTTATCAGTTCTGATTTTAGCTACAGTAGCTAATACCAATTTGCTTTCTGCTGAGTCTCAAAGTGAGACGGCTTCAGGGCGTGGTGTTGCGAGTGTGCAAACTGGAACGACGGCATGGGAAGATCGCTTAGCTGAGAAGCTTGCTGTCACATCGTTGAAGCACGAAGCTGCCTTCGGTCGTGCACCTTCTTCGACTGAACAATTCACTTTTGGTGCCCTTGAGGGTAAGTACGCAGTTCGTTTTGAAAACGGAAAAGTACAAGAGTTCTCATTTGCTGAACCTCAGTCAGATCAACAGCCAATTATCGTTGTAGACCGAGCCGCGTTCTTAAAATCTTATCGCTCAGTTCTTCCTGTACGCTTTGAAACAGTCGAGCGCATGGAAGTGACGAACGAAGCTCAGCAGACGTTTGAGCGCTACAAGTTAGTAGATGCCAAGGGCCTATTTGTTGGCTCTGTAGAGTTCCGTTTGGATCTAACGAATCGAGTTCTGTCGATGCGTTATCTAGACTCTCGTCTAGCCTCAAACTAATGAATTTATAGCCGCAAAATCCGATAAGTCGACATGGTCTCTGACGATGTCGACCGCTCTTCGGGTCAATCAAATTTCAACAAATCAAATGACGTAAGTGCTTCAGCATTTATTGCATCACCGGTTGATCGACTAGCGGCCTTCATGGCCGATTTAGTTCTGTTCTTGCCTCTAGTTACTCTCGTGCTTGCTCCTCTGAAAAAAGAAGCGCTGCTTGCGCAAATCGCCGAAGACCATCAGCAGCTGCTTTTGATCGGGATGGGCGGCGCAGCGATCGCTTGTGCTCTTCTTATCGCGTATCAGACCTTCTTCATTGGCGCCTTCGGTGTGACACCTGGAAAGCGATTCCTTGGGCTTCGAGTTATCAACATTTGGGATAAACAGCGTCCCACTTACTTTGCAGCATTTATCCGCTCTGTCTTCTGGATCTTTAGTCTTTGTAGCTTAGGTATTCCGTGGCTTGCGGTTTTCTCAAATTCACATCGTCGACCAATGCATGACCGAGTCGCTGATACGCTAACTGTTGTGAATGATCAATCGCGAGCTGCTGCTTCTCCGGGGCTAGTAGAAAGCTCAATGATCAATGGCCTTAACGCTGCAGTCATTACTTTCTCGATTCTGCTTGGTTCGGTATTTGTTCAGGCTTACGTTTATGAAAACAAAGATATTGCAGAAGTCATTGCAATCGAAACTACTTCATCATCTCAGCGTTGTGAGCAAGTCACATCAGCCGTCGGTGAGTGGTTAGGGACTGAAGAGCACGCTCCGAATCGCATGGAGATCGCATTAGCGCTTCATGCTGGCGAGCGAATTGAAGATGACTGCCTTGATGCTGAGGCTACGACGAACTTTCTCGAAGAAAAATACCTTGAGCTTTCATATTTAGCGAAGGCGCTTCTCAAACGTGAAGACGAAGAACAGTTCAGCGATTACATGGACAAGGTTTGTGAATCTGAGCAGCAGACGGCTCAGTGTGAGTTACTAGAGGCGGTTCAAGCTTCAGGTGACAAGCCTGTGGCCCTACCAGCCGCGACCGCTGAATCAAGTCCGACTTACTTTAGAATCTGGGCCGTGAAGTTAAATCTTGAAAGAGGATTTGCGGCACAGGCGCTAGCTTTGCTTGATACGCCAGCCCCTCATATGGATCTCGCTTACTACTTTGCAACAAAGCGTTTGCAAGCAAAGCTTGATTTAAAATATGAGACTGATATTCGCTCTGATTTTTTGGCTTCGATTGATGGGTTAAATCGTGAAGAGCGAATCTCGTTTGCACGAGAAACATGTTTAGCTCAAACGCAGCTTTCATGCGATCAACATTTTTCTTGCGGAAAGCTTCTTGAGTTTACGTCGGCCTTTAAAGCTGAGCGTGAATTATCATTCGAGAATCCATCGACAGTTCTTGCGATTGCGCGAGCTGTCCGTTGCGAAGATCAGCCAGAACTTTACAAAAAGTTTCTTGCACAAGTTGAAATTGCTCCGGGGCGAGATTTAATTGAGGCCTCGAAGCTAATGGCAGAAGGAAAAACAAAGTCCGCAACAAAGTTATTAAGTTCTCTTGCAAAACAAGAAGACTTTTTGGACATCCGAGCAGAAGCCGCTGCGCTCTTACTTGAGAATGCTAACGCTAAAACTGATCTTGAGACGGTTAGCTCTGATTGGTCAGAACTCGAAAAGACATCAGTAGGTTGGCGCTATCTGGGCTGGCAGCTGCATAAAGCCTATTTGCAAAGAAGTGATTTTGCTCGGGCTCTTGAAGTTGGGCGACAACTTAAAGTCGCTGGAATTAACTCGACAGCGTTGCAGAAAAATTTAGTTATTGCTGCTTACGAATCTGATCAAGTCCAAGAAGCTCGTGATCTTCTTGCTGAACTTGATCAGCCAAAGATTGAAGAGTCTGATCGTGCCCCAGCTTCTGCGAGCAAAACTCAATTCGAAAAAATTGTTGAGTTACTCGATTCGACTGCGGTAAACGATCCTTCAGTTGGTGGATTATGATCTTTCCTTTTCTGAGGGGATTAGCCTCACCGAAAAAAGCACCAGTCATTTTTCTGCTGCTATTACTCAATGTCTTCATCTTTGGTGTTTCATACGCGGTGAGTGATAGAACTCAAGTTTCAATCGATGCGATTCTTGATAATAGCGAATTTATGAAAACTCAGGGCATCTTATTTGCTCAAGAAATAAAGGCGCAGCCAAAAAAGTTTACGCCAATTCTTTCGAAGCTTTCACAGGAATCTCTGTTAGGTGATGAAGAGTCATTGATCGCCATGGGCAACTTGGCACTTCGAAATAATGAGTTCATGCGAAGCGCACTTAGTATTGCTCCAAAGGGAGACTTGGTCGCATTCAAATATTGGAAAGAAAAATTTAAAAAACTTCTTTCTCTTCAGGCCGTGCATCCGTCTTATTTTATGGGGCTAACCGATAGCCAGCACTCATTTGAAATGATGCTTCTCTATCAATTTGCACACTCAGATTCAGGGCATCTTTTTTGGAATATGCTTTTCCTTTTGATATTCGGAATTTTCGTTGAATCAGTTTTAGGGAGTCTTAGGACTCTGCTTGTCTATCTTTCTTCAGGGATTGTCGCAGCACTTGGATTTGCAGCCGTGAGTGGTTACTCATCGTCTCCTTTAATTGGTGCGAGCGGCGCGATTACCGGCCTTATCGGCGTAGTAGTGACTATCAGTTGGGGATATCGATTGCCGTTTTTCTATTGGCTTTTGCCAATTAGAAATTACTTTGGATTTGTCTTATTGCCGACCTGGGTTCTAGTTGTTGTTTACGTTTTACCAGATGTAAGCGGATATCTTTCATCGGTAAAAGATTTTCACTCAGTGGCTTACACCGCCCATTTAGGCGGTGCAGTTGCAGGAGCTGTTATTGGACTAGCGTTGCGGAAGAAGTTTCAACCTCATTTGGAGCAAACCCTCGACGAAGTGTATTCTCGGTTACCACGCGAGGCTCTAAGAAGTTTAGAAGGTAGTCCGGTCCACCAGTCTTACTCCCAGCGCCCGACATATTAAATCCGCCGAACGGGTGTCGATCGACCATTGCGCCGGTGATTCCACGATTGATGTACAAATTTCCGACCGAGAACTCTTTTTTCACTCGCTCAATATTAGCAGGTGAACGCGAGTAGATTCCGCCGGTGAGGGCGTATTCAGTTCCGTTTGCAATTTCTAATGCTTCATCAAGATTCTTCGCTCTAATCACTGCCATTACTGGTCCAAAGATTTCGTCTTGAGCGATGCGCGAATTTGGTTTTGCATCAGTAAAGATAGTTGGTGGAACAAAATACCCTTCTTCTGGAACTTGCCCCTGGAATGCAAGCTTTGCCTCGCCCTTGCCAGCCTCGATCATTTTCAAAATACGTTGTTGAGCTTCTTCATCGATCACAGGGCCGACAAAGCTTGCTGGCTCTTCAGCGTAAGCGATTTTCATGCTGCGAGCGGCATCGAGCAATCGTCCAATGAAGCGATCATAAATTTCATCAAGTACGATCACTCGGCTTGCAGCAGAACACTTTTGCCCTTGGTAACCAAACGCCGAATAAAGAACGCCGCTAATTGCTTCGTCAAGATCGGCATCGGTATCGATGATGATGGCGTTCTTGCCACCCATTTCGCAAATCACTTTTTTCATGTGCTTTTGGCCGGGCTGATGAATGGCTGCCTTCGACCAAATATGAAGCCCAACGGCTTTCGAGCCAGTAAATCCAATGATCGCTGTGCGAGGATCACCAGTAAGTGTGTCACCAATCTCTTCGCCGTAACCATTGAGAAGATTTGCGACACCGGCAGGGCAGCCAGCTTCTTTGAGTGCTTTCATTAAGTAAGCACCAATGAGCGGAGTCTGTTCTGCGGGTTTGATAATACATGTGTTACCAGTTCCAACGCTTGCGACAACCATTCCACAAAGAATAGCGAGCGGGAAGTTCCAAGGCGCAATAACAACGCTCACGCCGCGTGGTTGATACATATACATACTTACTTCGCCAGGTACTCCACCAACTCGCTGCGGGTCACTGAGTCTGCGAATCTCGCGCGCGTAGTAGCGGCAGAAATCGATAGCTTCGCCAACGTCGGCATCAGCTTCTTCCCATTGTTTTCCTGCTTCGGCAATTTCGAGAGCAATAATATCGAAGCGATCGCGCTGAAATATATCGGCAACTTTATCAAGTAGTGCCGCGCGACTTTCAGATGATGTGTTCTTCCAAGATCCAAATGCCTCATGCGCAGTCTTAAGTGCTGATAGTGCTTGCTCAGTGTTGGCAGCAGCAGCACGTCCAACAACTTGCGATGGGTGCGATGGATTGCGACTTTCGATCCAGCGTGCAGTTGGAAGATCTTTGCCTCCGACGACGTTTGCGTAATCTCCGGCAAGCTTCATCGACTTCATCGCTGAAATAACTTTTTCGCGATTCGATGCGATTGCAAAGTCGATCAGTGAGTCGTTTACGAATGGTGGCAGAGCCGCAAGTTTCGCCGAAGACATAGGCTTGGGAGCAGGGGAAGCCGCAGGCGCAGATCCAATTTGCATTTTCGGATCTTGAAGTAAAGTTTCTGTACTCACATTGTCAGCAAATTTTGATTTTAAGAATGATTCGTTTGACGTGTTCTCAAGTAAGCGGCGAACAAGATAAGCCATTCCGGGAATAAGTTCGCCCACGGGAGCGTATTCACGAACGCGAATATTCATTTTCACCATGGCGCCTTTGATCGCGTCAGCCATGCCGTAAAGCATTTGTACTTCGAGTGCGCGTGGATCAATTCCCATGCGCTCTGCGTGAACTAAGCATGCAGCAATTGACCGAACGTTATGCGAACCAAGTGCAACACGAATGTGAGGATGATTTTGCAGGAGTGTCAGCGCACACTCTTCGTAGTTCGCATCGGTCGCACGTTTGTTTGTGTAAACCGGAACTGGCCAACCAGTCTGAGCCGCATGGACAGTTTCAAAATCCCAGTACGCACCTTTTACGAGTCGGACAGTGAATGGAACTCCGCGAGCCTTAGCGAAAACACACAAATCTTTAATGTCTTTATGCGAATCAGTTAAATAAGCCTGAATCACGCAGCCAAAGTGCGGGTAAGTTTTGAACTCTTGCTCCATCATAAGATCTTTAAAGACTTCAACGGTGAAATCTTTAAGTTCGTATTGTTCCATGTCTAAATTGATGAAACAGCCGCGCAACATTCCTTGACGGAGAATCGCACGAATTCGTTCTTTAACGACAGTCTTGCTATTGTCCCAATCTTTTAAATCAATTTGTGAATAGAGAGAGCTAAGTTTTACTGAAACATTCACGCGAGGAATCGGGCCATTTTGATCTTCGTCAATCAACGGAATGTGTTCCCAAGACGCAGCATCTTTTGCAAGCCAGTCGATCAATTCAAGATAGCGTGATTGATAATCTGCAGCTTCTTGCTCGCTGAGACATGCTTCGCCAAGTAGATCGACGGTAAAGCCGATTTTGTTTTTGCGTTGTTTCTTAAGTACTGAAAGAGATTCGTCAGGTGTTTCTCCGCTGATGAACATCTTTGCCATTTGTGTAACGTTTTTGCGAACTGCTCCGGCCATCAAGCCAGGAGCCAGAGACCCGAGGCCGACACCAAAGTTGAAAACACTTGGTAGTTCATCGCCGCTTTCGGCAAAATATTCTTTTAAGTGACGAGCAACTTCAGAACCAGAATTTAAGTAAGGAAGAACGTCGACGAAGCGAAACATTTGCGTTTTGAAATGTTCGTTCTTCATACTCCATTCCATGATTCGGCCATACCACCAATCTTTGTTGAAGATTGATTTTGATTCGCCCTCCATGAGCGCAAAAATAGTTTCACCTTTAGATTTAATTTGAGATTGAATCGGATCCAAAAGGTTATCTCCTTCAGCCTAACGCACCATTGCTACACTCTGGTAGCAGCTACCAATGGGTAATTGAAGTACCTTTTATAGGGGGAAAATGGGCGGCTGCCTAGGGAAAAAGGGTCAGACAAATTTCCAGTTCGCTTTAGTGAAGCCTATGATTTCAGCTATTGCCTGGTCGCCGGGTTTAACTGCTGCTACGCCGGCAGGGGTGCCGGTGAGGAGCAAGTCGCCGTTTTGAACCGGGAATCGCTCGCCGACATAGTTAAGCAGTGATTCAACTTGGTGAACCATGTCGCGAGTAAAGCCATGCTGGCGCTCTTGATCATTAACTTTTAAAGTGAACTCCAAGTTTCTTAGGCCCTTTAAGACTTCGTCATTTGTGCGTCCAAGTTTAGCCGCAGAAACCCAGTCACCTAGGGGACAAGAATCCTTGAACGATTTAGCAAGCGTCCAGGGCTGTCCATTTTTTTTGAGTTGGGTTTGGGCGTCGCGAGCTGTGAGGTCGAGCGCAATTGTGAACGCATCAACTTCGATTTGCCCATCGGAGGCCACTTTTAATCGCAAGGCGATTTCGACCTCGTGATGAATATCGGTCGACCAAGATGGGAGTGTCACTTCGCGTGAATTTGCGACGACTGTTCCTGCAGATTTTAAAAAAATTAGTGGCGGGGAGCCCGCAGTAGATGGGGCATTGCCAAGTTCTTTAGCGTGTTCTTCATAATTTCTGCCGACAGCCCAAATATTTTTCATTTCAGAAATCTCCAAAATTCGCCGTTAAACTCGAAAGCTCGGTATTCGCCGCAAGCAAAGCCGCTTTCGGCTTTGAAGCTTGGAATGTCTGAGGGAAGAGCAATCATTGCGTCTTCGAGCCAATCAGCGTGGGTGCATAGATAGACGACATCAACTGACTCAAATTGGTTTGGAATTAACTCGAGATATTTTTTTACTCGAAGACGAAACTCTCTTGTTGTTTCATCGCGTTGTCGTTCGTCGAGGCCATGATCTGTTTTTAGCGGAAGGCCAAGGGCTTTGCTTAACGGAGTCAGCGTCTCTTGAGCACGTTTTTTTGGCGACGCGAAAAGTTGAGTCGGCAGAAGCAAATCACCATTGGGTTCAAGCCGGCTATGAAAACCAGCAGCGAGATCTTTTCCAATTTGATTAAGTCCCACGTCAGAAGACATGCTCAAATCGCGATTTCCATGTCGAAGTAGAATAAGTTTCATGTTATGAACGAGTTTCATGTCTAACACCGAACGCGTCCATAAGTTTTTAACTCAAGAGCTCACGATCAGAGCTTCAGCTGTGATTGCAACACAGGTCGTCGACGAAATGCGTGCTGTTCACGATGCTTTGCCGATTGCAACGGTGGCGCTTGGCCGCACCATGGTCGGTTCTCTTTTACTTGCAAGTCAGCTCAAGGAGAATCAGGCGTTAAGTTTGTATTTTCAAGGTGATGGCGGCTTGGGAAGAGTATTTGCCGAAGCAACTTATGAGGGCAAGACAAGAGGATACGTCACTCATCCTAAATTTATGTTGCTCTCAGAAGACGCATTAAGCATCGGTTCAGGTGTTGGGCGCGGACTTTTGACCGTTACGCACCATCTTCCGACAGGCGAAACTCCGCATCGCGGTTCAGTGCAAATCAGAACTGGCGAAGTCGGCGACGATATTGCGTATTATCTGCATCAGTCACATCAAATTCCATCGATCGTGTCTCTGGGAGTTTTAATCGATGAAAACGGAAAAGTTTCGGCCGCAGGCGGAGTTCTAATTGAACTTATGCCGGGAGCAACAGAAGAGACGATTGCAAAACTTGAAACTCGAGTGCGAACGGTTCCGCCAATTTCAAAAAGAATTTTTGAAGGAGCATCGGCTGAAGATTTGGTGAACGATTACTTGAGCGACTTTGGACTGATGAAAATGGACCACGACTATCCGATAAAGTATGAGTGTCGTTGTAATGTCGATCGCGTAAAAAGCTCAGTCGCTTTGCTAGGCGAAAAGGAGCTCGATGAAATTATTCTCGACGGTCAGCCACTCGAAATTTCATGCGAATTCTGTGGGCGAAAGTATTCCTTATTGCCAAGCGATCTGGTTGAAGTAAAAATCAAAATTCAGTCTGGCCCTTTGAACTAAGCACTCCGTGCAATTTACAGATTTGCTAAAATTCGATTGGTGAATGACTCTGTATTTCCGGTGCCGCCAAGGTCGCGTGTTCTCGCAGTTTTATCGGCAAGAGCTTCACACAGTGCTGTCATAATTTTATCTGCTCGTTCGTGTTCTCCCACGTGGCGAAGGAGCATCACTCCAGATTGCAAAAGTGCTGTAGGATTTGCCTTACCTTGTCCTGCGATATCAGGAGCCGAACCATGAACGGGTTCAAAAATCGCGACACCGTTTCCGATATTAGCTCCGGGGACAACGCCTAATCCTCCGACTAACCCTGCGCAAAGATCGCTTAAGATATCGCCGTATAAATTCTGAGTGACGATCACATCAAACTGATTTGGGTTTTGAACTAGCTGCATGCAGCAGTTGTCGACGATGACACTTTTCATCTCGATACCTGGATAATTTTTGCTGACTTCTTCGCACACCCGTAAAAACAAACCATCCGAAAGTTTCATGATGTTTGCTTTGTGAACCACGGCTACAGATTTTCGATTGTTCGCTTTTGCATATTCAAAAGCGTAGCGAGCAATGCGTTCTGAGCCTTTTCGGGTGATACGTTTGATGCTTTCTGCAGTGTCTTCATCTACTTGCCGTTCAATTCCCTTATAGAGGTCTTCGGTGTTCTCACGAACGATAGTCAGGTCAATGTTCTCATAGCGGGTTATTACTCCGGGTAAGTTACGTACTGGGCGTACATTCGCGTAGAGATCGAATTTTTGGCGTAACGTAACGTTAATGCTCTTAAAACCACCACCGATCGGAGTAGTAATGGGACCCTTTAGGGCTAAACCGATGCTGCTTATTGCCTCGAGAGTGTCGTCAGGAAGAAGCGAACCGTGCTTTTCGAGCGCTGTCATACCAGCTTGCTTTTCAATATAGTCAAATGGCGCGTGAACCTTCTCGAAGATTCTGAGTACTTGTTCGGTTATTTCTGGTCCGATGCCGTCGCCGGGTAAGATAACAAGTTTTCTCATTTGGTCGCTCTCGTCTGTGGTAGGTTGTGTAGAGAGGTCGGGCTACCGTAGTTGAACTTGAGTTCTTGCTCGCTACGTCGTAAACCCTAACTCTAGTTAGTTATAAGGATATGACATGAAAATAATGGTCGTAGAAGACGAAAAAGATATTCGCGAGATTTTATTCAACTTGCTCACTGATGAAGGATTCACAGTGGTCGCGCTTGAATCAGGAATCGGCATCGCAGAGCGAATTCGCCAGGAGAAGCCAGATCTTTTGCTTCTGGATCAAATTTTGCCCGAGAAATCAGGCGCTGAAGTCATTAAAGAGCTCAAAGCGGCTGCAGAATTCAGACAGATTCCGATCATCATGGTGACGGGTGTTGCGGGTGAGAACGAGAAAGTGGCAGCCCTTGATTTAGGCGCTGATGATTACATCACAAAACCATTTTACGCTCGCGAGCTAACAGCTCGAGTAAAAGCAGTTGCTCGTCGTGCAGATGTTCGGTTGAAGAAGACCGCTCCGCCTATCGTGAAAGAGAATTTAACGATCGACTTTGCTGGTCACCGAGTTCTTCTTCGTGGCAAGGAAGTTCCGTTAACTTTAACTGAGTTTAAAATCTTAAGTGAGCTCGTCAAAGAAGATGGCCAAGTACTGAGCCGGGAATCTCTTCGTGAGCGCGCTCTTGGCAACCTCAACGTTACCGACCGCACAATCGATGTTCACATGGCTTCGCTTCGCAAGAAGCTCGAGGAGCTCGGGGACAATATCGAGACTGTTCGTGGTGTGGGTTACCGTTTCGCCAACCCCTAAAATCTGAATTTTGAATACTGTAACTGTATTCAGAATTCTGTATTGTTCCAAACGAGCGGAAGCCCCCGTTTTTTTCTGGGGGTCCGAGTGGTAGGTGCGTGTGGTGGGCTTCTGTAGCTCTCAGGTTCCCGCGATCGCGGAAGAGCATGGTCAGTTCTCACATACCTACTAGAGCAATGCCGGTACCAACCAAATCAGGGCCACATTTTCGTACTTTGCCTTTATATTCGTGCTTGCCACTGTGCTGTGATTTGTCATCGGGCAACGTTTTCATCTTCGGTGCGAAACGACACCTTCGATCTCAAAATTCGTTATAGAAGCCCAAAGCGAGCTTATGGATTAGTTGCCTGCTCCCTGGGGTTGCCGTGAATGGTTCTTCTTGGCTGTTAGGAATATTGTCAGTCGGAATTCACCGATCATTTCAGCTAGATACGCGCGAAACTTCGGTCTCGAATCTTAGCCTCCCGCTCAACTGTCTAAAAACTTAACCACAAGCCCTCGAAAAGCAGCCACCGAAACTTCAATAAAATCAAATACTTATAAGTTCTAAAAATCAGGGGTTGGCGGCATCTTCTTTGCGTTAGAGGTCAGTCACGGAGGCGTAAGCGCATGCTGAGTAAAACTCGATTAATCACTATTACTACCGTGCTTGCGTTCCTTGTAGGCCTTCAGGCGTGCGCACAGAAGCTGAGCCCGCAAGAGGGTTGCAACTTTATCGTCAACTCTCAAAAACAGCGTGTGTCTTGGCAGCACCGTGCTCCGGTTATTCTCTATATTGATCCTTCAGTACATTCGGATTATTTCGCCGGAATTCAAAATGCAGCACAAGCATGGAACCGCCAACTTGGAAGAGAAGTCCTTCGTATTGGTGGAGTTCTCCCTCAGGCGACGACCCCAAGTCGTGACAAGCGAAATGTTATCTACTGGTCATCTACCTGGGATGCAAATCAACCTTACGAACAAGCTCGCACCACCGTGTCGTGGATATCTGATCAAATTGAAGATGCAGATGTTCGTATCAATGGAAAAATTAAGATGTCGATTGCGAATCAACCAATGCGCGACCACGTTGATTTCGAAAGTTTGATGGTTCATGAGTTTGGACACGTACTTGGTTTAATGCACATTGAGCGACACGACAGCGTGATGGTAAAGGCGTTGCCCGATGACCATTTGCGCCGGCAACCGAGTGATTTCGACATCAGCTCAGCGCAATGCGAATATTAACCAATCTAGAGGGTGGCCCGCGGTTTGTATAAGAGAGTAGGAGCTAAACAGGTGGGGTCACAGAGGGCCAAATCCTGAAAATAGTTCCGAGTTGGAACCGGCTAAAAATTTTAAGTTTATTTAAGTTGGACCTAGAGAACTGCATAGATACGATAAACCAGAAGTCAAAAGAGGAACCCCCAAATGAACAACCAGATGAATCAAATCACAAAGCAAGAAACAGAAACTCTTTTGAACTCAAATCTTTCTTTTAAATCTTATCATGAGATGCTCGAGCAAACCGTCGTTGAAGTAAACGAGCTTGAGCGCTTGAAAATGAACATGAAACAGCTTGAAGATCTTCATGGTCGATTGAGTCATGCAATGACTGAGATCAAGTCATTGATGAAGCGCAGCTAACAGCATCTGCCATCAAGCCATCAGCAACGAACCAATCTTCTCTACGAACTATACTTGGGGCATACCCTTTTTAGGAATCTTTACGGTAATATTACCTTCGGCATCGCGGTCTCGCGAAATACCTTTTGCATCAACAGGAATTGCCAATTTAAATTCTTGGCGCTGTGTCTGATAACTGTTGGTCGTTGCGACCTGATCGCCTAACTCTTTGCGATCTTCGAATTTGCGCTGATTAGAAATCGTAACTTTGTCGCCTTTAACTCTTACATCAATATTTTCAACTTCGTGCGATGGTACTTTTGCCTTAAAGAGGTAAGCGCTGTCAGTCTCTTCGAGCTTCGCTCCAAAATTTAAGCCTTGGTAGAATGGGTCTTCTTTGCGGCTTTCAATCTTATCAAATCGTGATTGGTACTTCTGCTGCTGCTTGAAGAGTTCGCGGTGATAAAGTTTATCTTGAATCTCGATATTGGTTTCGTGAGATTCTCCGAGCTTTTGCTGACGCTCTAAGAAATCAGTTTTAAGCTGCGTTAAGTTCTGGCGCTGAATAGAAGCGTCGATTGATTTCTGCTTTTCGTAAGCGGCTTGCTGCTGCTTTAACTGAGCTTCATTGCGAGCTTTGGTTTCATTTGTTTCTACTTCGAAGCCAGTTTTTTGTTCATCGAGCTTTTGCTTATTGATTTGCTCTCGCTCTTCGAGAGTTTGTTCACCAGTCGTGATCAGGCGCTGATTCTCTCGCTCGTATTGATTATGAACCTTCTCGTTTGTCTTTGTTCCAACTTCAACGCTTTGTTTGATTTGAGATTGCTGGCGTTCGCGAACTTGAGAAAGTTTAGTTTCGCCTTCGATTTGGCTCTTCGCAGCTTCCTCTTGGTAGCGTTTGCGGAGGCTATCGCTTTGAGAGTTATAGTTCTTTCGCTCAGCTTCGATTCGCTGTTGGAATTCATCCTGCAGCTGCTCGGTGCGCGTTTGCCCAGTTTTTCTCATGTTGTCGTAT
This sequence comes from uncultured Bdellovibrionales bacterium, assembly GCA_964543475.1. GTDB lineage: Bacteria > Bdellovibrionota > Bdellovibrionia > Bdellovibrionales > JAMPXM01 > JAYSYM01. The sequence continues at coordinate 204,553 of CAZIYJ010000002.1, read as the reverse complement.
GTATTTTTATATTCTGACTGTAAGCGGGTCGTGCGATCCTTGTGATCAGTTTCGATTTTCTTTTGATCATTGAAGTTGCGCGCTTTTGTTTCTTGAAGTTTCTTTGTTCCGACTTCCTGAACCTGCTGAATGTCAGTTTGAACTTCGTGAATAATTTCTTGTTTGCGATTGGCTTGTTGTCTGACTAAATCAGATTGATTGCGATCAACTCGCTTTGCAGCTTGATTCTGTTGGTCGTTTAAAGCGCGAATGCGCTCTTGTGTCACTTCGGATTTCTCGCGAACGACATCGTCTAACTGAGCGACTTGCGCTCGAGTCGATTTTTTAATGTGATTGACGGATGCTTGCCCAGCTTCAGCGGCGTCAGCCTGCTGCTTGCGATAATTTGCTTCGATATTTTTAAGCTGCTGCTCGTGAGACTCTCGAAGTTCTGCCTTTCGCTTATCATATGCATCCTGTATGTCTTTGGGCATATCACGTGGCGAAGGCTTCGAGCCTGGTGAGCCAATCTCGCTGCTCATTTGTCCCTCCTGGACTAATAAAGCTATGAGATTACTTTACCATGGGCGATGCGGGAGCGCGAGGACTAGGGCAGTAAGTACGGTAGTTTTCGGTCCGGTTTTTGTGGCAGACCCACGTATCAGCGATGGTTACTTGTTCTGATTCGCCGACTGGGTAATAGCCTCGGTACTGAATATCGTCGAGAGTGCCAACCGATTTGCGAGCCTTGCCTGTCTTTTGGTCTGTGATCTCAAGTTCAAACACGCGATACTCCGCATGGGCTGCGCAAGAGATACCGAGAGTTGCGATGAGTAAGAGGGCTCGAGAGATCATGCTCCCTTATCGGAAGGAAGCACGTTGTGATTTAGTGGGAGGCTTCTTGGACTACTTCTTCGGCCTGAAGATTCTCGCCGTGGCGATATCGATCAACCAGGTTTAAGTCTTTAGTCGGGAAGGAGAACAGAAGTGCGTGGCTCGACGATGACGGATCTTCAATCGTGATCGCGATGTAATGAAGATCTGCTTCTTCTTCTGTGCAGTCTTTGATGAAGCTCACGAGAATGTTTCCATCAAGATCATTGGTCCGCCAAATTTCATCGGCGTCTTCGATCGTGCTTTCGCGATGGTGGCCGTAGTCGTGAAACTTTTCTTCTGGCAAATCTTTCTCGGAGCGAACTTTGAGCATCGCTTTGTAAAGACCAACTGCCAAATCGTCGCCTTCGCCGAGTGCATCACCTTCGATTGCGCCCTTCGAAACTTCTTTCATTACGCGATCGTAAATCAAGTCGCCGCGACGATATTTTTCGATAAGCTTTACGTCTTTTGTCGGAAAGTGTAGGAACACAAAACTCGGTGTGTCGCCAGTTTTGTAAACCATGGCAACGTAGTAAACCGATTCGCCGTTCACAGAAAAGTGCGCGATGTAATTGTGAACTCGATAGCCTTGAATGGTATCGAGGTCTTTCCAAATCTCATCTGGATCATCAAGAACTTGTGAAAGGAGTTCTTCATAGTGAGCCAATTCACTATCTTCAAAATCTGAAGCTGAGCGACTAGAGAAAAACTCTTTTTCGAGAGCCTGAATTTGTGGCAAGAAATGGTCGTAGAGTTCCTCTTCGCTGTGAAAGATTAAATTCTTCTCAGCGTCGATCACGATCTCTGCATTGTGAACTTCAAGCTTACGGGCAGCTCGTCGTTTGTCGGCAGTTCGGGGCATAAATCACCTCAACTCTGACAGCTAAGCCTCAATAACGTTCTTGCGGCTTTCGCGTTGGCACTCCTAGTGATGACACTTCCAAGTGAACATTCAGGACGTACCGTTGGTCCAGTTTTGAAACTGTCTCATGAGACATCTCTCAAGCTGGACCTACTCCTTAATCGTATGAGACATGACCAGCATTGTCAAATTTGCGGAGTTTGTTGTTGCCATGCGAGTAGTTGATTTCACACAATAATTTTAGAGGCACGAAATTCGAGTAAGGCTTCTGTGTCTCATGATGAGACGACATAGAAACATTGGCCCCGATTCCACATGCATCTCACCATCGCAAGGAGGCGTATGAACCGGACTCAAGAAGATAAGAACTTAGATCAGATCGAGTATCTGTTGTCGCAATCGACTCAAGGTATTCATTTCATGTTCGCCAATGCAGACATCGTCAAAGTGTTAAGTCGCCCGACGGATGAAACTGATTGTTTGAGTTTTTCGAACATGGAAAAAGTTCAAGAGCTCCTTACAAAGTTCATCGAAAAACCTAGCTTAGAAGAAAAGCGTCGCTATCTAGAAACTCTCAATAAGGAAACTTTTGAGATGTTAATTCGTGCTTACTTCCAATTAGTGGAAAACACGATCCTAGCGAATACAAAGATCCGTCACTAAATATGAACACCGCTCTGATTCCATTTTTCGTCGTTATTTCCATTTCGTCTTTTTTGGTTGGTTGTAGCTCGGCACAAAAAAGTGAACCTGCTCAGCAGAAATTACCTGAAGCTTCGGTCAAAGGACCTGTCACTTTGAAAATGAATGCGAAGAAGGGCAGCGTCGAAAACGTTCGGTATCGTTACCATTCAGTTTCCGAAAGTTTTGAAGAAGGCGCGATAAGACTTCGTCAAGAGTCGGGAGTGGAGTTCGTAACCAAAACTGAAACGATTCAGGCTGACGACAACAAACTTCTGCAATTTGTAACAACGACTGAGAAAAGTGGCGAAGTTGATCTTCACCCAATGGCAATGCCTGAACTTGGCGAACGCTTAGAGATGGGTCTTCTGCGCAATGGCCAAGTTTTGATGGCGGGCTCTTATCCGAAGCAATCAATTTTCTATGTTCCGCAAATGTCTTTGCCCGACGACAAAGTTGAAGTTGGCGACACTTGGGAGTTAGAAGCTTCTTGGGTGACTCTTGATCAATCGGTTCCGTTCATCGCGAACATGGTTTCAATTTTAAAAGGCTTTGTAAAATGCGGCAATGAAAGTTGCGCTGACATCGAGCTCTCAGGCGAAGTTCGTTTACAGGGGTCACTTCCAATCGGCTTTAAAAATGAGTGGAGAGGGCGTCTCCTCTTTGCTCTCGAATCGGGAGTTCCAGTTTGGTCAGTCACTGAAAGTCGCGCTGACTACGGAGATGAAGCTGTTCAGAGAGTTGAAACTTCGTGCCTTGAGACAGTCATGGAAGAGCCTGCGGTCTTAAAGCCGCAAGTGACTCCGGTCTGCAAAGCGACAGTGAAGCCGACCAATCCTGCTCCAGCTACTCCCGCTCTTTAATTATCTTTGAGTTCGGCGTAGGTGACGCCGTCGCCGCCAGATTCGCCAGCGGCAGCTTTCCATTTTTTTACGTAAACACTTCGAGAGAGATGAGCGCGAACGCCGCGCTTAAGAGTTTCAGTACCGTGGCCGTGAATGATCTTTACGCGGTCTTCGTTATTGAGAGCAGCGGCATCGAGTTGAACTTCGAGATTTGAAATAGCCTCTTCGACAGTTTGGCCACGAACATCAATGATCCGCTCTGATTCGTGAAGACTCACGACAACATTCGAAGTGCGACGAACGATTTGTGCCGTAGGATTTTGCATGTTTTGCGCAGGCTTTAATTGCTGCCAGCCGATAAAGAGTCTCATCGAGTTACTTAGAACTGGAATCTCGCCTTTGCTATTGGCTTTGCCTTGGATTGTTCCTTCTTGATTGATTGAAGGAATGAAAACTCGTGAGCCGGGAGGGTAGATTCTCTCGAAATCTTCAACTGTCTCGAGTTTACGGCCAATGCTTGGAACTGTCGAAGCCTTAACGACCTCAGGCAGATCCTGCTTAATCTGTGTTAGCTTTTCGTGTTTTTTGAAAATCGTATCGACTTGCGCGAGATCAATTAATGAATCAATTTTTCGTTCGGCTTTCTTTACAGTGCGAGCCATCCACTGATCTCGCTCTGCTCTGAATTTGCCGATTAACTCTTGATACTTACTTTTGTGCTCGCGAGCATCTTTTAGTTCAACCTGCAAATTACGACGAAGCCCTTGAAGTTCATCGCGCATTTGCTCAATTTCATGCATGTGTTGGTGTTGAGCTTTCATTTCGGGGCTCAAGAAGTCGAGCGCTCGATCAATAACTTTTGAATCGACACCAACTCGTCTTGCAGTTTGAAGTGCAAGTGATTGGCCGGGAACACCCATAAGGAATTGATAGGTCGGCTGACCCGAATTGGTATTGTATTCGAGCGATCCATTGACGACACCTGAGTTTGATTCCCAGCCAACTTTGAGTGGGCTTAAGTGACTCGTAATAACGCCGAAAACTTTGTTGTGAGCGTAAGTTTCGATGAAGCTGCGAGCAAGGGCTGAGCCTTCTTCTGGGTCAGTGGCTCCGCAAATCTCATCGATCAATAAAAGATTGTCGCTACCAGTTCGTTTCGCAGCCTTGTCTAAAACTTTTAAGTGAGCGGCAAATGTTGAAAGATGTTCGCCAACACTCTGGGCATCGCCAACTCCAACTTCTAATTCTTTAAAGAAAGGGAGTACAGAGCCCTCTGAAGCGCAGATTGGCAAACCACATCGAGACATTTGAGCGGCAAGACCGACTGATTTTAGAAGAACTGTTTTTCCACCTGCGTTGGGCCCAGAGAGAAGAAGGATTCGTCTTTCTCCGCCAAGCTTAACTGTATTCGGAATGACTTTATCGAGATCACTTCTTAAAACCAAAACTGGGTGACGGACTTCAATTAAATCGATTCGATTTTGATCGAACTCACAGTCTTGCCCCTGAAGCGTTTCTGTTAACTTTCCTTGCGCAAAGCGAATGTCAGACTGAAGCATGACATCAAATGATCTTTCAAAATCTACAAACTGTGTCGTCAAATATTCTGAAAGTGCCTGCAAAAGTCTCTCAATCTCAGCTTCAATCTGAACTTCGATTTCTCTTAAGCGATTGTTCAATGGAACAACGGCTTCAGGCTCCATGAACACAGTTTGTTTTGATTGGCTTGAAGCGTGAATAATTCCCGGAACATGATGTTGCATTCCGCTTCGTACCGGAAGAACCCATCGACCTTCGCGAGTCGTTACGTAGCGATCTTGAAGAAGACCTTCCATTTCGTGCTGGTTCACCAATTTATCAAGAGTCGTTTGAAGAGAGCGAGTTTGATTGCTCTTCTCGCGATAGAGGTTGTGAAGTGTTTCGCTTGCGTCGATTTTAATTTCGCCTTCAGGAGTAATGATCGTATCGATCGCTGAGAGCGGAGCAGTGGCATCAACCAATCTCGTTTTTAAAGCAGTGACCCATGGGCCTGAGAGCGGGCGAATGACTTCGGACAAGGCATACGCCTCCAGGCAAAATCTTCGAACGTCTTTTAACTGAATGACCGTGAGAACTGCGTGGCGTTTAAGAGGAACGCTCCAGGTCGGGTAAAGATCGAGACTTTCCATGAACGGTCGCTCGCCATGCGAGAGCACAGCTAAAGCTTCACTGATCTCGCGAAAGCTTTGCTTAGCTTCAATCGGAGATTTTAACGGTGAAGTTTTTGCGAGCTTAGCTCGAGCGACTTCGCTTGTTGCGAAGGATTCGAGTTTACTTAGAACTTCTTTCCAGTCGAGTGCGTCGAATTCCACCCGCCAAGACTATCAATAGAAGAGAAACAAAGGCCAGCACCCAAATCCAAAAACCTGCGATTTTTTCGTAGATCGTGTGCGGAGGATTTTTTTTGTAGGGAACTTCAAGAACGCCTGACCATTCGGTGTGGATTGGAGACTGTTCTAGAACTTTTCCGCTGGCTAATATTGCAGTTGTGATGCCGGTGTTGGTCGCACGAACCAATGGGCGCCGCATTTCGATAGCTCTGGCGAGGGTCATGTAAAGGTGTTGATAGGGTTCAAAATGTTTACCAAACCATGAGTCATTGGTCACGTTTATGAAAACTTCTGCCCCTTTTGTCGAAAGCTGAGCCGAGAATTCAGGGTAGAGCCCTTCATAACAAATTTGGGGGCCTATCTTAAGTTCTTTGTAGGTCAAAACTGTTGGCCCGTCGCCGGCTCCAAAATTTGAAATTGCGGGGATCAGTTTTGGCAGCCAGGGAAAGAATTTAGCTCCCGGGAAATACTCTCCGAATGCTAACAAAATAGTTTTTCGGTATGGGGGAGAAACAAGATTCCCATTTTCATCAAACAAGAACATTCCGTTATAAGTTTTCTTTAACGAAAGATCTTCGGAGTATCCGCCTGCTAAAAGCGGAGTTTGATAGCCTTTTATGGCTTCTCGAGTTTTTTCGTACAAGCGTGAGCTACTAAAAACTGCGTCTAAATTATCTGGGTATGCAGTTTCAGGCCAAACGATCAAATCGACTTTTTTCTGACTGAGTGCCTCGGTCGTGAGTCTCAAATAAGTATTTACGATCTTGTCTTGGTACTGGCCTCCGACCTGAGCGTAAATCTTTTCTAAATTGCCGATATTACCTTGGATCGGAGCGACGCGGAGTAAAGCATCAGACTGCTGCCATTCTTTTCCGTAAGACCATCCGACAAAGTTTAAAGCAGCGAAAATTAAAACTGCAGTCGTGAAAATTTGAAGCGAACGTTTTCGTGAAACTGTGACCCAGGCTAAATACAGTAAGCCGTTTAAGAGAAGTGTAAGAATGTTGAGTCCCTGAAACCCGATGATGTCTGCGAGTTGCATCGCAGGAAATTCGGCCCAAAGCCAGGTGTACCCAAGATGCCAAGGGAAAATGGTCGGGAAGGCCATTTCAAAAAAAGCGAAGACAGTGATGTAAAGCCCGATGCGTTGAGCAGTTGTGAAGTGAAGTTTCTTATCGAGTCCCACTACGATAGCGCCAGTGACTGCGAAGTAAAGGTGAGCGATACAAGCGAAACCGAGTAGCACAAAAAGGCTAAGTGGCAGCGGAATATGGCCGAATTCTCGAGCTGTTTCTTCGATCCAGTGAAAGCCAATGAGATTTAAAACAAATTGGGTCACGAACCCGCCGACAAGAGCGGTTTTCCAGGAATCAGTGGTGTCCCAGAATCTCCATAAAGGGATCATGCAGAAGAAAATTGCCCATGGTGGAAACGGAATATAGCTTGTGCCGATCAATAAGCCTGATACGATCGGAAGTCGATAAGCGCTGATGAAGCGTAATATTCGAAGTTGAATTTTCTGAAGGCGCATATCGAAAGCTTAGCTTAAGACAAGGAGTGATCCAATTGGAATTCGTTCGTTTAATTGAAACTTGTCCGAAGTGTAGCGGCCGACTCACAGTCGGCTCGTCTGAGTGCTCGAACTGCGGTGTCTTAATTCCGAAAGTCCTCGCTCAAATCGAAGAACCACTTCAAGCTGATTTCAGGCGCGAATTTGGTGCCGACTTTACTTATCGTTGGCAGTCGGTCGTGGCCGATTATGAAAATGAAGACGCTCATTGGGCGTTCATCAATCATTGCCGACAATTTAATGCCTTAGAATTTGCAGCCTACCGGTACCGCCGACTTATCGACGTTGTCAGAGATGATATTGCGATTGCAATGTTGAAACGAGTCGAAGCCTTGGCGCAAGTTGAAATGATGGAGCAAGCACTGGTACGCAAGTCACAAGTTGGTAACGAACTCGTTGCTTGGCCTCGAGCGCTAGTTGCACTTGTTTGCCTAGTAGGCGGGATGGCACTTTTTCTCGAGCCTGTGAGTGGTGCAATTTTTCTCGTTGGTCTTGCTCTGCTTCGGGCTGCTTTCATGTTTCATAATTCAGTTCGCCTTCCGGAGGAGCAGGAAATCAATGACTTCTTCAATTGGATTACAGGCGGAAAACCTGAGAGCACTTAGTTAACGTAACTAAACAAAAATGAAATTGAGCTCTCTTTGCGGGCGAGCGAGGATAGATTCATGAAAATATTTTCTGCACTTTTATCTTTAGCAATTTCAAGTTCGGCTTATGCGGCTCATCCGTGGACTGATGTTCCAGGCTGCTATTCTACAGTCACTCAAAACGGTAAACCTTCTAATACCAACGGGCTAACCAGCTCAATTCGCGATGTTGATGATCTCGCTGTCATCACCGATATAAAGGGAAAACCGCTTGGTGGCCTCGAGATGATGATCGTTCAGAATTACGACGCTCAAACCGACGAAGTGAAAGTGGATTACCAAGCAGCTCTAACGGGCCGCGGAGACTACACAACAGAAGCTGACGGAACTCGCAGCTTCGCATTTGATGGATTCATCAGATTTCAAAATATGCCCCCTATGCGTGTAAAGCAAAACGCCTCTGTGAAGTGGCTGTCGCCCTCGCAGCTTATGTTGAAGACTAAGCGAGTGGTGGTGGGCACCGGAGGGATGTACGACACCGACGATAATTACGTTTTGGAAAAACAGAATTGTAATAATTAATTCAGAATTCTGAATGCTGTTACTGTATTCAGAATTCTGAATTGCGTTTTTTTGGCGTTGCCGAAAAAAAGAACGCCTAGACGGGGTAGGCTAGGCGTTCGAGGTCGGGGATGTTACGGGCTCCCTCCCACCATGGGAGAAGAGCAGTCACTAGGAACTTTAAATAATAAATCTATAAGTTAGGGCGAGCAGTGGGCTGCTCTGCCGATTCTTCAATTGCTTTCAAAAACTGACGGCTGAACTGTGCAAGTGATTCAGCTGGAGCTTCTGTACGATCAGCCGTGTTGTTCATCGCACTTGTATTCAACTTTGGATCTTTAAGATCTTGGTTGCTCGCAAAAGAACGAGTGCCCATTGTTGATGTGTTCGTTGCAACTGTGCCGTTTGCAGAAACGTTACGATCAAGGCTAACTAAGGCTTTGTATGAATTTAGAAGCTTAGCTGTTCCAGTTTTTGAGAGAAGAGTTGCGTACTCGTCTCCGTTACGAAGAATGTATTTTTTTACTTCTGTGTAATCAAAGTCGCGCTTGTGAGCCATGATCAAAGAAGCAACGCCAGTTACAAACGCAGTTGCTTGAGAAGTTCCGGTCATGTAGCCGAAACCACCACCAGGCATTGTTGAGTAAATGTTTTCTCCCGGAGCAGCTAAGTCAACTGTGCGAACACCGTAGTTGCTTGAAGCAAGTACTGAAGTTGATTCACGGTTAACAGCAGTGACTGAGATGATATTTGGAAGTTCGTAGTCAGCTGGGTAGTAGTGTTTATCTTTTTCGTCAGAGTTTGAGCGCTCGTTACCAGCAGCTGCGATGAACAAGATACCTTTTTCGTTGGCAGCTTTTACTGCTTCGTATTCTTCTTGAGAGTATTCTACTCCGCCACCAGAGTAATTAATGATGTGAGCACCCATTTTAGTTGCGTAACGGAAACACTCGATTGTGTTTTTAAGATTGTTCGCACCTGGAGCTTTTGGATCATAATATTTTAAGATCATGAGGCTTACGTTAGGAGCAACACCTGTGATGCCGAAGTTGTTTCCGCCAGTAGCGCCAACAATACCTGCGATGTGAGTGCCGTGACCGTGATTGTCAGTTAGGTCGTTGTTGTTAGAAACGAAATTCCAACCGTGTACGTCGTCGATATAACCGTTGCGATCGTCATCGATTCGATTCGAAGCTTTATCGTTACCGCGAGCATCTTTGCCGGTTTCGCCTGGGTTGTTCCAAAGGTTAGAGCGAATGTCTTTATGATTCTCGTCGATACCAGTGTCGCAAACTGCAACCCAAATATCTTTGCTCCCTTGAGTTACTTCCCATGCGCGAGAAACTTGTGTCTTAGTCATGCCCCACTTAATTTGAACAGAAGGGTCATTAAGGAGAACGTTTTGTTCTTCAGACGCTTGTGATTGTCCGAGGCGTGCAGAGCTTAGATAAACATCTCTGTGCGAGTTTCCCACGAAGTATTTCTGTGCTGCTGAATAGATTGCGAAAGTACCGATGATGCAACTTAAAGCTGATGCGAAATTCACTAAGCTTTTCATGTAACCCCCTAACGACCTCAAGCTTAGATAAGAGCAATCTAGGTGCCGTGTAGCGTATCGAGATCGGGGGGTTAACTCTATGAAATGACTAAGTCTTATTCTGAGAAAAGAGGGGGCAACTGATCAAGGGTTGGCAGCCTGCAAACCCTGTAGACAGCGTTCTGGAAAGCTCATCGCAGGCTCTCTCAGATTGAGACGTTTGTAGAAGAGATAGTTACGCAATACGAGCTTTACGTAAGTGCGAGTTTCTTCGTAAGGAATGTCTTCGATGAATTCTGTTGGATCATTTCTGTATCGTGTTTTTAGCCAACCTTTAATCGCTTCTTCTGAAGCGTTGTAGGCCGCAGCCGTAAGAATCAGTTGTCCGTTGTAGCGTTTCATCGTGTCTGCGATGAAGGCTGCGCCGAGTGGAATATTCACTTCAGGCTGATAAAGATCTTCAGGATGATCGAACTTAACTTTCGGAGCACGTTTTTGAGCATACCTTGCCGCCTTAGGAATCAGTTGTAATAAACCAAACGCATCAGCATGAGAGCGTGCATGAGGATCGAACGCTGACTCTTGTCGCATAATTGAGTAAACGAATTCGGGCTCGACAGAAAATTCGATTGCGGCATCTTCAACATCTTTTTTAAACGGCATCGGGAATAAAAGGCTTGAATGATTTTTAACGAGATCATTTCTGACTTCGGGAGTGAGCTCATTGATCCGCCAAAAGAGCGCCTTGTATCCGCCAACTCTTGGGTACATCCGCAAGAAATCGACGAGAGTTTTCTTTTTGAGACGACCTTCAGATTGGTAGGCACTAAAAAGAAAATCTAAAAACTCTTGGGCAACTTCGTGCTCGCCAGTCGCAACGAGCCATTCAAAGTAAACGCCGTCATTCGAATTTGTGAAGGCTTCGTTTCCTAAAAACTGTGATTCATCGGCGGCATCAGAGAGGGGGAGAGCATGGAACGGAAGTTCAAGGTCGCGTGCCGCTAAAATTCCGTAGTAGCCGAGTGGATCTTGCACAACGACTTCCTCGAACTCTTTTTTTGCGTCTGCTTTTAAATCGTGATCGTTAAGTGTTCTTGCAAGCCAGTAGCGTGTGCGTGCTGAAACAAACGGGCTGTTCGAAGGGTCAGAGAGAATGGTGCGCATGTCCTGAACTGCTTGTTCCCACCGGGGACCGCGCCGCATATTCCACGCTTTATACCAAAGTACCCGCTGCTTGAATTCAGTGTCGCGTGACTGACTGAGATCAATTTTCTCAAGAAGAGCTACAGCTTCATCGAAATTTCCTGACTCCTCTGCAATTCTTGCGAGCAACCACAAAGTTTCGGTCTGAGGATAATCAGCTAATGCTTTTTGAGTTTGTAAAATAATCTTTCTTGCCTGAGTCGCTGATCTCTTTGTCCAGACAGTGCGCGCAAGCAAGATTTGAGCATCGTGATATTTTCCGATCCAATCGCGACGAGTCGCCTTCTTTTTAAATCTAAACTCGGCAAACTTCGCCATGTTTGAAGTTGCTCGTAAGTATTCTGCCGTTCGATCTTCGAGCTTATACGAGAGTCGAATGCCATCGAGCGCCCTGTACTTTTCAAGGTCTGTCGATTTAGGGCTAGCAATTAGTTTTGAGTAGAATTCTCGCGCTTTTGAGAATTCACGATTAGTTCTAAAATCGGCAGCGACCTTTGCATGATCTTCTTCTTTAATGATCGGCTGCAGCCGAGGTGCCGCAGCAAAAAGTTGGGATTCAAGTTCAGCGGCTTTCTCGTTCTGATTAAGTTTCTTTGAGAGTTCGATCGCTCTCTTTAAGAGCGCCACTTTCTGCGACTGAAGTTTTGCTTGTCGCAGTAAATGCGGGGCGAAGTAGAGTTCTTCGCTTTCATTTTTCGTAGCTACTGCTCTCTTATGACCAGCGGCTGCGGCCTCTGCTTGTAGCCAAGGTTCTTTGATCTGCTCAAAGCTTTGAACTGTGTCGATTTTAAAAGTTGCAGGACAAACTTCGAGGCTTCTCAAAAGTGCAAGGTGAGCAAGCGGTGAGCCGGGCTCGTTACTTACTTGAGAAAAGAAATTACAAGATTTGCTCGGGTCTGATTTTGCCCATACTCGGCCCAGCTGGTAGCGCGCCCACCACTTCAAAGATTGATCTTGATCTGGAGAGAGAAGCGGAACCAAGGTTGTCTCTGCTTGCTCCGGTGTTTGGTGTGCATCGAGATCAATTGGCGGGGGAAGTAGCTTTAAAATATGCGCGCTCTGATTTTTTGAAATCGTCGAACAGGCAGAAAAAAATGTAACGATTAGAAGTAGAGACGCGAGAGCCAAATGCATTTCTAAATACTAGCTGAGTTTGGGTTTGCGGACAGCTAAAATGACTCCGACTACGACCACAATTGCTGCTGCCGCACCAAGCAAATGAAGAGGTTCGTTCTCAACCCAAGTCACTGCCATTTGGTCGAGTATGAACATAAGTAGCAAAGTAATTAATGGGTTCATCGTCACAATAATTGACACTTCACTTGCAGGAATCTTTTTAAATGCGATGGCAAGCGAACCGTAGGCAGCGACAGTGTTAAGCCCTGCAATACACATCATGCTCCACTGCCAAAAGTCTAACTGCGGAAAAACTGCTAAGTTACAAAACGGAAAAAGAACCAAAGTCCCGAGAGCGTAATTAAGTAAATTAAGCTGATTAGCAGGAAACTTTTTTAACAGAACCTTCTGAAAGGCAGCAAAAATCGTCCAGCTGATGGCCGCAAACAAAATCCACATATTTCCGACGTTATAATTTTCAGCGCCACGGGTGGCGGAGTCGAGCTGATCTCGATAGAAGAGCGCAAAACCCGCTCCAGCAATAATAAAGCCGGCAAGCTGTGATTTGGTCGGGTATTCTTTAAAATAGAAAACTCCAATTAGTATTAAGCTAATTGGGGCGATTTGAATAAATATTTGAGCGTTGCTTGCGCCGGTGAGTGAAAGTCCGATCATGTAGCCGATATAGTTTCCGGCAAGTCCTAGTCCGCAGACTAAGCCCAACAGAGGCGGATGAGCGAGAATTTTAAGCTGAGTCGGTGATTTCCAAGCCATCCACAAAAACAAAATTAAAAAAGCGAAAGAAAGTCTAAACCAAGCAATCGTGAAGGTGTCTGAGAAATCGAGCATCACTTTCAGCATCACAGCGAGCGTTGCCCAGCAAAGCCCCGTGAAGGCTGCCGCTGAAATTCCAATAGTTCGATCTGAAAGTTTAGGTAGGTGAATCATGTTGTTGCCAACAGTAAATCGTGTCACTGAGGCTTTGTAAACTGTTACGCGAGAGAGTAGGTTGGTTGAGTGCGAAAGATTATTCACATCGACATGGATTGTTTCTACGCGGCGGTCGAGCTTCTCGACCGACCTGACCTAGTGGGAAAGCCAGTTGCCGTGGGAGGCCGACCCGAAGGTCGCGGCGTGATTACAACCGCGAGTTACGAAGCACGTAAATTTGGTGTGAAGTCTGCAATTCCCTCTTCGCGCGCCATTCGACTTTGCCCGCAGCTCATTATTATTCCGCATAATTTTGAGAAGTATCGAAAAGCCTCTCGCCAAGTGCGAGCTATCATGGAACGATTCACCGATAAAATCGAGCCGCTCTCCCTCGACGAAGCCTATTTAGATGTCACGGACTGCACGGACTTTGGTAATTCTGCAACTTTGATTGCGCAAGAAATTCGCCGATTGATTTTTGAAGAGACGGGATTGACCGCTTCGGCTGGAATTGCGCCGAATAAGTTTTTAGCCAAAGTTGCTTGTGAATGGAATAAACCCAACGGGCAAAAAGTGATCAAGCCGTCTGAGATCGACGCTTTTGTTAAAGATCTGCCGGTAGAGAAACTATTCGGAGTAGGGAAAGTGACTGCCGAAAAGATGCACTCCCTCGGTTTTAAAACGTGCGGTGACCTTCAAAAGCGAAGCATCGCAGAACTCACGCAGCACTTTGGTTCTTGGGCCGTTACTCTCTATGATAATGCCCGAGGAATTTGTAATCGCAGGGTTGAGACATCGAGCGAACGAAAATCGCTGAGTGTCGAGAACACTTTCTCGCACGACTTAAGCGATTTGAAAGCCTGTCTCGCGGAACTTCCTGAGCTTTACAATGACTGGCTAGAGCGAATCTATAAGCGGGAGCTTGGTGCTCAGGTTCGAGGTGCGTTTGTAAAACTCAAGTTTCACGACTTCGAAACGACTACGCATGAGAAAGCCACTAAGGGTTTACCTAAAATTCAAGTTTTCGAAGAATTACTTACAGAAGCTTTTGAAAGAGGCGGAAGGCCTGTGCGCCTGATCGGAATCGGTGGGCGTTTTGGGAGCACGAGCTCGAAACCGAAGTCCCGAGCCCAACTCAACTTGCTTTAGGCTCGTTGCAAACGAGCAATCCGTTCTTCGAGGGTAGGGTGTGTGCTAAATATTTGCGCCCAACCCTTTCGGTCGTTGATCTTCAATGTCGCAAAACCTTTGTGGTCTTCGACTGGAACCGCTACGGCGCCCAGAGATTGAAGCGCACGAATCATTCGATCGCGACCTGCCAAGTGAGCTCCGCCAGCGTCAGCACGGAATTCGCGTGCACGAGAGAAGTAATTCACAACGACAGCACCGAGCATACCAAACACGATCTGAAGTACGATGATCGACACAAACTCCACCATGAAACGCTTATCGCGATCAACGTTTTGACCAATCACAGTTGCAATGATTCGAGAGAAGAAGATCACAAACGCGTTCACTACTCCTTGCACCAAAGTCATTGTGACCATGTCGCCGTTTGCGATGTGGGCAACTTCGTGACCGAGAACACCTTCGACTGATTCTTTGTCCATGCGCTGAAGGAGTCCGCTAGAAACTGCAACGAGCGAACGTGATTTGCTTGGGCCCGTTGCAAATGCGTTTACTTCAGGGCTTTCATAAATTCCAACTTCAGGCATTTTCGGAAGACCGGCTCTGCGAGCGAGGTCATGGACTGTGCCGACAAGTTTTCGTAGCTCATGATCTTGAGTCATTGGATCGATGATTTTTACTTTCATCATCCACTTCGCCATTTGGCGAGACAGCAGCAGAGAAACAAATGCGCCGCCCATACCCCAGATTAATGAGAATGCAGCAAGCCCAGCCATGCCTGAGTTAAACGGCGGAATGAGACCAGCCGAAACTGCGATCGCGTAAACGATTTGTACTGTCGCAAGTACCAGGATGTTTACTAAGGCGAAGAGAAAAATTCGTTTAAACATAGCCATCTATTCAACTCCTTGATGTCACTCTAATTTGTATCTTATCCGAAATAAGTCAAGAAGGTACCATTAGGCAAATTCGAATTCAGGCTTATCGTTCTTCAGAACGACCTTAACTTTGCCGCCCTTTTCTAAGCGACCAAATAAGATTTCGTCTGCCAGAGGCTTCTTGATGTGCTCATCAATCGTGCGGGCAAGCGGGCGAGCGCCGTAAACTGGGTCGAACCCTTTTGCAAGCAGCCACTTCTCAACATCATCAGCCACTTCGATTTCAATTTTCTTTTTGCTCAACTGATTCACGAGTTCGTTTAAGAACTTGCCAACAACTTTGAGCACGACCGGTTCTGGCAATGCGTCGAAGTGAACAATCGAATCGAGTCGGTTGATGAATTCTGGAGTGAAGGTGCGCTTAATTGCATCCATCGACTTACCTTGGCCGTTGTCTCTGATGATTCCCATTGAACCTTTGGCCGCATCAGCAGCACCCGCGTTCGTGGTCATAATCAAAATGATATTTCTAAAATCAGCAGCTTTGCCTTGCGCATCAGTCAACGAGCCATTGTCCATTACCTGCAACAACACATTGTAGATGTCTGGGTGAGCCTTCTCGATTTCGTCGAGGAGCAAAACTGCGTAGGGATTTTTCGTCACAGCGTCAGTCAGTAATCCGCCTTCTTCATAACCGACGTACCCCGGAGGTGCGCCGACTAAGCGAGAAACCGCATGTTTTTCCATGTACTCAGACATATCGAAGCGAATGAACTGATTACCTAAAACATTCGCAAGCTGTTTACAAACTTCGGTTTTACCAACACCGGTTGGGCCAGCAAATAAGTACGAACCAATTGGTTTATTGTCGCGACCTAAACCAGTTCGCGACATTTTAATCGCAGTGGCAACAGCTTCAATCGCCTTATCTTGACCGAAGACAACAGCCTTCAAATCAGCTTCGAGACTCTTGAGTTGCGATTTGTCATTCACAGAGACCGAAGCCATCGGCACTTGAGCAATCGCAGCAACTACCTTTTCAACATCACCAACTTTAATTGTTTTGGTTTCGTTGTTGCGAGCAGCAATCCGAATTTTAGCACCGGCTTCGTCGAGCACGTCGATCGCTTTATCTGGAAGATGGCGATGTTGAATATAGCGAGCTGACAATTCAGCGGCAGCTTTAATCGCGCCAGCAGTGAACTTTACGTTATGATGTTCTTCGTAGCGTGACTTTAAGCCCTCAAGAATTTCAATCGTTTCTTCGACGGAAGGTTCTTTAACATCGATTTTTTGGAATCGACGAGCAAGAGCACGATCTTTTTCGAAGTGTTGTTTATATTCTTTGTAAGTCGTTGAGCCAATACAGCTTAACGAACCATTTGCGAGTGCTGGCTTAAGTAAGTTTGAAGCATCAAGTGATCCGCCGCTTGTGGCACCCGCGCCAACAAGAGTATGAATCTCATCGATGAACAAGACTGCGTGCTTCTCAGCTTCTAAAGCTTTAACGACAGCTTTTAAGCGTTCTTCAAAATCTCCGCGAAACTTTGTTCCGGCAAGCAACGCACCCATGTCGAGGGAGTAGATGGTTGCGTCTCGCAAAATTTCGGGAACTTCGTTGGCTACAATCTTTAAAGCTAGGCCATCTGCAATTGCAGTCTTACCTACACCTGGCTCGCCAATGAGTAGGGGATTGTTTTTTGTGCGTCGGCATAGCACCTGAATCGCGCGTTCAATTACGTCATCGCGACCGATCAAAGGATCGATTTTATTATTACGAGCGCGTTCGTTTAGGTTTTGGCAGAAAGCTTTAAGAGGAGATTCTTTTGCCTGCTTTGAGCCATCTTTTGGGAGTCCATCGATTTCGACATTATTATCTGGCTCATCATCACTTTCGATTTTCGCAATTCCGTGTGAGATGAAATTGATAATGTCGAATTGATTAATGCCTTGGCTCTCTAAGAAGAACACCGCGTGAGAATCTTTTTCGTTGTAGAGCGCGACCAACACGTGACCTGTGCTCACAACATCTCGGCCTGAACTTTGAACTTGAATCACGGCTCGTTGAAGTAAGCGGTGACAAGCTAGAGTGAACTCTGGCTTCCAAGTTTCAGTTGATGGAGCACTTTCATTTGAGAAAACCTCGTCGCCTTCAGCTTTTTGATAACGAACGCGCGGGCAGTGCTGATCGAGAAAACCTTCGAGCTCGCGATTTAAGCGAGGAAGATCGGCCGAGCAGGCTTTTAAAATTTCAATAACTTCAGCGTCTTTAGTAAGTGAAAGGAGGATATGCTCCAGGCTCACAAATTCATGACGATGTTCTTTCGCGTATTGGGCGGCTAAATTGAGAATTCTTTCTAGTTGCGTCGAGAGCATCTGGGTTCCCCCTTTCGTTTAGACTTCTGAATCCAGGATACGGTTAACTGTTTCCTGTATCCATTTTGGCTCTTATGCCTTTTCCAAAGTACTCTTAAGCGGATGGTTGTGCTCCTTAGAATACTGATTCACCTGAGCCACTTTGGTTTCAGCTATCTCATAACTGAAGGTACCGGCTACTCCGGCACCCTGGTGGTGAACCTGCAGCATAATCTGCGTAGCTTCATCATACTCCTTCTGGAAAAATTTCTGAAGAATATGAATAACAAAATCCATTGGCGTAAAATCGTCGTTGAGCAGAAGCACTCGATACATCGAAGGTGTGCGGGTAGACACCTTCGGTCGAGTGATCGTCTGTGTTCCTGATCCAGAGTCGTCATCACGTTTTCCTGGACCAAGGTGCGGTAAGTTTCTGCTCATAGCCTGCCTTCACTTGGCATTTTACATTAACACCTCTCGCCAGCCATCTCATTTTGAGGCTAGCTTCCTGCGTAAGAGTGACGTCCTTGGGCACTTTTGAGCCTGAGACACTGTCGCAAATCTGTGTTCGATCGAAATCTTGTCAAGTGCTGCAGGCTTAGCTTGCGCCGAACTTGTTGACGTTCGATTTTGACCTAGCCGAGACGTTTCATGATGAATCATTCAGCGATTCGTAAACGAAAAAAGTGTTTCACTCTCGACCGAAGTGAAAGCTTACGAATGTATCAGTGTGATAGTTGTTTCAAGTCGGTCCAGTTTTTCTTGGCAGGCAAATTGAACCTTTACCGTGATAGTTGGTATCACTAAGATTGATGGTGCCAATAAAAATTGAATTAAACACATATTGTGTAAAGGGGTACGTCTATGAACAACAATACTTTGAAATCCCAAAAGGGTTTCTCTCTTATCGAATTGATGATCGTTGTAGCGATCATCGGTGTTCTCGCAGCGATCGCAGTTCCAAACTTCCAACGCTTCCAAGCTAAAGCGAAGCAATCAGAAGCTAAGAGCAATATGTCAGCGATGTATACGGCGCAGAAAGCGTTTCACTCGGAATGGTCAATGTATGACACTGACTTCCAAGTTGTTGGTTTCCGTCCAGAAGGTAACATGCTCTACATTGTTGGCTTTAGCGCTGACCAAGCTAACGCAACAGTTGCGAATATCGCAAACTACACTGGTGTGGTCCACACTGCTGCCCAGTTTGACACTCAAACATTCTGCGCATTGGCAGGCACTTCTTGCGTTAACCAAGCGAAGAACGCCGCGGCGGGAGCCCTTGGCTCACAGAATGCTGTAACTCAAGCAGCTACAATCAACGGTGTGACTGGTAACGGAGCTCTCTTTACAGTTGCTGCGCAAGGCTGGCTCATGTCAGCTGTCGACACATGGACAATGGACCAAGGAAAGAACGTTCTCAATCCATTTTCTGGTTTATAAGCATAAATCTTATTTCTCAATTCAAAGCGGCGACCTAAAGGTTGCCGCTTTTTTTATTTAGGCTACAATCAGCTTAGTGTTAAGATTTTCTCTTCGCGACGACTTTATTATTTCTTTTGTAGCAATACTTGCTGCTGTTTTTCTGTGGATCTACAATGTCCCTGAGGTCTTCACCGCAAAAGCCAAACTAATTCCTCCGCCTGCACAGTTAAAATATTTCAACTTTGGATACCGAGAGACTCTCTCAGACAGCTTGTGGCTGCGCGTTCTCCAAGACATGGAAGCATGTGATGAAGCGATCGATGTCACTAAAGGGATAACTAAAAAATGTAATCGAGGTTGGACATTCCAAATGCTCGATCTGATTACCGATGTTACTCCACTTTTCAGAGCACCTTACATTTTTGGCGCAACAACTCTCAGTGTTCTCGTTGAAGACGGGCCGGGTGCAAGTCAGATCTTTGAAAAAGGCCTAGTCCAGTTTCCGAAGGATTGGAGTCTTCAGTATCGAGCTGCTTATCACTATATGTCTGAGGACAAAAACCTGCCGCGAGCGGCTGAATTGTTGATTCTAGCTGGCGACAATGGGGCACCTAACTGGGTTTACTCTTTAGCGGGAAAACTTTATTCTGAGGCCGGTCAGGCTTATCTCGCAAAGTCAGTCTTAGAAGATCAAATTGCAAAGATGCCGCCTGAAGAAGGAATGCGAAGGCGTCTTCAAGAACGCCTCGATGAAGCCAATGCCATACTCGCTAAAGCAAATAAAGAAGGCACCGTTAAATAGCCGCCGCCTCTAGCTTGACCTTTTGTGGTTCGAACCCATATTTATAGTGCTCATTTGAAGGCCCAAAGAACGAGTACTATCCATGCAAGATTACTATGAAATTTTAGGCGTTACCAAGACGGCTGATCAGGACACGATCAAGAAGGCCTATCGTAAACTCGCGATGCAATTTCATCCTGATAAAAATCCGGGTGATAAAGCGGCTGAAGAAAAATTTAAGGATGCGGCCTCGGCTTACGAAATTTTAAGCAACCCTGAAAAGCGCGCAAAGTATGATCGGTTTGGCCACTCGGCTTTCCAAAATGGTGGCGGCTTTCAAAACGCCGAAGATATTTTCTCAAATTTCTCAGACATCTTTGGTGAATTTTTTGGTGGAGGAGGTGGCTTCGGTGGCCAACGCTCCCGCCAAAGTCGCACGGGGCCTCAGCGTGGTGCCGATCTTCGTTACGTCACCGAAATTGATTTAAAAGAAGTGATTCACGGCGGAGAAAAGCAAATTGAATTCGCAACTGAAACAAGTTGCGGAACATGCACTGGCACTGGTGCAAAAAAAGGTTCCTCAGCGCAAACTTGCGGAACATGTGGCGGCGGTGGACAAGTCATTCGCCAACAAGGTTTCTTTTCAGTCGCATCAACGTGCCCAACTTGTCGCGGTGAAGGTCGCATCATTAAAGATCCGTGCACTAAATGCGAAGGTTCGGGGCGTGAGCGCGCACAGCGAAAAATTCGTGTGAACATTCCGGCCGGAGTCGACAACGGAACCCAACTTCGCATCAGCAACGAAGGCGAAGGCGGCTACCGTGGCGGCCCAAATGGCGACTTATACGTAGAGATCAGAGTGCGCGAGCACGACGACTTCACTCGCCATGGCATTGATCTTTTGACACAAATTGAAGTTTCTTACGTTCAAGCAATCCTCAGCTCAGAAGTTGAAGTTGAGACTCTTGATGGTAAAGAAACTCTCAAAATCCCTGCTGGTACTGCCACAGGCGATCGTTTGAAATTAGACAAGAAGGGCGTGCCCTCACTCCGCGGCGGCAATCGCGGTGCGCTTTACTGTGAAGTCGTCGTCGACATTCCAAAGAAGCTTAAGAAGGAGGAGGAGAAACTCCTCCGTGAAATTGCTACTCTTAGAGGCGATAAGGTAGGCGATAAAAAGGGCTTCTTTAGCTAGCCGCGGCAAAGTGCCAGTCTTTCAATTAAAATCGGGTGTTCAACTTGACGGTTCACGCAATGAGCACAGATTAAGAGTGTTCAGATTTTTATGTCCAAGTTTAAGGGAGTATATATGGGAAAAATTATCGGTATCGACTTGGGAACAACGAATAGTTGTGTGGCTGTAATGGAAGGTGGCGAAGCGAAAGTTCTCGTCAACGAAGAAGGCGCACGAACAACTCCTTCGGTTGTGGCATTCACTAAAGATGGTGAAAAGCTCGTTGGTCAGATAGCAAAACGCCAAGCTGTCACGAACCCAGAAAACACAATCTATTCATCTAAGCGCTTCATCGGGCGCAGATTCGAAGAAGTAAAAGAAGAAACTCATCTCGTTCCTTACAAAGTTATCAAAAAAGGTAACGACTCAGGATTTGAGATCGCCGGAAAAGCTGTATCGCCAGAAGAAATTGGTGCTGCAGTTTTGGCGAAACTAAAAAAGGTCGCAGAAGATTATTTGGGTCACGAAGTCACTGATGCAGTGATCACAGTTCCTGCCTACTTCAACGATGCTCAACGACAAGCAACTAAAGATGCTGGTCGAATTGCAGGTCTTGATGTGAAGCGCATCATCAACGAGCCAACGGCTGCGGCGCTTGCATACGGCTTTGATAAAAAGAAAGAACAAAAAATTGCAGTGTTCGACTTAGGTGGCGGTACGTTTGACGTATCGATTCTTGAAGTCGGTGACAATGTCGTCGAAGTAAAATCGACAAACGGTGACACTCACCTTGGTGGTGATAACTTCGATATTCGAATTTTAGAATGGCTCATTGCTGAGTTTAAAAAAGATCAAGGTATCGATCTTAAGAACGACAAGATGGCGATTCAGCGCTTAAAAGAAGCGGCTGAAAAAGCAAAAGTTGAATTGAGCTCGGCTCAAGAAACTGAAATCAATCTTCCGTTCATTACTGCTGATCAATCGGGTCCGAAGCACTTACAAATGAAACTTAACCGCTCGAAATTCGAGAACATGGTTGATGATCTGATTAAGCGAACAATGGAGCCGACAAAAAAGGCCCTCGCAGACTCTGGCTGGAACGTATCGCAAATCGACGAAGTCATTTTGGTCGGTGGTTCGACTCGTATTCCGGCAATTCAAAAAGCTGTGAAAGAGTTCTTTAACCGCGAACCAAACCGTTCAGTGAACCCCGATGAAGTTGTGGCAATCGGTGCCGCGATTCAAGGTGGTGTCTTGGGTGGGGATGTAAAAGACGTATTGTTACTAGACGTAACACCACTCTCTTTGGGTATCGAAACTTTGGGTGGCGTGATGACGAAACTCATCGAGCGTAACACAACGATTCCAACTCGGAAGTCGCAGACGTTCTCGACAGCGGCAGACAATCAGCCAAGCGTTGATATTCACGTTCTTCAAGGTGAGCGCGAGATGTCAGCTGATAACAAAACTTTAGGTCGCTTTGAGATGGTTGGCTTACCTCCTGCTCCTCGCGGAATGCCGCAAATCGAAGTCACATTCGACATCGACGCGAACGGTATCTTAAACGTATCTGCAAAAGATCTTGGAACCGGAAAAGAACAGAACATCAAGATCACGGCTAAGTCTGGTCTCTCTGAAGACGAGATCAAGAAGATGGTTAAAGATGCTGAAGAGCACGCCGAAGAAGACAAAACACGTCGTGAGCGCGTAACAGCGGTGAATGACCTTGATAGCTTGGTTTACCAAGTTGAAAAGATCATTAAAGAGAACGACGGAAAATTTGCTGAAGCAGATAAGAAATCTGCAGACGATTTGATCAAAGAAGGTCGCGATGCGATTTCTAACACCAGCTCAACGGCTGAATCGCTTCGTGATATCTATGCTCGCTTACAAACGCTCAGCCATAAACTCTCTAGCGAGTTATACTCAAAAGCGGGTGGCGATGGTGGCGGCGCAGCTGGCGGCGGCGGCGATTCATCTAGTGGTGAAACTGCTCAGGCCAAAAACGACGACGATGTGATCGACGCTGAATTCAAAGATGTGAAGTAAAGGCATGAAGGCATGATGCCAAAAAGTGCGAAGGCATGAAGTAAAAGCCCAGAGTAATCTGGGCTTTTTTTATGGTGCCATCTTCCTTTTTGGCCCGAGGCGCGTCAATCTCGCCATCTATCGAAAAGAAATCGAGCACAGCGCCGGAACGTTAGTGGTTGTTGCAACAGAAACGGTTCGTCCTGCTTCAGCGGCTACGAATGCCTGAGATGCGCCACCACCTTGGCCATCAATGTTATCGACCATTCCATACTGAATATTTTTTGTTAATCCAGTCCAGGCATGGTTTGCGAGTGTGCTGTTGTAAAACACTCCCGCAGCTACTCCATTGGCAGGAACATTGAGCGCACCATTCTTCGTTCCAGTTCTTGTGTGGTGAGGAGTAATGCTTACCAATCCTCGGAGTGTCCACACTGTAACTCCGGACCGAACCATCGTGCCTGAGTAGTTAACAACAATGTCGGCAGTCGTTCCGGTGGGAACTTGCGCGATATAAAATCCACAGTTCGAAGTTGATACCACATGATCCACTAGTTCGGTCGCTGCAACTCCGCCGATAGTCATCGATGTAATATTGGTGGTAGCAGCCGAACGAGCAGAGGTGCCGACTAAAACGTATCGATCTGACCCTGTAAGGCTATCGAGAGCAACTGCAGTGTAGGTGTATGAAGTAGCGTCAGTCGTTGAGGCCGCACTTCCCGTAAAAGAAATCGAAGCTGCGGGTGCGCTGTACATATCGTACCAGTCGGTACCATCGCACACCTGCATTTTGCTACTTGAGTAGCGTTGGGCTCCGGCCTCACTTGCAGCACACGCTGTCGCAACAATCCCTTTCGTAGAAAACCAATCAGTGCCGTCGCAGAATTGATACTCTCCGGATTGATAGCGAATTAATCCTGCGTCTCCTGCTGCACACGCCGTGACTGAAGTATTTTTGGTGTTTACCCATGCAGAACCGTTGCAGTAATAAAGGCTTCCCGACGAGTAAGCGAGCGTACCGCCAGTACCACAAGCTTCTACTGCCTGAGCAGAGAAGATTGAAGCTGATGCCAATGAAAAATAGAGAAGTTTGCGGAAGGTCGTCACCCGGTAATTATAAAACACCAGGTGACCATTGATAGGTCTAGAACTAAGGACTTGGCCAATGTCTGGACAGGCCTTACGGTTGCGTGCTTGTGCGCTCGCGGAGCTCGTTCACATTTTCTTCATCGAAGTTGTAGGCAACAGCGAAGCTGATGTAGTCGAACGCTTTACTGAGGTTAAGTCCTAGTTCAGTCATCAAGCGCAGGTTTTCGTGACCTTGCACCTTGTACTCAATACCTCCGGCAATTTGAAGCGGGATAGTAGTGGTGTCGTTACGAGTGCGAAGACCAAGCGGCAAACTTCCGTAAGTGGTGACGCTACCAACTTCTGATTCAAATGCTTTTGAAATTAGAGGGTGAAAGCGAAGGTTGTATTCAGTTTCATCGGCGACTTCTGCAACTAAGAAACCAAATTTCGCGCCAATCGCTGGCTGGCCTTCGGTGTCTGGGTAAGGAATGAGTTTGTAGAATGCTCCGGCTTGAAAGTCGACTTCGCCTAAACCAAGAACAAGTTCTGCGCTTGATTCGTCAGTGATGCCTGTTGCGAAGCGGCCGATGCCGTTGGCGCCATCGATTTTGTTTAAAATAAACTGAGGTTCAAGAGTTGCGCGGTAAGCGTGAGGTGCAACTAATTCTCCGGTATCGATTGTTGAGAAGTATGCGTTAGCCGGAAGAGCTGCGAGAACAGTTGAAAGAATGGCTGCGAGGGTGACTAGGTGTTTTTTCATTGAGCCTCCTGGCTACAAATCTCAATGGGGGCGCCCCTATCTGGCAAGACGATTTGTCATTTGCATAGGATGTTTGACAAGGAGTGCTAATAAGTAACAAATTAACGTGTGATTAAGCATCCGGTTTCACTAGTCATCATCAGCTTAAACGAAGAGGCGAACATCGAAAGATGCATTCGTTCTGCAACTTGGGTTAACGACGTGGTCGTACTCGACAGCGGCTCGAGTGATCGCACTCAAGAAATTGCACGTTCTCTCGGCGCAAGAGTGTTCGTTGAACCTTTTCGCGGATTTCGAGCTCAAAAACAACGCGCCACTGATTTAGCGAATAATAATTGGGTATTATCTTTAGACGCTGACGAAGCGCTTAGTGATTTGGCGTCAAAAGAACTTGAACAGCTAGTTGCGGATGAACAGCAGCTTAACCAATATGACGGTGTAGAGATGCCTAGGCTCTCGTTTCATATGGGTCGTTGGATTAAGCATGGCGGCTGGTATCCAGATAAGCAGCTTCGCTTGTTTAATCGCAAGAGTGCTGCTTGGAGCAAAGGGCATGTGCATGAGCGTATCGAAGCCAAGCGTGTTGGTTTACTTAAATCAGATTTGCTTCATTATCCGTTCGGAAGTTTGACTGAACAGATTAGAACCAATAACGAATATTCGTCGTTGGGTGCGCGTGATCTTTTTGATCAAGGGAAAAAGTTTTCTGTGCTTAAGCTGATCTTTAAACCTTGGTCAAAATTTATGGAAACCTATTTCATAAAACGCGGCTTCCAAGATGGAATGCCGGGCTTTATTATCGCAGTCGGCGCTGCCTACTCAGTGTTTTTAAAATTTTCAAAACTTCGTGAGCTTGAGCAAAATCGCTAATTAACAATTGCCTTCGCTTCGATGAGTAAGTCTTGTCGTGGTCGACTCCATGGCGGAGTAAAACGGGGACATTCTCTTTTGTCAGCGCTCACATTCATGCGTGAGAAGTTATTCATTCCTTCGCGGTTAAATCGCAAATCATAAACTTGATCAGCTGCGAAGTGTGGCGCCCGCGCAAAACGCATCCACGAAGAAACAAAGCAATCTCGCTCGACGATCTCTTTGATCGATGACAGCGAAGTGACTGAATGTGAAGGAGCGGGTCTAAACGTTAAACACGATTCTGGTGGTAAAAGCGATGGCCAAGACGATCTAACTTTTCCTTCAGTGATGTACTTATCATTTGATGAGTCTGATTCAATTTGAATGACCGACCAACAAAATGGATTGCCAGGCAGCGGGTTCAAAACAAGATCGAGAATTTTGTGAGTCGGCGAGGCTGGTTGAAACTCAGAGTAGAGCTGCTGACGAACGCTTTCTGAAGTCGAGGATTGAATCGAAAGAAATAATAATCCGCCTATGAGTCCCATGCCAACTTTTTTGGTTGGAGTTTTTGCTCGCTGAGTGAAGAAAGTTAAGATGAGTGCATAACTAAAAACGGCCGCGACGACAAACCACTCAAGAAGCTGATTGAATGCGGCGACAACTGGAACAAGTGAGATCAAAATTAATATCGGCCAGCGAGTCCACCATTTCGCGAGGGTGAAAAACAGAGGGATCGCAAACGAGAACCAAATAAATGGTTCGATAATGAAAATCAAATCTCCGTAGAACCAATCCGAACTAAACGGATAGAACGGATGAACACCGTACGAATTCCAGCTATCGAGCGCCATATGAGTGAGAAGTCCAAAGGCCACGACGAAAATGGTAAGCTTTTGAGAAGTTCGATCGCGAAGCTCCGCTCTAAATGACTTAAAAATGTAAAGTAGCGCGAATATCAAAACGAACTGCGGAATGAGGCCGAGCAAAGTGTGCGTGTGGCCGCGATGATGAAGTAAATAGCCGAGCGGGGCAGGCATGATGCGGGTGTAGACCCCATCGATATCGGGAAAATTGTTGGCGATGACAGATGCGACCATCACTAGCGATCGTCGGGTGGTTCGACGGGGCTCGGAGGTGATATCGCTAGTTGCTTCGCCGATCAGTGCGCCTTCTAAACTATGAGTTAAGTTATCCATTCGCCGATGATATCCGGGATCCGGGATACTGTTAACCGTATCCTGGATCCCAGATAGGTCCGAATTGCTTAAAATTCATCCGTTTTAGAGGCTTGAGGTTGCGCTTTCAGCGCCGCAGTCCTATAAATACCAGCTCGGCCGATCGATTTGATTGGCTTTGTGGTGGTCGTAGCTCAGCTGGTAGAGCGCCGGATTGTGATTCCGGTTGTCGCGGGTTCAAGCCCCGTCGATCACCCCATTTTTCATTCCGCTTTCACAAAATTTTTTCGTTAGTTCCTTGCAGGAAGACAATCGAGGCTAATCTGTTTGCCATCGATAAATAATGTTCCGAATCGACCCGGATCATCAACTGATGACAAATCTGGTTCTTCCATCCTTACGAGAGTTTCTGAATTTGGATCTTTAAAAAACTTGTACTTGTAGTCTGGGTCCACGCGGCGAGCGGGGAAATTCGGATCAGCAGTAAACGAAAAAACTTTCTCCTGATATTTACCCTGAACTGTCTCTGTCAGACCTTGTCCAAAATAATCCCAGACAAGACTTAATCTCACTCCGTTACCACCACAGATGTACTTGTCGTCGTCCGCATGAGCAATAAATGATGCCAGCAAAATTATTGATCCCACTAAAAGACTCTTCATAGCTTCTCCTAATTAATTACGAACCGACTTACTATAGGCTCTTCGAGTTGCTTTTAGATTTTTTATTCCGGCTCAGTGAAAATATTTTCTGAGTGTCAAAAGGATAGTCAAATTCAGGCATCAAGCCACACCTAATACCCGATGTGAGTAATGCGGTTTTTCTCGGTCCATCAGAATCTCTTTGGCTTCGATTGGGTCGCGAGAATTTAACCAAGAGTCGATAGCTGATTCTTTTAAAAAAATCGGTGTGCGGTCGTGACCGGCTTCTGCAATCTCGGGAGCAGGGTCGTCGGTTATCAAAGCGCCAGAATACATAGGGGCCTGGCCTTCTTTTTCCCAAATATCCCAAAGCATCGGAACATACATGATATCGACATTGTCGGGCTCAAAGCATAAAACTATGTTCTTTTTCGACTTTGTATCTTGATCCACTTCAAAATTTTTAGTGTAAGCATCGATTGATACATTTTCGAAAAATCTTTGAACCAAAATTATTCCGTGTCGCTTGCCGAGCGCATTTCTCCAGAACGGCACGCGAGTGAGATTGTCGAATCTAGCGTTGTAGGTACCATTGAATTTTAAATCAAAGCTTGGGTCTTCCCCATTTGGGCGCATGTGGTATCGAACAGGAAGGATAACGCGATTTCCTTCTTCGTCTACAGTCAGCATTGAAACGTAATGCATCGGGAAGATTCTGAAGTCAGCATCGGTGAGTTTCTTGGAATTATGTGTTTCTAGGTCACGTAAATATTTTTCGATTTTATCTGTAGCGATACGAATATCATTTTCGGCTTTTTTAGTTGGCTTTGCGCTTGCGAGAACTCGCTCAGCATCGGCACGACGATTTTTTTGTTTGAAAAGATTTTCTTCGGTTTTTGAGATCTCAGCGGCATGCCATTTTTCGATGAGCTCTAAAATCTGCGCTTCTTTTTCATTTTCGGGACTATAAAAAGTCTCTTCCATTCCTTTATTAATGTAAACGCGCTCGCCTTGCGAACGCTTTTCAAAAATATCAAAGAATGCATCGGGCTGAATACGGGCATCGTATTTGATACCCATCTTCTTTGCATTTTGTTTTACCATCGCTGAAAAGCACATTTTCTTTTCTTAGGGACAGAAACGCGCAGAAGCAGTGGTCTTGTACATCGAAGGGCACTTCGTGCGAGCGGCTTCAAGTAACTCGTCAACTTGAGAAATTCTCAATGAAATCGGTTCGAAATGCAATGGGATGGGCGAAGTCGCGGTTTTGACTGCTTCGATGCGCTGGGGAGCAGACTGAGGTCCGCCACCGTAAGAGAGAAGTTGATCGAAGTTTGTCTCAAAACTTTTAATTAGCGCAGTGGCACTGGCGCCGCTGTAGATGGCGACGTTTTCAGTCGTTTCATATTCAGCATTGTAAGACCAATTGTAAGAGCCTGAGTAAAGAGTGTGGCCATCGATGATCATGTACTTGTGGTGCATCTGTTTAGAGAACGGAAAGTACCAGCGATAGCTATAGTATTTTAGCACAACGTCAGCGCCAGCTTTCGCGAGCATTCGTGAAAAGTAGCTTCCAGTTTTGTAACATTCCCATTCGGCTTTTAAAGTTTTGCAGGCATCAATTTCGTTATCTTGTTTAATTTGGTTGTTCGCAGAAATATATTCTTGGCCATCGACCACGAGAGTGACTCGTACACCGCGAGCGACCGCCGATGCGACTGCATCGTAGAGAGGCTTTGAGCGAAAGTGACCTGTTGCAATTTTCACTTCAGTCTTAGCGTTAGCTAAAGCCGCAGCTAAAATTTGATCAACTCGACCAACTCCGTTATCAAGACGATCAGCAACGATCGAAAAACTATTTTTCTTCGAATTAAATTTTGGAACAAAGTTGCTCGTCGTAAAAAGCGCAAGTTCTGGGTAATTTTGATGAACAGGTTGACCAACTTTGTCGGTTGGTAAGCCCTGGCTGTCATTTTGGCCATCGATCGCATTGCTCAAAGCAAAAAGCGCATCAAACTCACGTTGAAAAGCATGAACGCGGTTTGAGCAGTCAGAGCAGACAACTAAGTTTTCGTCGTAATCTCTGCTTCCGCCCATGTTGCTAGATGAGTTGGCGAGAACGTCACCGTCAACAATCGAAAATTTATGGTGCATCACAGTCGATACAGTTTTCACGACTGCGCCGGCCTCGATCAGAGGTGCTAAGAACGACTGAACAGAATCAGCTGAACCTTTGTTGATCACAATTCGAATCTTCACTCCGCTCATCGCTTTTGAGTGAAGTAGATCTCGAACTTTTCGTGAAGAGAAAGTGTAGATGGCAAGATCGATCGATTTTTGAGATTGAGAAAAAACACGAACTTGTTCTTCTTCAAGATTATCAGCGGGGGAGAAGAAGCTAGTGAGACGTTCATTTTCAGAAGTTGAGTCAATGACGACTTCAGCCTCATTAGCAGGTTGAACTGGGCGAGGAATTTTAGGGAGCGAACTGTCTTTGGTGACCGAACACGCGCCGAGCGCCAAAGCCAAAATGAAAAGCGAAAGTGTTTTTGCAAAGGTGTTCACTGCCATAATTAGCTCCGGGAGAAATAGGGTTGGCGGATACTACCGCTACTCGAGACCGAGCTCTACCGGTCAGGGGCCGTCGTGCAAACGTTTCAAATTGAAGCAAAATTGAAAGGGGAGGAGCCGAGTAATATTCACTAAAATATGAAGTGAATCATTATGAAATTATGGTTTCTAAAATCCGCAAAATTACCAGTGAAAGCCTGCTATTGCGCCCGGTTTTGGCCGATAAATTAGTGTGCGCATTTTTAGCCGGTTAGTTCTCAATGGCCTATTATTCCGAGTCCTTCTGCTGTTAGCGGTTGTTGTATTCATTTCGGGCTGTTCAAAGCTCACGGCTACTATTGGTGGTAAGAAAAAATCTCGAGCTACTGAATCTGTAAAAATTAGCCTAAGTGATATCCAGGTCACCGAGGGTGATGGGGCAGTTGTTGTATTCGTTCTGTCTAAGCCCGCTCCGAGCAATTTGACCGTGAACTGGAGTTTGACCGGAGCCGGAGCTGTCGCCGATTTTGTGGCAACTTCTGGAACCGTCGTCGTTGCTCAGGGCCAGCAGTCAGGTTCAAGCACAATTTCGACCGTCGAAAATGCGATTTTTGATTTAAGTCGGATCTACCAGCTGGAGCTTGCAATCACTTCAACGAATGAAACCGCGCAAGTAAACTTTGAAATCGTAGATGACGAAGCAACCCCAGCGATTCAGTTTTCGGCAGCGACACAAAACGTGAACGAGGGTGCGGTAGCGCCAACTTATCAGGTCAATATTTCACCGGTTTCAAAATTTTCGGTGATTGCAAACTACACGGTCGCCGGAACTGCAACAGCGGCCGTCGATCATAATCTTTCGTCGGGTACTATTTCGATTCCTGCAATGACTGCCTCAGTCACTCCATCGCTTTCGATCATCGATGACGGGGCGGTCGAGGCGACCGAGACGATAGCACTAACGCTGACTTCAATAAATAGCGGTACTGCAGTCATCGGGGCTACTTCGGTACAAACCGTAAGTATTATCGATAACGAGAATGCAAACTTAACGATCGACGACGTCGCAATCACAGAAGGTGGAGTTGCGACACTGACGGTTAGTTTATCGTCGGTACCAGGGGCACCAGTTACTTTTGATTGGGCAACTGCCAACGGTACTGCACTGAGCGGAACCAGTTATACGGCTGCTAGCGGCACAACAGTTACGATTACTCCTCCTGCAACAACTGCTCAGTTCACGGTGAACAGTATCTCTAATTTAACCTCGTGTGAAACTGACAAAGTCTTTGCTGTGAATATTTCGAATGTTGTTGGGGCAGTGGTTGCAGATGGGGCTGCTCAAGTAACGATTGAGGACAATGATTTGCCGACAGTTTACTTTAGCGCAGCTTCGAGCTCGGTCACTGAAGGATCTAATGCTGCTGTGACTGCACGGCTAAACGCTATTTGCGCAACTCATGATGTTTCAATTCAAGTGACGACGACCGATGGGACCGCTGTGAGTGCGGGTGGTGGCGCAGACTTTACAGCGCTGTCGGCGCAAACTGTAACTATCGCGGCTGGTGACTTAACTGAAGATGTCAGTGTTACAACGACAAATGACTCACGAGACGAAAACGATGAAACCCTAACTCTTGCGATGGCAAATCCGACAGACGCGACCCTTGGTGCTACGACCTCGCATACGCTCACGATCAATGACAACGATGCCGCTCCAACAATTTCGATTGCAGACGTAACCGTAACAGAGGGAACGGGCGCTGGTGCGACTAATGCGACTTTCACTGTTACGGCGAGTGCAGTTAGCGATCTTTCAATAACCGCTGCCTATGCAACTTCGAACGGGACAGCGACCACCGGTGCGTCAGATTACACATCGACTACTGGTACGGCCACAATTTCGGCAGGATCAACGAGCACAACTTTCTCTGTTCCAATTGGGCGCGACGCGCTCGATGAAATAGATGAGACGTTTAATGTTACCCTTTCTGCTGGAGGGAATTATTCCCCAGTAGGATCGACACTCTCTGCAATTGGTACAATTACAGATGATGATGCTGCGCCAACTATCTCTCTTTCAAATCTCTCTGTAAATGAAGCTAGCGGATCGGCAACAGTGGTCGCGACTCTTTCGACGGCGTCAGGGCGCGCAATCAGCTTCGACTGGGCCACTGCTGCTGTCTCTGCAACAGCGGGCAGCGACTACACAACAACTTCGGCTGCTAGCGAATCGATTGCCGCGGGTTCGACAACAAAGAATTTGGTTGTCCCAATTCTCAACGACGCCACTCTTTGCGAGTCGATCGAAAGATTCACCGTCAGTCTTTCAAATCTTGTGGATGTGGGAGCAGGAACTCTCTCGTCGACAGTTTCGATCACTGATGATGATCGACCACTTCTCACGTCGAGTGTCGCTCCGGTTACCGAAGGGACAGCTCAGCCAGTCAACTTAACTTTAAGCTTCGCCTGTCCGCAGGATGTTTCTATTGATTACTTTACAGTGGGTAATACCGCAACTGCGGGGGACGACTTCGTTCACGCGTCAGGATCAGTAACAATTCCGACTGGGTTTACTGTGGGATCAGTCAATATTTCCACCACTGATGATCTGATTCGCGAAAGTGATTCAGAAAAATACTTTGTGAGCTTTTACAACTCTGAACCAATTCAAATATCTGGAGCGAGCTTCGCAGAAGCTGCGATCAACGATGATGAAGCGGGCACAGTAACTGTAAAAGTTGCGTCGTCAGCCAACCATTCTTGTGCGCTCAATAGTGCTGGCGAAATTAAATGTTGGGGAATGGATTGGTTCCGGGGATACGATGGCGCACACAGAGGTGATCAACCAGGAGAAATGGGTGACTTGCTTCCGGCAATGCAGCTCGGGACTCGCGGTGGTCTTGGATTAATTAATCACACTGCCAAAGCCGTGAGTCACGACTTGAATGCAACGTGCGTGATCCTCGACGATGACACTGTCAAGTGCTGGGGAGCCGGAAATCTTGGGACGTTAGGTAGCGGCACAGTTGCAAATGCTCTCGTAGGTGATGAGCCACATGAAGTAGCTGATGCAGTGACGTACGTGAAGTTAGGAACACGTGATGCTGATGGAATTAACAGACACACTGTTAAAAAAATAGTCTCTGGTGCCGGAGATCGATGCGCGATACTTGATGACGATCGAGTAAAATGCTGGGGCGATAATACAACGGGTGGATTAGGTCATTCGGGTACACGTCAAGGTGATGCGGATTCAGAAGTTAATGATAGTATGCCGTACTTAAATCTCGGTACTCACGATGGTCTCGGAGTTACCGCTCACAAAGTTAAAGCATTGGCTGGAGCATCGAGCCCAAGTTTTTGCGCTATCCTTGATGATAATCGGTTGAAGTGCTGGGGTTCAAATTCTAGTGGGCAGCTCGGAATTGAATCGGCCAGCAGTCGTGGCTTAGCTGTCGGATCAATGGGTGATAATCTTCCTTACGTCGATTTAGGACCTGGGAGATATGCAAAATCAATCGATGGCGGAAGCTCACATTTCTGCGCGATTTTAGATAACGACCAAGTGAAGTGTTGGGGTGTGGGCAATATGTTGGGCTTAGGTTTAAGCTCTGCGGTTCGCGTTGGTGATGCCGCAAACGAAATGGGTGTTAATTTACCTTATGTTGATTTGGGAACGCATGATGGTTTGGGAGTTACACCTCATACCGCGAAATCAATTTCGGCAGGGCCATGGCATACGTGTGCAATTTTAGATGATGATCGGCTTAAATGTTGGGGAGAAAATGCCGGAGGGCAACTTGGCTTGGGAATAGCAACGAACCTCCACAAGGGCGATGGACCAAATGAAATGGGAGATAATCTTCCGTACGTATCTCTTGGCACTGGCAAAAAAGCGTCACAAATAAAAGTGAAAAACGAAAACACTTACGTAATTCGCGATGACGGATCGCTCGTTGTCTTCGGGCGAAATAATTATGGTCAGGCAGGAGTTGGGCACGCAAACATTATTGGCGATTCTCCCGCTGAAATGGGCGACGCGCTTGTTTCCGTTGATTTAGGGACCGGACTCACCGCTGTCGCGCTTGATGACGGAAATGGATACAGCTCCGCGTGCGCAGTTTTGAATAACGGCCAAGTCAAGTGTTGGGGAAGCAATGAAGTCTTTCACGGAATCGGCGTTGGTCGCGAAAAAGTTTTGATTGGTGCTTTTGCAAATCAAATGGGTCTCAATCTTCCGAAGGTAAATCTTCCGCTAGGTACCGTTGCTGTCGATATCGAAGTTCAGAGCGGTGGATTTTTTGGAGGACAATACGATACTCATGTTCTTTTGTCTGACGGAAGAATGTTGAATTGGGGAAATTCAGGATCAGGCACTGGAAGAGGAAATTCGGTAAATTCGATGGGTGCGAACATGGCAGCTGATGTGATGTTTGCCCCAGGGGGCCTCAAATATCGTAGCATCTATCCGTTGTATCGCGGTGGCTGCGCGATCGATGAAAATTTTGATTTACGATGTTGGGGAGCCTCTGTGCCAGATCAAATTCCTGGCTTCACGTTCTACAGTGCTAGCGTCGCTCCGATCGTCAATTTGGGAACCGGAAGAAAAGCGCTTAGCTTTGCTTCAATGGATTACGGAGGAAACATAGGAGCCGGGTGCGCGCTCCTCGACAATCAGACAATAAAATGCTTTGGAGATGGAAATGCTGGAAGGCTTGGATACGGAGCCTCATCGACTGTCGGTAAGACCGCGAACTCAATGGGTGACTTTCTGCCGGCAGTCGATCTTGGTACAGTCGCGAAACCAGTTTCGATCACAATGGGTACGTCACATACGTGTGCTCTGTTTGATAACGGTCGCGTAAAATGCTGGGGTACATCTACATCAATTGGGTTGGCTGGAGTGGGTGGCACCAAAGGTGATGCCGCTGGCGAAATGGGAGATCTATTGCCATTCTTAGACCTCGGTGTGGGTCGAACCGCGAAGAGTGTAGTTGCAGGCGGAGATTCGACTTGTGCTATCCGAGACGATAATTCTTTAGTTTGTTGGGGATCAGGATCGGCTGGGCAACTTGGTAATGGAAGTACTGTTACTATTGGTGACGGAGCCAATGAAATGGGTAACTTCTTAGCGCCGGTTGATCTCAATGGCGGAATACCGACAAAGCTTAGCAGAGGTTCTGGTACAAGCTGCGCATTACTCAGTGACAATTCAGTTAAATGTTGGGGCCTAAATAATTACGGACAACTTGGGCTCGGCGATGTGAATCACCGCGGAGACGTCGGTGGTGAAATGGGTGCAAGCTTACCGGCACTTGATCTTCAGTGGTAAGCGAACGGCTCGCCACTATTTATTTTTTCTTTTTTGATTTTAGTTTATTTGCTTTTTCTACCTGATAGTCGTGTTCACGCTTCATCTTGCGGTAGTTTTCCCAGCGATCTTTCGACAACTCACCAGAAGCCAGCGCGTCTCTGACGGCGCATTTTGGTTCGGTCGTGTGACTGCAGTTTCCGAAGCGGCATTTCTCGGCGAAGACTAGAATATCTTCGAATGTTGTCTCGAGAGCTTCGTCATCTCCTGCAAAAGAGAATTCTCTGATTCCGGGATTGTCGATGATCCAATAGTCGGTGTTAGTCAGAAAAACTTCGCGGTGAGTGGTGGTATGGCGGCCGCGGCTATCATCTTCTCGAATTTCGCTAGTCACGGTTCGATCTTCACCGATTAAAAGATTGATCAGGCTTGATTTGCCTACTCCCGACATTCCTAAGAACGCAACGCTCATGCCCGGCTTGAAAAATACACTTACTTTTTCGACACCAAGTTTATTTTTAACTGAGCAGGGGATAATCGGAGTGTCGGGGAATCGGCCAACTAAGTCTGCTACCCGTTGCTCTGCAACTTCGGGCAAGACCAAGTCACTTTTGTTAACCACGATAAATGGTTTGGCGCCACTTTCATTCACCATTGCAAGTCCGCGCTCAAGTCTGCGTTCATTCAGATCTTGATTGAAGCTTGTGACAAGCCCAACGAAATCAACGTTAGCAACAAGCACTTCTTGCTTACCTCGGCTATCTTGCCGCTTAAGCGAAGACGTTCTTGGCAACAATGATTCAATTGGCAGAAAGTCATGATCAGTGGCGGATACTTCAACGCACACCAGGTCACCGATTGCAGGGAGTTCATCTTTATTGTGAAGCAAATGCCCGCGTGCTTTAGCTAACTTTTCAATTTTTGAGTTGAACAGCAAAACACGATAGTGGTCATGGCTAGAAAAGATAACCCGAGCAATTGCCAGGTTAGGATTCTCTGCACGCAAGGAAGCAAAATAAGCCTCCTGCATTGGATGTAATTTCCATGCACTTTGATCAACAACCACGAAGCTATTTTCGCTTACTAAAATGCGGTTGTATAGAGTCTTTACCAGAAACTGAAGGGCTTGCGCTTGGTCCTGGAACTAAAACTTTTGGAATGTCGATAACGAACATGCAGCTCTCGCCAGGAGTATTCTTTAAAGTGACTGTACCCTTGCTTAAGTAAACTGCGCGTTGAGTGATCGCAAGACCAAGACCCAAGCCGCTACGGTCTTCAGACGCCTGTGTGTATGGCTCAAAGAGCGAACTTACTTTGGTCTCATCAATTCCGCCGCACTGATCTGAAACTTCAATGATGACTCGGTCACCTTTTTCGTGAGCCTTTAAAGATATATGGCCTCTGGTTCTTGTATACTTAATTGCGTTCTGTACCAGATTTGCAACTGCAGATAAAATAAATTGGCGATCACCTTCGACCTCAATTTTCCAATCAACTTCCGAGGTCAAAGTTTGACTTTTTTTATTAGAATCCATTCGCGCAGTCACAATAATTTGGTCGAACATATCTGAAAGTCGATACTTCTCGACATGGGGGTCAGCGTCAGCCCGCATTCTCACTTCGGAGAGTGATCGGTCAATGAGGTGACGCATTCGAGACAAGTTGCTTTCGAGCACTCTTGCAGTACTTCCTCCGGTACCAACTAAACCTTCTTTAATCATGTCGTGGGCCACGGCCGCACTTGAAAGAGCATTTCTTAATTCATGCGCTAGAAACCCCAAATGTTTTACTTCTTGCTCTTCAGTCGCGAGATTGCTTCTGAAATGATACTCAGAAACCGCAGCAGCGATTGCAACATCAAGGCAGCCGTTGAGAATATTGAACTCTTCTGCAGAAATTTGTGCGCTCTTGATAGCCGCGAGTTCTGTGATGGCCTGGCACATGGCTCCGTAGGCATGAACGACGTGTGACAGAGAGTATCCTAAGCGTAAAAATTCTTTTCCGTGCTTTGCAGCTGCTGAGAGCATTTCTTCGGGAGGGCTCGCGCCAATTCGATCGTGGAGAACTTTGATGAGTTGTTCGTAGAAAAGTGGAAGACCGGCGTTTAATTGTTCAGAAGAGACACGGGTTCCGGCAAGTTCTCTTGTCTTCTCTGCGCTTAGGAGTAGGATGTCTTTACGGTTCTGTTCTAAAAAATTTTGAAGCACCACAAAAGCGCCTTTCTCGTACCCTGTTATTCAACTTAGATTCTACGATAATCTCTTCTGTGTCTGACAGGAACTAAATGACTAAAGATCGAAATATTCTCATCGTCGACGACTCTACCGATATGAGAAGTTTGCTTAAGTTAATACTTGAGTCAAAAGGCTACCACGCGGACTGTAGCTCAAATGGTGAAGATGCCCTAAGGAAATTGAATTCATCAGTGAAATTGCCAGATCTTATTTTGCTCGATTTAAGGATGCCGGTGATGGACGGCCTTGAGTTTCTTAAATTACAGGGACAAAATCCGAAATTAAAAAACATTCCTGTAGTTGTGATGACTGGCGAAGAAGACGTCAGTTCGATGCAGATGACCACAGGCTCTAAAGTCTTAACGAAGCCGTTTGATATGCACAAAGTCTTAGCGACTATTCAGCACGTTCTGTAAATTTGAAATCTGTTGCGATCGTTTCTTCCTGAGCATTTTCCAAATAAGACTTAATCTTCCGATATGTTCGACCGTCACCAGCAGTGATGAACGTAATTGCAGTACCATCGCCTCCAGCTCTTGCAGTTCGGCCAATTCGATGGAGGAAGTCCTCAGCTTTATAAGGTAAATCATAATTAATTACGTGTTTGAGGTCGGGGATATCTAGGCCGCGAGCGAGCAAGTCGGTAGTAACTAAAACTTGTATCTGACCTTCTCGGAATTCTCGTAAGATTCGATTGCGATGGCCTGAGTTCATGTCGCCATGAACGAAGTCAGAAGAGAATCCGTGATTACCAAGTAGTCGTCCAATCGCAACACAACTCTCTTTGCTGTCGGCAAAGATGAGGGCGCTGCTTTTTAGATCTTTGAGCTCATCGATGAGTCGATTTTGCTTTTGACCCTTGGTTAAGAAAAATACTTTCTGTTTGAGAGTAGCGACAGGGCGCTCGGCCCCGGCTGATCGAATCACTTGTGGATCAGGACGCATGAAAAGTTCTGCAACCGGCTTCGCCCAGTTTCCGAAACTCGCCGCAAACATAAGAGTCTGCCAAGAGCCTCTCAATGTACTTTTAATAAACTCGAGATCATGTTTAAAGCCTTCGTCGATCATTCGATCGGCTTCATCGATGACAAGAACTTTCAAACCTTTAAGCAAGAGTTTGTTGTGCTGAAGCTGCTCGTTTAAACGACCGGGAGTTGCGATGATTACGCGCGGATTTTTCTTTAGCTGACTGACGAGTTCTTTTTCGGGAACTCCACTAGCTGCAAGACAAACTGAAATTTTGAGTTCTTTGGTCACCGATAAAAAAACGCGGTGAACTTGTTCGGCCGTTTCGCGACTCGGAAGAAGTATCAATGCTCTCTCGGTCTCATCAGCTTTCAACTTCGTCAAGACGGGAAGAGCGTAAGCCAAAGTTTTACCGGTTCCGGTCTGAGCGACGGCGATTAAATCGACGCCAGTGAGTGCAACTGGAATTGCTTCAGTTTGAATAGTTGTCGGAGTCGAAATTTTAATTTCTGCAAGTGCTGTTAAAAGCTCAGGCAAAATTCCCATTTGAGAAAAGTCAGTCGGCATGGCGCAGACCATAGCACGGCAACGTTGATGAACACTATCGAACTAATTGTGTGCTGAAAAAAATTTCAACGTGGCCAGGAGCATGCGGTTTCTTTTCTCGTCGGTCTCGATTTGAAGGCAGTGCTTACTCTCCGCAATGAAGAGCGATTGGCAGTTAACAGCGTCGTTGCAAAACTGGGTTTGCGCTGGCAATTCGACAAAGCTGTCGTCTGAAGCTTGAAACAAAATTACAGGGTCGCTTAAGCCGCCTGCGCGCGATCGGAGGTCAGATGTTGCGGCTATGGCTTCGCGAACCCATCCAACGCTTGCGCCACCGATAATCGATTTTTCGTCTTTGAGCAGGCTTGCCATATCGAACTCGTAACGTTCGCGACTATGGGTGAGTTGGTTTTTTTCGAATGGTCGCTTTTTATCGAAGGGACCAACTGAGGGTGCGTAACGCTTTGACCAACCAAACCAGGAGAGAAGTTTTGCGAGTTGTTTCACTAGAATCTCTGGAACGGGGTCAAGCTTGAGTTTGATCATGGGAGCAACAAAAGCAGCTGAGTGAAACTTTCGAGGGTGATCAATCATGTAAAGGGCGCCAATCGTTGCGCCCATCGAGACTGCAAAAAGATGGTGGGGAGGATTGGTTTTCGGCAAAACATGGGTTTGGTAAAAGTCTTCGAAGTCAGCGAGGTAATCAGAAAAGCGATCGACGTGGCCAACATCTGAGTCTAAAACGAATCGTACAGACTTACCCTGGCCGCGATGATCAATGATCCCAACCGAATAGCCGGCTTGAGCGAAATCATAAATCCATTCGCGATAGTTAGTTAGCGACTCGGTTCGACCAGGCGAAATGACAATCGTGCCTTTTGAACTAGGGACATTTAATATTCCATAAAAAATATTATGACCATCGCGCGATTTGAACTCCGAAGTTTTAAGGTGTGCCTCGAGAAATGGAATGACCTTCTCGTGCATTTCATTTGAATAATTTTTTTCGGAAATTGCTTCCGCTACTCCTGAAAACAGGATCAACGATGGTATTAGAAGTTTAATTAGTATGTTCATCTCGAATCATCATGACTCGCCGCGGGCCAAAAAGGAAGATGGCACCTTTAAGGGTTTAGGCGTTTTTTGATTTGGTTGAGGGTTTCGGGTGCGCCTCGGACCCTGAGGGTTACACCGTTTTCATTGTAAGACTCGGTCAGTACGCGCAGCTTGCCGCGAATTTCGCCAACAATGCCTTTAGCCTGGTAGGGGATAAATAGATCTTCGTCGATCATGCTGCTTTCAAAGTAACTCATAATTTTTTCGCGAAGCATTTTGACATCATTTTTATCGCGAGTTGATAGCATCACCGCTTTGGGATACTCAATTTGCAAGGCTTCTAGCTCGGCAGCGGTCAACTGATCCCGCTTGTTCAGAATAAGCAGACTCGGCACATCGGTTGCGCCCACTTCGGCCAGAACATTCTTGGTGACCTCGAGTTGAGAGCGAAAGCTTTGGTCTGAGGAATCAACGACGAAAAGCAAAAGTGATGCGCTGAGAGCCTCGTCAAGAGTCGATTTAAATGAAGCAACCAAATCGTGCGGAAGCTTTTTAATAAATCCAACTGTGTCAGACAAAAGAACTTTCGGTTTTGTCTCGGGATGAATGGGTCGAATCGTAGTATCAAGGGTTGCAAACAACTTATCTGCAACGAGAACTTCAGAGCCGGTCATAGCTCGCATCAATGAAGACTTACCCGCATTTGTATAGCCCACCAGTGCAACTGTGATCTCTTGTTCTCTTCGAGCGCGACGAGTTTGATGTTCGTTGCCAATTGATTCTAATTCAGTCTTAAGCTCCTTTATACGATCGCGAATCTTTCGTCGATCAAGCTCGAGCTTACTTTCTCCGGCACCTTTTCCGCCGCCACCTTGTTGCACTTCGCTGCCGCCAGTTTCCCGGAGACGCGGAGCTACATAAGTAAGGCGTGCAATCTCAACCTGTAGGCGCGCTGCTCGGGTGCGAGCGTGTCGACTAAATATTTCGATGATAACGCCGGTGCGATCTAAAACAGTGGTCCCGGTAGCGCTCTCTAAATTTCGAATTTGAGAAGGAGATAAGTCAGTATCGACAATCACGACTTGAGCCGAGCCCCGATCTTCGCTCGCAATTAGCTCACTCTCTTCAACAGGCGCATCTTCAAGTTCAACATCTTCGTCATCAACAGCATCTTCTTGCCACTTAACTTGAGCTTTCGAAAGTTTTCGATCGACCATTGAGGCTACTTCGCCAGAGCCGTTTGTCCATGCCGCTAGTTCTGAGAGCTTTCCGGTTCCTAGTAAAACTGTTGATCGGTCAGAGCTTCGCTTTTGTGTAACCCGGCCAACAACGTTGTAGCCGAGTGTCTTAACCAAGCGACCAAGCTCTTCGAGCGAACCTTCGAACTCTTGATCAGAAACTTTTGGAAGTTGAATTCCGACTAGAACAGCGTTTTTAACTTTTGGATCCATGGAGCCTAGTGTGACCGATTAATTGTCTGTAGACAAGATGTCTCAGAGGCAACTGCAATTAAGGAATTCCGCCACGAGACATTTTGCTTCTTACACACATTCGTGAAAAGCACCTCGAACGAACTGACATAATGACATACGGGGCGATACATTTTTCAGTTCGGAGGTTTTATGAACTTGAAAGTTGCACTGTTAATTTTGGGCATTGTTCTGACAGCAGCATGTAGCGGCAATCAAGGTAGTAGCGAAGTTGCAGGCGGGAAAAGCAGTCTCCGAACTGCTGAGTTGCCCGCAGATGCACTTCTTGATCAGCTCGGTTCAACTTCAACATTCACGACGATTCGTGATTTGTACGTTGTGGGCGGTGTTAAC
The DNA here is from genome assembly GCA_964543475.1 of uncultured Bdellovibrionales bacterium. Classification (GTDB taxonomy): domain Bacteria; phylum Bdellovibrionota; class Bdellovibrionia; order Bdellovibrionales; family JAMPXM01; genus JAYSYM01. Next base: position 162,680 of record CAZIYJ010000002.1, on the reverse strand, counting down.
TTTGTGACCGACATAGTTGAGGACAATAACAAGGTGACTTCGTGTATCTTAAATCTTCCGCAGTCAGCACGAAAAGTTGCTGCGTATTGGATTCCAATCGGCACAACCTTTCCGATTGTGAAAGCTAAGATAGGTGAGGATCGATCGTTTGCCTTGGCAACAGAAGAAGGTGATCCGTTTGTTGTACCACGCTTGAGTTGCTGGACGCTTGCAGGTGATTTGCAACCATTAACTGTTCAATTTTTATCCGAGGCTCTTGCTCCAACCTTCACAATCGACGCTCGACAGTAAGATCAATCCTACAAGGATCGACGCGAATTGAGAAAATCGGATCCTCATATTTCGTTTTCGTATTTTGGTAAATTCTTAATTTAGAGACTCCGATAAAAGAGTATGAACTTTGAGTTTAGCTTTGCGCTTTACCAAGAGATGCTGAGGCTCTCTAAACAACAGGCGATTGACGACGGCGATCTCGATTTGTCTTGTCGTCTCATAACAGAATGTCTGTCGCGTAGCCTTGAAGTCGCTCGTGCAAGTGTTTGGCTTTACAATGAAAATCGCTCAGCCATTGTCTGTGTCGATCTTTACGAGCGAGACTATAATCGCCACTCAAGCGGTCTCGAGCTCAGAGCAAAAGAGTTTCCTACTTACTTTATGTACCTTCAAGAAGAGCGCTCGCTGGCAGTCAATGATGCTCAGACCGACCCGGCCACATTTGAATTTACCGAGCCTTATTTGAAACCACTTGGAATTACTTCGATGGTTGATGTTCCTATTCGTGTGAGCGGGAAAATGATTGGAGTACTTTGCTGCGAGCACATCGGCGCGCTCCGAAATTGGTCGCTTTATGAAGAGTCGTTCGCCGGTAATATCGGCGACATCCTCACTCGAGCATTTCAGGCTCGCGAACGCACGAATGCACAAAATGAACTTAAGAAAGTGAATGCTGATCTCGAAGAAATTGTTCGACAGCGAACGAGTGAGATAAAGGAAATCGTCTCTCGATCTGCCGAATCGGCAAGACTGATCTCACTTGGAGAAATGGCCGGAGGCATCGCTCACGAAGTCAACACTCCGCTCAATAGCATCTTGTTTGCGGCCGAGAGTGCCCGCGAATTAGTGGGCTCAAAAGATTTAGATACAGAGGAGCTCAAATATCAGATGGCCTTGATAGAGGAAACTTCGCTTCGAATCGCGAAGATCATTCAAGGTCTAAAATGGTTTGCTCAAGATCAAAGAAGTCAGGTCTACGAGCTTTACGATCTTCGACTAATTGTGGAACAGGCACTAGAGCTTTGCGAACAGAAGTTTAGAAGCGGAAATGTTGAACTTCGGTGGACGCGTCCAAAATTAGAAGTGCCAGTGATGTGTCAGCCTGTGCAAATTGGACAAGTGATCATTAACTTGTTGAATAACGCCTACGATGCCGCGAGCGTTGAAACAAATGGCGCGTGGATTGAAATCGAAATTTTGGATTCAGGCTCTTTCGCAACAATAGAGGTAAGCAACAGTGGTCCAAAAATTCCGGATGAACTTTGTCCAAAGTTGTTTGAACCGTTCTTTACTACGAAGCCGCCAGGCAAGGGCACAGGCTTAGGGTTAAGTCTTTCAAGCGGCATCGTTAAAAGCCATGGCGGTGAGCTCAGAGTTGAGCGAGATAGACCCAATACATGTTTTGCCGTGATACTTTCGAGTGCAAGGCAAACTGCTAAGGCCAGTTAATATGGCCAGCTAATAAAGCTAACTAAGCTGAGCTAGAGCCGCGAAGCTTGATGAGTTCAGCCGCGGTTGTGGTGCCGACAGCCGCAACAAGCTCTTCGTCGCTAATCGCCAATACACGAATTAAATTTATAAGTTTATCAGTACCTAAGATGAGTAAGCCCTCTTTGTACCCTTTAAGTTCAGTCAGAGAGCAGTCGGTCACTTGGGATAAATGCTCAACGGAAATGCCTTTTGCTAAGCATTTAGAAATAATTAGTTGTCGTAAATTAGGGTCAATCGACAAAGCAAACCGCACCTTTCTTGAGCCTCTAATTTATTCTGGTACGACACCCCATGTCTCGCTAAGAACTCATGAATTTTCCTGTCAAAACGGCAACTTGCGCGCAGATGTTACGCAATTAACTTAAAATTAAAGCATCAATTACACCTTTCTTAATGCCCTTAGCGCGATCATGGGCGTCGCCAGCGAGCGGGGAGTATCGAATGAAAGAGAAGCCAACCGATAAGCGCGAAAAGAAAATACCTTCTGACCGGTCAACCGATTCAACAGATCGGCCGACTCGTGAAAAGAAAATCTCAATCGACAAGCAAGCTAGTAACGAGCCAGAAGTTGAAAAAAGCATTCCGAGCCATCAGCGGGCCGAAGTCCAAAACCCCCTCATGAACGAAAGCTATTAAAAAGAATAATAGCTCTAATAGATAAATAGCTAAGTCGATTTTCGCTTGAGAATAAACACAACAAGTTTACTAAATAGAGCAATAAACCTATTTTAAGCATTTGACGTTTGAGATCGAAGCACTCTATGAGTGGAGGCAATCAACCACTTTAGGAGATTTCTCAATGAAACTTTTGATTGCTGCTTTAGCCTTATCTTTGTCGTCATCAATTGCCGTTGCCAACACTGGCTCAACGCTTAAGCGTTTGTCTTGCTTGATTTCAAATGGCGCAACTATCGAGACAGCTGGTCGCCGCGCTAACGGAATTAAAGTTGAATCACGCCTCGGATTTTTCACTCATGAGTTCACTGCGGCCTTAGCGATCGACGAAGAAACTGAAAAGACAACTGTTGAACTGACTGACGAGAATGGCCGAGTTGCTTACTTACTTGATCTCACCATCGATCTAAGCAATCGCAAAAAACAAACTCGTGTTGGTGCAGTCATTCGCACTGGCGACGGATACGTAGTTCCCTTCGTTATCGCGTCGACGATTTGCGACCTTACAGTTCGATAATATTTTTTAGAATTTTTTTCTGCCGGTCGTGTGAAGCCCCCTCAGATGAACTTTGTGCGACCGGCCACTTTTAAAATCTTACTGCTTTTTCTCGACCGACATTTCGACAAGCCGCTCAACAATCACGTGAAGTGGTTGTTCTAGTAAAGAAGCCCTTCTTCCAAGCTCCATAAGATCAGCATTAATCGGTCCTTCGCCAGTCCAAGATGGTAAGAAGGGGTGAGTTTCTAGATACGTTCGCTCCGGCGCTGAGAGTGGCCGACGGTCAGGAAATAGATCGAGCGGGAACGGATTCCATACAAAGTCAGGATGATGATTCGAATACCACTCGCCACCGATGATCTCGCCACTGCTACTTATCTCTAGATCATAGAGGTAGCGAACAACTTTATGTTTAACAGTGCGAGGCCCTTCTGCTGTCGTTGGCTCAAGCTCCGCTGAGTAGCCAATATCAAGCGCGATTCCAGCAATGTAAGCTGCTCTCGTTGATCGATACTTTTTGAATTTGTCGATCTTGAACTGATTCATCGGAATCATTGCGCCTGCAAGATTTGATGACTCTCGAAGGGTTTGCGGATTGAAGTATTTGTAACGATAGCCATGTATCGGAAAATTCCAGACTTCGCGGTTAAAAGTTGAATCCATCACCATGCTTCGTTTTTGAATGCCAATTTGATTTACGAGGGCAATGTGCCAAGCACCAGGGTTAACGTCGAAGCAGACTGGATCAAGAATTCGACCGTTTTCATCTTGCGGAACTTTATCTTTTTTGCACTTGTCGCCTATAAATCCAACCGTCGGCGGAGCTTCTCCCCACGAAAGCGAGGCAAGAGCTTTTATGTCTGTTGGAGTGAAGCGAATTTTTTGTCCGTTAGGGTTCGTTACTTCTACCGCTTTTACCGGCTGCTGATACATGAACGACGCTGGCGCCCAACCATGGCAGTATCCAACCCATGTCGGAACTTTTCCTCGAGGGTCGTAGTAGCCGCGCTTACCTTCCATCCAAGAAGTGTGAGTGAGGTTGTATCCGCCATCGCCAATGAGGAGATCGTATTTTTCTGCAGGAGATTTTTGATTGAGAGGTACTGCACCTGGTGGGACGGCTAAGTAGTGAGAGTAATTTTCGATCCATACTTTTGATTCTGGAAAACTCGGATCTGCGTAGCGACGGGCCATTCCACCTTTGTGCACCGGCCAGTAAGACTCTGACCAAGGCGAGGGATCAAGCACATGAAGCTGAAGATTTTGTCGGTCCATCTCGGCGAGGCTTCGCTGTATATTTGGCGTGTAAAGAAGTTTAGTGAGTTCTTCTAGTGGAGTGATGTCGGCATAAACATTTGCATCCCGCTTTGGTTTATTGCACGGCTCGTTCAAACCAACTTTGCAAAGCTTGCTTCGAATCTCCATTTTCTTTTCGAGTTGAAGCCGATCCTCCTCTTCGCTCTCTGGCCATAAGCCATCTTCTTGAGGCAAGACGAAGCCATAATGATCGCGACTTAAAAGTTTATCGTTCATTACAGCCTTTGGATTGGCGTGGAATGCCCGCAGGTAACTTTCGGTATCAATCGGATTTGCTGCAAGTGCTGGGATGCTCGAGAGCAGAAGGAGCGACAGAGCCATCAAAAAGCGGGGAGTCAGCGACATGGTTACATACCTCTCTTTACCCACAGAAGATTCAATCAATTGAATCTTAACCATGGGTGGAGAAGACGATAGGGTCTATATTGTCGCTGCGGCAATGAGTGCTGTCGCGGGTGTTGAAAAGTTCAAGATTGTCCCGCGACTCGTGATGGATCTAAGATGACTACTCGTATCGGAGATTTAGACCGCGCAAATGTGCCTCACATTTTCCACGGAATTGATGCTCAGCAGCTCGCTGAGTGGGCGCCTCTTCAAAGAACGCGCGAAGGCCGGGTACGTTTCCGCTGATCATCTGATCAACCGAAGTCTGTGTTGGACTGTGCGAATTGCCCATTTCAAAAAGGATCGACCAGATTCCATGTGCCCAGTAGGCATAGTCTTCGAAAGTCCCGTCGGCCGGATAAAGTTCTTCAGTAGAGTTACCGACTTTGTAACCGCTATGGCGAGCGCACGCGGCTCCGATGCGAAGGAACTCTTCGTGGTCAGCTGTTTTTACGTCTTGAGTTGAAACTCCCCATGGGTACAAAACCATATTTGCATAAGTATGAAGAGTTGCTGAGGCAACAATTCCCTCGCTAGCTACGAAATCAGCTAAAGCTTTAGTGCTCTTTAACTTGAACGGACCGTTCGTATCGCAAGGCCCAGGGTAATCACGATTCGGATCAAGCGTGTAACTTCCAGGCATTTTCTCTTGGCGACTTTTCGAATTGAATCCAGAAACATTTAAAACCGGAATAATATAGATCGTTTGATTTGCGATCGGATTTTTCGCAAATGATAGCGCTGCTGCAAGTGCAACTTCTGTTGAACCGTACTCGTTGCCATGGTGAGTGCCGACAATGAGGTTACGAATACTTCCGTTACCAATTTTAACTCCAACAATTGATTCGCCTGTATTCGCTTGTCCGATTTCGATGAGTTCAGTTGTCTGCTTGTAAGTCTGAACAAGTTCCCCGAGGAAAGTTTGGACACTGCTGTAGTCGCGACGCTGCGGCGGATTGGGATCAAGTAAAGCGTTGGCAGCAGAAGAAGAAACCAAAATTGCACTGATTAAAAATAGACGTAGACCCATGAATAATCCCCCCTGAAATATGATTCGGCTATTTTGCGAGGGAAAAGTCAACGAGCTTAGCTCAGGAAATTACTTTAAGCCTTTAATCAGGAGCTCAGCTGACGCAGGATTGGTCGCCAACGGAATATTGTGAACATCGCAGATTCTCATTAACATTGAGATATCAGGATCATGAGGATGCATTCCAAGTGGGTCTCGAAAGAAAATAACACCCTGGCACTTACCAGTCGCGACTTCGGCTGCAATCTGCGCATCGCCACCGAGCGGACCAGAAAGCTTGCGCTTAATCTTAAGGCCCGCTGATTGAACTAAGCGCCCGGTATTACCGGTTCCGACTAGGTTAAAGTTTTTCAGTTGCCGAACGTGATCGCGAACAAACGAAACTAACAGAGCTTTCTTTCCGTCGTGCGCGATCATTGCAATTGTTTTGCGTTTACTGAGAGCCAATTTAACTCCGCGCTTTTTTCTTCTTAGTCGGAGCAGTAGCTTCTGCTGCTTCTGGTCCACGAAGTGCCCGAATGACAAGGTAGAGTCCTAAGAGAACAAACGGAATACTCAGAATCTGCCCCATGTTCATAAGCATGCCAGCTTCGAACGGCTCTTGATTCTCTTTGAAAAACTCCAAAAAGATTCGAGCCAAGAAAATCCAAATCATTGTGAAGCCAAAGATAAAGCCAGGCTTGCGATAGAAGTTTCGCTTGTAGAGCCAAATATTGATTCCAAACAAGATGAAATAAGCAATGCTTTCGTAAAGCTGAGCGGGGTGTCTCGGAATCTGATCGACTTTCTCAAAGACAAAAGCCCACGCAACATCCGTCGGCTTTCCTAGAATCTCTGAGTTAAACAAATTTCCGATTCTTATGAGCCCAGAAATAACCGCTGTCGGTACTGCTAATCTATCGAGTAGCCACAGCATGCTAAATTCTTTATTTCTTCTCGAGAAAATCCAGAGTGCTAACATTACGCCGGCGGTTCCGCCGTGAGATGCGAGACCACCTCTCCAGACCATTAAAATTTCAATCGGGTGCGAGAGATAATAGCCCGGTTCGTAAAAGAGAGTATGGCCAAGTCGTGCACCGAGAAGTGTGCCGCCCATGACGTAAAACAAGAGTGTGTCGAGTTTTTCGATTGGCTTACCTTCGCGCTTACACATCGATTCAATCATCTTAAAGCCGATTCCAAAACCGATAATGAACATGAGGCTGTACCAGCGGATTTGGATTGGTCCAAGTGTCAGAAGATTGGGGTCTGCGTTCCAGTGGATCATTGATTTATGCCTTTTCGCATTTGCCACAAAAGATGACTGATGTAAGGCCTTCGGCCTTCGCCGGTTGCTACCATCAAAAGTTTTGTGATCTTTAAGTTATCGGCGTCTGTAATCAATAGAATCATTAGTTCCTGAATGAAATTGGTATCGAGCGTGACGTAATTATCGGTTCCTACGCCCAGCTCGAGGCCCTTTTTCTCCCACCAAGAGAACGGATGATCTTTATAATCTTCGAAAAATTCAGTGAGCTTGTTATTTGATGAAGGCAGCGAGACAAGAGTAACGCCTTTATCAATCATTCGATTGAGAACGTCATGTTGATACGATTCGACTTCACGTGCGGTGTGGAACTTCGCTTTTGTGAATAGACCAATTTCTTTATCGTTGAGAGTTTCGCCTCTAAGAATTTTTTCACACACACTAGTGTTCGAATTCCAATCCATTGCCGAAATTTCGCGGAATTCTGGTGTGCCTGCGCGAATACCTTCTTGGCGGCGATTCCACTTAAGAACACGTTGAAAAAGAGAGTGGAAGTAGAAATTTGGATTTACTCCTAAGCTTAAGCCATGCTCGAGGGTATCAATGCGCCAAATGTTCATTGCGTTGTCGACAGCCTGAATGCCGTTCTTGAGCGTCTTCCATACTTCGCCGTGGTGACTACGGATCTTGAATCCGCGGTATTGAAGTTTTCTGAAGCCAAGTTTCATGTCCATGAAATGGCTCTTGCGGAAAAGCTCACTTTCGTTTCCAACGGTATCCACTTCATTCATTCGCTCTTCGAGGAACGGATGTTTATGGATGAGGTCAAGAATCTGATTCACCTGGAATAAAAAATGATCTTTCTTGCTCTTGAAATTTTTTGCGTCATAAAAGTCAGCTTCTTTGCGGAAGCTTGGGGAAAGCACAAAGTCAAAACGCGGATTTTTCTTTTTAAACTCCATGAAGCCTTCATGAAGTCCGAGAACCACATCTTCTTCTTTCAAAGCCTCAAGGCCCGGAACTTGTTCAGCCTCATCAGCTGACGCTCTAGAAAAAGTAAACTTCAGGCGAATAAAGCCAACATTGTACTTCGTATAAATTTGTTCAGCCATATGATAGGCCGCTTCAGCATGTGCTTGCCGATCAACCAGCAATAATTTTGGCAGCATCAAAATGCTTAAGTACCGACTGAAGCGCTCGCTTTCGGCTAAGCGAACGATATTCTCTACTGAGCCTAAATCTTTCAGCGGCAAAGCCGCGGCTCCATAAACATCAGTAATTTTTTTCTCGTAAGCAGACTTATGAGGTCCCGACAAAAGTTTTTCTAAGCGGGGATATATAAACTCTGCACTCAAAGCACCTGTTAAGTGAGTGTGCTCATCGCGATACGGAAGCGGAAATCTTCTGAAGAACTCTGCTAGCGCAACTGCAGCCGGATGTTTAAGTAGAGTACCGATTGGAAGTTGATCGCTGAGAAAACTTTGTAAATCATTTTGGAAAGAGAGAAGGCAGGTTTTGAGTTCAGCAGAATTTTGCGCGCGATCTGAAGTCAGTAAGAGTTCGATAGTGTCGCGAAGACTGATTCCGTTCGTTTCGCTTATAATTTCGGTCCACGCCGCAACAAGCTGGTGATGCAATTTCGACATGCTTTATTATGGGCATCGCCAGTGGTTGCCGCAAGCCTTATTTAAGCTTTGGAAGTCGTCTTGCGATAGCTAAAGCACGGTTTTTCCATTGGCGCGCTCGTTCTGCTGTAATTGGAGTCGTTCCATAGCGATAGTCTGAATATTCTTTGAGAAGTAAGTGTATTTCCTCAGCACGTGTCGGCCATGCAAGAGCAGCTCTAGAGCCGTAATTATGAGGCCCCTCTGATGGTAAACGAGGTAATCCGCGAAGACGAAGCTCAGTGCATAGATCACGATAGGCAGAGACTATTGGATCAACTTTCTTTTTGCTCCGTCTCACCCAAAATCGAATAAGTAACAAAAGAAGTGCAGAGCCAACTAACAACGAAGCAATCAGCCAGGCACGCTGACCAGATTGAACCCCAAGAGCTGACAAGATAGCCGACTGATACTCAAAGTCGTATCGCAAAAGAAAAAGATTCCAGCGACTTGATACCAAGTCAAAAGCGAGTGTCGTGTTGTTCAGCCATCGCTGGAGTGCGCTACTTTCAAAGCGCAAGTCAAACTGCTCTCGAGTCATATTGGCATCAAGGGCGGCTGGGTCTAAATTATTAAAGTCGCCGCCTAAAGCGAGTCTTAGCGGAGCAATAAACGAAGTGGGGTCAATCCTCTTCCATCCAGATCCTTCAATAAAAATTTCGCTCCAAGCGTGCGCATCGAGTGCTCTTACGCTCCAGTGTTCTGCCAAGCGATTTTTGACTCCGCCATGAAAACCAATGACCACTCGAGACGGAACTCCGAGAAGTCGCATGATGGTTGCGAACCCTCCGGCATAATGTTCACAGAACCCAACTTTCTTGTTAAAAATAAAATCATCAAGGTTGGCAGTCACACCCGGGCTTTTTGTATACCGGAAGCCATTTTCTAAAAAGTAATCAATGAGAGCGTCAGATAGTTTTTCTTCAGGAGAACTCGCATTTGATTTCTGCGCGGCTTGTTTTAATGTTTCAACTAATTGACTTAGTTGAGCTGAAGGTTTTGGCGCTTGAAGGAAAGTATCTTTCTCAAATTTATTAAGTGGTGGCTCATCCGAGTTGATGACTGATCGAATTGTGTAAAGAACTCGAATCGTCGCAGGCGATTGTCTCTCAAATACAAATCCTGGACGAGAAAGGATTGCGCGAGGTGAATGGCCTGCCGCAGAGACTGACACTGGGCTATCTAAGCCAAAAACAAAACGTTGAAATTCTGGCTCGAGCACAACCTCGTGGACTGTCTGCGCGGGTTGATTGAGGGTGAGAGACGATGACGACGAATAACCTTTCTTCGTCCACCGGAGGCCTTCTGTCTGCCACAGAATTCCTCCTCTCCAGTACATTTCTTGGTATCTAGGTTCGGGTCCCGAAAGAAATGTTGTCCGAAAAGCAAGTTCATCAGATTCGATCAGTTGACTGATGTCTCCGGGGTTGAGCTCATCAGAAAATCCACTCAAGGCCCGCGTATCAGGATTCACTGTCCAGAGAGCGGCTGAGAATCGCGGAAAAATTACGAAGAGGAAAAGCCAAAGTGGAATCGCTAGCCAAAGAGTTCTCATGACGACGGCAAGTGATCTTAAAGAAAGTTTTCCGCGATCACCGTGCAGGTAAAACAGTAGAGTTGTAATCATGGCGATTGAAAAAACCATGAAGAGTGTTGCAGGTAATGTTTGAGAGATTAAAACATAGTCCATCAGCAGAAAGTAGCTGATGAAAGTGACATACATCGCGTCTCGATATCTGACTGTCTCTAAAAGCTTGAGTGCGGCAAGTAAGATGAGAAGTGCAGTTGCAGGCTCCTGCCCAATAATCGATTTAAATTGAACTGCCACTCCCGCCGTACATGCAATCGTAAACGTCCATCTAAGAACGCGTCCGGGTAAGCTCACCAAACGAAAAACATAGAGAGCGCTCCAAATGATAAAGCCTGAAGCCGCAGCAAGAATCCAAACGGGCACTTCGCCAAAAAAAGGAACGATGTTCAGCGCTACGACGAGAGTGAGAAAAAGTTGTAGGTACTGACTATTAAAACTTCTTTCAGCCCAGCTTCTCATCGAGTTTCCTCGCTTTTAAACTGTGCAAGCTCTTGCCAGCACCGATGGGCATGTAGACTGTCTCGTCCATAATCAACTTTAGATTCGGGGAGCTGGAGCGAAAAACTTCTTTCAGATCTGTGTGCGAGCTCAACCCATAAACTGAGTTGGCTAAGTTTAGCTTCGTCGGACTGCTGAAGTGTTTGATTCCAGTTTAAAATAATTGCCTCAGGCCCACCTTCATCGAATCGTTTAGTCAGTAGCGGTCGACCCCGAGCGAACGCACGCCAATCAACATGCCGAGCAGAGTCAGTGCTCTGATAAGGTCTGTGCTCCCGATAGTCCTCGCCGGCAAATTGAAGGCGAGCTCCGGCTTCAGATTGATATGAAAGCCTAGGAACGGGTAAATCTCGACTGCCGGAAGGAGTTGGATAGATAAAAAAATCGTGCTCAGTTTTATGAAAACTCCAGGCATAAAAAAGTCCGAGAGGGAAAACACTCGAAATTTTAATTCTCTTTATCGAGTATTTTCCACGCGTTTCAATTTTGTAGCTAGTTGTGAGTTTGCCTTTTGATCGAGAGTAAACAGGTTGAGCGAATTCTAACCTTGGCTGCGAACTAAAACTAAGCGCGTCCGCTTCGAGATGAAAATGATCCTGGTTATCTGAAGATTCAACGATTGTCGTTAGGCGAACCGATGTGCCCGCGTACCCAGGCTCCATTTGCGCCGAAGTCACGTTCACTCCTCGAACGTTATTGTGAGTCTGAATCATTGTCACAAAACCGATGGCTGCCAAAAAAAAGCCAAGAAGGTTAACAAGGTTATTACCGTAGGCGGCGCCAGCCAAAAGCATAAATAAAACGCTTAAGAACATCGCCATTCCGAACTTAGTTGGAACGATGTAGACTTTATTGTTTTTGCTAAACTTCGCGAACCGGTCGTGCTTCTGGCCGCGCATCTTAATCAACACGTACCTGCAGTACGATGTCCTCGGCTAAACGCTTCCCTGTTTCACCGCTGAAGTCGTCACTCGGATTAAGTCGATGACTCATCACTGCAACTGCGACAGCTTGCACATCTTCAGGAATTACATTCGATCGACCAGAGAGAAATGTCCAGGCTTGGGCTGCGCGAATTAAGCCAAGTGCGGCTCGCGGAGAAAGTCCAATGCTTCTAATTTTTTCACTTTCAGTTCGGCTTCGATCAACCAAGTTTTGTATGTAGTCGACGATCGCTTCTGAAACATGAACTTTTCTTACGAGGTCTTGCATCTCAACAAGAGCATTCGCCGACAAGATCACTGGCAGGCTCTCGATGAGTTGTTCGCGCGCCTGGCTCATTAATAAAGTTTTCTCTCCGGCTCGAGACGGATAGCCCAGTTGAATTCGCATCAAGAATCGATCGAGCTGTGATTCGGGAAGAGGGAAAGTGCCGATTTGTTGTCTCGGATTCTGAGTCGCGATAAAGAAGAAGGGGCGCGGGAGAAGGTGTGTCTTTCCGTCGATGGTGATTTTGTGTTCTTCCATCGCTTGCAGGCATGCGCTTTGCGTTTTTGGCGTGGCTCGGTTTAGCTCATCTCCTAAAACCAGTTCCGCAAAGATAGGGCCTTGTTGAAAAATAAATTCGCCGCGCTCTTTTATGAAGACAGCTCCACCCAAGATATCAGCCGGCAATAAATCGTTTGTGAACTGAATCCTCGAAAATCGAAGCCCAAGTGATTGCGCTAGCATCTTAACAAGGGTGGTCTTTCCGACTCCAGGAATATCTTCGAGTAAAAGGTGGCCACCTGCCAAAAGGCAACAGGCCGTCAGCCGGATCTCGTGATCTTTATCTATGATGACGCTGTTTGCCTGAGCGAGGAACTTCTCTAGTAAAGGAGATGAATTTTGAGCCATAGCAAAGACTACGCTTGGCGCTCGCGAACATCAATCACAAGCTCTCTTCAATAAGAAGATGCCACTGAGAGCTAATGTTAAATGTGAGTTCAGAATAGAGTTTCTGATATTTTGAATACTGCATTGCTGACGACGGGAGCCAAATTGCCAGACCTTGAGCTTGTTTAAATTTTCCTGTCGCCTTGTTAGCAATCACAAATTTCTTTAGCTCGCTTTGTACCGAGGTTATTTGCGGCATGAATTGTTGAATGGTGGGGTCGGCTCCGATGCCAGTTCCTATCTTAGTTAAAAAATCACCGAGATCTACATAGTCGCTTTTATAAAACTTAAGTGACGATGCAACCGCCTGTCGAAGAGCAGTTTTAGCTACTCCACTTTGGTTGGGCATAACCGCGCGAAGGTTAGAGAGACTTGTCGTTAGCGGTTCGATGTGGCGAAGGTCATATGACGAGAGCGTCGTTGCTTCGAACTTATAAGAGTCTACGTAAACTTCAGGTAGAAATTTAGCTATGTCTTCTGCAGTTGCCGGAGCGAAAGTATTCCACCGAGCTAGAACTTTCTCATATGGCCAACCTGCGCCTGGTTCAAGATCTTCTGAGCCGATGAAGTACTGAACTGAGTCCTTCATCTGGTGTGCGACTTCAACCATACCCATTAAGCAGGCATCACTTCCGTAAATATCAATTTTACGTCCGATAATCTTTGATGCATCTTCCATCGCAAGACCAAGCTGGAGAGTTGTAATCGAATTTTTCGTGAGATCATCTATCGAGATGTCCCAAGTCTGAATCGGAGAACCATCTAATGCGAATTTGTGCCAGCCTGTTCCGTGATTCCAAACCACAACAAAGTAGTGGCGGGCAGGGTAGTTTTCATGACCCCAGCGAATAAAATCGACCAAGTTTCGGTAATCACCCATATCGACAGTCGGAAGATCTTGGACCGTCGGAGATGAAACACTGGATCTATCATTATCTTTTTCAACTAGCAGACGCTTAGTTGTTTTGTTCTTCAAGCTTGCCCACTGAACAACGACGTTAACTTGATCAGTTGAACCGACTTGCTCCATCTCATTGATGTCGTCTTTCCCAAAACGATCAAGATTATTGTGCCCATTAATGAAGACCAACATCGTCCACTCTTTTTCTTGAGGGGCGCTGTAAGCCGCTTGCGTAAGAGTGGTGGAGATTAAGAAGGCAGCCGTCCTGGCTGCGAAAGCTTTTAGTTTGAACATCGTCATAAGTCCTTTTATGAGTCGATTAATCGCTGAACCTGCTTGAGAAAGAGTTTAGTCATAGGTTTTGTTTAGCAATGTGCCAAAAGGCTGGTTCCAAAACAAAACTGGACCATCGGCTGGTGCTTGTGACGTGTACTTCTAAAATGACAATCTGAGCCGAGAGAATGACAATACTTAGACAGCATTGAAACGCATCGAGGAATTCGAAGTTGGAAACCAAAGCTTCATCTAACAAAAAAAGCGGAGCCATATTTGTAGCTCTCGGAATCTTCTTGAGCCGCATCGCTGGTTTAGTTCGCGAACGCGTTTTTGCTCACTACTTCGGAAACTCTGCAGCTGGTGATGCGTTTAAGGCTGCACTTCGCATTCCTAATTTTTTACAGAACTTATTCGGGGAGGGCGTGCTCTCAGCGTCATTCATCCCAGTCTATGCGAACTTGATTTCGCGGAAGTCGGGTGAAGATGCAGACAAGGTTGCAGGCGCAGTTGCAAGTTTGCTTGCGCTTGTCGTTGCCTTCTTTGTCTTGATCGGAGTTTTGTTCACAGCAGCTTTCATTGATTTAGTCGCCCCCGGCTTTGAAGGTGAGAAGCGACTTCTTACGATTCAGCTTGTTCAAATTTTGTTTCCGGGAGTTGGCTTACTTGTAATGTCTGCTTGGTGTCTCGGAATTTTGAATTCGCATCGACGCTTTTTCCTGTCCTATTTTGCGCCGGTTCTTTGGAATCTATCGATTATTGCAGCTTTAGTCTTTTATGGTGATGCGCAAACACAAAGTGAACTCGCTATTACGACGGCGTGGGGACTTGTTGTCGGAAGTGCGATTCAATTTTTAATTCAGCTGCCGGTGGTTTTACGTCTGCTTGGGCGGGTTCGCTTTAATTTGGACTTAAAGTTTACACCTGTTCGACAAGTACTAAGAAATTTCGTTCCAGTCTTGTTTTCGCGCGGAGTTGTTCAAATAAGCGCCTTCATCGACAGTATCTACGCAAGCTGGCTTCCGACGGGTGCCGTGGCATCGATTGCTTACGCACAGACTATCTATTTATTGCCGGTGAGTCTGTTCGGCATGTCAGTTTCTGCAGCCGCACTTCCTGAGCTATCAAGTATTGAAGGAACAAAAAGTGAAGTTGCATTGGTGATCACGGAGCGAATTAATCGCTCTTTGCTTCAAATTTCGTTCTTCGTAATTCCAACCTTATGTGTGTTTGTATTTTTAGGCGACTTAGTTGTCGGTGCTTTGTTTCAGACTGGTGAATTTGATTATCAAGCAACTGCGATCGTCTGGGCAATTCTTGCGGCTTCTTCGCTTGCTCTTTTGCCTGCGACTCAAGGTCGACTTTACTCTTCGGCATTCTACGCTCTTCGCGATGCCGACACTCCACTAAAATTTGCGATGTTGCGGGTTGGGCTCACTTGTTTTCTAGGCTACTTTGCGGCTCTTCAGATGCCTCAGTGGTTTGGCGTTGTTGAAATGTGGGGCGCAGTGTTCTTGTCAGCCTCTTCGGCGTTTGCCGGATGGGTTGAATTTATATTATTGAAGAGAGCGCTTGGTCGTTCGGTTGGTGCTAATCCAGGAGTTTCATTTTCGACCTATCTTCGGTTATGGGCATCTGCAGTTGTCGCAGTCGGTGTGGGTTATTTATTAAAAGTTTCGCTTCCTGTTATGCATGTAATTTTACAAGCAGCTTTAGTGCTTGGGTTCGTTGGCGTGATCTATCTTGCACTTTGTGTGGCTCTGAAAATTACGCCAGCCCGACGGCTACTTGGACGGTTCATTCGTTAGTGGTAATGGCGACTCAGGAAGATATGCCGGCTATCGAACTGTCAAAAAACTTTACACTTCTGTAGATCCTTCCAAGCGTTTTATGAAAATTGCGAAAAGGCCCTCTCCAGGTTACAAACCTATCGTGCATCTACATAAGTTAATACCCGGAGTTTCTATGGCTTTGTCACTACGAGCGACTTTTTCAAAATTGGCAGTATTGGTGTTCATCCTCGGCGCATCTTCAGAAGGCCACACAAGTGGTGCAGCATCTCTGGTTTTGGCAGGAACATACAGCGCGTCGGCAACTGATACACACCTTCAGTTCGTTGGCCGAGTAGGAATGAGATCTCAGACCACTCCGACCCAGGCTGAAGCACAACGACAAATTCGAAAACAAATTAAGTACATGCAGTCTAATTTTCGCCGCTCGCGAATTGCAGCCGTACGATCGGACTGGAAGACATCTGTAACGGCAATTGAAAGCGCTGGCCCTGGTCTTTTTAGAATTCACTATCGTTTCTCTGCAACTGCAATCATCACCAATTCATTGTCGAGCACGATTGAAATTTTGATTCCAGTCAACCCGGATACTGTTGAAAAAGCTGATCGTATTGAGCAGTGTGCTGACGACCCTAAAGGTGGATTCTATTACTATTGGAACCCCCGAAAGCAGGGTTGCTCAATGGTTGAAGGCAGCGACTATCTTCGAATTGAAGGTTCGTTTTCTCGAACTCCAAACACGGCACAAACATTCCCTGAATATAACCGCCTTTTCGAAAACGGTGGAGTTGTTCGAATTGCTATTATTCTCGGTAAAGCCTATCCAACTGATGGCGATGATCCGACAATTGCAAATCCATGGGCATTTCCTCAAATTCAACGCAGCCTTCGCAAAATGGGTTTCACAAGCCAAATCACTAGCCTCTCTCCGTACATGGAAGAGCATCAGTTGCAAACATCGCGTGGACTCATCGCTGTTTCATTATTTTTCGGTGAAACAGACATTCGCGAAGCGAGTGCAGCGACTTTCCATCAGCTCTACAAAAAATACTTAGAGAGCTACAACATCGTTTTGTACAATGGTCATGCAGGAACTGGTAAAAACATAAACCTTGGCTTGATCAAAGAAACTAGCGGACTAACAATTCAGCCTAACCGCAACATGTATCAAATATTGCTGTTGGGCGCGTGCTTTCCTTATGCGTATTACGTGAAGGACTACTTCTCAACTAAAGCGACATCTGCTGATCCTAGAGGTTCAAAGAATCTGGACATTCTTGCTGAAGGTGTCGAGGGTAACTTCGCTCATTCAGGTCCTCAGGTTGCAAACATCGTTCAGGCAGTGATTGATTTCGGAGACAAGGGAAAGGCCACGTCTTACCAGCAGCTCCTGAGTTCAGACAAAGCCTTTTCAGACGCATTGATGTCAGTACTGGGAGATGAAGACAATCCAACATCTCCGGCGCACTTTCAGTAGTTATTGGGTTTTCAGAACTTCACGTTCCATTGAGTCGAGCGAATGTGGAGTTTCAGATGAACGACTTCTGTCTTGCATAAACTGATTTCTGATCTGTGCCGCAATCCAAATCACACTAAAAAGAAGATAGATGCTAATCGCGAGTCGAGTCACAGACTTACGGTTCAGCTGAAAGTGCTCAGTCAATCCGACAATCAACAACAAGCATGTAATTCCGAATCCGATCAAGTCAATCGGCGGAACATGAACTGATAGAATGTGTAAGATCAAAAAAGGTATCTGTGCAACAACGACGACTCCGAAAAGTCGTCGGACGTCTAAGTAGGTCTTGCTAAAAAACGCGAAGAAATAATTCAGAAAAAACGTGATGATCAAACTTGCGATTAGGGTTGAAATCGGCAGAACGATCAGACCTAAAACAAAGTTTATAAAGCTGAGACTAACAAGGCCAAGCAAGACACCTGAAACAATCGCGATTCCAACTTGAAGTGAAATGAGAGTTGACCATTGCCAAGGCGGAAGGCCGCGCATCGCTCGCACGGGGCTTAAGGCGAATAGGCGCAAAAATGGTGGTAAATCTCGAAGCTCGTGCATGACAATATCCGACCATTGTCCCTAAGTTTGCGCAAGGAAAAGGTTAGTGCTCGTTCTCAGCTAACTGAATTGCATGGTCGAGGTATTTTGATTCGATCGTCCAATTGCGGTCAGACTTCAAACCAATCGCCTGCTGTAGGTGCGATTGACCTGTGATTTCTTCGGCGAAGTTAAAGCTCGCTAGGCGAGCCCGCTTAGTTAGTAAAAGTTTTTCGACCTCGGCGCGTGAAGTAGAATCAGCGATGAGGTGGACCGGGCGGGTTGCTGAATCAAGAAATCGACTAAGAGTTTGAAACCGATTAGCTGAGCCACGCCAAGGTAAAGAGCAAACGCGAACTTCGTAGCCGTGCTCCCGAAGAAATCCCGGAATTTCATTCCAGTAGTTTAAAAAATATAAAAGGGAGCGGCGGCCCGTTACAAAAACAATCGGCGAGCGAGTGAGAAGACAATTTGGTCGAAGCTCAAGATCCACAAGGCGTTTACTTCTCTGGCGAACCGAGAGCCAACGAAACGTGATCAGCAGACTAAGAACTGAGAATGCAGCGAGGGCCGGTGCTATTAGCAATGTTCACCTTAAAAGTTGGCGTCGATTCTTACAGTCATATCGTAACTATTCTTGTCGATCGTCTCAGAAATAAGAGCGGTGCGAGCTGAAACTTCACCTGCCAAAGTTAGATTGCGAGCAGCGAGCAGTTCAATTCCGCCAGTAAAAACTGATGCGGGAGTCGTGAAGTCATTACTTCCGTTTTGATTTGAAATTTGTAGGTATCGAGCGGCCATTCCAGCGCCTGCTTTGAAGCCAAGCTTTGGCGCGAACTTTTTGTGGAAGACAACTTTTAGATCGAACTCTTTTAATGCCACATTCGTATTTCCGTAATCGTACGAACTAAAGTTTCTTGCAGATCCTTCAGCCAGCCAGTTGTCTGAGAACAAATCAATCCCGAGCGTAGCTTGAATTCCGCGTTGTGAAACTTGAGTTCGGTTGCCACCGTAGCTCACAGTTTGAAACATTTGAGTAAAGCCTACTCCGCCATGAATCATCACATCATCAAGCGAGGTTTGCGGTCCGCTTCGGCGAGCGGTCGCTCGCGAAGTCGTGTCAGCAGCTCTATCGGCGGCCCGACGCTGCTCTTTCGAAACATCTCTCGATAGGTCCTTGACGATGTCTTCGTAACCAATTTCCTCATCGTCGACCGAACCTAAAACTGAGCCAGCTGCCTGGACCAATGGCGAAGTGAAAAGTGTAAGCATGAGAGAAGCGAATGCTAGAAACGAGATTTTTGATGTCTTCATACACTTAGGTTAGCAAAAAGAATTTCATTTAAAAACTCGTCTCTAAATAATTTGAAAAATTCTTTTGGATTTCTTTAGAAGTAGCTACAATGAAGTATGTTAAAGACTGCAATCCGCTGCTACTGCGCTTTTTGTCGATCTGAGCGAACTGTCTATCGCAAGCGTCACTTGTCTTTGGTCGATGCGACGATGGCACTTATTGCTAGCGTGAGCCTGATGCTCGTCATCTGGCAGGACTTTGATCCACGAGTTTTCGTGTTCATTGGCTTAAGCCTCTGCATCACTGAGATGTTTATTGGGTTTCGTTGGCGTTTATCGATCTCGTGTAAACGATGCGGGTTCGATCCAGTTCTTTACAAAAAAAATCCCGATAAAGCAGCATCGGTCGTTCGTGAGTTCATGGAGCGTAGTAAAGAAGATCCAATGTCGCTCTTCAATCCTCCTCCTAAGCTGCCCACGGTCAAAAAGACAAAAAAGGCTAGCGGACCATCGAGATTGTCGATTAGAACTTAAGGTTCTATGGCACATCTTGCGAAACATCTGGTCTGCATTCCGACTTACAACGAACGCGAAAATATTCCGAATATTATCTCAGAGGTTCTTACGGCGTCTCCTCAAGTGCACATACTTGTGATCGACGATAACTCTCCAGATAAAACAGGCGATGTCGTTCGTGAACTTCAGAAAACTGAAAATCGAATCCACTTACTTTCTCGTGCCGGAAAGCAGGGGCTCGGAAAAGCTTACCTCGCTGGCTTCGCATGGGGGCTTCAAAATGGTTACGATGTGATCACAGAAATGGATGCCGACTTTTCCCATCGACCAGTTGATCTCGTCAAAATTCTTGAGGCCGCACAAACTTCTGATTTCGTAATTGGCTCGAGATATGTCGTTGGCGGTGCTACGGCAAACTGGGGCATCTTGCGAAAGATCATTAGCCGCGGCGGCAGTCTTTACTCTCGAATTATTCTCGGTTACCCGCTGAACGATTGGACTGGTGGCTTCAATGCTTGGAATCGTCGAGTTCTTGAAGCGATCGAGCTGGATCAGGTAAAGAGCAATGGATATAGTTTTCAAATCGAGTTAAAATTTCGAAGCTTGAGAAAAGGTTTTAAGGGAGTAGAAGTTCCAATTTTGTTCGAGGATCGACGAGTCGGTCAGAGCAAGATGAGCTTAAAAATTGTTCTCGAAGCATTTTACAGAGTGTGGTCGATTCGTTTCAGCTAAAGGTATTAGCTAGTCGACAAACAGCATGGTGGTTTTTTGAAGTTAATGATCGCGATTCTACTTTTAACTCTTTCAGTGAGTGTTCAGGCTGCACCTCCTGCACCTGCTCGCGCTCAACCTGCAAAAGCTCGAGCACCTGCGCCCAAAGCGACTGCTCCTACAACTCAACTTGCAATTGTCAAAGTTGATAGTGCCATGGTGTATGACGTTCCGTCTTTTGATGGCGCGGTCATTTCTTATTTGCCTGCGGGTCAAAAAATTCGCGTTTCATTAAGAACTTTCGCGACTGATCTTGGTCAGTTTTATAAAACTGTGCTTCCAAACAAAAGAGTTGGTTACATCACAGACATTGATGTTCAACCTATCAAGACTAAAAAGAAGCCATCAAAAAAAGATAACGATAGCGATAGTGACGACGCCGAACAGGCAAAAGAAGATGCCCAAGAACGTGAAGAAGAGAAAAAAGAAAAAGCTCAAGAAGAACGTGAAGAAAGAGAAGAAGCTGCGAGAGATCGCGAGCGCGATGCAAATCGTCTTCCGGTAGCTTTGAGTGAATGGGTCGGGCCATATTTTGCATCTTGGGGATTAAAAGAAAAAATTAGTGGAATCAAAGCCGAAGAGCGAATCACAGTTTTTGGTGCTAAGTACACTTCGGCAAAGTTATTGCCCGGAACGATTCTCGATTTCAATTTGGGTTTCAGTTTCGGTGCTCCATCTTATTACGAGCAGCTCTCAAGCGAGAAGCCGAAGGGCTATATCGTACTTATCGATGCTGAATTCCTCTCACCAATGATCGTTGCTCCCAATTCATTTGGGTATTTCGGGCTCGGTCCGCTTATTAATTACACAACGGTACGAATCACAAGTGCCAACACTCCAACTGACTCCAATGACCTTCGAATGGGCCTAGCGTTGACCCTCGGTTACTCACATCGAATAGGGCCGCTATTAGGTAAATTAGAAGGTAAATATATCATTGAAAAGACCCAGCAGACTGTCTTCGTTTTAAGCGTACAAACCGAACTCTAAACCTCTTTGACACTAGAGTGTTGGCCTCGATATAGATGGCCGATGACGACTCGACGACCGCCTAACAGTCCCATCGAAAAACTCGATAACACAGTCATCAACCAAATTGCAGCCGGTGAAGTTGTCGAGCGGCCTTCTCATCTTGTCAAAGAGCTCGTTGAGAATAGTCTCGATGCCGGTAGCACACAAATTGAAGTTGAATACGATCAAGGTGGGCGCTCGGTTCGAGTGACTGATAATGGATTTGGAATTACCAAAGAAGATTTGAGCTTAGCTCTTGCTCGGCATGCCACGAGCAAAATTTCAAAGGCTGATGATCTTTGGAATCTTCACAGCTTCGGTTTTCGCGGAGAAGCGTTGGCGTCTATCGCCGCTGTTAGCCGAGTAGAAATCGTGAGTCGCGTTGCCGGTGAGCAGGCTTTTAAAGTGTCAGCCGAGTTCGGAGCGCAATCAGAAGTTGAACCGAGTGGTGGCAACCAAGGAACTACCATCACAATTCGCGACTTATTTGAAAATGTTCCCGCTCGTCTTAAGTTTCTAAAAAGTGAGTCGGCTGAACATTCGCAAATTAAAAACGTTTTAAAAGCGCTTGCTCTCATTCATCCAAACGTTGAATTCAGACTTCGCTCAAACGGGAAACCGACAGGAGTTTTCCAGCGAACTGAGAGTTGGTCGCAACGCGCTTCTCAAGTCCTTGAGCAGGCGGAGCTATTCGAAAGCCAAAACGAATTTTCTGGAATCAAAGTTGAAGCTGTATTCGCCAGCCCCGAAAACGTTTCGGGACAAACGCGAAACATTTGGGTGTTTGTTCAAAATCGTTGGGTTCAAGATCGATCACTCCAAGCTGCGATCTTAGATGCTTATCGTGGTCTTCTCATGCACGGAGAATATCCGATTGTTGCAGTTAAAGTTACTGCACCGACTGATGAAATTGATGTGAATATTCATCCGACTAAATCACAAGTGAAGTTTAGAGATGCGCAGTCGGCATTTCGCGCAGTTCATCGCTGCATACGAGAGGGCCTCGAGAAGGCACCTTGGGTGACAGCTAAGGCCGAAGGTATTACTTCGGCTGCACGCACAGCTTTGCATGGCCGTGAATCAAACGTCGAAGGAGCAATACAAAGTTACCTTGAAACTCAGCAGGCGAATTTTGCAAATCACGAACCTGCATTCGTGCGTACGCAGTTTAAAATCCGCGAAGATTACAATCAATCTTCGCCGTCTGAAGTGGTATCGGCTGCAGCTGGCATACCGTCGTATGCACCGTTCGTTCGTCAGGCAAATCCTGTGATGACTCCATCACCAAGTGATGACGATGCAAAGTACTGGTCGAATCTGCATGTGATCGGCCAGGCTCAGCTCACTTACATTGTGACGCAAACAGATGATCGGATTGTGTTTGTCGACCAACATGCAGCCCATGAGCGAGTCGCCTTTGAGCGATTAATGAAAGCTTGGCGTGATTCGAAAATTGAAGCGCAAGACTTTCTTATTCCACTCACGATTAACTTATCAGCTGATCAAGCCGAAGCTTTACTTTCGTTAAAAGAAGATCTCTCGCGTGCCGGAATCATTATCGATGCATTGGGGCCTGAAGCTATCGCCATTCGGTCTGGCCCAACTCTCATCACTGAAACTGCGCTTGTTCGTTCACTTCAGAAGCTTGCGCAAGAAGTTAGTGAACGCGGCGGAAGTTACGCGTTTGAGAAAAAGATTTCAGATTTATTTGCGACGATGGCTTGTCATTCAGTCGTTCGCGCAGGCCAATCGATGAGTGCTGATCAAATGCGAGCATTGCTTGAGCAAATGGATGAGTTTCCTCTCTCAGGTTTTTGTCCGCACGGTCGACCAGTCTCAGTTGAATACCCGATCTATCAGCTAGAGAAAGACTTTGGCCGTATCGTATGAGTTCGTTTCAAGAAAAACGAACAACTCAACAGCTAAAGCCACTCTTGATCTTTATCGTTGGCTCGACCGCCACCGGTAAAACTGAGTTTTCGCTTCTTGCAAAAAAACAAATTGAAAATCGCCTCGCAACAAGTTGCGAGGTTATCAACTTCGACAGCGTACAAGTCTTTCGAGGAATTGACATTGGCACCGCAAAACCAAGTCTCGCGCAACGCGCGCAAGCTGTTCACCACCTCATCGACTTCGTCCCCAAAGGCGAATCATACACAGCTGGCGAATTCCGAAGAGACGCGATGAAAGTTCTTAAGGATCGTTCTCAGGCAGGTGTCGGTGCGTTTTTGTTGGTCGGGGGCAGCGGTTTCTACGCGCAAGCACTCGAAAAAGGAATGTTTGAAATCGAGCCGGTGAATCCGGCTATTCGAAGAGAGTTAGAGCAGCAAGCTGAAAGCCTTGGCCTGCCGGCACTTTACAGCGAACTAACTAAAATCGATCCCGACTATGCGGCGACTATCGCAATGCAAGACACTTACCGAATTCTCCGCGGTCTCGAGATCGTAAGGTCGCAAAACAAAACTTTAACTCAAATCAAAAATGAGTTCGCCGCAAAACCGAGCGAGCTTCACTCAAATTATGAAATTGCCAAGATCGGCATAAGAGTTGAGCGAGAAGTCTTACGCGACCGAATAGCCAAAAGAACTGATCGTATGCTCGCTCAAGGATGGATAGATGAGGTCAGGACACTCCGCGCCGAGGGCCTAGCGGCCTGGTCACCCATGCAAAGCGTTGGTTATAAAGAGATTC
Source organism: uncultured Bdellovibrionales bacterium (assembly GCA_964543475.1). Taxonomy (GTDB): domain Bacteria; phylum Bdellovibrionota; class Bdellovibrionia; order Bdellovibrionales; family JAMPXM01; genus JAYSYM01. The sequence goes on along the minus strand of CAZIYJ010000002.1, from coordinate 138,841 downwards.
AGTCGTATTTAGATGGCGAACTTCAAGAAAGTGAATTGCGCGAAAAAGTAATTGTGAGCACAATGCAATTAGCAAAGCGACAGGTGACTTGGTTTAAGCGCGACACTGGCGGCGATCATCCGGTTCGGTGGTGCCCAAGCGAACCCGAATTTAGCGGAGCTTTGGACCAAGTGACAAAACTTCTGCTGGAAAAGAGCACTCGATGAAGAGCATGACTGGTTTTGGAACCGCAAGCGTTTCAAGTCCGATTGTAGAACTTGAAATCAATATTCGCGCAGTCAACGGCCGATTTTTAGAAATGCGACTTCACCTTCCCAGAGAATATGCTCCGCTCGAAAGCGCTCTCAAAAAACAATTAAGTTCGGTATTTCAACGAGGAACAGTCGACGTTTACGTTTCACGAAAATTAAAGGCTCAAGCCCAAACTAAAAAAGTTTCGGTTCAAGAAGATCTCGCGGCCGAATACATGAAGGGTCTTAAGAAACTTCGCACCGCACTTAAAATTAAAGACGAAGTATCGCTTGATACTCTCGTTCGCCTCCCAGATGTTGTGCGAGTTGAAGAGCAAACAGACCTCACTCCTTCAGAGAAAACTCTCGTCGAAAAAGTATTTAAGAAAGCTGCCGACAACTGTGACGATGAGCGTGGGCGTGAAGGCGTTTCTCTGAACAAAGAGCTTACGAAGCATTTACTCCATTTAGAAAAGCTTACGAGCTCATTAAGCGAAATTCGTGAGTCCGCTAACGAAGAACTCGAGAAGCGCTTCAAAGATCGTCTCGAGAAGCTCGGCTTCGAAGGTAAGGTTGATCCTCAGCGACTCGCTCAGGAAATCATCATGCAGCTCGATCGAACCGATATTAACGAAGAGCTTGTGCGCCTTAAGGAACACGTTGAAGCTTATCGCCAACTTCTTAACTCGAAAGACCCTCAAGGGAAGAAGATGGATTTTTACGCACAGGAGCTCTTGCGCGAAGTGAATACGATTGGTTCAAAAAGCCATGTCGCAAAGTTAACTTCTTTAGTCGTAGAAGCGAAAACGGTTGTCGAGCGCATACGAGAACAGGTACAGAACGTCGAATGAAAGTACGCATGGTTATCATCGCTGCTCCGAGCGGCGCCGGGAAATCTAGTTTCGTTTCGCGAATTACTCGCGAATTTCCGGTTCTGTGCGACACAGTGACGTACACCACTCGCGAAATACGAGCGGGGGAGTCTGAGGGCGACCCATATCATTTCGTAACGCCAGAGCGGTTTCATCAGCTCCTCAAAGAGGAATTCTTCATCGAGTACGCCAATGTTCACGGGAATATGTATGGCACTCCGATGCACCAACTGACTGACGCCTGGGCGGCGGGTCGAGTGATCATCATGGATGTCGATGTGCAGGGGGCCGAGACTTTCAAGCGTAAGTTCCCGGATGCACAGATGATTTTCATTATTCCACCCTCAGTTGATGAGTTGCGTCGAAGAGTTGTCAAGCGTGATGGCAAGGTTCCAAAGGACCTAGAGGTTCGAATGACCAATGCTCAAATGGAGATGGCTCGAGCCGATGAGTTCGACTTTCGCGTAGTGAACGACGATTTCGAGAAATCCTACGGCCAATTCAAGAAAATCATTGAAGAATTGCTGAGCCGCGCCTAAGTTACCAGTCTTACAAGGAGTGTCCATGGCTCGCGTTACGGTCGAAGATTGTCTCGACAAGGTCAACAATCGTTTTGCTCTCGTATTATTAGTTTCTAAGCGCGCAAAGCAGCTTCTTAAGGGCTCAACAGCTACAGTTTCTGTAAAGAACAATAAGTACATCGTTAGCGCCCTCCGTGAAGTAGCGGCTGGCCACGTTCATTATGACCAGTCTGAAAATGCGGCTCTCGATCTAGAGGTCGAAGCAGACTTGAATCGTTAGATTTGGGGCCTCGCCAGAGGCATAGTTAAAAGAACAGACGTTTTAAAAAGCCGCTCAACAAGCGGCTTTTTTATTTCGCAAAAAGCGAAACTTCAGAACCTGAACTAGACCTCCGTCGCAAATTCGAAAACATTCAGTTATTCTAGGTAAATACCGATTTATAAGCACAACACCTGTGCATGGGACTAGAACTGAATGTCGGATTTTGGCAGCGACAAAGTTATTGATGAAATAGAGCCGAGATCTATCGAAGAGCTCTTAGAAAAACTCACGCGCCTTTATCCGGGTGCTGATCTTACTTTCATTAAAAAAGCGTACGACTTTTCAGAGAAGCATCACCAAGGTCAAATTCGCCGAAGTGGTGAGCCGTACATTTCTCATCCGGTTGGTGTAGCGGGAATTTTAGCTGACCTGCGATTAGATTTTCCAACGATCGCTACGGGTTTACTACATGACACTGTCGAAGACACAGACGCAACTCTTGAAGATATCGAGCGTGAATTTGGTAAGCCAGTTGCAGAGTTGGTTGATGGCGTAACTAAAATTTCGAAAATGACCTTTAGAAATACGCACGAGAAGCAAGGCGAGAACATTCGCAAGATGATCGTGGCAATGGGTAAAGACGTGCGCGTGATTCTGGTAAAGCTTGCCGATCGTCTTCATAACATGCGCTCGCTGAATCATATGCCGCCAGAAAAACAAATGCGAATTGCGCAAGAGACGCTTGATATCTACGCGCCACTTGCGTCGCGGCTTGGTATTTCGAGTGTTAAAATTGAACTTGAGGATTTGTCATTCCGCTACTCTAAGCCAGATATGTATTACGAACTTGCGCAAACTGTGGCGAAGCGAAAAAATGAGCGTGAGAAATACATCGAAGATACTCGTAAGACACTCGTTAACGACCTTCAGTCGAGAGTTAAGTTTCCTGTTGAGATTTCTGGTCGACCGAAACACTTGTACTCGATTTATAAAAAAATGCAGGCGCGTTCGATCGAATACGATCAGATTTACGATGTGTTGGCATTCCGTGTGGTGGTGAACTCGATGCCTGAGTGCTACGAGGTGCTAGGCCATGTCCATGCACTCTGGAAGCCAATTCCTGGTCGCTTCAAAGACTTCATCGCTATGCCGAAAGTGAATAACTATCAAAGTCTTCACACGACAGTTATTGGGCCGGGTGGGGAGAGAATCGAAATTCAAATTAGAACTCGCGAAATGCACTTGATTGCTGAACGCGGGATTGCTGCGCACTGGAAGTACAAAGAAGGTGGCCGCGCAGAAATGCAGACTGAGCAAAAGTTTGAATGGATGCGAGATCTTCTTTCGCTTCATCAGCAAATGAAAAACCCTGATGAATTTCTTGAGACTGTAAAAACCGATTTGTGGGAAGCAGAGATTTATGTCTTCACTCCAAAGGGTGATGTGCGTGAATTGCCTGAGGGTTCAACGCCCATCGATTTTGCTTTTGCTGTTCACACCAACGTGGGCCTTAAGTGCTCGGGTGCGAAGATCAATGGTCGAATCGTTCCGCTTAAAACTCGATTGAAGAGCGGTGACTCTGTTGAAGTCATTACTTCTCCAAACCAGAACCCATCGAAAGATTGGTTGAAGTTTTGTGTCACGAATCGGGCGAAATCAAAAATTCGTCAGTACGTTACTAACGAAGAGCGAAAGCGCGCACTCGAGATTGGTAAAGACATTCTCGAAAAAGAATTCCGCAAATTCGGTTTGGCAGTTGCGAAGTATCTTAAGAAAGACCCAGAGATCGATAAAAAAATTAAAGAACTCGGCGGAAACGATCTCGATGATGTCTACATCATGGTCGGTTACGGTAAAGTGACTCCAAAAGCTGTCATCGAGATGGTTGCTCCCGGGAACAAAGTTGTAGAAAAAGAAGTAGCGCCAACGTTCATCCAAAAAGTATTTAAGAATGCGCTAGATCGAAAAAAGAAATCGCAAAGTATTATCAGCGTCAGTGGTATGGACGACATGCTCGTGCGATTCGGGAAATGTTGTACGCCGATTCCTGGTGATCCAATTGTTGGATTCATTTCGCGAGGCCGCGGAATCACCGTTCATAAAGTGGACTGTGAGAAAGCATTTGAACTCGATAGCGACCGTCGAATCGACGTTAACTGGAGTGTGCAGAGTGCTCCAGAGGGCAACGAGCGCACTGTACGTGTGCGCGTGATCAGTGCCGACGGCCCTGGCTTACTGAAAAATATGTCCGAGACATTCTCTTTACGCGGCATCAACATTCACAACGCGCAAATCAGAACGACAAAAGATAACAAAGCCATTTCGCTCTTTGACGTCCAGGTCAAAGACACAAATCAGCTCTCATTGGTGATGCAGGATTTATCAAAAATCAAAGGTGTCATCGGCGTCACTCGCGTCGCCTCCGGCTAGCCACCCAGGTGCCATCTTCCTTTTTGGCCCGCGGTGCGACAAATAGCAGGGGTTCATCTTCACTTTATGGCGCAGCGCGGGCCAAAAAGGAAGATGGCACCTTTAGAAGGAGAGGGCGTAGCCGACTCGGACAGCGATGATGCTTGTTGATACGTCGGGACCTGGTGGGAACAGTCCGTACTCAATCATTGCGGGTATGTAGCTAGTAGGTGAGAGGTGATACTTAACACCTAGGTCAGCTAAGAAAACAGTGCTCATGCCGATATCAGGGCTTAGCGCAGTCGTCTCTTTTGAAATGGGATAGTAGATGCCGATTCCACCTGCAGCGAACGGCACGAAGCTGCCGCTTCCGAACTCGTAGCGAATAAGAGCATCGAGTGTCAGATATGTAATTTTAGTTAAGCAGTTTGATGAGTTGCCAGAGCAATAAGATTTTGAAGAAGTTCCGGTCACGCTAAATGTTTCAAAGCCAGCGCGGCCGACGAAGCCAAGATTTCCTGAGTAGGGAATGTCAGCAAAGCCTAAAACGCTAAAACCCGAGCCACTCATTGATGCTTCTTCTGTGTCAGTGCGAGAAGCATTAACAAGCTTTGCGCTTTGCGAATCCATCGAATAGCCAGCTAACACGCCGATTGTTGTGCCGCCGCCTTTGCTCTTACGCTTTTTCGAAGGTGCCTCATCTTCGTCTGAGTTGTTTGCAACTGCTGCAGCTTTTGCAAGTTGGAGAGTCGCTTTTACTTCAGCTTTCCCTTTGTCCAACGTAGCAATCGCACGAGACTTGCCGATTTTTTTAATCGTCACTACACCACGCTTTTTATTAGCGATCATGACGAAGTACTTATCTCCAACGTTGGCAGAATCGCCTTCGAGGTCGATAAGAATCTGTTTACCTTTCACTTGGACAACGCGAGCTGCGAACGCGTTCTGCGAAAGAATTAATGAAGTTATCAGAGTAGCAGCAACAAGAAGTAATAGCTTAAGACGCATGCGGCCTCCACTTAAGCAATTTTAGTTTTGTTGGGAGTGTTCTGCTAGTGAAAACGAGTTGTTAGCTCAAGTTGAACGACGAAGGACCAGAGCAAGGCTATCGAAGGTTGCGGTGAATTTGATGAACGAGTCGAGCTGAGCGCTCAATAGCCTGTTCACTTTGCGCCTGGAATTCGACATCAGTTTCAAAAGTAAAATGGCAGGCTACGGCTTCTATGGCGGAATCGCTGCTACCGACAAACACAAATTGGGTTGCACCATTAGACAACTTTCGGCTGAATCCGAGAGAGCCGCGTGACAAAGGTCCGTAAGGATCAAGAACCATCGTTTGGTCTGGCGCGTTTTGCAATAACTCTAAGTTCGAGGCCGAAACAGAACAAACAGCCACATCTAATGCGGGAGTGAGGGAGCCTTCATTGGCGCTCACTACGCAACTCACACTGTCGCTGCTCTGATCAAAAACGAGTTTCAACGAAGAAAATACGCCCATCGCTTCTGATGCAGCGGCGTCGCTCAAATATGGATCACAAGAACTTTCAAGTTTTACAGAAGGACTTGAAGATGAGAGTGCTGTGCTGTTGTCCATTGCGCGTTTCGCACTTCCGTTTTCTACGTATTTCCGACCTGCTGACTGATGAAGAGAGCAGTTCTGAAAAGCAGAAACAAAAACAAAAACTGGAATTAGAAATGCGAACTGGCGAACATTTTTCATACTTTCTGTATCGGAAAAGTCTGGTCAGTTATGAAGGGTGAGTCTCATTCTGAGCCATTTAGACTCACAGTTTCTCCTCGAAAAAGCATTACGTGCAGTTAACTAAACTTCCTTTGGGCGCGCCGGACCTCTAGCCTTGTGAAAGTTGATTTTCCGGGAGGGAAGATGCGCATATCTCAGTTCGCCAATGCCGTAATTGTCTTCGTTATTATGAGCTCTGCATCTGCATTTGCTGACGATGATCCATTAAGTGGCTACTGGGGAGGCGAGAGCATTTCAATCTTCGCAACCCAATCTGGAGTCGACGGAAACTTTCACTGCTCATTTGGTAGAATTCTTGAGCCGATTTACTTAGATGAAGACGATCAATTTTCTGTTTCAGGCTTCATCGATTTCTATGAAGGTGCCGCGGCTCCCGCAAGTCGGATTCCAGCGCAATTCTCTGGCGTCGTGATAAAGAAGCAGATGCAAATGCAAATCGTTCTGAAGAATGGAAGAGTGTGGAATTTCAATTTGAAGAAAGGAGATTTAGGTAAGGTAAAAAAGTGTGATTAGATAAAAAAAGCCCCGCAGTGTGCGAGGCTGATTGTCTTCAAGCTTAAAAGAAGCTGCGATCTAAAACGGAATTTCTTCTGAGCTGTCGAAAGATGGCTCTGGAGCGAAATCTTGGAATCCGAAGTCGTCGCCACCTTTAGTATTAGCTTGTGAATTCGAATTGTCGCGCTGCTGACCCTGTTCGCCAGGAGCACCTAGGAACTGAATGTTGTTCGCGATGATTTCAGTAGCGTATTTCTTTTGACCTTGTTGGTCTTCCCAAGAGCGAGTTTGAAGACGTCCTTCGAGATAAACTTGGCGACCTTTTGAAAGGTGCTTGCCGCAGATTTCTGCGAGCTTGCCCCAAACAACGATGCGGTGCCATTCAGTGCGTTCTTGTTTTTTGCCTTCGCGATCTACCCAGTTTTCTGAAGTAGCAACGCTCAAACGCGCAACTTGTTGGCCGCTGCCAACCGTTTTGATTTCTGGATCAGCACCAAGGCGACCCACAACGATAACTTTATTAACTCCTGACATCAGAACCTCCTTAAAGGTTTTTGGCTCAACCTCGAGTACATTTGAAAAGCTCGAGGCGTAATGGTTAAACAATTTGCTCTGAAGACTGAAAAAAACGTAACTCAGGAGCGAGGCTAACGTCTAGCTTTAGTTGGCAGAGATTCGAGGGGGTGTGTAAACGTTGGGAGCCTGCACTCTGAACGCGTATCTAAAACCAGTTGGGGTGGGCGTTTTGTAGGCATCGGCCATGATCAAAAACAAACTCGCGCGTTTCTGAAAATTCGTGCTTACGTTGAGTGCAACTTGAAAATTATACGAACCAAATTCGGGAACGATTCCATCTGGCTGTCGACGTAAATTCATTCCAATATCGCCGCTCACACTGCCGTTAAGTTCATCACCTTCATCGCCCAACTGAAGTTGTTCGAATGCAAGGCGGCCTTCTTTCAAGACACCTTTTCCGATGACCTGCGCAAGGCGAACTTCGGGAACTTGAATTGGGCCAAGGCCCACGTCAATCGCGCGAGCAGGATAAATGAATTTGTTTACTCTCATATTCACTGATCCATTCGGCTGATCATCAAATGCCGGATCGACTACTAAACCCGAAGATAAATCGAGCGCACCTTGCAATCGAAGATCGCCTAAGTTCATTCCGCGCATGAACTCACTTAATGCGTTCAATGCAATTTGTTCGGCTGCAACTTGAATTTCTTGTCTCTCGTTTCCTGCTTTTGTTTTTCCACCAGGTGAAACCGAGAGATCAACGTTTCCGCGGAAGATATCTTCGGCACGCGCTGAAAAGCTTGGGTTCATAGTGATCAAGCTCAGGAGTGAAGGAGAAACTGCAATCGAGCCAGCTTGAATCGACGGCATCGATGGAGTTTCAAGAACGACATTCTCCATCTTTGCGCCTAAACCAGGAGATACAGAAAATTTTAGACTGTCAGCCTGAATGTAAACTTGATTGTTTGTAGCTTCAGAAACTTTCACGGTCATCAGATCAGCAAGATCAGAGTAAGGAAAAATCAGCACGGCAAAAACAATCGTGAAGAAGATTACTGCAACGATCTTGAGTTTATGAAACCGGAAGATGTTTTGAATACTGTTCAGTAAACCTTTCAGCATTATTGATTGTCTCCTGAAGCATCTTCTTCTGTATCAGCAGGTCTGTTGCGTCTTGCAGGAGCGCCCCCGCGTCTATTTGGAACAGGTTTGATGTCAGCGGCCGGAGCAGGAAGAGAAAAGCTGATCACTCGATAAATCGCATCGAAGTAATGGGGGTCAGGTGAACTAGCTGTCACAGTTAACCCTGTCATTTTTAGGCCGGGCTGCAAGGTGAGGAGTTGATATCCGATTTCGATGACCTGTCTTAGGTTAAGTTTTCTGAGAGTTACCTCAATGCCTTTTTGTTGAACGGCTTTTGGAACTCCCGGAATACCGGGTCCACCGAGCGCATTATCAACTGCAACTACTCTTTCAATTTGTTCAGTCTGCAGAGACATTGTTTGAAGTTGGGCCTGAGCTCGAGCGGCCAAGGCGCTTGGGTCAACTTGTGGAGGTGCGCCTTCTAGTTCCGCGCTCGCACGACTAACACGGTAAAGATCACGCAAGATGATCTTATTAGTTTCGAAATCAAGAACTGACTGTTGTGAACTAGAAATGTAGCTCCACGGAATCATTAGGGTAAAGAAGGCAAGTAGAACGCTGCTAATAACGATCACGATTTTTTGAGAAGTTGGATTGAGGTCGGCGTACTTCTCGTGAAGCTGAATAAAAATAGAACTCTCTTGAATGCGAGACCAGTAGCCTTGCGCCTGTTCCGAGAGTCGATCTTTTAAATCTTCAAATGCCATTTCGACATTCCTTTATTGGCCTTCGGCCTTCACTTACTGTCGCTTTACTTTTGCGTGAAAAGCAAATGCAGTACCTGGTGCTTCAATCTTCGTATTCGGCGAAACTCTTGCAGTTCTAACTGACTCTGGAATCGCAACTTGTCTTAGCCCTTGTTCAATCGCCCGAATGTGAGCCGCATTTTGAACTTTGCCTTCGAGAATTAAATTATCGTTCACTACCGAGAAATGTCGAACATCAAGAGTCACTTTTTGCCCGCCGTTGACTTCGTTGATCGGAAGTTTTTCTGCCAGACGCGCAAGCAAATCTAATGAAGCGTTCACGTTATCAAGTTGAGCGAGAACTTCACGATTTTTAATTTGCTGGTTTTGGGTTCGAATGTATCTTTCGATTTGCGCAGTACTTCTTGCTCCCGCAATCGTCCGACCTTGGGTCGTGACAACATCTTCAGCGGTTGCAGCAAGGTCAGTTGCAAGAGAATCGCGGATCACTCCGTAAACAAACAACAAGAGCAGCGCAACCATTGCGGTTTGGAAAGCTGGCTTCCAGCGCTCCCAGAACATGTTGAATGTGTTGTTCTGTTTTGCGAATTCGCCTTTTCTAAAATTGACAGCCGGATTTCGGGGGCGCTTTAACCCTTCGATAGCGAGGCCGATGGCGATCGGCGAGGCACCCTCAGCCTTTGGCGTTCGTTCGAACATAACGTTGAAATATTCAAACGGGTGGAAGAGGTTGACCGGAAGTTCAAGTGCTTGCGTGAGGTAAGGCCCAACGTTTTGAATTTGGCTAACGCCACCAATCAGTTCAAGGTTTTTGAAAACTAAGTTTAATTCAGCGCCAATATCAATCAATGCAAGCTTAAGCTCGCGCGATAAAACATCAACCACATCAGAAACTGTTTTTGAAAGTAGAACCTGGTCTCGCGAAGCACCTTGTGTGCTCATCAGAATAAAACTTTTAGTTTGAAGAATCTTGACCGCTTCGCCGTAAGGAAGACTGAATGTTTTTGCAAGTGCTTGAGCGATCTCAGCGCCACCCCAAAGAATGTTTCGAGTCGCAACTAATTCACCGTCGCGGTAAACCAACAGTTGTGAGCGCGAATGACCAAGCTGAATAATGACACGTGCAACACGCGCTTGCGGCGGCGGAGGCTGTACACCTTCTGGTAAATTAATTTCTGCAGGCTCATTAACGACAATCGGAAGCTGATCCCATCTCTCAAAGAGATTTGCTAAAGCCGCACTTTCAGTACTGACGATTTCAGGATCAAGGCCGCCTTCGCGAGTGCGGTTAATTGCTTCACGAATACTTTCTTCAGGACAGGCAAAGGCAAGAACGTTTGCTGCGTTGCCAACATAGGCACAAATTTTTCCGTCGAAAACTGCGGAGCCAATGTCGAGTGGAATTTCATCTTCAAGTTCGAACGCTAAACTTTTTAGAATTTTCTGTCGTTCGCGAAATGGAAATCTTTTAAATCGAGTGGCGACTCGGTTTTGCGGAACTGCAACAGTGATGCGAGTAGTAGCAGGATCATATTGCTCAGCGATGCGTCTTAAGATTTCGATGATCTCAAGTTGGTGATCAGCATTCGGCACAAGAGAAAGTGGGAATTCAGCGAAATTACTGAGCTCAATTGCAGAGCGATTTGAGTCAACTTCAGCGACTTTAACGCTGTAAGTCCCGATATCAATCCCGATGGATTTCATCCGCGCACATCCTTGTGTTCGAGCGAGTTGTTATGCTCCCTGAATGTACTATTCTTCTGACCAGTACACAACCGTTGGTCTGTCTGTTGGCGGCTTAATTTGTGCCTTTGCGTTTGGATCCGGAGTCGCAGTTGGAGCCGCTACCTGCTGACCCGTATCGGGAGTTGGAGAAGGTGTTGGTCTCTCGGCTCTCAATGCATCTGCTAATCTTGTTTTTACTTGATCAAAGTCGTAGGCGATCGCTGTAATCTTGCGAGTGACTTTACCGGCAGTTCCAAGAGCTTCGATTCTAAAGTTAAACTCTGGATCAAAGGCTAGTGGAAGAAGAGGTTTGTTGTCGTTCTCTAAGTCAACGAAGGCACCTTCCGGAACTCCGAGCGGAGTGACGAAGCCAATGAAATCCTTCAGATCTCTGAACGGACCGCGATTAGGGTCACTGCGACTAGCAATGATCTTATCAGCTACTTCCGAATTGATGCTGGCATCAAGAGCCATCAAAATTTCTTTACTCGCGTGATTGATGTTAACTGCTTTACTTCCGTACGCAGTGACTCGCGGAGCGATCACATCATAAATTCCGTCGGTCATGCCAGCGACCATATGCAGTTCTTTCACTGACTGAAACGGACGATTGGGTGGAAGATCGGGAATCTCACTTTGTTGATAAAATCGATTCTCGGCACCACCTGCGACCGCGTCTGTGTCGGCGTCGGACCAGTCCGCCATGTTATTCACCAACTCTTCGAAATTAAAATCGCGATACTCTTTCGCCCATGGATCTTCGCTTGCATTGTCTGCTTCAGTTCGGCTGGTGAAGACCTGAAGCAAAAGTTTTCTTGTTGCAGCTCGAATTTTTTCTGAGGGAGATGCGAGATCATTGAGATCAATCTTTGAACCTTCAGCCGAAATCACTGCGATATAAGTCGATTTCATCGAAGAGTTTTTCACTGAAGTAGCAACGAGATCTTTATCTACCGCGTTGAGGTCATCGGGAACTGGAGGCGGCCAAGCAAACGGCGTACTCCAAATCATCTCAAGTTTACTTTTGTCAGGAATTTGGGCTCCAAATGCAGCCATCGCTTTTTTATAAATATGCAATCGCAATAGGCTAATCTCAACCCCAGATCGCGCAGCATAATAGGCCTTCACTTGGTTCACTTGCTGAGAGCTAATCAAATATTCAACAGAACTTTGATGAACAATTTCCATTGCCATCACCATCAAAATTGTCACCGTGAAAAGTGCGATCATCAACGCCGAGCCTGCTTCGCTCTTCATCATGCGCAAAGTGGCGCCGAATGTTTTATCGGGCGTTGGCGATTGCATCGGCTTCCTTTCTCGGGTCGTTATTAGGAAATCTCAATGCAGCTACGGCTCCCATTTCAAAAGGTTTATCTTTTGGATTTTCTTTGTTGTGAGTCTTTAAATAAATTTCAACAGCATACGGAAACAGATCAGTTCCCTCATTGCGTTTAGCAGTTTTTGTGGCCCATGCAGTTTGCCACTCTTCAAAGCCTGGTCCGACGTAACGAAGTTTAAAAGAGACTACGTTTTCGAGTAACACAGTTTCTTTGCCGCCTTTTTCAAGGTCATCATCAATGTACGGCGCGACACTTCTGATCAGGCACGTAGAAGTTTTTCCGGTGCCATCAGAGCTTTTGCAATTTCGAGTAAAGTATCCAATTTCTGCTTGGTCTGACTCCTGTGAATCTTGATGAAGGCGAACGTTGCTAAGTGAAGAGAAATAAATGGAGCTTCCCTCTCCGATAAATCCGGTCCACTGAGGCACGGGTTTGGTTTGCTCTTCAGGAGTGAGTTGAGCTCCAGGATCAACCGGCGCGCCAGCAACAGGCGGAGGAGTGGGTGTGGCGTTAGCAGCTCCCTTAGATTCAAGCTTTGCTTGATTCATAAGTTCGGCGTAAGTGTCGCGGTAGTGATAAGCGAAATTAATGTCTCTTTCGATGACTCGCAAAGCATCACGAACGGCAGCTTCACGATCGATATCGCCTTCAAATTTAAGTTTGTTGGCAGTGCCAGCCTTCATCGCGCGGGCAGTGAGAAGAGTTAGCCCAGCCAAGATCGTTATTGCGATCATCACTTCAATGAGCGTAAAGCCAAGCGCGTTTCGTTTTCGCATTAGCCGCCACCTGCGCCTGGCATCAACGGAACTTCTTTTTTAAAGTCGACAAAATAAGTTGTTACTTCATGTGTGATGGGCTTTTTAGCCTTGGGAGTTTTATAACTGACCGTGACTGTAACTTCTTTTACAGTTTTACGAATGTACTCAGTGACTTGCTTGACGATCATTAATGTTTGCTCGTCAGTTCCTTCATTTTGCGCAACTAATGCCGAAGACAAATCGGGCATTTCAAACTCTTGAGACCGCATCGTCCAAGTAAAACCCTTGTACTCATCAAAAGTGCCAGCATCTTCTTCTTTGATCTCGTCGATGGGTTTATTTTTATACTCGATTTCAAGTTCAACCATTTTCTTTTGCAAGAGATGGCCCATTGTATTGTTGATGCGAGATTTTTGCAGACGATTGTAGTTTCCGCTCCAAGAGTTTGCGATCACCAGGATCCCGCCTGAGAGAATGATCATCGCTATGAGAACTTCAATGATAGTGAAGCCGCTGATATTTTTAAGGGGACTTCTCATCACTGACCAATATCCTTAAGCGTGAGTTTCTTATCGAACACCGATGCTTTTCCGGTTAGCGGATTAATCACAAGTGTCCAAGCGAGAGTCTTTCCATCAGTAAACCGAATAACGGCGTGTTCGGCTAGTCCTTGAGGAAAATAGTGAATCGTAGCTTTAATCGCTTTGTCGCCTTCAGAAGGTGGCACGGTTCCTTCTTTACGACCGGCGTACTCAATGCTTTCTACTCTTAAGTCTCCGGGCAAAGCCTCGGGCTTCTTTACGTACTTGGTATCAAGTTCAAACCGATTTGGATTAAGTTTCGCGGCCTCTTCTTGGTCCATCGACGTTTTTTCATTGAACTCTTGTTGTTGAGCTTCATTAAGTAGCGCAATTTGGCCGTTGGCTGATTCAACATAATACTTTGAGCTTGATGCGCCCATTTCAAAAACAATTCTAAAAGTTCGATTTTGAAGTCGAGCGGCATTGAAAACTTCGCGAGAAAGAACAGAAATTCGCTGAACCTCACTCCGCATTCGACCTTTTTGATTTGCAAGACGTGGAACACCAATAGCAACTAGGCCGGCTATGATCGCAACCACGATCATAATTTCCATTAAGGTGAAACCGCGAGAGTTTAAAGAAACGGAATTATTCGCCGTTTGCGATATCCGCGTTAGCGCCGTCTCCGCCTTCTTTTTTATCTGCGCCGAGGCTAATGATTTTATATTCAGCTCCATCTGATTCGTAAACTAGCTGCTTGCCGAACGGATCGTTAACTTCTTTCATGCTATTGATGTACGGCTGCGGTCCCCAATTAGCACAAGTTTCTGAGCCTGGGTTTTCAAAAAGGGCTTGAAGGCCTTGATCAGTGGTTGGGTAGCTATTGCAATCAGTGTAGTACTGATCGAGTTTGCTCTCGAGTTGCTTAATTTGAATTCGAGCTTGTTTCACGCTCGCGTTTGCACGTGCGTTCATAAATTTGTTACCAACTACTGCCATCAAGCCACCAATGATGGCGATCACAATCATGATTTCGATTAGAGTCATACCAGCTTGATTTCTTAATTCGCCAAAAGACTTGATCGTAATTTTCATAATTTTTTTGCTCCTCAGTCGAAGAATATATTAGAGAAGGTTGCGGTGGTTTGCAACCGACGACAGTGAAGACTAACCAGCAAAGCTAGCCATATCGAACATAGGAATCATAATTGAGAAGACGATAACGCCAATGACGCCACCCATGACGATAATCATCACTGGTTCCATGACTGAAGTTAGGCCTTCGACCGCATTCTTCACTTGGAAATCGTAAGACTCGGCGACCTGCGTTAACATATTTTCGAGATCACCAGTCTTTTCACCGATGTTGATCATGTGAATGACGATTGGCGGGAACTGCTCGGAACGCTTCAGCGGACCTGCAATTGATTCACCTTCGCTAATATTGTCTCGAGCTTGTTCAATGGCTCGAGCTAAAACTGCGTTTCCGACAACATTTCTTACAATGTCCATTGCTTGGAGCATCGGCACGCCACCTTGAAGGAGTGTTGCTAAAGTTCGAGTGAAGCGTGAGACCGCAATCATTCGTGCTAATTTTCCGACCACCGGAATTTTCAGCAAGAGCTGATCCCAAGTTTCAGATCCAGTCGGTGAATTTTTCCAGTTTCTGAAAAGTGCGATGCTTCCAGCAATACCCAAAATAATCAGAAGCCAGTAATTCACAAGTATTCCGCTAAACCCGATGACAGCCTGCGTGTACCAAGGAAGTTCCATCCCGGAGCCCGTGAAGACTTCTGTCATTTGCGGAATAACGAAAATGAAAATGACTGCGAGCATACCCATCGTGAATACAAACATCACCGCTGGATAAACCATGGCAGAACGAACTTTTGAATTCAGTTCGCTCTCGGCTTCCGTGAATTCTGCTAAGCGAATCAAGATCACATCAAGTGTTCCTGACATTTCTCCGGCCTCGACCATTGAAATATAAATATTGGTGAAAATCCGAGGGTACTTTTGCATACCCTTATGAAGAGAGCCCCCTTCATTCACCATATTTTTAATATCGCCGATCGCAACTTTAAGAGTCACGTTCTCCACTTGATCAGCTACGGCTGCTAGTGCTTCAACGAGGGGAATATTTGCTTTCAAGAGGGTGGCTAGTTGCCGAGTCATCATCGCAAGATCGGTAACGTTGACCTTCTTTGCCGATGTTGTTGCTCGTTTTGATTTAGCCGCAGTTTTTGTTTTATCTTTGAGATCAACAACGAAAATGCCATCGCGCTTAAGTCTCTGGCGTGCAGCTCGGTTGTTTTCGGCATCAATTGTACCGCGAACATTGCGGCCACCTTGATTTAAACCTTTGTACTCAAAAATTGGCATCGATTATAAATCCACTTGCGTGTTCGTCATTACTTCTTCAATGGTCGTAATTCCCTGAAGAACTTTCTGAATTCCGTGATCTCTAAATGTTTTCATTCCGTTCGCGAGAGCAGCCTTCTTAATCGTTCCGCCGTCTTTACGCTGCATGATCAAATGGCGAAGCTCTTCGTTCACCATCATTAATTCTTGAATGATCGTACGGCCTAGATAACCTTTTTGATTACAGTTATCACATCCGACTGCTTTGTAAACACGGCCTGCCGCCACTTGATCTCGAGTTAAGCCTAAGCTTGATAGCTCGAAGTCAGAAGGAGCATAGGGCTGTTTACAGTGAGGACAAAGAACTCTTACGAGACGTTGAGAGATTACGCCAAGAAGTGAAGTTGCAATAAGGAATGGCTCGCAACCCATATCAAGTAATCGGGGGAAAGCACCGGCCGCATCGTTTGCATGAAGAGTCGAGAACACTAAGTGACCAGTTAACGAAGCTTGCACCGCAAGTTCAGTAGTTTCTAAGTCACGAATCTCACCGATCATGATGATGTCTGGATCTTGTCGTAAAAAGGCGCGTAAGCCAGAAGCAAACGTAAGGCCGATCTTAGCGTTCACCTGCACTTGACCGATACCGTGAATACGATTCTCAACCGGATCTTCGACAGTAAGAATATTTACGCCTGGTTGATTGAGTCTTGAGAGACATGCATAAAGAGTCGTTGATTTGCCAGAACCAGTCGGACCAGTAACTAAAAGAATACCGTACGAACGAAGTAGCAAATCGTTATGAATTTTATCGAGTGAATCTTCAGAGAAGCCAAGCTGCTCAAGCTGTAAGATCACATTTGATCTATCTTGAAGACGCATAACTAGACGCTCGCCGAACGCAGTAGGTACAGAGTTAAGACGAATATCAATGTCTTTGCCGCCGACTTTTAAAGGAATGCGACCATCTTGGGGCAGACGTTTTTCAGCGATGTTTAGATTACCCATAACTTTAATACGAGAAGTGATCGCATTCTGAAGTTTCTTAGGTGGCTTAAAGATGTCATACAAATTTCCGTCGATACGGAATCGAACAACCATGTCTTTTTCGTAAGGCTCAACGTGAATATCAGATGCCTTTTCTTTTACCGCTCGGAACATCAAAGTGTTCACGAGTTTAATGACTGGAGCATCATCATCTCCAGCCTCGAGAAGATCGACGATCGGTTCATCAAGATCATAATCTTCGTCTTCGATTTCGTCTAAACCTTGGAGTGCAGCCGTGCTCTTTTCGTAAACCCGATTAATCGCATCTAAAATGCGATTCTTAGTCGTCATCACGGCCACAGTGCGTTTTTTGAAAAGAACTCTGAGATCATCTAATATCTTTTGATTTAGTGGATTCGTCGTAAGAACAAAAACTTGATTCGCTTCTTCGCGCAGAGGCAAAACTTCTTGTTTCTTTGCGAAGTTGATCGGGATATTACGAATCAAGTCGATCGGGATGTCATTAACCGGGATTTCTTTTAGGTAACTGATGCCGAGGCGGGAACAGAGCTCAGAAATTAGCTCATCTGCAGTGGCGCCTTCTTTTTTCGAAAGCACATCGCGTAGAGTTGAGTCGCCGGCATGCATAGCGAGGAGCCCGTTAAGTTGGTCCTCGGTTAAACCCGTATTCTTTAATAAAAGCGTTTCTACTGCAGTTGCCAAAACTTTTCCTTTTAGTTTCTTGTGCGACGGTTCGTCTTTTGACCCTTCACACTTGCGCCTTCACGAATCACACTACTGTCGGCTCGGCTCGGAAGTGCTTCAACTCCCTCAGCAAACGGATCTCTTCCGCCTTGATTTTTCTTTACCCAATCAATTCTCTGAGCTTTTTTGCGGGCCACCATGTTTTGGTGATCTTTGCCTGAGCGAATAATTCTTGGAGTGAGGAAAACGTTAAGATTGATTTTATTCTTTTGAGTGTTGCTCGATTTGAACAACCAGCCAAGAACCGGAATATCACCCAAAATTGGAATCTTCGCCTCAGAAACTAACTCCTGATCCTGGATTAAACCACCCAAAACCGCAGTATTTCCGCTTGCGACAACAATGTTAGTTTTTAACGAACGAGTCGTCATGTTAACCGTGTTGTTTGCAAGGCCCGAAGCCGAGCTCTTGCGATTTGAAGGCTGCTTCACTGATTGAGTGATCTTCATCTGCACATCATCAGTGTCTGGGCTAATAAATGGAGTGATCGACAGCTTAATAGTTGCATCATCAAACGTCGTCTTAACAGCCGCAACACCTGCTGAAGTAGGAGTTGAATCTTGACTGACCGCGATTCTTTCGCCGACCTCGATTTCAGCATCTTCGTTATCGAGCGCTAAAATTTGCGGAGTTGAAAGAAGGTTCGCTGCCGACTGAGTCACTAAAATGTTAATGAGCGAAAGAATCGAAGGCACGCGAAGAGTTTCGGTTCCAACTTTAAGATCGAGGTAGTCTCCAGCTCCGAAGCCTAAGATCGCGCCTTGACCGCCGGTTGGCGTGAGTAGTCCTGCAAGAGTGTCGGATGATGAGCCGATAAAGCCGCTCTTAAGTCCCGCACCGCCAGTGCCATTATCTTCGAATCGTACGTAGTTAACTTGCCAGTCGCGAACGCGCGAGGCTTGCATTTCGACCACATAAGCTTCGACATAAACCTGATCGCGAGGAATATCGAGTTTGCGAAGAATGCTTAGCACAACCTGGTAATCTTGGCGGCTAGCAGTGATCACAAGAGAATTGTTTTGTTTATCCGGAGTTACTTTTACGTCGTTCGTAAATACGGCTCGGCTCTCGACCGGAGAAACGAAAGGACGACCTGACGAAGGAGTGCTGCTGCTAGAGCCTCCTGAAGGCCCAGAACCTTGAGCGATTCCTGTGAATACTTGCGAAAGCTTTTCAGCTTCACCGTATCTAACGTAATAAACAAATACGCCGCCGGTTTCGCTCGGATCAAGTTTGTAATCGAGTTTTTTAATTAGTTCGCGAACTTTTTGGATGCCAGTTTTATTTCCTAAAACAATAATGGCGTTGGTGCGCTCATCAGGTGCAACCATTGAGTACTCTTCCGGAGTACCGGCGCGAGCCGACGGTGGTCTAAAGCGTGGAACACCGGCGTTGAATCCGCCTTGTCCGCTGCCAGAGCCTTTAGATTCTTTGTTGATGATTTGCATAATGAGATCAGCGATCTCTTTTGCTTTCGCAAAGCGAACGGGAATCACTGCCAATTGCTCTTCAAATCCTGGTTGATCAAGCTCACGCAAAATCTTCATGATGCGGTCAATGTTTGAGCCGTAGTCAGTAATGATAAGCGAATTTGTGGGAGCATAAGCGTTCATCTCGCCGTCTTTAGTTGGCAAGAAGCGAAGGTTCTTATTCACTTCTTCGGCTGAGATGTGTTTTAGCTTTGCAATACGAGTGATCATGACGTCGGCATCTGGGTAGTAAGCGCCAGAATAAGTTTCGATGTTACTTCTTGCTGCTGTTCTTACCGGAACAATCTTTAAGAATTTTCCTGAAGGAACGATTGTGAAGTTGTTCATAGCTAACGCTGACAAAAATGCTTTGTAGGCTTCAGCGACAGTAATCTGAGTTGGAGCAACGATCGTAATTTTACCGCGAACACCCGGGTCGATGATGAAGTTCTTGCCGGTCAATTCTGAAATTGCTTTCACGATGTCAGCGATATCTGCATTTGGATAATCGAACGAATCGATAAGGTCCGGAAAGTTTTCGTTAGTTACGTCTTCAATTCCTGCGTGAGCGATGCTGATTTTTCCTTTGCTCGGAGCTGGAGCTTTAGTTGCTCCAGTGACTTTTGGTACTGGTCGATTGCTCGGAGCAAATCCGCCGCCGCCTGCTGGGGGTGGAGGAGTGTAGCTATCTGGCGGAGGAGGTGGTGGCGTATCGAAATTTGATTGATCACCAGGGGGTGGTGGTGGAGGCGGAATTGGCGCTCCCATATCGCTCTCGAATTCGTCGTCAAACAAGCTATCAAGCTCATTTTCTTGCGCTCGAGAAACAGAAACTGGTGTGATTAATGTTGCTTGGATCATCAGTCCAAGCATCAAGTAATAACTAATGCGTTTCATCCGTGTTGCCCTTCCATGGTGCTTAAAACTAAATTACTTAATCGTGTACGTCATATTCTCTACGCGGCCATCACGTTCTAGCTGCAAATTCACTTGTGCAGCATTGCTTCGTAGTGCCTGGTAGAGCTCCATAGCCTTTGCAGGACTATCGATCGTCTCTCCGTTAACTGACTTAATTACGTCATTTTGTCTGATACCAAGCTTCTCGAAGATCGATCCTTTTTGGATATCCGCGATGATGAAGCCATCGAGCCTGCCGTTTTTCATATTCGGAATCGCTCGAGCTTGCTGTAGCAAGTCGCCAAGGTTCGAAGTCAAACGATCGATCTCGGTTTTCTTAATTTCAAATTCAGTGTCACTCGCTTGTAGAACTTCACCGACTTGTTTTGGACCGCTGACGCCAAACGAAAGTCGCGAGTCTGATTTAATTTCGATGAATTCAAGTCGTTGATTTTGAAGGTTGCGGAAGATGGCTTTGTTGCGCTCAACGCGAGTGATCTTTGCCATATTCGGAACTTCTTCGTCAGCGCTGAAAGCTCCAACTTCGTTATTCACTTTGATCGAAGCTACTGAGCGGCTAGGGTTGGCGTGAACGAGCGTGCCGATCAAAGTTAGCGGCAAGCTTGATGGAACCGGATCAGCATCCTGCTGAGTTCCACCGGTTGAGCCGATGGGATCTGGAATGACTCCGTCAGAGTTAAAAATATTTCGGTTAGCAATAACGCCGTAGTAATTGCGATCAGGTGGCGCAGAAGTGATCATCATGCGACGCTGTTTAGCGGGTGGTGCGCTAGTTGGGATCATCTGGTCGCGAAAAGAAAGTATCGCAAGGTCAGCGATCATGAATCCGATCAATGCACAAAGCAGATAAATGTAAACGGATTCAAATGGTGCGCGTTTCTTCGATGATGCCATGAACCTCTTCCGTGATGTTTCAAGTGCGCAATACTATTAATGTGTCTTTACAGCGTGATCGTACCAGACGGTCCGAAGTCGTGGCGAGTCGATTTTTGGCTGGTCTAGTCCTCCATACGTTGGTCTAGATGCGGATGCGGTAGCTGATTGCTGTACATCCTCTCAATTCGCTCTGATCAATCAAAGAGCAGATAAATTTTCATTTATCTTGGATTTCGGTTCCGAGGATTGAAAAGCGCGGAGGCTTTTCAATTAGACCTTCTCATGGACGGACAATTCCCTCGCTCGCGAAGATCAGTTGTATAATTCATGAATCGCTTAAATCCCGCAGTTTAAGAAAATCGCTGAGCTTGCTCAACATCGGTGAAGCTAATTTGCGCGGGGCAACGCTCAGCACGTCCCGGGACATGTTGATAACTCTTTTGTGACCAGTTGAGAGAAATGATTGTGCAGACGAGTGCCGAAGTTCGGACAGAAAAAAATTTTATAAAATAAAATTTGACATCATTTTTGAAATCACACGATCAGTTTAGTGCTGCGATTCAAATTTGAACAAGTCGCTCCGCACTTTTGAAATTTATTTTTCGTCAGACGCCAATGAGAGCCTTTAAACATCATGCTAGCGAGATACTCCAAACAAGCATTTCTCCTCGAGATAACGAAGAAAATCAGGTTTTAAAAGTCGTGTTACATAATTGTTGCTGATCAACTTTTGCGAGGTAAAACATGAACACAGAGTTTTTGAACCAGCCTGCTATCCCCAATCATGTGCAAGAACTTGATACTCGCGCACGGCGAATCGCGAAAACTTATTTGTGCGCTGAGAGTGAAATCATCACAGTGTTGCAGGACTTCGATAGATGCAGAGGCTACTTGCATTTTGGTGTGACGAGCTTAATCGGATACACAATTGAGATTTTGAAGTTATCAGAGGGGGCGGCGAGTAACTTGGTGACTGTTGCAAGAAAGTCGCTTGAGTTTCCGGCGCTAAAGTCAGCAATTGAGGCTGGCGAAGTCACAGTTTCAAAAGCCCGAAAAATTGCCTCGGTGTTGACGAAAGAAAATCAAAATCTTTGGATCGATCTTGCGAAAACTAGCACGTCTCGGGTGATCGAAAGAGAAGTGGCACGTGCTAACCCTCAAGCTGCGGTTCCTGAAAAACTAAAATACAAAACTGCGGAGAGATTAGAACTGAGCTTCGGAATTTCGGAGAAGCTTTCTGAAAAGCTGAAGAAGGTGAAAGATCTTCTGGCTCAGAAGCGCGCAAAAGTGGTTTGCACGGAAGAAGCGCTCGAGGCGTTAGTAGATGATTATCTTGAAAGACATGATCCGATAAAGAAAGCTGAGCGCGCAAAAATGAAAATAGATAAGCGCGAGGTACTTGCGCACGGCAACGTTCAGCGCGTCCCGGGACGTGTTGATAAGGTTCGTCCCAGTTTGCCGGCAGCAATTAAGCACGCGGTTACACTTCGTGATCTCAGACAATGCACTCATATAGATGGTGACGGGAGAAGGTGCTCGAGTAGCCGATGGCTTGATGTGCATCACATAATTCCGGTTGCACGCGGGGGAACAAACGAACTTAAGAACCTGACAACGCTTTGCTCGGCACATCACAAACTGGAGCATCTGAATCTGGTCAAAAAGTCTCTACCAAGTTTTGAATTCCGTGATGACTAATCTGCCACTATTCCCAAGTTGACCGATTGAATTACTTCCCCAACATTTTAAGATGCCAGTTAAAGTGATGCCGCAATTGTGTCTGGATCCAGAGAAGATCCCAGCATAGTCGACACCAGAATCAATGAGGACCGGAGATGTTCGGTCAGTTACAGTACCATCGCCAAGTTGCCCGGAACTATTTCTTCCCCAGCAATTTAATGCGCCGGAAGAAGTGATCCCGCAAGTATGAATGGCTCCCGAAGAGGAGACAGAAGAGTAGCTGACACCAGAGTCAATGACGACCGGAGATATACGCTGAGTTGTGGTGCCATCGCCAAGTTGACCATTGTTGTTTGATCCCCAGCACTTTAAGACGCCGGCAGAAGTGATCCCGCAAGTGTGACCGCCCCCAGAGGAGACAGCCGAGTAGTTGACGCCAGAATCAATAATGACTGGAAATGTTTGCTGAGTTGTTGTGTTGGCACCGAGCTGACCAGTAGAGTTGTATCCCCAGCACTTTAAGACGCCGGTAGAAGTGATCCCGCAATTGTGACTGTCTCCAGAGGAGACAGCAGAGTAGTTGATTCCCGAATTAATGATGACGGGAGATGGACGATTAGTCGTAGTTCCATCGCCAAGTTGACCATAAAAGTTATATCCCCAACATTTTAAGACTCCAGTAGAAGTGATGCCGCAAGTATGACGGTTTCCAGAGGAGATCGCAGAGTAGTTGACACCAGAATCAATGATGACGGGAGATGTGCGGGTGGAGGTAGTGCCATCGCCGAGTTGACCATAATTGTTTAGTCCCCAACATTTTAAGGCTCCAAAAGAAGTGATCCCGCAAGAATGATCTTTTCCAGACGAAATCGCAGAGTAGTTGACGCCGGAATCAATAATGACGGGAGATCTGCGGTTGGTGGTAGTGCCATCGCCAAGTTCGCCATTAGCGTTATATCCCCAGCACTTTAAGACGCCGGCAGTGATGCCGCAAGTATGAGATTCTCCAGAGGAGATCACAGTGTAGTTGGCGCCAGCATCAATGATGACGGGAGATATGCGGCCGGTGGCAGTGCCATCTCCAAGTTGACCGTAAGAATTACTTCCCCAGCACTTTAAGACGCCGGTAGAGGTGATGCCGCAAGTATGATTGGCTCCAGAGGAGATTACACTGTAGTTGACGCCAGTATCAATGATGACGGGAGATAAGCGGATTGCGCTAGTGCCATCGCCAAGTTCACCATTAACGCTATTTCCCCAGCACTTTAAGTCGCCGGTAGAAGTGATCCCGCAAGTATGACCGCCCCTCGAGGAGACAGCCGAGTAGTTGACGCCAGAATCAATGACAACAGGAGATGTACGCTGATTTAAGGTGCCGTCGCCGAGACTACCGCCGTTGCTTCCCCAACATTTCAAGACACCAGTAGTGGTGATCCCGCAAGTATGATCCCCGCTGGAGGAGACAGAAGAGTAGCTTACGCCGGGATCAATTTCGACCGGAGATGTACGCTGAGTTGTGGTTCCATCGCCAACTTGACCAGATAAGTTATATCCCCAGCACTTGAGGACTCCGGCAGAAGTGATCCCGCAAGTATGACTGCCTCCAGAGGAGATTGCAGAGTAGTTGATACCGGCATCAATGACGACCGGAGATGTACGATGAGTTGTCGTGCCATCGCCAAGTTGCCCAACGGTATTATTTCCCCAACATTTTAAGACATCAGTAGAAGTGATCCCGCAAGTTTGAAATTCTCCAGAGGAGATCGCTGAGTAGTCAACGCCGGGATCAATGACGACCGGAGATGGACGATTAGTTGTGGTGCCATCGCCAAGTTGACTGGAGAAATTACCTCCCCAGCATTTTAAGACACCGGCAGATGTGATCCCGCAAGTATGATAGAGTCCAGAGGAGATCGCAAAATAGTCAACGCCTGGATCAATGATGACCGGAGATGGGCGCGGAATTGTAGTGCCGTCGCCGAGTTGACTATAAGTATTTGAACCAGCGCACTTTAGAACTCCGGTTGTGGAAATAGTACATGTGTGACTGTCAGATGCGGAAACTGTTGCAGCAAGAGGGCTATAGGAGGTCTGTGCGTCCTTAATTACAACCTGACTCGTGTGCTTTTCGCCTACATTAAGCGTTCGGTAGTTGGCACCTTCAATGTTAATTTGAACTTGTTTATCATCAACGGGTGCTCCATCTGCTGAAACTGAAAATGTGATGTCAGCAGAGTCTGCTCCTGGCGGGAATGAAATTACTCCAGCAGCTAAGTTATGTAGTGAACTGCTAGCAGTGGAACCAGAGATATTATAACGAACTTCTACCGGATAAGGTTTAGGAGGAAAAACTTTTACGGCCACCGATTTTGAACCGCTTCCCTCATTCACACTTTCCCAAATAACATCAAATGTCGCTTGCGAGACGACCGAGTCTTTGTAGTAAGTCGTACTGACAGCGGAACAAACTGAATTTCCCAGGGAATTTGTTCGCTTTGAATAAAAATCATAAAGACCATCAGCTCCAAGACTGCTTGTCGTAATGTCGACGGTCGTGCCTGAGGCAACTGCGCTTCCAACTTCAGTTGTGCAGCTAGAGCCAGCATAAAGGCGCACTGTATCGCCTGAAGCGACGCCACTAATTTCGATGGTAGGCGTGGAACTAGCGCTCGCAAAATGTGTATTTTTCAGAGACATCGACGTTGGGGCCGCGATTGACGAGAGGTCCATTGCACCAGGATCTAAATTTTTTAGGGCCCCACAGCCAAGAGAAAGCAAAACGAAAAATGCCATCGCAACGTAGGAACGCAAGTCTCGTTTTGAGAAACAATGAAGCCACATCAGTTAGATCCTCAGATCTTTATCGGTGCTATTCTGACTAAAATTAAGAAGAGTAAGCGGCGCACTGCTTAGCTCGGGCCCGACTTTAAACGCAGAAAGGATTTCGCAAGTGGGTTGAAAAAAATCCCTGGACCCGTGTGAACAATTCGACCAAAAGACCTCGTGCTGAATTTTACGCGTAGCTCGCGCGAACTTTTACGTCACGATTTTTGGCACACGTGTTGCTTTAGAAGTCTGCAAGTGACGTTGATTGTCACCGGGGATTGTAAAAACTAAAGAGACGCATCGAGCGGGATATTACGGGGAAACAGAAGATGAAAAGTGTAGTTGTGTTTGCGGGTCGTAACGGAGTGGATTTTTCAGAAGTACGTACATCAGTTCTTCGAATTCCAGAAGTATCAATCAAAATTCGTCAGGCTCAGAAAGCTATTGATCAAATGGGCTTAGAGCAAATTGATCTTCTTGCGATTGCAAATTCAGACGACGCAGTTCTTAACAAGAACTCGTCAGTTAAGATTATTCTTTCTTCATTGGTGCAAATGGCGCTTTTCGAGCGTTCACTTCGATCGCAAAGAAAACCAAGCTACTTAATGGCATCAGCTCACGAGCCGAATGTTCTTGATTTAATTAAGGGCGAATCAATCACTACTTTCATTCAAAGAGCGCTCGCAAGCGAAGCTCAAGAGCTGAGCCAAGACGATGCTTCAGCAAACGTCATTCAGATAAATGCATCGCCAGCTCCAGAAGATATGACGGTTGTTGAAGTAAACATCGCTGAAAACGGAACTCTAAAATCAGTTAACGAAGTTCTCAAAGGTTCAGAAGCAAAGAAACTCTTCACAGAACTCATTGAGAAAATGAACGTAACTAAATTCGTCAACATTGGGCCAGCGAATGCACTTGCTAGCAGCAATGACGAAACGCTTGAGTCTGTGACAGTGATTGACTCAATCGAAGCTGATCCAATTTTAAATTGGTTCTGGCAGGGCTTGCGGCCGCTTGCAAACAGCTACGCTGTTTAACTATGGCAAGCTACGCTGTTTGAGCTTTTAACTCTTTTTGGGATCCCAGATCACTTCTGAAATGTTCGCAAGCTGATTGAGTTTGCGAGCGAGCACAAAGAAATAATCACTTAAGCGATTGAGATATTTCACAACAATCGCTTCAACTTCCTCAGTTTCGCCCAGTTGAACGCATAATCTTTCGGCTCGTCTTGCGACAGTTCGCGCAAGATGAGCGAATCCCGCAGCTTTTGAACCGCCAGGCAAAATGAAATGCTTGAGCGTAGGCAAATCGTTACTGTAGTGATCCATCCATTTTTCTAAATTGGTAATCTCATCTTCACTAACAACCGGCATTTTAGCGCGAAGTGCAGTGTCATCGCACGCCAAGTGGCTGCCCACATCAAATAGCGAACTTTGAATTTTGCTGATGTGACTGAGTATGAAATCATAATCGGTCGCTACGTGAGGTTTGCCGCCACGAGTTTGCTCTTGGCGAATTTCGGCAGCAATTAGGCCCGCGACCGAATTTGTTTCATCGACGGTTCCATAGACATCAAGTCGCAAATCAGATTTCGCGACTCGCTTTCCGCCAACCAAAGAAGTTTGTCCTTTATCACCTAATCGTGTGTAGACTTTCATTGCTTCTAACCTTAACGCCAGCTTAGGATTGAGTGCAATGAAATCTCTTCTGATTACTATTCCGCATTCTGGGGAGCGGATCCCGATTGAAGCGCCTTGGCTAAAAGGTTTGCCCGAAACACTACTCATGTACGATGTCGATCGTTATGTAGATCGGCTTTATGAGCCAACCATCTCAAAATTTAATATTCCAAGTGTCAAAACTGAATGGCATCGATACGCAATTGATCTCAATCGTCTAGAAGACGACGTCGATGCAGATTCTGTCATAGGGCACAAAAATCCTTCCGGAAAATTTCCGCGAGGGTTACATTGGTCAATCACGACGATGGGCGATAAGCTCATGCAAAAGCCGATCTCAAAAGATTTGCATGATGAACTGATCAAAAAATACTTTCGTCCGTTTCATAATGAAGTCCGAGCTACAGTCGAGAAAATGAAGCTTCAAGGTGCAACCGAAATTTATCACATCGATGCGCACAGCATGCCTTCAGTCGGTACGAAAGAGCATCGTGATCCGGGCGAAACTCGAGCCGACATTGTCGTGAGCGACTGTGGCGCCAAAAGTTGTTCGACATGGTTTAAAGATTTAGTGATCTCAAGTTATGAAAAAGCTGGTTTCACAGTTGCCTACAACTGGCCTTACTTAGGTGGACGGGTGACCGAAACTTACGGTCGTCCGTTTGAAAACCATCATTCGATCCAGGTTGAACTGAAGCGCGGTCTTTACATGGACGAGAAAACTAAGGCACTTTTGCCCGGGCCTTCAGCAGAAATTCAGCGTAAACTCGAAGCAGCCGTGTCATCTGTCTTGAATGCGCTTAAGTAGCGTGTTACCTGCACTCCAATCATCTCGGAGGAAATTCTATGCAGCTGGCTTTAGGCCGTCCTGTGAAACAACGTTTTGTTGTGCTATTCGTATGCATACATTTATTCGCGTTCTTGATGTCTTTCGTTTTCTAACTTTAAGTAGAGGGCACTTCTCAAGTGACTGCTAAGCCCGCGATCTCCAAAAAAAACATCAAGCGTCGAGTTATTAAAATCTTCGCTTCGTTGAAGCTTGCGGTCGTCATTGTATTAGCTATTGCCGGGATTAGTGCTTGGGGAACAATTGTTGAGTCCAAGTACAATGCGCAGATCGCGCAGATGCTCGTCTACCATTCTGTCTATATGTATGTGGCACTCTTCGCTCTTTGCCTAAGTTTGACGGCCGTTATGGTTGACCGTTGGCCTTGGCAGAAAAAGCATACTGGTTTTATTCTCGCGCACATCGGAATCATTATTTTAATTCTTGGCTCAATTGCGACTCGCTATTTTGGGATCGACGGTAGTGTGGCCGTTGGTATCGGAGAGTCTTCGCAAGCGGTAACTTTAAGCGAAATTGATTTAACCGTTTATGCGTCACTCGATGGCGATAAAATTCGAAAGCTTTACGACCATTCTGAAGCCACCGGAGAGCAGGCTCAGTTTTTTGGCCGATCATTTGAAAAAGAGCCTCTTCAGATTTCAATTCCTGATGGCGAAATCACAGTCGTCGAACATTTCCCGTTCGCCATGAGAAACGAAAAGACAGTTCCGTCAAAAACCGAAAGCGACGGAGCTGCAATTCGTTTTCAACTCGAGAATCCGAATGTGAATCTCGTAAACTGGTTGCTTCAGCCTGCAAAAGGCCGAGCGGTTGAGCAAAATTTTGGTCCGGCAAAGATGATTCTTACTAACACGCCAGTGCCATATTCCAACTCTAACTTGATAGTGATTCAGCCCGCATCAGACTCACAAGTTTCGTATGCAATTCACTCTGCGCGCGAAGGCAAAATTACGAAACAGGGAAAAATAAAAGCAGGAGAAACAATCGAGACTGGCTGGATGGGCCTTAAGCTCCGCTTAATTGATTATTATCCGATGGCAAAACAAGAAGTGACGTTTAAAAAAATGGATAAGCCAACTGAGCTCACGAGCCCAGCGATTAAAATCAAGTACCTCGCTAAAGATCAGACCAACGAATACTGGCTGGGCCTTAATAGTATGGTGAAGCTTTTCTCGAATGAGGCTGTCTATATTGTAAGTTACATGAATCGCAGAATAAACCTCGGCTTTCCGATCACGCTTAGACAGTTTAACGTTGGTCGATATCAAGGAACCATGCGTGCAGCTTCTTACGAAAGCCTTGTCGAAGTTCCTGGTCTCGGTGAGTTCAAAATTTCGATGAACGAGCCACTTAAGCACAAAGGCTTTACGGTTTATCAAGCAAGCTTCAGCGAAGATGAGCAAGGCCAGCCGATTGCTTCAATATTTTCAGTCAATAAAGATCCAGGAAGATGGATTAAGTATCTGGGTTCTCTATTGATAGTTCTGGGTTCAATTCATATGTTCTATTTTAAGCGGCGACAACTGGCCGCAACACGGCTGAATTAGGAGCTACGGGTGAAATTTACGTTTGGTTTAATTCTAAATTTACTCATCTCGATTTCTTGTTTTGCTGGTTCGACAGATGCGATGAAGTATTTGCCGGTCCAAGATGGCGGGAGAATTAAGCCTTACGACACCTTCTCTCGAGAAGCTCTGCAGCTCGTCACTGGTCGCCAAACATTTCAAGGTCGACCGGCAGTTGAAATCGTCACAACTTGGTTTTTAACTCCGCAAGCGTGGGATGATAAAAAAATTATCGAAATCCCGCACAAAGGTTTAAAAGAATCACTCCGTCTTGATGTCAGCGAGAAGTACTTTGCATCACAAGATCTCGTACGAAACGATCGCATCGGCTTACTTTTTCAGGAACTCGGTAACAAGCTTGAGGCAAAAGAAAAATTAGATCCTTATTATCAGGCCGTCGCTCGTCTTCGAAATCAGCTTGATCTATTTATGGGAATTCGTGAAGGCGCGGCAATTCGTGTGGCACCACAGCCCGCAAGCGAGCAATGGATCGGAATGAATAAACTCGACGAGACTTTGCGCCTCAAATTTAGCGAGATCGCAAAAGCCTTCGTCTCTGCATTGCCAAACGACGTTCCGACTCAAAGCTCTGAAGCAGATCAACTTAAAATCGCAATCGATGAGTACATTAAAACCGCTCGCGAAATTAATCCTGCTGCCTACGCTCACGCCAAAGATATTGAGATCGAAGTTCATTACAATTCGTTTGAGCCGTTCCAAAAAACTTGGATTGTCTATTTGTTAGCATCGCTAGCTCTTGCGTTTGCTTGGCAGAGTGGTCGCAAGCGATGGTATCAGGCAGGTTGGGCGCTTTCGATTATTGCGTTCATGCTCCATATTTACGGATTTTCGCTAAGAATTTATCTAACGGGCCGCCCACCAGTTTCAAATATGTACGAATCGGTCGTCTGGGTCGGCTTCGGGATCGTCTTGTTTGCGATGATTTTCGAGGCACTTCAGCGCAGAATCTTTATTCTGCTCGCCGGAACAGCAACTGCAGTTCTGTGTTTGATCGTCGCAAACTCAGCACCAGCAATTCTTGATCATTCACTTCAACCACTTGAGCCTGTTCTACGAAGTACGCTTTGGTTAACAGTTCACGTTCTTACGATCACCATCAGCTACTCAGCCTTCTTTCTTGCCTTCGCACTCGGTGACCTTGCGCTGATTTATTTCTTAAGAGGCGAGAGCGAGAAAAGCGAGAAAGTAAAAGCTGTCGTTCAGTCGATCTATCGATCAATGCAGGTTGGAGTTGTGCTACTTGCTGCCGGAACAATCTTGGGCGGAGTTTGGGCCGACTATTCTTGGGGCCGCTTTTGGGGATGGGACCCAAAAGAGACTTGGGCCTTTATCGCATTAATGGGGTATCTTGCTGTGCTGCATGGTCGTTTGGTCGGACTCATTCGTGAATTCGGAATGGCGGCAAGTGCTGTGATCACTTTTTCGCTAGTTTTGATGGCTTGGTACGGTGTGAATTTCGTGCTGGGCGCGGGCCTTCATTCGTACGGATTCGGCGCTGGTGGCGTTGAATATGTGAGCGGATTTGTCTTCATTCACATTGTCTTTGTCGGGTACGTAGCCTTTGTGCGTAAACAACGAGCAGCCTGAGGCGATTCTGGGATCCTGACAATTTTCAATTGGTTATCAGAATTTTGTTCACACTCTTCATAACATTCGTTAGTTAATATCTTGCAGGTTTTTCTTTGCATCAATGAGGAGTCGTAATGAGTGCGCACGTCCGTTTCGTGCTAATAGCTTTTGTTGCTGTTGTCGCGAGTACTTGGCTCACCGGTTGTGATCAGTGGGGATCGATTGGTTACAACAAAGGTTATCAACCCGAACAACCAGTTCCATTTTCGCATGAGATTCATGCTGGCGCTTACAAAGTTCCATGTTTGTACTGTCACTCGACAGCTGAACGTGCGAATCATTCGTCGGTTCCATCGCTGAACATTTGCATGAACTGCCACTTAGTAATTCCGGGCAGTACTGAAAAAGGCAAAGAACACATTCAAACTATTTCTCGTCACTACAACGAGAACAAGCCACTGGCTTGGGTGAATGTGCACATGCTTCCAGATCACGTTAAGTTCAATCACAAACGTCACGTTCAAAAATTCGGCGCACCTATGGCATGTACGAAGTGTCACGGGCCTGTTGAAACAATGGAAACAGTTTATCAGTTCTCAAGCTTGTCGATGGGATGGTGTATCGATTGTCACCGTCAACCAGAACATCAAGCTCCCGTGAGCTGCTCAACTTGTCACTACTAGGTGGAACACATGGAAGAAAATCAAACACCACAAATACAGCAGAATCCACCGTCAGAAACGCCACCAGAGGCACAACAAGCACCTGAGTTTTGGCTTGGCTTAGACGATTACAATAACGATCCCGCTTTCCGCAAAATGGCTGAAGGTGAATTCCAATCTTCTCCTTTGAAGGAAGAAGACGGGCAAGACGGCGTTGCAAGACGAGAATTTTTAAAGCTCATGGGTGCGTCACTTGCACTTGCTTCTACAAGCTGTGTTCGTCGCCCAGTGCAAACAATTATCCCGTATGCGCAAGCGCCAAAAGAGATTACACCAGGCGAGCCAACTTTTTACACTTCAACTTATTTCGACGGTCAACAAGGCTACGGAATTTTAGTTAAGACACTTGAAGGTCGCCCAATAAAAATTGAAGGCAATCCGCAACACCCAATGAACATGGGCGGATTAACTGCAACAGCACAAGCGGCCGTACTTGGTCTTTACGATCCAGATCGCTTGCAAAATCCAAAGCGCAACCTTTTAAACAAAGAGCGCACGAATCGCGAAACGATTAATACAACTTTCGAAGTGGCAGACGAAAAAATTAGTAAGCACTTGTCGATGGGCAAAGTTGCTGTCCTCACTTCATCTGTTCCTTCTCCATCAACTCGCGCTATGATCGCTGACTTCCAACGCGTGTACTCAGGTTCACATGTTGAGATGGATTCGCTCCCGGTGAGCGATGTCCTCGAAGCACAAAAGCGCTCATACGGAAAAGAAGCAGTTCCACGCTACCGTTTTGATAAAGCACAAATGGTTGTAAGTCTCGGTGCTGACTTCCTTGGAACATATCTCTCGCCTGCAGAGTTCTCACGACAGTGGTCGAAGACTCGTCAGCCCGGAAAAGACATGTCTCGACTCGTGGTTTTCGAATCAGTCATGAGCGTTACTGGAATGAATGCTGATGATCGCATTCGTGTTCGTCCTTCTCAGCAACTTGATGTGGCCCTTGGGTTACTTGCTGAAATTGGCAAGCGCGCAGGTCGATCATTTGCCTTTAGCTCTCAGTTTGCAGATGCAGCTCAGCGCCTAGGAATCGACGCTCAATTTTTCGCTCGCACCGCTGATCAGCTTTGGGCAAATCGCGGAAAGAGCTTGGTGATTGCGGGTGGTTTGATGACTCAAACTGCAAATGCAGTCGATCTTCAAATGGCTGTGAATATGCTCAACTCTCTTCTCGGAAACGACGGAGTGACTGTTGATCATGCGAATTCTTACACTGGAAATCGCGGTACTTTCGCTGCAGTTAATAAACTCATCGCAGACATGAATGCAGGTAGCGTTCACACGCTCGTTATTGATGGAGTAAATCCGGTTTACCATCTTCCTCGCGAAGCGGGCTTTGTTGAGGCATTGAAAAAAGTTGAAACTGTTGTCTACACAGGTAACTTCAACGACGAAACTGGCGTACACGCGCACTTTGTTCTTCCTGCAGGTTCGAGCTTCGAAGCTTGGGGAGATTTTGAGTTACAGGCGGGTGTTTACAGCATTCAGCAACCAACTCTTCGTCCGCTCCATCAAACACGCTCACTCCAAGAAACGCTCTTTGCTTGGACTAAACTTTCAGCCAATGCTTCGGCACGAGTGAAAGCTTCTGAAACTTGGTTCAACTATCTTCAAGCGGTATGGCGCGAAGAAGTTTATCCAAAGGCAAGTGGCGCTGCACGCGGCGCTAACTTCGAAGAGTTCTGGGTCAATGTACTTCAGACGGGAGTCGTCGACAGCGCGGGTTCTCGCCGTGAAGCAGCTTCTTCTGGCCGATCAGCTGGTGGTGACTTCAATCCTAAAGTTCCTGCTCCTTACACAGGATTAGAATTAGTTCTTTATCCAAAGGTCGGAATCTTAGACGGAAAAATGGCGAACGTTCCGTGGCTACAAGAGCTTCCGGATCCGGTAACCAAAATCGTTTGGGACAACTACTTATGTGTTTCTCCGGGTCTTGCAGAATCGCAGGGTCTGAAAGAGGGTTCGGTAGTTAATCTTCGCGTTGGTGATAAATCGGTAAAAGTTCCTGTGCATATTCAGCCAGGTCTTCATGACTCGGCTCTCGGTTTAGCAGTTGGTTACGGTCGGGTAGCCAGTGCCGGAAAAGTTTGTAAGGACATTGGCGTAAACGCTTATCAACTTGCAGGTTTTGCTGATGGCAACCCTGTCTTCTCAGGACTTCAGGCTACAATCGAAAAAACTGGCGAGAAATATGAGCTTGCTTGCGTGCAGGGTCACCATCAATTAGAGGGTCGACCTATCGTTGGTTACACAACAAACGCCAACTTCCAGAAGAATCCAAATTCAGGAATCAACAAGCCTCACGTTTTCTCAATTTGGCCAGATCATAAATATAATAGACATAAATGGGGTATGGCGATCGACATGAACGTCTGCACAGGCTGTTCAGCTTGCGTCGTCGCTTGTCAGTCAGAGAACAACATTCCAACAGTTGGTAAACGATATATTTTGCAGGGTCGCGAAATGCACTGGATCCGCATCGATCGTTATTACGTTGGAACACCTCAAGACCCAGATGTTTTATTCCAGCCAATGCTTTGTCAGCATTGTGAACTTGCTCCGTGTGAAACTGTTTGCCCAGTATTAGCAACAGTTCACAACGAAGAAGGTTTGAACGATATGATTTACAACCGTTGCGTTGGAACTCGATATTGCTCAAACAACTGCCCTTATAAAGTTCGCAGATTCAACTGGTTCAATTATCAGTCGCAATGGGCGAAGCCACAGCACATGTCTTTGAACCCAGACGTTACGGTTCGATCACGTGGTGTCATGGAAAAATGTACTTTCTGTGTTCAAAGAATTCGCCGCGGGACTAGCGTGGCTAAAGATGAAAAGCGCGCACTAAGAGACGGCGAGATTAAGTCGGCTTGCGAAGAGACTTGCCCAACTAACGCCATCGTCTTCGGCGATCTGAATGATCCTGAAAGTCGTGTTGCGAAGATGTATCAGAAGAACGAGCGAATGTACGGAGTTCTCGAAGAACTTGCGACGAAGCCACGTGTTCGTTACATGAGCCGAATCAGAAATGCTGATCGCGAGATTAAAGAATATCCGTCGCTGCCACCTCATGGACCAGGACACTTCAGCGATGCAGCTGCTGAAAAGGGAGGTCACTAATGATTAAGCGTAAGCCGCTCATTCTTGGTAACAAGACCTACAAAGACATCACTGATGATATCTGTCGGCCAGTTGAGACGATGCCTTCAAAAGGTTGGTTCGGACTCTTCTTCTCAGCAAACGCACTCTTTTTGATTTACCTAATCACGATTGGAATTATCGTGAGCACAGGTATGGGTCTACTTGGTACGAACCATCCGATTGGTTGGGGAACGATGATTATCACGTTCGTCTTCTGGATCGGTATCGGTCACGCCGGCACTCTTATCTCTGCAGTTCTCTATTTATTTAGACAGAAGTGGCGAACATCAGTAGCTCGCTCTGCAGAAGCGATGACGGTCTTTGCCGTTATGACTGCTGGTATCTTTCCATTGATTCACACGGGTCGACCTTGGTTAGATTTTTGGTTGTTACCTTATCCAAACCAACGTGGTCCTTTGTGGGTGAACTTTAGATCACCACTTCTCTGGGACGTATTCGCCGTATCAACTTACGCGACTGTGTCTTCAGTATTCTGGTACATCGGGATGGTTCCAGATCTTGCCACTTTGCGAGATCGCGCAACGACAAAACTTCGTCGCATCGCTTACGGGATCGCATCTCTCGGTTGGAGAGGATCGCAACGTAACTGGACACACTATGAAATGGTGTATTTGATTTTAGCGGGCTTATCGACACCGCTTGTTCTTTCAGTTCACACGATCGTCTCGTTCGACTTCGCAGTTTCAATGTTGCCGGGCTGGCATACGACGATTTTCCCTCCGTACTTTGTTGCGGGCGCGATCTTCTCTGGGTTCGGTATGGTAATTACTCTTTTAACTTTGGTTCGCGCCGCGATTCCACAGTTCAAAGATTACATCACGATTGATCACATGGAAGTCATGAACAAGATCATCATGACGACAGGTATGTTGGTCGGTTACGCGTATGGCTCTGAATTCTTCATCGCTTGGTACTCTGGTAACCCATACGAAGTTTATGCATTCACTAACAGAGCATTTGGTCCGTACTGGTGGTCTTACTGGATCATGATTTCTTGTAACGTAATATTCCCACAAATTTTCTGGATCAAACGATTCAGAAGAAGCATTCCAGTAATGTTCGTAGTTTCTATCTTGGTGAACGTTGGAATGTGGTTTGAGCGTTTCGTAATTACGGTGACATCACTTCACCGCGATTTCTTACCGTCAAATTGGGGAATGTATGCATGGAGCATGTACGACACGCTAATCTTAGCGGGTAGCTTCGGAATGTTCTTCACACTGTTCTTATTATACTTACGAGTAATCCCTGCGATCTCGATTGCAGAAGTGAAGCCGGTCTTACATGTCGGTAAAGATGGAGGGCACCACTAATGGCAAAGCGAAAAGTTGGTGGCGTTGCTGGTATTTGGCTCGATGATCATGAACTTGTAAAAGCGGCTGTTAAAGTGCGCGAGCGTGGTTATCAAAAGTGGGATGCGATCACTCCATTCCCAGTACATGGTCTTGAGCAAGCAATGGGTGTTCCTCGTTCATTCATTCCTTATGTGACATTCGGAGCAGGTGTTCTCGGTCTCTGTGCAGGTCTTGGGTTAACTTTCTGGACGAGCGCAGTTGATTGGGCACTTAACGTTGGTGGTAAGCCGTTTTTCTCGGGCCCAGCGTTTATTCCGATTACTTTCGAATTAACAATTTTGTTTGCGGCACTTTTCTCTGTGGGAACTTTAATCGTCGTTTGCGGGCTTCCAAAAATTGATCCGCCGATCATCGATAAAGATCTTACGAGCCACAAGTTTGCGATTTTCATTCCAGAGAATGATGTCGGATACGATCGCGGTGGTGTTGAACAATTGCTTAAGAGCTTGGGCGCGGCTGAAGTGCGCTACATTCCGGAGTACTAATGAGATCAGCATTACTAATCGTATTAGCAGCACTCGCGACTACTGGCTGTAGCTGTTCAGATCGTTCATCAGCAACGAATGTTGAAATCATTCAGGACATGATGGATCAGCCGGCGCTTAAGGCGCAAGATTATGAGCCGGGAAATCCACAGCAGGCAGCAAGTCGTCTTCCGCCTGAAGGTTCAGTTCCGGTTGGATACAAGCCTTATCCTTATCGCTTAAATCCAGCTGCGGCAGAAGCAGCTTTGAAAAATCCACTCAGTGGAAACGCTCAAGTTCTTGAGATCGGACGCACAAAGTTCGAAATCTACTGCGCTGTTTGCCACGGAGCCCAAGGTAAGGGCGACGGAACTGTTTCGAAGAAAATGTCGATTCAAGTTCCCTCACTTCTTAGCGATAAAGTCCGAGCGTTTAACGACGGTCGCATCTATCACATCATCACTGATGGACAAGGTGTTATGTCGAGCTACGCTTATCAGATCACAAATGAGAATGATCGTTGGGCAATCGTAAACTATATTCGCAGCCTTCAAAAGCTAGCGGTCGAAGGACAATAAGATGGCAGCTACAGCTCATGCTACCTCAACAGTTGTAAACCCAGGACGCTTCGTTGCAACAAAAGGTGTTAAAACTCTTTATACAGTTTGCATCTTCCTCGGAGTTTTAACTCTCGCGCTTGGCCTCATCGGAAAAGGGCAGGGTTCTTCTGCTCGGATCTGGCATAGCTACTTAACAAGCTACTTCTATTTCACGAACTTCGCTCTCGGTGGCCTTTTCTGGGTAGCTGTTAACAACGTGGCCAATGCAGGCTGGAGCGTTAACGTTCGCCGAATCGCTGAAGCATTAACTGCGTTTTTACCTATGGCAGCTGCTGGTGCCGTCGTTCTATTAATTGGCAGCAAGTATTTGTACGTTTGGCTTGATCACCATCACGTAGCTCAGGATTATCTTCTCCAAGCGAAGCATGCATACTTGAACCAAACTTTCTTCATGATTCGTCTCGCGGCTTTCTTTGCGATCTGGATGTTCTTTGCAAAGAAGATTGTTGGAAACTCTTTGAAGCAAGATGTAACTGGCGAAGATAAATTCACACTTAAGAACGTGCCACTATCAGTTATCTTCATTCTTCTGTTTGCTTTGAGCTACTCGCTCTTCAGCGTTGATTTGTTGATGAGTCTTCAGCCGCACTGGTATTCAACGATCTGGGGAGTTTACAACTTCGCGGGTATGTTCCAGTCAACAATGGCTGTGATGATTTTAATTTGCTTGTTCTGTATGAAGAACGGCTGGGTACGTGGCCTTATCAACGAAAACCACATTCATGATCTTGCAAAGTACATGAAGGGTTTTACGATTTTTTACGCCTACATCGGCTTTTCTCAGTTCCTTTTGATTTGGTACGCAAACTTACCTGAAGAGACAATTTTTTATCTTAACCGCACTCAAGGCGGGTGGATGATGATGTCGTTCTCGCTTTTAATCTTCAAGTTTGCGGTGCCGTTCTTGTTACTATTACCTCGTTGGGCAAAACGTACACCTTCACACTTGATCATGGTTTCAATTTTAATTTTGATCATGCAGTACGTAGACATTCACTGGATGGTTTATCCTAACTTGGATAACTCTCGCGTGTTGTTCGGCTGGCAAGAAATTGGAATGTTCTTAGGCTTCTTAGGTTTGTTCGTACTTTCAGTTACGCGCTTCCTCGAGAAGAATAACTTGGTTCCAATTAAAGATCCGCGCATTGGCGAGTCACTAGTCCACGAAGTCACTTATTAAGCGGGAGTTGATATGATTGGACGTTTTGTTTTGAGTGCAGCTGTCTCTTTATTGGTTGCGGAAAGTGCTCACTCTGCAACTTTTATGATTTACGTCAATGGCGTTCAGAATACTAAGGGAAACATCTTGGTATCAGTGTTCAACGACGCAGAAGCATTTCCGAAAGACGAAAACCGCGCAGTTTACAAAATTAAATCTGTGCCGATGCAGAATGAAACTATCGTTACGATCTACAACGTCCCACCAGGTGAATACGCTGTAGCAGTTATGCACGATGAGAATGCGAACGGGAAGATGGATAAAAGCGGCATCGGCTTTCCAAAGGAACCATTCGGTTTTTCAAAGGATGCGATGGGAACTTTTGGTCCGCCAAGTTTCAAAAAAGCAAAGGTCGTCGTTGAGCCGCAAGGAACTTCGATCCGCATCAACTTGAAGACCATGTAATTACAAAGCCTTCGCAAACATCAAGGTAGGAAACTACTAATTTTCGAGAGCAGGGGTAAATTCACGCCCTGAAATCGATACGCGTAAAACACTGACGACGTGAAGGTCGCTTGTTGCACGTGTGAATCTAAAATCCGTGCGGTGTTTGCATCAACAATAATTTGAATACCAGCGATATGGTTACCGTAGTTATAACCCAGCCCTGGGCGAACGCCGATTCTATGAAGCGGACCAGTCTCCCAGCGGGAAGTAGTCGTCAGATCGAGTCTTGAGCGCTGAACACCGTAACCAGCAAAGACTGCTGCTGTTGCATAGTATCGTTTGTCGATCGGTAAGATGTAGGCGTAGCCGCCACCAATTAAGAGCGAATAAGTTTTTAAGCCTTTTAGAAGACCTAAACTTCCCGAATTATTTTGATGGGTTGTCGGAATGAGTGGAGCTGCGGCGGATATTCTTGTTGTGCCGAATGATCCAAGTAATAAGAAGCTTCCTCCGGCCTTTCGCTGAATTCCATTCTGGCTAAGTGCGATGGGCATTGAGTAGCGGCCCGGAGATAGATTTTGAATTAAATTAAAATTCAAAACCTCGACAGTTACATCGGGTCGATTAATTTGCTGACCGCCGCTATCGAGCCAGCCTTCTGGTCGATACCCTTTAAAATTTTGATAGATAACTTCAGGTGTTGTTCTTGCGCTGAACATTCGAAGTTGATAGTCCGCAACCCTTGAGCGAAGCGGGTCGCTATCGCTTTCGGTCGGAAGTTTTACTCCTAAACCAATTTTCTGGTAAGAAAGATCTAAACTCGGAGCTGCTTCAACTTTTGGAACGAAAACGAAGTCTGAGCCGGGTGTATGAACGGTGAAATCTAACCCGGGAGAAGTGATCCCGAACTGAGCCTTTAGCACTCGCTCGTTGTCCTTTGTCCATCGCAGGTCAGACGCAATTGAACCCAAAGGGCTCATCAAAATCGAAATGAAGGCGATTCGGGCCGCAAAAGCCGAAACGGTTAAAAGTGGATTTTGATTAGTCATTCGCATCACCATAAGCTCTCAAATCCTGTCAAATTGACCTTAGGACAACTGAATCTGAGTGGCGAGCGAAAATGTGGACCAGAAGCAACTTGCCTTAAAACCATGTTTCTTATAAAACTTTGGGATGCTTCGACTGCCGAATCAAAATACGCAATCTTCTCGAATTACAGCCGCTATGGTTGCGATTTCCCGTAATTTGACGACCGTTTCATAAATGTCAGCAGTTAAAATCATCCTTCCCGATAATTCAGTAATGGAATTTGATCACGAGCCTTCAGCGCTTGAGGTCGCACTGCGAATTGGTCCCGGATTAGCGAAATCAACTTTAGGTGCAAAGATCAATGGCGACAAAGAAGTCATCGACTTCCGTACGCCGTTGAAAGATGGAACAAAGCTCGAGATCATAACGATGAAGTCTCCTGAAGCAAGTGATGTGATCCGTCACTCAGGTGCTCACGTGATGGCGCAAGCTGTTCAAGAGCTTTGGCCCGACGTAAAAGTGACAATCGGTCCTGTGATCGATGAGGGTTTCTTTTACGACTTCGATTCGCCTCGCACTTTTGCACCAGAAGATCTCGAAAAAATTGAAAAGAAGATGCAAGAGATCGTAAAGCGCGACATTGAAATCAAACGAGAAGATTGGCCAATCGACAAAGCAATTCAAACATTTACTAAAATGGGCGAACGCTTCAAAGTTGAGTTGATCGAAGACTTAAAGAAAAAAGGCGAAACGACTGTTGGCATTTACCATCAAGGTGAATGGTTCGATCTTTGTCGCGGGCCTCACGTTGCAAAAACTGGCCAAATCAAAGCACTTAAAGTTTTGCACACTGCAGGTAGCTACTGGAGAGGGGATGAGAAAAACCCAATGCTCCAGCGCGTGTACGCGACTGCGTTCGCAGATAAAAAAGAATTAGAAGATTATCTCTTCCGAATGGAAGAAGCGAAAAAACGCGATCATCGTAAGCTAGGCAAAGAGCTCGGGCTCTTTCACTTTCACCAGTATGCTCCCGGGTCTCCATTCTTCACTGGCAAGGGTGCAACGATCTATAACGAGCTTCAGAAGTATGTTCGTGAAAAGTATCAAGAATATAAATATCAAGAAGTCATCACTCCACAAATTTTTGACGTCGAAATGTTCCACACTTCTGGGCACTACGCGAACTACAAAGAAAACATGTACTTCACTGAAGTTGAAGAGCGTGAATTTGCAAGTAAGCCGATGAATTGCCCTGGCCACTGTTTGCTTTACAAAGCAGATCGCTATTCTTATCGCGATCTTCCTTTGCGCATTGCTGACTTTGGTCGACTGCACAGATTTGAGCGAAGCGGAACGATGCATGGCCTCGTTCGCGTACGCACTTTCTGCCAAGACGACGCTCATATCTTTTGTCGGACCGAGCAGCTTCAAGAAGAAATTCGCGGCTTCATGCAGATGTTAAACGAAGTTTATCAGACGCTCGGGATGTCGAATTACAAAGTGTTCTTATCAACGCGCCCTGAAAAGCGCATCGGTACTGACGCTGATTGGGATCACGCTGAAGGCGCACTTGCCGAGGCGTTGAAGTCGCTCGAAATTCCTTACGAAATCAATGCTGGAGATGGCGCATTCTATGGTCCGAAGCTCGACATTATGTTCGTTGATGCTTTGAAGCGACCTTGGCAACTTGGAACCATTCAGTGCGATCCAAACCTCCCGCAACGTTTTGAATT
Source organism: uncultured Bdellovibrionales bacterium (assembly GCA_964543475.1). Lineage (GTDB taxonomy): Bacteria > Bdellovibrionota > Bdellovibrionia > Bdellovibrionales > JAMPXM01 > JAYSYM01. Next base: position 97,317 of record CAZIYJ010000002.1, on the reverse strand, counting down.
AAATTACGTAGGGGAAGATAATAAAGAGCATCGACCACTCATGCTTCATCGGGCGATCTTAGGGTCGCTTGAGCGATTCATCGGAGTGTACCTTGAGCATTGCGCTGGGCACTTACCAACTTGGCTTGCGCCAGTTCAAGTGCAAATTTTAAATGTGACTGATCGTCAGGCTGAGTATTGCCAAGAACTTGAGAAGCATTTTGCGTCGCACGGTATTCGTGTTGCTTGGGATAAGCGCGCAGAGAAGCTTGGTTACAAGATTCGCGAAGCACAGTTGCAGAAAGTTCCATATATGCTCATCATTGGTGACAAGGAGACCGAAACAAAGTCTGTTTCGGTCCGAATGCGCAGTGGAGCAGTCCATAATAATTTGAGTTTAAAAGAATTTACTGATGAGCTCTTGAAGGAAATAAGCGGGCGTAAGCTCGAAGGTGCCTATAAAGATTTAGGTAGCCCGAATCAGAGCGCATCCAACCAGGAGGAAAGACATTAATTCAACTAAACCACCAGGCAGTGGCCCGGTTTCACGTCCAGGCGGCCCAACAACAGGCGGCCCAGCTCCAGCACCAAGTGGACATTCTCGTCCAGGCCCAGCTCCGGCTCCAGGTAGCGCTCCAGCAAGTCGCCCAGGTGGTGGGTTTGGTGGCGGCGGCGGAAGACCAAGCGGCGGTGGCGGTTTTGGTGGTGCTCGTCCCGGTGGTTTCAGTGGTGGTGGGGGCGGCGGTTCCCGCGATGGCGGACGCGATAATCCCAATCGCCCAAAACGCGAAGGCAAAGATGGTTTACGAGTCAATCGTGACATCCGTGCTCCAGAAGTACGCGTGATCGATGAAGAAGGAAAAATGTTGGGAGTGTTCCCAGTTCCAGAAGCATTGCGATTAGCAGAAGAGGCAGAACTCGATTTGATCGAGATTGCTCCAACTGCGAAGCCGCCAACTTGCAAAATCATGGATTACGGCAAGTTCAAATACGAAAACAAAAAGAAAGAGCACCAAGCTCGCAAAAATCAGACGGTTATTACTATTAAAGAAATCCAGTTGCGCCCGCGAACAGATCAGCATGATCTCGACGTGAAAATGCGCCACGCTCGACGGTTCATTCTCGAAGGCGATAAAGTAAAAGTGAATCTTCGCTTCTACGGTCGCGAGATGGCTCACCAAGAGCTCGGATTTAATCTACTTAAAAAAGTGATCGCTACGCTGAGTGATATTGCGTTAGTTGAAGTGAATCCTAAAATGGAAGGTCGACAGCTCTTTGTTCTCGTTGCTCCTGATGCAGCGAAAATCAAAGACCTTGAAAAGGCGAACCCTGAGTTATTCAAAAAGAATAAGACGGCTGAGCTTCCTCCAATGAAGGAAGAAAAAGAAGACGAAGCTGAGGCGGCAGAAGCGGCAGCAGAGAAGGAATAGTCCCTTACTGAGGGTCAGTGGCCGACTAAATAAAATCTAAGTATGAGGTCACCTTGTTGGGTGGCCTCTTTTTTTTGGTCCTGCTTTGATTCGCCTCAAAACAGGTTCTGTTGAATTTGTTTGAGACAAGTTTTGCTCAGATCTGAGACTGAAAGTTTATTCCGACAAAAAGTTAATCAATTCTCGTATAATTTGAGACTAATATGGAAGATCGCAGGTTCCCTCGTTTAGACATTGATGAGCCCGTAGGAATTCACGCAGAGGATTACTACAAGGTTGAAAAAGGTCGTCAATTTAGCGAAGGCGGAATGCTATTTGAATCGGACCGCGACTTCACCGAAGGCCAAATGATCGCCATGACCTTTCAGCTTTCTGACACGGTTTTGATTCGTCTCGAAGGACAAATCGCCTACACAGTGAAGCCGGTTCCAGGTAAACGATTAATCGGCGTTAGGTTCCTTGGGCCCGATAACGATCACGTAAAAATCCTCGTGGATTACTTCAGAAAACGCGGCACTTGCTAAGCTTGGGCTTAAAGCACGTATATTGAGACTGGGCCGCCATGCGGTTAAGTATAATCTCCTCCTTCTGGTCTAAATTCCCAAATCAGCCTTGAATTTACATGGGTTTACCCATATATCTTTTCGTTCACACTGAACCAGGCCTTCAAAGTGTTTCTCGCCGAATACGTTCTTTGAACGACATCAGCTAGAGTGAACCGCCTGCTCGGAAAGGGATAGAAATGCCAAAAACGAAAACGCACTCTGGTGCGAAGAAGCGCATGGTTCTGCTACCTGGCGGAAAAGTGAAGCGCAAAAAAGCCGGCCTACGTCACAGACTTAAGAGCCACAACTCTAAACTCAAGCGCCACCTCGGGGACACAACTTACGTTCACAGCGCTAACATGAACCAGGCTCGTCGCCTGTTGAATTTTTAAGGAGTAGAGTATGGCTCGTGTAAAAAGAGGCGTCACAGCTCGTCGTCGTCGTAAAAAAGTTTTAGAGAGAGCATCTGGTTACTACTCAGCTGGTAGCCGTTCATTCATTCACGCTAAAGAGAAAAACGACCGTGGTATGGTGTTCGCCTACCGGGATCGTAAAGTACGTAAGCGCGAAATGCGTTCACTATGGATCACGCGTATTAATGCTGCCGCTCGTTTGAACGGTACAACATACTCGACATTCATGAATGCATTGATGAAAGCCAACATCGATCTTGATCGTAAAGTTTTAGCTGACATCGCGGTAGCTGATGCAGCGGGCTTTAGCGCTCTAGTAAAATCAGTACTTCCAAATGCTGGCCAAGCAACTGCGTAACACTGATTCACTATTATGACTTTTCGAAGCCGAAGGATTTAATGCCTTCGGCTTTTTAATTTTTTGGGAGTATGGCGATTAAACGCGCCGCTTCTGTAAAGGGAACCGGGTACCTTCTGTGTCGGAGCAGTTTGAGCAACGAAAACGAGATCACATTCGCCTGGCATTGAGCCCTGCGACGCAAGCCACTGGCTTGAGTGGTTTAGATCGTTATCAACTGATTCATGAAGCTCTTCCTGATTTAGATTTCAAAGACATCGATCTTCGCTGCAAAGTTTTCGGAGAAGAAGTTGCAGCACCTCTGTTCGTTAGTTCGATGACGGCAGGGCATTCTGATTCTACTCAATTGAATCTCAAGATGGCGCGGGTTTGCGAAAAGCGAAACTGGGCGATGGCGGTTGGATCCCAACGCAGGCAGCTTGAAGATGGCGCTGCCGATCGTGAGTGGACAGAGATTCGTAAACAATGTTCTCAAGTAAAATTTTACGGTAACATTGGTTTAAGTCAGATCATTGGTTTGCCAACTGATCGCGTAAAGCGTTTAGCCGAAACCCTTCAGGCGTCGGCGATGATCGTGCATTTGAATCCGCTCCAAGAATGTTTGCAGCCGGAGGGTACTCCGGAATTCAAAGGCGGTTTAGATGCGATCAAGAAGTTGACTCGTGAATTAACAATTCCGGTCATCGTTAAGGAAACTGGATGCGGATTTTCGAAGTCGACACTCGAGCGACTAAGTGACACGGGAATTAAAGTAGTCGATGTCGCGGGCCTTGGCGGAACTCACTGGGGTCGCATTGAAGGTGGGCGTTCTCCAGCTGGCGAAAAGCTCTCGCAGGCGGCTGAGACTTTTCGCAACTGGGGAGTTGGTACAGTGGAGTCTTTACTCAATGCTATGGAAATCGGTAAAACTTACGAGGTTTGGGCCTCGGGTGGTGTTCGATCAGGGTTAGATGCAGCGATTTTATTAGCGATGGGAGCCAAAATGGTAGGTTTTGCTAAACCAATCATAGAAGCAGCCTTGTTGAGTGAAGAATCGCTCGACCAAAAGGTAGAATTGCTCGAATATGAACTCAAAGTAGCGCTATTTTGTACGGGTTCTCGAACTGTAAACGACTTACAGGAGAAAAGAGCATGGCAGGAAGTTCGAACATGAAAAAACAGACTCCTGATTTCACAAGCTTGTTTCAAGGCTTCTCAAAACTTTCTCGCGAAGAAAGATTCGAGCGCCTTAGTGCAATGGGCGTGATCACTGCCGACGACGTTTCGTTTTTGCGCAGCGGTGGTCTTAAAGACACTGCTCTTGCTGAAAAATTTATTGAAAACACGATCGGTTACTTCCAGCTTCCTATTGGTGTCGCAACTAATTTCTTTATCAATGATCGTGCCTTCGTTGTTCCAATGGCAGTTGAAGAAACTTCGATTATCGCAGCAGCCAGCAAAACTGCTAAGTGGGTAAATGAGCACGGTACTATCACTGGCGAAACACTCGGCGATTTAATTATCGGCCAAATTCAAATTGCAAAAGTGAGCGACTTCTCTCGTTTTGCTGGGATCATTCAAAAAAATAAAGTTTCTCTTATTGCTTCGGCGAATGCCGATGTTGCACACGGGCTAGTGGCTCGCGGTGGCGGTGTAGAAGATATCGTTATTCGCCAAGTCCCTCGCGGTGATGGCACTGACATGGCAGTTATTCACGTGCTTGCAGATCCTTGCGATGCAATGGGTGCAAACATCATGAATCAAGTTTGCGAATATTTAAAAGGCCCAGTGCAAGAGCTAACAGGCGAGACGGTAACAATGTGTATCTTGTCGAACCTCGTCGATACAAAACTGACTCGTGCGACTGTTCGCATGAAGGGTCTTGATCGCGACATGATGGAGCGAATTGCTGAAGCTTCATTGTTTGCTCAACAAGATCCGTATCGAGCCGCTACGAACAACAAAGGTGTGCTCAACGGTATTGATCCAATTTTAATCGCAACGGGAAATGACTGGCGCGCAGTCGAAGCTGGCGTGCATGCATATGCGGCTCGCGATGGTCAGTATCGTTCGATCACTAAATGGAAAATCGAAGGCGAAGAATTAGTGGGAGTGTTTGAAGCTCCGATCGTAGTGGGAACTGTCGGAGGAGTGACAAAACTTCATCCGATGGCGCAGATGTCATTGAACATGCTCCAGGTAAAGAATGCATCTGAGCTCTCTCAAGTTTGCGCAGCGGTAGGATTAGTTCAAAATCTTGGAGCGCTCCGCGCACTCACGACGGTTGGAATTATCGAAGGTCATATGAAGCTTCACATTAAGAACTTAACTCTCGGGGCTGGTGCTCTTGAGAAAGAAGCTCCGATTGTGCAAAAGCGCTTAGAAGAGATCCTTGTTTTGACGAAACGAATTTCGTTGAATAACGCGATTGAGGTGCTCAAGGAGATTCGAGCCTCTCAGAAGCCAACGGGTACAGCTCTTAACAGCTGAGCTAGTAGGTTTTTTGGCTCAAGGTATTCAGCTTTCAGTGCCAGGAAAAACATTTTTAGTCGGTGAGTATCTTGCACTCAGAGGCGGACCATCGGTTTTGCTATGTACCGAGCCACGATTCGTTCTTAATATGTTTCCCAAAAAAGCTCGCTCCGATTCTCCAGCAATTTTTCATTCTGATAGTCCTGCTGGTAAATTTTTAAAAGATCACGCTGCGTTTTTCGCTCACTGGGACATGGAGTTCCACGATCCTTATCAAGGCATCGGTGGCTTTGGTGCATCGACGGCACAGTTTGCAATGCTCTATATGGCTGAGCTCATCATGCGCGAAGGCGAAATTCAGTCAGACCAAATGCAGTGGGCAGAGTTACTTAGAGACTACAGCTTGTATGCCTACAACGGAGTAGGTGAGCCGCCAAGCGGTGCTGATCTCATCGCGCAACTGACCGGATCAGTTGTGTTGTACGATGGAACAAAGCTCAGCGTTCAAAGTACAGAGTGGCCTTTTAAGGATATTGGCTTTCTGCTTTTTCACACTGGCAATAAACTTGCGACTCACGAACATTTGAAATCAAAGTTTGAAATTCCTGTTGGTGAATTGAGGAATTCGGCCCAGCGGTCGGCTGATGCACTTACGTCGTCAGACGCAGAATCTTTGTGTATTGCGATTCAAAGTTATGGAGAGACTTTAGAAAAAAATGGCTTTCAGGCAGGAGAGTCGGGCGCCAAACTTGATTGGTTAAAAACAAGCGCAAGAACAAGCGCGGGAACTTCGCCAGTTCTATCTTCAAAGTCGTGTGGTGCGATGGGTGCCGACGTCCTCCTCGTGATCTATCGAAAGTCAGACGAATTTACGAAGGCTGAGGACTGGAGAGGCTGGCTGAATGCAAAAGGTAACCCGAAGGGCCTAAACCTCGTTGCCAGCGATGAAACTTTAAGTGCAGGATTACGAGTAGAAGAAATCAAATAGGTACCCGGTTCCCTTTGCAGAAGCTGCGCGGCATTTTACGCGCAGCTTCTGCAAAGGGAACCGGGTACCTTCGGAGAAGGTTATGGTTTGGCGGGCAGAAGCTCCAGCAAATATTGCGCTGATCAAGTATATGGGGAAGACGGATGTGTCGAGCAATCGGCCGACGAATTCGTCTTTTTCTTACACGCTTGATCACCTCAAAAGTTATGTCGAGCTTGAGCAAGCGCCAGCGGGGAAGAATGACTCTTGGGAGTCGATGACGGGCAGTCGCTTTTTACATTTAAGTGAAAAGGGCCAAGAACGATACTTGAGACACTTAAAATTTTTAAAAGATGCTTTCCAGTATGACGGAAATTTTCAGATTCGATCTGGAAATGGTTTTCCATCTGATTGCGGATTAGCTAGCTCTGCTTCAAGTTTTGCAGCCCTTACTCAAGCTGCTTGCGATGCGCTCCCGCAACTAACTAACAAAAAATCGGCATCAGTTTCTGACGTCGCAGATTTTTCTCGCCAAGGATCTGGTTCTTCATGTCGCTCATTTTACACGCCATGGGCGATTTGGGGCTCTGAAGGAGTTCGGCCGGTTGAACTTCCGTATAAGAGCCTTGTTCACCAAGTTGTGGTTGTCGATGACAAGGTCAAACTTGTTTCAAGCTCTGATGCCCACAAGCGAGTGATTACAAGTTCATTATTCAAAGGTCGTGTCGAACGGGCTGAACAACGTTTGCGTGATCTACTTAACGCTTTGAAAGGCGAGAAGTGGGCGGACGCTTATGAAATTACTTGGGCAGAGTTTTGGGATATGCACGCTCTTTTTGAAACGGCGCGACCGTCATTTGGTTACATGAACGGTGACTCACTGAATGTTCTTCGACATGTGCAGCGAGAAATGTGGCATAAGCAAAATGATGGACCGCTTGTGACAATGGATGCGGGCCCCAATGTTCATTTACTTTACCGCCCTGACCAGCTAGATCTTGCAAAACAATTCCAAAATGCATTTAGCTCGAAATATAAAGTGATTTCTAGTTTTGATTCGCGATTTGGCGGAGCGAATGAGTAACACTTCTTCGAATGCTGTCTATTCATGGCAAACAGAGGCGTTCGGTAAGTGGATTCTTGCCGGCGAACATGCAGTCCTTCGCGGATCTCCGGCCCTCGTGTTTCCAGTTTTCGGGAAATCATTAAAACTCGCATTCGCTGAAACGACTAAACCCCTCACTGCCGAATTTGCCGGTGAGCACGGTAATGAGTTGCATTTATTATTTTGGGGAGTCGTCGAAAAAGCTTTGGAGCTTGTCGGACATAATCGCAATGAGCTCACCGGTCACTTTTCAATTAGCAGCACAGTTCCGGTTGGGGCAGGTCTCGGCGCATCGGCAACTTTGTGTGTGAGCGTCGGTAAATGGCTTGTGTCGAGAGACTGGATTTCTGAAGGCGAACTTTACGAATTTTCTCGCCAGCTTGAAAACTTGTTTCACGGCGAGAGTAGTGGTGTCGATATCGCAGTCGCAATATCGTCAAAGGGTTTACATTTTGAAAGATCTGGGCTTCGGTTCGAAGTCGTTCCAACATGGAAGCCCAAATGGTACATTTCGTATTCGGGTAAACGAGGCGTAACATCAGAATGTGTTTCGAAGGTAAAAGCACTTTGGGCGCGCAATCGCTCTGAGGGCGAGAAAATTGATCAAGCGATGCGAGAGGCTGTCAGTCTCGCGGAAGAGTCTTTAAAAATGGGGGAGTCGCCTAAAGCGCTTAATCAGCTTGCACAGTCGATAGTGAAGGCGCGTGAATGCTTCGATCGCTGGCAACTGACTGAAGGCGAATGCGGGAAGCATCTTCAGTTCCTGGAGAGATCTGGGGCGATAGCCGTTAAGCCTACGGGCTCAGGCGGCGGCGGGTATGCGCTAAGTTTATGGGACAAAGAACCACCATCAGAATTATCGCCATTTCTCATTTCACTTAATAGATAAGTTTCGTATGACATAGGCATGAAAAGTTTTTTCATGCTTTTCCTCTCCTTAATCTACACAACCGCGGCCTTCAGTGATGCACGCGCCTACATAGCGACTGAAGGGCGATCGTTTTTCTCTGAGCAGCCGGATTCTGTAAATCAGCATGAGATGCGACTGCTGATGGAATACGACAATACTTTCTCTGCAAACGATCATTTTTCGCTCAAAGTTCATCCGTACTTTCAAATTTCAACTTTACCAAAAGCTTGGGGTGCCGATTACATTGCTGACCCTCGCGAGCTGTACTTAACTGCGGAGGCAAATAGTGTCTACCTCCATGGCGGTTATTTCACTTTGGTGTATGAAGGCACCGATGGGATTAATCCGATGGATATTGCTTCGATGAAGTATTGGGGTGATCCGCTCAATCCGATCTCAAAAGCATCCCTCGGACTTCATGCTGGATATACCGGAAACGTGTTTGAGTTCGAAGCTGCATATATCCCGAATCAGTCTCCTTCAACGTTACCTGGCGAGGAGAGTGCATGGTATCCAAGACGTGCTCGGTTTCCTCTTCGCTCAGACAACATCGAACTTTTGCTGCCGTCTCGTGTTGATTATATTTTGCTTGAGCGCCAAGACATCGATCATGCGTTTTTGCATAACTACACCGCGCGAGCGCAGTTGAGAACTGACCTTGGAGATGCGGCAGTAGCTTATTTTGAAGGAGCAGCTGACGTTCCTCTGATCCTTCCGACTCTTGACGTAATTCCGATTTCGATTTCCCCAAAAGAGATCTATCAATTGCAGTCTCCATTGCGGCTAACTCCGAGGCACTATCGCAGGCGAACTGTCGCGGGCCTTTTAACTTTGCCGGTTGGCGAGTGGATATTTCGTGTAGCCAGTCGATATGATGCGCCACTTGGCTCAGCGAAAAAACTAACAACCTATTCAGGCCAATCAGTAGCGGGAGTCGAGCGAAGCTTTACGATTTTTGACGATGTGGTCACATTCATTCTTCAGGGCTCAACAGTTGAAGCACCTGAGAGCACAAGTTTGGTTTCAATTCAGGATCTTTTAGACAAATCAATTCTTCTTGGAATGCGCTGGCCAATCAGTGACTTTTGGACAACTCAATTGTCCGCTTTGAGAAGCGGCAGTGACAAATCGTCGTTCTACACCGCGCAGGTGACTCGGACTTTTGCCACTCAGTGGAGCGGACGACTTTTATTTGAAGTGCTTGAAGGCCCGCCACAGTCTGTGTTGGGCATCTACGATAAAAATGACAGAGTCTCATTGGAGATCCGTCGATCGTTTTAGTTTTCTATCCAATTTAAAACAAAACTTTTGGAGTTGAGCCACTTAATTGACGAAAGTTTGTAGGCTCCAGTTTTTGCTAATTCAATAACCGGAAAATTATAGGTACCAGAAAGTTTAGGTTGTGATCCGGTCACAGCAGATAATATTTTATTTTGCGGAGGATCACTGTCTTTATCGAACTCTTTTGTGTACTCGGGCCCATACTTAATTGTTGTAGTAAGTGGTGTGACGGCAGTGTTGTAAGTGACTCTGCCATTACTAATCATCGTTGTAACTTCTGCCGATGCTTTGCCTTTAATTATCAGCCAGTTCCACCATTGTTTTTCTCGGTACGATTGAGCGACTCCATACACATCAAATGTAGTTTTAAGTTTATTCTCACTTGAAAGCGCTAGCCCTTCAAACTTTGGCTTAAACATAGTTAATGGAAAAGGATTGTTCTTGGGATATTTTGTGAGGTCAGACCAGCCAAAGAATTGCTTCAATCGATCTTGCATGAGGGCATGAAAAGAGGGAACTGATTGTAAATCGGTTTTTACTGTTGATGGCTGAGCATTCAGTTCGGAGCGAATAATTTGCTCGAGGAGTTCTTTGCCAGCAAGAAACGACGGAGTAGTTGTCGAAAGTGTGTTTAGAATCTCTGCGGAAGGTGCAGCGATGGGTGGCAAAACCTCTGCTTTCGAAGAATCGCTAATGGTTAAGTCAGCAACGACACCTTGAGGCAGGTTATAGAGAATGCCAACCTTAAAGGTCTGCCGAGTAGAAGCAGCATTAATCGTGAGCGGCTCTCGAATTTTGCCAAGCGTTTTCGAAATTAAGGCATGGACTTCTTTGTTTAAGAATTCAGAGAGATACGGTTTGAAATCATCTGCATTCTTCAATCGCTCGCTAATATTTTGTTTGAGGATGTCTGAGAGGCCATTAGGTCCATTACAAGAAAAGTTAGAAATCAGCCAAGAGTTTTGGGCCCAGTTCAAATCTGAAGTTTTTAGTGATGCAACTGGTGAGCCTGAAGCCCAACTGATATCGAAGAGAGATGAAGCACTTGCTTTTTCTTGAGTGAATACAAGCGGGCCGCAGTCTGCCACCAAATGAATTCGAATAATTGCACCGTTCACTTCTCGCTCAATAATTTGATCGACAGCTATCTTTTCAATCGTAACTCTTAGGCTTGAGTTATTAGCTTCAAAGCTAATAACAGAGCCATTTGTATGGGAGACGGGGGCATTGGTTGCGGCTTCATAATTTATATTTGTGATCGACCAATTAAATCCTCCGGCGTCTAGTGTCGAGGCGGGTACTTTAGTCGAGAAACTAGAATTGGTACCGCTTAATACAGTGTTCAACTTTGTGTTTAACATAGGCCAGGGCATATAAAGCTGAGCTTTGGATTGCGCTGCTAGTGCGGTTTGTGACAGGATTAACGTCCACGCAAAAACAAATGAGCTCAAGAAACTAGAACGGTTCGTTATCATTTACGGATCTCCCAAAGCAAAGAGGATATTTCAGGATGAAGTATTTCAGAAATCGAAGAGTAGTCTCAACACTTGCTGCAGTTACTACTTTGATTTTTGTCATCCTTGGTGCGACACAGTTGCAGAATTTGAATACGAGTTATTCAGTTCGGCAATTTTTTCCGAAGCAACATACGTTGCTTGACGTGGACGCACACTTCAAACGTACCTTCGAGCTTAATTCAGCACCCTCGTATTTTGCAATCCTAGAGCGTCTTCCGCAGGACCAAGGTAACTGGCTCGAAGAAGATTTCACAATTGAGCTCAAGAGAATCACTTCGGAACTTACGAACATTGACGGAGTCCATAATGTTCTATCACTTGCGAATGTTGATCTTGCGATCACTTATAAAGACGAACTTCGGATAGGGCCACTCTTTGATATTTTGCCTAAAGAAATGTGGAAGCCAGAAGTTGAGTCGCAGGCTTTGCTTCGTCCACAATTAATCTCAGAAGATCTACGCTCTGTTTTGGTTGTGATTGAGCCAAGAGAGGCAACGCTTGCTGAACTTTCGCTTATTCAATCGAAAATAGAAACGATTCTTAAATCAACCAACGGAAAATTTGTAGCCGGACTATCTGGCGTGCCGGTCATGTCGCAAAGCTTAGCCGGGAAATTAAAATCAGAATTAGGTATGTTCTTGGTTCTTTGCCTTGTTGTATTTGTCTTTGCCTTCATGTTTTTCTTTAAAAACAAATCTCTTTTGCTCTTCGTGTTTGCCGGCTTGATTGTCTGTAATGTAACAGCGATTGGGGGGCTCGCATTTTTTGGCATACCTTTTACCGTACTGCTCGGTACTTTGCCTGTTGTCGTGAGCATCGCATTTGTGTCTTTATGCATTCATACTCTTCATCTTTGGTCTGATAACCTAAAGGCGAAAGGTAAATCTCTATCAAAAGAGCAGCGGTGGGAACTTTCAGTGAAAACACTCTCTGATCTTTTGGTCGGAAATTTTTTAGGAAGTGTCACTACAGCTGTTGGTTTCGCAGCGCTTGCAACTACAAAGATCCCGCTCATTCAGCAGTACGCAATTGCAGTGGCGGGTGGGGTGATGCTCACTTTTGTTTTGTCGCAAGTCATGTTTTTAGCAGTCATGCATCGTATGACCCCTATTCAAAGAACTTGGATGAGCCAGCCTGCATCTTGGATGCTCTTGTTTACTCGCCACGCAAAAGTTGTTTTTGTAACAGTCATTGGTCTGACGGCGATTCTCGCTCTTTGTGCTAAAAATTTAAATTACTCGGCACAGCTGTTTGACGAAGTTCCAAAATCAGAGCCGGTCCACCAAGCGATGAAACGAATTGATAAGCAGTTTGGAGGAACAGTTCCTCTCGAGGTCAGCATCAGGCTTTCGGATGGAACATGGGGTGACCCTGAAAAGCTGTTAAAGCTTGAGAGAATCGCGTCAAGCGTGCGCTCTCTTAAAAACGTGGGTTCTGTTCTTGCTCTGAGTGACTTTATGGGTCGTCCCATTCCTGACTCTAAAGGTGCAATTGCGGAAACCAATTTTCTTTTCTCGATGGCTCAGGCAAATCCTTTACGTCGATTTGTGGACAGCGAGCAAAAGCTTGCTCGGCTTGCCATCAGGCTTCCGGATCTGACGACAAATCAAGTGGCAGCAATTCGATCAGAAGTTGATTCGATCATCTCTCGCGAGCTGCCTGAGGCGAAAGTAGCTCAAACTGGTTTAGCGGTTGTGAGCTACACGATTAATTCAGAAGTGGCTCGCGAACTTGTATTTGGTTTCTGGCAATCGATTGTGGTGATTGGATTGTTACTAATTGTCGTCTTTCGCTCATGGCGATATGCGCTTGTCGCCTGTATTCCGAATGTAATGGCGCCGCTGATGCTCATCGGCACAATGGCTCTTATCGGCACACCTATAAAAGTAGCGATTGCTCTAATTTTTTCGATTGCGATTGGCTTGGCGTTCAACAATACAGTCTATATCTTAAGCCGATTGCGAAGACTTCAAGCTGCAACTAAAAATGGTCTTCCTCTCGAACAGGCTCTGCTAAGTGAGGGAAACCCATGCCTCTCTGAATCGTTACTGACTTTTGCAGGATTTGCAGTTTTTCTAACTTCGAGCTTTGGACTCAATCAGACTTTTGGAGCGTATATGATTCTATCTATTGTTGCCGCATGCATCGGAGATTTGGCTTTTATGCCAGCGATGATCAAATTGTTCCCGCGTCTTTTGACAGAGGCGAAAGTAGAAAAGAAATCAACTCCTTCTTCAACGGCTTCAGGTCTAAGAAAAGCAGCTGGTATTGCTGCGGCTCTCACACTCACTCTCACTTCAAGTTCCGCGATTGCTGACGAAGCTCAGGATATTTTAAAAACTAGTCGTCAACATTTGGAGGCTGAGAGCGATCAAGCAAATGTGACTTTAAAAATCATCGAAGCTAATGGCGACGTAAAAACTCGCGACCTCAAACTACAGACTCTTCGCGACGGAAAAGTTTATTACGCGATGGCGCGAATACTTTCTCCAGCCGACGTAAAAGGGACTGCAGTTTTAGCAGAGATCAAGGATGGCAATGAGAATCAATGGCTCTACCTTCCCTCGAGCAAACAAGTCAGACGGGTAGTGAGCTCAAAAAAATCATCTGGAGTTTTGGGATCAGAGCTTAGCCCTGACGATTTAAATTCGGCTGCGCTTAAGGGTGCAACGGCGAAAATTTTGAGAAAAGATGCGAAGATGGCACTCATCGAAGTGACACCATCTAAAGGGTCTAGCGATTATACGAAAGTGCTTCTTACGATGTCTCTCCCGAAAGCGCTGCCTCAAGAAATGGTTTATTTTAAGGGTGCAAAAGAAGTAAAGCGTGTCGAGTTCCAAAACTACATCGGAACGAAGTCGAACATTTATCGTGCGCAAAAATTGATAGTTAGGAATCTCGAGAACAATCGCTCAACTGAAGTATTGCTGAGCGACTTGAAAATCAATTTGAATTTGAATTCGCGCGACTTTACGGTCGCAGCTCTCAAGAAGAATTAAAACCCGAAGTTTAAGATCGGCGCGACTTTAAATAAGCCATTGTGATGGAAGTTCACCAGCCCGATCTGCAGACCGTGAAGATTCTGAACCATGTTCACAATCCCAATCTGAAATCCGTAAACAGCTCGAGCATTGTTCCAAACGCCGGCTTGCACGCCGTACACAGTCGTTTCTTTTGCGAGGTTGGCTGCAGCGAATTGAATGCCGACAACATTTGATTCGGCTTTGTTGTAGTTAACGAGTGCGGCCTGCAAACCGTAAACGCCAGTTTTCTCCATGTTCAGGTTCGCAATACCTGCGAGTTGAAGCCCGAGAATGGTTGCTTTACCTTTGTTGCGGTTAAATCCGCCGGCGACAGCAAGACCTGCGAAAGAAACTTCGGTCATATTTCCGATTAATCCTAAATCGATGCCAGAAACACTTCGATGGTTTCCGTAAATTACGCTGGCGCGAAGACCAACGATATCAAACTTGCTTGGCGGAAACTGCACCGGCGGAATAATTCCGATCGCAAGTGGGGTCATCGCTGCCGAAGCCTGATGTGCGGGTAGAATGAGAAGGATCGCTGCTAATAGGAGTGTGTAAATCTGTTTTGTCTTCATACCCCCATGTTAAAAGGTAGCTGCTACCAAAGGGTAGCAATGCAGCGTCAAACTTCATAACGCAGCATTGCTACCCTCTGGTAGCAGCTACCAGGGGGTGGTTAGGGCTTTTCTGGTGTTTTAAGGGGGACTAAGAAGGCGATGGGGTTTTTTAGGATAACCTTGAAAATTTTAGAGCGAATCTCGCTGAAGCGGTCGCTTCGAATCGAGCGGGCACGAACGGCCGTATAAAGTGCCAGTGCGAAGCTAACACCAAAGTTCAAGACTCCAATGATGACAATCCCGATGACTGCTTTTGAAAGTAGATAGGGATCAACGAGGTCAAGGCCTAAGCTACAAACCGCAAAAGTGAGCGCACCTGTGGAAAGCGTAATGTGTCTTACGTCGAGAGGTAGGCCCGAGAACTTTCCTAATATCGGAGTAAATGCCAGTAAAAACCCGAGCGAAATATTTCCGGCGAAACCCGAAATATTTCGTAAAAGCCAAGAAGATCTTTCTTTACCGCCAGTTTGTTGCATCGCTTCGGGGATGCGTCGATAGACAACCCAATTCTCGCACCACCCAGCAAAGATACTCGATAGCCAAAGCCAAACACCAGTCAACGCTGCGAACGGAACCGTTAAAGTTTCGAGTGGATCTAAAGAGAGAATAGTCTGGTGAGCATAGTGCGAACTGATAACTGGTCCGCCGGTGAAGTACCGCCAAATGAAATCGAGAGCAATTGCAGTTGGAATTACTAACCCAATGTTGCCGATAGCTGCCGCAAACTGCGAACGAGTAAGAAATTTTATCTCGTTGATGAATTCAATATTCTCAGCTTTCGGATCTAAGTTTGTGAGTTTCGAAGCTAAGGCCGGCGCTGTCATCGATGGCTGTTTGGTGGCCAAAGTGAAATGAAGTTTCTGCATTAGCAAAAAGCTTCCTGAGTAGCTGATCCAAAGAAGTAGGCCTTCAATTAACGGAGCGGCGGCGATAGCTGTGCTGAGAAACTTCAATATCGTTGTGCCCGCAGTGAGAATTCCTCCGCCTGCCGCTGACAAAAGCATCTGCGTATATTCTTTCGAAGTTCGAGCGATGTAATGTTCGCCCGAGGCTCCGGTGCGTTCGACAATTTTTCTGGCGAGCAAATGCAGGTTGCTTCGAATCAGGCCAGAAAGCTTTGTCGATTCGAATCGCGTGCGAATCAAGTCGGCAATGAGGCGTTTCCATTGCAATCGATGATCTTTGTCTGAGTGTAATAGATTAAGGAGAGTCGAGATGCGATCAAGAGATTGCTCAAGAAGTTCTAAGCGGTAAACCAGACTTACACTCACGCTGTATCGATTCAGGTGAGCCATGGCTCGCTGAGCTTCACGGAGGCAGCGATCTGTAATCTCTTCGGCCTGCGAAATCCACTCTTGATTCACTTCATTGTCGAAAACTGAATTAATCTTCATTGTGAGTTCGATGAATGCCGACTCGCGAATCTTTCGCACTTGTGACCGAGCTCGAATTTCGGGAGAAACGCCAATTGCAGCGGCTTGGGCAGTTAATGCAATTAAAGAGCTTTTAATGGAACTTTTGAAGAGCTCTGTGATCTCGCTCTTTGAGCGATCGTCATATGTCAGCAGCTCGTGAAGCGATGAAACTAAACCTTCATCTAACCCCGCAACCCACTGGGCGTCGTCTTCTGCCCCGAAAACACGATTGAACAACTCTGCCAAATCACGCTCGTCGGCCGGCATAGGAACTAGCTGACGCAAAACTCGGTCAGTTGCTTCAGCTAAGAAGCTTTGTTCGCTATTGATTCCGACTTCAGAGAATAAAACAACTGAATGCGTTTCGAGCAAAATAGAACTGAGTGTCTGCGCCACTTTTTCGCGAAGATCTGGCGTTCGATCAAGAATCATCAGCAAAAACTTAACTCGGGCATTTTGAATGTGCTGAACACCAGGCGTCGGCTTCTCATCGGGCTTTGTGGGAATTCTAATCCACGAAATTATCTCTTCGAGCCACTCCACCTGCTCCTTGAAGGGTGCTTTTGGATTAACGGAGCTGAGAATCGTCCACAGGTCGCGACGAAAAACTCTCGATTTTTTAATGGCTTTCCAGATTCTGAAATTCACTAAGTATGATTCTGCGTGTGAGCTGCGAACATTGCAATACTTGCTGCAACAGTTGCATTAAGAGATTCGACGCCTTCAATTTGAATTTTGAGGCGAATTGCCTTGAGTTCTTGCGGAACCCCAAGGCCCTCTTCGCCAATGAGAAGTCGATAGTTTTTCGGCCACTTATATTCGGTGATGCTTTTGCCGTGCATATCGAGCGCGATCAAATTACTGACGGCTTCAAATTTTTTTGAATCCGGGGATGTTAATTCTTTAATCGATGGGCCTCGTGCAAAAGACATTGATGAAAAAGCTCCGCTCGCCGAGCGAATTGCCTTCGGGTGTAGCGGTGAGGCGCATTCTTTAAGGAGAACAATTTTCGAGAAGCCGAAAGCGGCAGCCGATCGCATGAGCGCACCTAAGTTAGAGGGGTCCGAGAGGGCGCAGATGAGTTCTCTCTCGTTAAGCTGATTTTCGTTGAGCCACTCTGGAATCTCGGGTGATTCGCATAAGAGAAGGGGAGAGTGAGTGCCAAATACATCGAGCTCTTTGAATAGTTCGTTAGTGAGTTGAAGCTTGCGGAGAGTTCCGGCAGTTGCAAATGTATGTGCAAATTCTTGGTTCTCTAAGTGGTCAGCGGTGACAATAATATTTTTAGCGCCGCCGTGGCCCTTTCGGCCAAGTATCTCGTCGATGACTTTTAAACCCGAGACAAGAAACTCGCCCTCTTTTTTTATACCTTTAGAAGTGAGGAGGCTCTCAAGCTTGCGAAAATCTGGGTTGGATTTACTCGATACCAATTTGATGCTCACGAGCCAGCCCCCTTTCGTTGGCCGATCTCATCCGCTTCTTCTTCAGCTTCGATGATCTTACCTAAGTCAACTTCAGGAGCGCGTCGTATTTTTTTGAAAATAAGAAGTCTTCGTTCGTGCTGAGAGTTGGGAAGAGAGTAAGGAATATTTTTTTCGAGCTCGTAGAACTCGCCCCATTCTTTTAGGGCAGGCTCGATCTCTGGCTCACAATTTGGCCCTTTCATTAGAAACACGCGGCCGCCAGTTTGAAGGCACTGAAGAACGTTTCCTAACGTATTACTTGCGTCTTCAACTGCACGAGTGATGACGCCATTAACAGGGTACATAAACGAAGAATTTACGTTTCGGCCAATAATATCTAATTTCTTAAGCCCAATATCCTCGCGAACGATCTTCAAAAATTCGACTCGCTTTTGAACTCCTTCAGCCAAAATGATTCGCTGATCAGGCAGAGCAATTTTGAGAGGAATTCCCGGAAATCCAGGACCGGTTCCGACATCAAGGAGTGGGAACGAGAGTTCTGCCACTTTAAGTACCATTAACGAATCAACAAAATGCTTGATCGCGACTTCTCGCAAATTAAGCAGGCGGGTGAAGTTTTGTTTCTGCTGATGCTCCATCAGCAGTTGATAGAATCGAGTAAGCTGCTGGCGCTGTTTGTGAGGGAAATCTGCAAAGTCATGGTTTCGGAAGATGTCGTAAATACGATCATCGGCTTCGTTAAACGAATAGCTCTCGGTAGGTTTTTTGTGTTTAAGGCCCGATTTTGATTTCATCGGACTCCAGTTACTTTTATTTTTGTGCGCCATGACAGCTATCCTCAAGAGAAGGATTACTTTTATTTGATAAAGCCCTCGAAATCATTAATAATTTCGGCTTCTGCTATAATTACAATGGGACCCTGATGAAAGAAAAATTAGAAGAAATCCGTGCAGAGGCCGCTCAAGCCTTTTCCAAAGCTTCCAACAGCCAAGCGCTCTATGAAACCAAGGTTCAATACCTCGGCAAGCAGGGGAGCTTTTCAAACATCATGAAAGAAATGGGTAAACTCAGCGCTGAAGAGAAACCCGTTTTTGGAAAACTTGTAAATGAAGTCAAGCAGGCACTCGAAACTCTCTACGCTGAAAAAGAGCAGCAGCTTAAGTCGGGGGAGCTTAATGAGAAGCTTCAAAGTGAAACCCTCGACCTCACGTTACCGGCACCTCATGTTCCGGTTGGGGCCCAGCATCCAATTTCGCTCGTCACCGAAGAAATTGTTTCGATTTTATCTCGGCTAGGTTACTCGGTTCGTACGGGACCGTTGATCGAAAAAGACCGCTATAATTTCGAAGCTCTAAACATTCCAAAAGATCATCCGGCAAGAGACATGCAAGATACTTTTTATGTCGATGAATCGAATGTTTTAAGAACGCACACGTCACCCATTCAGATTCACGTTCTTGAAAGCGAAAAGCCGCCACTGAGAATTTTAGGGGTAGGTCCGGTGTTTCGCTCAGACAGCGATGTCTCTCACTCGCCAAACTTTCACCAGATTGAAGGCATGCTCATCGACAGCAAAGTTTCGATGGCTGACCTCAAAGGAACGATTTCATTTTTCGTTCGCGAATTCTTCGGAAAAGATTTGAAGACTCGTTTTAGACCAAGTTTTTTTCCGTTCACTGAACCTTCGGCAGAAGTCGACTGCCAATGCCCAATCTGCGTAGGTAAGGGTTGTCGTATGTGTAAGGACTCGGGTTGGGTCGAAATCGGCGGCAGCGGATTGATTAATCCAAACGTCTTTAAGTTTGCCGGAGTGGAGTATCCAAAGTGGCAAGGTTTTGCATTCGGCTTTGGGATTGAGCGCATGGCAATTATTAAGTACGGAGTCGACGACATTAGACTCTTTAACGAAAACGATCTTCGATTCTTAAGGCAGTTCGCAATATGAAAATTTCACTTAAGTGGTTGTCTGACTACATCAACATTTCAGAGTACTTCGCAAACCCTCAGGAGCTTGCCAATAAACTTACGGCCGGAGGACTTGAAGTTGAAGCGATTCACAATCTTGCAAAACAATTTGAGAACGTTGTCGTTGGACACATCCTCGAAAAAGGCCAGCATCCAAACGCAGATCGCTTAAGTCTCTGCCAAGTAACTACGGGCGAAGGTCGTTTGCATCAAATCGTTTGCGGCGCTCAAAATCATAAACAAGATGATCGTGTCGTTGTTGCATTGCCTGGTGCGGTCTTACCTGGTGATTTTCAAATTAAGAAAAGTAAAATCCGCGGAGTTGAATCGGGCGGAATGCTTTGTTCAGAAAAAGAACTAGGCCTTCCTGAGTCGGGTGTAGATGGAATCGTTATTCTTCCGCGTGATGCAAAAATTGGTCAGCCATTTGCTGAGTACATGGGCTTTGACGACATTGTTTTTGAACTTAAAGTGACTCCGAACCGAGCCGACTGTCTTTCGCATTTAGGTCTTGCTCGTGAAATCGCGACTCTTTTAAAGCGAGAAGTAAAGACTCCTTCAGAAAAATTGAAAACTGGCACGAATGCATCGACCAAGTCGATAGCACTTGAAGTAAAGGACACGGATCTTTGCCCAAGATACACAGGCCGCGTTGTTAAGGGTGTAAAAGTTGGCCCTTCGCCTAATTGGTTAAAAAAGCGTTTAGAGTCAGTGGGTATGAATTCGATCAATAACGTCGTCGACGTAACTAACTACGTGATGATGGAGCTTGGTCAGCCACTCCACGCATTCGACACTTCAATGCTCAAGGGTAAGAAGATTGTCGTTGCGAAGGCTACTGCCGGTGAAAAATTCGTAGCCCTAGATGATAAAGAGATAAAACTTAAAGGCGAAGAACTGACGATCAGAGACGGTGAGGGTGCAGTTGCTCTTGCTGGCGTGATCGGCGGAAAAAATTCTGGGATCAATGAGTCGACGACAGAAGTATTTATTGAGTCGGCGTATTTTGCTCCGAGCCATGTTCGAAAAGTTTCGCGAAGCTTCGCAATTGATACCGATTCAGGGTACCGCTTCTCAAGAGGTGTGAATCCAGAGATGGCGCCGGTTGCGCGCGACCGTGCGGCTCAACTCATTCAAGAAGTTGCAGGTGGCGAAATTGCTTCAGACTCTTACGATATTTATCCAAAACCATTTGAGCGCGGCGAAATCAAAATCACTCTCGAAACTTTGACTCAGCGGTTAGGTTACGAAGTGAAGTCAGCTGAGTTCGAAGAGTGGATGAAGCTTCTTGGCTGCACGGTTAATCAAGCAGGCGCGGGCGCTTGGAGCATTCAGCCACCACTTTCGCGCGTTGATTTATCAATGGATATGGATCTAGTTGAGGAGTTCGCACGACTTCACGGTTATCAACATATTCCTGAAACTCTCAAGCCAAGTGACGTAGCGCCGTCAAACCACGCTCCAGAATATTTACTGAATCAAAAGATCCGCCGTGTTTTCGTGGCCGAAGGTTTTTCGCAGGCGATCAATTATGCGTTTATTGGGAATAAATATCAGTCTGAAGTATTAGGAGACGTCGAGCGCTTCAAATACTTTGGTCTTCGTTCAGTCGCGCAAGCGATTCCGCTTCTAAATCCGCTCAATGAAGAACTTGGAGTCATGCGCACGGCGCTTACGCCGGGGCTTTTGAAAAACGTGTTACATAATGCTCGTTTTGGTGTGACTGCTGGCCAACTTTTTGAAATTGGCTTTGCACATTTCAAGTCTGATGATGGGTCGTATGGACAAGAAGCTCGCTTAGCGCTCGCGCTTTGGGGAGCGCCTTCTGGTCTATGGCAAAAGCAAGCTCAAGCTCCCGCAGTGTTTCGCTTGAAAGCACATCTCGAAGCAGCGCTTAGCAAACTGGGTTTTGCAAAATGGACTTGGACTCAATCGAAAGACTCTAAAAACATTCCTGAATTTTTGCATCCGGGACAAACTGCAACCCTCACAATTGAAGGTAAGCCAGTTGGTTTTGTGGGGACTCTCCATCCGAGCTTATCAGGTGAATGGAAGATGAGAGATGAGTGTGCGATCGCAGAACTTAATCTTGAGCGGTTATCGTCAACGCTTGCTCGTTCTCCAAAATTCAAACAGATATCAAAGCAGCCTGCCGTCGATCGCGATTTGGCGTTTGTGATGCCTAAAGATCTTGCGTCATCAGCTGTTGAAGAGGTCATTCGAAAAACGGGCGGTCCGCTTCTAAAAGAGTTGTTTGTTTTTGATGTATTCGAAGGTGGTCAACTTCAGCCTAGTCAAAGGTCAGTTGCCTATAGGCTTATTTTCCAAGATGCGAACGCGACACTCGAAGATGCACAGGTAAATACGCTTAAAGATCAAATTGTGGCTGCGGTTGCGCAAAAATACAGCGTCACTTTGCGATAAAATCTTGAAAGTTTTCAAGTACTTGGTAGCCTTGAACATGAAGGTCACCAAAGTCGACCGGAAGCTTTGAGGAGCATGAATATGGCTGGGCAGAATTTAGGGAAATCAACGATGACTAAAGCCGATATCGTGGAGAAGGTTTACCAAAAAATTGGTTTCTCCAAGAAAGAAGCTTCCGAGCTAGTTGAGCTCGTTTTTGATTCCTTAAAAGAAGTTCTGCAACGAGGAGATAAAGTAAAAATCTCTGGCTTCGGTAACTTTGTAGTTAGAGGGAAAAATGAACGCGTTGGACGTAACCCGCAAACTGGTGAGCAAATAAAAATTTCTGCTCGACGAGTTTTGACATTCCGTCCTTCGCAAGTACTAAAGGCGATGCTCAATGGAGAAGACACAACAGGACTTAGCGACGAAGATTAGCCAGCAGATTGAGACAGTGAACGCGAGTGAATCAGGTGAGCAGCAACAGCTCGCCATTGAGTTCTCACTAGATGATCTTTCAATTCAAGAGGCACCTCTTGATACCGGAAAGATTCAGAAAACGAAAGCTGACGCTCAGCTTGTTGAGGACCTCAACTCAATTCCTGATAAAATGGCATTCAAAATTGGTGAAGCGGCTGAGCTCCTCGGAGTGAAGCAGTATGTACTTCGCTACTGGGAAACTGAGTTCGATGCTCTGAGCCCAAAGAAATCAAAAAACAACCAACGCGTATACACTCGACGAGATGTTGAAACTGCGATGCTTATTAAAAAACTTTTGTACGCTGATCGATTTTCGATCGAAGGTGCAAGAGCAGCGCTTCGCCAGTTGAAGACTCAAGTTAAAGATGAGCGAAGTTGGCAAGCGGCTGCGCAAGATCAGTCGGTGTTGAAGCAAGCACTTCGAAATTTGATCTCTGATATTCGCGCACTTAAAGAGTCGTTCGCTTAAGGCTTCTTTGATGTCATCACCCGTATTTGCAATTTCATCAGCCATCACGTTGCTTATCTTGAGCAATGTGTTCATGACATTCGCATGGTACGGGCATCTCAAGCATACCGACAAAGCTTTGTGGCTTGTGATCTTGGTGTCGTGGGGAATCGCATTCTTTGAGTACTGCTTGCAAGTTCCGGCGAACCGAATTGGCTTCACAGTACTGACAGCGTCTCAGCTAAAAGTAATTCAAGAGGCCATTACATTTTTAGTTTTTGCGGTATTCAGCTACTTCTATTTAAAGCAAGTGCCGACAAAGTATGACTATGCCGCTTTTGCTCTCATCTTTTTGGGCGTTGCGCTTAGCCTCTTTCAACCTCGAACCTAATTTGTCAGGATCTAAAAGTTTTTTGACGGCGCCGCTCGTAGTATGAAAGCGGAGGTTGATCATGGCAGATAAAAAGAATATAGGAAGCGTTCCGGCGAATTTAAAAGAAAGTGGAGCGGCGCAGTTTCAATACGGGCGAGAGTCAGAAAAAAAGCTCGAGCGTACAGCGCGTAATTCACATCGGCTCGAGATGGGGAATCCAGACATTGGGGATGTTGACCTAGGTGTGATTGATGCTGATAAGCCAGCTCAAAGAGATGATAATAGTCCGTTAACTGAGCCTTAGTCTTAGAGGCTATCGAGCTTTGCTTGTTTTTCGCGGTTAGCTTGTTCGCGCGACTGCTCTTGTAGCGATGCCAAAGTTACCATCATGATTGAGCGAACGTGTTCGGCCTCTTCGACGAGTTGTGCGCGGCGCTCGTGTTTGTCGTCAGACAAATCTTCTTCTTTTAGTTTTGGACGATAGAGTTCGCAGTGCATGCGGAAATCTTCAAGTGGCACTGGGATAGTTGGCATTGTGACCATACCTGAGTTTGCGATTCCTTTTTGCGCCCAAGGTGGTAGAAAAGGAATGATCGCGCTAAAGGTCGGCGGAAATTTAAATGGCTGGCCCCAAATCTCTGATCCCGTATGAACGCAAATGAGAATCGGAACTTTCGTTCGAACTGCTATCTCGATAAATCGGGGAGATCGGAATTTTTGAATTTCGTCTGGGCGTCCGAAAAAGCAATTCGAACCTTCAGGAAACACAATTAGATCAGCCTGCTCAGCTTTTTCGAAATGTTCTACGAGTTGATCAAAGTTTAAATATTCTTCTGACTGAGAAATATATTTTGCGATGGGTTTGAGCGGCGCAAATTGAAAGAAGAACTGATCAATAATTCCTCGGGGAACTCGATGGCCTGCTCCCGCGCGAACTGTTTCGCGACACATAAGGGCTGCTGCCGGCACCCAGCTTAGAGGAGCTGCGTGATTGAAAGCGACAACTAATTTGTTCTCGCTATCCAGTATTTCTTTAAGAGGAGTTTCAGAAGTATGAGTAGTTTGCGGTGCCATGAGTGTGAGGAGCGTCGTCATATACGGCTCGTATTCACCAAGGCTTCTCATTTTGTTGATTAAATCACTCAGCATTTGCCAGATTCCTCAAGACAGGATCTTAGGCGTTGGCAGCGTAACTGCCAACTTCAAATTAGATTTCTTTAGTTGATAGCGGAGCTTGGGCAACTTGTGGAGTGGCCGGCAGCACGACAGTACTTGTTACTGAGATTTGTTGGGTGGCTTGTGCTCTAGGGTTTGACGATCGAGTCGCCTTATCTACGGCCTTTGAAATCAACAGCGTCATAAGTTGAAGCACACCGAAAAAGCCTGTTGCTACGTAGCCAAGAATTGCTGCATCCACTCCGCAAGCCATTCCAACCACTGCTCCGTAGAATAATCCCATGTTAATAGCTTTGCTGTTCATTTTGATTTTAAAGCGAATGAGCGCAATCGCTGCACCTATCGTGAATGCGCGGGCCAAGTTGTTGTTCACAAGTTGCATCACAGCCGTCATACCAAAACAAATGAACATTACGTTTGCTGAACTCATAACGAGCTCAGCTGGACTTTCAGGTTCTTCTCCGGGAACAACAGCAGTGGAAGCGGCTGGAGCAACAGCTTGGTACGAAGCCCAAACCGTTATAAGCATGAGAACTGCCCCTAACAAAGCAGAGTGACCCATGTCGACGATTGCCTCCTGAAAGGTAATCGGCAAGCCCGCAGCTGCTTCCATTGCCGCCAGAGAAGATGGTGACATTATTTATTCTCCAAAAGGTGACGAGAAATTGTGAACGCGTACTTAGAGAAGCTTGCAGTTTCGATTTGCTTGCTCTCAAAGAAATTTTGAATCCAAGCAGGAATAGAACCGCTGTGTTTTACTTCAACGATCACTACTTCGCCATTGTTGTAGCGAGCGATCATCTCTTTTGCCTTTTGGAATTCAGGACTGTTGATCACTTTTTCACGAAGAGCCTGATCAACGGGTGCGAGAACTTCAGTTTTAATTTTGTCATCAACGGTCACGCGGAAGCCATCGCGCTCGAAAGCTAAACGCTGATAAGTGACGCGTGCTTGCGGGCGAAGTTTATGAAATCCGATTGTTGAATTCACTTGAAGAAGACGCTCACGAAGAGTCGCTTTCTTTTTTCGTAAAGCATATGCCGGAGGAATTGGTTTGCCTTGAAGAAGCTCTTGCTTTTCAGTTGGGCCAACTTTGAAACGGAACTTACGGCAAACGCCATCAGCCTTTTGTTTCATTTCCAAATGAACTGGCTCGCTTTCAGATGGGTAAACACCGTTGGGTGCATAAGTGCGAAGGCGAAGTTTGAAGCGGTTCAAACCTTCTTGGAAGTGATCCTGATAAACTTTTAAAGAAGCCGAATCGAAATAAAGTGATTCGATTTCATTAAACTCAGTTTTCTCGCCAAAATAACAAGGCTCAAGATTTGAATTTAAAAGATTTAACAATGCCGGGAGGTGAGACTTCGAGATAACAAACTTATCTTCGATTCTTACAAACGATTCTGTGTCTTCGTTTGAAGTCTGTTCACGTTCAGCATCTACACGTTCGGCATCAATCTGTGCAATGGCATGGCTGTTGAGTTCCACGGTTTATCTCCTCTGGGACTGACGGAATTGTTAGGTTTCTGTCAGTGCTCCAGCAATATAACTCATGGCAGCAAGGTCTGAAATTGGAGACTTGAGCACTGGAAAAACCTACAGAGGTGGCCAAAAATTGTACAGTTGGCAGGGCGCCATTGCCGCGAGTTTTTGGCCTGATTTCCCTAGACGAAATCGCGTCGAGTGTTAGGGTACTCGAGTGAGCACCAAATTAGACCAAGCGATCATTTATTGTGACGGAGCCTGCTCCGGAAATCCGGGGCCTGGGGGCTGGGGTTCGATTGTATGCACTCCTGATTTAGAGGTCACCGAGCTCGGCGGGCACTTATCGCCGACCACGAATAATCAGATGGAGTTGATGGCCGCCACCGAGGCATTACGAGCCCTCGCAAGCTACTCTGGGAACATCACTGTTTACACTGATTCGGTTTACGTGATTCGTGGGATTACCCAATGGATTTTTGGGTGGATGAAGCGCGATTGGAAAACAGCCGAAGGTGGAGATGTTTCGAATCGTGAATATTGGAAGGCGCTCTACGAAGTCGTTAGCACCCTTAAAAAATCAAAAAGCACCGTGACCTGGAAATACACTCGAGGGCACATGGGAACCCCAGGCAATGAGCGCTGCGATCGTATCGCAGTCGCATTTTCGAAACGCGAGTACATCGAGCTCTATAACGGAGCTGCTGATCATTATCACTTTAACATTACCGATCTTCCTCCTGATCAGCCGATTCCTGATAACTCGAGTAAATCAGGACCGAAGGCAGCTCCTCACTCTTACTTAAGTGTGATTGGCGGGATCGCACTACGGCACAAGTCGTGGCCCGATTGCGAGCGCAGAGTAAAAGGCCAAGCCGGTGCGAGATTTAAAAAAGCAATGTCGGCTGAAGAAGAGTCAGAGATTCTAAAGGCTTGGGGAGTTAACCCTGCCTCTGTAAAAGATGCATAATTGACATTGGAATCAGTGGACTCATCTTATCGTTAGGGTGCTTCATACAAGTGCCTAAGAACTGAGGCTCCCGTGATGACTGACAATCTTCCCAAAGCATTTACGAAAACCAGAGCCAACTGGCTCAGTCGATCGATTCATCCAGATGCCGCAATCGTTGCGGCTGTCGCATCTCTCTTGATAACGCTTGTTTCAATGATCGAGTGGAACAATCATTTTGGTTTGGGCGCCCAACTCGATGCTTCTTGGCAACTCGTATTTGGCCAAGGAGAAGCTTGGCGCCTGTGGACCGCTACACTGATTCACTCTGACTTTAAACATCTTCTCTCAAACTTATTTATGTTCTTTATTTTAGGATGGTTTCTGTATGGCTATTTTGGCTCGTTCTTGTTTCCGGTATCGGCATTTTTCGTCGGGGGAATATTAAATGCGCTGATTCTGCAAACCTACAATCCATTTACAACTTTGGTAGGAGCATCAGGAATTGTTTTTTATTTAGGTGGAGTGTGGTTAGCCCTTTATTTCTTAATTCAAAGACACTTAAGTCTATTTCAAAGAGTTTTGCGAACGGGCGGAGTTGCATTGATGCTATTTATGCCATCAGAAGTTTTTGATCCTAAGATTAGCTATCGAACGCACTTCTTGGGACTTTTGGTTGGAGCATTTGTTGGAATAATCTATTTTGCAATTCACAAAAATAAATTCAGAGCTGCGGAAGTGACCGAGTATATTGTTGAGGAGCCAGAAGAGCTCGAAGTGACTAGCGACGACGACCTGCGTACAGATCTTCCAGTCGACCGGCAATGAGGTCGTAAGATTTTTCATTTTCAGCGCGTGTTAAAACAATCGGAGTCAGGTCATTGCTGGTTTTAGCATCTGGAATGATCACGATTTTTTCTTGTTTCGGAAATAGTGACACAATCAGATTTGAATCTTTCGCCTGAGCTGTCATCAAGAGTCCAGAATCTTTTGCGCTACCAGTATAGAAAAGTGCCGAACCATTTCGTGCAGTTTCTTTTCGAGTCAGCTCAGCCATAATATCGATGACTTGCGAGCTGCGATTCACAGTTTGAGTTTGTGCTGCAGGCACAAGCTGCGCCGGAGAAGGGGCTTGGTTCATTATTGATGGCAATACAAAATTATAGGCGAGACCTAAGTAGACGGCTGATCGAATGATTTCTCTAAATACCAAACGATTAAGCTGTTTACCCATCCAGCGTACGCTGCCCACAGCTCGTGCGTGCCAAATTAGACGTTCTATCTGATCACTTTCAAGTCGCTCACGCATCTTCGGTCGCGTAACGTGTTTAACCATCCCGGTCCAGGTCACGAGGCTTTCAAGTAAAACGCCTTCAATCTTAAATGGAATTTTAACTTCTTGAAGTTTAGCTGTGAGCGATTCAACTTTTTTCTGAACTTCAGGAGTGTTGAGTTCCTTACTCTCAAAAAGCTGTTCAACAATTTTCTTATCAATCGAGCTAATCTTGGCGGTTTGATCGTCACGTTTTTCTTTTTTAACGAGAATGGTGCGATTCTCTGAAGGTAGTCCCAAGTCAGGCACTGGGTTTTCATCAAGTTTTTCGCTTTGTCCGTTTGGTTTAATCAATTTGATTTTTGTTAAGTGGTAGCTGTCCATGCCGCGAAGATCACCTTCGTAGACAAACTCAAGGCTTAGGCCATCATCAAAAAGTTTTCCGAGCCGCAATTCGCCCTTATCAAGAGTTTCTTTTTTGCTGATATTTTCAAATTGCGTTTCAGTTAAAAGCATCAAGAGATTTTTTAAACTCTCGCGATAGCCAGGATCTTTTTTTGACTTGATATTCTGCGGGGAATTATCTCGAACGATCTTAATCCCAGAAAGTTCAATGTTATCGCTTCCGAGCTCAACGATGGCCTCATTCTGCATTTTAAATATATCAACGCACGAGTTGGCCTGCGCAGATGCACTTAACAAAGTAATCAGTAGAGAAAAGAGAATCGAAAAGGCCTTAGACATGACCGACATGAGTACAAATACAGTGCCGAAATGGCTGCTATCTGTAGCCAATTGGAGAAGAAGGGGCTGTCTATCGCTTTGACAGGGGCTTTTTTACGGCATAATGCGGCGAGCTAAATGCTCTTTTGGCGGTTGATGCCGAGGGTGATTCACGGTTTATTCACCGGGCAAATTGGGGGATAAAAAATGACTCGTATTTTATTAACATCGTTCGCATTTCTCTTAGCGGCACTTCACGTTCAACCAGCTCAAGCATTACCGATTAACAGCAGCAAATGGACAGCTGCTCCGCAATTCATTATGGGATCAACATTCCCAACTGATGGCGTAGTTAAGATGAGCAATTGCTCTGCATCTTTCGTTAAGTTTAAAGGTGTTGCCGATTCGGCTCAGGCCATCGTTCTTACAAATGGTCACTGTGTCGGCGGAAAATCTTTTGGCGAGACTTTCTTAAAGCCAAATGAAATTCACAATAAAACACAGCGCACTTTCCGAATGAGCCTCCTTAATCAAGAGGGCGGACAAATCCTTTCAATCCTTGCCACTGAAATCATCTACGCAACGATGACTCAAACAGATCTCGCACTTTTAAAGTTAGACAAAACTTATGCGGAACTAAGAGCGCTTGTTCCTGGTGTTGAGCCTCTTATGATTTCTGATGTTCATCCAAAAGCGGGTCTATCAATCCAAATTCCTTCTGGATACTGGAAACGCACTTACGCATGTGAGATCGAGCGGTTCGTTCCAACTTTGAAAGAGGCTGGATACATTTGGACTAATTCAATTCGGTATAGCGATGTTGGCTGCGACACTATCGGCGGCACTTCAGGTTCACCAATTTTGTCAGCAGACAACGGCGACATCATCGGCATCAATAACACCGGCAATGAAGATGGCCAGACTTGCACGATGAACAATCCATGTGAAGTAGATGCGAATGGCGTTCAGACAGTGAGCCAAGGTGCTAGCTACGGACAGCAAACATTTATTCTCTACGCTTGTTTAGATTCGAACAATCAGTTCGACCTAAGCACTCCTGGTTGCAGCCTCCCAAAAGGCAAGTAATCTGCTAACCTCGACAAATGCTTAAGCAAGCGCGCGTCGAGGACATCTCTAAAAATCGAATTACGAAACTTCACGGCCACATTGTGGTCGTGACTCATTACTATCCGCGATTTCTAAAGCGCAAACTTGTTGATGAGTATATTAAAGAGTTAGCGCCTCATCGCGAACTCCTCACTGAATTTAAAAATTCCGAAAAAGAAATTGGCGACCATGATCAAGGCTTCGAGGCGATGGATTATGAGTCCAAATTTACGCTCTCCGAGTCAGGTCTTGCTGAGCTTTCAAGGCTGAGTTCTCTTTCGTCTATTAAGGACGTCTATTTGGTTTGTCATTGTACAGTCGGCCAACGTTGCCATCGTGAACTTCTTTTGATGATCGCAAAAGCTCGGTTCGGAGCAAATGTCGGAAGAGTTCATCAGACCTATTTAACCTTCGATCAGCGGTTAAAGCGACAAGACCTGGGCGGGTAAGTACTACAGCCATGGAAACTTAATCGACACTACCTAACCCCTCAAAACTTCTTGGGGTTCTCTTTAAACGCCAGCCTGGTTGGGCACACAGATTGTACTTGTTTACTTTTCATGAGTACCGCGAACTTTAATTTCTTTAGACTAATACTTGCTGCGTTTGCAGCGATTACGCTTTCGGCTGGGTCTTTAGAGGCCAATGCAAATGCTACGCAGACAATTCAAATTAGTGAAATTAAAAAGCCTGACCTTGTTGAGATTCGTCCGAGCATTATTGACGGACTTAATGTCGACATAATTAAGATTGGCAATCTACCAGAGTTTGCGGTTCGTGCAGAGCTAGCAGACACATCGTTCACACAAGCAGACAAAGAAAAGTTATCACGAATTCGTCGCGATATTTTAGATAAGACTGTCACTGGTTTAGTGCTTGGTGCCTCAGAGCTTCCGATGTTGATCGATGATGACAAGGTGATCAAAGCAAAAAATGTAATTGCTGCTACTGAGGTGCAAGTCGATCTGTTCGATAGCTTGCGCGCAGGTATTCAGATTAAAAGAGCAGAAGGCGAAACTGCGCTGATCACAAAGAAGCGTAAAACTTTGCGCGAAGGTGCTGCGGCGGCGGTCGGTTTTTTAAATGAGAATATTTTAGCCTCTACGTATCGCGCTGGAAAAGGCTTCGTTAGTGATTCAAAGGGAACAAAAGGTTTTCGCGAGTTTGGAATTTCATTGGTATTCAGAGGCGAACTGCAAATTGGTGCTGGCAAAACTAACATCATGAAGACTATCGCGCGTGGGCTGGATATTGGCTACGATATCAAATCAAAAGAATTAGTGATTCGCACAACCAAGCGCCATGAGAAAATGGACGGCGGAACGGCGATGGCTCTAGGGCCAAAGATGGAGCTTCGCGCTTACCGAGCAAACCTTGATGTGCAAGAGCATCTCTCTGGAGAGGGTCATGTCCACGGAAAAACTTGGTACCCTCCAGCGCCGCCACTCCTGACATTTGCGTCTGAAAGTTTTCCTGGTTACCACAGCGTTGGTACTGCCTTAGCTTTTAACGTTTTCGATGTAGTTGTGCCGACGTATCTTTTTAATACAGTCAACGAGTTCGATGCGGACTACCAAGTTAGACGAATCTCGCTTCGACCTTCAAGCCTTGCGCGCTTAACAGTTGCGGCAGTTCGCAACTTCTTTACGACTCGGGTCGAGAATTTCGCTCGAGTGGCCGTAGGTGCCAGACCTTCGGCCAACCAATGCCGAGCAATCTTTAGCCGAAGCTTCTAAATCTCGCTCATTTATTCAGGAAGTATTCTAAGTGTCCGAAAAGACTAGAGGGAGATACACCTTTGAGTCGCACCTTGAGTATTTTCAAAAACTGCACCGACGAGTTTATCGATAAGTTTTTATCGTTGGCTCAACCAGCAAAACTAAAAGCTGGCGAAGTGATTTTGAATCAAGGGCAAATCAATGAGCGTTTCCTAATTCTCATCAGCGGCAGTGTCGAAGTTCGAGTTAACAATGAACTTGTTGCGCGACTCGATAACTCTGGCGACCTAATGGGTGAGATGAGTGCGCTGACTGGGCGTATGATTACAGCGTCGCTAAAAGCGGCCAGCGATATTGAGTTCTTAGAAATTTCAGCGTTCAGACTCCGAGATGAAATTCGCATTGGCAAAGAAAAATTTGGTTTTGAGTTTTATACGATGCTCGCGCACACGCTTTCAGACAAAATTATTCGAACCAATCAAAAAGCTCGTCAGTTTGAAATCGCTAACCGTGCTCTCGCGGATATCAACCAAAAACTTGATAGCAAAGTTCGTGAGCGGACTCGAGCTCTCGGAGTAGTGGTGGCCGAGCTGCAGGCTTCACTAAAGCCGCTAGGTGAAAACTTAGCATCGCTTGAGAACACTACTAACGCAGAGCTAGTTGCGACTGTAAAAGCTCAAGTGCAAAGTGCAGAAGCTCGTCTCAAGCCACTCAGTGAAATCTATCTAACTGAATTGGCAATGTCGACTGAGAAGCTATTGTTGATTGAGCCTGATCGCAAGCAGCAAGGAATTGCTCGACTTGCAATTGGCGGCACCGGAATTCATATGGATATCGCGGCGAGCGAAGAAGAAGCTCGTATGTTAATGAAAGACAATAAGTACACATTGTTCTTTGTGGCGTTAGAGCTTGCGGTGTTGCTGCCAGAAATTCGCTGTCAATTTCCGGACGCTCGTTTTGCTGTCATGGGGGCGGGTGCTGCCAGCGAACAACTCTCGATTCTCAAAAAGTACTCAGATCAAATTAAAACACTAGTTGCACGTCGGCCTGATGATCGAACTTTTACAGCGAAGAATGTATCGACGACTCTGAACAAGTTAGTTTCTAAGGACTTATTCGGCATCGAGAAATATTTAATGCTTGGTATCGATGTTAAAGTTAAGTCGATTACTTGTTCCGATGATCGCTCAACATTAGCTGAAGAAATGGAAACTTATTTCTCTGGTCTCGGCGTTCGCTCAACGATGCTCGATCGCGTGCGTATTGTTGCTGAAGAGTTGATGATGAATGCCATTTACGATGCGCCGTTAGATGGTTTCGGAAAACCAATTTTCAATCATTTACCGCGAACTGAAACTGTTGATCTTGAGCGTGATCAGTGGGGCGAATTCCGCTTTGCTTGTGATGGAACTTTAGCCGCAATTTCTGTTGCTGATCCGTTCGGCGGATTTCAACTTCAGACGCTGATCGATTATCTAGAGCGAAATTATAACTCAAATGGCGAGTCTGTTCAGATTGCTGGTAAAGGTGGGGCCGGTCGCGGTCTTCACCAAATCGTTGAAAGCTCTGACCTTGTCGTCTTCAACGTCGTCGACGGCGTACGCACCGAAGTTATCGCCTTCTTCGACTTAGACCCTCGCGCCAAAGACGAAGCCAAAACTCCAGCCTTCCACTTCTTCTCCATCTAAGGTGCCATCTTCCTTTTTGGCCCGAAGCGCGTCATTTCTACCAGTCGATTGGGAAATAATCTTTTAAAAACTTTCCGCACCAGTGCTTGCCCGTGAGAATTCCGTCGAAGAACGGGTCGCAAACGCGCGCGGCGCCGTCGACGATGTCGAGTGGTGGTTGGAAGTCGTGGACTTCTTGTTTGTGGGCCGCAAGTTTTGCGGGGTCTTCGTCTGTTACCCAGCCGGTGTCGACCGCGTTCATATAAATGCCGTCTTTTGCGAGGTCACTCGCCGAAGTATGAGTCAGCATGTTCAGTGCAGCTTTAGCCATGTTGGTGTGAGGGTGGCGGTCTTCTTTTTTGAAACGATAGAACTTACCTTCCATAGCGGTAACGTTCACGATGTGTTTGTTGCCAGTGTAATCGCGACGCATCAGTGGCGCCAAGCGGCTGCACAAAACAAATGGAGCAACCGCATTCACGAGTTGCACTTCAAGCATTTCAGGCGTTGGAACATCGGCCAGCTTTAAACGCCAGCTATTTGTTTCCCGCAAATCAACTTGCTGAAGGTCTGCATCTAGCTTGCCAGCAGGAAAAACTTCTTCAACGTTGAGGGAGTTATCATACGAATAGGGAATCTGCGAAAGCTTAGCAGATTGGCGCAGTCCAATTCCTGGTCCACGATGGTGCCAGCTCACTGGCAAATTTGAATCTTGAGCAGGATCGCAAAGCGAGTTGAGCTGAAGTTTACATTTTTCGTGCGAGCCTAAAATCTTTTGAACGTTTGCTGAGAGTTGCTCAAAGGGTCTCTGCTCTTCATCCATTAAATGGGCGTAAAAGCCCGGAGGCCTGCGAACAGTTTGTGCCGCATTGTTAATAAGGATATCTAACCTCGGAACTGTTTGCTCTATGTAGCGAGAGAAAATCTCGACGCTTGGTGTGTGTCGTAGGTCGAGACCATGGATCTCGAGACGATCGCCCCAAATCGAAAAATCTGATTCTTTTGCGTAGCGAATCGCTGCATCGACCGGAAAGCGAGTGGTAACGATCACGCGAGCGCCAGCACGCAACATCATGAGTGCGGCGTGATAGCCAATCTTGAGTCGTGCTCCGGTAATGATTGCAACTTGCCCTTCAAGCGACGCTCGTTGAAAGCGTTTTTGATAATTGAAGTCGGCACAAGCTAAACACATTGTATCGTAGAAGTGGTGAAGATCGACAAACTCTGCTTTGCACACATAACAGTTGCGAGCAGAGCTTAAGCGAGGGCGCTCAGTATCGGCACTTGCTGCGCCGGTGATCTGAAGCGGAGCCACAAAAACTGAGTGCACACGAGCTTCGCGAATGCCGGTTGTTGCGCGCGCCAATTTATCTTTTTTAACGATCTCTTGTTTCTTAACTTTTATGAATGCTTTACGGCGCTCTTTTTTTTCTTCTCTTGTTGGGCGAGAAAGTTGCCCAGCTGCAGCTATCAATGCAATGCGCTGCTCTTCGCCGAGCTCAGCTAAGCGAGCCGGTTCGCTTAAAAGCGATTTCAAGGTCTCGATTGTGTCCGAGACTTTAGCTAGAAATTCGTTCTCATTAGAGGTGCCTGACATTGGCTAGTTATGTACTAGCGTTGCCTTTGGCAATCAAACATTTGCTTTTGGGCTGACGGCCATTTGTAGAAAAGGTACGGGGCCGAGCTAATGGTGTATAGCCCTTTAATTGGCCATTAAGCTGCACAGTCTGTACAAGACAATTGGGCTAATATTCTGACTTCTAAGATGTAAACTGGGCTCATGAAACAAGTTCAGAAACGGAGGTCTTTATGCAGCTAGTGAGAAAAGCAGATCAACGCGGGACCGCTAACTTTGGTTGGCTCGAAACCGCTCACACATTTTCGTTCGCAGATTATTACGATCCAGAGTTTATGGGATTTAGTGCACTCCGAGTGATTAACGAAGACCGAGTGGCTGCAGGCAAGGGTTTCCCGATGCATCCTCATCGCGATATGGAAATTATCACTTATGTCGTTGAAGGAGCGCTTGAGCATAAAGATAGCATGGGCAATTCATCGATCATTAAGCCTGGAGAGGTTCAACACATGAGCGCCGGCACGGGAGTTCGTCACTCTGAAGCAAGTGTAGGTGAGCTTGGTTCGATGACACATCTTTATCAAATCTGGATCATGCCTTCTAAAACGGATCTTACGCCGAGTTATGGCCAGAAGTCGTTTGCGGCTCAACTTGAAAAAGGTGGGCTTGTTCTCACGGCTTCAAGTGACGGGCGCGATGGGTCGATCAAGATCAATCAAGATGCAGAGCTTTACGTGGGCCGTTTCAAAAATGGCACGGCTACAGTTTTAGAATTAGGTTCCAATCGCAAGGCTTGGGTACAGGTCGTGAAGGGTTCAATTAAAGTTAACGACCAACGACTTGAAAGCAGTGATGGAGCAGCGTTTGCTGAAGAAGAAGCGCTCAAATTAAGTGCTGAATCTGATGCAGAGGTTCTAATCTTTAACTTGCCATGATGAAGGTTCGAGCTACAGAATTGTACGCATGAGTCAGCAGTTTTCGTCTCGCACACCGCTTGATGTTTCCTCTCGCGGGAAACTCGAAGAGCTTCGCAAAAAGCTCCTTGAGCAGCACAAGATACTCTTAGAAGTTGAGCGGCGTGCGTATGAGCAAGAGCATGGCCCCATCGGTGGAGCAGGAAAACTTTTGAGTTTGTTGATGACGAATCCATTTTTCGATTGGCTCCATCGAATTTCAGAAATCATTGTGCAAATTGATGAGCTTCTTGAAAGCGAAGAGCCAACTGTTGAGGCGGCGCAAGATATCACTGCAGTTGTGAGGATGCTCTTTAAAGCGAGCTCAGCTGACCCCGCTTTAGATACGGCGTTCATGCAGAGGTATAAACAAGTCCTGCAAAAAGATTCGGCTGCTGTGATGACTCACTCGGAGTTGCAGCGCCTTTTGGCTTCTGACGGCTAATCTTCAGAGTAGTTTCTGAATTTCCATAGAAAATAGCTGAAGTTCAAGATCGTAAGTAGAATGCAGGCGATGAGGCCGTAGCCGTAACCCTCACCCGGATACATCGAGTAGTTAAGGCCAAAAAACATAATGCCGGCTTTAATTAAAATCGTCGGAACAAAAAATATTCGAATGTAAGTAGAGATTTTGGGAGCCTTGTTCGACATCGGCCCTGAAAGTAGCAAAAAAAGGAGCAGCTGTTAACTGCTCCTTTCAACTAACGACCGATCGGTGTGCTACTGCGACCAACGGTAAGTCGGTAGATGAAAAGAACAATCATCGCGCCGATCACCGCGGCAAAGAACCCAGCAGGTTCATTTGCATTATACATCCCCATCGATTGACCAAGGAATGACGCGAGAAACGCACCCAAGATCCCGAGAAGAGTTGTGGTAATGAAACCTGCAGAGTCGCGACCAGGCATCAAGAAACGTGCAATGACCCCAACAATAAACCCTACAACGATACTCCAAATTAATCCCATGCGGACCTCCCTTGGCGATGATCTTCGCAATCCCAAGGGCCGACAGCAACGGAGGTTGAGAAGAGTTGCCAAAAGAGCAAGAAACACGGGGTAACCGTGTTGAGCTGTTAAATTATGGAGTCTATTTTACTCGCGGTTGGGGTCTTGAGCGAGGCTGACAAGGCAGGTGAGGATCGGGCTTCCTGCCGCCGATGGCGCAGTAAGAGTGAGCGGTTCAGCTTCATCTTGCCACGTTTTTTGAAGACGATTGATCTCTCGGTTAGTGCTTTTGTTCACGAAGCTCAACTGAAGGGTGATTTTCCCGTCCTTCGCCGTGTGAGTGACGAGTGCTCGAGTGGAAGTATGCTCCATGATCATTTTCATCGTGCCTGTATAATGACGAACAGTGGGAAGACCCGTTTCTGTAAGTGTACAGTCCACAGAGCTTCCGTCGACATTTAAAATTTGTTGGCGTGCTTGATCGGCATCGCGATCTACGATGTTCATACAGTTGTCGTTAAAAAAGGCTAAGCGCTCGTTCTCAGCGCAATTATTGTTGAGTTCACTCACTTGAATTGCATAGCACATTTCTTTTTGAGTCTGAAAAATTCGATTATAGGTATCGCAGTTTTCTGCAGTCGAGTTAAAGCGATACGATTTTACAGCACCTGTTTTTTCGCTTTGCTTACTTGGATCATTCGAGTTTCTTTTTGAATTTGTCGGAGCTTCACTGCAGGCGGCAATCAGAAAGAGCAAAATTAATGCTACTGACGAGAATGACTTTTTCATACGTTGCTCCTTAAGCGATAGCCTTGCGTCCTTGTAGTCCAATAATAGTGCCAGGGCTCGACAAATTAAGAGGACTTAGCGCTAACTCTCTGTCGATTTGCAACGGACCGTGACGTTTATCGGCGGTCCGAAGCCGCGAACAACTTGCCACAGGCACTAACGTAAGTTCTAATACCCCCTATGAAGCGTTACATGCGTACGACAATGATTGTTTTAGTTTTAGTGGCAGCAGTGTTTATTCTTTTTAACTACTGGAGATACATTTTTGCGAAAACTGTCGATGGCGAAATCATCGGCGTCGAGCGCGTAACAGAGCCTACGACTGTCATTGCAGGCACCATGACGCCAATCATGATGTACTCGTTTGCGATCGCAGTACGCGAGGACGGTACCGGCAAAATTTTTACCGCTAGTACAGAAGATCGTAAGTGGGCCATTGCTAAAAAAGGGTATTGCGCAAGGGTGATTCTGTATCCGTATCCGCCATGGCAGCTCGGGAAAAGTGGCGAATACCACGGAGCGCGGCTCGAAGAGCTTCGCGACTGTAAAGCCCTTGATGGCAGAGTCGAAGAAGTTGGAACGGGCGCCATCGAATCTGCGCCGGGGTCACAGGACGCACCTCAGCCGGCGGCGAGTCCAACTCCGTAATTTTCGTCATAATCATTTCACGTTTTAAGCAGTTAATTTCGGCAATCTCGTGTGAAAAACAATCACATGGGATTCAAGCAAAAAATTAAAGTCTATTTCGCTAAGTTCTCACAAGATGAAATTTTGGATAAGGCTTCTTCTTTAGCGTTTTCAATTCTCATCAGTCTAATTCCGGTAATAGCCTTAGCGTATTTTATGTTCGCTTTGCTTGGCGGTTTTGATGAGCTTCGCGAAGCAGTAGAAAAGTATGCGTTTCAGTACATTGCTCCGAGTGCAGCGGGTGATCTAAGCGGATACGTTAGGTCGATTGAAGAAAAAGTTTCTCCCGGTACGCTGGGGCTCTTTGGCATTATCGGATTTCTCTATTCGGGACTTTCGATGATCATTCAAGCTGAATCTTCGCTAAATAAAATGTGGGGAGCGCTCACTCCGCGAACCTTCGCTCAGCGGCTTGTTCGCTACACTTCAGCGCTTTTGGCTACTCCGATTTTACTTGGCGGAAGTCTCGCGATGACATCGTTTCTTGCATCGCAAATTGGTCGGATACAATTTTTTTCTCAACCACTTCTCGTTGCGCTGACATCTTTACCTAATATCTTTAGCAGCATTTTGTTTGCTGGCGTTTTCTATTTTCTCCCGAATACAAAAGTCGATCGAAGGGCAGCAATTTATGCAGGCGTAATCACCGGCTTAACGTTCGAGCTCTTCAAGCACGGGTTTACATTTTACGCCTCCTACGCACTCAAGACGAGCGTCTATGGTTCGCTTGCAGCACTTCCGATAATGGTTTTGTGGATGTATTTGATTGCGTTGGTATTTTTAGCGGGAGGGGAGCTTTGTTATTTCTTGGATCAAAAGCGAAAAGGCGTTTTTCATTTTGCTTCAATTAAAAGTCTACTCTCGCTCGCCATACTCCGAGACATTTTAACGATTTATTGCGATCCGAAACTTCAAGAGCCAATTGGCATTCGAGAAGTAGTAAGAAGACTTCAGTGGGATCAGAGTATTATACTCGAGCACATTCACTTTTTAGTGACCGCAAATATTTTAAAGGCAGCGGCCGACAGTGGGCCACGTGCAGCGTGTTTTGAAACGACAGACAAAGATTTTGGACGAAGCCTCATGCAGTTGACCCGCGAACTTAACAAAGTCCGGTACGAGCAAGTGGAAATTCCAGCGGTTCACGCAAGGGAACTTCAAACTTTCGGACAGAAGAGTCGGTCAACGAAACTCCTGACCCAGAAGTATTGGGATGCTCCGATTGAAGTTCACTGAGTGAGAAGTGTAGCTTCTCCATCAGTGACTCAAGTTCGCAAATTTTATGATTAAGCTGCAAGACTAATTCGTGCATGTACCTATCTTGCCACGGAATTTCGCTTTTACATGTTTAGATTTTTAAAACATTCCTAAACAAGAGGCTCAGCATTAATATTTGAAGAGTTAAGAATCAAGTCTGATGGTTCTTCTTCTTCACGCATTCGCTCGAGAGCAATTTCGTACGCTTGTTCTTCGCTATATCCTTCCTTCTGGACGAGTGTGTTTGCGTACCCCGCGATTTTCTCTAACTCTTCTGGGTGTTTTTCTAACATCCAATCAGGGAGGTTGTAGCGTAACTCTGGATCGTCAATATGTTTCATGTCACATCCCTTTCTACGTTTCGATTCTTTGTTATACCTCAAAGTCGCCTGTCAGAGTTCTCCATGCAGAAAAGCGAACACTTTCTTTAAACTATCTAGACGAAGTGTCGCAACTGAAGGTTTACGATCTTCAGTAATTACAACAGAGGAGATAGGTGATGGCGCAGCAACCGACAGACGTAAACTCGAGTAAGCAGAATATCGATTTGGATAAAGCTGTTCGACGACAGAACATTGAATCGGGCACGAACGAACAGAGTCCGAATGTCACAGGTGCGGGTGAGACTAGTCGCTCGGCAGGAGATGATGATATTGGCAACCCAAGAGCCAATACTCGCGATCCGCATAGAGGTGGCGAAACGGGCCGACCCGATACCGACATGAATAGCGACAGCTAGTATTTTGAAAATTGTTATTTGAATTGAACTACGAAGAGGGCTGGATCACTCCAAACGGTCCAGCCGCCTTCTTCGTTTTCGCCGCGAATTCTCCAGTAGTATTCTCCGGCCGGAAGTCGTTGATTGATGAGAAGCTGATCGCTATTGACGACAGTTGAGAAAACGGGCTCATCAGTAAATTCAGGCGTTCGCGCTAATTCAAATCGATAGTTTTCAACCTGTGGAACTTTCGACCATTTAAAATTCAAGAAAACGGGTGCTTCATCAAATGAAACAACTGACGTTTGCGCTCTAGGCTCTCTCGGAATCGGTCGAGTGATCGACTCATCTGCGCCTTCGTTACTTGCAAGTTTACGTACAGCGCGAAGTACCTGTGATTCAGAGAATGCACTCAAAGGTCGCTTTTGTTGATCGAGAGCTCTGATTCTCCAGAAGAGTGAATACTGAGGAGAAACAGTTGGCTTTATTAAATAGCTGTCAGCACTTGTAGTGGCTGAGCTTGGAGCGTTGAACTGGTCATCAGTTGACCATTGAACTTCGTAGTGCCGGGCAAAAATCAAGGGCGACCAGCTCACTTTTAATGCGTCTGTTTGTGTTTCAACATTTTTAGTAGGTGGAGGTGGGAGCTCAGTCTTTACTTGGCTCGCAGCAGATGGTTCAGTTGATTCTCCATTTGCAAGGACAGTGCGAACTCTCCACACCATCGTTCCTGGCTTCATAACTGCAAATTTAAACTCGGGTGAAGTTGGTTCGACTTTGTGAGATGCAAATGTATTAAAAGATTTATCTGTCGACACTTCTAAGTCGTACGCTGATGCGCCAGT
This sequence comes from uncultured Bdellovibrionales bacterium, assembly GCA_964543475.1. Taxonomy (GTDB): domain Bacteria; phylum Bdellovibrionota; class Bdellovibrionia; order Bdellovibrionales; family JAMPXM01; genus JAYSYM01. The sequence goes on along the minus strand of CAZIYJ010000002.1, from coordinate 56,343 downwards.
AACCTGATTCCATTTAAAGGTCGGGTAGTCAGACACTGGAACGCCGAGCTTTTCATATTTTTTATTAGAAGCTTGTTTCAGCACTTTGTTAAGTGGCAGCACATAAACTTTTTCGCTCGCGGCCAATTTCGGTGCTAACACTTTAGCTTTTTCAATAACAGTGAATTTTCGAATCTCAGACCAAGGTGCATTGCTTCTTAGGGGATGAGTTCCCTGGACGCGCCAGAAGTATTCTCCTTGCTCGAGAGGAGAAGTGTCAAATTTCAAATTTACTGTTGCTTGAGCAGTGACGAGTTCGTTAAAACCTTCGTCTTTAGATATCTGAACATTATATTCCTGCGACAGACCTGGCTCTGTCCAAGTTAACTGAACAACGGATCCGTCGATCACTTCGGGAGTAACATACTGAATGAAGTTATGCGCAGGCGTTGTTAGAGCAGGAGGAACGTCTTTATAGATTGTTACTTTTCTGACTTCGCTGACTAAAGTTGGTTTTGCTTTTGAGCGAACGCGCCAGAAGAATTCACGTTTGTTTGCTTTGTGATACAACTGGAAATCAGGCTTAGCTGACATTTGTAAATCAGCCAGCTCGAACTCTGCGATTTTCTTTTTAAAAGTCGCTCCAGCAGAGAATTCAAGCATGTAAGGCGCTTTTTCTTCGACGTCAGTCCACGAATAATTAATCTCACCATTCCAATACACTGAATTGCTATTTGGCGAATTGAGGTTGATTCCTTTTACAAGTTTTTGCGGAGACGGTTTTTTGAAATCAGCATCAGAAATTGTTAACCGCTTACCTTTACCGGTAACAACAGTTCGCTCACCATCTTTAATTACAGTGATCTTTTGTCCTTCAGATAAATTGCCCGAGAAGGCACCGTAACGTAAGTCGAGCTCAAGTTCTCCATTGCGAGTATTGATGACGACAAGAGATTTCGGATCGATTTCAAGTTCGCCGCCGCCATTAAAGATTACTTTTACTTTTGAAGACTCGCCCGTGAAAATACTGTCGCCTTCAAATACGGCGTCTGCATTGTCTGCGCCACGCCAATTAAATCCGGTTTGATGCTTTTGTCGAACGTCGTTTTCTGAACGCTCAATGCGGCCGACGGCAGATAGTTTCGAAGTATCATCTGAACTAAATCGACCTTGAGTCATCAGGAATGCGCATAGGAGCACAACGATCAGACAGACCGCGAGTATAGCTCGATCAAATGTTGAGAACTTATCCTGATTTTCCATTAGTCCTTTACCAGTTCTCTTATCGAGCTTCTTTAAGAAATTATGTATGGCCTTAAGTCTAGAAGCGATGGCGTCTTCTATTATGAGAGAAGATTCTCGTTTCGAAATGAGAACAAAGGTCGAGAATTAACTTCGAGTTAAGTCATAAGCGTCAGGTTTTCCTTAGTGTTTCCGATAAATCAGCTATGGCAAGCCGTTCGTTATCGTTGCGCTATAAAATTATGATCGCTTTGACAGCGCTCCCTCTATTGGGGCTGTCGGCGTTTCTATTTGTAGCGGTCGATGTTTTTGAGAAAGATAAAATTGCCTACGTCTTTGACTCATCTCTCTCAGTATCTAAAACGAAAGCTTCGCGGGTCCGCTCTGAACTCAATTCTTTGGTTTCAGTAGCTCAGTCTATCGTCCTCACTTATTCAAGAGAGAGCCAATCGTTATCAGAGAGCGGACAAGTCTTCTTTGATTCAGAACGCAAGATTGATTCTTTAGAGCTCTACTATCCGGTGGATGGTAAGTACATTCGAACATTTGAAGTGAACAAAATCGGAGACGCTCAGATATTGCCAGAGTCTCCTTATAATCAGACTCTAATTACTGAAGCACGTGAAAAAGTATTTAGTATCATTAAGCTTCCGGGCGATCGTCCTATCTTAAGATTGGCACTTCGCTTCGGTAAAGTAGAAGACCCGAACCACATCTTTGCGCTCGTCAGCTTTAATGCTCAAGAAACTGCATCGACATTTGCTGAAGTAGGAAACTACACTACGTTTTTGCTTCGCGGAAATTCATCGCAGTCTATCTTTGCTCCATCAATTCAATTAGCAGACGGCCAGCTTTGGCAGCCAAGCGAAATTTGGTCATCAATGTCCGTCAGAGGCGTGCCTGAGGGGATTGAAGAACTGAAGTCTCCGACAGGACAAAACTATTTAGTGTCGTTCTCATCGGTCGGTCTTGATGATTTAACAGTGGTTTCTCTAGTCGACAAAACAGCGGCACTCCAAGCCGTTAATGATTTAATCACGCAAGCGATTCTAATGTTGTTCGTTATTTTAGGTGTAACGCTGGCAATTTCAGTGGTTGCTTCAAAGCGAATGACCTCAGCTCTCGGAACAATTGTTTCGGCCACTCAGAAAGTATCTCAAGGAGACTTCAATGTTCGCGTTGAAGTGAAATCAAATGATGAATTTGGAAATTTAGCGTCGAGCTTTAACTCGATGGCTGAAGAAGTTTCGCGTCTAATGTTAGAAACTGCAGAAAAGGCGCGTATGGAATCGGAGCTCGCGACAGCAAAAGCTGTTCAAGAAACTCTGTTCCCGGAATCAAGTGCGACTATCGGTCCAGTGCAAATCACAGGTCACTATACTCCGGCATCTGAGTGCGGTGGAGACTGGTGGTATTACTGTCAAATTGGTGAGCGAGTTTATGTTTGGATTGGCGATGCTACCGGTCACGGAGCACCTGCAGCCTTACTAACTTCGGCAGTTAGAGCTGTCGTATCAGTTATTCAGGCTGGTCCGCCAATGTCACCGTCACAATCAATTGGTCTTTTGAATCGTGCGATTGCTGATTCAAGCAAGGGCCGATTGATGATGACTTTCTTCTTAGGCTGTATCGATAAAACGACTGGCGTGATGGAATATGTAAACGCGAGTCATGAGCCACCACTTTTACTTCGTAAAACTGAGAGTGCGCCAGTTCGATCAGACTTTGAGGCACTCAATGACAATAATAATCCTCGTCTAGGCGAAGATGGCACAACAGTCTATTCGCAATCTTCGGTCAAGCTCGAAGCCGGCGATCAGCTGGTTCTGTACACTGACGGTGTGACTGATATTAAGAGCCCAGAGGCAAAACAGTGGGGTGAGCGTAAGTTCTTAAAAGCGCTCTCAAATGGATTGTTCGAAAAAGACAACACAGAAGAGTCACTTAAAATCGTAGTTGAAGAACTACAAGAGTTCCGCCAAGGATCTCCGCTTGATGACGACGTTACTTTAATTCTCGTTCAGTACGGAAAAAGAGAAGCGAGTTCGCAAGTTTTAGATGACGCGACAGATGAGGCAGCATAATGGGAGCACCATCACTGAAGTTTTCACAGCATCAAATATTAGTTACCGAGCAGATGGAGCCATCGGACGTGATCCAGCATGCGATGAACCAAGGTGTTTACCACCTAATACAAAAAGATGGCGTTAGTTTTCAAAAAGAAAAAGGTCTTGCAGAGTTAATGATTAGTAATCCGAGTAGCTTCTTTGCCGATCCGGTTAGTTCAATTGCTCAAGAGCAGTTGGTGAAAGAAAATCTATTCACATTCAGATGTCCATCTACGACCAACAAACGGAATGTGATTCAGTATCTTGAAGACTTTATGCACCAACATCCGAAGACTAAAAGTGTTCATGATGAAGTCTTGTTGGCGGCTGACGAGATTTTTACGAACGCATCAAAAAACAGCGGACGCTTTTATGATAGCACTGCTGGACAAAATGCCATTGAAGGTGAAATCGAGTTCTGCGCCTATATTGATCAAGAGCGAGTACTGATTGTTTGCTCTGACTCATACGGTCGTCTAGTGATCCCTCAACTGCTAGACAAAATTCGCTTTTGCTTTGAACGAGGAGTAGCTGGCGCAATCCAGCAAGGTGATTGCGGCGCAGGAATTGGAAGTTTTTTGATTTTCAATAACTGCTCAAGCTACTATATTGGTGTCGAGGCGGGAAAACGAACGGTTGTCGGTGTTGGGTTCCAGCATACGCCGCGTTCGTCTGACAAAGCCGCTTTATCAAAACATCTGAACTTTGTTTCTATCGAGTAGATGCAACTGGAGTAAGTAATGGAATTCAAGTCTGAAGTAGCCAAACAGGGCGATGATTTAGTTTTAAAATTTACAGGAACGATTGACGAAGATGTAGAGTTCCCAGCAGTTGAAGGTGCGCCCGGCAACATTCGCATCGATCTTCAGGGTGTCAAATCAATCAACTCAGTCGGCATTCGCGAATGGCTGAATTGGATCAAGCCACTTTCTGAAAAATCTAAAATTGTCTTGGAAAACTGCCCAAAGCCACTCGTGTTTCAGTTAAACATGGTGGAAGGCTTTCTTCCGAAAAATGGAACGATCACTTCGTTCTATGTTCCCTATTTTTGTGAAAAGTGCGACACCGAAAAAGATGTACTCTTTAAAGTGGGTGAACATGTTACGGTTGGTGGCGGCAATTACGCTATTACGTACGATGTGAAAACCGCAAAGCTTTGCGACTGCAATCCATCTGAAATGGAATTAGACGCAACCGAATCGAAGTACTTCCAGTTCTTAAAGCGGATCGTTTAATCCTTAAATGAAAAGTAATACTGCAGTTGCGGTTTTAGTTTCTCTGTTAGCTGGAGCTATCATTGGGTATAGCTTTAAACTAAGCGGAGATCAGACCTCGGTGAGCGGTAGCGCCTTGGTCACACCTTCGGATTACGACAACGGCATTCGCAAATTACAAAATATTTCAGAAACTGAAGTTGCAGAATACTACCGTTTGAAAACGATGGAAGAGCGTTACGCGAAAGCAGACGAGCTTCTCGGAAAAATGATGACGATCTTCTTAGCAGACCTCGGTATCAAGCTCGCAAATGAAACGCAAGTAGCGATGAAAGAGCCTTTGCTAGCGTCTTCTGATACTGCCGCGGCCCCAGTGAAAAACCTTCCGGCAAATTCAAGTTCGCCTTCTAAAAATCTAGTTAGTACTCAAGGGATAGGAGCTCCCGGTGGCAAATTAGTAGCTCCATCGAATCGGAAATCACTCGATGATGTTCGAGGTGATGCTGAAGTTGACAAATTTTTGAAAGACTCTCGTTCAGAAAATTTTGATGACCTTATGCGATCATCAAATCCTTATGCTAACCGCTCGGGAACGATGGAGGCTCTTCGGGGCACCTTCCGAGGTGCAGGAATGGTAAATATCGGCGGTGATACTAAGACATGGGAATATGAAATTCGATTCAACGGACGTCTTGAAAAGGGAGAGTTGAGAGGTTTTCATCAAGTTCTAGTAAGTGAAAACGGAGAAGTGTTTAGTAATACAAGAGGTCGTGGCGATTTGAGCGGAGATTACCGAGAGCTTCCCAGTGATCCGCATGCCATTTTGGTTCCGGTAGGATCATTTTTGTTTTTGCAATTCTATTATTTGAAATCGGAAGACGCAATTATTGGGAACGTTTATCGTAAGGCTCAAAGCACTGCGCCTTTTAAGGTTGTTGGCCAATTCCGACTTAATCGATAATTATTTTTTTCGTTTATTTGCGGCGCGAACTTTTTTTGCGATCGCTTTTCGGAATGAATCAAGCTTTTTAGAAAGTTTTGAGTCGTAGGCGCCAAGCATGCGAGCTGCAAGTAAGGCCGCATTGAAGGCATTGTCGACGGCCATGCATGCAACCGGAACACCTTTGGGCATTTGAGCAATCGACAAAAGAGCATCGAGCCCATCAAGTTTACCAATTAAAACCGGGACGCCAACGACCGGGAGAGTTGTCACTGAGGCGACCATGCCGGGCAGATGTGCGGCACCACCGGCTCCCGCAATGATAACTTTTAAACCTCGAGCGGCAGCCTTTTCTCCGTACTCAATCATGTCATTTGGGGTTCGATGAGCAGAAACAATTTTTACTTCGTGCGGAATACCAAAGTCCTTCAGCACATCCACAGCAGCCGACATTGTTTTCATGTCTGATGTGCTGCCCATGATAACGCCGACGAGGGGCTTTTTAGACATCAAATTTTCTCCGCGCAATTTTAAGAGTAGTGAGAGCCGCATCCGGCGTAAGGCCGACGGCATTCATGTGGCCCATTTTACGACCGGGACGATTTTCTTTTTTGCCGTACCAATGAAAGCTAACGCCATCAGGAATTTCTGACCACTCGGGTGCATTTTTGCTACTACCGATCAGGTTGTACATGGCGAAGCCAGTCGCGAGAGGAAGGGGAGATGAAATCTTCAAACCGACAACAGCTTTCATGTGAAGCGAGAACTGATCTTCGCTTAAAGCATTCAACGAGTAGTGACCAGAGTTATGTACGCGAGGGGCAAGTTCGTTAATAAAAAAATCGTATTCGGTTTCAAAAATTTCAAAACCCATTGCTCCGACGTAGTCGATATTTTTCAAAAACTTTCTTAAGTTCGCTCCGAGAGCAGTAAGGCGTGCAGTAGTCTTAACTGGACCCTTAACCCAAAGACAGCGCGAGTCTTCTTGAAAAGTTTCTACAAGAGGAAGGTCGGCAATTGATCCGTCGCGCGACCGAACGATCACGCAAGCGAGTTCGCGTTTAAACTTTATAAATTTTTCGGCGATCCATCCATGCTCTTCTGAATCGATCATTAAAGCGACACTCGCAAGACTCTTAACATCTTTGGCAATGAAAGTTCCGTTGCCGTCGTATCCGAAGCGACGCTTCTTTAAAACAATCGGACCAAACTCTTCGAACGCCTTTTCTAAATCTTCGACTGTCGAGACTTCCATGTACGGAGTTGTTGGCACCTTGTTTTTTATCAACATCTCTTTTTGTGAAAGTCTGTCTTGAATTTTTCCCATGAGACCAGGGTCAGGAAAGATTTTTTTGCCGGTTTCTTTTGAAAGTTTTGCGAGAAGAGGTGCATCCATGAACTCGCTTTCAAAAGTTGCAACGTTCACTTCTTCTAAGAAAGCCTTCAAGTCAGAACCTGAATCAGTTTTGCCTTGGTGAGAAAATCGAGTGACCTGAGCTGCGGGGTCATTTGAGCTTTCAGAATAAATGTGAATCTGCGCACCAAGTTCGAAGCCGCGAAGCGCGAGCATTCGAGCTAGTTGTCCTCCGCCGAGTATCCCGATTTTATAATCAGACATGCACTTAGTCTCTTTTGCGCCAGCCATGCAAATACTCTAACAAAGCCTTCGAACTGTCGCCAAACGTGCTTTGACTTCTGCGCAGCGGTGGGTCATGAAGTGTCATGCGTACCCAGAGAGCAATTCCAATCAAAGACCCAACTGGGGAGATAAATTTTCCTGTTTCACTTGCTCCGATGGTCGGGCTTTCGCACGTGAGCCTTCGGGCTCTCTGCAGAGTTTATCTGCCAAAGAACGCCCGAACGTTTTGGCCGACTGAGATGCTGTCTAGCCGACGCCTTCCGCATGAGAATTTTGCAACTACGCCTGAAACTCTTCGAGAGATTCACGAAACCCACTTAGTTCCGCAAATTTTGGGAAATGAAGAGCGCTTCATTGCTCCTTCGGTCGCGAAGCTCATTGATTGGGGAGCGCGTGCAATCGATATCAACATGGGTTGTCCGGTTCAAAAGGCATTGAAACATAACTATGGTGTCGCACTGATGGGAGACCCCGAATACGCTTGGGAAGTTGTCCGAACCACAGTTCGAAATTCGACAGTGCCAGTTTCGGTAAAACTACGTGCAGGTGGCCAAGGTGATCTTAAGTTTTTACTTAATTTTGTAAATGGCCTTCAAGATGCTGGCGCCTCATGGATCGCTTTCCATCCGCGAACAGTTGAGCAGAAACGAAGAGGCTCTGCAGACTGGACGCAAATTAAAGCAGTTCGCGAATCGGTTTCGATTCCGGTTGTTGGCAATGGTGATGTGCAAACGGCAGATGATGTTTTCGAGATGCTCAGGGAAACGAATTGCGATTCGGTGATGGTCGGACGCGCGTTGACTGCGCGACCGTGGCTTTTGTGGCAAGTCGGCGAGCGACTTGGATTTGAGCCCCCGGAGGGCCGTGAGGGTCGAGCACCTCAAACTCCAGAAGAAGAGGGTGCTGAATATGGCCGCTCACTTCACATTCTCTTAAATTCAATGCGAACTCATTTCACTGAAGATTTAGGTCTGCGTAAATTCCGCTTTCACGTAAGAACAAGCAGTCCTTGGCTCACTTTCGGCAACCAACTCTATAGCGTCGTTTCTAAAGCAAAAACCTACGACGAATGCGAAATGGCACTTAAGAACTTCTTCGCCATGCCTCACGAAATGTCCCCTAAAACCCAACTCCGCCAGTAGGTGCCATCTTCCTTTTTGGCCCGCGGTGCATTAGGATAATTGTTGCGGTGCGGGCCAAAAAGGAAGATGGCACCTGGGGGGAAATGTGGCGAAGGTTGTGATTTATACGAAGAGTTTTTGCCCGTATTGCGTGAGGGCAAAGAGTTTGTTTGATCGAAAAGGTGTCGCTTACGAAGAGCGTTTTTTGGATGATAAGCCAGAGGAATATGCGGATCTAAAAAAGCGGACGGGTTTGATGACGGTGCCACAGATTTTTATAAACGACGAGCTGGTTGGTGGCTTCACTGATTTGGCGGCACTCGATAATAATAATAAATTAGACGGAATGCTTGCGAAGTAGCGAATCGATTTCGTTGAAATCTTCTTTTGCCTTGATCACTTGAAATAAATTTTCGGCATCAGGGTACGTCTTTGAGAGACTTCTTGACCACTGTTTCAGACGACAGACTCCGTAGTGACTCGATCGGTAGTCGCGGCTCATGTGATAAAATTTTTGAATCCAAGGGAGCATTGATTCCCAAGAATGATCAGCTTCGGCAAAACTGTTTTTGCTAAGCTCACTCTGAATTTGCAGTGCAAGATAAGGGTTGGCCATTAGGCCTCGGCCGACCATAAATGAATCGCATTTTGTGATCTCTCGACAACGTTTAAAGTCTTCGATCGTCCAGATATCACCATTTGCGATCACGGGAATCGAAACCGCCTCACGAATTTGTGCAATGTACTCCCAATGTGCAGGCGGGCGATAACCTTCGTCACGTGTGCGAGCGTGCACAGTTAGCCACGAAGCACCGGCTTCTTGCGCGGCCTGAGCGATCTCTCGAAATAAAGATTTATCAGAAAAACCCAATCGAACCTTAGCACTCACACTGCTTGATTGTGGAACCGCTTTACGAGCAGCTGAGGTCACATCAAAAACTCGCTTTGGATCTTTCAGCAGCGCTGCTCCGCCGTCATGACGATTCACAGTTTTTGCGGGGCAACCAAAATTTAAATCAATGCCTACGGCACCAAGCGAGTGAGCCTTAAATGCGCTCTCAGCGATTGGCTCAGGTCTTCCACCTAAAAACTGAACGAGCATCGGAACGCCGTTTTGAGTGTGGCTTTGGATACGCCCATCGGAATCGCTAAATAACTCAGGTGCATATTTCTTTAGGTCAGCATCTGACACAACACGATCGGTGACTCTGATGAACTCTGTGACACAAAGGTCCACGCCACCAATTTGTGTGAAGATATCGCGAGTGACGGCATCGACGACACCCTCCATCGGAGCGAGCACAACTCGAATTGTCTTTCCTCCGACGACTGGAGATTTCACTCTGCGACCATTCTCAAAATTTCTTTGAACTCAAGAGCGGTGACTGGTTGAACAGAAAGTCGCGAACCTTTTTGAAGCAAAGCCATCTTACTTAGTTTTTTATTGGCGCGAATCTGATCAAGCGCGAGTAGAGCCTTAAATTTTTTTTCAAACTTCACTTCGACACAAAGCCACATCGGCTTTTCTTTGGTGGCTTTTGGCTCGAAATACTCGCTTTTCTTGTCAAAAGCAGTCGGGTCGGGAATCGCCGCCATGCTAACCGTCGCTAAGCCAGCAACACCGGGAGGTTGGGTGCTGGAGTGGTAGAACAAAACCTCATCACCAACGGTCATATCGTTCATCATGTAGTTTCGTGCCTGGTAATTGCGCACGCCCTCCCAGAGAGTTTTCCCATTTTTCTCTAGATCGGTGATCGAAAACACCTCGGGTTCAGACTTCATGAGCCAATACTTTTTCGCCATGCACAAGATCTACCCGAACCCCAAGAGTGAATCAATCCCTGCATCCCTTTTGGTTGTGGCAAACTCGGAATTGCCGGGGTAAAACTAACGCTAACTAGGGGGAAAAATGAACATTCGCAGTCTTTCTCAGGGTCTTTTTGTAATTCTTTTTTCGATGATATTGAGCAAGCCAGCGCAAGCGGTGATCTTCGCTCCAGCATTTAACTACACTTCAAACTGGGTCGACAGCTCTGAATCTTCGTCGCTAATGATCGATCTTCGACTTGGAACCTTAGTCGGAACTTCGTTTTACGTGGGCGGTATTTACCACATCGAGAGAGACGATGCCGGAGGGTCTAATACCAATGGTTATGCGGCAGGTCCGTCTGCAGGTCTTTATCTCGGAAATTTTAGCCTCATCGGATCGTATCATCTGGTGGCAGCCCGCAAAACCGGATCGAGTGAATTAACTGACGGCACGGGTCCGCAAATCGATATCGCTTATGCGTTCGATCTCGGAAGCAATGTAAAGATGGGCCCTCAGTTCACATGGCGTGAAATTACCTACGATAAACCGACAACAGTTAAAATCGGTTCAATGAAGCCGTACGTTGCGTTCTTCTTTGAATTTTAATCGGAGCTAGTTCTTAAAACATGTCATCAATTGCGTCGTCAGATCGATGGGCACTTATCACAGGAGCTTCTGCAGGTTTCGGAAAGGCAATTTCTGAAAAACTTGCCGAGCAGAAGTTCAATTTAATTATCTGTGCTCGTCGAGCAGAGCGGTTGCAGGCCATGCAGCTTGATCTTGAAACACTCTATGGAATAAAAGTTGTTCCGCTAGCATTTGATATTTCAAAACACGATCAATGCAAAAATGCGCTCGAAAAAGTTAGTGAACTTTTAGATCAGGTATCTGTCCTCGTGAACAACGCAGGATTGGCAAAAGGTGTTGAGCCGCTTCACCAGTCAGATGTTAACGACTGGGATGCAATGATCGATACAAATATCAAAGGGCTATTGTACGTCACGCGCGCAGTACTTCCGCGCATGGTCGCTCGCAAAACGGGGCACGTGATTAACCTCGGCTCTGTAGCCGGTCGATGGGTTTACCCAGGTGGCGCAGTTTACAGCGCAACTAAGTTCGCTGTTCGTGCAATTAGCGACTCAATTCGCCTGGACTTAATGGGCACAGGAGTGCGAGTCACTAACATCGAGCCGGGACTGGCCAATACTGAATTTAGTGAAGTGCGCCTCGGTAGTAGCGAAAAAGCAAAAGCAGTTTACCGAGGTATGACGCCTTTGTCGGCGGAGGACATCGCAGAAACGGTGAGTTGGTGCTTAAGTCGCCCAGCCCACGTGAACATACAAGAGTTAGTGATCTTTCCGACGGATCAAGCTGCCGTTGGTCCGAGTTACACGTTCAGAAGTTAAGAGTAAAAAGTTAAAAGTCAGAGCTAGGAGTCTAAGTTGGAGTTTAGAGTTGAAAAAGACAGCATGGGTGAGATTAAAGTTCCTGCCGATAGCTATTGGGGAGCTCAGACTCAACGTTCGCTTGAGCATTTTAAAATTGGTGGCGATCGTTTTCCGCGCGAAATGATTCGCGCACTCGGAATTTTAAAAAAGTGCGCAGCTCAAACCAACGCTGACTTAGGTGTTTTAGATAAAGAAAAAACAAAGTGGATTTCTCAGGCTGCCGAAGAGGTCATTAAAGGCGAACTTGATTCGCAGTTTCCATTAGTGGTTTGGCAAACGGGCAGTGGAACTCAATCAAATATGAATGCCAACGAAGTCATCGCTAACCGAGCACTTCGCTTAATGGGTCAGTCTCTTGGATCAAAAGGCATTCATCCGAATGACGATGTTAACAAAGGCCAAAGCTCAAACGATACTTTTCCGACAGCGATGCATATTGCAGTTGCTGAGCAGGCCAATAAGCGTTTGATCCCGATGCTCACGGTCCTTCGAGACTCCCTCGACAAAAAAGCAAAAAAATATAATTCGATTGTTAAAATTGGTCGAACTCATTTGATGGACGCAACACCTCTAACAGTCGGCCAAGAGTTCTCTGGGTATGTGACCCAACTGACTTTTGCAATTGAGCGCGTGAAAGCTTCTCTTCCGCATGTGTATCAACTTGCACTCGGAGGAACGGCGGTTGGTACTGGCCTCAACACGCATGTTGATTTTGCTGCGAAAGCGGCAGCTGCGATTGCGAAAGAAACAGGTCTACCGTTTACTTCGGCCCAAAATAAATTTGAGGCACTCGCTGCACACGATGCATTGGTGCAAATGAGCGGAACGCTCAAGACGATCGCTTGCAGCTTAATGAAAATTGCGAACGATATTCGATTGCTTGGTAGCGGCCCTCGCTCAGGCATCGGTGAATTGAATCTTCCTGCGAACGAGCCCGGAAGTTCAATCATGCCTGGAAAAGTTAATCCGACTCAAAGTGAAGCTATGACCATGGTTTGCGCGCAAGTGATTGGTAATGACATGGCAGTAGCGGTAGGCGGAGCTACTGGGCACTTCGAGTTAAATGTATTTAAGCCTTTGATTGTTTTTAATGTTTTAAACTCAATTCGGTTGATCTCTGATTCTTGCGAAAGTTTCGCTGAACATTGCGTTGAGGGTCTTGAAGTCAATGAAGCTCGGGTGCGTGAACATTTAAATAATTCACTGATGCTCGTGACAGCGTTAAATCCGCACATTGGATACGACAATGCGGCGAAGGTTGCGAAGTTTGCTCACGAAAACAATACGACTCTTAAAGAGGCCGCAAGTAAACTCAACCTCCTTACTCCTGAAAAATTTGATCAGCTCGTGAAGCCTGAAGACATGCTTGGACCACTTAAGAAATGACTCTAACTGCAGCGAATTTACTTTCTAGTCCGCGGCTTTCATGGATGAACAATCCCGATATACGCCCGTACGTTTTTGTTCGCCCAGAAAACCGAGTGACCAATGCAGGCACTCTACATAAAGATCTTCCTTGGTTTAAAAACGCCAAAGTCCTCTACAAAAACCCTCTTGATATGCATGAAGTCGGCTTTGCCGACGGTATTCTTTCTTTGGAGACTGCGGCCTTCGCTCAGTCGGGAATGGCTATGCCCCGCTGGGTATTTTATGACTGCGGAATCATGCCTGGGTTTGTCGCAGGGTACGCTGCTCGAACTTCCTCGTTAGATCCCGAGACTAAAAAAGTCTTAGGCGCCAAGGATGAAAATGAGTGGACTGCACTTTCATTGTTCATTGTGATCCCAACCATGGCAAAAAATGGAGAATGGGTCGCTCATAATTTGTGCTCAGTTAATTCCCTTTTGCCTCGGGAAAAGCACTTTTCCGGCATCGGCTTTATGTCGAAGGCCTTTGGTCTGTGGTACGCAAACGTGCGAACTTGTTGCGGAGTTACACAGTGGATGAGTCCTTCAGTAAGGCTCCATGCGCACTATGGGGACTTTGAAATCTTAACTTCCTTTACCCCGGTACATTCATATCCAAAGACTCTTACCTACCGAGTGAATGTGGACCCTTCAGTTTGGCATCAGTTTTTCACTAAAGAATGGCCATTAAATTTCGACCAAAACTTTAAGCCAGCCGGGATTATTCTCGATCCCAAAGATGAGATGAGTTTAAAGTCGCTCCAGACTAAGCTGCAGGACGGCGAAGGGCCGTTTTTCCTAAGCGGAAAAGAGACAATGGATAAAGCTCTCACAGATTCGCTTACCATTTTCCGACGCCTGTAGTAGACTTCTCCGCATGTCAGAAATTAAAGAGATCATTGATGCGTCCCAGTTAAAAGAACTTCCAGCGGTTGCGAAGAGCATCCACTTGGCTTGCAAGAAGTGCGCTGTAGACCGCTTCTTCACTGTTGTTGCTCACAAGACTGCAACAAGTGCGAAAGTGAAGTGCGAAGTTTGTGGTGCCTCTCAAACTTTCAAGCTCGCAACTGAGAAAAAGGCGAAAAAGCCATCGACTCGCAAACCAAAAAAACCTGCTGTCACTCCAGAGATGGTTTGGAACGATTTGAAAAATGAAATCGGCGAAGACGAAGTCATTCCGTACAACATGAAAACACGTTTCGAAGTTGAAACAGCTATCAAGCACCCAAAATTTGGTCTTGGTTTCATTAAGCTTGCGACTAGCGAAAAAATCGACGTGGCTTTTCAAGAGGGCGAACGCTCTTTAGTTCATAATCGCACTTAAGCAAAAAAGTTTCAGCCTAAGTGATAATTACCTGTTTAATTGTTGGAACCATCATCGGACTGACCTCAAGTTTCCTTGCGGTCGGTGGTGGTATTTTCATCGTTCCAGCACTCGTCACAGTGCTCGGGATTGAGCGGCATCAGGCCATTGCTACGAGCCTCGTCGTCATTTTCTTTTTAAGCCTCACTAACGCTATTCGCTTTCAACTTAAGGGTCGAATCGATTTTCGATTTGGGCTCTTACTAGGTGTGTCTGCCGCAACGGGTGCGTTTGTAGCAGGTCTTTTCGGTTTAAAATTTAGCGGCGATACTCTCGGATTTTTGTATGCAGGAATTTTATCGGTTGTCGCAGTTCAAGCTTTTCGCGGTGAGCGATCTCGCTTATCTCAGTTTCTAACTAAGCGTCCTCAACTCAAGAAATATGGCGTCCCGGTTATTGGCGCTGCTGCGGGAGTTGCATCTGCCTTGACGGGAATTAGCGGCGGAATAGTGATGACTCCTTATGTGACTGCTTCGAACTGGGTTGAGCAGCCAAAAGTAGTCCCAAGTGTCACGCTAGCCATGACCTGTAGCTCTCTGGCGGGAGCCAGCGCCTACATGATCTCTTCATCTGGAATCAGTTTCGTCTTATTCGATATCGCTCTCCTGATTTTTGCTGCTGCTGCGGTTTCCAGCACTCTTGGGCAAAAGTATCAGCATCAATTATCGCCTCGAACTCGGGGTTGGCTTCTCGGGACCATTTTGCTAGCGTTGATCGCTCAGACCTTATATCAAATTTTTTCTACGTAACCCAAGAGTGAGAGCGTTTTGTGAGTCTTTACGACTGGACAGCGGGACTTAATCCCGAACAGCAACAAGCAGTGATGCACGAAAGTGGTCCGCTGCTCATTCTTGCTGGAGCAGGGTCCGGAAAAACAACAGTTCTCGTTTCTCGCACTGGTCAGCTTTTGCAAAAGGGAGCTGTTCGCGCAGATCAAATGTGCATTCTCACATTTACAAATAAGGCCGCTCGCGAACTAAAGCATCGAGTTCAAGCAAAGCTTGGCGACAAATCAAAGGGTCTTTGGGCAGGAACCTTCCACCAATTCGGTCTTCAAGTCTTAAGACAAAATTCAAAACTTGCCGGTCTGCCGTCATCTTTTGGAATCATCGATCAAAGTGATGCGACTTCAATTATCAAAGAGCTAACTTCGACAATTAAAAACTCAGGGAAAGACGCCTTTAAGCCCGAGACATTCTTATCGATTATGAGCCGATGGCGCGAGCGTGGAATTACAAAAGCGCAAAACGATGATGAATATGAAATCATGCTCGAAGTTCTTCTCCCGAAATATTTAAAGCGCCTCGAAAATTTAGGGGTCATTGATTTTGATGGATTGCTCTTAAAACCGCTGCAGCTTTTTAAGGAGCATCCGCAAGTCTTAGAGAGTCTGCAAGACCGCTTTCATCAGGTGATGGTCGATGAATTTCAAGACACGAACTTAACGCAGTTTCAGCTAGTCCTAGGCCTTTCATATAAACACCAAAACCTTGCGGTGGTTGGAGATGATGATCAGTCAATCTACGGCTGGCGTGGCGCTTGTATTTCGAATATTCTCGATTTTCCGAAGCGTTTTAATAACTGCGAAGTGATTCGACTAGAGCGAAACTATCGATCGACTCCTGCCATCTTGCAGTTAGCTAATGATGTAATTCAAAAAAATAAAGATCGGCACGGAAAAGTTCTTCGCTCGCACGCAGTCGAAAAAGGTTCAAAGCCTGAATTCTTTGTGTATGACACTGAAGAGATCGAAGCCGAAGAAGCTCTTCGTCATGTTACCTTCTTTAAAGATGAAGGAATAAAGAATCGTGAGATCGCAATTCTTTACAGATCAAATTCTCAATCTGCTTTGATCGAGAGTCAGTTGCGCCAAAACAAAATTGATTACGAAATTTCTGGTGGCACTGGGTTTTTTGATCGTAAAGAAACGCGAGACATTCTTGCTTACTTAAAATGCGCAACTCGTCCGAACGAAATTGCTTTCAGACGAATTCTCAACACTCCATCTCGAGGCATCGGCGATACTTCTCTTGAGAAAATTCAGGCTCTTTCGCAGTCGGAGCACATTAGTTTTGTTGCTGCGACAAAGAAGTGGGCGGAGGCCGGAGTTCAACCGAGTGTTGGCACAAACATCGACGCGTTCTTTAGCCTCCTTGCAGGATTAAACTTTAGACTCTTGAGTGGCGATGCCACCGTTGGTGCGAACCTTTTAACGTTCATGCAGGATGTCGGTTACAAGGCCTTCATTCGCCAGCAATCAAAAGATCTTGAAGCCTTCTCAAAGCGATGGGGTGTTGTCGAAATTTTTGCACGTGTACTTGATAGCTTTGTCCAGCAGGGCGGTCGCACGCACGATTCAATTCAAGACTTCATTGATGCCATGGAGCTTCGTGAATCGGACGCAGAAAAAAAGGACGACGGTGAGGGAAAGATCCAGCTCATGACTTTGCATGCGTGCAAGGGTCTTGAGTTTGATGCAGTAGTTTTACTTGGTGTTGAAGAAGATTTAATTCCGCATAAGACACTCGGTACTGATGTCAGTGAGGAGCGTCGCCTTTTCTATGTCGGTATTACTCGTGCTCGCCAAAAATTAGTCTTAAGCCGCGTGCGCAATCGTAAGCGCTACGGCAATTGGGTTCCGGTCGCAATATCTCGATTTGTCGCTGAGCTCGGCCCTGAAGCGCTCATCATGTATGAATCAGGAATGCGGCCAGTAGCCGCTGAACAAAAGAACGCCATGCTTGCCAACTTCATGGCCAATTTAGGCAGCAAAATCGCTGCCCAAAAAATCGATACATAAGGTAGTTCATACCTTTTGGTAGCGCGGCCGCGTCGATGGGTTTGACTCGATGTCAATGAGAGGGCATTTTGCCGTCTATGAAGTTCATTGTCTCTCTACTCTGCCTGGTTCTTCCTTTGTCTGCGCTTGCGCAAGCTCAGTCACTTAATTTCGAATTAATCGTAAAGACGCTTGAGGCTCATCAGCCTAATACAGTCGCGAAAGCTCTTTCAGCTATTCAAACCGATCATCCGAATGCGTTTGAAAATTACATGTTGGTTGCACGGAGTATGTCGATTCAAGGTTCAACTCTTGAGGCGCCACGTGCAGTGGTTTTCGATCAAGACGCAAAGTTAGTAATGACTTTCAATGGTCAAGTCGGCGAGCGAGGGTATGATCGCCTTGAACTCATGGCATTCGATGAGTCTAAGAAAACTTATGACTTTCGCGAAATTAAATTCTTTGGTGATAGCGGAACAGAAGGTACTTTCCAAATTTCTGTGTCGGGTGGAGTAAGTGGTCGATGTCTTAATTGCCACGGGCAAAGTGCATTGCCAATTTGGGATTCTTTTCCGTTTTGGCCAGACTATTACGGCTCATTTGCGAAACTACCTGCGACAGCTTCTGTGATTCTTCCTCTACAGCAAAAGGAAGTTGAAGCTTATTCTAATTTTGTTGCTGGAGCAAAATCGCACGACCGCTACAAAGTGCTTCCCGAGAAAAGTTTTTCTGAAATCACTGACATGAACTCGGTGCTTGGTCGCGCATTCGCAGAGCGAGTTCGCGAGACGGCAAAGTCAGAGATGGATCAAATGCCAGCGTTCAGCGAGGCACTTCGTAATGTTCTTAATGCTTTTGATCCGCTCGACACAATTGCGACTCGCGATGGACTTGCACTGCCTAATCGGCCGCTCGCCCAGGCCGAATTAGAAGAGCTCACAAGTCTCAGTGGGTATCATGAGACAAAGCTTGTTCGCTACGCGCGAAACTTTGGCGGCGACAAAGCTACTTTGCTCAGTCAGTTAGTAGCATCAAATGCGAATTCAATTTCGGCAATATCGAAGGCCACTGGCATCGCTCCAGAAAATACGCTTGAGCTTTGGACCTACACTCAAACTCAGGCTGCTGACCTGCTGTTGTTACCAAATCTTCGCTCGGCTCTGGGCGATCAAATCTGGTACCTAAATGCATGGAGCATCATTCCGGGGAGACGGTTTATTGAGTTCTCGCACCCAGATGCTTTGCCAGGTGAGAGTGGCATTGAAAAAGCATTGGCAGACCTGCTATAACCTAGCTCATGCAAATCGAAACATCGATCAACCAAAAATTGGCGTATTCGTTTAACCCAACTTACATCGAAGTTGAAAACGAAAGTCACTCGCATAGCGTGCCTGCAAATTCAGAAACTCACTTTCGCGTATTGATTGTGTCTGACAAATTTGCCGGCCTCACGCGAGTTGCGAGGCAGCGACTTGTTTACGATGTCTTAGGTGCCGAGCTCAAAGGCGGCGTTCACGCCTTGTCACTTCGAACCTATTCTCCTGAAGAGTGGGAAAAAGAGGGCGGTAGTGTAGCGATGAAGTCACCGCCGTGTTTTGGCGGAGCCAAACAAAAGAACTAGCGGTGGGTCCAAACAAAAGAGCTAGATCCCAAATTTCTTAAAGATCTGAAAGCTTTGCGATTTGCGACTTAAGCTCTTCGAGAAGCTCTTGGGCGCGTCGTCGGCGCTCATCATTTAAGCCAGTACCGCAAGTGTCGACGCCAGAAGTAAGGTCTGCGCCGTCGTTAGAGTCCCACGCTTTCAGCGCGCTTTCTAGCTCGCTGAGCGTTTCAGTTAGTTTTAAGGAATTTTTCGAGGTCTTTTCCATACGCTTTCCCTGCTAAAATCACATTCGGCCTTGAATGCTTTGGCTGTAGAGGATGCCCATTGGTCGCCTCGTTGACAAGATAAAAGCTCATCGGTCATATTGAGTGCCTTCGTCTAATGCGTTTTTTTGAAGGGCAGGCCTACTTTGTCTCGAGATATCATCTACACGATGAAAGGTGTTGGTAAAGTCTACCCACCGAATCGTCACGTTCTAAAAGACATTTATCTTTCATATTACTACGGCGCAAAAATTGGTGTGCTTGGTCTGAACGGTTCAGGAAAATCATCGCTGTTGAAAATCATGGCGGGCACTGATCAAGATTACATTGGTGAAGCTTTCCCGGCGCGTGAGTTTAAAGTTGGTTACCTTCAACAAGAGCCGCATCTTGATCCAACAAAAACTGTAAAAGAAAACATCATGGAAGCAATGGGCGAATTGCCAAAGCTTCTTGCTGAGTTCGAACAAATTAATTTGAAGTTCGCAGAAGAGATGACTCCCGACGAGATGGAAAAGCTCATCGAAAAACAAGGCAAAGTTCAAGAGAAGATCGAAGCACTTGGCGGCTGGGAAGTTGATCAAAAATTAGAAGTGGCGATGGAAGCACTTCGCTGTCCTCCGGGCGATTCTCCAGTGACGAATCTTTCGGGCGGAGAAAAGCGTCGCGTAGCACTCACTCGTTTGCTTTTATCGAACCCAGATATTTTGTTACTCGACGAACCAACCAACCACTTGGATGCAGAATCGGTTGCGTGGCTAGAGAAGTACTTACATGACTTTCCGGGTACGGTTATCTCTGTAACGCATGACCGTTACTTCTTAGACAAAGTCGCGGGCTGGATTCTTGAACTCGATCGCGGTGAGGGGATTCCGTACAAAGGAAATTACTCTTCGTGGCTTGAGCAAAAAGAATCTCGCATGAAGCAGCAAGAGAATGCTTCTGAGAAACGTCAAAAGAACTTAGAGCGAGAATTAGAATGGGTTCGCATGAGTCCGCGTGCTCGTCAGTCGAAATCTAAGGCGCGTGTTGAAGCGTACGAAAATCTATTGAAAGAGCCGACTCCAGAGAAACTAGCTGAGCTTCAACTTTACATTCCACCAGGGCCACGCCTCGGCGACGTAGTCATCGAAGCAAAGAACGTTAAAAAAGCTTACGGCGATAAATTGTTATTCGACAATCTGAACTTCTCATTACCTCGCGGCGGTATCATTGGGGTGATCGGGCCCAACGGTGCGGGTAAAACTACTTTGTTCCGCATGATCACTGGTCAAGAGAAGCCAGACTCAGGCGAATTCAAAGTTGGATCAACTGTAAAGCTCGCTTACGTCGATCAAAACCGTGATGTGCTTGATAACAACAAGACGGTATTCCAAGAAGTTGGCGGCGGACAAGACGTCGTCATGGTTGCAGGTCGCGAGATGAATGCTCGCGCGTATGTTTCGCGCTTTAACTTCCAAGGCGATACTCAACAGAAAAAAGTTGGTGATCTTTCGGGTGGTGAGCGAAACCGCGTGTTAATGGCAAAAGTTCTTCAAGCGGGCGGAAACGTTTTGCTTCTCGATGAACCGACCAACGATCTTGATGTGAATACGATGCGTGCGCTTGAAGAGGCGTTGCTAGAGTTCGCAGGTTGCGCAGTAGTGATCTCGCATGATCGCTGGTTCCTAGATCGTATTTGCACTCACATCATGTCGTTTAATGGCGATTCGAACGTTGAGTTCTTCACCGGCAACTACACCGAGTGGGAAGAGCATCGCAAAAAAGAACTTGGTGTTGAGACATTAATCCCAACGCGCGTAAAATACCGCAAACTCCAATAGGTAGCTGCTACCAGAGTGTAGCAAAGGTGCGTCATGCCGGTTTGGATTGTGGTTGCTGTTTGTGGAGTGTTTGGGGTTTTGGCTCGGTACGGTCTTGATCGTGCCTTGCAGTTCGGCTCGGGCACCTCACCTTTTGTTACGATGGGAATTAATCTTGTCGGCTGTTTCTTAGCCGGCATTGTCTTTACCCTCGGTCAGCGCGAAATTTTGAGTTCTGAATTGCAGATCGGTTTACTCGTCGGCTTTTGCGGCGGGTTTACCACATTCTCTGCTTATGCGTTGCACTCGATGCGACTTCTTGAGATGGGCTTCATTCGCCCGGCAGTCTTGAGCTTTGTTCTCAGTCCTATCTTTGGATTCATCGCAGTCGCTGCTGGCATGGCCGCCGCCCGCGCCCGCTAATATTCTAGAATATTTCCGCGCAAGCGCGGAAATTCCCAATGTTCGGGCGTTCGCGAGACTTAGGAAACATTTTCTGACTATGAGAGTTTGCGAAGCTCTCGGAAATTTTCGTTCTATGCTTGCCGAGGCCTGCTTCTGCAGCAGACGTATAAGGAGACACTCCGAGATTCGACAATGTATAACCTGACGAAACTTGTAGTGGGCTTTGCGCGACCTATGTGAGGGTGGCTTCGAGGATTTCTGCAGACTCGACAAGCGTTTGGAAGCGCGCAGAGAGTGACTTCAGTTGGTCGGCTGAGGCGTCGGTGTGGCGGTCAGGGTGGATGCGCAAAGCGATCTTACGGAACTCGCTCTTTAACTCAGCTTCGGTAAATTTAGATGTAAGTGATGATCCTTCGCGAACAAAGAACTCGAGAGCCAATGTTTGCTCGATCGTGACTGCGCGGCCAATACGCTCGGCTACTCTTGGAGACGGCAATTGACGGATCACTTGAGGGCGAACGCCGTAGGCTGATTTGCGGGAAGGCTGTGCAATCGCACCTCCCATTTTTAAATTCAACCATAAGTGAACTTGCTCAGCCTTTGCAGAATCAACAGCGCGAGCAGAAGGTGCTGCAGAGAAATTAGAAGCGCGAGACGACGCTAATTCTGCTTCGAATTCGGCGCGAATCTCTTTTCGCAACTCGTGAGCTAGAATGTCGATGAATGATTTCGCCTGCATGAATAACTATTCGGAGGCTTGCATGCGGCGCTTAACGGGAATAATCTGCCGGTACTTCACAAGGATGTCGTTTGAATTGGGCCTATCTTCTCCTCGCATACGTTAGCCTCTTCGGCTTAGGTCTGGCTGATAACACGCGCGGTCCTGTTTATCCCGAGCTGCTTGCGCAGTTCTCGCTGACGAACTCCCAAGGTGCTTTATTTTTTTGGCTCGCTAGCCTATTTGGAATGTTCAACAACCTTCTTACTGATCGATGGTTGAATAAGTGGGGAGTGATGGGATCACTCAGGCGGTACCTCTTTTTGCTAGGTAGCGCGTGCGTAATGATCGCAATTGCAGACACCATTGAAGTTGTGTGGATTGGTATTGCGATGATGGGAGCAAGCTTCGGTGGTCTTGCTGTAGCGCAAACCTTACTTGTCGTTCACGGATCATCACCTGTCCGAAGAACTCAGGCACTGAGTGGCTTGCATACAATGTATGGTCTTGCGTCGCTTCTTGCCCCAATCACAGTCTCATTTAGCTACTTGCTTGCGTGGAAGTGGAATCAAACATTCTTCGTTGCAGCCACTATTCCATTTGCGCTTTTGCTTTGGTCCTTCAAAGAGAAATCGACTCCGCGACTGAATCTTGAGCACAAAGATGAAGGTAATTCCACATTAGGATTGAAGCCTCTTTTTTGGGTTGCGACTTTCACAAGTCTCTATGTGAATTCTGAAATTTTGATTTCATCGCGTCTGGTTCAATACGTGCGAGCCTATGAAGATTACTCACCAAAACAGGCTAACGATCTGCTTGCGGGATTTTTTATTACGCTACTTGCTGGACGTCTCTTAATGACAGTTGTGAGGGTGCCGGTCAAAAACTCTACTCTGCTTAAGTCATCAATGGGTCTTGCTGCAATCACGATGGGTCTTGGAATTTTCAATAATCCGCTCTGGTTTGTTGCCTGTGGGTATGTGATGTCACCCACGTTTCCCTGTGTGATTGCCTACGCGAGTGAAGTGTTTGGAGCGCATACCGCAAGAGTGATGGCGTGGATCTTCACGGGTAATTACGTAGGGTTAATCGTCATGCATTCAAGCGTTGGAGCAATCACTGATGCGATTGGTTTAAAGCAGGCCTTAGTACTTGGCCCATTATTTCTAGTCGCGGGAGTCTTGCTGCTCTCTCGGAAACCCGCTCTACCAAGCACTGAGACGGCACATCCTCCTAGGGAAAATGCTGGACATCGCTTGTAACTTAGTTCAGATTTGCTGAACACGCGCCCATATCGGGCCGGTAAAAACGGAGGACTAATAGATGGCGACGAAAAAAACTACGAAGAGCAAAGGTGCTGCAAAAGCAAAAACTACTGCTAAAAAAGCGACTGCAAAGAAAACTGCTGCTCCTAAAAAAGCTACAGCTAAGACCGCAGCTCCTAAAAAAACTGCAGCTCCTAAAAAGAAGCGCACTCTTAATCCAGCTCTAAAAGCTCCTTACACTCCATCTGCGCAGCTTTCTCTCATCGTTGGTGCGAAGCCACTTCCACGCCAAGAAGTTGTTTCTAAACTTTGGAAATATATCAAAGCTAACGGCCTCCAAGATCGCCAAAACATCAATGCAGACGAAAACTTAAAAGCAATCTTCGGCAAGAAGACTGTAACAATGTTCGAAATGCAAAAATACATCAGCAAGCACCTTACAAAAACTACTTAATAGGTAGTTCAGCGATGTAAAGCTTAGAAAAGCCGGGAGTGATCCTGGCTTTTTTTGTTTCACAAGGGTATGGTTTAGGTGTGCTAACAAAAGACGAAATCAAAAAAATGGAAATCGCCTGCAAGCTTGCAGCGAAAGCTCTCTACGACACGGGTAAACACGTTCGCCCTGGTATAACTACTGATGAACTTGATCAGATTGCTTTTGATTGGTGTCGAACTAACGATGCGATTCCGGCATCGCTCAATTACCACGGTTATCCAAAATCAATCTGTACTTCGATCAACTCAGTCATTTGTCACGGCCTACCTGACAACACTGTTTTGAAAGAAGGCGATATCATCAACATCGACATAGCTATCAAAAAAGACAGCTTCATTGGCGATAATTCGGCAATGTTCTATGTAGGTAATGTTTCTGAGCGAGCAAAAAAGATCTCTGAAGCAGCAAAAGAAGCGATGATGAAGGGGATTGAGGCCATCACTCCGAATGGAACGACCGGAGACATCGGCTTTGCGACCAGCAAGTATGTGACTCGTCAGGGCTATCATGTTGTCCGTGAAATTGGCGGCCACGGCGTAAATTCGATTTACCACGATGAGCCATTTATCCCGTCCTTTGGGAAAAAAGGGCGTGGCGAAATTCTTCGTCCCTGGACGACTTTTACAGTCGAGCCAATGATTAATGAGACTTCAGCAGATATGATTGAGTACTCGATCCCGAACTCATCGGTAAAGTGGTACGAGACGGCCGATAAATGCCTATCTGCCCAATGGGAGAACACCGTTCTTCTCACTGACAGAGGTTACGAAATTCTAACCGTATATTGACCGCAGAGGCCTTAGCCAATAAGGTAAAAAAACTCTGAAAATTTAAGACCCTAGGACGGAAACGTATGACAACTGCTACACTCGAGAAGGTGCCGATGACTTCTACTAAAACTATGACTCCAGACTACCGTGTCTGCGCTGAAGCAATGCAAGATCCAAAGAAATTCCAGGAACTTGCTCGCTGGGGTCGCGAAGAAATCAAACTTGCTGAAACTGAGATGCCGGGATTGATGGCTCTTCGTGAAGAGTACAAAGGAAATTTTCCGTTAAAAGGCGCGCGCATCACTGGCTGCCTTCACATGACAATTCAAACAGCTGTATTAATCGAAACACTCACTGACCTCGGCGCAAAAGTTCGCTGGTCATCTTGCAACATCTTCTCAACTCAAGACCACGCAGCAGTTGCGATCGCAGCTTCTGGTGTTCCAGTTTTCGCCTGGAAAGGTGAGACTGAAGAAGAATACAACTGGTGTGTTGAGCAAACGATCACAGGTTGGGGACCTGAAGGTTACAACTTGATCCTTGATGACGGTGGCGACTTAACTTGGATGATGCACGAAGATCGTTTCGTTCATATGCTTAAAGGCGTAATCGGAGTTTCTGAAGAGACAACGACTGGCGTTCACCACGCTGAACAAAAGCACAAACAGAGCTTACTAAAGCTTCCAATCATCAACGTTAACGATTCAGTTACAAAATCAAAGTTCGATAACCTTTACGGCTGCCGTGAATCACTTGCTGACGGAATTAAGCGTGCAACTGACGTGATGATCGCAGGTAAAGTTGTTGTTGTAGCTGGATACGGCGATGTGGGTAAAGGTTGCGCGCACTCGATGCGTTCATACGGCGCTCGCGTAATCGTGACTGAAATCGATCCAATCTGCGCACTTCAAGCAGCGATGGAAGGTTTCGAAGTTGTTCCTATGGATAAAGCTGCTCCAGAGGGAGACATCTTTGTAACGGCAACTGGTTGCTGCGACATCATCACTGAAAAACATTTCTCTGCGATGAAACATCGTGCGATCGTTTGTAACATTGGTCACTTCGATATCGAAATCGATATGGCGTGGATCAACAAGAACTCAAAAGTTCGCGAAGTAAAACCTCAAGTTGATATTCATACTCTTTCAAATGGCCGCGAGATCATCGTGTTGGCAAAAGGTCGCTTAGTGAACCTTGGTTGCGCTACTGGTCACCCATCGTTTGTCATGAGCACATCATTCACGAACCAGGTTCTTGCGCAAATCGAACTTTGGGCAAACAAAGATAACGGCAAATATAAAGAAGTTGCTGTTTACCGTTTACCAAAAGAACTCGACGAGCGAGTGGCGCACCTTCACTTAAAGAAGCTTGGTGTTGAGCTAACTCAGTTGTCTGAGAAGCAATGCTCATACCTTGGCTTCAATAAGAACGGCCCATTCAAGCCTGAGCACTACCGTTATTAACCTTTAGTCTAGATGCTGTGAACCAGCCTTGCTGGTTCAACCGGGGAAACTCGAAAATAAGGAATGCTTGCTCGCGCTGCATTCCTTTTTTTATTTCTGGCTCCTATTTTTGCAGAAGCGAAAGCTGATAACTGCCCCGTGGCGCTCTTTGAGCCTTTTCGCGCAGGTAAAGAAAAGGTGCAAGGGATGCTTGGCGGCGCTGGTAGCTGCGCAAAACTAACTCCTAAAGAAATCAAAAATTTTGAATGTCGTACAGATGTCTTAAATGTCGGTCGAACACTGACAATGGCCGACGATTTAAACGGCATAGCCGTCGGAATGTTTTTTCAAGGTTTAGCTTCTAACAGTCATCGGCAAGCCGTCTGTCGTAATGCGGTTATTAGCAAATATTCAAACGATCCGGCCGCAAAACAACAGATGAATGAAAAAGTTGAGCAGTCATTTAAAAAAATTCATCAGCAGCTTAAGTCGTTGGTGGTGAGTCGAAATGAATTGCAGTCAAATTTAGATCGCATGAAAATTGAAGCTGCTGCCGATCGCGCGATGTCTATGATGACATTCAAGGGTCGAGAGCAGCATCAAAAATCAATCGACAGTACAAATGAA
The DNA here is from genome assembly GCA_964543475.1 of uncultured Bdellovibrionales bacterium. Classification (GTDB taxonomy): domain Bacteria; phylum Bdellovibrionota; class Bdellovibrionia; order Bdellovibrionales; family JAMPXM01; genus JAYSYM01. The sequence continues at coordinate 29,906 of CAZIYJ010000002.1, read as the reverse complement.
AAAATCGTTCGACTGCTAACGACGGTTCCGCTTGGCTACGACCCAGATGTTGCACGCTCATTGATTCAAATGAGTTTAGGGGAAAGCTTTGATGCTGGGCTTTTTGAGTCCGGGGTTAAGGGTGCGGCTTTGAAATACGAAGAGACCGCAAGCTATTACAAAAGTAAATTCACAGAGGTATCTAAAGACCGGGGAAGCTATTGTCTCGGACTTGACTATCGAAACATGGCTGGCGAATCGGGTCAGATAAACAAGTGGCTTGATTCACTTCCGAACGAAACTCCTGAAGACCGCAGCATGAAACAGAAGCTTTCATGTCAACTCGACGCTCGGTACGAAACTGGAAATGAGCGATTCAGTGATGGAGTGATGTTCTTAGGCGTTGCAACTTACATGCTCCCACCGGCTTGGATTCCGAGAGTTGGTGGAGCAGTGATTGGTGCAGCTGAATTGGGAGCAAGAGGTGCAGCTGCAGTGGTTGCGGTTTTATCGATGGATGCGATGAGAGCACAGTGCTTCCCGCCGAGCGGAATTATTAGTGGAGATGGACAGCAATGTGATCCCGATAAAGATTTTGCGCACACGCTTCAAGAGTCAGACACAACAAAATGTGCCGGAATGGTTTTGATGAGTGCATCGCTTGCGGCTGAAGCTCGGGGCGTGACTTTGGCTGTGCAGGCTGCTCGCGCAAAAAATGCCATTGCGCCAAAGAACGTACAAGAAGTTGGTGAAGGTCTTGCTCAATCGCGCATTTTTTCTTTTTATAAGAAGGGCAAAGGAAGAGTTCCCATTACTAAAGACACTTTCACGCCTGGAAAAAGCTACGTGACGGTTGAGCACAACGGAAAAATTGTTATTGGTGAAGATATAGTAGGATTCGGCGGTACAACGAGCGGCTCACATTTAACTTTGCGAGATACTCTGACTAATTATCAAGGAATGGCGGGAGGCCGAGGCGGTGCGATTCGAACAAATCCTGACGGAAGTATCGACGTTTCCGGATATCATGCACTCGGGAAAGATCTCAAAGCGTCTAAGGAAGCTGCGCGGGTGTTAGTCGAACAATTGAAAGCCGCATTACCCGGTGTGAAGATTCGCTCGACTCATAAGCGACTCTCTACTCTCCGAACAAAATAGGCAACTGAGCAGTCAGTTAAACAGGTTTCGGAGTTGGATTCATTCTCGACAAATAATATTTAAGCTCAGCAATACTTTCGCGAATGTCGTCGAGTGCGCGGTGAGTGTTTTGCTTTTCATACTTAATTTTATACTTCTCGTTGAAAACTATCTTCCACGAAGAGACATCGAGCATTCGGTAGTGGAGAGCTTCGTTTAAACTCTTCATGTATTTAGTGATGAACAAGCGGTCTTGGCTAATTGAATTGCCTGCGATGATCGGACGTTCTTTATTGCTAGAGCCAAAGTGTTTTGAAATCATTGCGAGCAGCTCGGTTTCGACTTGGTCTTGATCTTTTCCGTTTGGAATCAAGGTAGTCAAGCCACTTGCGCCGTGGTGTTCTGTGTTCCAGGCATCCATTCGGTCGATGTACTCTTGCGGCTGCTTAATGACGGCATGGTAAGTGTCGAGTTCTTTAAACTCCCAATCAGTGATGATTGCAGCCACTTCGATGATGACCTCTTTCTCGACATCGAGACCGGTCATTTCCATATCAATCCAAAACAATTTATCTATAGCCATGAGGCTAACAGTAGCAGGGGAGATTGACGGGTATCAATCGAGAATCACCACCAGAACACCTTCGTTGCGTTTTCCATTGTCGAGTCGTTCAAACTCAAAAGGAAAGCCGCCAAGTTTGAGGTAGTCAGTCACTGTCTTGAGCACGGCCCCCGTGCCTTTACCGGTCATGATTCGAACCCGTGCCTTGCTCGAGTTTCGGGTCAGGAACTTGTCGACAGCATCGGCAACTGCGTCTGTTTTGAATCCATGGAGATCAAGTGTGGGGAGTTTCGCCGGTTGTTTCATAGGGTTTCATAATAGCACAGGTCGATGGTCTAGAAATGGCCAAAATGCTAAGTGTTTACAAGTTGGTCGGCCGATAAGGACTACATGAAGGTGACCGCTCCAACCGCATTGATATTTGCAGTGCTTTTGCTTGCTGCAATTGCGAACGCGCAATTTGTTCAGCAACAAGGCTTTGCTGCGCCACAAATGCTGCCGGTTCCGAGTTACAACCCAATGTACATGCCAAATACTTTGGGTAATCAGTACATGAACCCATACTCGCAACCAATCTACGGTCAGCAAAATTATGGTCAGCCAACTTACAATTTCAGTTTGCCTACCTACAATTATTCTTTACCGGCTTACGACTATTCGGTGCCGTCATTTTCGAATCCTTACAGCTCTCCATACGAATCGCAGTACGATCGCCCAAGCGCACGTAGTGCTGAAGAGGAAGAAGAGCGCAGAGAGCGTGAGGAAGAGCGCGAAGAACGGCGTGAAGAGAAGCGTCGCGAACGTGAAGAGCGAAAGCGTGAACAGCGTTTAGAACGTGATCGCGTAAATAATTGGCCACCGGTTCCGAAATCATCTGCGCGTGCTGCAGAAGTTGCGCCCAAGCCTCCGCCTGCAGCCAAGCCTGCTCCGAGAGCGGCAGCTCCGGGAGGAGCAGCAGAAGCAAAACCGTCAGTCTCGAAGCCAGCTGTTGCGAAGCCTGCGGCAGCAAAACCTGTGGCGGCGGCCAAGCCCGCAGTACCAGCGCAAACTCCTAAGCAAGAAAACTGGTGGGAGAGTGATCCAGATTATCAAAAGTATTTGAAAGATAAAAAAGCTTATGAGGAAGCGCAAAAAGTTCGTCCAAACTTTCCGCCGAAGCCGAAGCCAGTAACAACTGAGCCTCCGCAAAAGCAAATTCAATCAACAACGGGTGCGCTTGCTGCCTCAGCTGAAACTGACTGTGAAAGTTGTGGTCCCAAAAAAGGTCCGCTTGCGCAGCAAGTAGAACAGCTAAAAGAACTCGCTGATCCGCGCGAAGTATTTGTTTTGACTCGTCCTCCAAACTCAAAAGTGAGTGAAGGTATTCGCCGAGTGATCAATACGATTTATCAAAGTTGTGACGCCTACAGCACGCTCCTTCGCCCTGATTATTGTCAGGATGGATTTATTGGTAAGAGTTATTGTGCAAAGTCACAGCCTCGCGATGCGGGTGACCTCACGGCTTTCCGAAATCCAGAAGAGTTCTTTAGCTATAAAGTGGCTAGCCAGCCTGGTTCGAACGTCATGACTCCGGTTAAGCCTGAAAATCCGCAATGTCGTGACATGAATAAGACTCCGCCTGTGTTTAAGTGGGGCGGTCGCCCTCAAATTTCTGCGGCTGCGGGCAAAGTGACTTTAAATTTATTTAACAGCGGTACTACGAATAATCCCTCGAAGTTTACAACAATGGATTGCTCTGGTTTCGTGACAGCGGCATTTGCAGCAGCAGGATTAAACCTAGTTGCCAATTCACCAACTGCGCAAGCGACCACGGCAACACTTCGAAGCGGCCAAGCTTCTTGCGTTGCGCCGGTAACCTTCTCTAGTAATCAAAGCATTCAATCAGGCGACGTTGCAGTTTTCGCAGGTGGCTCTGAGCACGCGATGATTTTTGACCGAGTCGGTGATGATCCGTTCGGTATTAATAGTATCGCTCCTGCGCCAGCAGGTACAACTCCCGCTACTTACTGCCGAAGTAAACTTGATCCTGCAAATTTTGATTTTGTTATCGCGCAAAGCGGTTTGTACGGTGGCCGCACGGCAGTGTCGCAATCACGCGCCGTCGATTATATTGTGAACTTCGGTAACGGTATGATGGATGGAATCAATGCACAAATTCTTCAGCTTGCTGAAGATGCGTGTGTAGCGAAGCTCACAGGTGTTGCTCGTAAAGCTGAGCGGCCAAATGCGGGTAAGATTTTAAGACATAAAGGTGCTTCGGCACCAGGCTGTGTTCGCGCAAGTCCTCCTGAAATCGTTGGCCAGCAATGCGTGAAAGGTTGCACATGAAAAAAGTAATCGTGGCAACGGCACTCATTTTCATTTCACAAGTGGCACTTGCTGATTTCTCTACTGTAAAATGTCTTTCTGTAAAAGAAACCGCAGAAGAACTTTTAAGTATTGAAGCGAGCGGAAGACAGCATCCTGATTCTGTCTGCATGACGAGCGAGAATTTTCCGCGCTACAAGATCGGTGTTCGCATGGCAGGCGGGGGAGACTCTGAAGATCCTCGTAAGCCGGTTATCTTGGTAGGCAAAAAGCCTTATGAGATTAATTCGATCACTAAAGACGCTGATGATAATCAGACCGTGAAGTTTGAGTACAAACTTTCAAATGGTAAGACGATTAAAGACGAATTCACATTTGTCCAGTATCAAACTGGTGAGTTAAAAAAGCTCTTTGGTTGTGCTGCGATCACAGCTGCGCCAAAGACACTCGCAATTCATGGCGACTGCCTCCCCAAAAAATAGAACGTTAAGAGAACATAATTTGAATTTCGTTTGAAGCAGAGCAAGACTCTCCTTGTATTAGTCACGGAGGTTTCAAGATGAAAGCACTTTTACTTGCGCTCGCTGCGATCGGTTTTACAAACTTTGCTCAAGCAAGGGAATCAAAGACAATTGACGTCTATTTCTTTAGTACTCGAACGTACTACTCGTGCGACTTCGCTGAATCACAGACAGAGAAAATCTTAGAGAAAATCGGTGCCCAAGATATTAAAGTGCGATGTTCTGGCGGCCTGCCGTATTATAGCTACGTAGACGTGAGAGCTGATTTCACTGTTGCAACCAATGATGACGACGATGCCACCTATAATCTGGTCGAGATAAAAACCGATGATAGTTGCGATCTCAACGAGAGAATTCTTGATGAGGCCTTCGCGACTTTCTCGACCCTGAATTTGAATTCAAGCGGGGTGTGCTGGGACTCTCAAGGACGTCTTAAATACACAGCTGAAGTTTTAAAGTAAGCGAACTAATCGAAGGCTTCGGCCCAGATTCGCTCTTTAGGAATCGAGCTTTGCTCAAGTAATGCCTTTGCATCTTTGATCATGGCGCCGTTACCACAGAGGTAAAACGTAGTCGGAATCTGCTCGTAATTGAATTCGTGCATAAAGTTTTGAACGTAGCCCTTTTTTCCGGACCAGCTTTCGGGCGGGCGGCTCAAAACATAGTGATATTCGAAGTTCTTAAAGCTCTTCTTTAACTCTTCAAGTTGGGGCTGATAGTAGATATCAGATTCATGGCGAACGCCGAACAGCATGCGATAGCGAATATCAGGGTACTTGTCTTTGAAGCTCAGCATGTATGACAAGTGTTGTGATACGCCTGAGCCAGTGTTGAGGAACATGATCTGTTCTGTTGGCGGCTCGATGAAAAGCACTCGGCCAAAAGGTCCAGTGAAGTTCAAAGTTTCGCCGCCCTTGAGATCCCAGACGTATTTTGAAGCGAGTCCATTATCGACGTATTTAAAAATCAGCTGAAAGCCTTTTGCGTTATCGTGAGAGCTCGCAATTGAGTAAGCGCGAAGGGCAGGCTTAGGCTTTCCTTCCTCCGGAACGTGGAGCATGACAAATTGTCCTGCCTTAAACCGAAACTCTGATGGCTCCTCAGTCTCGATAAACAATTCGCGAATCTGCGAATTGTAATCGATAATCTTAGCCACGCGCATTTTGTAGATCGTGCGTGGATTCGGTTTTACGTCACTCATTTAAGTCCTCGTAGGCCGAAGCTTAACCTTGCCTTGTAGTCGTTCGCAAGTGATACCTAGATGTAATGGCTAAGGGAAAATTGGTTTCTAGCACTGGGATCGAGAGCGAGATTAGCTTTGATCGGCTCGTGCTTTCGCAATCTCTCAAAATTCAGGCCGCAGCTAAATGGATTTCTATTTTTGTCTCTCTCGCAGTAGCGAGTGTTTTTGTACCTATACTTCACTTTATTTTAGTGCCGGCATTTTTAATTGCAGCAGTGGTTGTGGGAGTGAAAGCTTACACTCAAAAAGCTGACTTACAAAATATCAGCGGAAATTGTCCAAACTGTGGAGCTGCGCTATTGATCAAGCGTGTGAGAATTAAAAAGGTGAGTGGCGAAATTTGCCCTCAATGCAGAGACTTTTTAAAGATCCACAGCGAGGGCTAAATAATCTACTTCGACAGCGGTTCAACTTTCGTAACTGTGTAACCAGTTTTTTCTTCGATCGCTTTTTTGATCTGCTCAGCAGTAACTTTTGAACCTGGTGCGATTTGCAAAGTTGCAGTGTTCTTCGCAAGCAGAACTTTTACTGAGCCTTGATCGACATCTGGAAGTGCTTTGAGAGCGGCACTTACTTTCTTTGCGCAATCTCCGCAGTGCATTTGGCCTTTTTCCATCGTCACTTGATAATCGGTAGCAAAAGCAGATAAAGAAAGAAGCAGGGCAGGTAAGATAGCGAAGATTTTCATTTAGCACTCCTGAAGGGTCGCGCGGGTTAACTGATTGAATTGACTTGGATTCTAGTCATAGCTTCGTTCGAATGAAAAGAGCGATTAATAGGCATCTGTTGAAAAACGGCGGGCTTTCTCTAGATAGCTGAAATAATTGTTGAATCCGAGAATCTCGTTCTCTATATTCTACTTTCTTTCGGCACGTACTATTGCCTATGCGGGGTGGTAGTTAAGTTGGTTATAACGCCGCCCTGTCACGGCGGAGGCCGCGGGTTCGAGTCCCGTCCACCCCGCCATTTACAATTCCGGATCCCGGATACCGTTAACAGCATCCAGAATCGCGGATAAATCAGAAATCAGAAATGTAAATTTGAGAACTACCAGCGATCAACGCGTCACGCTTGCTGGAGACACCTGAGACTCTCAGTAAACTTACTTTCGTGAATCGAATAATTGGAGGAGTGGGTGGTACTCACACCTGCGGCTCGCGCGGTTCGACAAAAGTAACATGATGCTACTTTTGCGCTTTTTTGCGTTGGCGCGAAAATGCCCGAAGGGTGAAGGGGGCAGGAGCCCTTTCGCTTGCGAAAGCATTCTGATTTCGGTATTCCGAATTCAGAATACCGAATCTCGAATTCAGAATTCCGAAAAGTAGACTGATTCCGTCTCCAGTGTGGCTGCCTGATTGCAGATTACTTCTCCAAAAAAGGAGTAGCGAATGCGAAATAAATTTTTTGCTGAAGACCAGCGAAAGACTTTGCTCTTTAATGCGTGGAATAGCTTCTTTGAAAACAGCCGGCTGCAGGCCTGCACGAAGCAACACTTTGAAGAATTCTATGAGGGGCTCGCCCATGTGACAGACGTTACAAAGAATTCAATGATGGTTCGCTTGGAAGAAGCCAGCACCGTCTGTAGGTTCCGAATCACAGAGCAAATCAGCGACCATTCTAAGGCTGAGGATTTAATTTACCTTGTGGCCGGAAGGTTAGGTGGAAAGTGGCTGCCTCTGGATATTATTTCCGTCGGTACCCTCATTCCAGGGAAAGAATCGGGCTTTCATTTAACGATAAATCCTCTTCATACCCCGCATCCGCCTCTTCATTGATGGCGCCATTTGGCAAGCCAATCAAAATCCGCAATAGATTCAACTAAATACAAGATTGGCCATTTGGCATTATCGAACTTTATTTACAGTTTTGAGATTATTACACTTGGTGGTATAGTGTAATAGCTGAGGTCATCGTGATTCGCAACTTAGATAATAAAACCGCTCATGAGATTTGGGAAACAGACAAATCAAAGTCTTTGCCAAAAGAATTGTGGATTCGTGCGAAGGCACTTTTGACGATCATGCATGGGACGACTGACTTGAATGATTTAAAGATTAAAGGGCAGCCACCAAATATTCGTCTGCATAAACTAAAAGGTGATCGCAAAGATGAGTGGAGTGTTACGATCAGGTTGCCTTGGTGTATTACTTTTAAATTCAAGAATGGTGAATTCTTGGATGTGAAAATAGAAAACTATCACAAAGGATGATTTATGATTAAAAATCCAAAGCCAATGCATCCGGGTGTTGTACTTAACGAAGTTTATATGAAAGAGATGGGACTTAATCAGTCTCAATTAGCAGAGAAATGCAAATGTTCTCCTCGGAAAATAAACGAGATTGTGAATGGGAAAAGATCTATTTCCCCAGACTTCGCGCTAACTCTTGAGCGTATTCTTGGAACGACGGCTGAAATGTGGGTGAGAATTCAAGCTGAGTATGATCTTTGGGTTGCAAGGAAGAAAGTAGCTTAGATATTTGAGAAGGGCGCGCGCGCCCTTCTCGGCTGGACGACAACTACTGCGTAGAAGTCGTAGGAGTAATAATAATATCTACGCGGCGGTTCTGTGCGCGACCGGCTACTGATTTGTTAGTCGCAATTGGTTTTTCGAAACCGTACCCTGTTGATTCGACACCAATTTTCCCGAAGCCGTTAGCTTTAAAGTAAGTTGCTACTGCATTCGCACGGGCATCCGAAATCGTTTTGTTCTGTGCTTTGCCGCCAACAGAATCAGTGTGGCCTTCGACTTTAATTTCTGATGCATTCAGTGACTTAGCTACCGCTGATACTTTTGCCAGCATCGCTAGTGAAGCGGTTGGAAGTTCTGAGCGACCACTTGCGAAACCAATGTTCTTAAGGCGGATAAGAAGATTTCCACCTTGTTGGTAAGCTTCGGCGTCATTTGGCGAGAACTGCGCACGAGCAGTTTCAATTGCGCGCTGAATATCAACTTTTGAATTGGCCGAATCTAATTCAGCATCTTTCGAATCGAGTTCGTCTGATTTCGCCATCAATGCTCGATCGCTTGCATCTAGTTGCTGACCTGTAGTCACTAGTGCAGCTGCTTGTGAACCGATTTTTTGGTTTTGATAATCGATCTGATCATTTTGCGAATCGATTTGATCGTTGGACTGATCAAGTTCAGCTTGTGTTGCTGCTCCTGCAGCAGTTGACGCCTTAAGATCTGTTTTTAAGTTTTTGATCTGGCGATTCTGCGTCACCATACTCACAGCAGCGTTTTCAGAAAGAGTTTTTCCGTTTTGTGCGATGGTCGTCATCACATCTTTGAGCATTCCAGCGCGTTCGTTCGCAGTAACGACTGAAGCTTGGTAGCCTTGTGGGTTACGAACACTTGACGAGATTGTTGTCTCAGCTGCGTTCAAAGCAAGTTCTGCTGCTTTCAAAGTCTTAGGAGCACGTTTTGCCGCTTTGTCTTTTTTAGCGCCGTTAACAATCGCACTAGCAGCTCCGAGCTGAGTTAGTGTTACTGCTCGTCTCTCCATGTCGACGTAGCGATTTTGCAATTTACGAACATCTTCAGACTTTGCTTTCGAAAGATTCTCAGCGAGCTTGCTCGTTTCAGAATCGAGCTTGCGAAGATCTTTACCTAGTTCGGGACGATCTGCGGCTCCGGCTTTCATTGCTGCCTGACGTGCTTCGAAAAGCGTCGGGGCGCCATCTGCGCGATTGCCCGTATGCGCATTTGCCTTATTTAAATAGCCTCGACTTTCGCGCAAACCATCGAGAATAGCTTCTTGCTTGGCACCTTTAGCTAAAGCGCTCTTTGCTTCGTTAAGTGAATTACCGCTGCTGTTGAAATCATTGGGAGCTAGAACATCAACGTTGTTGAGCCTTGCCGCTTGAATTTCGCTTTCAAGTTTCGAAATTTCATCTTGAGGATTGGCTGTTCCTGCGATGTCTCCTTTAGGAGCAGACGAGCAAGCAATGAACATGAATCCAGCCATCAAACTCAACACGAATTTCAAAACGAAATTTTTTCTAACTGTCACCGAGGACCTCCGACGTTTCCGTCTATTCAATTTTTGGAACTGCATCCAGGGTGGGTTCGCGGGTTCACAAAGACAACAGGGGACTCAAATGCGCAGAAAACGAGACATAATGGTCCATCGTAGGTGCTGCTGCGACAGGATGGCCAAGTGGGTTAGCGTCATAGGCGCATATTGCATGTTCTGGTAGAATTTGTTTCAAAATTTTTTGAATGGAGCAATCGTGAAGACTCTACCTTTTCATTTTACCGATACAGGCAACCCTCAAGGGCCTTCAGTGGTCTTCGTTCATGCATTTCCGATGAGCGAAAAAATGTGGGAAGACCAAGTCGCTGCGCTAAAAAAAGATTATCGAATACTAACATTTGATGTTCGAGGTTTTGGCAGAAGTGAACTTCGTCATCCTTACACTCTAGAGTTTGTGGTCGACGATTTGATTTCAATGATCGATCATTTGAAAATTGAAAAAACAGTTCTGTGCGGTTTGTCGATGGGTGGTTATGTGGCTCTACGGGCAGTACAGAGAAATCCCAACCGATTTCAAGCGCTCGTACTTGCTGATACCACAAGCGAACCAGATTCAGATTCTTCCAAGCTTGGACGTTACAAAGCGATTCAAATGATCGAAGAAAAGGGGCTTGCCACTTTTGTCGATGAATTTATCGCTAAGTCTCTAGCGACTCACGCCGACCAAAAGAAATCACCAGCTTTTGCGAGGGCCCATGAAATTGCGATGGCAAATAATCCCGCCGCGCTTGAGGCCGGATTACTTGCGCTGATTAGCCGAACTGATACTTCCGCTGATCTCGGTAAGATAAAGATCCCGACTTTGATTCTTCATGGAGATCAGGATTCAGTGATACCGCTCAGTGCAGCAACTGCGCTCAATCAAAAAATTCCAGGCTCAAAAATTTTCGTCATTACTCAAGCAGGTCACTTGAGCAACCTCGACAACCCTCAGGAGTTCAACGCAAAACTCATCGAGTTTTTGGCGGCATTGGAATAGTAGCAAGATGTTCGGCGAAAGAAGTCATCGTCCACTTGTGGAAGACCGCTTGAGTGAATCGATAAATATACCAGGGGAGTGTAGGCACAAATTCATTGATCGAAACAAGCGTAAACTTTCTGTCGGCGACTTGCCGAAACTCAAGCCATCCGCAGTCGGAGCGCTTGGAGAGAAATCCACCAACGATGTGAAATTTTGCCCGCTGCATATCTGGCTCGCCAACGATAGCTTTCAAGATCAACAATGGGCGTGAAATACCGCGAAAATTGAACGTGACTATTCCGTTCTGTGAATCCGACTTTACTTTAATCAGTCCAAGCGCAGCCTTTGGAAGCCACGTTTCATATTCGCGCGCGATTTCCCGGCTATTGATTAGCGGAAGAGAAGGCAGTCGTTGAATTGATCTTACGGTGTTTGGATGAATGAGATTCACGTTCTTTCGAGTCGTTTTGTAGTCGGGAGCTGACAGTATTTTCTCGAGCATTCCAGCGAAAGACTTTTCATGAATCAAAGGTGCGATATGATTGCAAGGAGGGGCCTGAGGGAGTTCACAAAGCAAACTATCAATCAGTGGAGAAGCCAGCGCATAGTTTGTTTTTCCAAAAATCGAAACCCATAATTTTGAGAACTCGGTAGAATTGATTGGAACACGAAGCAAAAGCGGTTTTTTTCCTAAAGCATGGCAAGTGGTGCGTATAAGGGTTTCGTAGTTCAAGCTTTCGCCATTCACAGCATCGATAGTTTTGTTGAAAAACTCCTTATTCATTACTGCCGTGTTGAGAAGGCGTACCAAATCATCAATATAAATCACTTGGGTTTTCGCTTGAGTCCATTGAGGAAGAATCATCCCTGGGAGATTTGCCACTAAATTGCGAAGAATCTCAAATGATGACCCTCCTTTGCCTGCCACCATTCCTGCTCTGAATATCGTATATGGAATCCCAGATGCCTTAAAAACTTCTTCAACCTCTTGGCGGCTTGCGAGATGTTTGCTGATATTGTTGGTCGGCATCAAGCCTCCCAAATAAATGATCTGCTGAACTCCGTTTTTTTTACAGGCACGAGTAAAGTTGTCGGCGATTAGCAAATCTGCATCGGCGAAACTTCCTTGAAAAAGACGAGTTGAAGGGAGCATCGAATGAACAAGATAAATCGCAACATCCGTATTTTTGAGAGCGTCGGTTGAACTTTGAAGCGAAAACAGATCGGCTTGTCGCCAAGAAACATTGCCTATGGGAGCCTTTGTGCTTCCTCTCGACAGTGCGTTGATCTGCCAACTCTTGGGAGCATCAGCGATTAACTGCTGACCCACGAAGCCGCTGGCCCCAGTGATCGTCACTTTTATTTGATTGGTCATCTGAGAAGTGTATCGCTTTCGGAGGAGCTAAAAAAGCTCTAAACTATCCTCAAACCAGACCTCATTTTACGTTTTTTTGTCCTGCGCTATTGCCGAGACACAATGTCGGTGGCTCGAGACAAGTTGGCTCATGGCGGGGAGAGAAGTGCGCTGTAAGCTTCAATTGGTTGGCTAGAAAGTTGCTTATGTCTTAGCAGTAAACACGGGAGCTAATATGAAAATAAATGAAGGTAAAGTGGATCGAATTTTTCGGATCGTCGTGGGTCTAGTATTGATTAGTCTTGTCTTCGTCGGCCCACAAACATTGTGGGGATTAGTGGGTTTGGTTCCACTTTTGACGGGGGCCGTTGGCTTTTGTCCACTGTATAAAGTTTTTGGATTTGATACCTGTCCACTGACTGCAAGAAAATAACTCACTCGAGTTCGGAGCGGTATCGTTTCCGAACTCGTAGTGTTTTCTGTAATAACTAATAGTACTCGACTCTGAATTCATCGCCCATGTCGAACTGGAAGTCAGGACTGATGCTGACAGTTCCACCTTTGGCTGACCACCAGGCTTCGTCCATCGGAGCGCCCCATTGACTTTCGCCAGCGCGCCTAAACCAAACTTGTCTAATCGTCTGATTCACACCCATCGGTACATTTAATGACCGGCTCAATCGTTGTCTGATCAGTCCACCCAAAGACTGAAGTGACGTAGCGTAAGAGTCGGCTGTGCTTAATACAGATCCCTTTTGCCCATTCATCAGACCAGCGAAGTGATTGTAGGCCACACCGATACTTCCATTAGTTCCAAGTGTATCGCCCGGTTGGCGAACAAACACAGACACTGCTGGAATGTTCTCTCCAAATACTTGCTCACTCTGATTCTTAATGTACGAAGCTAGAGCATTCGGTTGCGACTGTTCAGAAAGATCTCCGGCGACATACTCAGGCTTGCTGCCATTTGGTGCGTTGTAACGTTTCGTCACAACCGCCGTTAGCTCTTCGGGCGCCTTACAAATCGAACCTTCTTTTGACGCTAACTGAGCTGAGAAACTTCTCTTTCCTGGCGCAACTGCAGTCGTTTGGCATTGAAGATAGTTGTCACTGACTTTGCCTGATTTGCCGAGGCAAAGCGTAGTTTGGCTACATTCAGTTTCACAAGTGAAGGCTTCATTTCTAGTTATAGTTTCAGTCTTATAAGGATTGCCTGGCTGAACACTCGTTGCGAGACAATTTCGTTTACTCACGCCATCGCAAATACTCGCTGGATTCGCGATCTCTTCGCACGTCTTCGCTTGATTGTAAACATGGGTTGCTGAGTTCAGTGACGAAATCGTGCAAGACTGAAGCGCAGAAATTTGATCAACATCGGAGATGTAATTTTTCAAATCATTAGAGCAGCTACTTCCAACCGACGGAGTATAATTCTGAAATACAGCTAGCGAATAGTTTAGCGACTTCGACCCTGACTTATTAAGTTTGTTAGCAGACAGTGTACAGCTCGCTCCAGAATCTGAAATTGGATTACCACTTGAGACGTTTTGCTTTATGAAGTCGATGCAACTTTGTCCATTTACAACTACCCCGGGTACTGTGCTCGTACTCGCGTTCGTCGAAGTTTTTTCGACACAGTTTTTGATCAAAGTATTATTTGGGTTACAAGCACCAGCGACATTGATTTCGTTTCGACCCGCCGTCTCAGTGCACGTGATCGGATACGTGGTTTGACCATAGATAGGGTTAGTCATTGTGACTTTAGACTTCGCAAAAGACTCACACTGCGCAGCCGTTGAACCCGCAGGAACACCATCGACCGATGCTGCAGTGATCTGCTGAATGTTGTTTACACAATTTTGCTCGCCAGCACAGAGCCCCGTTTTAACGACGCCATTCAAGCTAGCATCGGCGCACAGCACCGCATACCCTGCATCAGAGATAACAGCGTCACTCGGTAACTTTCCTGCCGCAAACGCTTCGCAGCTAGAAGAGCCAAGCGAGCCGTTAGCTACTAAGTCAGTTCGAGACCCTGAATAGACTGCAGAGCAATCATAAGCACTTCCGCTAGTAGGGCAAGACGAAGCTGTCTTCACAAGTGCCGGCAAGCTATTACATGAAATTGGGTGAGAAGGCTCATTTAAGACAGCGTTCGACGGTAATTTCCCATTTGAATAGGCTGCGCAGTTACCCGTGTAAACTGCATCATAGGCTTTCGTTGTCTGATTATTGTAAGTGTACTGGCAGTTGAACTTTACGCCGTCACGAATGTCACATGATTCAGTTTTTGTTGAATATGAAATCGTAGTCTGTGGCAGCTTATAGCTAAATGACTTCTTGAAGTAACTCATCTTCACACGCGGCTGCGTGTAGGTCGAAGTTCCTGAATAATACTTTACTTGTGTTTGTCGAACAGTGCGGTCGTGCACGATCGTGTACCACTTAAGATCGGTTTGATCGAGTTGATAAGTATAATTAACCTTCACACCTGAATCGTACTTAACATTGCAGTTTGCTTTGACTGCATTTGCATCATTCACGAGATAGCTGAGTTCGGTTTTAGGTTGCACGCAGTGTCCGTCAATCAGCGGTTGACCACTATATTGGGTGTAGGCGTCGATACAGTTAACGCCCTTCGGATCAGAGTCTTCCTCGTCGGAGACGATAACAAATGCCGCCATGTCGCCAGGATTAAGGAAGCGATCACTGTACTTAAGAACTCGCGCCGCTGCGCAGAGCCCGCTTTCCTTATCAATGACCACGTCCATGACACCGGTTTTTGTAACTGGATCCATCGCCGAGCGAGCCGGATCTAATATCGAAACTCGATCTTTAAATTCATTTGTAAATTTCGAAAGATCCCCAGTCGAACTCTTGTAAACTCCAACCGAAGCAATTGTTCTTGCGCCTGACGATTCAAATCCTGCAACCGGAGCTGGTTCATACTTTACAGTATCAAACCCATCGACTGTTTTTGATGAGTAAGTTCGGTAACCAACGAGATCACCAGGAATTTGTCCGTTTACAATCTGAGCCCGTGGACCTTGTTGTAACTGAGCCATTGAGCTCTGTTCAAAAAATGAAAGGTCTTTACTTGGCAGCTTTTGATAGTGCGCGCTAGTGTCTGGCAAAGTCATCTGACCAGTATTTATAACGTAGGCAGTGGTATCGAAGGCGGCTAGGCTTGTTGCGTTCGTTCCTTCAAACATCTTAGAGAACGCACTTGATAGACTAATTTGATTGGCCTGCATTGTTCCTGAGTTATCGACAATGAAAAAGAGCTTTAGGGGCGGGAGGTTCGTATCGTCTCCAGCTTTGAATTCAGCAAATCCCCCATTGGCACGCATAGCTCTTGAGGCGAACTCTTCTCCTGAGAATTCAACTTTGCTGCAGTTTTGAAATCCAAATCCAAGCAAAGAAGCCGTTACACAGAATCCGACAACTGTTCGAAACTTTACATACTTTGACCAATTCACGAATCACCTCAAGCAAGTGCTTAAGGAAACTATCGGCCGCTACGAGTATAAGTTGTAGATACTTTCAGATCGGTCTCATTTTAATACGTTATCCTAGAAGCGGGCCCTTATAGAAGTTAGGAATAGGCGAGCGTTTGCCTGCGGTGCTTAGCCAGTAGCTGGCATCGGGAGTAAAGTTGGCAAGCTCGCGAGCTGACGGGTAGAAGCCGTACCCTCCACCTGCGGTTTTTTCGTAATCAGTTGAGCGTAAGCCCATGCAGTTCATAAACGTCACCAATAAATTGTTGATCGGGAGTCCCAGTAGCGGTGAGCCACCGACCTGGCCCGTGTCAGCTTCAGTCCACCACAACTTGTTTGGACCAGAAGCTTGTTTTCTGAAGTCCATGAACTTTCCTTGTACAAGCTGTCCGCCACCACCACCAGCAACTAGTACCGGGTAATCTTCAGTGACGTGCTGACCCCACCAAGAACGTGCGCCGTATTCGGTCGTCCAGTAAATAATTGAGTTATCGAGAAGGTTAGTTGTGCCATCAGGAATTTGCTCAAGAGCTTTCATTAAAAAAGCAATGTGTCTGCTGAAGCGAACGAAGTTCGGTACGAACCATCCGTTATCGTATTCGCTATGGTGACCTTCGTGTGCACCGGCTCGGTCGAAGACGAGCGCAATGCTTGCGACTCGAGTCATATTACAAGCGAGTGCAGCAGCGATGATTCTTGCTTGCTGTTCAAACTGTTGCTCGGGGCTTAAATTTGCATCCATGTTCACACTAGATTTTGGGTCCTGGCATGATGGGCCATTGGTCACTGGAGGAGGGGCCGCGAAGCCCTGTTGAATATCAGAAATCAAACTCATATAAGATTCTAGTTTCAGCTTATCACTACTCGAGATTTTTGTTCCATCGCGCACGCGTTTATAGTCTTCAAAGACCGCGTTCATTAGATTGCCCGGTTTAGGATTCGGCGCTGGCGGTGATCCGCCGATACTTGAAAATTCAGAAGTGAACACGTTATACAGCGACGCAGTTTCGTTGATGGGAGGAACAGTATTCAGTGAGCCATCTGCTTGACGAGCCCACGAGAAGCTACGCGTATTGAAGCTAGTATCTAAATTCTTTGGGCCAAACACGATGGCTCGGCGACCGTTCGGAAAATTGGCAGGATAGGTATTTAATGCATTCGCAATCATCATATCAACAGTTGGTTGATCGGTGAATGGTGGTGCGATGTAATCTGCGTTCGGCATAATTTTACCTTGAGAAGCGCTCGTCGGATAAATCATGTTGTGAAACGTGGTTGGATTCGCTGGATTTTTAAGAACATCAAAGCCACGAAGCAAGCTGAACTTATTTCTTAACGCTGTTAATTCTGGCCCGATAGCTTTTGAAAGTGACGCATTTGAAAGGCTTGATAAGTCCGTGATTAAAGTAGGTGTGCCGCCGCTTACGATGTTGTTAGCTACACTTGAAGTGCCCTTGATCATCGTTTCATAGCTTCCAGTGCCCCAATAGTCGCCGGGATTGATACCAAACGGGCTGATCATTTGAATGTAACGGCAAAGGGGCGATCCCGCTTGCGCAAACGCTTGTGGCATTAACGATTCTAAAAGTGGAATTGTGAAGAGCAGGTTGCCCGCACCTTGAAGAAACATTCGTCTGGAAATGCCATTGTACTTCATCTGCCGTCTCCGTTATGGCTGTTTTCGCCAGAAAATATCTTCGTTAGCTATGCTGTCTATTAAGACTGAGCGGAGGTCTTGGCTTCCGGTTTTTTGCTCTGTCTCCGCAAGTGAACATCCGTCTTTCGCCGAATCAATCGCTCTTACATTGTAGTACTCAAACATTTTTTGTGAGTAACACGCTTTAGCTTTTCTACTCTCCGCGATAGCCGCTACTAGCTCAGTCGAATCGCTCAAGCTTCCTGGTCCACCATCTTCGATCCTTGGATCAGTGACTGTTGTATCGATCGGAAAAGTTCTCACTAAATTTCCCTGAGCATCAAAAAGCGGTTCAACAGTTCGTCTCGCGCCTAGTTGGTTGTATTTCTCGAAGGCATAACCAAGCGGGTTGAGTGACGTATGGCAGCTCAGGCAAAGGCCCGGGCTTGTGAGGCGGTCAGTACCGATTCGGTTTGAGTAAGTTGAAAGATCGCCCACTTCGTCTTCTCGCGCCGCTACTGCGTTTGCAGGTGGGTCGCCAAGGACATCGCAAAGAACCGCTTTACGTACGAGTGCACCACGTAAAATTGGTGAGGTTCGATCGCTTCCTGAAGCTAGAATTGCTGGTCTATGGAGTAAGCCTGCGTGGAGGGGAGCAATTGAAACTGGCTGCGCCACCGAGATCACATTCGTTTCTAAAACTTTCGCCAAGTTTTGAGTTCGCGGGAACGAAGCATGCGAAGTCATTAAATCAGCATATGTCCCTGAAGAACCGAAAACTATATAGTTCACGTATTCGTTAAACTCTTGTTTCATCTCAGTAGCTAAGCCAGAGGTACTAACTCCAACGCTTGCAGCAGCTTTCGAATTCGGAACGAGTTCTTTAAGATGCGTGTAGTAACGAATAAAGTTTTGAACTTTAGCTGCGGCTTCAGGCTTCGCAAGTAGTCTCGACACTTGGCTTTTTACATTGGTCAGAGTTTGTAATTCTCCTCGGCTTGCGGCATCGAGAAGTTCTACGTCTGGCATAGTGTCAGTAGTCATGTATGAGATACGAGAAGCAATCTCGTAGTCGCTTAAACGGTAACGACCGTTCGACGGCGAGTTGCCATCTTCGATGTGAAATACGATTGTTGGGCTCTGGAGGAGTCGTTGGAACAAGTAGTTGAGGCCTTCAACTCCCGCGCCCATGCTGTTGTAGAAAGCAACGAAGCTGCTAGTCTCTGTAGCCGTCGGTGGTCGGCGAAGAACGCGTCGACCGAATTGCGAGATCACAGTGCGTATGCAGTTTTCGTCGAGTGAAGAAACCGTGCAACTGCCCAAGATGTTAGAACGTAACTGTGAATTTGAATTCATCATCGCTACTGCTCGCACCGATGCATCGTAAATCGCCTTAGCGTGGTAGAGAGCCGGGTTGTCGTTAAATTCGCCTACTGAAACTTTTAGCGAGTCATCAGGAATAGATGTCAAACTCAGTTTGAATTCGGAGTCGTTCACGATAGTCGTACCGAGTAAATCGCGCAGAGTGTTTTTAAGTTGAGCGAGCGAAAGTTTTCGCATTCGATCAGCAGTAATGCCGCGAATAGATGGGTCGACGCACTTATAAATGTTTCCAGTAGGAGGCGTAAAGTTAAGAGCGATTGAGATGTCCCGGATTTCTGTATTCGAAAGACTAATCGCGCTCATTTGCGGAACATTGCCTAGGGCTGAACCAATTTGGGCGGCGGTTCTTCCTCGCTTGAGAGAGGTTTCAATAGGACCATGACAGCTTGCGCACTTAGAAGCGTAGAGCTTCTGACCTTCGGGACTGTTGCTTGAAAGAATGGAACTACTTGAGAAGTGCTCGAGCTGACTCATTCCAGGTGAACAGTTTTGGCCAAAGGCGACGAGCACCGCAAAACCTGCGACTAATTTCCATGAGTAATTGAGTAGAACTTTCGCACGCAGAGACATCGGTATCTTATCGACTTCGCGGGGAAAATCTGAAGAACAGCGACACGAATGTTAGCCCGTAATCTTACTTAAAGTGCTGTCTCAGATTGAAACGCGAAGAAACACGACCAAATACATCCTATTGGATGCGCCCTTGCACTATCTCAACGTCATGAATGAACCATACGCTTTAAAAACAAATAATCGCACTCTGGCGCTTTCTGCTGTCAAAGATTTTGTCGGGCGTCGGGCGCTGTTTGCCAAGTTGCTTTTAAGCGTAATTACGATAGCAGTTACTGTAGCAGCACCGCAAAGTGCTATTGGGCAGGACAGCTGCTCGGCAGTGTTCTCAAAAGCTCCGCTTTCAGGAAGTAATGGCGCGCGCTTTCTGCATGAACGTAACGGGAATCTTCATAAATCTGAATTAGTTGAAAAAAGCGCGCGTGGTATTCAAAAACCGCATGAAAAACTTGGCGCCTTTCTAAATCGTCTTGAGGCCGTTTATGCAAATATCATCGCTCGTCCGCAACATGCGAAGCGAGCAAAAGATATTATTCTCCGCGAGTTTGTTATAAAGGAAAGTGAAATTCCTGATAGCTATTACCAATTGCAAGCGAGAATCGCTCGAGAGCGTGGGCACGGTCAGATCGAAGTGACTCCGGAGATGAGAAAGCGAATCGCGAAACAGGCAATTGCTGAGCAAGAGCAGTCGCTTCGTCAGTGGGTAGATTATTTCTTCTCTAAAGATTCGAACATTTACCCAATGTGGACGAAGTATTGGGCATTAACCAGTGTTGCAAAGCTCGGAAAGTACGATGTTGAGTTGGCATCGTTTGCGTCGCGATCAAAAGGTCATGTTAGTCCGTTTGCTGAGTTAAATCGAGAGGCGTTTGCTCTAACAGTTGATAGCATCGTATCGCTCGTTGAAAAGAAATCGTTAGCTGATATTAAAGATTTAGAACTTCTTAAGAGAGTCGAGACTACAAGTTTCAATAAAATCTATGGATACAATCTTAAAACGGCGCAGGGTTCGTCGGCGCGCCTACACATCACCGAGGGTAAATGGATCAAGTATGACCAAGGTTCATCACCAAATAAATTAGTTAAGTCTCTTGCCGGAAAAGGCACTGGCTGGTGTACGGCGGGAAAAGAAACCGCAGCAGAACAGCTAAAGGGCGGAGACTTTTATGTTTACTACAGTCTAGACAGAGATAACAAGCCAACCGTTCCGCGACTTGCAATCAGAATGGAAGATGAAGCAATTGGTGAAATAAGAGGAATAGGTAGTGATCAAAACCTAGATCACGAGATCGTGAAGACTAATATCTTAAGTCAAAAGCTATCAAACTTTGGCGAAGAGGGTGCTCGATACTCTGCTCGCGAAAACGATATGCGTCGCTTAACTAAAATTGAGAAGCAAAGCCTCTCGCAGGAAGAGTTGAGCCTAGATGACTTGAAATTCCTTTATGAGCTTGATCGAAAGATTGAAGGCTTTGGTTATGAAAATGATCCGCGAATTGCTGAGATTCTTGCTCGACGAGATGCGCTCAGTGACATTTCAAAAATTACTGGACTTAAAAGAGATGAAATTTCTACTACTGAAAAAGAGGCGAGAAACAAAAAAATCAAATATCACTATGGTGATCTCGAATTGGTCGCAACTGAATTTTTTGATTACGGGCACATTGAAGTTGTGCACGGAAGTATTCGCTCAAATTCTACGGAGACATTAGGGCCAGGCAAATTTCCAAAGCTTGTCACTGGCGATTTTTCGATTGACCTAGTATCACGCTTAGAAAGCGTTGAGCTTCCCGAGCAAGTGAACGGAAGCTTCGATACATACAGGCTCATGTCGGCAGTCAATGTAAGCTTTCCGAAACTAAATTCTCATTTATATTTTAGAGACCTTGTCGCCCTTCGAAATGTTAAGTTTGCGGATACTACTGGGATCCTGAATTTTAGAAATCTTGTCTTTGCGGCGAATGTAGAGTTCGGTGACGCAAAACTTATTTCACTCGAGAGTATGGATAGGGCCGAAGGCGTAAAGTTTCCTGAACAGTTCAGCGGAAGTATCGACGTAAGCGCTCTAAGCACTGGTGAAGGCATAACGCTCCCGCAGACGATGACGGGCACCCTAAAGCTTTCTTACGTGGGAAAAGAGGACGTTGTAATCAAAATACCTGGCGTCGAAGATATTCACGTCTCCAAGTACCCAAAGGGATTTCGAGTACCTAAATCAGCTGGCCAGATTATCGGGAAATAGAGTCAACGTCCTCGGGACCGATAGCGACTAGCGAAGCAACTGAACCGAGTTGCTGTACTGAGTTTCGGCGCGGCTCATTGCGCTCTCGACATCACGCTTCTCGTCCATCCAATTTTCAGGTGCTGCGGTTCGAACTTCAGTGAGCTGCATGCGAGCATCTTCAAGCAGGCTGCTTAAATCTTCTGAGGCATTCTGCATTTTTTTCGCTCTTACTTTTCCAGCAGCGTTAGCCTTAGTTTTTAAGTCAGTTCCAAAAGCTGCCATCTTGTCGATTCGTGACTGAGTGGTGTTGACGTACTCGTTTCGCGAAACATCAAGTTGGCTAATCGCTTTCTGCTGTTCAGTGGGAGCTGCTGCCATATTCTTATCGCTAGAGCCGCAACCGACAGTTACTAAAAGTGCTGCGCTAAGTGCAAATATCATTTTCAAAAGCATGTGACATCCTTTGGTTAAGAAACTACCAGAGACATCATGCCGCCCGAGGTTGCAAATTACACCTTCACACAATTGCAGTTATCAACACAGGCTGTTTAAAGGCCAAAAAGTGCAGAGACCGTCCCGTTTTCGGACTTCCTTCAGATCAAATCGACAAAAATAGCCTCGATGAAGCTTGCGCCTTTGCATATGGAGCCGTTCTCCATGGAGATAAGTATGGCCAAGGCGCGAATTCGACATAACAGCATGCCTCAGTTTTATATTTGCGGTGTACACCTAATGGGTGTACAATGACAAATAGAGTAAGGCTTAGTAGGCGAGCGAAGAAAGATATTGAGAAAGTACCTTCGTTTATCGCGATGAAGCTGGCCGGTTGGATCGAAGCAGTTGAAAACGATGGCTTAGAGGAAGTGAGAAAAATACCTGGCTTTCATGATGAGCCATTAAAAGGATATCGCAGAGGACAGCGATCGATCCGACTTAGTCGTGCGTATAGAGCGATTTACGAAATCAGAAATGATGGATCGGTCGAGTTCGTTGAAATTCAAGAGGTGAACAAACATGAGTACTAAAAAAAGCGAAGCGGTGAAACTTCTGGAAAAAGTAGCGGGCAAAAGTTTATCGCTCGGGTCGTTTCTTGAGGCGATTAGGCTTGGTGAAAATAAGACCCTCGAAATATTCGCAAAAAAACTCAAGCTCTCTCGCTCGCATCTTTGCGACATTGAAAAGGGACGAAAAGCGGTGAGTGCTGCTCGTGCGGCACAGTTTGCGAAAAGTTTAGGATACTCTGAAGTGCAATTCGTTCGGCTCGCCCTCCAAGATGAAATCGCGAGAGTTGGACTTCACATGAAGATCAAAGTCGAAGTTGCGTGATGAAAGACTTTTCGCACTAGCGCGAAAAATCTGACTAACGGTAAAGGTTTTGCACGACTTCGATCATGCGACGATTTGAGACGTTGTCAGAATGTTGGGCTTCGACAGTGATAAAATCGATATTTCTATTTACAGCCCAGTTAGACAAATAACCGATGTCTCGCGGACGCTCGAGAATCAAGCTCATGTTTGGATTGTGGGCCTGAATAAATCGATCGTAAGTCGACTTTAGAGTCGCAATAAAAAAGTTGTCGATATCCCACTGAGGATTAATGTTCACAAGCCGATTATCAATATCGATCAGCTTTTTCTCAGTCAATATCGAGAGAAGCTCGCCGTGCACGTCATCGTCGGTGTTGTTGTGAAGTGCAACTAAAGTACTGAACTTTCGTTTTTGGCGCCCGAACTGAATGTTTCGCTCAACCCAACTAACGAAATGTTTAAGTTTTTGAAAGTGCGCAGCAGTAGGAGTCGGTGAAGTTCTGTCGCGCAATCCTTTATCTGTAAATATTCGATTCGGATCGAATTCGTAAGTCACATTGTCGAGCCGCACTTTCATATTGCGGCCGGTGCCTGCATGATCAAGGTACATGAAAGTGCCGCCGTTTTTACGAACCGATTCGCTACCGGTGGTTTTGGCGGTGATTTCGTTTTCGTGCATGTGGAAAAAGAAAAGATCTGTCTTGAGACCGGGATAATTCAATACCTTTAGTTTCACAAGTCCGTCAGGGCGATTGCTGAAGCGGTACTCGAGTACCAGCGGATTTTCGGCCGTATAAGTTCGAGTTCGATACTCAGGCGGAAGGTCAGTGATGGCCGCAGCCGTCGAGCTGAAGGCCGAAACAAATGCTAGAGTCATTAGGCTTAAAAGAAATGTCTTCATAGATGGTTTAATCATTACAGCTTTTTTCGGATCCGGCTAACTAATTGACACTGCCGAAATGATTTCTCGGTTCAGCCTTCAGGGTGGTTTCTCCCTCAAAGGCTGCTTAGAATGCCAGGCATGCGAAATCTTACTGCCTTAAGCCTACTTATTCTTGCTCCGTCTTTTTGTTTTGCGTTAGTCGTTAACGAAGTAAGCGAAGTCGAGATCGACGCACAAGTCCAGGTTGCTGCAATGGGTGATATCATCATTCATAAAGCGCAATACGAAAAAGTGGTTACCGAAGCTGAGGGTTTCTTTTACCTTTTTAAGCGCGTCGCACCAGTTCTCGCGGACTCACAACTTGTTTATGCAAATCTTGAAGGGCCGACTGCTTTAGGAATTACTTCGGCATACAAGGACGTTGGCGATATCGGTTTCAAATACGACGGGCTCGTTTACTCAGGAACAAACTTTAAATTTAATTTTCATCCGTCACTTGTTACTGATTTGCAGAAGATCGGTATTAACGTTGTTTCGACTGCGAATAACCATTCTCTCGACCGTGGTTCGATCGGGATAGATCGAACAATTGAGACACTTATCCAAAACTCACTTCCATTCACTGGAACAAAGCATTCGCAACAGCCTACAGACGCGATAGCAGTTACTGAATCAAACGGAATTAGAATCGGTTGGCTGGCTTGTAGCGAGCACTTAAACGGACATCGTGATCCTAAGAATCAGGTCAAGCTGTGTAACTCTCAGTTTTGGGGTTCAGATTTTTCAAAGTTGAAGTCGGAGAATAGAATCGACTTACTCATCATTACTCCGCATTGGGGTGAAGAGTACACTCATGAGCCATCAGCATCTCAAAAACAAAATGCTCGTCGTGCAATTGCAAATGGTGCCGACGCTGTCTTCGGCTCGCATCCGCACGTTGTACAGCCATGGGAAGTAGCGCCGAGTGTTTCTGGCCGAAAAGGATTTATTATTTACTCATTAGGTAACTTCGTAGCAGGGCAGGCACCACTTGCCCGAAGAACATCTCTCGTTTTAAAGCTCTCGATTGTTCGATCAAAAACCGGCGAAGTTAAAATTGCGAAAGCCACTTACACTCCTCTTTATCGAGCTCTCGGTACTGCGCAAGTTTTCCCACTTTTGGGTGATCAATTAAACTCGGAGCAAAAAGCTTCAGTGCGCTTACTTGAGCGACTTTTACCGGAAAATCATGGAGCCCGTTAGAAAACGGGGTCAGCGAAAAACTCAGGATCCTTGCGAGAATTGCTTTTTACATCGCGAGCGTTGTCTCTGTGATTTCATTCCGCGTCTTGAAACGAAAACTAAGATCAGCCTTGTCATTCACGCCAAAGAATTACGAAGAACTACCAACACTGGCCTTCTTGCAACCAAAGCCCTCGTGAACAGCCAGATATTAGTTCGCGGAGCCGACAACGGACGGCTCAATTTAAGTGAGCTTTTAAATCCGATGTATCGACCCATCCTCTTTTTTCCCGCTGAAGGTGCCGAGGAGCTTAATCTCGACTTCGTTAGCCAATCAGAACTGCCCATCCACCTAATTGTGCCTGACGGGAACTGGCGCCAAGCTAGTAAAGTGCATCACCGCCACCCTGAACTTAAAGACATTCCGCGCGTAATGATCAAGCTCCCCAACACTGACACCCATCACCTAAGAGCGGAGTCGACACCCGAAGGAATGGCCACTTTGCAGGCAATTGCTCATGCCCTAGGGGTCATTGAAGGGGAATTCGTTAAGCAAAAGTTGCTAGAGCTCTATCACCTTAAGCTTGAGAGAACGCTTTTGGGTCGTGGAGTGCGCATATCTAACACCCAGGCTTGACCATTGCCTGCGTTTTCTCGATAGTGGCCGATCTGTTAAGTCTAAACCTTGGAGTCCTATATGAAGTTTGTTACTGAATTCGCAAATGTTACTTTGAAGCAGGTATTGGCTGCAAAATCCGCTCTTGCGGCTGAGGGTAAAACTCCCGAAGAAATTCAAGCAAGCTTAGGCACTACCTATAAAGTTGAAGGCGAAAAACTCACTCACTTAACTAACGCTCTCGAAGTCGCGGCTCAGAACACTGAAAACTTAAAGCGCGTGTTAGTCGTCAGCCTCACTGAAGGCGAAAAAGCTCCTGCGAAAGCAGTGCAAGTAGAAGCATTCCATTATGTTCCAGATTTTCATGTGACTGCACGCCCAGCACAAGCTGACAAAAAAGATGCTAAAGGTGGCCGTGGTGGTAAAGGTCGTGGCGGCGGTGGAGATCGCGGAATGAAAGAATCACCGTGGGGACTCTCTCCAGAGCAAAAAGCTGAAAAGAAAGCGGCTCAAGCTAAAGCCGCTACCGAAAAACGCAAACCAAACTAGTTCGCGCTTTTTAAACTTTGCGAACGTTGCTGGCCTGCGGGCCTTTTTTGCCTTCGACGACTTCAAATTCAACTTTGTCGCCGTCGTTGAGCTGAACGCCGCCAGTGTCATTTGCATGTACGAAAACATCTTTGCTGCCGTCATCCGGAGTGATGAATCCAAAACCTTTGCCCGCATTGAAAAACTTAACTTTACCTGACTTCATATCGTCTCACCTTGTTAGGAATTGCATTTTGCTATTCCATTTAATTGTTCATAGATAGTACGTTCATTTGGTCCAACAGTGCACACAATTCTGTTAGATAGGTGACTTAAAATGAGCGATTTCAAAAATAAGCTAGTTTGGTCAGACGATCCGAGCGACAAAGCGAAAATCGATGCTGCGAGTAATCCTAAAGTCGCAGAAGTGAGTCTCGAAACGATCAAAGAGAACAAGTGGACAGCAGTTTTTAGGCTCGAGAAGGCAAGTCGGGGCGGAAAGACCGTCACTGTTATTGACCAGCTGCCACGTAACGACGCCTGGGCCAAAGATCTGTGTAAGCAGCTCAAGTCTCAATGTGGAGTTGGTGGCACCTACTCTTTGTCTGCTACACATGCCGTGATTGAGATTCAGGGCGACAAACGCGCGGAGCTAAAGGCTATTTTTGAGAAGAAGTCATATCGCTACAAGGGTATGTGAGGACACTTACCAGCTTGCGCTCTTGTCGAAACACCATGTTCATATGAGTAGAGAATCAAGCATGCCTAGTTGTTTATTGGGTTCGATGGATTAGCTTGTGGTGCGCTTTGCACAGAGTCGTCAGATTCGTGGCTTCGTCGCTTCCGCCAAGATGGATGGGCATAATGTGATGTACATCGAGCCATCTTTTTTGATCACATCGAAAGCCAATTGCCTCAGCAGCTGGAATAGTTGCTGATCTTGCTCTCGAGTTAGGTGTCGAGTCGGGCGCCGAGGTAGAAGTACAGCGATTCTGGTCACGCAGTGCAATCGCATGCAGGGTCAATTTCTTAATCGACTTTCGCTTCTTCGGCGCAACTGAATTGATGGTTGAGATTTTTGCTGCCGACTTTTTTACAGTTCCCGGGACCAGTTGAGACATGCGTTTCTTAGATTCATGTTTTTCGCGTTTCAGGTCTGCACGCTGGGCCTTCTTTACCGGGTCATTCTTCTCGATGAACTCTCGCATGATTTTGAGTAGAGCCTCTTCGCTCGATACGGATTTCGCATCTCTTTGCGACAAAAGATCTTTTACTTGCGTTAAGGCTTCGATAAAATCTTCGCTAACGCCGAGTTTAAACTCTAAAAGGTCATGAGTTTTGTAAACGGCCGATTCCCTCACAAGTTCTTTTGGATTTGCGCCGGCGACGCACTTTTCGATCACTCGCGAAGTTTCGCAAGAAGCCAAATCGATCCACTCCTTAAAGTTAGTTGGATTGATCACAGAGCAGACTTTTTTAGCTTTCGACAATGTTAGTTTTCCCGATTGAATCGCTAGCTTTATCTGGGGCACTTCTTTACTTTTACGAATTACTGCAATTAGCGCATAAGAAATCGACTCAGACAGGCCAAGCAAACGCACACAGTATTGGTACAAGCTCGAAACACCACATTCAAGATGAAACAATCGCTCGTCGACCTCACTCAACACTTCGAGCAAATAGCTTTCAGACTTTTGATTTAATTCAGCCGCCCTAATTGCCTCGAGGTGAAGAGCGTAGCTGCTTAGTTTTTCGAGCGTTTCAATTGTCTGCATCGTTATCCTCCCAATCAGAAAGCATGAATGACAATAGCACGATGTTTTTGGAGGCTCTATTCGGCCGGCTGCGAAGAGCATTCCAAAAAAATTCTATGAGAAATGTTTTTCAATTTTAAATTGAATGGTGAAGCTGCGCTTGCGAAAACAAAGCATCCGGTTTCATGAATGAGGTCGCGCAGAAATAGCTCGCTGAAAAGTCGTCAAGAACTTTTTCAAAAAGTTTTTGGTTGCTGATGTAAAAAAGCATCCCGACAGATAAAAAGATCCGCCACATATTAATCGCTCCAAGTAAAAATGCGATTCGAGGAACATCAAATCTCTAGCTACAGCGAACTTAGATAGCAAATCGCGATAAATTTAAGTAAGGTTCAGTCATGAAATGGACAGAAACAGATAAGCAGAACTGGCTCAATCAACAAAAAATCCAGCGTTCGTACCAAAATGAAGTAGTCGCGAAGATTCAGCCACTAAAAGAGAAGTTCGACGCTGTTCAATACGGCGCACTCACGCAAAACCCAGAGCTCTATCCGCTCTTCATCATAAAATCCCGCAACCAATCTCCAACTAAAAAAACGGCGCTTATCACGGGGGGAGTGCATGGCTACGAAACGAGTGGAGTGCACGGCGCACTGTCTTTTATGGAGCGAAGTGCTCAGAAATTTCAAGACTCATTCAATATCGTTTGTGTTCCATGTTTAAGCCCGTGGGCGTATGAGACTATCAATCGTTGGAATTCGCAGGCCTTAGATCCGAATCGCAATTTCGTAATTGAGAGTCCTGCTGAAGAGTGCAGATTATTCTTAAATGCGATGGCGCTTCACAAAGTCGACCCATTTGTTCATTTTGATTTGCATGAAACTACTGACACTGACAATTCGATATTTAGGCCTGCGCTTGAACAGCGTGACGGTGTAGTTCATGAATGGACTGAAATTCCTGATGGATTTTACGTCGTCGGTAACTCTGAAAACTATCAGCCTGAGTTCTTAAAAGCGATCATCGATTCAGTCAAAACTGTCACTCACATCGCTCCGCCAGACGAAAAGGGACGAATCATCGGTGAGCCGCTCGAGCAAGACGGTGTGATCAATTATCCGCTCAAGAAACTTAATCTCTGTGCTGGTTACTCGAATGCAAAGTTTACGGCGACAACCGAAGTTTATCCTGACAGTCCAAGAGTGAGCGAAGCAAACTGCGTCGACGCACAAGTTGCGGCGATTGTAGGTGGGTTAGAGTTCTTGAGTCAGCGTCTTTGATTTCGCGTCTGAATGATAGAAGCTCCAGATCACTCCACCAAAAAATGTCGCATCGTAATCTTTACGATGGAGTGGGCTAACAGAGTTTGCCGAGCCTTTGTAGCTCTGGACTCCGGCAGCCGCAAAATAGCGAAATCTCCGTGACGAAATTGTGTAAATCGCAGACGCTCTCGACCCAATATACCCCGCGCGTGACCGATAGACAGGGCGATCCGCTTGCGCAAACTCAGGCAACACTTCATAGAAATATTGGTTGAGCCGATTGGTGCCGAAGTTGATCCCTAAGTTAAAAATTAAGTTGCTCTTGTGGTTTTCTTGCAGGGGAATTTTATAAATGAATCCCGGCGCAAAAAGAAGACCTCGGTCTGTCCACCGGCGAAGATCAGTAGCGATGACGGCGCGGATCGGAAATATCAATCGAAATTCTTTTGTGCTGCCGGTCGGGATCAAGACATAAAGTCGAGGTCCAATTTCGAGTAGGGTGTCGATGTCGGGCATCCCTCGACGAGCGACATTTGAGTCAGAAGATGACGGGAGCGAAAAACCAATACTAGCATCGGCTCCCAATTGAGGGCGCTTCACTACGTCGGCTTGAATTCCCTCGTAATTTGCCCGTACCGATGTACCACGGTAGGTAGCAAAGGGGAGTGCGATCGCCCGTATGTGATGCTGATCAGATGCTGGGTAGTCTGGGACAGTGCCAACACCACCAACGAGATTTAACTCAAAGAGGGGTTCGTCTTCTGCCAGAGTCGCGTAAGGCAAGAGTATGAGACCTGCCGCGACAAAGAGTTGAGCTATTTTAAAAATGGAAACCCCCGCATTACGATCTAAAATCGTAGCTGAACCGAGGCGATATTCCAGCAATAATGAATTACTTTTTTGGAAACTAGGATTTTGGTCTATATGAT
>CAZIYJ010000001.1:0-882369 GCA_964543475.1 uncultured Bdellovibrionales bacterium | reverse complement strand
ACTCGAACCCGCAACCTGCTGATTACAAATCAGCTGCTCTACCAATTGAGCTAAGTCAGCACTTGGAACTATGCCGCCCTTGGACCGCTAATCTTGTAAATTAGAAATCTGAGAGAGGTATCCTCTTTGCAGTAACCGCAATTTCTATTGAAATCCGCTCAACCAGTCAAAGGTTATTTCCCAGTGGACCAGTAGGTCCAAACTTGGATCCGGGTATTCTGGTTAACAAGTATTCACGGATCCCTGTATTTGACGGCTACTGATGCTGACGAATTGTTTCGGTTAAAGCCATCGCTGTCGCAACCGAAGCGTTGTAGCTCGAGCCGGTTTTCACTTGTGGAAGACGGATGAGTTCGTCGCAGATGCGTTCCGTAGTTACGCGAATGCCCGTGTCCTCAGCACCGATGACCCAAACGACCTTTTCAGACATCTTTAGGTCCCAGGGAGTTTGTTTGCCTTTTTCAGCCAAACCGTAAATCCAAAAACCCAAATCTTTGAGTCGTTTGAAAACTTGAGCGAATTGCGTGTGACGCTCAACAGCAACGTGTTCGGCGCCGCCACTTGCGATTTTGCAAACCGAAGTTGTAAGGCCGACAGCGCGATCTTCTGGAATGAGGATACCTTTTACACCCGCTAGCCACGCGGTTCTTAAGATAGAACCTAAATTCTGTGGATCTTCGAGTCCGTCGAGCACCAAAATTACTGATTTTTCGTCTTTTTCGAGGGCTTTCCAATCGATCTTTGGATCTTCAGTCACTCGGAGAACAATGCCTTGATTACCGTGGCCGATCGCATCGAGCTGAGGTGGCGTTCGCTCTTGAACTTGCAGTGAATGTTTACGAGCGTCTTGCGAGAATTCTTTTAGGTCTTCGCTTCGCTCGAAATCATTTCGCAACCAAACTTCAGCAATTGCTTTCGGTCGAATACGAAAAACTTCGCGGCAAGAGTGAATTCCGACAACCCAGCGACCTTCTTTTTTATGCTGAGAGGGAGCGCCCACCACTTCGCGCTGCGCTGGCTTTTTTGAAGCTCCGCGAGCAAAACGAGCCGCATCGGCATTCGCTGCACGATGATGGCGTGGCTGACGTTTTTCTTCAGGCTTTGTACCTTTGGCAGTTACGTTTGATCCTCGAGGTTTCGATCTAGTTTGTTTCACGCGAGCCACGCTGCGACTTTTTCGGAAACTTCTTCAGCTTTCACTTTTGTCATCTCTTTTGTTTTGCGAACAATCATTTCGACTTCGCCGTTTTCTAGGCCTCGCGCACCGACATTGATGCGCACTGGGAAGCCGAGTAAATCGGCGTCTTTAAACTTTACACCTGGTCGCTCGTCACGATCGTCCATGAAAACATCGACTCCGCGTGCACTGAGGTCTCGGTAAATAATTTCTGATGCTTGGCGAACTTCTTCGTTTGCGGGATCAAGAACACAGATGTGCGCTTGGAATGGAGAAATTGATTTTGGCCAAACAATTCCGTCTTTATCGTGCATTTGCTCGATAGCAGCCTGAACTGTTCTTGAAACACCGATCCCGTAGCAACCCATCTCGATAGGTTTTTCTTGGCTATCTTGAGAAAGAAAAGTTGCGCCCATAGCTTTTGAGTAAGTATTTCCGAGATAAAAGACGTGTCCAACTTCGATGCCCCGGAAAGATTTTAATCGGCCAGCTTTATCTGCTGGTGACTGATCTCCCTCGCGTGCTTTGCGTAAATCGGCAATCTTCGTTGGTTTGAAATCGCGATCAATGTTTACGTTCTTTAAATGAAAACCATTTTTGTTTGCGCCGACGATAAAGTTTTTTAGGCCCTTCACTCCATTATCAAGATAGATCGGAATATTGAGCCCGACAGGGCCGCAGCTTCCCGGGTATGCGCCAGTGGTCTTGTTCACTTCGTCATCAGTTAATAAAAGAGGTTCAGCGGCCATTCCAAGAATGTTTTTTAGTTTAATCGGATTCAATTCATCTGAACCTCTCAAACAAACGGCGACCGGCTTTAACTCTTGGTCTTGCGGGTTGGTTCCGTCATTGGCTGAGAAATAGAGGGTCTTCACCAGCTCACGCTCAGGAATGTTGAGTGCCTTTGAGAGAGTTGAGATTTGTTTAAGACCTTTTGTTTCAAACTCCTCCATGGGCTTTGGAGCTTCAGTTGATACATGAGGCTCAGCATCGATCGCTGGGCAAACTTCGATGTTGGCAGCGAAATCAGTTTTGTCGCAGACCATGAGTTGATCTTCACCGGCGTCGGCTAGAACTTGGAACTCATGAGTTTTACTGCCGCCAATTGCTCCCGCATCTGCCTGCACGATTCTAAAATTTAAACCAAGTCGAGTGAAAATAGCTTTGTAAGCGTCGTACATTGAATCGTAGCTCTTCAGCGCACCCTGCTCGTCAGTATCAAAACTGTAAGCGTCTTTCATGATGAACTCACGACCGCGCATCAAGCCAAAGCGAGGACGAGTCTCATCGCGATACTTTGTCTGAATTTGATAAAGGTTTTGCGGCATGCTTCGGTAGCTTTTTAGATTATGGCGAACGTAGTCCGTGATGACTTCTTCGTGAGTCGCACCAAGACAGAACTCGTGGTCGTTTCTATTTTTGAATTTTAAAAGGCCTGCTCCCATTTTTGTCCAGCGGCCAGTCTCTTTCCAGAGCTCAGCGGGATGAACCATTGGCATTAGAACTTCTTGGCAATCACGCTTGTTGAGTTCTTCGCGAATAATTTGTTCAAACTTGCGAATCGAGCGAAGCGCTAGAGTCCCGTAAGTATAAATACCTGGAGCAACCTTTTTTATCATTCCTGCGCGAACCATTAGCTGATGACTTGGGATTTCAGCGTCGGTAGGAGCTTCTTTGAGAGTGAATAAGAACGATTTTGACCATTTCATTTTAGAGTTCCTTAACAAATTCAGTTTTATGCTGCGCCGCGGGCCAAAAAGGAAGAAGGCACCTTTTAGAGGATGTCTTCGACGTCGATGCCGTAGCTTTTAATTTTGCGGTGAAGGTAGCTTCTCTCGAGGCCGATGACTTCGGCGGTCTTTGAGATGTTGCCTTTGTTTTCTGCGATTTTCTTTAATAAGTATTCTCGCTCGAACTTTGCGCGCGCTTCGCGGAAAGTTGAGAGTTCATCGAGGGACGTGTCTTTGCCACTGCCTGCATCGGGTAAGCCCGCAAAGCGAAGATCGTGCACATCGACGTATTCACCAGGAGTAAGAATATAGATTCGCTCAATGAAGTTTCTTAGTTCACGAACGTTGCCAGGCCATGTGTGCGTGCGAAGGCGCTGAGTGGCAGCTTCTGAGAAGTTCTTTCGACGATAGCCGCCTTCTCTAGCAAATTGTTCAGAGAAGTGGGTAACGAGGGCCGCTACATCTTCGCCGCGCTCTCTTAAAGGCGGAACATGAAATGGAATTACATTTAAGCGATAGTAGAGATCTTCTCTGAAACGGCCTTCTTTTATTTCTGCCTGCAAATCTTTGTTCGTTGCCGCGATCACGCGGACATCGACCTCAATTAAGACTTCTCCTCCGACGCGAGTGAATCTTCGTTCTTGGAGGATGCGAAGGATTTTTGCCTGAGTTTTAAGGCTCATGTCGGCGATTTCATCTAGGAAGAGTGTTCCGCCGTTAGCTAAGTCAAATTTTCCGCGCTTCGGTTTGTCAGCACCAGTGAAGGCACCTTTTTCGTAGCCGAAAAGTTCGCTCTCGATAAGATCTTCCGGAATAGCGGCACAATTGACTTCGACAAATGGGCGGCCAGCTCGTGGGCTTAGGTAATGAATGTTCTGAGCTACTAACTCTTTGCCTGTTCCATTTTCTCCGGTGATCAAAACCCAGGAACCGCTGCTCGCGACTCGCGCGATCATTTGTTTCATCGCCATCATTTTTTCGGATTCACCAATGAGGGCAATATTTCTACGCAAGCGATTCAGGAGTGCGTTTTTTTCGCCGCGCTCGTTTTGGAAATTAGCGATGTTGTGAAGAAGAATCGAAATTTTGTCGATAGAAAGAGGCTTTTCAACGAAATCCCATGCGCCAAGCTTTGTCGCTTTTACGGCAGTTTCGATAGTTCCATGGCCAGACATAATAATGAACTCTGTGGCCGGGTATTTCGGACGGGCTTCTCTGAGAACGTCAATCCCGTCGAGTTTTCCGGGCATCCAGATGTCTAGCAAGACCACATTCGGACGAAACTCTTCGATTGCCGCTAAACCTTCTTCGCCGCTTTTTGCGACTCGCACAGGGTAGCCATCATCTGTGAGCGACGCATTGAGCACTTCGCGAATTGGGGCTTCGTCATCGATGACGAGGATCTTCATTTTATCCATTCGAAAACTCCTGATTGCTTGCAATGACCTCTGTGACATTTACCGGAAGCTCAACGACGATCTTAGTGCCTTGAGGTTCATTGCTTAAAGCGCGGATGAAACCATTATGATCTTCTACGATTCGGCGCACGATCGCTAGGCCAAGTCCGGTCCCGTTTTCTTTTGTGCTGAAGTACGGCTCAAAAATTCGGGAGCGATTTGCCTCTGGAATTCCGACGCCGTTGTCCAAGATCACAATTCGCGCAATTTTTAAAACGTTATCATAATGCGTGCGGATCGCCACACGTGGCGCACGTTTTTGCGCATCGTTTTCGTGCACAGCAGCGATTGCGTTATCGACGAGGTTAATGAGAGCACGCTTTATCTGCTCTGGGTCAAATTTGAAATTAGGAAGCGATGGATCGCCTTCAAACGAAAACGCAATTTCTTTATGCCCAGTTTGGAATAAGAAAATTGCCTCTTCGATCGTTTTGTTGAGAGAGCCACTAACTGGTTGCGCCTGAGGCAGTCTTGCAAACTGGCTGAACTCGTTCACTAAATTCTTTAATTCATCAGTTTGCTTGATGATCATGTTGATACAGCTAGAAAAAGCAGGGTCCTTGATTTCGGCACCGAATTTTTTTTCTAGCCGTTGAGCTGAAAGCTTGATTGGCGTGAGCGGATTTTTAATTTCGTGAGCGATTCGTCTTGCTACTTCTGTCCACGCGGCCGCGCGCTGAGCAGCGACAAGTGGTGTTAAGTCATCAAATACTACAACAGAGCCTAAGTCGTTTCCTCGATCATCAAGCAAGAGAGAAACGTTCATTTGCAGAGGTACTGATCTCGCTCCGATATCAACTCGAATCTCTTGCTGCTTACTAACAGTTTTAGTCTGATGCATTTCTCTGAGAGTCTCTTTAAAAATCGAATAATACTTCTCATCAACGACAGTTCGAATATTACGTCCGATGTAACGATCGGGGTCGACGTTGAGTAGCTGCCCGGCATGACGATTGATGGTCGTGACGTTTCCGTGTTGATCGACCGAGATTACCCCTGTGGTGACACTTGAAAGGACGACCTGAACATAGCGACTGTGCTCATCGAGTCTCTCGAGAGTATCGGTCATGTTCTTGTTGGCAAAGAGTACTTCGCGCTTTGACCGATCAAGATTTGCGATCATCTGATTGAAGTTTTCAATTAGCTGGTTGATTTCACTACTTCCAGAAACAATCGCAACCGGCTGGTAGTCCCCTTGCGAAATTCTTCGGCTGGCGAGACCAAGTGACTCAAGCGGTATCGAAAGCTGCCTTGCGAGATAAAACCCGAACCAAGTTGCGCACATCAAAATCACGAGCGTCATCAAAATCAAAATGATCAAGTATATTGATCGAAGTGGCGACTGCAGAGGATTAAAGTTTCGTAAGTTTTCGTAGGCGGCAGAAATATCATCCATCTTTGAAATCAGAGAAAATGGAATGAAGCTCGAAACAACAATGGCCCCAGCTTTCCCCTTAGCCTCAATTGGAACAATGACTCGGACTAAGTTTCCTTCGGCGAACTCCTGAATTGTACTGCCCTCGGCATTCAGCGTGAGACCTTTTTTTAGGAACTCAAGTGACGGTGGTGGTACTTCAGGAATGGATTCATCTTTCGACAGAACGACTACTCTTTGCCCGAAAAGATTTGGGAAATATTCGACTGAATCAAGAGCGAACTGATCGCGAAATTTCTCAAGTTGATTTGAGATGTTCGCACGCGAATTCTCGCGCTTTAAATTCTTCGCGATTTGTGTTGCGAAGTGATAGTTCTTCTTTTTAGCCGAGAGAATATATTCTTGATTCACTTCGAGAGAGTTTTTTAACACCGCCGTGCTTCGGACGCTGAACCATTTATCTAAACTGCTGTTGATGTAGAAAATAAAAATCAAAAGCATCAGAGCAGTTGGAATTGAACTGAAAGAACCGAACGCGATAATCAGTTTTGATTTTAGTGAGCTGCCAATGAGCTTTCCGCGTCGCTCGACGAAAACCTTGACGACGTTTCGGAAAATCAAAAAGAAAAGCAGCAAAACTAAAATGATATTAAAGTTGACGAGGCCAAAGAAGAAAATCGAATGGTAGAATGGAAGCTGCTGAGAAATACTCGCAACCTTAAACTCAAACCACGTTAAAAATAGAAGTAAAACTCCGAGAAACAATACGAGAGCAACTTCTCGCTTTCGCTTGCGAGACTCTTGCTGTGAGTTGGGATTCAACTCATTGGCAATTTTTCGTTGAGAAGCCTTGAGGCTCTCGTTGCTATCGTTAAGGTCAGAGTTGTCTGGCATTATCTTGGAAGCATCCTCATGAGTTGGACCATTTCGACAGTTACTTGAGCGGCCTCATAACCCTTATTACCATGCTTCCCGCCGGCACGGTCTTCGGCTTGCTCGTCGTTTTCTGTCGTCAGAATTCCGAAGCCTACAGGACGTTTTGTTTTCAATTGAATTTCTGTGCAGCCTCGCTCAACAGCACTGCAAACGTAATCGTAGTGAGTTGTCTCGCCGCGGATCACGGCGCCAAGAGCTACGACTCCGTCGCATCCAGCATCCATTAGACCTTGCACGGCGAGAGGAACCTCAAAGGCGCCGGGAACTCGGACAAGTGAAATCTTGTCGTCAGGACAACCCATTTCTTTAAGTGCAGCAAGCGCACCAGCCTCAAGCTTGTAAGTCACTTCTGAATTCCATCGGGCGGTGACTATTCCGATCTTTAAAGTCTTAGCGTCTAAAGTGCCCTGCATCTTTTCTGGTAGTGTTTTCATTAGGCATTGCCTCCGCCGCCTTCGTCTTGTTCATCGAACAAGTGGCCCATTTTTTCTTTTTTAACTTTCAAGTAAGACACATTGTGCTGATTGGCTTCAATGACGAGCGGAACTCGATCGACAATTTCTAAGCCGTAGCCTTTAAGACCTACGCGCTTTGATGGATTGTTAGTGAGAAGTTTAATTTTACGAATTCCGAGCGCTCTTAAGATCTGAGCTCCGATGCCATAATCGCGACTATCCATCGGGAAACCCAAATGAAGGTTTGCCTCGACTGTGTCCATCCCTTGATCTTGAAGTTGGTAAGCACGAATTTTATTTCCGAGCCCGATACCTCGGCCCTCTTGGCGAAGGTAAAGTAAAACTCCACGGCCTTCTTTTTCGATCATCTCCATTGCGCGCTTGAGCTGTGGCCCGCAATCGCAACGTGAACTACCAAAGACGTCTCCCGTCATGCACTCCGAGTGAACGCGGACTAAAACCGGCTCATCAGAAGTGATGTCACCTTTTTGAAGAACCAGATGTTCACCTGAGTCGAGCGAGTTTGAAAAAGCGCGAACGCGGAAATCTGAGCCAAATAAATTCGGCAAGTGAGCTGATGCAATTTCTTTTACGTGAGTTTCATTTTGAACACGATACTTGATCAGATCAACGATGGTTCCAATTTTTAAATTATGTTTTGCTGCGAAAACTTTTAAGTCGGAGGTTCGAGCCATTGTTCCGTCTGGCTTCATCACTTCGCAAATCACGGCCGCAGGATTTAGACCTGCAAGGGTTGCGAGATCAACGCTACCTTCAGTGTGGCCCGCTCGCTTAAGCACTCCGCCTGCTTTAGCGCGGATGGGAAAGATATGTCCTGGATAAATTAAATCACCCGGCTTCGCCTTTGGATTGCTCGCAACGCGGATCGTGTGAGCGCGATCGCCGGCAGAGATACCAGTACTCACTCCGGTCGCCGCTTCGACACTGACAGTAAATGCAGTTTTGTTTGGAGAAAAGTTATGTTCGTCTTTCACCATCATCGGAAGTTGCAAACGATCGATTTGTTCAGGAGAGAGCGAAAGACAAATCAATCCTCGAGCTTCGGTTGCCATGAAATTGATTAGCTCAGGTGTAACGAAGTCAGCAGCGAGTACAATGTCGCCTTCGTTTTCTCGGTCCTCGTCATCAACTAAGATCACCATTCGTCCGTTGCGGATATCGTCGATGAGTTCACTGATTGTATTCATCTGTTGGTCTTTCCGGACCTTTGGTCCGAGGTCTCATTTCTAGTATTCATGACATGGATCAGGCCGCGAGCTAGCGGATCAACTTCGATCGTGACAAAATCGCCAGATTTTAAATTTGAAAGATTAGTTCGTTCGAGAGTCTCGGGAATCAAGCACACAGATGCCGACTTCTCTTGGACTTCATTGACGGTGAGGCTGACTCCGTTGAGAGCCCAGCTTCCCTTTTTCCAAATGTACGGCTTGAGTGCTTCGGGATAGGATATGTCGAGTTCAAGTGAGCCGCCGAGTTCGCGACGTGCTTCAACTTTTCCCATCGCATCGACGTGACCGCTAACAAAGTGTCCGTGTACGCGATCGCCCATGCGCAGTGAGCGCTCGAGATTTACTTTTGAAGTTTTAAGTTTTACTTCGTCCCATCCGGTCACTCTCAAAGTTTCAGCCGCGAGTGCGAATTCAATTTTCGATTGATCAAATTTTTCAACTGTAAGACAGATTCCGTTCACCGCAATGCTGTCGCCAGATTTGATATCATTGAAGTCCACAGGCTTTTGCACAGTGATGCGCAAAATTCCCGGTTGCGAGCTTGTGCTCACAATTTCGGATTGAGCTTCAACGATTCCCGAAAACATTAAAAATCCTATAGCTTTAGATCGATTTTTTGATTCGGTGAAAACTACACCCCGCCTAAGGATGGCGTCAAGTTTTGCTGGGGATTTTGCCTGGGAGCCGCTGCCGAAGCGAATCTTGGTTTCGCCAGTTCGATTTAGTGCGCTCTGTCGGCCTTTTCGCACATTGCCCTTGAGCCTTTTTTCAATCCTTCAATCCAATAAGCTCCAACCATTTTACCCTGGCAGAAGCATGCGCGGCCGCATGTGGAGGGGCCGCCAGCTTATAGGCAAACGCGATCACTCACCAAGGCAACTGGTAGTTTGCACCCTTTAATTGTGACCTATCGCCCGATATTCGCGGCGCCGAGACTTTTTGTTTACCAAGTTTCTGGTCGAGCAATTTGTCGATAGTTTTGCAAACAGCGAAGTCCAAAATCTCTGCGGTCGTGGCACCAGGTTGAGAATGCGCAAGCAAACCTTTCAATTCCTCAAGTTTGTCAAGAAAGTCATCTTTGACTGGAAAACTCAGCATCGAGAGTGAAGCACTGACTGGTTTTACGGTTTCACGGATTAAGACATCTCTACCGAACTTTTCGGCCACAAGCTTTTGAGTCGCTCGGGTAGATTTACTTTCAATTTGCGAAAGAAATTCGAGCTTCTGCTCGAGGCAGAGTGGAGTTTTCTTTTTCGCTTCAGCTTTAAATGCTGCTCGAGCATAGCCGATATTCGTTAAGTTCAGGGTCCCATCAGCAATCTTGTTTTCAATCTCCGGCATCTCTTTGAGAAGCCGCATTGCTTCGATCCGTCGCCAAGCTTGGTCATACGGATAACCAAGACGTTTCTCTGCGTAATGGACCAAAGATTTATAGTTCAATTTTGAATAGAGGCGGCGCTTATCAACTTCGCGAAGATGATGAAGCACTCGTAATGTACTCGCTGTCTCCGCTTTCACCGATTCAAAAGTTTGCTGATCAAGTCTTTCATCTGACAAGTGTCGTAGGTTCATGTGGTTCTCCTTTTCTCGAAAGACAATCTACACCCACTTTTAAAATACGATTTTTTCGGTTTTTGAGAGACAAAGTCACTCTTCACGCTTGTTGCCTGTTGTAACTTCAAGCGAACATACTTCGCATTAGTCGACGAGAAATATAGAGACATCCCGGGCCGCATCCTTTTGCACAAGTCTTCTCCTGAGCAAGGTCTGTCGTTCGATTTCGCTGTCAAATTATTTTTACAAAACGAAGTATTTTAAAAATGCGACGATTTTCTCGGCGCCGCGAAAATCATCTAAATCAGATGAGATGAGATGAGATGAGATGAGATGAGATGAGATGAGATGAGATGAGATGAGGAAAAATTTTATATGCTTAAAATGAATACTAAATAACTAACTATGTATTTATTAAACCTTAGGGAGTTTGCTACTGCATCGATCTGCAAATCAAACCGAGGGGAAAAAATGAAAAAATTAGTTTTGGTCACAGCGATAGTTTCAGCGACATTGCTAGAATTAAATATTGCTCACGCTAACGTAGGCGACGCAGTACAAGCCATTGAATGCGAAGTATACGATGGCTACATCGGGCTAGATTCAATTAAGTACATTCCGATCGACGAATATTCGCCAATAGAAAAGCGAAACGGTCGAGTGTACATCGCCTACAGCGAAACAGAATGCGAAGACTCGACAAAATTAACTTTTAAAGCTGGTGAATTCAAAAAACTTGAAAACGGTGAAAAGGTTTATGCCCAAATAAATCATTTCAGCTCATCGCTTAAAATTACTGGATCGGTTCGATGCCAAAAAGCGAAATTAAGAGAATAGGCTGCCGACGATTTTGGAAAATGGAGGATACATGAAAAATTTAATGATCGCAGCAGTGTTTCTTTTTTCAGTTCAATCAATGGGTAGCGCCAGCGGCACAGTGGTTGATTGCAACATCGGAACTTCGAGCGGGCTTGCATCCCATTTGTTTGCTAGTTGGTATCGAATCCAACATCAGGCTTCGACAGTTAGGATTAAAGTAAGTCCGTCCTCTGATATTTATTCACCAGAAACATACTCAATAAAAGTCGAAGCCACTGACGCAAAAGGGAAAGTACTGAAATCAAAAGAACTTGAGCGCGTGCAGGTGACAAAACTTAATGATTCTATGGCGATTTCTTATGCGGGCCGAAGCCTTATCCATCCACCATTTCTTTTGATCGTTGAGACTTCAAGCAATACCTCCGAGGGACGGCTAAAGTTTCACGACTTCTATTACGGAAACAGAATAGGATTCGCTTTCAGCTGCGCAATCAATCACATTTAGTGAACGGTCTTTAAAATTGGACCGTTCTCGTCGCCCGAGTGAAACTCGAGGCCCAAGTCGTTGCCACTGACTTCGACTTGCGTGCCTGGCTTCAGCTCTCCTGAGATGAGCAATCGCGCAAGCTTATTCAAAACTTCTTGCTGGATGACTCGCTTCAAAGGACGTGCACCAAAAACTGGATCAAATCCTCGTTTTGCCAAGAAGTCGACAGCAGCGGGAGTAAAGTTGAGTACAACTTTCTTCTCAGCTAGACGCTTTTTAACTTCGATTAACTGGATATCAACGATGCTCGCGATTTGTTCTTCGCTCAAGCTATTGAAGATTACAGTTTCATCGATTCGATTTAAAAACTCAGGTCTGAAGTGATTTCGCAATGTTTCGGTGACGATTTTTTCTCGCTGTAGTTTTGTAAGCGAAGCATCACCAATCGCATTCGAACCTAAATTCGAAGTCATAATCAAAACTGTGTTTTTGAAATCAACGGTGCGACCCTGCCCGTCC
The DNA here is from genome assembly GCA_964543475.1 of uncultured Bdellovibrionales bacterium. Lineage (GTDB taxonomy): Bacteria > Bdellovibrionota > Bdellovibrionia > Bdellovibrionales > JAMPXM01 > JAYSYM01. The sequence continues at coordinate 870,610 of CAZIYJ010000001.1, read as the reverse complement.
GTCAAACGACCCTCGTCCAAAACTTGTAACAAGACGTTGAAAACATCTGGGTGTGCTTTTTCGATTTCATCGAACAGTACTACGCTGTACGGTCTCCGACGAACAGCTTCGGTTAACTGCCCACCTTCTTCATAGCCAACATATCCCGGAGGCGCACCGATCAAACGAGAGACAGCATGTTTCTCCATGTATTCTGACATATCAATGCGAGTAACAGACTGTTCAGTGTCAAACATGAATTCGGCAAGAGCTTTCACTGTTTCTGTTTTACCGACACCTGTTGGTCCTAAAAATAAGAAAGTACCAATTGGTCGGTTCGGATCAGAAATTTCTGCTCGTGCTCGACGAATGGCATCGGCAACTGCTCCCAATGCAACATCCTGACCGACGACGCGTTCTCGAAGAAAATCTTCCATGTGAAGTAGCTTTGAAGTTTCGCTCTGGAGCATCCTGTTAACAGGAATACCTGTCCACTTAGCTACTACTTCCGCAATTTCTTCTGGCCCAACTTCTTCTTTGAGCATGCGACCACTTACTTGTGACGGTGCTTCTGCCTGCTTGTTCAATTCAGCCAACCGCTTTTCAAGATCGGGAAGTTTTGAGTATTTAAGTTCTGCTGCACGCTCAAGGTTACCTTGTCGCTCAGCTCGCTCGATCTCGTTACGCATGTTTTCAATTTGCTCTTTAATATTTTTAAGCTCGTCGATACCTTTGCGCTCAGACTCCCACTGTCCACGAAGCGATGATATTTTCGAGTCGAGATCGCGAACCTGGCTTTCAACATCTTGAAGACGCTCTTTTGACGGTTCATCTTTCTCGCGCTTTAATGCTTCACGCTCAACTTGAAGCTGAGTGCGTTTTCGCTCAAGTTCATCAATAGCAGCAGGTACCGAACCGATCTCGATACTCAACCGGCTAGCCGCTTCATCCATCAAGTCGATCGCTTTATCTGGCAAGAATCGAGAAGTGATGTAGCGATGAGAAAGTTTAACTGCAGCTACCAAAGCCGAGTCCTTAATACGAACACCGTGGTGAACTTCATACTTTTCTTTTAGGCCACGCATAATCGTGATCGCATCTTCGACACTTGGCTCGTTGACGTAGACTTGTTGAAAGCGGCGCTCAAGGGCCGCATCTTTTTCGATATACTTTCGATATTCGTCGAGAGTTGTAGCGCCAATGCAACGAAGCTCGCCTCGCGCAAGTGCTGGCTTTAAAAGTTGACCTGCATCCATAGCTCCGTCAGATTTTCCGGCACCAACTAAAGTATGAAGCTCGTCGATAAATAAAATAAATTCGCCATTGCTCGAAGTCACTTCTTTGATGACTGCCTTTAATCGGTCTTCGAATTCGCCTCGGTACTTAGCTCCCGCAATTAAAGCGCCCATATCAAGTGACACGAGCTTTTTCCCTTTAAGAACTTCAGGTACATCGCCCTTTACGATTCGAACAGCAAGGCCTTCGGCGATGGCTGTTTTACCAACTCCCGGCTCACCAATTAAAACTGGGTTATTTTTTGTTCGACGCGAAAGCACCTGAATAACTCGGCGAATTTCTTCGTCCCGGCCAATGACAGGATCAAGTTTACCGTCGGCGGCAGCGGCAGTTAAGTCGCGGCCGTATTTAGTGAGTGCTTCCATTTTAGCTTCAGGATCATCATCTGTTACGCGATTGTTGCCTCTCATTTTTTTCAAAGCCTCCGTGACTTTTGTTAGCTGCACTCCATTTTGTTGAAGCAACTTTTGCAGCTCCGGCGGATTCCCTTTGAGAACCGCCAAGAGAAAGTGTTCTGTCGAAATAAATTCATCATCAAACTCGGCTGCCAGCTTGTCTGCGGCTTCAAATAGCCGAACTAACCGAGAACTTGGGACAACTCTTGATGCAGAGCCAGTTACTTGCGGTAACCGATCAACAGCAGCTGCAGTTTGTAGTTTAACGTTTTTGAGATCTCCACCTGCAAGCTCGATTAATCGAGGAACCAACCCGTCAGTTTGCAAAAGCAGTTCGCTGAGTAGATGCTCCGGCTCGACCGCGCTGGCCCGCTGCGATTCTGCAGCTTTCGCTGCCGATTGCATTGCCTCTTGGCTTTTTCTTGTCATCTTATCGACTTCACTCATGTGACTTCCTCTTGCCTGTATGATTACATAGAGAAGATGAGTCGCCTAAGTGGATTGTCAATTTGACCTAGGCGCAAATAAGAGAAAAAATGGACCCAAAACAGCCTCGAAATCCCGATAGAGTACGCAGACTTAGACCAAGCATGAGACTTGATCGGGTAAACCCATTTGATTTGCGGGTACGAGGGCAGATTTTCGCCTGCGAGCAATGCTCCCACTACTCGGCGACCAATGGTATTTGCACTATGGGGTTTACGCCTCAGTTTACGCGAGAAGTGCAGATGAAACGCTATGAGCTCACCGGATTCATGGCGTTTTGTCGTTTTCAGGAGATAGATTAGTGACTCTGTTTTTGTGGGCCATAGGGGCAATCGTCATACTTGGATTGATCAGCACGTTTGTTTCATTCAAGGCCCTCGACTACCTACAAAAGGTCGCGCGTGCGAAGCTGCCAAAACATGAAGGCTCGTGGATTGAAATAAGTGATTCAAAAATTCACTATCAAATTGAGGGAAAAGGACCAGTGCTCGTCCTTCTTCATGGACTTGGCGCCTCGCTCTATATTTGGAGACTTGTTAGCTCCCGATTGGCCGAGAATTTTACTGTTGTGACATTGGACCTACCAGGCTTCGGGCTTAGCAGTAAAGATTCGAAACTCGATTACGGGCTCGATGCCCAAACACGCAGAATTATCGAAACGCTCGATCTTCTCAAAGTTGAAGAGGCAACCTTAGTTGGAAGCTCGATGGGCGGAGCGTTGGCTCTGTGGCTCGCGCGTGAGAACCCTAAGAGATTTCGCAATGTGATCGTGATGGCCCCGGCCACTAGTCCAGCACTAGTGCCGCGATTTATATTACCGTTTGAAACTCTTGCTCCAATTTTTAAACCTGCAGCGCCGTTTTTTCACAAAACATTCAACGCACATACTATGAAGCTGATGGCTTCGCGTGTGTTGTATAACCAAAGTCTGCTAACAGACGAAACAATCGCTGCTTACTTGCGTCCGTTTCTTGAAGAGCCAGAATCAATGCACACCTTTTGGCGGGCAGTTGATTTAATTCGCGACCGGAGGCTGCCAAGCGAGCTGAAAGTTGTGAGCAGTCGCGTTTTAATTTTGTGGGGTGAGCACGACAAGCTTGTTCCTCGCAGATGCATGACAGAGTTAATCGATATTCTCCCGAATAAAGAGTTTCGTACGCACAAAGAATGCGGACATCACCCGATGGAAGACCAACCAGACTGGGTGATCGCCGAGTGTGAACGCTTTCTTCGTGTCAAAAATCCATAAGCGATACAATTTGTAAGTCGAGTCTGCTCTCGAGAGCGCAAGTATTTCGTCTAGCGTGTCAGAGAATCCTCCTAGCCTAGAGTCCCTTGCTAGAGCCAATTTGGTGACCTACGTCCTAGGACTTTCCTACGTATTTCGATAAATGTCGGGCCTGCACAAATGTTCAGGTCTCAAGTCGTGTCAAGAATCCATCGCCGACCCCGAAAAGTTTGTTGTAAGAGCTAAGCATAAAAATGCGAAGCACAAGATTCACACGGCTCGAGTAGGAGCCAGGAGTTGGTCAGACTCACTAATAACTGCAGAAGCAAATGCTTTTGCGAGGAGGAAGTTCAAGGAAGAGATTTTTAGTACAAGGATACTTGTTTGAGTATTTAAACAATGTACTGGCATTGGATGCCGCCCGCCCCAAAAGATTTAGGGGCAACACAACACGGAGGATTTTGAAATGAAAAACAAAACTTAGATAAATTAATAAAGGGAGATTTAAAATGGGATTAAGAATTTCAACAAACGTTGCGGCGATCAATTCAAAGCGACAAATCGGTGTTAGCCAATCAGGTGTAGAGAATTCATTGGCGAAACTTTCATCTGGTTCACGTATTAACAAATCAGCTGACGATGCTGCTGGTCTTGCGATCTCTGAGAACTTGAAAGCTCAGATCCGCTCTACTCGCCAAGCTGGTCGTAACGCTAACGACGGTATCTCGATGGTACAAACTGCTGAAGGTGGTTTGAACGAAATCGGTAACATCGTAACTCGTTTACGCGAACTAGGTATCCAAGCTGCTTCAGACACTATTGGTAATACTGAGCGCACGTTCATCGATAAAGAAGTTCAACAGCTTAAAAACGAAATGCAGCGTATCGCGTCTGTAACTACTTGGGGAGATACTAAGTTGTTAGACGGAAGCTCGCCGGTATTCGATTTCCAAGTTGGTATCAATAACGACGACTTCAACGATCGCATTAGCTTCAACGCTTCTGAGAACGTTGCAACTCTCGATGCACTTGGACTTTCTGGTGTTGATTACAACTCTAAAGAAGGTGCACAAACTGCACTAGCTGAACTTGATAAAGCACAAGAGAACGTGAACCGTATGCGTTCAAACCTTGGTGCTCTTCAAAACCGTTTGACTTCAACTGTAACGAACTTGGGTGTAGCAGAAGAGAACATGTCTGCAGCTAACTCTCGAATTCGCGATACGGATGTTGCGGCGGAGTCAGCTGAGCTTACTAAGAACAACATTCTTATGCAGGCTTCAGTTTCTACACTTGCTCAAGCTAACCAAAAAGACATGTTAGCTCTCAAGTTGATCGGCTAATTAGAATTTCAATACTAAACGTTTCTTAAAGGAAGGCCCGGGGTAACTTGGGCCTTCTTTGCTAAAGCCCCACAAGTCGTTTGGCAGATTATGTTTTCCAAACACTTCGAAGTACTGATCACAGCTTCAAGGGACTTAGAGCATCGGGAATTGATTCTGAGCGCGAAAGTGAATTGTTAGTGTCAAACTTATTATCAATAGTTTCAGACACTTACATTCAAGGGCTCAAAATTTCGAACCGATCAATGATGTGAGCAAGCGAGGTAATTATGGCTTCTTTGAAGAATAAAAAAATGTTGGTGAGCGCGAATGTGTTTTTGTTTGCGATTCTCTTTACCACTGGTTGTGGCAGCGGGATGTCGGCAAATATAGCTTCAGACACTAACGGTAAGTTCTCTTCTCCAGAGTTTCAGAACTTGAAGATAGATGGAGCAGTAAAAGAGGGTAAATACGAAGACCGAAAGCTTGTGTCTCTTGATAACGAGAACAAGATGTTGGTCATCCAACTCCCGACTCTTGCTCTTCCGGTAATGGTTGGAGGCCTAGGCCAAGCCATCACGGTTCCGCAATTACCAGGGACAACTATCAGCCTTGAGCTAGCAGAAGACGGAAACCTTACTTTGGTTGCTCGAATTCCACTTTCTCATGTGATGCAAGGCGCAAGCTTCATCCCGGCTCAAAGACTTCCAAACGGAGACCCGCTTCCGGCGATCCCAGATGGTGAGCTTCCAGGACTTGCAATCGACTTGAACTCTCAGGGGTCGATAAAGGGTTACTTGTATCTATCTCGGGCGACGGTTGGAGCATTTGTAACTACTCCGTTCAATCCGATGGTCTCGATGCAGCTTCCCATTTACCAAAGCAATGGGGCGGTTCTTGGGTATCTAACGACGGTTCCTGATAAAAACAGCTCTCCGGGTGGCATTTTCATGTCGGTAAAACTTCCGGCTGATTTAGCTCGGGTAATAGACAGCGCGCTTTAAAGAGCGACGACGACCTTCTTTAACTAACAACACAATTTGAAATTTTCGAGGCCGGGTTTCCCGGCCTTTTTGCGTTTTTCCCTAGGCAACTGCCCTCCTCTTACTTTACATTGGTCCTCGAAACCTCGGGAGGAATCGATGGCTAAGAAAAAGAAAGCGCCAAAAAAATCAACGGCGAAAAAAGCGACTAAAAAGTCTAGCGCTAAAAAAACAGCGAAAAAAGCTGGCAAAAAGACAGCAAAAAAAGCGACTAAAAAAGCCGCTAAAAAAACTGTTAAAAAAGCTACGGCAAAGAAAGCTGCAAAAAAACCTGCAGCAAAAAAAGCCGCTAAACCAGCTGCTCCAAAAGCACAAAAAGTTGCAAAAGCAGTTCCTGCTGTTGCTCCTTACGAACCAGCAATGGAAGACGACGATATGAACGAAGGCGCTGTAGCAACTGGCGCAGACGAGAGTTTCGATGACGCTGAATCTGAATCGTTCGAAGAAATCGACGAGCCAGCTGGTGACGACGATCTAGATGATGACGAGGAAGAAGAAGAAGGCGACGACGAAGGTTACTTCTGATCTTTAAATTAAATTTCGATTCTGTAAAAAGCCGGGCTCACTGCTCGGCTTTTTTTATTTGCGAGACATGAAGTAGAAGTTAGCCATGTTGCTCTTCATGCGATTGATATAAGTGTTATTAACAACAGTTGCACCGTCGCGATATTCGCGACCCAAAAACAGCTTTCGCATTTGTCCTGAGTAAACATAGGGAATGTAGTCGTAAACATTTTCGGGCTGAATGTATGTCAATGGCGCACGACCAATAGCGCCCTTTATGCGATCGGTTTTGCTTCTATAAAGCAGCATCTCAAATGTCTCTACCAAAAATCCCATAGTAGCGATCGCCGAGTTTTCGGGAACATAAAGAGTATCGGGCGTAATGTGCGGATAATGTTTCGAAACTTTAGTTGGAATTTGTTTTATCTGAGTTCCACCGCGACTTGGTACCGGCGTCGAGTCTCCTGAAAGATATTTAAGAGCAACCACTAGATCCTGATTCTTCTCTTTCAGAGTATAGCGAACCGACTTTCCGAAACTGCTTTCGTTTCCGTAAATACCAAGAGCCATCGCAGCCAACTTATTGAAAGTGCTATTTTTCAGATTATAGATTTTCATGAGCTTACGCTTGTTCTCTAAAATGCCTCGCAAGAAAGCGCGAACTTCTGGAGTGTTAACCGCGTCGTTTTGAATAAGAATCGCAACTGCTTCGTACTCATCGGCTCCCCAATTTTTCATCATCGGATAATATCCTTCGTTTCGGGCCGCAACGAACTGAGCGCGAAACTTCGGATTATCTGCCACTACCCGTTCGACATCTTCGATGGTGTGTAATCGGAGAGGAGCGGCCGTCACTAAATAAGAACTACGCACAATTTGTGCGTTAGCGACATTGGCGAACAAGATTATTAAAAGAGTTACGAGAAATGTAGGCACGATTTCTTCCGTACGAAATTAGGGCTGCGATCCGCAGCCCTCTTCAATTTTTTAATTAAACTTTTGGCTTAGTGTGCACAGCGTATTTATCGAACTCGCCGTACTCATGAAGCTTGTTGTAAAGAGTCTTGATCGTAATTCCAAGAGCGTTAGCAGCTTGAGTTTTGTTTCCATCGAAGTAGTTAAGCGCTTTTAAGATATAACGCTTTTCTAAATCATGAAGCGTAACTGCTGGATCATAGTCATCCATTACGATTTTTTGTTCTGGATTTGTAATGTTCTCTGGAAGATCACCCGGCATGATCGTGTGACCATCAGCCAAGATTTGAAGACGTTCGCAAGCGTTTTGAAGTTCGCGAATGTTTCCTGGCCAGTCGTACTTCGACAAGATCGCCATAGATTCTTCGCTCATTTGGCGACCGCGATTTAAGAAGCGGTTTTGTCCACGAGCCAAGAAGTACTCAACCAACAATGGAATGTCTTCTTTACGACGACGAAGTGGTGGTGAGTGCACTGTGATTGTGTTGATGCGGTAGTAAAGATCTTCACGGAAGTTGCCTTTAGTTACTTCAACATCTAATTCACGGTTAGTTGCAGAGATAAGACGAATATCAACTTTGATTGGATCTTTGCCACCAACGCGGAAGATTTCACCTTCTTGAATGAAGCGAAGAAGCTTAGCTTGAATACCTGGGCTAAGTTCGCCGATTTCATCAAGGAACAAAGTTCCGCCGTTAGCTGCTTCAGCAAGACCTATTTTGCGAGTGTATGCTCCAGTGAAAGAGCCTTTCTCGTGACCGAATAATTCTGATTCTAAAAGTGTTTCGCGGAGTGCTCCGCAGTTGATTGCAACGAATGGCTTCTTAGCGCGGTTGCTGCGATCGTGAATCGCTCGAGCGATTAACTCTTTACCTGTTCCCGACTCGCCAAGCACTAATACAGTGGCACCAGATGGTGATACGCGATCAATCATCTTCATGAGTTGGCGCATGACTTCTGATTTGTAGACGATCACTTTTGTGTCTACACTACCAGTAGTGTTTGAGCCTTGGTTATCCGGAGTCTGAAGAGCCGTAGCTGATGCAGAAATAGGAAGAATTGGTGTGTTATCGACCTGAGACATACGTACCGCCTTTTACAACAAATGGGTCTATTAAGAGTTCTTTAACTACTCGCTGCGACTCTTGCCCATCCGTCCGTGTCTCGGTTTGATACGCTGCGTTACGGGGCTTAAACTAAATGCATCAGGTAACTTTTGCAAGATAAATTTTGCACCGCGTTGAAAAAAGGTTCAGAAAGTAGCAGATTGAAGTCGAAAAAGACCGCACAATACATCCCTGATTTAGTGGCTAAGTTCCTGAATTTTCAGAACTTTATTCAATCAGCGTCGCCTCTAACTTTGAAGGCCTACGAAATTGATCTTAACCAAGCGTTTGGGCTGAAAAATTTAGGTACCATGCTCCCTCCCGGCACCCAACTGGGCGGCGAAAGCCTTCCCCAGTTCCGGTTCCGAAGCTCCCTGGAACCCGACCCGAATGCCAAAAAGACTCAAAAGACGAAGCCGGCGAGGAACCCAAAGAGTCGCGGCCAGACCCCCCAACGCTTATTAAAAGAGCCTTCAGCTACTGCTTATCTTACGAGCGATGAGGCCCTGTTGAAGGTGGTGCGCGAAGCACAGAACTCTTGGTCAAATCTTTCTCTCTCAAGCCGCAATCGAAAAGCGGCCTGCCTCAAAAGTTTTTTGAAATGGCTCTACCAAGAACGATTCATCGAGCGCGATTTAAATTTTCAAGTCCACGCTCCAAAACCACCCGTTCGAATTCCTCATTTCTTGTCTGTCGACGAATCAATTGCCGTGATTAAAACCGCGGACGTTGCGATTAAAAAATCGAAAGACGAATTTAAAGAGCGGGCTCTAAAGGAGAAAGCACTTTTGCTTTTACTTTATGGAGGAGGACTTCGAGTCAGTGAAGCTTGCAATGTGAAGTGGCATGATATCGACGCCAACAAGCGACTGATTCGCATTCGCGGAAAAGGTTCGAAAGAGCGAATCGTGGCACTGCCGCCGATTGTTTTGAAATCAATTTCAACGTTAAAAGGTAAAGGAAAGTTTATTTGGGGAGCAGAGCCGCTTTCGACACGAGTCGCCTTCTCGATTGTTCGCTCGTTAGGCGCACGTGCCGGTCTTGTGAAGCCTTTGCATCCGCATGCTTTAAGACATAGCTTCGCAACTCACCTTCTGAGTAGCGGGACTAATCTTCGTACTCTTCAAGAGCTTCTCGGCCATGCGTCGTTATCAGCTACGCAAAAATATACTCATTTGGGAATTGATCAATTAGCGAGAACAGTTGAAACTCATCATCCGCTTGGGAATAAGCAAAAAAGTTAATATGAAAAAAGCAGTTATATTTGATCGCGACGGCACACTCATCATCGATAAGATTTATCTTAACGATCCTGAGCAAATTGAATATTTGCCGGATGTTTTTACGGCACTTCAGCAACTGCGAGACGCAGGATTCGAATTTGCGATTGCAACAAACCAAAGCGGGATCGCCCGAGGTATTGTCAGTCTCGAAAATTTAAACGAAATTCATCGAAGAATTCGAGAGAAGTTTGCGGCCTTCGGAATTGAATTTAAAGGCTATTATTACGCCCCTTACTCGGTGGAAAGTAATCATCCGCTTCGCAAACCCAATCCGGGAATGCTGGAGCAAGCCGCTCAAGAAAACGGTTTTGATCTTAAAAAAAGTTGGATGGTTGGTGATCGACTGACCGACATCGAGGCTGGATTTCGAGCTGGCTGCCGTTCAATTCTCCTCGAGGGACTAAATGAAGAGAACACTGGTAATTTCGCAAAACCAGACTACACGGCTAAAAATCTCCTCGATGCGACTAAATTTATCCTGTCTAGCGACTCATCTCGAGAAAGCCAAAAAAGATAAGCTCGTAATCTCAAATCGAGACGTACTCTCTTGGTATTTCGATTAAGTTAAGCTCTCGAAAATCCGAAAAATTACTGTAGGTTAGCTGCACGTAATCAGGGGGTTTTCCAATGAGAGTGTTTGCACTCATCATTTTGGCGGTTTTATTCGTACCAACTTCGCAAGCCGAAGCTGCGTGCGGAAAATTCGTGGTAGTTAAAGGCTCGGTCCAAGTCGGCTTCGCAAAAGAAAAGCGATCAGACCGCGCACGTGTGGGAACAGAGGTTTGCGCAGGTGATACGATTTCTGCGGCCGCTGACTCTCGAGCAAAAATTAAAATGGTCGACAACAACGAACTAAATATTTCTCCAGACACTGTGATGAAGATCGCTGCTTACGAATACAAGCCTGAAGAAGATAAGCGAAAAGTTTTGCTTGATGTCTTAAAAGGTAAAGTTCGTTCGACGGTAAAACAAAAGTACGACGGCCAAGCAAACACTTTCCAAGTTAAAACTAAAGCTGCAGTTGCCGGCGTTCGCGGTACTGACTTCATTGCATCGTATGACCCAAGCGTTGGTCGGTTAGAAATCGTCACGTTCGAAGGTAGAGTTGAAGTAGGTCGACTGGATCAGGGCGGAAGACTGATGCCATCGGTTTCAGTAACAGCTGGCCAAATGACCGAAGTACTTATGGGCCAATCTCCAGAAGTACCAAAGGCAGTTCCGGCCTCTGAGCTAAAACAAATGGATTCTGGAAGCCAAGCTGCGATGCCTTCTCCGGGCGCAGGCGACACAGCTTCGAACACTACTCGAGATGGATCGCAAAAAAACGATGACAGAAGTCCTGCGAGCCCTGAGTCACCAAGTTTCCCCAAAGAGCCTTTGCCTGGAGACCCGGGTGGGCCAAAGCCACCCAACGGCCCCCCTGACATTCTTAACCTTCCTAAGCAGCCAGAGATTTTTCGAGGTCCCAACACGAATCCCGACTTCATGAATCAGGTGCCCAAAGGCACCACTAATTTAAACGTCATCATCAACTATTAGCGCTGGCCCTTTGGCGCTGGTCCAGTACCTAAAAGCTTAATCAAACACTAAACTAGGGTGGTCTTCTAAGAGGAGATCATCTTTGAGAATCATCGCTGCTATTTCATCGCTATTTTTTGTTCAACTGCTTTTTACTGAAAGCAGTTTTGCTCAACAACCGAATCCGTTTGGCGCGCAAGCGCCGTTAGCTGCGGGAGCAAAGAAACGATTGGCGCCCATCAACGCCGAACGCGCCGTTCGCGTCATCTACGGAAGCTCACCTTGGAACAAAGATCCAAAATCAATCGACTCAGCCAGCGTTATTTTGCGAGAGGGAGCTACTGATAAACTAGTTCAAGTTTACTTAGAAGAAACTGAACCCGATTCAGCAATATTTAGCGGAATCTATTCTGTTCGCTGGGAGAATGTTGCAAAGCTTGCTCCCGAATTCTACGTCGCACCTCCCGAGTTACTCGGAAAGTATTCTGAAATTAAAGAACTAAGAAATCTCATCCTAAGTAAAAAAATATCTCGCAAGCCGTTCATCTTCAGACGAAGTGGCAAACAGCAAATCGTTGAACTCTACGATACTTCAGAACAAGCACGAATCGCTTACAAGGCTTTCGAGGCAGAGCGCGCAGCACTTGATCTCACTAATCGAAAAATTATTTCGGATGCAACCATCGATGCAAGTCAACTTGCCGAAACTGCAGCAAGACGAAAAGCAAATGCACTAGCGCTACAAGAACGAATTCGCATTGAACAAATCGAAGTTCAAAAACGCGCAGCTCGACTCTTGGAATTTTCAAAGCTTTCTACCTCAGAACGCCAAAGCAGAAAACAACGGGCAACTCAGTTAGCTCAAGAAGCTATGGAGTCTTACAAAGCATCCGATTACAAAGCCGCCAGTGAAAGGTTCGCGAATGCACTCGAGCTAGATCCAGAGAATACAAATTTTTACTTTCAGTACGGGGTCGCGCTCTACAAGTTAGATATGTCTAACCGAGCCATCGTATTCCTTAATATGGCCACCGAAACTCCTCAGAATTCCGCTGAACGCGCCTACTACATTGGATTATCTTATTTAAAACTCGAAGATTACCCGAATGCCCTCAACAACTTTACTGTTGCTGCAAAATCAAAACATCCTGATATCGGCCCGTCGGCCGAGTTCTATCGCGGGATGATTTTAGTTGATCAAAAAAAGTTCGATAATGCCGTTCAATCTTTCCAAACTGTTTTGGATACATCAAAAGATCCGAAGCTCGACGAAAAAGCGGAAGAGATGATTGAGCGAATTCAATCGTTAAGACAATTCGAAAAAGAAAAGGCAAAGCGCTGGAGTGCCACTGCCCTATTAGGCGAGATGTATGACTCTAATGTCTTGGCGATTAATGACACTCTTACGACTGGTGGAGCAACCGACCTCGTAGGTTATCGTTCGATTATCGCAGGGGGCGTAAGGTATCGGCCCGTTTACGACGCCAAAAAAGAATTCGCGATCACTGCCGATGCGCTTCATATCTACACCGTCGACGACAACTTTAAACAAAAAGCTAGTTTGCGAGCTGCCGATCCGACACTTCTTACTATCGCTGCTCCCTATACAATTAAGTCAGTTGTTTATGGACGCGGAAACAAACTCGATATCAAGCCTGGCTACGAAGGCATCATGAGCAGCCAGGAAAATAACTCTCAAAAAATGATTTTGCATTCAGCGTTTTTGAATTTCGATGACATGATGATTCTTAGCGAGCAAGTGATCGGCACTGCAAAACTTGAGCTTCGTTACGATGATTCACAACTTGTAAGTTCCGTTGGTGACAACGATGCAAGCGCGGTAAAAGCAAAACTGCTTGCAGGTGCGCTCTTCTTCCCGTCAACGGATCGAAGCAAAATGATCACAAGCGATTTAGGATTGACACTTAATTCGGCCGCTGGAAAGAACGTAAAATATAATCGATATGATTTAAGCGTTGGCTACATTGCTCCCTGGATCTGGGATGTCACTTCAAACACAAAACTTAGCTACTACTATTTGACCTATCCTAATCAGACAACTGCTCGAACAGATCATGATTTAGTTTTAACCGTTGCTGGCAGTAAGAAAATCAATGCCGTATTGACCGGCGGCTTAACGGCCACTTACACGCTCAACGATTCAAACAGCGTGCTGTACGACTATTCGAAGTACTCAGTTCTTGCCTCTTTGTCTGCGAATTGGGATTTCTAGCCTTGGGGAAAGAGCTTGCGGCTTTCGCCTAAGTAGCTTTTGAGCGCGCTTGCAGTGCGAGCGCGAAGCTTTCTCCATCGGTCATCACTTAGCTCTAGCGACTCATGATCAGAAATGGGCGCTCGCAAAAGCGCTTCTTCCTCAGTCTGATGCTCGAGCACTCCTTGCAAAGTTAAGAGCTTAACTTCGAAATGGGTTTTTAACGCCTCAAGCGAATTGCTCGTCTCGGCCGCCCTCAGCGTATTGCCGAGTAAATTAAAAATCGAGTCTGAGTCAGTATCGCCCTCATGAGCAACGACCGTTATGACTTGCACCGCATGTAAAGCAGTTTCGAGCCGAGCGTAATCTGATCGCAATTTGGGAAATGAATTTATTAACGTCGCTTCGTTCAGTGTATGCAGCGGGTGATCGCCACCCTTGGCAGATTTATCTTGATACATCACCTGTATGAAGTGCGTAGGCTCCAGCACTCCCCCGCCGAATCGTTTTTTGCTTCTTAGTGCGGACCTCGCAAAGAGATTTAGCTTTGCACCTTTCGAATTGATCACTTGAACAATTAAGTCATGTTCGCCGCAGCGAGTGGTTCGCAAAACTATCGCTTTGTCCTTAACTTGCATCTTGAGCAACCATAACGGGTTTGCGACGCAAATAAAAGAATGCGCCCACGAGGCCCCACATGAATTGCGAAATCTGCAATGCTGTTATGGCAACTGGCCCCAAAGGACTTTTAAACCCAAGCGCAGAATTGAAAAGGAAATAGAATGCCGCTTGCCCCACACCAATTCCTGCAGGAGAAATCGGAATAGCTGTTGCAACAGTTCCAAGCGGGACTAGGAACATGTAGTCGCCAAGAGCTAACTCTGTCACGCCCATCCAATGACCCATCAACGCAACTGCGATGATAGTTCCGAACTGTGCAATGAAGCTTAAGACAAATGCTTTCCAAAGTGCAGACGTGTGACCTCGAAAAGAATGTAACCGAAGATAAAGTCTTTCGATTTTCTTTCCCATCGGAAATTGATCAAAAACAAATTGCGCTAACTTAGATGTTTTGAATCTTCGCGACAGCGCGAGTGTGAAGAAAGTAATGAAGCCAATAGCGAGAAGTATGACTCCGGTCGCAAGACTTGTGAGTGCATCACTAGCGACCACAGTTTCCCACTTCCAAATCAATGCTATGGCTGCAGTCAAAATCATTATGAAAAAACCAATCATGCGATCCATGAAGATGCTGATGATCGCGCCCGAGCGAAAATGCGGATGATCTTGAATCAGGTAGTAACCCTTAACAACATCGCCCCCCACGCCTCCGGGCATGGCGTAGTTGAAGAACATACCTATAAGGCTTAAGGGAAATGTTTTTGCCGTGGATACTTTTAAACCTTGAGTCGCGATCAGAAGTTGCCAGCGGTAATTATTGATAAGAATTTGTAAGCCCACGAGAGCCAATACAGCTGCGACTCTTCCGGGAGTAATTAGCTGCAAAACAAGATCGAGATCAAGCGCACCGCTTCGTACAAACCATACGATTAACCCTACGGCGAGACCGGTCTTAAGTGTCAGAATAAGCGCTTGTTTTAGGTGTTTTGCCATGCTACCGATTTAGTTCTACCCACTATCCCACTAAGTCGCAACGCTGACCTGAGGTACTTTCAATGAACATTACTGTTGTAGGAACTGGCTACGTCGGATTAGTTGCCGGAGTCTGTTTTGCCGATGCCGGCCACCACGTAATTTGCGTCGATTTTGCTGAGAAGATCGACAAACTTAAAGCCGGAATCATTCCGATCTACGAGCCAGGCCTCGAGGACATCCTTCAAACGGCTAAATCGCGTATTGAGTTCACAACCGACCTTGCTGATGCAGTCCGCCGCAACGATATCGTTTTCATTGCCGTGGGCACTCCAGAGAAGTCTGACGGCAGTGCTGATATGGGCCCGACTCTAGGTGTCCTTCGTTCAATCTGCCAGGCAGCCAACAAAAAGAAGTTTGTGGTTCTAAAGAGCACAGTTCCAGTTGGCACTTCGAAAGAGTTCGAACAGTTCTGCAAAGAGAATTCAGTTCAAGAAATTGAGATCATCAACAATCCTGAGTTTTTGAAAGAGGGAGCCGCAATTGATGACTTCCTTCGACCTGATCGCGTGGTGATCGGATGCAAGACTCAAGATGCCGCAGATCTTATGAAAGAGGTCTATTCTCCGTTCCTAAAAAACGGTAACCCGATTTTATTCATGGATAATACTTCTGCTGAAATGACGAAGTATGCAGCCAACGCGTTTTTGTCGGTGAAAATTAGTTTTATCAATGAGCTTGCAAGGCTTGCAGATAAAGTTGGCGCCGATATCGATGCTGTTCGCAGTGGCTTCACTTCTGACAGCCGAATCAATCCTGCGTTTTTCTATCCGGGAGTTGGTTACGGCGGGAGTTGTTTCCCTAAAGACGTAAAAGAAATTGTTCACACTGGCCGAAAGCATTCAGTTCAAATGCAAATCGTTGCGGCTGCTGACGAAGTCAATGATCGCCAAAAGGGAATTCTTTTGGAGAAGATGCTTCAGCACTATGGATCACTCAAAGGTAAAACGATTGGCGTTTGGGGTTTAAGTTTTAAACCTCGAACCGATGACGTTCGAGAAGCTCCGGCACTTTATCTGATCGAAAAACTTGTTGAAGCTGGCGTGACCGTGAAAGCTTTTGATCCGGTTGCATCAGAAACAGCGCGCGCCGCAAGTAATGTAAAATTTGAAATCGTCAGCACTGCTGAAGCTGCGGTTGAGGGTGCCGATGCACTTGCCATCGTGACAGAGTGGAACGAGTTCAGAAGCCCAGATCTCGAATTCCTTCGCTCGGCTCTTAAAACGCCAACAATTTTCGATGGTCGAAATGTTCTCGATCCAGTTAAGATGAAAGAAGCTGGGTTTAATTATTACTGCATCGGGCGCGAAGCGCTCGCAAGAAAGTAAGAAGGCGATGTCGAAACACGCTGTGGTTGCAGGCGGATCAGGCTTTATCGGAAGTCACCTTGTTGACCTCTTGTTGTCAAAAAAATATCAAGTCACTGTTCTCGACAATTTTGTTACTGGTCGCGCTGACAATCTTTCACATATTGCTAACGACATTCGCCTGGTCAACATCGACATCAATGAGTTTGTCGACATTCCCGGCCACGTCGATGAAATTTACAACTTGGCATCGCCCGCTTCGCCAATTGATTTCAAGCGCATGCCTACTTTCATTCTAAATACTGCCGCCATCGGCCACCAGAACTTGCTTGCGTGTGCTGCAAAGAAAGAGGCCCGAATTCTTTTTGCAAGTACGAGCGAAGTGTATGGTGATCCGCTAGTTCACCCCCAGCACGAGGGCTATTACGGCAACGTAAATCCGATCGGCGCTCGAGGCTGCTACGATGAAGCAAAACGCTTTGGTGAAGCAATCACGATGGCGTATCACCGGTTCCATCAGGTTGATACTCGCATAGCACGAATTTTTAATACTTACGGCGAACGCATGCGCCCCAATGACGGCAGAATTATTCCGAACTTCTTTATTCAGGCACTTCAAAAACAATCATTGAGCGTTTACGGAGACGGAAAGCAAACTCGCAGCTTCTGCTACGTAAAAGATTTGTGCGAAGGTATTTATGCTCTCATGCAGTCAGAAGAGCTTCGTCCGGTGAACATCGGCAACCCTCTCGAACGCACAGTTAAAGAAATGGCCGAAGAGATTAATGAGTTAACTGGGAACAAAGCTCCACTGCGGTTCTTACCACTTCCTGAAAATGATCCGCTTCAACGAAAGCCCGACATCTCTCGAGCAAAAGAGAGCCTCGGCTGGGAGCCCAAGACGTCTCTTGAAGATGGCTTAGAGCTTACTCTCGAGTATTTTGAAGATGAACTTAAAGCCGCGGGCACGATCGCAACCCCGACGATGTCTTAGAGCTGCTGCTCCGACAAAAGCTGACTATGAACGAGCTCAATTTCTTTCACTAACTTCGAAGCACCAAATCTCTGAATGAGTTCTGCTGAGATAATCACACTTCCTCTTAATTTCTCAATCGTTAAACCCTTTGGCCCAAGCCACTCAAGTTGCCTTGGATCTTGCCAACGGCAAACGCTTAACGTCTCAAGTTCGCCTGCAGCGCCTAAGTCGCCAATCTGAACGCTCAACTGCTTCGCGAGCGCAGTAATAAAACTTAGTCCTTCGACGTTTTGTATAAATAGAAATGCGCGGTCATGAAGTGAATCTTGTGACGAATAAAATTCAACTACACCCTTAGGCAGCAACTTATGAAACTCAGCGAGTGTCTTTTTTGAGTTATCAATCTCATCTGTAGAGCGCACTTTAAATGCGCTAGCAAATTTCAGTTCATTCCACTCAAGATTTGTTGCAACTGGTGGCGAAAGCTTTGCTCGCTCACCTAAAACAGCGATCGCTAAGTCAGGCCTAATCGAAACAATTTGTATGTCGTAAGGTCCAACTTTTTGTAGCATTTGATTCTGGTGAAACGAATGAGAAATTAAAATTCTAAATATTCGCTGATCCTTCATCGCGCTAACGTGAACTTCTGTCTGATAAAGTTCTCCCGTTGCCGGATCGTCGTAAGCCGAAAGTAAGCAGAGCATTTGCTTACTCGCAGATTCGAGCCACGGCTTCGGATTATTGAACTCATCAAGAGTTAAACTTTTTACAGTGAACCCTTCTTTTGCAAATTGAAGAGCTATGAATTCTCCCTCGGGTCCAGAAAACGGAGTGTATCCAATCGTTCTTCGGTGAGAGAAAGTATTTGCGAGGGCTTGAGTGACTTCCCAGAGTGCGTGGCGCACTCCCAAGTAAACTTGCACAGAGACATTTGGATCATCAGCGATCTTAAGATATTCACGTGCTTGCTCATTTGCCGCATACCAGGTGTCGGCCTTCGGAAGATCAATTCTCATGAAATGATCTTCTCGCGCTTTAAACTAAATGGCTACTCTCGACCGAGGTCTAGTCATTTTACCTAGCGAAAACAGCTGTTTCTAGAACTCTACAATATCTTGGCCTGAGTTATGACTGAACCGTAAAGCTAACGGGCGCGCAGGTGTGTGATAACTATGTCTCGGTCAGTTCGCCTACGGCGAATGAGCAAGGAGGCTCTTCTGCGTTACATTCCACTCTTCTTATTATTAGTTTGCGCGGCCTGCGGCACTTCTTCGGGCCAGCCTCTAGCAATTCAAGATCGGGCGACTGCCGATGAACGGTCAACACTAGAGACAAGGTCCGAAGACTTGTCTTGCGGTCGACAAAATTATCCGGTTTACCAAGACGTTGAGAATCAAATGATTGTCGAGCGCGATATCAAAAGCGGATCAGCGCAGGTCATTCTCCATTTCCATGAGCTAGGTCAAGCGACCCTCGATCAATTTCTTAATCGCACCAAAGGAGTTCTCCTCGTTGATTCACAGTGGCCCGACTGGGGCGCAATTAGCATTACAGTTAATGAGACAGGCCTTACTACCATCTCTCAAGATTGCGCAGTTCGCGTGATCGAAGCAAATAAACGCGAAATCCCGCAATAAACATTGCCCCTCCAACTTCGCGTTTATATTGTTAGGTCATGAACCCCAGCAATATTGAGATTTTAGCAACAGTCTGTTTTGCCCTCGCAATTATCCATACGTTTCTCAGCAGTCAGCTTCACCACCTCGGAAATTTGTTCCCCGGCGGATCGATCAAAGAAAATCTCTTTCACTTTCTGGGAGAGGTCGAAGTAATTTTCGGACTTTGGGCTGCTGTATTTTTTGGTGGCTACACGATTCTTGTCGGCAGCCATGAAGCAGTTGAATACACCGAGACGGTCAACTTCACTGAGCCACTTTTTGTTTTCGTTATCATGGCGACCGCAGCGACCGCACCACTTCTCTACTTTGCTGGGAAGTTGATTTTTGGATTCGCAAAGCTTTTTCCTACTAAGGCTGAGTGGCCAGTTTACTTTGCTTGCCTTTCAGTTGGACCCTTACTCGGAAGCCTTATTACTGAACCTGCAGCAATGACTGTCACAGCATTACTTCTAAAAGAACGTTATTACGATCGACGTCCCTCTCAGTTTTTCATGTATGTAACGCTTGCAGTGTTATTCGTGAATGTCTCGATTGGCGGAGTACTTACGCATTTCGCTGCACCACCAGTTCTGATGGTTGCCGGTAAGTGGGGCTGGGGTGTCTCTCACATGCTCACAACATTCGGCTGGAGGGCAACTCTTGCAGTGATCGTCAATACTGCCTTCGCGGTGTTCGTTCTTCGAAAAGAATTAAAAACTATGAATATCTCAGCAGCAAGTGCAGTCGCGATAAAGGCGCCGGCATGGATCATTGTAACTCATTTAGTATTCCTTGCTTCAATCGTCTACTTTGCGCACCATATGCCGGTTTTCCTCGGTATTTTCTTATTCTTCCTCGGATTCGTTACAATAACGGCAGAATATCAAGAGCAGGTACGATTGAAAGAGAGCCTCTTGGTTGCATTTTTCCTCGGCGGTTTAGTTATGCTCGGGTCCCTACAGAAGTGGTGGCTTGATCCGGTGATAAGATCGCTTGGCGATATCGAGGTATTCTTCTCGGCAGCAGCCCTGACTGCAGTCACCGACAACGCAGCTCTTACGTTTCTTGGATCTCAAATTGATGGACTTAGTGATAGCTTTAAATATTACTTAGTCGCAGGAGCTGTTGCCGGAGGCGGATTAACAGTCATTGCCAACGCACCGAACCCGGCCGGATTTTCGATTCTTCAAAAATCATTTGGTGATGTTGGAATTAGCCCGATCAAGCTTTTGCTTTTCGCTTTACCACCAACCGCAGTCGCACTCTTATTTTTCTATTTTTAACACCTATCGAAGGATTTTGAATAAATGAGTCATAAGTTTTTTGTAATGGTCGCTGCAGCTGTTCTGCTTGCCTCTTGCGCGGGGACAAAAAAGAAAAACGATCAAAGTCTGGCGCCAGTTATTCAACTTGAAGTTGTCCGAGAGTTAACTTTAAAAAAACCCCTCGAAAAAGGCAGACAGCCTCACGTAAGCGCAGCTAGCGGATTAGTGAAAGTTGGAGAAAGATTTTTCGTAGTCTCTGACGACGAACTATCACTTTTTACGTTCACAGACAGCGATACCCATTTGACTCCTGTTCCGTTGATCAGCGGCCAATTGTCTGCTGCAAACTCCGAGCGAAAAAATGAAAAACCAGACTTCGAATCACTCGCTCTTCTCAGCACAAAAGAGTGGGAACCCTACGGCGCACTGGTTGCTTGGCCGTCGGCATCTACTCCTAAGCGAGTTAAAGCTGTCGTCATTCCTTTTTTAAAAAATCAAACTCTTGGTAAACCTATAACTTCGAACATCTTGCCACTTGCTTACGAGCTTCAAAGCTATGCAAAGGAACTGAATATCGAGGGACTTCTTTTCCGCGATAAAAAAGTTTTCTTGTTCCAGCGAGGCAATTCCGAAAAAGGTAAAAATGGATTTGCTGAAATTTCTCTGAGTAATTGGGTAAAGGGAATTAAGACCGGTGATTGGTCAGGAAAGATAGTTTTTGAGTCTGTTAAAATGGGAAAATTAAGCGGAGTGAATATCACATTCTCTGACGTCATCTGGACCGACTACGGACTACTTGCTCTTGGCTCGGCAGAAGATACAACTTCTTCTTTTGCTGATGGACAAGTCTATGGAACTGTTCTTGCCCGTATTGTTGGAGATAAAACTGAGATCATTGGCAGATTCGAGCCTCTCGCGAAACTCGAGGGACTACACGCGACTCAAACCCAAGACGGTTTAGATATTTACTTAGTTGAAGACGCTGACGATTCGGAAAAACCAAGTCGCTTGTTCAAAGCGAAGCTTTCAAAATCGCAACTAAACACGGTAAAAAATCCTTAATGCTTTAGTGCGATTTTAATCGGCCCTAGAAATGCAAAAGCGAGTCTCCGCTCCTGCGGGACCCGCTTTTAAAGAACCTCCTGTCCGAACAGACAAAGGAGGTCCGAATGACAACCCGAATAGTTGCCTTTCGGCGATTCTTGCAAATTACTAAACTGCTTCTTTCGATTTTATGGCTCTGCCTTAAGATCATCGAACTACTGATGTAATAACCTGATTCGAAAAATCTCCAACGTGTTCCTGTCCCATGGTCGGGCCTGCCCACCTCGGATAGGTTGATTCATGGTAGGCGAACCGCAGGAGCACCACTTTTTCTCGGCGCCGCGAAAAAGTTGGAATAGAATCGAAAAATGGAATTCACAGATCTGATCGAACTCGAAAAGAAACTCATGGACCCACTTTCACGCAAAGACGCCAACCTTGTGGGTAAACTGCTGGATGAATCGTTCGTCGAATTTGGATCTTCGGGCAAAGTGTATGATCGACGATCAGTTCTAGATCGGCTTTCTCAAGAAAAACCATTTACTAGTGAAGCCTTCGACTTTGTACCAATTGAACTTGCGAAGAACATTGTTCAGCTTCGCTTCAAAACTCGAATACGCAACGAAGACGGCTCTTTGACTACCGCGCTAAGGAGTTCAATTTGGAAGCGTGACGGCGAGACATGGCGAATGGTTTTTCATCAAGGGACTCGGGCGAGCCTCTAGCTGAGTTTGTATTTCCGCGCTGCGCGGAAAAACTTATCCACTTAAAGAGATTTGTCTTTCGACTTTGTAATTAGCTCTACAACTGCATCGATGCGTAAGTTCGTGCGAATCTGTGACGCGTTTGAAAGAAGCAAAATTCCGACAACCAAGGTACCTAAACCTGCAGTGAACTGATCCATCCCCCAAAGGCTTAAACCAATCATAAGAATCCCAATTAAGAATGTCGACCAGAACTGAGGATTAAAAGATCTACCTCTAGCAGCCAACAAAAGTGCTTCTTCCCTTTTCAGAGCATTGAGCGCTAGATCGGCCGAGATTTTAGATTGATGATTCTTGTCTGTATCCATATTCAATTACTTCTCGCCTAGATGCCGGCTTCGTGGCGTTCTTTTTCATCGACGACAGAAACGATTCCGCCTTTGAGTGATGGGCGGTATGCAAGTTCCTTTAGATCATAGATGAAGTTAGTACCTTGAGTACCTGGGCGTTGCCACTCTGGGCCCATGCGAATCGCATCGACCGGGCATGCCTCTTCGCAGAATCCGCAAAATACACAACGAAGCATATCGATTTCATACTTCACCGGATATTTTTCTACTGAAGGATCTTCGTGTTCTGCTGCGACGATGTTGATGCAATCTGCTGGGCAGTTCGTTGCGCACAACATGCAAGCTGTGCAGCGAATTGATCCATCTTTCTTTACGGTCAACACATGGTTACCGCGAGCGCGAGGACCGTAGTCATACTTTTGCTCAGGGTAATTTAAAGTCGGCATCTTCTTCTGATTAAAGATGTTCGAAATCATCTTACCGAAAGTAAGACCCATCCCCGAGAAAATGCCTGGTAGATACCAAACGTTCTTAGCTTGAGGTCCTCGAACTACGTAGAACTCATTACTTTTAATCATAAAGCCCCTCTCACCATCTCAGCTTCGTTACGAACGGCGCCAGTGTGGAGTAAATAAGTATCAAGTTCGATATCGCGCGTGTCGAGCTCACGACCTGCAAAGAGATTTGCAACTTGCTCTAAGCTTAAAGCATTCGGAACTGTCACAGCTCCGGGCTTCACAGTTTGAGCGATACCTTTAAAGTTCACGTAAGTGCCTTGCTTCTCAAAGTAAGTCTTGAGCGGAATCAATGTGATGTTGGCAGCGCGCTCAAGCAACTCATTCTTGCAGGCAGTTAACCAAACAAGATTGCGTGCTCGAGTCCACTCGTTCAATCGAGTCGGCATGTCCGGAAACACAGATTGATTTTCTGGACCTGCAACAACAACTGTTTGAATAGCTCCGCTTGCAATGTCGGCAGCCAGTTGTTTCATGTCAGTGCTCACACCAAACTTCTTCATGACGCCTTGAAGGCCGCGAGTGTTTGGATTTTTATCACCGCGATATAAAAGTCCGTCAAACTTCTCCATTTCCTCAGTGTTATTCACCCAGTGGTAGATGCGAGTGCTGCCGAGGTCTTTTTGGAAGAGACCGATGATCGCTTCATATTCTTCATTTGAATGCTGACCCGTCAAAACAAGTGCTACTGCTCCACCTGCAGTGCGAAGGCTTTCACCGACTTTGCGAGCAAGAGTTTCAGGTAGAATATATTCAGATCGTCCGTCACGATTAACTTGAGCATCGAGCAAACGATATTCGCGATTTAAGAATTTATAGCTGTCACGGCCGACGTCGCACATCCAGTACGAATTAATTTCTGCATTGAACTTAGGTTTAATTCGGAAAATACCTTCGCGGTTGTAATGTACTTTCACATTGCAGCCGGTTGAACAACCCGTGCAGATCGAGTCGGCTTCTTTTAAAAACCAAACGCGCTGACGGAATCTAAAGTCTTTGCTTGTGAGTGCTCCCACTGGGCAAATATCAACTGTGTTCATTGAATAATTATTATCAAGCTTGCGACCTTCTACGATGCCGATCTCTGCACGATCTCCGCGATTGAAAATTCCTAACTCGTGAGTCTTGCTCACTTCGTCAGTGAATCGAACACAACGCGAACAAAGAATACAACGTTCGCTATCAAGAACCACTCGTGGGCCGATATCTTGAACTTTATGTTTTTTAACTTTCGCCTCGTGCATTTCGGGATCGTATTTGCCGTAGGCCATATACTGATCTTGAAGACCACACTCGCCCGCTTGGTCACAGATAGGACAATCAAGTGGGTGATTAATTAAGTGGAAATCTAATCCCCACTTTACGGCGTCTTTTACTTTGTCGCTTGTATTGTTCACGACCATTCCATCAGTGACCATCGTGTTACAGGCGATTTGAGGGCGCGGATTACCTTGAATCTCTACGACGCAAAGGCGACAAACACCGGCAACAGAGAGGCCCGGGTGCCAGCAGTAATGGGCAATGGCTTGCTGATTGGCTTGCATGGCCTCGATGATCGAAGTTCCTTCGGTCACTTCGACCGCAACGCCGTTGATCGTGCACTTGAAAATCTTTTTTGGTGCCGGCTGATTCGCAGCCGAGTTCGGTGCTGGATTAGTGTCCGCTGCCATAGACCTGTCCTTTTACTTTCGATTTTCCTTCACGGATGAAGTACTCAAATTCGTCTCTGAATTTTAAAATGAAACTCGCGACTGGCATTGCCGCCGCATCTGAAAGCGCACAAATTGTTCGGCCCATCATGTTGTCTGCAACAGTTGCCAATAGAGCAACGTCGCTTTCTTTTGCGTGACCGCTGATAATTGAGTGAACAATCTTGTTTAACCAACCTGTACCTTCACGGCACGGAGTACATTGGCCACATGATTCATGATGATAGAAATGAGTGATTGTTTGCATGAGATCTACCATGCAATTTGAGTCATCGATCACAATCATTCCGCCAGAACCTAGCATTGTCTTAAGGCCAGCGAGGCTTTCGTAATCCAAGTTTGCTTTTCCAGCCTCTTCGGCTGTCATAACTGGACAAGATGATCCGCCCGGAATAACCGCTTTAAGTTTGCGGCCAGGTTTTAAACCGCCGCATTCATTGTTAATGAAATCCATCATCGGGTAACCGAGTGGAACTTCGTAAACGCCTGGCTTATTCACATTTCCGCTGACCGAAAAAAGTTTTGTCCCAGCAGATTTCTCTGTGCCGTATTTGCGGTAGGCTTCAACGCCATCGCGAAGAATGTAAGTGACTGCAGCAAGTGTCTCGACGTTATTAACAATCGTTGGTTTGCGAAGGTACCCTTGAACTGCAGGGAAAGGCGGCTTTAGCTTTGGCTGACCTTTGTAACCCTCAAGAGAAGAAATCAAACCTGTCTCTTCACCGCAAATGTAGGCCCCAGCTCCTAAGAACAGATCCAGCTCAACTTCAACTCCGGTACCTAGAATATTTTTACCAAGGTAACCAGCTTCTTTAGCTTCGCGGATCGCTTGCTCTAAAATCATCGCAGGGCCAGTAAACTCGCCACGAATATAGATGTAAGCTTTCTTTGCACCTGTGGCGTAAGCCGAGATGATCATGCCTTCAATCAATTGATGAGGAGCACGCTCCATCATCTTGCGATCTTTGAAAGTTCCAGGCTCTGATTCATCGGCGTTACAAAGTAAATATCTTGGCTCGCCATTATTAGGTAAGAAGCTCCACTTCATTCCCGTCGGGAAACCTGCTCCACCGCGACCGCGAAGGCCAGACGCCTTCACCATATTAACGATCTCAGTGCGATCCATCTTGAGCGCTTTTTCTAATACTTTATAGCCGCCAAGACTTTTGTAGCCCTCGAGCGAGCGATATTCTTTTTTATCGTAATGTTCTGAAAGTACTTTTGCTTCAGCCATTATTTGGTCCTTAAATCGCGCACTAATTTCATCGCAGATTCAGTCGTAATATTTTCAAGATATGGGTCGCGGTTGATCTGAAGCATCGGAGCCGTGTCGCAAGAGCCAAGACATTCAACTTTTGAGAAAGTGAACTTTCCGTCTTTGCTTGTCTCGCCAGTGCGAGAGCATCCGGCTTCCTTCATCATTGCATCTGTGAGCTCACGCGCACCGGCCATCGCACATGAAAGTGTGCAACAAACCTGTACGTGAAACTTTCCGACCGGCTTGTGATTAAACATCGTGTAGAACGATGCCACTTCTTCGATTTGCGCAACCGGAATATCCATCACTTCAGATAAGTGAGCCATTGATTCTTTTGACAGCCAGCCGCCATTTTCATCTTGAACACGATACAAACAGCGAATGATCGCCGATTGCTTCTGCTCGTAGCGAGTCAGCTCAGACTTTACGTATTTTAATCCGTCATCAGATAGTCGAAACATTATCGATCCAATTCCCCAGCAATTAAATTCATACTTCCTAAAACTGAAATTACATCTGCAAGCAATCCACCCTGAACTTGTTCATTGAAGGATTGGTAAATCGCAAAGCAAGGCGCACGAACATGCAAACGGTACGGTCTTCCTGAGCCATCGCTCACCAAATAGAATCCGAGCTCGCCATTGGCCGCTTCAGTTGCATCATAGATATCGCCGACAGGCGGTCTGAGGCCTTTGATCACAAGCATGAAGTGATTCATAAGACCTTCGATGTTTCCGTAAACATCTTTCTTCTCTGGAAGAACGATGCTGCGATCACGAATTGTATAATCGCCTTCAGGAATATTTTTGCAAAGTTGCTCAACGATATTTAAAGACTCGCGCATTTCAGCGACTCGAACCAAGTATCGGTCGTAGCAATCGCCAGTTGTTCCGATAGGAACTTTAAAATCCATGTCTTTATATAAGTAGTAGGGAGCAGCTTTTCGAAGATCAAGAGGAACCCCTGCCGCGCGCAAGAGCGGACCCGTGTAGCCCCACTTAATCGCATTTTCAGCAGAGATTGCGCCAACACCTTGAGTACGCTGAATCCAAATTTTGTTACCTGTTAACAACCGCTCGATCTCATCAACACCGACGCGCATTTCTTTTACGAATTGAAGGATGTCTTTGTACCACCCTTTTGGAGCCTCATAAGGCATTCCACCAACACGAGTTAGCGACACGGTTAAACGAGCGCCACAGTATTTCTCGAAAATTGAATAAACTTTTTCGCGATAAGTGAACAAATGGAAGAACGCGGTCAAAGCGCCAAGATCAACACCATTTGCACCAAGGCATACGATGTGGTCAGCCACGCGCGAAATCTCCATGAGGATCATTCGCATCGCCATGGCTTTAGGCGGAATTTCAACGCCCATTAATCGCTCGACTGCTTTGCAATAGCCGACGTTATTCATCGGAGCTGAGCAATAGTTCAATCGATCTGTATATGGCACGACTTGATTATAAGGATGAGTCTCACCCATTTTCTCAAAGCATCGATGTAAATATCCGAGCTCAGTCTGAGCACGTACAACTTTTTCACCATCAAGCTCAGCCATGATACGTAAAGTACCGTGTGTTGCTGGGTGAGAAGGTCCGATGTTGATCGGAGTTAAGTTGCGAGAAGGATCATCGACCCAATTCGGATCGTAATCAAAGTGAATCGGCAAAGCCGAATCACAGTGCTGTTGTTTGTCAGCATCGTAATCTTTGCGAAGCGGATAACCTACGAACTGGTGATGAGTGAGAATCTTGCGAAGGTTTGGATGTCCTTCGAATTTGATTCCGTACATGTCGAAAGTTTCACGCTCGAACCAATCGATCCCTTTATAGATATTGATTGCAGTAGGAATTGTTTCGTTCTCTCCGACTTGGCACTTGATTCGTAATCGCTGAGAAGTTTTAGAACTAAACAATGAATAAATGACTTCGAATCGTTTTGCGCGACCCGGATAATCTGCACCGCAAATATCCATGATGAAATCAAAGCGCTGAGCCATCAAAACTGTCAGTACTTTCGTGATGTCGTCTTTTGGAATTTCGAGTGTGTCGTCGCCCGCAGCCGTCGTCAAAAATTTGTAACCGCTACCCGCAAGCGAACCTAAGTCTGCTTTTACTTCTGCAAGCGCAGAACTTACTGGAGCATCGCCGAGAGCTGGTGAAGCGTGAATCGAAGGAGGAATTCCCGCCTTCGTATTTAGATTTGGAAATGTTTTATCCGAGCTTTGCATAATCCGGAGCCTTCCAGTTGTCTCTCCAAGGACGCGGTTGGTGCGTAGAGATCATTCGTTGTAATGACATGATTCCGTCGAGAACTGCTTCTGGAGTCGGAGGGCAACCAGGAACATAAACATCAACTGGAATTACTTTATCGATTCCTTGAAGCACGTGATACGCGCGATAGAAACCGCCAGAGCTTGCACATGCTCCCATCGAGATGACGTATTTTGGCTCAAGCATCTGTTGATAAATGTGAACCAAAATTGGAGCCATTTTTTCGTTAATGGTACCAGCGACCAATAGTAAATCTGCTTGTCGAGGCGAAAAGCGCACAACCTCTGCACCGAACCGCGCAAGATCGTAGCGAGGTCCCATCACTGACATCAGTTCGATTCCGCAACAAGCGGTACCATACGGCATTGGCCACAAAGAATTTTTGCGTCCCCATGCGATGATGTCGTCAATACGTGTAGTGAATGCGAAAGATTTTGAAACATCGTCAAGAGCTTGAGTCTGACGAGCTGCTGCCACCGGCGATGCCGATAAAGTTCCTGGAGCTGCTGAGGTCGTCGAATTCATTATGAACCTCTGTGTTAAGTAGTCGTACTTATTCGTATGATAACGAAAACTCGTTGTCACTTGCTTATCAATTGGCCGAACCGTGAAGCCGATTTCAGACGCGACGCTTAAGCGGAGCCTTTCCTCAACTTTGTCTTTGAATCATTACTCTAACGGTGTCTACACTTAGACCCAATTTGGAACTAGACCACTGAAAGTTGATCACGGACGGTGAACGATAAGTGGTTCAGGATCTTTTGAATCTACAACTTGGCTTAACAAATTGGCTCAATAAACATTGGCCAACGGAGGGGACCCCATGAAGAAAAGTTTGATAGTCGCGGTCGTTACAGCGGCACTAACTACGATTTCGGGCTTCGCAAATGCTGCACAAACTAGCAGCGCGACAGCAAACCAGCGACAAGACTTACTCGTGAAATTTAAAAATCACGCAGCTCTTAGCGCTTTCACTCGCACAGTGACTTTTAGTTCTGGCGCACAGATCGAAGCACTCGGTGTTGGAACTTGGGCTCGCGTTCAAACTCCAAGCACTGCAGCGTTCAGCATGGCGAACATCGCTAACAACCCGAACGTTGAATATGTTCAGCCTAACTATAAGCTTGCTCCTTATGTTAGCCCGTCTCTTCAGCAGATTCGCGCTAAAGCAAAAGCAATGTTGGCAAAAAACCCGAGCGTATTCGAAGGCATGCCAGACATGTCTGTTCGCCCAGACAATCCTGCAATTCCAAGCAATGTTGGAACATCGACTTCATCGGTAGCGGCTGATCCACTATTTGATAAACAGTGGGGCATGAAAGATATCGGGACAGTTGCTGCACACAATATTGGTCGCGGCAAAGATGTGATCGTGGCAGTTATCGACACTGGCGTTGATTACACTCACGAAGACCTTGTTGAGAACATGTGGCGCAATGCTGGTGAAATCCCAGACAATAAAATCGATGACGACAAAAACGGTTACGTAGACGACATCGTCGGTTGGGACATGGTTGATAACGACAACAAGCCATTTGATTTGGCTGGATCAATTATCGACATCGTTCTTAAGGGTGCAAACCCAGGTCACGGTACACACTGTGCTGGTAACGTTGCAGCTCGAGGCAGCAACGGCAAAGGTATCTCTGGCGTAGCTCCAGAAGCTAAAATTATGGCACTTCGTTTCATCGGCGCTAACTCGGGAACAACTGCAGACGCGATCAAAGCAATTGCATACGCTCTCAACAATGGCGCAAAAATCCTTTCGAACTCTTGGGGTTCAATTGGTGAAGATCCAAGCGACGCAGCCGGAAACAAAGCTCTTCGTGATGCAATTCAAATGTCAGAAGACGCTGGCGCACTGTTCATCGCAGCAGCTGGTAACGGCGATCCACAAACTGGAATCGGTTACAGCAACGACGACAACGCATCAAAAGCAGCCGTTCCTTCAAGCTACCCGCATGAAAGCATCATCAGCGTTGCCGCTCTTGATTCATCAAACAATCTTGGCAAGTTCTCTAACTGGGGAGCAAAGTCAGTTGATATCGGAGCGCCTGGCGTAATGGTATTCTCGACTGTGACTCAAGCGAGCAAGTACGACGACACTTTGCTTGATTTCCTCGGAATCAAAGCAACTTGGGACGGAACTTCGATGGCAACTCCACACGTTGCAGGAGCTGCAGCTCTTTACTGGGCTAAACACCCAACTGCTACATGGCGCGAAGTTAAAGAAGCGATCATGACATCAGCTGTGCCAATCAACACTTTGACTGGCAAAGTAGTTTCAGGCGCGAAGCTTAATGCTGCAAACTTGATGGCTCGATAATCGAAATTTAAAATCTGGTTTTGAAAAGGCTGTCTTCGGGCAGCCTTTTTTTATTTGGCGTCAGTCATATCCACAACGTTGCACTCAAACTTACTTTCGATTTTGATTTCGCCATCTACTTCTCTAAGCGCATCCGTCATTTCAGGACAGTCAAGGACCGCTTGGATGCGATCATTTTCTTGAGAGGAAACTTTCAACGTACAGCTTTTCGAATCGCGGTTAGGAAGCCAAACACCCGCCTGATTCTTTAAGCCAAATGAAAATTTATGAGCTGGCTCGTCGTTAGAAAATACAAAGGTGCCGGGAAAATCGACCTCACCCTGCAGACTGATAACCAGACCGTATCCACTGCCTTCAGCAGCAGGTCCTACATAGAGTTGAAAGCCCTCTTGAGTTGGCCCGCAAATTACTTTGTCGCCAGCTTTGGTATCAACTTTAATTGACTCAGAGATTGCGCCCGAAATTTTAAGGTCACCATTACCGACGCTCGTAGAAGTCGCTGTTTTTGGCTTAATATTCTGAATGGGACTTCCGTTCAGTTCTACATTGCAGCCCGAAAGAGCAATAGAAGAAATGATTCCAACTGCAAAGAACTGAATTTTCATAAAACTTCCTTTAGCGAATTGGTGTGTAGCGGTTGTTGCCTTTTAGGGCCTGTAAGCAGTCGGACTCGAAAGTGAACTTCGCTAGAACTTTTCCGCGGCGATTTACCAGTTCGTGGTTGTTACCGCAAATTGCTCCATAAGTTTTTAGCTGAGTAATAGCCTCTTCACAGTCAGAGCCAAAGGTGAAATCTGAAAGCATAATTCCACGAGCCGTGATCAACTCATCGTCCGATGTGCACATAGCACCACTCTGGTACATGTTTTCGAGGCCTTCACGACAATCTGATTCGAAAGTGAAGCTTCCAAGTTTGCGACCGTGCTCAGTAATCAGATCGTTATTGCCGTCGCAGACTAATCCTTTAGACGACAAATCTTGAAGTCCCTCTCGGCAATCGCTTTCAAAAGTAAAAGAGGCGATTTTGCCGCGGCGGCCAATTAAATCTTCGTCGTCGCTACAGAATGCCCGATGTCGGTTAAGGTCACTGACTGCTTGTTGGCAGTCTGAAGAAAAGGTGAATCGCTCAAGAACACGGCCATTGGCGATCAACTCATTATTTGACGAGCAAAAAGTGTTGGCCTCAGCATTGGCGTGGACAAAAAATGAGAGAAAAGACGCGACGATAAGCTGCAGTTTCAAAGTGACCTCCTAAAAACAGTCAGGGCACTCCATTTCAATTACTGAGCCAGCTTTTATCACCTATCCACCTTCTAAAATGAATTTGAGCTTTCAAAGTGGTTTCACTGTGACTACACAATCGCCAATCATGTAGGCTTTTCCCTCAATGCCTCCAGCAGCAGAGTTCACAGCACAGCCAGAATTAAATGCGAAGCCGTTTCGGTTTTACATGAAGCAATTCCCTCGGCCATTTGCCGTCGGAGTAGTGATGCTGTTCTTTACTAACCTGTTTGATTCTCTCACTCCCCTAGCGCTGAAGTTTGCAATCGATGCGATTCAGGCAAAAGAAGAACAATCACTTTCTAAAGCTGTGATGATTTACATCGGGCTCAATCTTGCGTTCGTCTATTTTAGATGGGGCTGGAGAGTTTATTGGGGAAAGTTTCATCAAGCAGTGGCCGATGATTTACGGGCTCGAATTTTTAGTAAGCTGACTCTGCTCGGGCCGAGCTTCTATCAAAAAAATCCGATCGGCCAGCTGATCAGTATTGTCAGCAGTGACGTCAATTCGTTTCGAATGGGAATCGGACCAGGACTTTTGATTCTGCTCGATGGAATTTTTTATTTAGGAATGTATTTGCCTGCCATGATTTGGATTTCGTGGGACTGGACATGGAAGACTTTGATTTTACTGCCTCTGATTCCTCCGTTTATGCGGAAGATGGAGCAGCTCATGCACCGTTACTACCGAATTGAGCAGGATAAGCTCGCTGATGTTTCTGCAAACGCGCAAGAAATAGTATCCGGTGTGAGAGTGATTAAGGCGTACACTCAAGAAACAAATCAACTCGCAAGCTTTGACAAGAAAAGCAAAATTTACGAGGAGACATGTAACAAAGTCGCAAGGCTCGATGCTATTTGGCAGCCCGTGATGGAATTCTCAGTAGCCAGCGGCACTGTGATTTTACTTTGGTTCTGCACCGACCCAGTTATACAAGGAACGATTACCCTCGGAACTCTTTTTGCGTTTCATGAATATATTCGTCGAATGACCTGGCCCATGAGTGCGCTTGGCTTTAGCGTCAGCATGATTGAGCAAGGACGAGCTTCGTTTGATCGAATTCGTGAGCTACTTGAAACCGAAACAGACATTCCAGACACCGGCGAAAAAGTTGTTCACGAGTTTGAAAAGCTCGAAGTGAAAGATTTAAGTTTCAGATATGCGGGGGCTGAGCACTACGCACTTCGAGATGTTTCATTAACGATCAATGCAGGCGAGACAATTGGAATTGTGGGACCCGTCGGTTCAGGCAAGACAACTTTAATGAATTTAATTTGTCGGCTTTACCCGGTTGAACCGAACAAGGTCACTTTCAATGACATTTCCGTCGAGGATCTTAAGCAAAGCAGCCTTCGAAGGTTGATATCTTATGTTCCACAAGATGCGTTTCTGTTTAGCGACACAGTAGCAGAAAATATTTCGCTTGGATATACGACTGAGCAAGCCTTGATGAACGATCACGTAAAACATTTTGCGAGTGTTGTGAACATTGATAGTGAAATTGAAGCGTTGCCGACTGGGTATGAGTCACTACTTGGTGAACGAGGCGTCAACCTTTCTGGTGGCCAAAAGCAGCGACTGACGATAGCGCGAGCACTGATTAGAAATTCACAATTTGTGATTCTTGATGATTCGTTAAGTGCCGTTGACGGAAAAACTGAAAAGCTTATCGTTGAGCAACTCAAAGGAGCTCTCGACAGGCGTACTGTATTGATCGTCTCTCACCGCCTTGCAACTTTGCGGCATGCAGACCGAATTTTTGTGATGAACAACGGACGCGTTGAATCAGTTGGTAAACATGATGAACTTTTAAAAACGAGCGCAACCTACAAAGAACTTAACGAACTACAAAGTTCAATGGCCACCCGCGAGGCAACCACGTGAGCGAAAGCGTGCAGGAAGATTTAGTCAAAACCAAAGTCAACCTTCGCATTTTAACTCGAAGGCTGTGGCCGCATTTAATGCGCCAGAAGAGTCTTTTAGGCTTAACTGTCGTTGCGATTTTAGGTTTAGCCATCGTTGGTCGACTGTCAGTTTGGCTATTTGGTAAAGCCGTCGATGATGGAATTTTAAAAAACGATTCAGAAATGATAGTGCGAATAGCGATCGCGTACCTTGTTATGGAAGTAGTGGGCGCACTTGCGGGCTATGGGCACATGTTCTTTTTCGCAAAGCTTGGGAACAGAATTCTATATGACCTGCGAAGTCAGTTAATTTCACATGTTCAGTCGCTCCCGATTTCATTTTTTGATAAGAACCCGACAGGGCGTATTGTTACCCGCGTGACAAACGACGTGGTGAGCCTAGGTGAGCTCTTCACACAAGGCATTATTATGATCTTCTCGAATTTCATTTCGATGATCGTCACAATTATCGCGATGCTTTTAATTTCGTGGAAGATGACTTTGGTCACGATGCTCATCGCTCCCCCGCTGATTTGGATTTCGTTTGTGGTGAGCGAAAAGATTTTAGTGATTCTTCGTGAGAGTAAGAAGACTTCTGCACGAATGAACTCTTTTATCGCCGAAAGCGTTTCTGGTATGAGGGTTCTACAGTTATTTGAGCGAACATCGTACAGCCGAAGTAAATTTTCTGATTTATCAGCTCAGTACCGCGAAGAGCAAATGGGTGCAGTCCGTTTGTACGCTCTACTTTGGCCGACGATGAGCTTTTTTAATGCTGCTTCAATCGCGGTTGCTCTGTACTACGGCGGTATTGTCACTCGCGAAGGTGCTGTCACGACGGGTGCAATGATTGCATTTTTGCTGCACGTAAGAGATTTCATACAACCTCTTAGGGTGATTTTAGAAAAGTATCAAAACTTTCAAAACAGCTTAGCTGGAGCTGAACGGATTTTTACGCTTCTTGATGAAAAGCCAGAAGATTCTATTGGTCGAGCGATCGATCCATCAAGAGCCAAAGGCGCGATTGAATTTCAGAATTTGAGCTTCAAATATGGTGCGACTCTGCCCTGGGTTTTAAATGATGTAAGTTTCAAAGCTAATCCTGGGCAATCAATAGCTCTTGTCGGAAGAACTGGAAGTGGTAAGTCGACTCTGATTTCTCTTATGCAACGGTTTTACGATTATCAACAAGGTGATGTGCTTCTTGACGGAGTTTCGCTTCGTGAAATTAGTCGTGCAGAACTTCGAAGACGCGTAGGAGTTGTTCAGCAAGACACTTTCATGTTTAGAGGAACAATCGCTGACAACATTGGCCTTGGTGATCCATCAATCACTAGAGCTCAAATTGAAAGCGCTGCTGCGAGAGCGTCGTGTGCTGATTTGCTACGACGACACGTTGGAGGGCTCGATGCAAAAGTTGAAGAACGCGGAGCCAACTTAAGCTTTGGTGAGCGTCAGTTAATCGCGTTTGCGCGGGTACTAGCATTCGATCCAGACATTCTGATTTTGGATGAAGCAACAGCTAACATCGACTCACAAAGTGAGCAGCTTATTCAAAACGCCACTCGAGAAATCACTAAGGGCCGAACCAGTATTATCATAGCCCACAGAATTTCTACGATTCTTGATTGCGACCAAATCTTAGTTCTTGACCACGGAAATCTCATTGAGAGAGGAACTCACTCTGAGCTGATGGCTAAAGGTGGTCACTACTATCGCTTATCTGCGTCTCAGTTTGGTTTGTCGACGGACTTGACGTAATGATCGCTCCCCTACACTGAACTCCCTATAGAGCGATTCTGAGAGTTTGGCACCCTTGCATATAAGAATGGTAGCAGGGATGTTTTTTAAGGGGTGCGATCATGAAGTGTTTCATTTTGATACTCAATTTTTTCGTAAGTTTTCAAGCGAATGCAGAAGCCGAAATTTATAAACTCGAGCGAAATAAAGTTGTCGACCATCGCAATCAAGTGGTGAGCGCGCGTAAGCTTGATTCTTTTAACTCCAAGGCCAAAAAAGCGAAGACTCGCTATGAGCTCAATCAAAAAGTTAAATACTCTTGCCATCGACCATCGAAATCTCAAAAGCGAGGCGAAGGACG
Organism: uncultured Bdellovibrionales bacterium; assembly: GCA_964543475.1. GTDB lineage: Bacteria > Bdellovibrionota > Bdellovibrionia > Bdellovibrionales > JAMPXM01 > JAYSYM01. Next base: position 834,935 of record CAZIYJ010000001.1, on the reverse strand, counting down.
AATCGAATCGATTCGCGGAATTGGCGCAAAACATTTTGTTAAGGTCCAAGGCTGCGACTACTTAGTTAACTCTTCGGTCATCTCAAGCATTGAAGAAAAACTCCCTCAAAAATCTGGCTCGAAAGCAAAGGCGATCGCCAGCGTTTCGCAGTAAATGCTATAAACCCTATTTACGCCATCCCCTTGGGCTGTTAGTCTCGACTTACGACAACTCAAGGGGTTCACAATGTTAAAAGCGGTTTTGGCGATTTCGAGCTTTTGTCTTCTTGCTTCTACTGCAGCAGTCGCATCAGAAGAACATCCAGGTGAATTTGAAAAATGGGCTACTGTTAAAAGTACAACTCTGGGCCCTGCGCAAGTTTATGGTGGGTACAATGCCGGGTGTCTTGCTGGAGCTTCAGAACTTCCTTTAGTCGGCTCTGGATTTCAGGTGGTTCGCACATCAAGAAATCGCTTCTACGGACATCCCAATTTAACTTATTACGTGAAAGATCTCAGCTACCGAATGAAAAAGGCGACTGGTCTTTCGATTGTCGTCGAAGATCTTAGCTTCCCTCGTGGCGGGCCGTTTTACTTGGGTCATGCAAGTCATCAACTTGGCTTAGACGCAGATATATCTTTGCAGCTCATTTCAAAAAAGGTTGGCCCATCACAAAGTGAGGCATGGCACTCACCTTCTTACGTCAACGATCGAAAATATCTGAAGACGAACTGGAAAGCTGAACAGGTGAAACTCACTTCACTCGCAGCCAACTCTCCTTATGTGAATCGAATCTTTGTTGCTCCTGCGATCAAAAAGTATTTCTGCGATACCAATCCAAAAGCGCCATGGCTTTATAAGCTTCGTGCATGGTGGGGCCATGACGATCATCTTCATGTTCGATTGAATTGCCCTAAAGACAGTCCCTACTGCGAGCCTCAGAGTCCGTTGAATTCTAAAGATAATGGCTGTGGTGGTGAGCTTGCTTGGTGGTATTCGGCAGAAGCAGATGCACAATGGGAAGAAATGATGAAGCCCACGACTCCTGATAATCCTCCTGTAAAGCCCTACCCTAAATTACCCGCGCAGTGCGAGAAGCTCGTACTGGCGCCGTAGGCTAGTGTAGAACCATGCGAGGGTTGGTTCGCTCGATGAGAGAGATCACGTCTTCTGTGAGATTTTGAAAATCAACCGGCTTACTTACGTACGAATCGAAGCCAGCCTGAAAGCAGCGCTGGCGATCTTCGGCGCTTGCGTGTGCGGTGACGGCCATCAAAGGCCCAACGTAATGATTGTGCCTTAAAATATCTGCGGCTGTGTAGCCATCCATCACTGGCATCTTAATATCCATTAACACAAGGTCGTATGATTTCTCGTTCAGACGATCGACGGCCTCTTTTCCATTTGCACGAATTTCGACCTTTGCCCCACGTGCCTCGAGAAATCGCTTCATGAGTACTTGTAAATCTGGTGAATCATCGACAACGAGAATGGATCGACCATGCAAAGGCTTTCCTGAATCAAGTCGATAGGCTTCGGCGCGGGCTTGAGTTGCCTGTGCCGAAGACAGCATTCGAACGTCGTCTACCGATCCAGTTGTAAAACTGAATTCGAATTCACTTCCGTCGTTTTCCTTTGAACGAAGCAACACTAGGTCACCGCCGAGAAGTCGCGCAAGATTCTTCGAAAGCGATAACCCCAGTCCTGATCCCTGCACTTTCTGAACTCGTTCGCCTGAGCCCCTCACAAAGGGTTTAAAAAGATTTGCCATTTCCTGAGACGAAATTCCAATTCCAGTATCAGAAACTATGATTTTTATAATTCCATCTCCGGCTTTTGTCGGCTCAAACGTCACTTCGATTTTAATCTTTCCTTTGTCGGTGAACTTAATCGAATTGGTTATAAGATTAATCATCACTTCGCGAAAACGAGTTACGTCAGTTTGTACATGCTCGGGAATTTTTGTTCGAAAGATCACTCTCAGATCGAGATTCTTGGCCTCTATCATTGGTTTCACAAGTGCTACGATATCTTCGATTTCGCGAGCGATCCAAACTCGAGTAGGTTCGATGTAAATCTGTCCTGACTCAATTTTCGATAGATCGAGGAGGTCATTGACGAGCGAAACCAGATACTTTCCATTTCGAAGAATCATCTGCACGTCTTGTCGAGCATCTTGAGGAAGCTTTGGGTTGTGGAGAGCCATGTCCGCAAACCCATTGATCGCTGCAAGTGGTGTTCGAATTTCGTGGCTCGCGTTCGCGAGGAAAATTGATTTTGCGCGACTCGCAGCCTCATGTTCAGTAAGTTCACGCTGAAGTTTCTCTTGCTCCTTACTTGCGGTGATATCCCAGCAAATTCCACTCGAAACGAGAACTGAGCCAGGCCACTTACTCACGCGGCCTCTTTGTGTAACGAAAGTCTCTTTTCCATCTTCAGTTGGAATTCGATACTCGATGTCTAGTTCTTCGCCTTCTGTTGAAACATTTCGGATCATCGCTAAAACGCGCTCGCGATCTTCACTGTGAATAAAATTACCGAACTCGCCAAGTGTTGCGACCCAAGTTTGCTGAGTTAAACCAAACAGCGGCGCGAGCTGGCCTTCCCACCTAATCTCTTCGGATCCGACTTGCCACTTCCAAGTTACGGCTTCGGCAGCTTCGAGGGCAAGCTCTAGGCGCTCTTGGTTAGCCCTCGACTCTGATGTTAGAAGTGAGTTTTCGACGTTGAGACGAATCGACCGAACAACAAACTGATGAAGATTTAGAGAGACCCTAAGTGCAACGTACGAGTAGAGCAAAAGCAACACCGACATCATTCGGTACATTGAATGCCCGCTCAGCCAGAGCGAAATGCTCCAAGGAATTGCCGCCGGTAAAAAAACAGATAATCCAGCAAGCCGGCTCGAGGAATATGCAACGACACCACCGGCCGCCATCATAATGACCACAAGGCAGGTAACAAGCTGCTCTTCGAGGGTTGAAGCCGAAGGCATCAGTGATGCAATCACTCCCCACGACACGCCCGACATAAAAAGCAAAAGATGAATCAATCTAAGAAAAGGCTTCACCTCTTCAAGAGTTGTGATCGTCGGCGCAGTTCTATTCCATTTCACGGTCATTATCACTCGACAGAGTGCGGATATAAGTACGAAGAGACCCCAAGCAATGAGAAAATCTTTCGAGCGCGAACCCCAACTAACAAAGATGTACGAACCCCCAAGAACAATCAGAGCAATGAGGCCCTGCGCGTTCTGCTGGAACAGCAGACCGACGCGAGCAACCTCTAGTCTTAATTCGAGAGACTTCGGAGCGGGTATATCGTTGAAAGGGTCGTTCTGCTTCGCCATTCGATTGAATGGTTTTAGAGTTCGAACAACCTTTACTCAATTCAAAGATTGTGGAGAAATCACCACTGAACAGTTTTACTAATGCAAAACTAACTAGTCTTTTAAGCTTTTGAAGTTCGAGTAGGCGCGGTCGCTGGTGCGAACCTGATTCTTCCACTTCTCAACTTCAGCGGCATAAGAAGCTCGCTTCGCAGTTAAATCTTTCTTCGATGCTAAAGCATCTTGTTTCTTCGCTTTGATGGCGGCAGTAAGCTCAACGATCGATTGGTTACGCTCTTGGAACGACGCCATTTCACCGTCAACCTCACTCAACTTCTTCTGATACTCAGCAACGTTCGCTTCTCTTTTTTGAACGTTAGCTTGGAGCTGTTCCATAGCCTTCTGAAGATCGGCAATCTGCTTTTTCTCTTCGGCTAGCTTAGTTTGCTCACCATTGATAAAAGTTTGAAGTTGTTTTCGTGAGCTCTCAACTCCGGTTTTACCTTTCATTGCTTCGCCTTGCTGCTTGGTCACAGACTTCTCCTGCACATCAAGATTCTTGAGTGCCTTGTCTGTTTCAGCTAAGTTTTGCTCAACGATCGAAAGATTCACCTTATACTGATCAAGGTTCGCTTGGCTGTTCTCACGGTTTTGCTTTAGCTGTTCAAGCTTCTGGTTCACATCAGTTTTAGCTGATGCCGTTGCGCAAAGTGCAAGGGTAGCTACTAATACTATTGTTTTTTTCATTGCGCACCTCCGAGGCTCGCTTGTTTGCTATCAGGGCAATTATTTTTTAAAGTTGAACGATAGTGTCCGATTTCATCTTCCCAGTACTCACCGGCAAATTGCCAATTAAGAGATTTTGATTGAGGAAGTACCGAAGCAGGAACACGTTTTGATTGTTCGCCGCCACCCGCTTGATAACGAATGTTTTCGCCAGAACCCGCAAACGTTTCGTAACGAAGAAGTTCGTTATTATCTAAGATGCGAATCAAGTCGTTTTTCATAGTAACTAAACGCTTTTGAAGTACGGTTTCGATTTTGTTTTTTACAGAACCCATTCGACGATCTGCCGTGGCAATAGTTTCTTTTTTATAGTTAGCGAGTGAACCGCGAATAATTGTGTAGAGATCAATTTGGAATGAGAAGCGCTCAAGGTCGTTGTTTGCGATATTGATGTCGGCTTCAATATTATCAATCGATGCCATAAGCGCAGGGTTTGACTTGGCTGCCGACAACTTAACTTTTAACTGTGAAAGCTTCGCCTTTGTATTGGCGAGCATTGCTTTTGCGTCAGCTAAGTTTTGGCTCGCTTGTCCGTCGAGCTTTGAATAGTTCGCCTTCTCATCAATCTGCCGATTTAAAGAAGTTTGAAGATTAATATAGTCTTTGTGGCGGGCCATCTCGCGAACGACTTGCGATGGCAAGCCTTCGAAGTCCTGGTCTTTGTTGACTGCAAGGAATGCCTTCACCGCTTGGTAATGTTGTTTCTTATCTTTTTGGAAAGAAAGAATCTTTGATAACCAAGGTCGATAATCTTTTTCGAGCATTGAAAGTGTGCGGTAAGCATCACCGAACTGACAAATGTTTAAGTAACCGATTGTACGAATCACGTAGCTATCAGGCTTATACACGTTTCTAAAGAACGGAGACTGGATCGAGTACATGTTACCGATCGCACCCTCGTAGTCACCTGATTGAAGTTGTGACCAACCCATTTCAGTTAAGCTTGTTAACCAAAGTGGCTTGTCTTTTGTAACTTTAATGAAAGTTAATTGTGCTTCTTTGAATTTGCCTTCTTGGAAATACATTCGAGCTAAGTTCAAGGCAACCAACGCCTGGAAGTCAGATGTATTCTTCGTGCTAGAGAGTTGGCTTAACAACTTCTCTTGGCTAGAAAGTGCTTTTGACTTATTTCCTGAAGCGTATTCAGAAACACCAAGTAAGTATTGCGCCATCTGATATTTCGCATGGCCCTGCGGAACTTTACTCGCGTACGTAATGGCTTCTTGGAAACGCTCACCAAGAGCTGCCGAGCTTGCAAGAACAAAATAGACATTACCTGCCGTGCTCGAGTCTTTGCCGAAATCCATTAGCTGATCGTTCTTTGATGCCTTCAGCATAGTTTCGCCGAAGCTAGATGCTAATTCTTTTGGAACATCGGGGCCTAACTCTTTAAACGCAAGCTTTGTATAATGTAAATCTTGAGTCGCAACAACTCTTTGAGTTTGCTCAAAGAAGTCAGTAATTAAACCAAGTTCTTTCGAGCAGCGTGCAAGATAGTAATTTGCCTCTGCGATGTATTCAGGCTTTCGGCTCAAGTCGTGGAATAGACCGATGGCGCTTGGACACTGGCCTTTCTTTTGAACTAAAAGCATACCGCTCAGAATTTTATACTCATCAGGTGAAAGAGGAACTCCTGGCTTTTCTGCTATTGGAGGCTCAGCCTTCTGATTAAGTGCAATGCGATCAAACTCTTCGCGACTCACTTTGCCTTTTGGCTTGAACACTGCTTGCTCAAGTAACGCAATCGAAGCTGGAGCTGCTGCTCTCGCTTTAGAAAGCGCTGCCAATTCTGCCTTTGGCATCATCGGAGGCGTATCAAGCGGTTGAAACGCTGACTTTGCAAGAGTCTTTTCAAACTTTGAATCAAGATTAAATTTATTTGAGAAAACCAAGCTCTCAACATCAAGCTTCAAGCGAGGAATCTCGCTAACACTTGTTATGTTAAACTGAGGAACACCAGACGGACTGAGCGGCGCACTCACGAATGGACCGTCGTAAGTTCGTTCCCAGAAAGGAACTCGAACACCAGTCTCGTAAGTTCCGCCAATACCTGTGACAGTTCCTGTGGTTGTTACTGCTTCGCCGTTACCATCCATCGGACGAGCAAATGCTGCTGTCGAATTTAACAGTACTAAGCTTCCGAATGTTGCGACCGAGGCGATGAGAAGTTTTCTCACTATATACTCCCAATTAGAATAAGAACGTGGCACCGAAAGTTAAAATTTGATCGTGTTGAATCTGCTTTTTGTCAAAAGCGGGTGAAGATGCGCTCGGTCGCCAGTTCACGAGATTTTGTTGATATATTCTATGTCGATAGTCGAGTCTCACAGCAAAGTGATTTGAGAAGAAAAATTGCTGACTGAAGTCGACCGATAGAGCAGGAGCTGTTTTCTTTTTGTTACCTGCTTCTATTTGCTGCTCATAGTTCACTACGCCGATACCGGGAGCGATTGCGAAGTCGAAGTAGAAAATTTTGGTGTTAAGAAAGCTCGCCTTTGCATAAACCGGAATCCAAAGTGCAGAGACGCCAATAAACTGCTGTGGCTTGTTATGATCTATTCGAGCTCCGCGCGAGCTAAAAAGCGCGTCAACGTTGTCGTTATCTTCAAGGTTGGCAGTCGAGTAAGTAGCCGCTACTCCCAGACGCTCACTAAAGTAGTAGGACGCATCCATTGAATAGAAAAATCCTTCGCTATTTGGATCGGAGACGATGGGACCCGCAGAAGCTGATACCGCGAAGCGCTTTGCTTTCGGAAATAAGCGGTTCTGTACAACGCTAAAGTCAGTATCTTTTGAAGCCCAATATTTACTTTCGATGTCAGTGACATCTACTTTGTCTGGATTAGCTGGTGCAGCGGCCGGAGCAGGTGCCGGGGCCTCAGTCTTCTTTTTTGACTGTGCTAAAGCTGGAGCCGTAACAGCCAAAGTTAGAATCAGTGCACTCAGTTGTAATTTCATTTGCGAACCCATTTTATCTCCTTAACCCTATGAACCATTAACCAACCTAGTTATTTCACGTGATTCACTGAGTCCTTTATACTGTCGTCAAAATTCTTTCTGACTTTATAGAGCGGAACGAAGTCGATGCCTCGTTTTTGTACGAGATACGCTCCATCTGGATTACGTACCTGCCCGTCAACATCGGACCCATCAAAATTCACTTCTTGCGACTTGCGATATTTCACTTTCTTAGCGAATACCGTCGAAGTTGTGAACACGATTGAAAGGCTTAACGATAGCAAAATTAGGGATCTCATTTCTTCTCCTGTTTTAGCCCGTCTTTTTGAGCTGGTGTGCGAGGGTCTACCGATTGCTTCGCAATCAACGTCTCGAGTGAACGGATCTTTTCATTAACATCGAATTCTGGTTTTTCTTTGATTAGACCTGAAGTCATCGACTCGCGAAGCTTTCTGTAAGTCGAAAGAGCCTCAGAGTGCTGCTTCTCCTGTTCATAGGCTGCCGCTAAATAGACTCTTGTTGATAAGTCTGTGGGCTTTAGGCCCTGCGCTTGAGCAAGGAGCGGAATCGAATCACGCAAGTTACCCTTTAATCGCTTCACGTCAGCCAATCCACGTAATGCTTCGTAGTGGTTCGACTTCAATCTTAGAGCTGCGGCGAAATGACTTTCTGCTTGAGATAGGTCCCAACTTCGTAATCGAGCGTCACCTAAAAAAACGTGGCCATCGACAAGTGTTGGATCAGCTTTTACAGCGGCATCAATTTCTTTTAAAGCAGCTTCGCTTGGTTTTTCGAGCCACATCAATCGACCTTTTTGATACCTAAAAAGCGCAACTTTGGGAGAAGCTTTTTTGATGGCCGCATCAATCATCCATAGTGCCCGTGGATAGTCTTTTCTTCCTTCTGCAGCTAAGCTGTAAAAGTAAAGTCCCCATGGAGAATCCATGTCTGAGCGCGAAAGATCATAAGCGAATTCTTCTACCAAAGACCACTGACCTGAACGAACACAAGCCGCCGCTTTGCTGACCATTGTTTTCCAAGACGTACTCTTTGCTGCTGAACACGTATCAGTGGTAGCAGTCACTGGAGAAGATGTTAAGCCCTGGAGGTAAACATCTACTTTTGACTGCTGCACTTGCGAATCACTTTTTGCGGTTGTTGCCGACTTCGAACCCGCTGTTGGACCTGAAGTCGCGCAGCCCGCAAGTACTAAAGATACTAATGGGAGTGTGAGTTGATACTTTTTCATTAGAAGTTCCTCTCAGCTGTTGTGAGCATCTGGAAGTCAAACTTCGGAACATAGGCTTTCGGTGCTGTCGCTGGCCCGCGCTCAACCATTTGTTTACCGTGATTAACCTTAATTAGATCATTTTGAATATCTGCGATTGTTCCATCATGCATGCGGAACTTTTTGGCCGCTTCAAGTGCTTGAGCTAAGCTCTCAACACCCTTGTCTTCCATTGGTACAACCATTTTTTCCATTTCATTTTCAAATGCCTGAAGGTCAGCTTCCGAAACTTCTCCCGAAATCTGAAGAGCTCGAAGCGCAGAAGAGAAATGAAGGTAGCAGCCGGCAAGCTTACGCATAGCCTTAACTGAAGTTTCTGGATCGCCATAAGCGATTGTTGACTGATAGGCCTTTTGCGCTTTCTCAAGTTTCTCGGTTTTGATTGCAAGAACAGTAGCAACGCGCTCAAGCTTTGACTTCACGCTTTGCTTTGTGAACTCGTCATCTAAAATTTGCGCTTGAACAAAACGTGCGCGCGCGAGCAAGTTCTTTGGCAAACTACTTTTGCCAATAATCTTTTTAGAAAGGTTAAAGGCTTCAGTGAGATCACCCTGCGCTAGCAATTGCTCAGCTTTCTCGACAGTCGATTCGCTTCCGTAAGGCTCAATGCCCAATGCACTTAATCGAGAAACAACTTGGTTGAGTGACTTTCGATCATTGTCTAGCTTAGAAAGCTCGAAAATCTTTTGATAAATGACTGTCTGCTTATCAGGAGAAACTGAGTCAGCAAGTTTAAAGTATAATCCACGAGCTTTCTCTCGCTCCCCGCTTAAGGCAAAGAAGTCAGCTGACAATTCTGTCCAGTGTGATTTCTGTTTGGTATCGATTGTCGCTAAATCCGTTAAAACCTTCGCAGCCAAATCGAGGCGACCAAACGATTCAAATGTGCCAGCAGCTTTCATCAGACACTCTTGACCCTTCGGAGAGTCAGCAAATAGCTTGATCATCTGGTGACATGTATTTGCGCCACCTTCAGCGTCGCCAACTTTGAATTGAAGTTGGCTGGCATTCCACCATGCTTTGCTCGACAGTTCCGAGCCTTTGTTTTCGAGAGCGAATTTTTTGTAGGCATCGATCGACTCTTTGAGTTTTCCTTGCTCTTCAAGACCTTGAATCTCTGCGAAATACGCTTCGCGATAGATCTTTTGAATTGAAGTCGTACGATCTGCTGTTTGATTTTTCGCTAAGAGAGCAGAAGAGGCCTCTTTTAGATTCTTATAGTCTTTTTTGATATTCAAGATATCAAGATAGAAGTCTTGCGCCTTCACCACTTTGTCTTGCGTGCCTGAAGCAGTTGGTCCCCAACCGATTTTCTTAAAGTCACCCGCTGCTTCGTCGTAACGCTTTTTATCGTAGGCAATGAACGCGCGTTTAAATTCAAGATCCAATGCATAAGGAGCTTTTGGAGAATTTTTTAAGTAGAAGGCAACGAGCTCTCTGAATCTAGCCTCGTCTTTATCAGCCCACTTATTATCGACAGCCTTTTCGAGTGCAACGATAGAAGCGTATGAACTTTCTTCTACAAGTTTTGCATCTACTTTCTTACCTTCAACTGGACGAATAAGGGCATACTGATCGCTTGCCTGTCGGAACTTGTTTTGTTGGAACAAGATCTCGGCATATTGATGTCGAGTCTGTGGAAGATCAGCATCACGATCGATCGATGCATGACTGATATAAAGCTCGTAAGCTTTTTCTGCGCTCGATGCCAGGTCTGGCTCTGCAGTTTTCTTTTTCCAAGTGAAGTGCCAACGGCTAGCAAGTTTCTTTGATGTGCTAGTGATACTCTCTAGGCATTCAGGAGTCTTGCCGCCAACTTTTCTGCTCGCCGCTACGATTTCTTTTCGGCAGTAAGCATCGAAGTCGACGAGCTGCTTCACTGCAGCTGGACGACGCTTGTCGTTTTCGTAATTCCAAATCAATTCTTCGTGAGCACGAGCAATCACCGGAGTACCGTTCAGACTTTTAAGAACATCCTTAAGAACAATTTCGATCTCTTTATATTTAGAGTGACGCTTGTAAAGATCGACGAGTCTCATCACGATTGGCGCCGGATCGATATCCCCTGCCTGACCGCGTAAGTAAGCCACAGCTTTTTCAGGCGGCATTACGTCATTGTAAAAGAGCGCCATGTCACGAAGAGCTTCGTTACGTAAATCGAGCTTTGAGTCGAGCTGTTTCGACGCTACTTCTCGACCAAACTTCACCACATCTTCTAATTCTCGAAGAGCAGCAGAAGCATCCTGCATATTATAGTAAGACCAAGCTGCTTTATACATGCTGTACGGATAAACGCGAGCTTGCGGAAACGATCGAACTTTTTTGAAATTCTCGAGAGCGTTAGAGAAACTTTTTCGAGTGTAGTTCAACTCACCAATAGCCACATAACTATCAGGAACGAGAAATGAGTCTTTATGTTGACTGGTTAAGCGAACGTAAAGCTGCTCAGCCGCTTTGTCGTTACCGAGTTGTTGATAAGCGTAGGCATTATTAAAAATTACGAGATCCATACCGGTGTATCGCGGGAAATCGCGTTGGATTCTTTCGTAAATCGAAATTGCTTTTCTAATTTCTTTTGCTTCTGAAGCATCTTTCACAAGTTTCGGCGCGCTTGAAAGTATTTGCTCAGAGTTCTTATGAATCTCAAAGAAACGCTCGGTACGTGCGCGGCGCATGTAAAGCTCTGCCTCTCGAGAGAGAAGTTCTGGCTCTAAACGTGTGCCTTTGTGTTTTGCTAAAAGCTTTTTGAGTTGAGCGAGCGCCTGCTTTTCAGCTCGCATAACTAACAACTCAGTTTTAAGAGCACGGATTTCGTTACCGTTTTCGTCTCCATCTTTGAAACGCAGCTGCGATTCAACTGATTCATCTTTAGAGTAGGAAAACGAAGGTGCCAAAAGCAGCGAACTCAGCACAAGAAGGCTGAGTAGGCGCGGAGCTTTAGACTTAGAACAGTTTTGAAAAATCATCGCTATAGTTCCTGTTTCGTAGATACAACGTTGATCGTTGAACCCATTGGTGGAATAGCTGAGCCGTTAAATCTTAAGACGTGTCTGCTTGCGATGTAGGTCCAACCGTTAACTGGATCTTTTGGAATAAATTGGCCGTTGATGTGCACAACGATGCTTGATTCGATTTGCGCAACATTGAATCGGTACTCGGTCATCATTGAAAGAATGTGACCCTTCACGTTCGTTAATGCGCCCGCAAAGTCTTGGCTGCAGATCGAAGAAATTCCGCCACCTGAATGCTGCGCCAACGCGATGTACGCAAGACCGTCTTCTTTTGTCCAAGGAACAGTGCTGCAATTTGGATCGTCAGGAGTCGTTCCGATGAAGCTCACAACCCACTGTGGATCGCCCCAAGGAGTCAGAACTGAGTGAGAGTCGAAGAAAGCTTGTGGATCTGGAACTGCGCTTCCACTCTCGTCATCTTCGTTTGTTAAATAGATTACTGCTAAAACAGCGCCAGTAGCTTTATCAGAGCTCAAGCGACGGAATCCTGCATTTGATCCACTCACGAGTGGCTCAGTCAGCGCAAGCTTCGTTGCTTCGAGCGCTCGTTCAACTGACGAACCGCCATCACCCATTTGCAAACGTTGCTGGAGAACTGAAAGTACATTCGAAGTAGTACGCTTCAGAACAGTTGGTGATCCAATTGGAAGACTGATCAATCGACCCTTTTCACCAGAAGCACTCACATCCATCGTTGTTACACCAATGTGATAATCCATTCCGGTGCTATTGAGTGCGTTCAAGAAAATCGATACTTGCTCAGCGATTTTTTGTTGGTGTTGCGCCATTGAGTTGGAGCTATCAACCACCCACAAGATATCGACCTTGTTGTTGAAGTCGACTTGCTGACCAAAAATTTTATTATCTGGAACAACTCCGAACTGTTGGTTGCTACAACCTACGAGTGTGAGAATCGCCCCTGCTGTCATAAGATTTGTAATCATGTGTTTCATGAGAGCTGTTTCGGTTTTTGGCACCTTGCGCTTAAGGTCTTGAAACAACTGCGAGAAAACAGAAACAATGTGACCAAATATTTGACCAAAATCACGACATTGGTAGGTGTTTTGTCTCGACTTTAGACCTTAGCGGGAGAGTCTAAAACTGAGAGTTTAGGTTTTTGTCGAATAGCCAGACAGCGTCACCGGTCTACTTTTGGCCGATTTATCTCTTTTTAGTTGTCTAAATTGGCCCAACTCCTAGACATTGGCCTCGACAGAGTAAAAGACACAATTGGTATCACAAGGTCATTTTTAGACGGAGAAAATGTATGGATTCATCTTTTGTTACGTATGTAATTGGAGCGTTTGCCGCCATCGTCTTAATTGCGAACAGCATTGTGACGATCGATCAAGGCCATGTTGGCGTGATCACAATGTTCGGTAAATATCGACGAAACGTTTATCCGGGTTTGAATTTCAAAATTCCATTTCTTGAAGTGGTCTTCCGAAGAATATCTATTCAAAACCAAGCAAGTGAGTTGCAGTTTCAAGCCATCACTGCTGACCAAGCAAATGTGTATTTCAAAGCTATGCTTCTTTTCTCGGTGATGGGACAAGACGAGCAAACAATTTTGAAAGTGGCGTTTAAGTTTATTGATCACAATAATTTGATGCAGGCGTTAATTCGCACAGTTGAAGGGTCTGTAAGATCCTATGTGGCAACGAAAAGGCAGGCAGATATCCTTTTGCTTCGCCGAGAAATTGTCGAGAACATCAAAGAACATCTAGATGCAAACTTAGATGCTTGGGGCTATCACCTTATCGATCTTCAAATGAACGATATCACTTTCGATGAAGAGATCATGCGATCAATGGCAACAGTCGTTGCATCAAGCAACTTAAAGGCTGCAGCCGAAAACCAAGGCCAAGCGTTATTAATCACAAAAACCAAAGAAGCTGAAGCTGAAGGTAACGCAATTAAGATTGCTGCCGATGCTGAACGTCAGGCTGCCCAACTTCGTGGACAAGGGATTGCGCTTTTCCGAGAAGAAGTTGCAAAAGGGATGTCGCGTGCCGCAGAAGAAATGCGTGAAGCTGGGCTCGACACTTCGATGATTTTATTCACAATGTGGACGGATTCAATTAAGCACTTTGCGGAGCATGGCAAAGGAAACATGATCTTCTTAGATGGCTCGATCGACAACATGGAGCGAAGTATGAAAACAATGACTGCGATGAGCAATGGCTCCCTATTCAATGGTCAGGCACGACCAAATACTAATTAGATTTAGATAAAGGAAGACTGAATAAGGTCCGAAGAACCTATATGCATTTTGTGCGTATAGGTTTTTTTATTTTTACCCTCCTGATATTTGCGAACTCGTCTGCAAATGAAAGCATTCTTAAACAGCTAGAAGTCATAAATCGACAAACAAAACTCAACCCTGTCAGCTGCGCTCCAGAAAGTTATTCCAACGTAGATCTTACCGCCAGTGCTAAGTACTGTCCTGCTATCGAAGCAACGCTTAACTCTTCTGACCAACATGTCTGCACGCCGTATTACAAAAAAGGTGTTCCGCACTGGGAAAATCCGGCAATCAAAAGAGAAGTTGAAACTTACGCGACCGCAGAAGCGATCGCTCCCTCTAGAAGCGAATTCGAAAATCGTGGTCTTAAAATAGCAACTCAAGAAGAAGCCGAATATCTATTAGAGCGCTTAGATCGAATTCGAAGTAATATGATACCGAGCTGCTGTGATGGCAACAAAGAGTGTGAAAAGGCAATGCTAGGAGTAAATCTCAAACTCTGTAGCGATAGATCAGCAGACAAAGATTCTTCAGCTCCGGATTTCTGCACTTTGACCAATGGCTACTTCTTGCCAGCGAGGTCAAAAGAAGATCGCTTACGGATTAAAAAGATAATTTACAGCGCTCTGAAAAAACAGGAACACAAGGATTACGTTTTAAATACAACTGGTGACTCAGAAGAAGAGATAGACAGATTGATGAGTAAATTAAAGGTCACACCCGCTACAGCGCCAGTTTCTGGCGAAGTTGTAGTCTCACCCTATTTCTCGAACGGAGCTTCGAAGGTTCAAGACGGTACACTTCGGCACGAGATTGCTCACGCATGTTCTTCTATTAAACGACAACTCGCGGCCCTAGATGGAGATGATGCATCAGCGCTATCGCTCGGGCTTCAGCAACGTAGAGGAGACTCGTCATGCGAACTCCATCCGTCAGCTCCCGAAGCATACTCAAACTTAATTGAAGATGTTAAAGAAAAAAATAAAGTCAGCAAATGTCTTTTTAAAATAGCCAAAGAAAGTACCTCACCCACCTCGTATGGGTTTGTGAAAAATTCTTGCCCAGGCTCAAAGCTAGAAGAAGGATTTGCGATAGCTCGAGAAGTTCTAGATGCACCCCGCCCGCTTGTGCCATTTTCATTCCCAAATAGCGTCTGCACCTATCGCCCGAGCACCAAGCATCCGGCAGCGGCTGCTGTCCTTGATTGCTTAGTTCAACATTCAGGGGCCTTTCGAAAAGAGCTAAAGAAAGAGCTAGAATGTCGTTTTTAATTTTCGTTTTCTTTTTTTGCTTTCAATCGGTAGCACAAGCTGACTTCTCGATTTCAGTCGAACTCGAAGAACCGAGCGCAATATCTAGTGGGCTTACATTCAAAGGCAAAGTGTGCGTCGGTACAAATCAGAAAACTGAGATTAAGCATGAGACTAAAGTTTGCGAGCGGATCTTACGCGACTACAAAAGCTTACTCGAAACGACTCCTGATACCTTGCCACCGGGATCCGATGAACCCACTGCGCTCATTAAGTTCTCAAGCGGCACTAGTAAATGGAATCGCCTTATCGGGCGAGTCAGCGGAGACTCACCTGAAAACCAGAAGTTAAAATTGCTAACGAACGAGATACTTAAGCTAAATGCAAAATAGCTAAACTCAGATCTGTTGTGATTAATTAGCACCGTAGATACAGACAGGAGTGATTGTCTCACTATATTTTTTGATACCCTCTAACCTAAAGCTGAGTGAGTTGATATCTCCGCCTTGGCCTCCGTTAACAAATCGTACAGTCATTCCATCGTAAAATTCAGGGGCACAAAAATTAGGGTCTCTGAATTCAGGGTCTCTGTAGTTCGGATCTGCACATTTTCCCATACCAACGAGACGTGTTTCGTTTGCGAGGCTAATTCTGCCTCCAGGGAAACCGCACGAAATTCCATCACGGGTGAAACACGAATGAACTAATGCGAGAAACTTCACATCGATTGGATGCGGACTGTTTACTGAAATCACTTGAGTATAAGGCGCTTTTCCGACCCAAACGACCGGAACTTGTTCTTTGATAAGAGTCCATGTCGTTGGCATCGGTTTATTATCGACCAAGTATTTGCCGAAGCGAGAGTCCTTCATTACCGGAGGGCACGTTTGTGCGTAAGCGTTAAATGAACAGAAGAATAATAACAAACTGAATAATTTCATTCGAACCCCCGGTTTAGCGAAGACTCTTAATCGCATGTAAAAGCATGTCAACAATTCTGTGGTTTTTGACAGTGGCGCTGTGCCTACTAGTTGATTTACTTCACCGCTTCGCGAACATAAGCCGAGAAGGTATCCATCATCCACACGACAAATGCGATCACAACGATAATAGTGCCCACCTGAGGCCAACGAGCTTGCCCTTGATACTCAAGGAGCATCGTACCGATACCGCCGCCACCGACGAAGCCGATGATTGTCGCCATACGAACGTTAATGTCCCATCGATAGATCGTGTACGAGATGTGCGGCAAAATAATCTGAGGAACGATGGCAAACCAAATAGTTTGAATGCGACCTGCGCCAGTTGATTCGATACCCTCAATCGGCCCGTCTTCAACTGTTTCAACAATTTCTGAGTATTGTTTCGCAAGTGAAGCAATCGAATGAATCATCAAAGCTAACATCCCCGCGAACGGACCGAAGCCTACCCAAACAGAGAAGATGATCGCCCAAAGAATCGGCTCGATTGATCGAGAAACGTTAAAAACTAGTCGCAACGTTGCGTAAATAGAATATCCAACCGCCGTTTTGCCCATAATGTTTTTTGCGCACAAAAAACTCAAAACAAATGCGACCGGAACTGCCATGATCGTCGCCATAAAGGCGATAAAGATTGTTTCAATGATTTTTAGGATCGCTCGATTAAGTATCGTCCAGTCAGGCTGGGCGAGCTGCGAGAATAGCCGCAGTGCTTGTTCAATTGACTCCTTCTCCAGAAGCTCAAAAATACTGAACTTAGTAACGATGAAACCGAAAGCGAGCGTGACCGCGAAAGAGAGAATCGTTTGAACTCCCCAAGTAGTTCGGTACCACGGGTTCAAACTCGCATTCGCATGTTTTCGATGAGCAGGAGCGAAAAGTAGTTCACCCAAAGTCTTATGTCCAAGTGAACTTAGTGCGATACTCAACGCTGCCCCTACTAAAAAAGCCAAAAGGCAAATTTGCGAGCTCTCTGCGAGCTGAGCCTGATCTTCGAGAGCAAATGCGTCTGGGCGATAGAAAGCGATGAGCACTGCTATCAGCAAATAACCAAAAATCAAGCCGTCAAAAATGGTCCGCTTAATCGAAGCGCCATCAAACGTTAATTTAGTTAACATGAACTTCTTTGGCGCCTTCGCCGTAGATTCGTTCGAACCAAGCATTGTCGATGTTCTTTGGATCGCCTTCGTAAACAAGCTCGCCCCCTTTTAGCGCAATTACGCGAGTTGCGTATTGTCGTACTAAACTTAAAAAATGAAGATTGCAGACAACTGTCAGACCAAGCTCCTGATTCACCTTTCTCAAGTACTCCATCACTGTGTGACAGGTAGCCGGATCAAGTGAAGCGACGGGCTCATCGGCCAATAGCACTTCCGGATTTTGAGTAAGTGCTCGAGCAATTGCCACTCGCTGCTGTTGGCCACCTGATAGTTGAGAGGCTCGAAAACGAGCTTTGTCGCCGATGCCGACAAGGTCTAAATACTTCTCAGCACTTTTCTTATCTTCGCTCGAGAAAAATCCCATCATGCTTTTGAAAATCGCTGTGTAACCCAAGCGCCCCATCAAAACGTTGCTCATGACCGAATGTCTTTGGATGAGATTAAAGTGCTGAAACACCATTCCCATCCGGCGACGAAGTTGAAGAACGCGGCTGCCTTCAAATTTTGTAACGTCTTCGCCTTTAAAAATGATTTCGCCTGAAGTGACTTTATGCATTTGGTTCATGCACCGGAGAAGTGTTGATTTTCCGGAACCACTGAGCCCAATGATCACTAAAAATTCTCCGGGCATCACATCAAAACTCACTCCCTTAAGGGCTTTGACTCCATTGGGATAAGTTTTAACGAGATCGCGAACTTTGATGATCGGTTCAGCTTGATAACCCACTGTTGTCGCCATCACTCACCTACTTCTTTTGAACGAGTTGAGTTGCATCTGTTCCGAGATCTTTCAGCATTTGGCGAACTGGATCGTAATCCTTATCAGTTGCCATTTTCATCTCTGTGACACCGTAAATTGCTTTCATCGCAGCTTTGCCTTTTTCAGTTTTAGACATCTCTAAGAATGCGACCGCAATTTTATTTTTCATATCTTCAGGCATGTCTTTTCTGAAAACGATTGGATCATTCGGAATTTCTTGAGTCAGAGTGACAACCGAAATTTTTTGTTCGACATCAGGGTACTGTGTTTTTACGAGCCTGCGAGCATCTTGAATCACACCCTCTTCAGATGGTGAGTGGAATGTTGCTCCGGCATCAACTTGTCCTTGATAAATCATCGAAACCACATTGTCGTGCTTCATCGCGAAGATAGTTTCACCGAGCTTTACTCCAGCCTCTTTCATCAACTTCATCGGGAGCAAATATCCAGACGTCGAAGCTGGATCGACAAATGCGAACTTTTTTCCAGCAAGAGACTTAATGTCTTTAATGTTGTCCTTGGTGCGGGCGATGATTTGGCCCTTGTACGTAGGGCTCCCGAAACGAATCACAGTAAGCTTTGCTTCAGCACCGTACTTTTCATTCGCCACAATGTAGCCAAACGAATTCATCGCAGCGACATCGGCTCGCTTAGAACCAAAGGCTTCGACAACCGCGATAAAACTTTGCGGAACGTTAATTTCGTATTTGTAGGGAGTTGTAGCTTCGAGAATGTCTTTCACATCCTTCGAATTTGCATCGATGACTTTTGCATCGACCGAAGGAACGAAAAATAACTTAATCGGGTTCTCTTGAGTACCCAGATCAGCTTTTTTGAAAGTACACGACACTAAAAGCGGAAAAACTAAACTTAAAAAACTTAACCCTCGGAACGCCTTCGACATAAATGCCTCTTTGCTTCTTTGGGGGGATCTCTTTTGATGTAGCAAACTTGGATGCAATCATTCAACAGATATCGATTGAACCTGACAGATTCCTTATAAACCACACAGCTCCTCCACCAATGCCGGGTTATTGAGCAAAATATTCTCGGTAAGGCGCACGAGAGTGCGTTTACCCCATGTATTTCTGGTAGCGCGATGTTGCCTCACTTCAACGCTTGGGCTATTGATCCTGTGCAATCAAACAAGGGGAAGTTTAATGGGCGTCTTAATTATGGCGATCGTGATGTCGATCGTTGTCTGGGTGTACTTCACACACAATCCAATGAATCACTCAAAAGCCTTTTTGATGCGAAGATTTGTGAATTGGTTCCCGCTTGGTCTTAGCTATGCGTTCTTGTACATGGCTCGCTACAACTTAAACATTGTTAAGAACGCACTCGGCGCCGACATGAATAACTCTCAGTTCGGCTTGATCTTCGCAGCTGGTACAACAACCTACGCATTATCATTTTTCATTAACGGTCCACTCGTTGACCGCATCGGCGGACGAGCGGGAATTTTAATTTCAACTGCTGGTGCTTGTGTGATGAACGTCGCAATGGGCATTATCACTTACATGTTCTTGAACGGAACGCTCAAAGGTAACCTCATTCTTTGGCTCGCTGCAACTTACTCGCTCAACATGTACTTCCAAAGTTATGGAGCGGTATCAATTATCAAAGTTAAAGCTTACTGGTTCCACGTTCGTGAGCGAGGCTTGTTCGGAGCAATTTTCGGAACACTTCTTTCGTTCGGAATTTACTTTGCGTTTGATTGGAATGCGGCAATTTCGAAGGCAGTTAAATCTGACATCCAGGAACCGACTTTGTTCCAAAGCACTTTCATCAGCATCTTCGGTGGTGGAGCAAATGGTATCGATGCAGTCTGGTGGATCTTCTGGATTCCAGCTGCGTTCTTAGCATTCTGGTTCGTTACAGATTACTTCTTGATTAAAGATACGCCTGCACAAGCCAATTACGAAGACTTCGATACACACGATGCATCTTCAGGTGACGAGCGCGATTACACAGCGATGCAACTTCTCCACAAGGTCTTCACTAACCCAGTTCTGCTAATGGTGATGGCTGTTGAGTTCACGACCGGCGTTTTACGTAACGGTATTCTTCAGTGGTACTCGATTTATAAAGTGCAGGTCCCACAAATCGGAGCCGAATGGATTGGCGATAACTGGGGCTTGTTACTTGCTATGACGGGCTGTTTTGGTGGCTTCGCAGCTGGTTATATTTCTGATTCCCACTTCCAGTCTCGACGCGGCCCTCCTGTGGTTCTGTTTGCCGCAATCATGGCCTTTGCCGGTGCAACGATGGCATATGCTCTGGGTTCGGCACCAATCACCGTTGCGATTTGCGCTTTGATTATCGCAACACTTTCAATTTCTGTTCACTCGCTTATGTCAGGAACTGCCGCAGCTGATTTCGGTGGTCGCAAAGCCACTGGTACAGCGGCTGGTGTTACTGATGCGTTTGTTTACTTCGGAACAGCGATTCAATCGGTGTCTCTCGGATACTTAACTACTAAGGATTGGGCTTACTGGCCGATTTTCCTAGTTCCATTTGCACTTTTGGGTGTTGTGATAGCAATGCGAATGTGGAAGTCGCTGCCGGATGCCACAAAAGATTACTTAGCGCGAGTTGAAAAAGTCGACTTGGGCGGAGTAACTGATCGTCTTAAATAGCGATGAGTGACGTTCTTAAAAAAGTTCTCAATGATGCAAAAGAAGCGCTCGATAATGATGAGCGCTTCTTAGTAATTTTCGACCTCGATTCTACCCTTTACGACATCAAAGAACGTCAACGACAGATTCTTCATCAGTTTGCTGAGACCCCAGAATTTGTTGCGAAGTGGCCGGAGCAGACGGCGCGTCTTCGAACGATCGATCTGCAATCAAAAGATTTTGGAATTCGCGAAGCACTTAAGCGCATCGGATTTTTGCCTGAGTCAGACAGCGACTTTCTAGATGATGTTCTCAAGTTCTGGGAATTCTGGTTCTTTCATAATGATTTTTTAAAACACGACGAACCCATGTCAGGCGCTGTTGATTTTGTTCGCGCTGTCGAAGCACTTGATGCAGATATTATGTATCTCACAGGTCGTGATGTCCCGAGAATGCTCGAGGGCACCCACGCAAGTCTTTCGGCTATGGGTTTTCCGGTAACTGGCGACCATATTCAAATTTGTTTGAAGCCAGAAACGGCGATGGAAGATGCCGATTTTAAAAGCTCAGTCGTTAAAAAACTGGAGCGGAGTTATCACAGCATTTGGCTATTTGAGAATGAGCCGGTGATATTGAATGCGGTTTCCAAAACTTCGCCGGAAGTTAATTTGGTTTTCCTCGATACATGTCACTCTGGCCGAGAGACTTTGAAGCGTAAGATTGAAACCATTCCGCATTTCGAAGTCGACTTCGAAGACTTTCGTGAATTTTTCATTTCTCGCTAAGCGCGCCGCCTAGCGGGGCACTGAAAATCCTAAAACCGGTAATGCGTACAAGAGTGATGCGACGACGATGGAGTGATTGATTTCCCCTGCCATTACTCGATCCATTACCTCTGGAATCGGCATTGTGATGACTTCGATATCTTCAAACGCGTCTGGTTTCGGATCTTGAGTTTTACGACACCCAGTCGCGATGAATGTATGCATGAAATTGTTTTGCATCGCTGGATTCGGCCGATGCTTGGCAACAAATCGAATATTTTCTGAAGTGTACCCAGTTTCTTCGAGAAGCTCTCTTGCAGCTGCTTGCTGAGGAGTTTCCTTTAATCTTGGATCTACTCCTCCACCCGGAATTTCAAGGTGAATTTCTTCGGTCGCGTGGCGGTACTGACGAACTAAGATCATCTGATTATCGTCGGTGAGGGCTACTATGTTCGCCCAGTCCGAGAATTCCATGACGTAGTAGTGAGGCATGATGCGCTCGTCAGGAAGCTTGCAGCGATCTGTGCGGAGTCGAAAGAACCCGGCCCTCAGTAGCTCCTGACTTGAAAGTACTTCCCATTTCCCGCTCATAGCTTCCTCCTAGGACTTGTATAGAGGTTAATGAGGGCAGATCAGCTTTACAAGCTCGACATCGTGCGATAACCCTTACGCCCTGATGATGAATCCATTTAATACGCCCGAAGACACGCAGTCCCAGCAATTCCTCCAGTCATTAGCTGGTCTAATTTCTGATTCAATGCAGAGAAAAGACAACAAGAAGACCATTCAGACCTCTGCCGGCATCGAGCCAAAAGTTGCGCTCGGAAAGCACGACTGGAACTCGATGTCTTTGCACAAACTCGAACAGCGTCTGAATAAAGCTGTTGGCAAAGCGATCGCCGATTTCAATTTGATTGAAGAAGGTGACCGAATTTTAGTTGCGATCTCGGGTGGTAAAGATTCTTGGGCGCTTTTGCATATTCTAAATGAGATGCGTAAGCGTGCGCCGGTAAAGTATGAAATCGTCGCTGCAAATATTGATCAAGGTTATGCAGGTTTCAGGCAAGATGTAGTTGAAGACTTTGTTCAGGCGAAGGGTTTCGAATACCACATGGAGTTTTTCAACATCGCAAAGATGATTGAAGAAAAAACTGCACCTGGTGAAACGCCATGTTCACTTTGCGCTCGCATGCGCCGCGGAGTTTTGTACGGATTAGCTGAAAAGCATAACTGTAATAAAATTGCTCTTGGCCACCATGCAGATGATTTCATTGAAACTTTATTGCTCAATACTTTCTTTGTTGGTCGCACGGCTTCAATGGCGCCGAAATTAACAAGCGACGATGGCAAAAATATGGTGATTCGCCCGTTAGTGTACGCAACCGAAGGCGAAATTGCTGCGTTCGTTAAAAAAATGAACTTCCCGGTTGTATGCTGTAACTGCCCGATCATGTGCGGCGACACAGTTCACGGCGACTACAAACGCCGAATGGTAAAGAAAATGATCGAGCAACTTGAAGAAGTTATTCCTCATATTCGTCAGTCGCTTTTGTCTTCGTTAGGCAACGTGAGCACAACTCACATGCTTGATCATCGCCTCTATGATTTTAAAAGTGGTGGCGGCGGAGTGTGGAATGGAATCGATAGCGCCTTAGAAAGCGGAGACTAATTTTGTCACTTCAGATCATCGCAACTCCGATCGGAAACCCACAAGATATTACGTTACGTGCAATCGAAGCTTTGCGATTAGCAGATGTCGTGATTGGCGAAGAGCGATCAGAAGTTTCAAAACTTCTGAAGCGGCTTGAAATTACTGACAAGCGTTTAGAGCTTTTAAACGAACACACCAAAGACGACGACGTAAATGAGCTCTTGATGCTTTGTCGAAATCAAAAAGTGGCTCTTGTCAGCGATTGCGGAACACCTGGCTTTTGTGATCCGGGTTCGCGCTTAGTACGCGTTTGCCGTCGTGATGGAGTTTCGGTCGAAGTTTTGCCGGGAGCTTCGTCGTTGATGGCGCTGTTAAGTTTAAATGGAATCGACATGCGTGAGTTTGTGTTCAGAGGATTCTTACCAGCTGAGCGCGAAGAGCGAAATCAAGCACTTTCCGATTTACGCCGCGAGCGTCGCGCAGTCGTGTTGATGGATACTCCGTATCGCTTGGGCCGATTGATGTCTGAGCTTTCAGAAGTCTTTGGTGAACGAAAGGCTTTGCTTGGTCTTGATCTGACTCAACCAACTGAGAAAGTTTTGGAAGGTTCGGTTTCAAAGTTAGCTAAAGACACTGAAGGGATGAAGGCAGAGTTTATTTTGCTTCTCCACCCGTCTGATGCTGATGGTGCACCCCTCGCTCCGCGCGCTGACCTGCCACCTCGCCGCGAGACCGCTCGCTCCGCAGCTTCGCGACCTGACTCGCGCCCTAGCTCTCGTCCCGGAGGACCGCGAGTGAAAACTCGTAAGTTCACACCCGGCCGCCGAGACGGCAAGAAGCGCTAAGAATTTTTATTTAGTTGGGCCTCTGTAACCAATAATCACATTGCGACCTGCGGCTGGATCCCAAGAGTAAACGGCCTCGTAGCCAGCAGTTAGTCTGCGAGAATTGGTAGCGTAGTCATACGAATAAACTGGAGCAGTTCCGCTAATCAACACACTTCGGCCTGCTGCTGGATCCCAGCCATATACGGGAATTTTGTCAGACGATGTTATTAGACCACCAGAATAGGGATTGTAGGTTGGTACCGATGTTGGATTCCCCACTCCGTTGAGTCGTCGTTCTGATTTTCCTAACATCTGATAGCCCAAAATTTGATTGGTCCCAGCTTGTATTGCAGGAACGATGATATAATTATTTTTTAAATAGTCATAAGCATCTTCTGACTCTTCATCTACCAATTGCGCCAGAACATCACTCTCGATAAAAACGTTTTCTTCTGCGTTTCTTGAAAGCGATTTAGAAACATTCTTTTTACCAACAAGAACTAGCTCAGGGTAGCCATTGTCTGTTGAATCATCACATGCGAAGCCAGCACCCTTTTGAAACACAACAGCCTCAATTTGCTTCTTCCCGTTGATGATCGGTGAGCTACAAAACGACTTGCCTTGATTGTCGTGGGTGCTTCCAACTGAAACGCTCATCATTTTATTGAAAAGAGATTTGTCGAAAACAACGTCAGCATGAGTGACCTGGGTTGCGCCAAGTGAAGCCAAGACGATCGAAAAGCTTAAAAGACGAAACATATATCCTCCTTCGGATATAAAGGAGTTACCCTTTTCGTTTATCGAAGACAAAATTAAAGGAGTTATAGGGTAATAACTGAAAGTGAGTATAACTTAGTCCCTGATGCTGCTGCGTACTTCGCGGGTGCCATTTAGCGGTCGTGTTCAGGAGATGCACAGCTGAAATCGATAGAAACGCTCTCAGAGCGATAAATTGAGGTACAGAGTTTGAAGTAGCTAACCTCATGAAAATGCGCACCTATAGAAACTTAACATTGTTAGCCCTTGCAGCCGTCACTATCTTAAGTGCCAATTCGTCTCTTGCAAGCGCAATTACTTGCGAAAGCGTGTTTCAGAAGACGCAAAAACAATTCAAAAAAGTGCTTCGCGAACGTCGCACGAATATGTTTTCGCGAGACGCTTCAGAGACCGGTCCGATCGAACGACGAATTAAAGTTTTAGTTTCTGGCTTAAGAAAACACGCTGTTGATTCAATTGATCCTGCAGATGTACGAATTGATTTCGCTGATCCATCGCTCGTGATGCCGATCACTTATCCCAACGGTGTGACCAAATATAGAATCAATGCCTCAGGACTTCGGTACATCGAAGCAGATCAACCTGATTCATTCTTTCGAGGTGGCGTTTTCAAAGTTCAGCGATCACGAGGATTTTATGCTGACGGCACTGAAATGAAAGGTGCCTACCATAATGAAGCGTGGTCATGGGATGTAGTCACTTACAAGAATGACCAAGGTCAGACGATTGCGCTAGGTGGAACTATGGCTCAGCCTGCGCCGAATATTCTTCCGAATGTTGCCAGAGATAATAGTTCGCGTTCACGTTGGTACGGAACTGTTGAGCATGTTGAAACTTCTCCGGGAGCATTTGAAGAAAGAATTCGTTGGCAGGCACCCGTTCATGACTTCAATCGCACACCTCACACCGACTGGAACTATCATGGTTACGGCGGCACTCTCCTCACAAAATGGAATAAAGTAAGTAAACTCCACGAACCAGTGAAGCTTGATAATGGAAATTATCTTCTATTCTATGAACGCGTGACCGAGCAGAAAGCTCGTCCAGATGGCACAAAATTTCCGTTTGTTACTAAAATGTTTTCGCGTGAAATGGATCCGTCGCTGACCACAACCGTTGGTAAAGAGTATTTAGCTACAGAAATTAAATCGAAGACCACCGGCGATTACTTCAAGGCCACTAAACGAGGACAAGCTCACGAAGAAGATGGTTATTTGGTTGAAGGCGGAAACGTTTTTATAACTCCGACAGGAGATTATCTAAAAGCATTCAGCGCAAACGACTACGTACGAAAATATGGAATCTATTTGGACTATCTTCCTAAAGGCAGCGATCCTCGGAAAACATTCAAACCCGTCGTCGACGAAAACGGCGAGCTGATTGATTTCGCAAGCAGACTCAATTTACGCGAGATCATGCACGGCACTTGGCTTGGTCGACCTCAGCTTGAGCGCGATCAACAAGGGAAGATGTGGATGAAGTTTCATTTCGTACCGATCGAGAGCATTCCTAAAGGTGCGCCCGTTGAAGGTTGGCCATCAGCTGAAGACTTTGTGAAGTACGGTCGGATCACTGCAATGGCGCCAGTAAAAATTGCGACTGATGATAAAGGGCAACCGAACCTTGAGCTCGATATCGAACAGAAGTTTAGATATTTATACGAATAATCCCGAAACTATTTTTTATCTACCAACGAAGACTTGCCCTGCTGGCAGGTCTTTGGTGAGAACGGCATTGGCGCCGACTTTAGAGTCATCGCCGATCGTGACTGGGCCGAGAATCTTCGCTCCCGCTCCAATAAGAACTCGGTTACCGACTGTGGGATGACGTTTAACTGGGTCAAACTTTACTCCGCCAAGTGTAACGCCGTGGAAGATGATGCAGTCATTACCGATCTCTGCGGTCTCACCAATCACGACACCCATGCCGTGATCGATCACAAGGCGCTCGCCGATCTTAGCACCCGGATGAATTTCTATCCCGGTAATGAAGCGACCGAGTTCACAGAAGAGGCGCGCAACGAAATGAAGCTCAAGCCCATAGAAGAAGTGAGCCACACGGTGAAATAAAACCGCTTTGGGTCCTGGGTACAAGAGTGCAATTTCGAGAATCGATTTTGCTGCTGGATCATATCTTTTATAGGCCTGAAGAAAATCTATCACGTGTTTGCCGCTCTATGATTTCAAGTAGAAGTATCGTTCAAACATCGAGTTGAAGCGAGACCACGATTCGCCCGAATCGCGTTCTGCATCGATGAACTGAGAGATAGTGTTAATTTTTGAATCTAAATCATCAACTGCAGCAACAATGAAAGCTTCTAAAAACGCGGGAGTCTTTGGTGATCCGTACTCGAGCTTTCCGTGATGGCTTAAAATGATGTGCTTGCATAAGTCTTTGAGTTGATCGGGAAAGCCGAGAATTCGAGAGGCTTTCTTTTCAACTAGCTCTACCGCAATCACCATGTGACCGATGAGCTTTCCTTTATCGGTGTATGAAATCCCTTGATCAATCTGAAGTTCCCAAACTTTTCCGATATCGTGGAAGATGGCGCCGAATAGAAGGTAATCTAGGTTTAAGTTTCCGTAATGGGTCGAAAGACCCTTCATTATTCCGCAAATCGATACGATATGCTCGAGCAGTCCGCCAAGGTAAGCATGGTGAATGGTTTTTGCTGCCGGAGCCAAAAGCAACTTTGGTCGAATCTCTGGATCTTGTAAAACATCGAGAGTGAGTTGCTTGATGTTCTGATCTTGAATGAGATCTACAAACGATAGAAGTTTTTGAAACATCTCTTCGGGAGCATGAGCCGACTTACTCAAGAAATCATCCATGTTTTGATCAGACGGCTCGACTCGTTCAAGTTTATGAACAACGACTTGCTTGCGGCCTTGAAAGATTTGGACCGCGCCTTTTACCATAACTAAATCACCCGACTGAAAAATATCGGCGACGTGGTCAACGTTATCCCAAACTCTTGCATCAACCGAACCTGTGTTGTCGCAAAGTACAACACTCATAAACGACTTGCCGTTCTTACCAACGGCGACCGTTTTATCACGAGTCAAAAAAACTGATTGAAATGTTTCGCGGTCTTGGAGCTCGCGAACAAAGCGCTTAGCAGTAGATTCCATCGGAACTACTTTAAGACGGACGTGCTCTTTCTGCAATCATCGTTTGCACTGAACTGCGGGATATCGACTGTCTTTTACCGTTAATCGGGCAAGATGCAGCTTTTGGCCATCGTCTAGCACAAAAAAGAATGTTCCGGCCGAAGCGCTAACATGTCTCTGCTCTGTCGTATTGAGAAGAAATCCCTCACTTACCACGGCTTTGCTAAACGCAGAACTCACGTCAAAATACGTGTCACAGCCAGAACCCACAGTCGTGCCATTTAAATCACGCACTTTTGAATTACTTAAAAAATAAACCTTGATGTTTGGCTTCTCGATTTTTGTTCGAGGCTCTGCGACAAAGTAAAACGATCCACTTTTCTCGCTAACGAAGTCTCTTAAATCCAGTTCACCACCACCAGGAGGAAAAGCGAGCAAGTGATTTTCGCCACCGAGAATTCCTTTGTTTCTTTCAACCAAAAATACCTTTAAACCAACAAACTCAGTCGGCTTTTGGGCGACAGACTCGTCTCTTTCGGTTGAATTTGGATTTTCAAAGAGGTTCCAAAGTTGAGTTGGAAGACGAACGTCTTCTGTCGGCGCCGGCATTTCCTGTTCATTAAACTTTAGATCTCGATAGCCAGATTTTCCTTCGCAGCCAATTAGAAAAAATGCAGGAAAAACTAGAAGTGAAGTTATGATTCTTGTCACGGTAGTTTCTCCTTGAGTCGTAACAACGGTGCGAAGCTTGGATCTATTGTCATCGCTTGCTTGTAATGTTGAAGAGCAGCCTCTGCGTCGCCAGCACGAAGTTCTAATTCAGCAAGGCCAACCAGCGCCGTAAGATGGCGCGGATCAAGGTGCAGAACCTTCTTATAACTTTCGCGCTCACAAATTGCATCGCGTGAGCCTCCGCAAGCTCTCGCCATCAATAAGAGAGTTTGGAGACTATCAGAACTTCGCATCGCTAATCGGAGCGAACCCTTCGCCTCATCATCTTTTCCGAATTCAAGTAACAAGAAGGCGTTGTTCGCGAGAAGAAGTTGATCTTGAGGAGCTTGAGCCAAAGCATTGTCCATCAGCTCTAGTGCCCTTGCCTGACGGTCAGATTTCAGTTCGCAAACCGCTAAGAGTGTCGTCGCCTCGACTGACTTCGGGAAACCTCTCTCAATTGCTTGGCAATACTTTCGCAGCTGAGCCCAATTGATAGCTTGCAAATAAAGAGAGGGAGCGTAGCTGAAGAGGCCTGTTGCATAGGGATCTTCTGTTAAAGCGGCAGTGATAGCGGCTTCGGCGGTCTTTGTGTTTTGTGCTTTCATCTGCAAATAAGCTTGAATGACTAAAGCTTCCTGCTGAAATGGTCTTGGTCGATAATCTCCGCCGTCGATCACAGGTCTAATATTTTCGACTGCTATTTCTTGGTTCGAATCAGCGGTCATGATCGCAAGAAGCAATCTTGATGGAGGCCCATATTTTGGATCTGAAAGTATTGGCTGAAGAGTTAGTTTTGCTTCGCGCGATTGCTTAGTCGCCTCGAGAGCTACAGATTTGTTGAAAGCAATAACTCGATCAAGCTCATCTTCGATCTTTGTATAAGCCGCAAGCCGGGAAACTGCTCGCGCTGGCTCATTTTCGAGTAAGTCAGCGTAGCTAAGAATAACATCTGATTTTTTCTTATTCTCAGGAGAAACGTCAGGTGATGCGAGTACGTCGCTGATGATCCGTCTTGCAGCAGCAGTTTGCCCTTCAACTTTCAGAAGCATTGCCGCAAGAGAGACTTGCACATCCACGTCGCCACTATTTACGTTCTGAGCCTCGCGTAAATGCAAAAGTGCATCACGGTAATCACCGGCATTAATTGCATTCAAACCAGAACGCTTAAGCGTTGAAAACGAAGCCTGAAGTACTCCGACTCGCTGACTCGTTGTTTTAAAGTACCAAAATGCTGCGAGAGCGGCCACTAAGAGAGCAGCAACAATCAGAGGTAAGTTAGACTTCGCTGGCGCTAGTTGAACTGAGCGTTCCTCTTTTTGAAGACCATAACGTTTCGCCGGAATCGATTCTTCACGATGAGTAGACTCAACCGTCTTCATCAAGTGATCAACTTGTGTTGGAGTCGGCGTTAGATCCAAAGGATCAACTGCTGTAGTGGTGACAGTTGCAACTGTGTCATCACGGGTGTTCAAGTTTTCGGATCTGATTTGCTCAACGACAGATAGAAATGCGGGTTCTTCGCGAACGTATCGCCAACGCGACATCGGCTTTGAAATTTCATCAATGACTGCAATTTCACGAGAAAGCAAACGCTTGATAACTTCTGCGTGCTCAAACGGGCCGACGATTCTGTCGCCTGCCTTGATCAGCCAAAGTTCGCTCTGCCCACCAACTTCTCTCATAGAGGCATTGTACGCATAAACTCTGAGAAATTGAAGTGCACTAGTGTCGGAAGTGACGGACTTGAGTCAGGACCATGTTCACTCCAAGTTCACTGGCCTTTGCAAGCACAGCTTCATCGCGAATCGATCCACCGGGCTGAATAACCCACTTTATTCCGGCTTCTGCGATAATTTCGATTGAGTCCGGAAACGGAAAGAATGCATCGCTCGCAAGAACGACATTATTAGCCTGAGGATGGTGATGTTTCATACGCAAGATTGCCTGTTGAACTGCATCGACTCGATTGACTTGCCCCATTCCTAGACCAACGGTTGTACCTGAGCTCGCAAGAGCAATCGCGTTGCTCTTGAGGTGGGCGCAAGTTTTCCAAGCCATCTCAAGATCAGCTTTGATTTGTTCTGTAGGCATCTCGCCGATAATTTGCCATTTCGAATTCCAGCTCTCAGTTTTATCTTGGCCCTGCAAAAGATATCCACCGGCTACTGTTCGAAACTCCGGCTCATCGGTTGGCTTCAACATTTCTGGCCATGCAAGAAGCCTCAAATCTTTTTTCTTTTGCAGGAGATCGAGCGCACCAGCGCTGAAGCTAGGGGCAACAATACATTCGAGAAATATTTTTGATAGCATCGCAGCTGCTAATTCATTTACCTCTCTGTTAATTGAAATGATGCCGCCAAAGACGCTAACAGGATCGGCAGCAAGAGTTCTCTCGACAGCTTGTTCTGCACTTGCACCAACGCCGATGCCACAAGGGTTGTTATGTTTCACTGCAATCGCTGTTGGGTTTTGAAAATCGCGTAGTGAGCGAGTCGCGGCTTCGAGATCTAAAAGGTTATTGTACGAAAGAGCTTTGCCATGAAGAATTTTAGCATCATGAAGACCGAACGGTGATCCGGGATTTTTAAACCACCAAGCCTGCTGCTGAGGATTCTCGCCGTAGCGTAACTCTTGCACTAGCTCACCGGTTAGAGATTGAGCTTCGGGAGCGTCTCCGATGAGCGTCTTTGCAATCAATGCATCGTATTTTGATGTGTGCGCAAAAACCTTTCCAGCTAAGCGTTTTCGGTCGCTTGCGGAAAGAGATTCACCTTTGTTCGCTTTTTCTAAAATCCAAACGTAGTCTGCTGGGTCACAAACAACGGTGATGCGATCCATGTTCTTCGCAGCCGCTCTGAGGAGTGACGGACCACCAATGTCGATAAACTCAATTAACTCATCACCCACCACACCTTTTTTAAGGGCGTCAGCAAAGGGATATAGGTTCACGATGACAAGATCAAAGGGCTCAAGGTTATTTTGCTTTAGCAGAGCCATGTCTTCTGGAACAGTTTGGCGCGCAAGCAGCGGCATGTGAATCGAGGGATGAAGAGTGCGGACTCTTCCATCCATCACTTCCGGAAATCCGGTTTGCTCTGCGACTTCCACAACCTTCACGTTGTTTTCTCGAAGAAATTTTGAAGTGCCGCCTGTTGAGACGACCCTCATTCCACGTTCACTTAAAGGTTTTATGAATTCGAGGAGACCACTTTTGTCAGAAGTACTGATCAGGGCATTCTTAAACATGCCCTCAACTTACATTGGCAGCTTCGTTAACATCAACTTTAGATCGTCGTTCGTGAGGAAAATTCCTCCGCCCACAAAGGCGCCAGCTGTACCTCTGTTACCCGCGAGATTATCGCCCCCACCCATAATGTAGACGCCCTTGAAGAACGAATAACGCAGGTAGGTCTTAATTTGAAGGTCAGCAAAATCATAGGCCTCGGCGCTAAAGCGAAGTTTGCGGCGGAACATATGGTAATCAAACCCTGCCCCACCAGCACTTTCCATGATCCCGCCCCGGAGCGTGAAGTTGTAGAAGTTTTTGGCAAATATCGCGTTGAACTTTAACTTGTTCTCGTACCGACGCTCTTCTCTGACGACTGAATTTCCGGTCGTGCCCGTCGTAGTAATGACTTGGGTATCAACCATTCCGCGTGGGTCCTGCACTACTCCAAGTTCATAATAGCGATCTAAACCAGGCTGAAGATTTAAAGAGATGTACGATTTCATTAAACTATCGCTCGTTAAAAACTCAGAGTGGTAGTCGAATGAAGTTTGAAGCTTGTTAGCTGTAGCGAGAAAGCCGTTAACACCTTCGATGGCCGTGTTGAGCTGCTCAACTGTTTCTTCGTCATTGATCAACTTACCGATCGTACCTTCGCCTCGATTAATTTTACCTGAAATTTCATCAACGTTTTTCAACGTGCTGTCGATGCGATCAAGCGCGACTTTAAGACGCTCTTTTAATCCGCCCGGGCCTTCTTCGCTAACTAATTCGTTTATGTTAGCCGTTGTCTCGTGGAGATTGTCGATGATCTCACCGAACTGACCTTTGTGTTCGCGAGTGAGCTGAGCAATATCAGTCGTGATAGTTTCGAGGTTGCTGATGATTTTTCCGAGGGGTTTTTCTGTGTCCCCTTCGGTAGCAGCTTTAATATTTTCCGCCACCATTCCCAATGACTTTGTAATTTTGCTAACTTCGCCAATCAAGCGATCCATCGATGCACGGTCATCAACTATAAGAATCTGATCGCCATTGCGAAGTGGCGGATCTCTCGGATCGCCCGCTACAACTTCGACGAATTTATCACCTAAGATACCGTTGGGGCGAATTTCAATTCTTGCTGATCGAGTGATGGGTACATCAGACTTGATGACCATCTCAACGCGAGCTTTCCCGTTTTGGAGTTTAATATCTTCAATGATTCCAACGTCAATGCCGGCCATTTTGACTGAAGATCTTTTTACTAATCCAGATGCATCATCGAGAAGAAACCAGGCATCTTTCGAGCCACCAAGGTAACTTGGATTTTCGCTCGAACGAAGGGCGAGTGTCGCAATCAAACCTGAAGCGAGGAGGACTAAAAATCCTACTTTGAACTCTGGGGTGCCGAACAAAGATGAAAACACTTATGCCACAACCTTATTGTTATTTTCGATGCACACCTTTTGAGACAAATCTCTTCACTAAATCAATATCAGTGTTGAGAAAATCTTGAGGCGTTCCAAACAAAAGAACTTTTCCATTATTAAGCATCGCCAAATAATCACCGATTCGAAGAGCCGCGTGAAGATCGTGCGATACAACTAACGAAGTTGTTCCTGCTTTTAAATTATGAGTGCTGAAGATCAGATTATCCACCATTTCCGTGAGAATTGGGTCGAGTCCAGTGGTGGGTTCATCGTAAACAAGAATCTCAGGACCGAGTGCAAGAGCACGCGCTAGACCCACACGCTTCCTCATTCCACCCGACAATTCGCTAGGAAGTTTCTGAAAATGTTTTTCGTCTAAGCCTGATTCTTTGAGACGTTCATGAGCAATCTCAAGCATTTGCTGACGATTTAAATCTCGGCGGTGTTCTCGAAGTGGAAACATCACGTTCTCAACTGCGGTCATGTCATCAAAGAGCGCCGCATATTGAAATAGCATTCCGTACTTATGTCGAAGTTTTGCAAGTTCCTCTGGTCCGAGCTCAGTAATTTCCTCGCCTAAAACTTTGATCGAGCCCGAAGTTGGCTTGAAGAGCCCAAGAATATGTTTAAGTAGAACTGACTTTCCTGTACCCGAATACCCGATGATGACGGTGATTTTACCTTTTGGAATTTTCAGATTCATTCCGTTGATGACAAAATCTTTTCCATCGAACGTGCGCTTTAAGTCTGTCACTTCGATGGCTGATTCCATTTTGCTGTAATCTTCAGTAGTCATCGTAAGCCACCGCCCGAACCAATCAACTTGTAGAAAATGTCGATCATATTTGTCAGGAAGAAATCGAGAATGATGATCATCACCATACTCATCACTACTCCGCGATTTGTTGCAGCGCCTACGCCTTCTGCTCCGCCCTTGGTGTGAAAGCCGCGGTGGGTACAAATGACAGCGAAGAATAATCCGAAGACGGCTGACTTAAATAGCCCCTCAAAAATGTGAGAGGGCTGAAGCCATAGTTCAGTGCGATCCAAGAACAGTGCCGCATCCATCTGAAGAACATGAATTCCCAGCATGTAAGAGCCAAAGAGCGCAAGAAAATCGAAAATGCCCGTGAGCAGCGGCATGACTAGAACTGCAGCTATTAAGCGGGGCGAAACTAAATACTGAATCGGCTCAACGGCCATGACTTCTAAAGCGTCGATTTGTTCTGTGACTCGCATACTGGCAAGCCGTGCAGCCATTGCTCCGCCCGCTCGCGCGGCAACAATCAGACCTGTCAACACCGGCCCAAGCTCACGGGTAATTCCAAGTGCGACTGTTGGACCAACTAAACTAGTGGCATTAACGATTTTGAAGCCGAGATAGATTTGATAGGTCAGTGCCATCCCAGTGAAGATTCCGGTTAGACAAATAATTCCTACTGATTTATTCCCGATAAACTCCATGTGCTGAAAGAGTTCAGGAAAACGAAACGGAGGACGAAAGAAAGATGTGATTGCATAGCTTCCGAAACGAGTGAGATCACCGACGTCATAAACAAAAACTCGGAATGATTCAACGATCGACTCTACGAAATTATTGATCGCATTGTTTACGTGAACACGGAACCGAGCATAGTTAAACGAGCGCTTGAATCTTTGCTGCGGAAGATATTCTTTAGGTGCTGACATAATTCCTTGGCACTCGACTGCTGATTCTAGTGAAGATCTCGTATGGAATTGTATCAAGAATCTGCGCCCATTCCAGTCCTCTGATTTCAGAACGACCTTGGCTACCGAAGAACACGACCTCTTCTCCCTCACCTAGACTTTCAAATTGAGATTTGAGGTCTGTAAGGTCGAGCATGACGTAGTCCATGCACACTGTGCCAACGACTGGAACTCTTTGTTCACGAACTAAAACGCTCAGCTGATTAGTAAATTTTCGAGCGACACCATCAGCGTAGCCAATCGGTACAATACCAATTGTCGACTTTCTTTTTGCTGTCCAATTGGCGTAATAAGAGACACTTGCTCCGGCAAGAATCTCTCGAGTTGTAATGATCTGCGATTTCAGTGTCATCACACTTTCAAAACCGTCTTGGCCACCATAAAGAGCGATGCCGGGTCGCGCGCCATAACCAGTACTATTATGTGATAACGAAACGAGTCCCGAGCTATTAAAAACGTGAGAATAAAAGCTTAAACCTTCGAAACTCTTTAATAC
The DNA here is from genome assembly GCA_964543475.1 of uncultured Bdellovibrionales bacterium. Taxonomy (GTDB): domain Bacteria; phylum Bdellovibrionota; class Bdellovibrionia; order Bdellovibrionales; family JAMPXM01; genus JAYSYM01. The sequence goes on along the minus strand of CAZIYJ010000001.1, from coordinate 799,869 downwards.
CAATTGAAACGCTTGTAGTTGTTTCGAAGTAAATCCGTCAGATCGACTCGCATCATCACCATTGAGAAGATGAGTACAAACTCCCTCTAACGTCCAATTGGTAACCTTCGCAAGGTGCGACCGAATTGCAGTTGCTTGATCAACATTGAATCCTAAGCGATTCATTCCGGTGTCGAACTTCAGATGAACATTGATGCTTTTATCTGCCGAAGTTTGCTCAAGAGCGTTTAATTGCTTGCGACTGCTTATGACAGGAGTCAGAGAGTGCTCAACGATAGCGCGAGCCGAATCTAAATCTGTGAAAGCACCAAACACTAAAATTTTGAGTTTTGATCCAGCTTTCCTAAGTTCAATCCCCTCTTCAACTAGACTCACACCAACAAACTCAACGCCGTCTTTTGCCAGTGCATGAGCCACTTGAACCGCGCCATGGCCATAGGCGTTTGCTTTCACCATCGGGCAAAAAAATGCATCTTCACCAACCAGCGAGCGAAGTTTTTGCGCATTCCGAATTAACGCGGGCAAATTGATGACGGCTTCGGTTGGTCTCACTTAGTTCGGCCTCGAGCCGTTTCGAAAGAAACCGGCGACTGAACTGGATGTGGACGAAAATCTGCTTTGAAATCTTCTGGCACTGAAACGACAGTGAGCTGATCGCCCCCAGCTGCCTGGGCACGCTGAAGTGCAACTAAAGTTGAACGAACAAGCGTTTCAGAGTCCGAAGACAGTGATGGATATTCTCCAATGGCAGCAGTTGCAGTGATCAGTCCCGCCCCATCCGTTTCATTCATCGGAAATTTTGTCGTGCTGACCATTCGGCGAAGACGTTCAGCTCGTACGCGGGCACCTACTGAATCAGTGTGAGGCAGGATGAGTCCAAAACGACCGCGACTAAACGAACCCGCAATATCGTTATTGCGCGACGTTTTTTTGACGATCACACCAATCATTTTGAGGATTGTATCGGCGTTACTTGAGCCGATACGGTCTTCTAATTTTGAAAGATTATCGATTTCAATAATCACAAGAGAGAAAGCCAAACCAGTTCGACGAGAGCGAGAAAGCTCTTCTTTAATTTTACTCTCGAACACCGAAAGCGCTGTCAATCCCGTGAGCGGATCTCGTGTTTCGAGCTGTTCCCGTGACTTTACGAGAATGTTTCGCTGATAAACAATGCTAAAGAGTCTCTCTAAAATTCGGAACTCTTCTTTTCCTTGTGAGTCGAGTTCGCCGAGCACAACAAAAAAGCCAAGAGCCTCACCGTCAAACGCATGTGGCAAGACACAAAATTTTGGAGCTTTAAAAACTGAGCTCAACATCTCTTTAATTTGACCAATATTTTCAAGTTGCGAGAACACTTCGGATTGATCGCGGTATCCCGAGCTACGAAGATCAACGCCTACTGCTTTTCCAAGTGGGACCTGAATGCCAACGCCCTCAGAGTAAACAAATGAAAAATGAGTTGGAAGAAATTTAAAGTAGGCAATCGATCTGCCCTCGAGGCGATCGCTCGCTATTTGCATAAATGTCGCAAGCGCTTGCCCGGGGTCACGACTCATCGACAATTTCAAAATCGCACTTTCAAATTGATGATAGGCTGATTTTGATGAAGTCTCGTTCTTTTCGAATGAAAACAACGGAGGCGGAACGTAATTCGAATCTTCGCCGCTTTTATTCTCGTAAACTTTTGCCGCGTGATTTAACTGAGCTTCTTCAAGCTGAAATGTTAAATAAAGTTTTTCAGCAGCTTTATCGGCCTTTACGACTAACTCAGATGGTGAGGTTAGCGGCAGTGCTAAGAAATCAAAAATAGTTTCGTTTTCAACTAGATTTAACGCTCGTTGAGTCTGAGATTTACTCGTTAACAAAATGATCTGAAATTCAGAACTGACTGAGTTTAAAGCCTCAAGTTGTCGTCGGCTCGAGTCGAGATCTGATGCGCTAAAAAAAATAATGTGCGGAGGATTTTCGCGAACCCTTGAAATAGCTTCGACTGGATCCGGGCATTCATCACAACGAAAGCCAGCGAGAGCTAAAATTTTGTGATAGTTTTCCGATGTATTTACGACGGGCTCGATAATGAGAACGTCGAATTCAGAACGAAGATCCTTAAGCTTCATTACCTATAAGCTCACTTTCGGACGGCGCACTTTTATTTTTGGAAGTTCCACTTCGGTCAAATGGGACTCAATCGCCTCAGGCTCAGTATTATCAGCAACTACTGGAGCTTCACTCGCTGCAAGTTCTTCAAAGAAGGCCTTTTGTTCGCTCTCGACAGTTTCAATGAAATCCATTTGCAGACGCTGACGAATTTCTTTTGACCGAGCAAGAATCTCTTCAAGATTCAGCCGAGTCTTTTGTTCTACATCTTCAAAAGTTAGTTCTGGCTCAGGAGCAACCTCTGCTGCCGCCTCAACTTGAACAGGTGCCGTCGCACGATTTGTTTTTGCAACCGAAGAGACTTTAGGTAGTCGATTTGCAAACCGCCCGCTCACGAAGTAGGTCAAGCCTACAAGGAAGAAACCAACCGTGATCAACAGTCCCCGCTGAGAATTTTGCTCGAGATTTGAAGGCTTCAGCATGGCGGCTTTTGGAACTGAGACTGCCGCACGCAGATTAGTTTGACCAATACGTAAACTCTCTCCCACTCTCTGTTCATTTTCGAGATCCGCAAACTCAGACGTGAGCTTTGCTCTACCACTTCGAATCGAAGAACTAACAAACTTATCTGTGCTTAAATTAGTACCTACATATTGGCGCTGTGAATGAGAAATCACATTGCCCTTTTCATCAAAGATGAATGCCGCACGAGATGAACCGACCCAATCATCAACCCAAGCAGTGAGCGTCGAAGGCGCAATCGCGGCAAAAAGATAAACCCGATCAGTCTCTTCACCACTTGCTGTTTCTGGAAGCTCACTCGCAATTTGAGAAGACTGCGTAACAGCAGTCATAACGAGTGCAAAGAAGGCATTTCCATTTCGGTCAGTGCGGCGAACAAAAAGTGTCTCGCCATCTTTGATTTGAGAAAAGTTCAGACCTTTGAGCCATGTCGGGTCAAAAGTTTGCGTATTAGCTTCGGCCCAAACCGCTTTGTACTTTGCGCCCGCGCCTTCAGGATTTTTCTGCAACCAAGCAATGGCTGAAAACTCGGAATCGCTAGACAGACTACTCGATGAGTCTGAGTGGCGAGACGCTGCCTGTGCCAACTGATAGCGAAGATTTTCAATTCGATTTTTAATCGCCTGTTCGAGGCTTGAAGCTTGAGAATTCAGGTTTAGGTAAAACGCATTGCGCTTTTCATCTGCCGATTTCTTTGATTGATTCCATTCAGAAACGCCAATGAGTGTGATCACTGTCGCAAGGACTAGGAGTGTAAAGTAGTGCTGTAGTTTCATTGCTTTCGTCCGTGAAAACTGGATTTTAGGCTACCTTCCTAATAATGAATTAAATATGTGACATCATTCTACTTTTACCTAACTCCAGCACCTATAACGCGACTAATGTCTAGGGTCTGGCCGAGGGTCATTTTGACTTTGCCTATGAACGGGATTAGTTACTGGTCCTCCGATGGTAAAAACCTGCGATTACCTCATTATTGGTTCGGGTCTAGCTGGACTTTCGTTTGCTCTGAAAGTCGCTGATCACGGTAACGTCATTCTCCTCTCAAAAACTTCGCTGACCGAAACAAACACAGCTTGGGCTCAAGGTGGAATTGCAGCGGTTATGTCTGAGGAAGATAGCTTTGAGTCGCACATCGCCGACACTCTGAAAGCGGGAGCAGGTCTCTGCCACGAACCGGTCGTTCGAGCTGTCGTTGAAAGTGCACCTGATCGCATCAAAGATCTAATTGATTGGGGAGTTGAATTTTCGGTTTCTGACGAAAAAGGTGGGAAAATTGATCTCACTCTTGAAGGTGGACATAGTCAGCGACGGATCTTGCACATGGCAGATTCAACAGGCCTTGCCATACACAACCAACTGCTCGCAAAGGTAAAGGCCCACAAGAATATTGAAATTCACGAAAACAATTTCGCAATCGATCTGATCACGCAGCAGAACCGCTGCTTGGGTGCATATGTTTTCGATAAAGAACGAAACGAAGTTTCGGCCTACTATGCTCGGGCCACTCTTCTTGCTACAGGTGGTGCGGGAAAAGTTTATCTTTACACGTCTAATTGGAGTGGAGCGACCGGAGACGGAATTGCAATGGCGTACCGAGCAGGAGCGCGGATCGCAAACTTAGAGTTCATGCAGTTTCACCCAACTTGTTTGTATCACCCATCGGCACGCAACTTCCTCATCACTGAAGCTTTACGAGGAGAAGGTGCTGAGCTGGTTAACTCAAAAGGCGTTGCGTTTGCGAAGGATTATCACCCTCTCGGGAGTCTTGCTCCTCGCGATATCGTAGCTCGATCAATCGATGCCGAACTTAAAAAAACTGGCGACAGCTGTGTGTACCTTGATATCACTCACCGACCTGCCGAGTATTTGAAAGAACGATTCCCGCAAGTTTATCGACGATGTTTAGAGTTCGGAATTGATATGACGAAGCAACCAATTCCGGTTGTGCCGGCTGCACACTATCTTTGTGGCGGAGTTGTGACTGATCTTCAAGGACGCACCGATGTCGTTGGCTTATTCGCAGCCGGTGAAACAACTTGCACTGGATTGCACGGAGCAAATCGCCTAGCATCGAATTCTCTACTTGAGTGTTTGGCATTTGCTCACAACGCTGCGGAGTACCTGATCAAACATAGTGACGAATACAAAATTGCCGAGAGCGCCGAGCGGCAGTGGCCGAATTTTCAAAGCCAAAACGAAGATGAGATGATCTTAATTTCTCACATGTGGGATGAGATCCGGCGACTGATGTGGAACTATGTCGGTATTGTTCGATCAAATCGACGACTCGAACGAGCACAAGTTCGCTTAAAAACTATTTTAGCAGAAGTTCAAGATTATTACGGACCAGCGAAGCTTCACCCAGATATCATTGAGCTTCGTAATATTGCTCTAGTAGCAGATCTTACGGTGCGAGCTGCGCTTTCAAGAAAAGAGTCTCGAGGAATTCATTATAATTTGGATTATCCCGAAGCTTTATCGATTGCGAAAGACACTGTTCTTAAGCCGCCTCTTTAGCTGCGTCTTTAGCCGCCGCCGGCTGGCTTGCGAATCGCAATTCCAATATTCAAAAATAGACTTGTGCCAGGGCTCACAGCGATTCCTAAATCTGTGCGGATCCAGAAAGTATTAGCGACTTTCATTAATAAACCTGTTCCAACATGCGCCCCGCCCGTCCAAATTCGATCGCCGCGGAAGTCAGGCTTATAAGCGTTCATATCAGCACCGAGATAAAAAATATTTGTGAATCCCTCGACGGTATTCATATCAAAACGCATCGCCACAGAGGCAACGTCCCAGATCACACCTTTTGCATGAGAGTCTCGTAGGCTCCCTTCAACAAATCCAAAAGAAAGCGGATGCGAATAGCGAATGCCCCAAGTAGGAAGAATTTCGGTAACACCCGAAATTTGATTCGGAAGTAATGTCCCGACATATCCGCCAATCTCGGGTCCAAATTGATTAGTTGTGCCTTGAGCCGCAGCGCTTTGGCCCACCAAGACCACAAAAAGCACCGTGACGAGGTCTAGAGTAGGGCGATTACATCGAAAGACATTTAAACAAAAGTTGCGCAACATGAGATCATTTTATGCGAAGCCGTCTATCGCCACAATCAGACTTGACGCATTTTTAGTAGATCATCGAAAATAAATTATGACGACACGTACAGAAGGCCATTTTCATGGCTACAACAATGCAGATCTCTTCTATCAGACGTGGTCAATCCCTAGTCCTCGCGGGACTTTGGTCGTAACTCACGGAATGGCTGAACATTCTGAGTCTTATGCTCGATTTGCTGAAGGCATGAATAAGCGAGGATGGAATGTCATCGCTTGGGACAGTCGCGGTCATGGAAAATCAGAGGGTAAACGAGGATACGTCGAAGACTTCGCTTGGTTCAGCGAAGATCTCAAGCTATTCACGGACCATCTCAAGAAAAGTAGTTCGTTTAAAAAACCATTCTTCTTAGTTGCTCACTCAATGGGTGGATTGATTCTTCTTAAAAGTCTTCTTAATTATGGTTCGATGGGAGCAACAGCAGTTAGCCTAAGCTCACCACTTCTCGGAATCGCAATTAAAGTTCCACCGGCAAAAGATTTTGCTGCAAAACTTTTGCGGAAGGTTCTGCCAACTTTTACAATGGCCAACGAGCTCCACTATGAACATCTCAGCCATGACGAAGAAGTCGTCAGCAGTTACAGCAAAGACATCATGAGACACGATAAAATTTCGCCCGCTCTCTATTTTGGAATGCTCGAGACAATCGCAGAGGTCGGAAACCATCATCTACATGTAAATATCCCTCTTCTTATGCAACTTGCCGGCGATGACAGAGTCGTCAAACGAGAGGCTTCAGAAGAGTTCTTTGAAAAGATCGATGCGGAAGAAAAAAAGAAAATCGTTTACGACGATTTTTACCACGAGATTTTTAACGAGTCTGGCCGTGAAAAAGTTTACGATGATTTAAATTCTTTCTTTGATAACGCAATTAAAACCAGTGAGAACTAAAATGAAAAAAATGTTTAGCATCTTGTTGATCGCATCTTTATGTTCTTGCACAAGTGTTCCCAATCAGCCGCAAGTAGTTAATCACCGCATCAATGAAGAGAGTTACTCGGCCCTGATTGATAAAAACAGCGACGGACAAAGTGAATACAACGGTTTTCACAATAACTTCGAATTTAGAGGAACATTGCTAAATAGCGAAGTTCACGAAGCGATGGTGAAGCGCCAAGGCGACTACTACCAGTGGGAAGAAGAAAAACTTTCAAGCGAGCGCGAAAAAGCGACGCAAGAAATGTCTTCGACGACTCGTGTTCATATCAGCTTCTTCACTCCGGAGCGAAAGAACGATAATTTAACGGGACTAAAAACAATCTGGCGCGTTTTTCTAGATGCCGGAGGACAGCGATACGTTGGTTCAGTTAAAAAAGTTCACAGGCTTTTGGCCGAACTCCAAGTTCTTTACCCCTATCACACTCGCTGGACGACGCCTTACATCTTTGAGTTTCCAGTTCCTACAACAGTGATCGAAGGACAGAACTCAACCCTAACAGTCACTGGCCCGCTCGGTACCCGCACTATTAATTTTAAGGCTATGTAGAAGATTAGATTTCTAGAATTTACCGCTTACATTTCCCTGCGCCGGAAGATCATCAATTGATGTCGCCATCGTGTTCCACTGCTTCGAATAGTAGGCTCTGAACTTCTGAACAACTTCAGGAATCGTAATGTAATAAATATTTTCCATGTTTGAGCGGAATGCCGCTTGAGTGAAGTTAGCAGCCCCTGCTATGACAGCCTTATCATCAAAAATAATAAATTTACTATGATGAAGTTGGTGCACCGACGAATTTGTTTCCATAAATTTGGCCGTCGCACCTTTTGAAATCAAGCCTTTAACGTTGAGCCACTCTTGCCTGAGTGTTCCGCCCGCTCTTTTGAAAGAAGGGTCGTTTGAGTCGTAGAATGTATCGTCATCAGCAGTGATGCGAAGATCGACTCCGCCCTCCTGAACTCTTGTTCCTAAAGCTGTGACTAGTCCCTTATGCAAAAATCTGTGGCAAGCTAGCCAGATTTCTTTTGCTTGTTGAATACCAGGATTTTTACCGTCTCCATTTAAGAGATATTCATAGGCTGTCTTCCGGCCTGACTTGTTGTCAAAGCCTGGCTCACCTTCTCCCGGAACAAAGAAAGTACGAATATCAGTTTCTTCTGGAGAAGAAATTTGCTCACGACAACTTTTTACGTAAGTTAAATATTCTTTTCGGCCCGCCATCACTAAATCGTCGCTCTCTGCATTCATCACACAAAGATGACTCTGAGCAAAGTGCGATTTTACGTTCGTTGTAATGAAGTGCCAATTCTCGTGATGCAAGACAGGACCTGTTGTCATGTTGCCGCTGCTAAACACAATACGAATTTCGTCACTTGAGCGCGGATTAAAGATAAATATTTTGTTGTGCGCTAATCCCAAACCTTTAATGTTTCCACGTTTTACGTACTTAATCAGTGAGGGTGCACATGAAACCAAATCATCAGCCGTCTTCATGGCGGTCCCAGAATCTAAAGCAAAGTCGACTTTGAGACCGCGCGATTTGGCGTTTGTACACAACGCCTCTGTAACTGCTTTGTTTGTAAACGAAAGATAAGTAAACCAAACTTCCTTAGTTGCCGGGTCGTTAATCCAATCGACGAGACGCTTTTGCGGACTTGAGTCACGGTTTCCTGATGCCTCAAGATCATTTTTTGGATCGCAATAAACGTTCTTTGGCTTACCAGTAAGTACTTTTCCACTTCGACTGAGCACTTCAGTTTTGTACTTATACTCGATGCAAACAGGCTCGGTGAACAACACTTCGTATTTATAGGGAGAATAGTCCGAGAGTTTTGCTTCTGTGTTGGCAACATCTCTTGGTTTAGCTGGTGGTTGAAGATGAGAACAGCCTGTTAAAACAATCAGCGCAATCGCAATTACATTAAAGTTCATTTCAACTCCAATTCGTCTGCTTAGAGAGTAGGAACTAAGATCTGAACTGGCAAATTAGGTTAGATGAAATCTGTAAACTTAGGCCTATGTAGAGGCTGGACGTTGGTCAGTAAAAAACTGAGCGACAACCTGAGCTTCAGACGGCGCAGTTTTAACAAAGATTTTTTCGGAAAACGGATACACGGCAGCAAGTTGAATCTGTTCGTCAGACTTTGCAAAGCCCGCTCGTCGCACCGCCAGCGAGTAAAGCTCCATTTGTGAAAAAGCTTTCTCGTAACTATCTGGATTACCAGTTTTATAGTCGATGATCCAAACCTGATTGTTAAATCGACCCCAAAGATCAACTTGACCCGGAATTATTCGACCCGATTCTTCGATCGTAAACGACCACTCAACTTCGCCAGCCTTGATGAGCTCAATGACTGCCGGATCTTTGAGTGCGCTCATCCAGTTAACTGCTTTGGTAACTTCATTCGACTCGTCCGGAAACCATTGCTCGATGAGCTTTTTAATTTGCTCGCCAGATTGGTGATACTTCATCATTTCCATCAGCTTGTGCATTGTCACTCCGCGCTTAGAGGCACGAATAGTGTTCATAAAGTTTCCGCCCGCAAGCTTTGCACGCGAGCTATTCTCGAGTATCTCGGTCACTGACATCTGCTTCACTGAGGCAGCCGATGCCTTCACGCTCCATGGCTTACGAGTTTTGGTTTCAACTTCAGCCGCAGATTGAAATGTGACATTTGGTTTCATGTCACGAGTCACCTCATAGCAATATTCTGACATTTGGTGGTGCCCATCGCTCAAATCAAATTGAAGTTGCTCAAGCCAAGAATTCTTTTTCGCTGGTTCAGTCCAACTCATGAATAAAGAGTGTCTGGCACGAGTCAGCGCGACATAGAGAACTCGTTGATGTTCTTGAAGCTCTTGCTTTTGAAAATGATCTAAAAAGAGTTGCTCGGCAATCGAACCGGTAAATTTCATTTCAGGTCCCACAGGGACTCTCATCGACCACCGATTAAGGTTTTCATCGAAAAGAAAATCTTTGTGAGTCGAAAGTCGCGGACTTTCATGTAGACGAGGAAGAATTACGTGGTCAAACGCCAGACCCTTCGAAGCATGAATGGTCATAAGATTTACACGATTAGGCTCAACTGCCGTCACCGCATCACCCTCTTCTGAACCTTCAAAGTCTCGAAGCTCAGCTTGGGTGTTCAAAATGAACTGTAAAGGGTTAAAGCCTGGACGGGCTTCGTCGACTGAGAGTCTTGAAATAAGTTTCCAAATATTTGATTCTCGTCGACCGCTGCTATCGTGAATTCTTGCTGCATCGACAAAGCCTGACTCAATTAAAGCCTGCTTGAAAACTGTGCTCGTGCCGAAGACATTTCGACTTTGAATATAGTTCTTTAGTCGCTCGACTGATTCAAACTCAGGACTGCTTAATCGTGAGAGAGTCGACCAATAGCTTTCTTTAGCATTGCTAACTGCTCTTACTAAGCTATCGTCGGCGACTCGGAACCAAGGGCTTCGCAGCAGCACTATCAGATTTTCGTCATCATGTGGATTAACCAAAAATTTCAAAAGCGCCAACGCATCTTGAATTTCTCGTCGCTCATAAAATCCGCCGGATGCATGCAAGTGAACCGGGACGCCAGCATCATCAAGAAGCCCAGCAATTTTGACGAGAGTTGAACGAGTGCGCGCCAGAACACAAATCGACTCAGGCTTTTCACCCAAGTGAAGCTTTTCAATAATATGCGAAACGATTGCATCGAATTCTGCATCACGAGGCTCAACATCTGAATTCTTCTCAGCTTTTTGGGCGATAAAGAACTTTGCGACCGGAACAGAAGCACTGAGAGACTTTTCTTGAAATGATTGCATCGGCATAAAGCTTGAACCGAAGCTCGCAAAAAATTCATTGAAGAAAGTAAGAAGCTCACGACGAGAGCGATAGTTTTTATCTAGAACTCGAAGTTTACCATTTTGAGATCGAAGCTCATCTTCTTTATGTTTAAAAACTTCTGATCTTGCTCCACGGAAAAGATAAATGGATTGTTGAGGGTCACCCACGATGAATACTGGCCGTTCTCCGACCAAGTCACTGAGTAACTTCACCTGAAATGGGCTGGTATCTTGGTATTCATCGATTAGCCAGTGATCCCATTCTTTTGAAAATGCATTTGCCGATTCACTTTGTATTCTGATGCATTCACCTGCAAGTAGCTCGAGGTCCGCAATTTCGATCGCACCCTGCTCTCGCTTTATAGCCAGAAATTTTTCTGAAAACTCAAGAGCTAGCTTTTCAAACTTCTCGAAACTCTCTACAAACAGAATGAGTGCCGCGGGATCGTTCGATTCAACAAACTCATAAAGTTCATCTTGCAACTCTTTTGCGTGATCAGAAATTTCTTCGTCGACAGTCGGAGCCTTCGAGTTTGCGCGTGGCTTCTTTAAACCGTCAAGTGAGGCCAATGTTTTAACTCGGGCATCGCCCCATGCATCGATATTTGTAAAGACCGCAATCGACTTTGCAATTGAGCGAAACTCGTTCGCGTACGCTACCCACTCTTCGGCCTTGGGGCCGCTAGCTTCAGCTAGAATTGATGCAACTAAATCGTCAATTTTATTTACGAGGTTTCTTCCGACTTCATTTAAGGCAGAGTAAAGAGAGCTAAGATCGTGCCGCTTTACTGTTTGGCTTTTCAATTTAACTTCGTGAAACTGGCGACAGAGGAGTGTCAGCTTTTTGAAATCAAACGCCTCGAGTAGCTCTTGATATTGCAAGCTGCTAAACAAAACATCTCGGAGCGCTTTGCGCGCTAATTTCGAGGCTTCAGTGCGATTCAAAACTTTGAAATTAGGATCAATCGCAAGAGGGGCACCAAATCGTTTCAAATAAATTTCTAATACACCATGAATAGTAGAAACGTAGAGATGAGCTTTTGAGTTAACAAACTCAATTAGGTGAGGCTTTTTACTGTCGAGTGCCCTCACCATCAGTCTCTCTCGCAGCTCTTGAGTCGCCTTACGAGTAAAAGTGGTCACGATCATTCGCGGCATTTCGCCGTTCTCTGCAAAGAATGACTCGGCTTTTTGCAGAACCTGATTGGTAAGCTCAGTTGTCTTACCGGCGCCAGCGCCAGCACGCACAATTTCGCTTAATTGAGATGTGGTGCGCGACACAATAAACTCCAATTACAACGTTCACAAATTTTTGTGCTTACCGGCCTAGGCGCGTAGTCCCCTTGGCTCATTCGCTTCAGCATATCAGCTAGCATTACGCGAATCTGACTATAAAGATTTTTCTTTTGTTCCGTTGTCGCCTTGCTAGAGCCTCGACCTTCAAGAACAAAAAGTCCTTGTTCACGATCAGAAACTCGAAGCCCTGTTTCGCGCTCCATGGTTCGTGCCACATAGTAAACCGCTTCAACGACTTCTCCTGAAGGAAGTGAGGCGATACCATCTTCGAGCGCTAGGGAATAAAGAAGTAATTGAATTTCATTGTTCTTTAGCCACGAGCCGTGTTGGCGAAGATCGTTTGGAGAGCTTTTGTAGTCGACGACTGCATAGTTACCTTGTTGATCTTGATCGATTCGATCAAACCGACCTTTAAATGGCACTACCCCTTCGGTTGGGTTCAAAGACCCATTCGCCTGAATAAATCCGCTGAACGAATGTTCTTTGGCAATCGTCTTTGCAGAAGGAAATTTTTTTCGCCATTCTTTTTCGAATTCGAGAAATCGTTTCGCCAACAGAAAATATCGAACTTTAAGCGGTGGCCAAAGTTTTTCATCGAATGCATCGACTTCATCAGGTCGCGCCTTCTCAACGAGCTCTTCGATTTTTGTATCTGAAAGCTCAAGAGTCGGCTCCTCTAAAAGTAGCTTAAACAGCGAATGCATAATGCTGCCACGGGTGGCGGCATCAACATCAAGGTCTAAGAACGCCTTATCTTGCAGTCCGAAAAGTTTTTTCGAAGCAAAGATAAATGGGCAGTCGAGATAGTTTTCAATCGCTGAAGGCGAAAGAGAAATCTTCATGTCAGCAGCAAATTTAGGGAGAGGAAGTTTTCCGAGATCTTGCTCAATTGAATCCGAAACTGATTTTAAATGAGCAGCGGACCAGCTTCGAGCTTCTGCGATTTCACTCCAGCCCGATTGCTGAATTTCATCCCATCGAGTTTTTTGAGGAACTGAGAATTGAAGCACATCTGCCTCTCCCCGTCCTTGCACCCAAATCCATGATGGCGGCTGAATTGTGCCATCAAAATCTGTTTCGGGAGTGTAGAGTTGCAAATGTCGTTTCGAATTTTCGGTCATCCATCTCACTTCAAACTCAAGTTTACTGTGCTCAGGAGAATTGAGATGAAAGCCGACCTGTGTTGCAAGCGAGAGCGTGTCTCCGAAAATAACTGCTGTCTTTGAACTTGTCTTCAGCGCCTGCTCGGTAAGTCCAAGAAAAATCATATGTGTCGCTGGACTGTTTTCAGCAGAGCGAAGATTTATGCAGGAAATACCTTCAGAGTCGCCCGCAATAATTCTTTCTTCTCCGTTTGCCGCTAGAAGTTCTAAAAATGAAAGCCATCGAGATGTTGGCAAACGTACAGACGGAGAACAATCAGTGAAAAACTGTTTAAACAGCCTTTCGATTCGATTGGTGTCGGCCTGTTTGTCTTTGGGAACCCAAGATTTCAGCGCCCATGCAACAAATTCGTCGCGGTAGAGCTGGGTTCCCGGCTTGTGTTCAATTTTATAGAGCTGCGCAATCTTTGCTTCACGTAACAAATCATCTCGGTCGTAGATGGCCGTGTAAAGTGTTCGGAATCTGTCATACGAGATGACCGGACGACTGCCTTGCTCGTAAAGACTGACTTCTAAGTCAGACTCAGCGACAGAACCTGAGTTTAGGCGAAGAGTTGCCATCCACTGCGAAATATCAGGGAAGGTATGCAAGCGAGCGACGACATCTTTTTGCGAGCTAATACCCTCTTCACGTAAATAAGGATAAAGCGATGGCCAGTAGCTCTCTATGTCCGGAGCGACGATTGCAATTTCGCTTGGCTTCACGCCTGCCTCTAACCACTGGCGAGCAACTGCAGTCGAATTCTTTACTTCGGCGATCATCGTCGTAAACTTTTGATACGTTTTCGAAGCAGCACCCTCTACTTTTTCGATCTTAATGAGTTCTGGCCGCTCTGTGCGATCAGCCTTAAGTAACTCATAGGCATAAAGCGTTTTGCGATATTCCTCTTGCCACTCAGGCGCCGGACGCAAAACTGTGACATTGATTTTCTTTTTTAAAATATTGATCAAGTCGGCTTCAACCTGATTGAACTCTGCGCCCAAATCATAAATCAGATCTCTTTTCCAAACTTGCTCGAAGTTTTCTTCGTTGACCAGAACTCCGCTGACCCAGGCAGGAGCAATCACTCCCTGATTTAGAAACTTGCTCCAGAGATCAAAACAAAGATCTGACCAATGCTTCCAGCGAGTCTTTGCTGTATCGTGGCTCCCAAACCAATCTTCCAAACGCTCTTTACCTTCTAGGTGAGCTAATATCGGCATAAGTTGACTCATGTAACTCATTGCAGTTTCGGCAGCACCCGAAGTTTTAGCCCACTCAAATTCGGACTCAGCAAGTTGTTCACCGATGAGCGTAGTAACAAAGTTCGCTGACACAAGTTGAAGATCAGGACGAAGACGGGTTAAGAGAATTTTCCAGAGCTCGCTGGCTCGAACGACAGCCAAGCCATCAAGGAATCCGCTTTTCCCGATGAGCTGACGTTGCAAATCGAATTTTGCTTTGGCATCTGAGACTACCCAAGTACAAGTGGAAGGATTGAATCGATCAAGATGAACTCGTTGATCGTCAGGGCTGCTGATCTCGCGCAAAGTGAGCATGGGCCTCTTAAATTTCAAATGACAAATTTTTATCGACGCTGCTTTAGACGGGTGCGTTTACCAGTCTTTGAGTCTTTGCCGCTGAAATTTCCGAGATCGAAGCCGATATCAAATATGATTTGTACCATGTATCGTCGGTCTTCATGCTGACCCGGATATTCACCAAGCTCAACTCCGTAAGTCGCAAGATCCGCTCGCATAACGCCGATATCGAATCCCGCTCCCAACGCATAGTAACCTTGGTGCAAGCCTGCGCGAATGTCAATCAACGGTAAGTCCACCTCGAGGCCAAGATGAAGCTTCTTACCGATTTGAGATTCCTGATCAGTCACATACTTAATTTCGAACGACGGCGTCAGTGTGATTAACGCAGCGTCGATTTCTAACGAACCAGCTATCGTCAAATCAGGAGCAATCCGGGCGGGAGCTCTGTTCCCACCTTCATGATTAAACGCTGTATAACCAATATTTTTGTAAACCATTGCGAAACTTGGCTTTATGGGACTTGGCACAGTGAGCAGTAATCCGGCATCAAGACCGTAACCGCTTCCACGATTTTTTAATTCTGATTGAATTTGATCTTCATCGAGATCGGCGATTGTCGAGGCTCGCAACGGATAAGAAGTCCCTACTCGAGTGATTCGCTTCCCTGACAAACCGACACTCATGATCGTCGGAACAATATCAATAGCACCAGCAATCACCGCTCCGTAGTCAGCCGAATATTCGAGATTCACAATCGGGTTCGCCGGATTCTCAGCGAACATTGTGAGATCACTTGCAGCGAATGCGGCCATTCCAAAATATGGAAATGTGACTGCAGACTTTACTCCGCCGCCAAACCACGTTTGTTCACCCCATCGACTATCGACGTATTCAGCAATGTTTTCACTTTCGCTGAAAGCTGAATACTCTTCCATGACTCCAAGACCATTTACGCCGAGCCTTGGATCGATGACTGTCCAATTAACTCCCGAACTTCTAGCAAGAGCAGCAGGGTTCAAAAAAATTGCATCGGCATCTCTCACGACTGATGTATACGCTCCGCCCATTCCCATTCCGCGTGCCGAACTCCACCATTCTTTATAAGCCGCAGCACTAGCTGTTTGAGCTAGTAGCAGACTTAAAATGAGTAAGGTGAAACGAACTTTCATTTATTTCCTTAAGGACACGCTGGGTATGAGGCATCGGCACCGACACCAAATTGGTCGTAATCAACAACGCCTTTGATCGCAATCAACTCGCCGGCATTAAAAGTTGAACCATCTGTTTTTGAACACGTCGTTCCCGCCAGTGCGCAGATAGCAGTCATCTGATTCATCGCTGTCGCAAAAGCCCCGCTCGTCGTTTGAAGATTGTTATAGAGCAACGTGAGGCCACTACCAATTTTGCGAGCGTCGGCATCTAACATTGCACAGGCGTTGTATCCCACGTCGACGACGCCATCGTTATCAGTTTGCGCTGTCGTATCGGCGATGCGAGAAAGTACTGCGCCGATCTTCGCAAGTCCGATGAAGGCCATGTAAACAGCATCATCAGTACTGTCTGACATGATTCCGTCGCCATCTGGAGAAATAGCAATCATGATCGACTCAGCTGTTTCACAATCCGCTTCATCATCGACTAATTTCATGTGATCTAACGCTAACTCCATCGGAGTAAGGCCACCTGGATTATCAATAACCGATTGAGCGAAACCTAAGAAATCGAGACCGCATTTTCCTGCGAACGCTGATGCGAGAAAGACTTGTACGTCACGACGTTCATAGTAGTCGTCGCTCAACTCATAGATCTTGTTGATCGCATCATCGTATTGGCGAGCATCTGAATATCGCTTAGCCGCATAAAAAATTGCGGCATCAGCGTCAGGCTTCGCAAGCTCGCCGAATAAATTTTTGCATGAAGTCGATAAAAACGAGAATGTGATTAAGATCACTAGACTGAGACGCATCCTGCAACTCCCTCTTAAATCTTATCAAAATCAGCTTAGATAAGGGAGCCAGAGCAGGTTTAGATTGTGTGAACTGGACGCGACTTACATGTTGTCGAGATAGTCTGCAATCAAGTTACCAATAGTCGTGGCATTTCCGCCTGCATTGGTAACCGCCAGGTTAACTTTAGTACAGATATCTGTACCACCGAATGAGCCACCATTATCGCAGAATGTCGTCTTGATATCTAAAACCATATTCCCAACGGCAGCTGCATCGCCACCGAAGCCTGCAATTGCAGCCGCTAATCCGGCAGAGTCACCATTGGCAATAGCACCGCCACCCAATGTTGTCCCTAAATTTGAAAGCTGCACAAGTTTGTAGAGCGACGTTGCGCCTGATAACGAACAATTATTCATCGCCGTCGATATCGTGTGATTTGTTATGCTGTTGTCGAAAAGCAAATATGACATCGCATAAGTCATACTCGGAACGCCACCAGAAGTCGCACTCTTGATATTTGCAAATCCTGTTGTAAGACTCGCTTCTGTAATGTTCTGAGCGATGAAGTGTGCCGAACAACGAATCAGATAGGCATCTTCGTTTGTCATGCCAGCAACTTTTGCGACACATGCATCAACCGTCGCAGCAGTTGCGCGATTGATACAGGCTTCAGCTTCCGCCAAAGTACGATCTTCTTCAGTCTCACAAGCCGTAAGAAGTGAAAGTGCGAGAGTGGCTGCGAACAAAACAAGTAGCTGCGAATTGAATTTAGATTTCATTTTATCTCCTGAGGCTTCATCAAAATTCTAACGAAAATACCCTTTCGCTGCAGGCATTTTGTTTTACATGCTTATGCGTCCAGACTAGACCGACTAGACCTCTCGACCTGCGCCTCGACTTAGGATGAATTTTACGAACTTGTCTCACGATGAGCCATCCTTTAGCCGATCTAAACTATATGAAAATGCTACGACTCTTACGAGTCAGCTCGCTTAGCTTCATCGCACTCACTGCCTTTGCACTTCAAGCAAATGCTCAACAAGTATTTGAGTTCTATTCGGGCGTGCGGCAAAACGGCATGGGCGGCGCATACACGGCTGTTGTGAATGATGAAACTGCTGTTTTACTTAATCCAGCAGGACTCGGAAAAATTCGAGACGCAACTTTCACGGTTGTCGATCCAGAAGTTACACTTGGAGCCCAAACCGGCAAACTTTTTGATGCATCGAATTTTACCGAGGCACTTTCTTTTAAACCACAAACTCTTTTGGACTTATCAAATGCTAAAGGGAGCTTGGGCCCCACTCACATGAAGTTCCAAATCTTCCCATCTATTATTCTCGAGAATTTTGGATTCGGACTTCACTACAAATTAGAGCACGACAGCATCGCCGGTCCGAATGCCACTGACTACACGATTCGATACGTAAATGACTTTGCACTCGCCATGGCTTACAACTTCCGCTTCTTCGGTGGAATCGTGAAGCTGGGAGTTGGCGCAAAGCTAATTGATCGCACTGAAATAGATGCCGTGGTGCCAGACTCTACGACAAACTTAGATGTCGAGAATTTTGGTGCCGAAGGTATGGGGATTTCTGCGACAGCGGGTCTAATCCTAACTGCGCCCGTGATGTGGCTTCCGACCGTCTCTGCCGTGGTCCAAGATGTGGGCGGCACCAGCTTCACACTTTCAGATGGATTATTTAATCAAGTCGGTGATCGTAGGCCGAATCCCGTAACGCAAAAAATTGATGCTGGTATCGGCTTCTCTCCGATTATCGGAAAACATGTACGCATGTCTTTAACAGGTGAAGTTCACGATCTTACCAACATGAGTGAGCAGCAAGACAAAGCAAAACTGTATCACGCAGGGGCTGAACTTAACTTTGCAGATTTCTTCTTCCTTCGCGGAGGAATGAACCAACGTTACTACACTGCCGGTGCTGAATTCGCGACTCAACAGTTTCAGTTGCAAGTGGCTTCATACGGTGAAGAGGTCGGAGTCTATCCGGCGAAAAAAGAAGATCGCCGGTATGTCTTCAAATTTACAATGCGCTATTAGTTTAACAACCTAGAAGTCGATGCTAGTTTTTACGATGTAGCGGCGGTTAAGTTGCTTATCAACACTTGAGCGAACTTCTTCGCCGTAAGTGGCAAGATCCAATTGGAAAACTCCGAGCTTTGCAGTCACCCCGAGCGATGGATACATTTGGTTTAAACCAATTCTCCATCCACCTCTCCACCAGCCTCTGACTTTCCATAAAAACTCGGCGCCAATGTGCGTACCTTTTTGGAATGTCCAGTTGTCGTGACCGATGTCTCGTTGATCAATCGCAAGACGAGCTTTCCAGATCCACCAGTCTTTTAAATCGAACTTTGCACCAACGTCGACCCGTCTTCGTGCGCGCTCGGGTTCACCAGTAGCTTTGCCAAGTAAATTAAAATTGCTGCTAAATCCATAGTCAGCAACGTTTCTTACTGCGACTCCGATCGTCGGTCGGAACCACTTTTTGAAAAATCCTTTTTCATGCTTTGGATACGAGTACATCACACCGATATCAGCATCGAGCGTGAAACCCTCTTTTGCATCAGACTCATTAAAGATGTCACTTTCGAGAGCGAATTCAGCAGAGTTAACAACCTTGTTTGTGTACAGGCGATAAACTGCGCGACCCGTCACACCCACCGCAAGTTTTCCGTAAGCAATTTTAATGGGCCAAGCTCGGCCGTACGCTAACGTCGTATCATTTGTTCCAACAACACCAATCGCCGGAAGACCGTTACGGGCGATGCCGAACTCTAAACTTAAATCAGAAGGAATGATTGCGATCCCCCAATTAGGACGCACCCAAAACGCACCTACTGTTGGTGCGCGAGCGGAGAAATGCTTTCCGTAATTTTGCTGCAGGAGATTTGTCATCTCACCAACGTCATCACCTTTTCCATCAGAAGCTTTTTTATACGAATCGTAAAAAGTTGGAATGTCGATATCGCCCATGGCTCCAACCCCAAAGTTCATCGTCCCTTCTTCAAGCCAGGCAAGACCCGCTGGATTATAAAAAAGGGCATACTCATCATCAGCGACCGCAACAAATGCATTGCCCATACCGGCAGCGCGAGGACTTAAATATTGCTGGTGGATCGTGTAGTCATTTGCTGGACCAATATTTGCGTCAGCAATTGATACATGGAACGAAATACATAAAAGCGCGATCAAAAGACTGACAGAAGATACGATTGATTTCATTTGGGTATAGCTCCAAGGAACTGTTCTTTGATGTAAACAGGTAAAATTCTATTATCAAAGTCAGCCGATCGGATATACTTTCCTCATGCAACTTGTGACGTCATTTCTATTTTTGACTTTAGTCGCGTTCACTCAATCGGCAAATGCCGCACCAACTGAACCTTCGCCAGACTTTCGCGACGCGGAAGCTCAGGAAAAAACGATCGAAGTCGACCCCTCGAAGATTTTAACTACCAGCCCGACAACTCCACCTCCGATTTCGCTATCGGATCGACGACGTGCTGGCCCCTACTTTTATCGTTACCGACAAGATTTTTCGATTGGCAGTGCGGCACTTTGGGGCCCAAGCGTGAGTGACAAAGGGGATCCGCATTTTATCGGTTCACTTCAGCATCAATTCTCTGGATCAGAGCTTCGCTCTTATGTCTTGAGTGGTGAAATCATGAGTGACGAAAATGGATTACTCTCATTTTCGCGAAGATGGAATCATTCACGCACTCGCCTTCGTCCCTATCATCAGATTGGAATGTCAGTGATCATCGATCCCGAAGATCAGATCGCTACGGTACTTTTGCTTCAACATTACCTTTTGCGCGCCGGAGCCGGTCTTGAATATTCGGTTGGTGGATCTTTTAGTTTACGATTAGATGCCATCGGACTTATCGGAACAAAGACGCTGCAAGCTGGCATTGGTGCCGCTACAGTTTGGGCTTTTTAAATTTTTCTGAGTTTGTCCAACAGTTCCGAGACATGTCTTTCTAAATCAATCTCTGAACCATTGTTATGAATTGTAAAGTGGGCTGCTTTCACTTTTTGCTCGAGGGGAAGTTGGGCCGCAATTCTTTTTAATGCTTCTTCTGAGGTGAAGCCGTCGCGCTTCATTATTCGTTCTTTTTGAATTTGCGGATCACACGCGACAACAACAACTTGATCAAAAGTGTCCTCTAACTTTTTCTCAAATAACAGCGGCACATCGTAAAATGCAATCGCATTTCCTGCTTGCGCCAGCTCATCTTTAATTTTTAAACAGAGCACTCTTATTTTTGGATGAATTATTTTTTCGAGTAATTCTAGTTTGTTTCGATCGGTGAAAACTTGGCTTCCGATTTCTTTTCGGTTGAGCTCTCCATCAGCGCTGACGGAGCCCGGACCAAAGGCATTAACGACCTCTTGGTGACCCTCGGTTCCAACCTTTACGACTTCACGCGCAAGCACATCTGCGTCGACAACAGGGAATCCGTGCTGTCTCAAAATGCGAGTCACAGTCGATTTACCTGTACCAATTCCGCCTGTGAGTCCCACCCAAAGCATATGATCTCCGCCAAAAACGCATTGGCCTAGACGTTCGTCGAAGAATCTCCTAAAGCATCAAGAGCCAAAGGGTTTTCGCCGAAAAAGAAGTAACCAGAACTACATCTGGTTTGAGGAATTCAGTGTCGCAAAGCTTTGAAACTTTTGGCAAATACATTCTCCTTGAGAAAATCGCCACCGGCGGTATGGCCGAGGTGTATCTTGCAAAGAGCGAAGGCCATAGCAACATTTCAAAGTTTATTGCGATTAAACGAATTCTTCCGCAGTTCGCTGAGAATCCAGAATTCCTCGACATGTTCCGACTTGAAGCTCGAATTGCCGTGAACCTTTCTCACAGCAACATCGTTGCGATCTACGATTTTGGAGTTGAAAAGCGCCAACCATTCTTAGTGATGGACTACGTCGAAGGAAGAAACCTTCGCCAAGTTCTTAACCGAATGAAAAAAGGCGAAATTTCTTTTTCGATTGAACAAGCACTTTACATCATTCGCGAAGTTGCGGCTGGCCTTGATCATGCCCATCGTTGCCTAGATGGAACTACAGGTAAGCCACTCAACATCACTCATCGAGATATCAGTCCACAAAACGTTATGGTGAGCTTCGAAGGCGAAGTTAAGATTGTTGATTTTGGTATCGCTAAAGCAGAAAGCCAACTCGAAGTCACTCGCGCAGGAACACTCAAAGGTAAGTTTGGTTACATGAGCCCTGAGCAAGCAGAGGGACATCCGGTCGATCTTCGCACTGATATTTTCTCTTTGGGAATCGCAATGTGGGAGCTGCTTGCTAACGATCGTCTTTTCATTGCAAAAGATGAAACTCAAACTCTCCGCAAGATTCGCGAATGCCAAGTTCCGCCTCTTCGTAAAATTAATCCAAGTATTCCGCAGGAACTTGAAAGAATTTGCAATAAGGCACTCGCAAAAGACAGAAACTTGCGCTATCAAACAGCCGCCGATTTCCATCGTGACCTTAGCCGTTTTTTGAACAGACAATATCCAGACTTCTCACCACATGATTTTAGCTTGTTCATCAAGAATCTTTTCTCTAGCGAAATTCTAGATGCTCGTAGAAAGCAAATCGAATACTCGCGCTTAACTGACAAAAAAGGTTTAGAGCCAGAAATTATTGATTTCAAAACCGAGATTACTAGTACCGACACGCGTGGCACTGAAACTGATGCAGAAGCTCTGTCAATTTCCAATGACCTAACTCCGTCGACCCCTGAAGAAGTCGAGGCTCCATTCTTCTCACATAAGCCTGGTGATACAGGTCGCACTGACAATATCCCGATGCCCTCTTCGAAGAAGCGCATTCCGCCACCGATGCCACAACCTGCGCAGCGACCTTCTCGACTCAGTTCGAATTCTTCTCCAAAATTGCAAATTGAGAAGCCTCGAGAGACAACTTTCTCTGGGTCGTACGGCGGTCCACGTACAGACGATATCCAGTTTAAACAAAGCCGTAGCTATAGCTCGTTTTACATCATTGCATTAGTGGCTGGAGCACTTGGTTACTTTGCTCATACAAATCCAACCGAGTTTCAAAAATATGTTCACAAAATAGCTGGTCAAGTTGGTATTCAAATGCCAAAACAACTCGCTCCTAATGAGCAGCAGACTGAGCAGGCCTCGTCTGCTCCTGTATCACGAAAAATTGCGGTTAAAAGTCAGCCGTCAGGCGCAGAGATCGCTGTCGATTCAGTTCCGTTCAAAGATCTAACTCCGGCATCATTCGAAGTTCCTCTTAATCAAGAAGTACAAATCACTGTTCGTTTGCCAGGCTACGTACCTGTGACTAAAATATTTGCCGCCGGAAGCTCTGAAAATGAACTCTCAGTTGAGCTCACGAGAGCTAAACTTGCTTACGTCGACATAAGCGTAATTGGATCAGGAGCTATTTACATTGATGGAGTGAAGATTAAAGACTCAGGACCGGTGACAAACTACCCGATTGCAGCTGATCAAAACGTTATTGTGAGAGTTTACGACACCGTAACAAAATCTGAAGATTCAACAGTTGTTCGCGTTCTCGAAAACCGAGTTAAGCGCGTGACGTTGATGCCTCGAATGCGCGGCCGAAATAATGAGCCCGAGCGCAATCCTTCGCGACAATAGTAGACGAACTCATCCAAATTCATTACAACAAAGAGTACATGGACACGATTTGCAGCAAGTTTGTACAGTCTAAGAGCCGAGGAGACCGCACAGCAATTACTTATGCTCGTCGCGGCCAATGGATCGAAGTATCTTGGGAACAATATTACGAGAATGTCGAACAAATCGCAGCTGCGCTCCACGAGCTTGGAGTTCGTCATGGTGATCGCGTTGCAATCTTAAGTAACACCCGAGTCGAGTGGGCCTACATTGACACAGCGATCTTGTGTCTAGGCGCGATCACAGTTCCAATTTATCAAAGCAGCACACCTGATGATGTTGAATTCATACTTAACGATAGCGGCGCAAAACTTTTAATCTGTGAAAGCAGCGGCTTGGTTAAGAAATTCAACGACGTTATCGTTGGCATTAACGCAGTAAAAAATGTGATTACCATCGAAAAAGGCCGTTCGGTCACAGATAAAACCTACGAGCTTCATGACTTAGAAAAGTTTCAGAAATCGGGTGAGAAGTTTTTAAAAACCGAAAAAGACTTCCTAGCTTCGCACGCAGATGAAGTTGATATCACTGATATTGCGACGGTCATTTATACTTCTGGAACAACTGGCCGACCTCGCGGTGTTGTACTCACCCATGCTGCAATCTTAAGTGAAGTTGCCGATTCGTTTCCCCTCTTAGGTGTAACACCTAAAGATCGATCTCTTTGCTTTCTACCATTTGCGCACATTCTGGGGCGAATCGAGATTTGGGGTCATATTCTCATTGGCTACACAATGGGATATGCAGAAAATATTGATCGCATCAAAGACAACTTACTTGTTGTTAAACCGACCCTTCTCATCGCGGTGCCAAGAATTTTTGAAAAGATCTATAATGGTATTCTTGCGCAAACAGAGATCAGTTCGATTAAGAAAAAGGTCTTCAGCTGGGCAATTGAGATTGGTAAAGAAATCAGTCGACACAAGATTGATAAACAACCAGTCCCTCTTGATATCTCTATTCGATATCAACTTGCTAAACGCTTAGTCTTTGACAAAATTACGTCACGACTCGGCGGAAACCTTCGCTTCGCCGTTTGTGGCGGAGCTCCTCTGAGTCGACCACTCGCCGAATTCTTTCATGCAGCCGGGATCTTAATTCTCGAGGGCTATGGCCTCTCTGAGACGACCGGAGCCGTGGCTGTGAATACTCCCTTCGACTATCGCTTTGGAACAGTTGGTAAAGCGATTGGCGATGTGAAATTTAAAATTGCTGAAGACGGAGAGATTCTGGTTCAGAGCCGAAAAGTCATGCGCGAATACTGGAACGATCCTGAGGCGACAGCGCAAGTGCTTGTTGACGGATGGTTTCATACGGGCGACATGGGTGAGCTCAGTGCTGAGGGCTACCTTCGAATAACTGATCGAAAAAAGAATCTCATCAAAACTGCCGGCGGAAAATACATAGCTCCACAGAAAATTGAAGGCTTACTAAAAGTAAACCCATACATTTCTCAAGTTCACATATACGGCGATCGGCAAAAGTACGTGATTGCCCTTGTGACTTTGAATCCTGAATCAATCAAGAAGTTCGCATCTGAAAATGGAGTCGCGGCTAAAGATGTGGTTGGAGTTGTTCAGCATCCTAAGGTCAAAGACCTTGTTCGTAAAGCCATTGCTGAGGCCAACTCTCACCTGGCAAGCTTTGAGTCGGTAAAGAATTTCGCAATATTGCCAGGCGAATTCACTGTTGAGTCAGGTGAACTAACTCCATCACTTAAGATCAAGCGAAAGGTCGTCGAAGAACGACACAAAGATTTGATCGAGTCTCTCTACAACTAAGAATTAGAAATTAAAAATAGAATCTAAAGTGAAATGCAGCTTGAGCCGCACCTAGGTTCAAGTTTCGATTTGAACCGTCCTGGTTCGTCACTGTTGAGCCTTTAGTGGCGGCACCACCGATTGTTGCTGCAGAGTTCTGATAACTCAGTTTCGTGACGAGAAGGTGCCGATAACCGAGGTTTGTGAATAGTGTGACATTGTCTGAAAAGACGAACTCGTACCCTAAGAATCCTTCGGCCGCTATTGCATTGCCCGTCGCCTTCTCATTGTAATTTCCCACACCCAAATCAGTGTTGCCCTGGGCCGTCATCTCATACTGATTCTCCATCGTGACCATCGCGTAGCCGACACTCCCACCAAAAATAATCGCTGAGGCGTTCGTCTTAGAGACAACAAATTCTACTGATGCTTTAGGGATAATCGCGCGAGTATTAGAATCCAATATGAAAAGCAGCTGTTCTGAAGCGTTTTTTCCTCTGATATCACTCAGCCGCTGGGGCTGAAGATACTCGATACCGAAACGCAAATTGATTTTCGGAATCGCCATTAGAATTCCAAACTCACCGCTGTAATTTAGGCGCACAGGCGAATCAGTCGTCGTTGTTAGACCACTTGAGTCTCCCCATGGCTGCTTTGAAAGCTGTGATGATCCGATCGTTCCACCAAAATAAGTACCGAAACTTGCGGCTTGCAAATCGAAGACGCGAGCGTGCGCTGAGCCAGAAAAGAGAACGGTCATCAGCAAGATAACCGAAATGCGTTTCATTACTTCGCTTCCTGAATTTCAATGACGAGATGACCTTTAGCCGTTGCTTTTGCAACTACCGGACGCTTCATCAAAAAAGTGATGTTGGTAGATTTGTCGACCGGATCCATTGTGATCTCGGCATCGCGAATCAACTCTGATTGTTTCAACATCGCACGAAGATCTGATTTGTCGACTGACGTCTGTTGCACTTGTGCAAGATCAAGAGTCAAGCGGCGTCCGCCATCATCAACGGCAATATGAAAAAAGCCAGGCACAACTAATGGTGCGCCATTTTTGTCTCCAAATTTCAGCGTGAGACGTTCAGCCTTTACAGCACCGTTCAACACAGTTTTTTGAACATTGAGAAGGCTAAGAGGTTCAACATTTTCTGGTTTGGCGGTTCCACCTGAGAACGCTACCGAAGCTGCCTCAGCACCAACTCCTGCTAAAAAAATGCATATGACCAAAAGACTCTTCATTGGTTACCTCAAGATTTATTTTAGCTGGGTAACTTGTGATTACGCAAAAATTTCAGGAACGTCGACTTCCTAGTCAGCACCTATTCGTTTTTAGAGCCGACACCTGGACTTTTTGGCAACTCCAGCGTACTTTACTGCCAATGCGAAGCATCATCGCCCTCCAAAATATCTTTTTCACCGCGACCATAACCGTCGCGTTTCTTTTGGCAGTTCATTCCACACTTATTTGGATTCTCCGCTCGGGAATCTAAGCTATATTTTGGGGATGGCAAATACAGCAAATCCCACTCAGAATCCGTTTCTTAAGCCCTCAACTCTCCCCTACGGAGCATTTCCTTTTGATCAACTGAAGAAAGAGCATTTTACTCCCGCTCTCGACGTCGGCATCAAAGAAGCAAAAGAGAACCTCGAAAAAATTCGCGTCCTTTCTGCACCCGCGACATTCGATAATTCAATTTTAGTCTTGGAGTCCTGCTCAGAGAAAGTGTCTCTCGTGAGTTCGGTATTTTTTAATCTACTAAGTGCCGAGTCAGACGACGATCTTCAAGCACTCGCAAAAGAAATTTCTCCGAAGCTTGCCGAGTTCTCAAGCGACATCACTCTTGATCCAAAAATTTTCTCAAAAGTGAAAGCCGTTCACGATGCTCGCGCATCACTGACAGGTGAAAAGCTTCGCCTAGTTGAAAAAACTTATAAAGACTTCGTTCGAAACGGAGCCCTTCTCCCGGATGAAAAAAAAGAACAGCTGAGAAAACTTGATCAAGAGCTTTCAAAACTTTCTCCTGAGTTTTCTGACAATCTTCTAAAAGCAACTAATGCCTACCAAATGCATATTACTGATAAGTCGCAACTTGCGGGGCTTCCAGAAAGTGCTGTTGAAGCCGCTGCTGAAATAGCAAAAGAATCTAAGCTCGAAGGCTGGGTCTTTAATCTTCAAGCCCCGAGCATGATTCCATTCATGACCTACGCTGACAATCGTGAGCTCCGTAAAAAACTTTGGTTCGCAAGTTCGTCGAAGGCTTACAAAGATCAATTCGACAACAGTTCTCTTTGTATCAAGATTGCTCAACTTCGCCACGAGCGCGCTCTGCTGCTAGGGTACAAATCGCACGCTGACTTCGTCCTCGAAGAGCGGATGGCTGAGTCACCTGAGAAAGTTTCAGCATTCTTAGAGAGAGTTCTCGACAAGTCTCTTCCGGCAGCTCGCCGCGATGTTGATCAAGTGGCTCAACTTATGAAAGAGCTTTCGGGCGGCGGGCAACAACCAGCGGAGCTTATGCCTTGGGATTATTCTTACTATTCTGAAAAGTTAAAGATGCGCGATTTTAATTTTGATGAGGAAGAGCTTCGCCCGTTCTTTAAACTTGAAAAAGTAATCGATGGAGTTTTTGAACATGCTCGACGCCTCTACGGTTTAAAATTTAAAACCGTCAGTGGGATCCCAACTTATCACACTGAAGTCCGAACTTATGAAGTCGTTGACGAACAGACCGGAAAATTTGTTGGTCTGTTTTACGCTGACTTCTTTCCGCGTAAGAGCAAGCGAAATGGCGCGTGGATGACCTCGTTCCGCGAACAAGGTATGTGGAATGGAAAAATCGAACGACCTCACGTGAGCATCGTTTGCAATTTCACAAAGCCGACTGACACAAAGCCGTCTCTTCTCACGATGGACGAAGTACGAACTCTTTTCCACGAATTCGGCCATGCCCTACACGCCCTACTCAGTGAGTGCACTTATGTTTCTCTATCGGGAACAAATGTTTACTGGGACTTTGTTGAGTTGCCTTCGCAGATAATGGAAAACTGGGCTCTCGAAAAAGAAGGCTTAGACTTATTTGCCGCACATTACGAAACTGGCGAAAAAATTCCGGTCGAGTTGACTGAGAAAATCAAAGCGACTCAAAAGTTTCAAGCAGGCTACTTCTCGATTCGGCAGGTGACATTTGCCATGCTTGATCTTGCTTGGCACTCGGGTGATCCGAGTAAGATCCGGGATGTTTCGGAATTCGAAAACAACGCGACCAAGCGAACCCAAATCTTGCCTAAGCTTCCTGGCACGAATGCTTCATGCTCGTTTAGCCATATCTTTGCCGGCGGATACTCAGCTGGTTATTACAGCTACAAATGGGCTGAAGTACTTGATGCTGACGCTTTTGATTTGTTTAAGGAAAAAGGTCTCTTTGATCGCACAGTTGCCGACAGTTTCCGAGAGAATATTCTCTCTAAAGGCGGCACCCTCCACCCAATGGAGCTTTACAAAAAGTTTCGTGGGCGCGAGCCAGATCCAGATGCTTTACTTCGAAGAGACGGTTTGATTTAGTATTGAATATGAAGAAAACGTTTAAGCCAAAAAATATTGCGATCATGTACCGTCCTGGTCGCGAAGAAGCCATTAACACCGCAAAAGAACTTGCTAACTGGCTCGTGAAGCAAAAGTTTAAAGTTTTCAGTGCCCCAAAACAAAAATTAATTCCTGGCACCCATTCGGTTGACGATAAGAATATCGAATCAATCGACTGGGTCATTGTTCTGGGTGGTGATGGAACTTATTTGCGAGCCGTTCAGATGCTTGGCGATCACCAAACTCCGATTCTTGGAGTCAATCTTGGTGGACTGGGCTTTTTAACTGAAACACGCGTTGCTGACCTTAAAAAAGCAATTCAGCAAACTCTCAACAACGAGATGGAATTTAGACCTCGCGCCATGCTTGATATCCAGGTTAAGCGACGAGGGAAACTGCGGCACCGTCACGTGGCACTCAATGATGCTGTGTTGGAGCGAGGCTCAAGCACCCATTTAATTAACATCGCCATTTTTTCGCAAAAGCATTTGGTCGGCGAACTTAAGGCCGATGCCTTAATCGTAGCAAGTCCAACTGGCTCGACTGCTTACAATTTAGCAGCCGGCGGACCAATTCTTCATCCTGAAACTCGGGCGATTGTTTGTACCCCCGTTTGTCCACACGCACTCACCAGCCGTCCACTGATTTTTCCTGATGACCAAGTTTTATCCTTCAAGGTATTAACCAAGGATAAGCCTGGCATCCTCACAGTAGACGGAGTGAACTGCGGCGAGCTTACGACCGAAGACGAAGTAACGATTGTACGCAGTAAATTGGATCATTTTGTT
Source organism: uncultured Bdellovibrionales bacterium (assembly GCA_964543475.1). GTDB lineage: Bacteria > Bdellovibrionota > Bdellovibrionia > Bdellovibrionales > JAMPXM01 > JAYSYM01. The sequence goes on along the minus strand of CAZIYJ010000001.1, from coordinate 770,564 downwards.
ATCAGACGAAAAGATTCAAACTACTTCCAGCTACTCCGCGAGAAACTAAGTTTCGGCGAACGCGACTAGAACAGCAATGGAGAAACATCATGCTCTTAGAACTCAAAGTTTCAAACTTTGCGATCATCGATAACGTTCACCTCAATTTTCAGCCAGGTTTAAATATCTTGAGCGGAGAAACTGGGGCAGGTAAATCGATTCTCCTCAAAAGCTTGGGCCTATTGATGGGCGACAAAGCTGCTGCCGAATCTGTTCGTCGAGGTTCAGAGTTCGCCGTGATTGAAGGATCGTTTGAATTATCAAAGCGTCCTGATGTGCAAGCGCGTCTTCAAGAAATGGGAATTGAAGTTACTGACGAACAACTTGTGGTTCGCAGAATTGTATCAACTCAAAATAAAAGCCGAATCTACTTAAATGGAAGCCTCAGTACACTCAGTAGCCTACGCGACGTCGTAGCTCCACTTGTTGAAGTGACAGGACAAGCGGTGCCGCTGATCGAAATGACTGGTCAGCATGAGAACCGAAATCTTTTATCACGTGCTTATCATTTAGATCTTCTCGACCAGTACACCGGCGTTTGGAAGCAGCGAACAGAATTCTCTACTAAGTTTTCATTGCTTCAAACCCTTCGCGAAGAAATTGAAATGATTGAGCGCGAAGCTCGCAATCGCGCTCAGCGACTAGATTTTTTGATCTACCAACGTGACGAAATCAAAAATTTGAATCTTCGCCCAGGCGAAGAAGAAGAAATTGAATCTGAAGCAAAGCGATTGAAAAATGCTTCTCGCCTCATTGAGTTTGTTGAGCAGGCCGAGAATATGCTTTTTGGAGATGATGATTCTGTGACGAGTCGTCTTCATTACGTCCTTCAGAGAGCGAGCGAACTTAAAACGTTTGATCCAGAGTTAGCGTCGCGCCTTGATTCATTAAGCCAGGCGAAAACGCTGATCTCTGAAGCTAGCTACGAACTTCGCGACTACGAGAAAACGCTTGAAGCCGATCCTACTCGCCTCGACGATTTGCAAAGCCGCCTTTCGAGCTTACGCCAACTTCAAAAAAAGTATGGGGCGACTGCCAACGAAATTCTTAATGCGCTTGCAAAAATTGAATCTGAAATTCATGACTTAGAAAATTCTGATGAGCTTTTAACTGAAAAGCGCGCCCAAACTGAAAAGATCGAAAAAGAATTAAAGAAAATCGCCGAAGATATGCATAAGCGCAGAAATTCGGGTGCGGAACTACTTTCTAAGGGTGTGAACGACGAACTTCGTGACCTCAATATGAAAGGCCTTGATTTTGTTGTTCAATGCACTCGACTAGAAACTATGAACTCAAACGGCTTAAGCGAAATCGAGTTCATGACAAAAGTTGGATCGAAAGATACGGCACGTCCTCTCGCAAAATTCGCAAGCGGCGGGGAACTCTCGAGAATCTTGCTATCACTCAAACAAGTTGTTGGAGCCTCGTCGCATCCACGCACTTATCTGTTCGATGAGGTCGATGCAGGTGTTAGCGGTCCTACAGCCGAAAAGGTGGGACGTAAGCTAAAAGCTATCGCGAAGGACCAACAAGTCATTTGCGTGACCCATCTTCCGCAAGTTGCTTCATTCGGTGACGCTCACTTCTACATTCACAAAGCGACTGCCAAGAACGCCGTGAACACTGAAGTTCTTGAGCTTAAAAAACAAGAGCGCGTAAAAGAAATTGCTCGCCTCATCTCTGGCGAGAAAATTACTGCTACGTCCGTTGCTCATGCTGAGCAGCTCTTAAAAGAAAGCTCCCTGCATTAAATTTGAATTTAATAATTAAAGGGTGATGAAGCGGCCGACGCCGTTTTCTAGAATAAAAACCTTGGGCTCGTCGAACCACGAGCCTAAGTTCACCGAACGAACGCTCCCCTCGACAGCATCTTCACTTGAATCAACTGAAGCCACTCTCAGTACTGGGAACTCGTAGTCATCGCGCACATGTACGTGACCTGAAATAATTAAATCAAACATCTCTTTTCGAGCGGCCTTGATTGCATGCGTGCGGGTGATCAACCGAATGTCTCCCTCAGGCAATGATTTTGAAGTTGAAGTGTAATCACGACTTGCGTGACTCGCGCGCTCGCCTATCCAGGTGACCAGTGCCGACGGCAATAAATAGGCAATGATTTTCATAACTGGCGTACGAAGAAGCCATCGCAAAAACAAATAACCTCGATCATCAGGGTTCATCAGATCACCGTGCTCGATTCGCACTTTAATGCCTTGTAGCTCAGTGACGATCGCATCCTCGTGAGTGATCACACCAATTTTCTTCCAGAAGTGTTTTAAATAAAGATCGTGGTTTCCCTCAAAGTAATGAACTTCGACTCCTGCCTTTACTAGATCACTTACCGCATCAACGATTGGCTGGAACCGCTCTACAAAATACTTATGCTTACCGATCCAAAGATCGAAGATATCTCCGACTAAGAACACAGATTGTTTTTGAAGAGGTGCTTGCTCAGTCACTGAATGTAAAAAGCGCAACAGTGTTTGGCTGTTGCGCTCGTTCATATCTTTTAAATGAAGGTCAGAGAGAAAATAAGCCTTCATCGATCAAAACTTATAAACCTTGTTCTTCATGATCCTTGCGGCGCATGTAAGTTGGAACATCGAGATTCCGTTGGTCGAATGGTGACTTTACAACTTCGTTCGCAAGACGACGAGCCATCTCGAGTGAACCGAGAGCGTGGCCATCTGGCTGAACTTCCATTGAGAGTTGTTCTGGCTGAGGTTGTTTTGCTCGTTGAGCTTGGCTGTCGCGGTAGGCGCGAGCTTTTGCTAACAAGATATCGCGTGGAAGAGCTTTCTCAGCGGCTGGTGAAGCCTGCATTCCCAACGAAACTTCAGGAGAAGATTCTAGGCTATGTGAAAGTTCTTCTTCAGCTAAAAACTGCTCTTCTAGCATTTCTGGAGCTGCTTCGACTTGCACCGACGGCGCAGCAAAACTAGCAGAAGGAGTTTGGAAAACCGGAGCTTGTACAGGAGCTAAATGCTGAGACATTGATGCATTCAACTGACCAACCTGCTGGTTTGATTTCATCTGTTGATTCAAAGCCGCAACTTGTTGGTTGTGGTAATCAACGCGAGCTTGTTCGTGCTCACGACCGAAACCAGTAGCAATTACTGTTACGCGAACTTCATCACCCATTGTTTCATCGATAACCGCACCGAAGATGATTTCAGCATCTTCATGAGCTGCTTCAGTGATCAATGTCGATGCTTCGTTAACTTCATAAAGAGAGAGATCTGGTCCGCCAGTGACGTTAATGATGATGCCAGTAGCACCTTCGATTGAGATGTTCTCAAGAAGTGGCGAAGAGATTGAAGCTGATGCAGCTTCAACAGCTCTGTTTTCGCCAGATGCGCGACCTGTTCCCATAATCGCCATGCCTTTAGCAGACATGATCGTGCGAATATCAGCGAAATCGAGGTTGATAAGACCGCGAATGTTGATCAAGTCAGAGATACCTTTTACTGCTTGCATCAACACGTCGTCCGCTTTTTTGAAAGTTTCTGTTAGCGGAGTGCGATCTGAAGAAATTGAAAGAAGTTTTTGGTTTGGAATAACGATGAGAGTATCAACGTTTTCTTTTAAGTCGCTGATGCCGCCGTCAGCGTGCTTCATGCGCTTTTTGCCTTCGAACATGAATGGACGAGTCACAACACCGATTGTGAGAATTCCAAGTTCGCGAGCGATCTTCGCTACGATTGGCGCTCCACCCGTTCCAGTTCCGCCGCCCATGCCAGCAGTAACGAAACACATGTCTGCACCTTCAAGTGCTTGAACGATGTCGTTGTAAGATTCGATTGCTGCGCGTTTTCCAATTTCAGGATTTGCACCAGCACCAAGTCCCCGAGTTAATTCGCGGCCCAGTTGAATTTTATTTGAAGCTTTGTGTGCACCAAGTGCTTGCTTGTCTGTATTTGCAACGATGAACTCAACACCGTTTAAGCCGCCTTCAATCATCGTAGTCACAGCGTTATTACCGCCGCCGCCGATGCCGACAACTTTAATGTTCGCTCCGATATTAATATTTTCTTCTAATTCGAACATATATAACCCCCCGCTCAAATCCTTGAGCTTTAAAACTTACGACAGCGCTCCGCTGAACAAATCTTTTACCTTCTGGGCGAAATCCTTGAATGCACCTTGGATATCAACCTCTGATGACTGCTGCAGAAACTTTTGTTTTTCTAAATCTAAACCATACATAAGGAGACCTACTGCAGTTGAACATGCAGGAGATTTCACGACGTCAGATAAACCGCCCACTTTCTCGGGCACTCCTCTGCGAACTGGAACATCCATTACAAACTCACCCATTTCGAGTAAGCCTTCTAATTGAGATCCACCGCCAGTAAGAACAACACCTGAGCCCATGCGGCCGGCTAAACCTGACTTTTCAAATTCTTGATTGATGAGAGCAAGAGTTTCTTCAGCTCTTGGCTCAATCACTTCACATAAATTTCTGCGAAGAATTGATCGTGGCTTTCTTCCGCCAACGCCCTCAACTTCGATCAGTTCATTTTCGTCGACTAACTCTGTGATCGCGCAGCCAAACTTCTTTTTTAATGACTCAGCATTGGCTTGCGGAGTGCGAAGTCCCATCGCGATGTCTTGAGTGAAATGGCTGCCACCAACCGGAACTGATCCTGTGTAGGCAACACTGCCATTAATATAGATGATCACGTCAGATGTGCCGCCGCCGATATCGACAACAGCTACGCCTAACTTCTTTTCGTCTTCTTGTAGGATTGCCATTGCCGAAGCTAATTGTTGAAGGACGATGCCTTTAACTTTTAAGCCAGCTTTTTCAGCGCACTTGATTGCGTTTTGCAGAGCCGTACGACCAGCAGTCACTAAATGAACGTTTGATTCTAAACGTACGCCGCTCATGCCGATTGGATCGTAAATACCTTCTTGGCCATCAATTTTATAATCACGAGGTAAAACATGAAGAACTTCGCGATCGCCTGGTACCGCAACAGCTTTCGCTGCTTCGATCACGCGATTGATATCTTCTGCGCGAACTTCTTTGTTTCGAATGGCAATCATGCCTTGAGAGTCGAAAGACTTAATGTGAATTCCACCGACTGATACGTAAACCGAATCGATTTTGTATCCCGACATCAACTCAGCTTCTTCGCGAGCTTTTTGAATTGCTTCGATCGTTGCTTCAACGTTAACGACTGCACCTTGTCTGATACCAAGGCTCGGAGCAGTTCCTAATCCAATCACATCGAGTTTTGTTTCAGGAGAACCTGAGCTCATGTCGACTTCGACAAGTCCGATGATCACAGAAACTTTTGTGGTTCCTATGTCTAGGCCTGCGATTAAATTAGGCCGCTTCATATGTGTAGATTTCTTTTTAGATGCCGACTGATTCTGGTCAACTGGCGTCATCCCTGATCCCCATTGTTGTGTCTCGACCCGATTCTGTCTAGCCCAGCCGTGGGCCAAAAAACTTACAGGGTCGTGTTCGCGAATTATTAATGCCGTACTAGAGTCTCGCGAAACATTAATCTTTTCAAACTTTTGTCTGTTAGATCTGACTAAAGCTTAGGGGTCCTTACGCAGCCTGACAAGCACTTTCTTCGAGAATGAAGCGTCGATCACTCGACCTCGAAGTTGGTGAGCTAGTAGATAGTCCAGTACCTGGCTCACACGCGTGACCTTGGTCTGGATCTTTTCGTTGCCAAGAAGCACAGTCGACTTCATTGGAATTAATGAGAGAGAAAAACCATCGCTCGGTGTGTAAGTGATCTCCGCAATGTTCTTTATGCTGAGACTTCCTTCGCCTGGAATCGATGCAATGAACTCAATTAATTTAGCTCGGGCTTCAATACCTGCATCATTTTGCGCAGCAAACATCGCCCCCCGCGCAATCGGCACATCTAAAGCCGCGGTACTATTCGGAAGTTTCAAAACAGAACCATCTGCAGTCAGTGCACGAAGTTCGGGATTTACACCTTTTCCTTTTTGAACGAGCAACATCGCAACCGCACGCTTCGGTTCAACAACAATATTCACAATGTTCGGAAGTCTGCGGCTAATTCGTACACTTTGAACCCATGGTTCAGCCACAACAACATCGTGAACTTTGCCAAGCGACACAGCCCAGATGCGTTTGTTTTTGAAAAGCTTCTCGTTTTTCAATACTCGGCTTGAAACAGATTGCTGAAGAATATGTTCGATCGAACCGCTATTAACGATCTGAACTTCGACGGGAATATTCTCTACAATGAAGAGCGAAGTTTGAGTGGCAACCGCACCGAGCGCGATGAGACCAACCAAAAACGCAGCCATGAAATACTTCATAGTTAAAATTTACGCGCAGGAATCACGCACCGCAAGACACGCGAAGTCCAGTCGTGAAAAATTAGTTCTTTAAACTGCTTTTTGACCAAACACCATCGACGAGAATACGTATCTCTTCCTTAACGGGTACTGCTAGAAGACTTGGGCGCTCCATTGCGAAATCTGAGAAGTTTACAGCAAATGACGCCGAAATATGAGCATCGTCTCCAGAGTTAGAAATCGTAATTTCACCTGGTACTGTTTTCGATTTGCCCGCTAAACCAACGGTCAAATCAACTTTTTGTTTTCCACTTAGTCTGTCATTAGGAATATTCACTGTGACTGTGGCCATCGGAAACTGTTCAGCCTTGGTGGTTTGCCACATGTGAGTGTCACGATTTGAATTACCGCTATCGAAGCTCTTAACAGGAGCGGCCATCAAAAACTCGCAACCCTTGTCGTTACACACGCCTTTTCCCTTTGCGCTTTCAGACATTCCTTCCACCCTATGAAGTGGATGAATCACGATGTAAGTAATTTTGTTTTTTGCTAGGAGCCATTCATTTGACTGAACAACATTCGCTTTAGCAAAAACGTTTTGAGCTACAAAGACTGTAAAAATCGAAATCGAAATAAACTTTAAGTTCATATATCACCTTAGAAGTCGAAGGTTGCTGAAACTGCCGCCGTAGCAAACGAGCCGTATGTTATGAACGCAAGATCTTTTTTATATGTTGCGAGCCCAGAAAGCTTTTCGCCTTTTTTAGCCTGATTATTTGCCATTATTCCTGCGATTGGCGTGAGAATCATTCCCGGTAAATGTACAAACAATAGAGCGCGATGGATTTTCATTCCCAGTCCATTGTTGGTTTCAACTTTTGGCTCAGGAGCAGTCAGACTAAAATAGGCTGTTGCTGCATAACTGACGGCCGTCGCGATACCAAGCCCCTGATGAAGATCGTCAGATGGAGCATTCTCTGGTCCCGTGAATAAAGTTGCTGTCATCAAACCGAGAGTCACTAAGCCAAGCACCTGATGAGTTTTAAGTTGCTTCGCGCGCTTTACCAAAACTGCAGCCTCTGCAGGGTCAGTGCGAGTCGTTTGAGAATCGAATCCAAGATCTTCTAATTTCAATGATCCCGATTCGTTCTGTGCGATCTTGAATCTTGATAAGTCTTGCGCATTTGACGAATAGGGTAACGAGACACAGAAAAGAACAATTAAAAAACTCTTCATCGGATTCCTTCTCTAGTGGCTAATCCAGAATTGCGAGATTGATCGAATTGGCGAGAGCATACTGCGTGAAAAGGATTGTGCAAGACGCGCGGCTAGACGCTTTTATTATAGCGATTACTATATCGGTCTCAGTTGACTAAAACCCGAGATAAACAACTTCGGTCGTGAGGTTGATTCCTGTTTTTGCCAAGACAGTGTGTTGAACGTGTTTAATTACAGAATCAATATCAAAGGCTTTTGCGTTATCAAAGTTTACGATGAAGTTTGCATGCTTCTCAGAGACTTTGGCTCCGCCGATGGCAAAACCCTTGAGGCCACATTGCTCAATGAGCTGACCTGATTTATGCCCCGGAGGATTTACGAAAACAGATCCGCAGCTTGGCATATCGAGCGGTTGTTTACTGAGGCGAACTTTATTTGCATTACGAACTTTATTTAATACGTCATCATCGGGTTCATTAGGCCACGAAATTCCAACTCGCGTGATGATTCCGGGACCCCATCCCTCACAATGACGATAGCTCCAATTCAAGTCGTTTTTATTAAAGCGAACCAACTCATAAGTTTGCGGACGCATCACTTCAACCCAATCGGTGATCTCATTAAATTCACGAGGAGTGATCATTTCGCCGACACCAGCGTTCATTGCAATTCCGCCACCGACATCACCGGGTAATCCCGCAAGAAAAAGCGCCGGCACCAGCTTATGCTTCAAGAATTGTTTTAAAAGCTCTGATTTTGAAGTGCCAGCGAGACATTCAATGACCACGCGATCTTTGCTTCCCGCTTTTTGAATCGTGTTCATCACCTGAGAGCCGGCCAAACTTTTAAGTGCGATGACTAAGCCTTTTATGCCTGAGTCATTGATTAAAACATTCGTTCCGCCACCAAGTACTGTAATCGGTAAGCGCTGCGATTCACCCCAAGCATAAACTTCTTTGAGCTCTTCAACTGTTTTAGGCTGCGCATAGTACTCAGCGGGCCCTCCAACAATCCAAGATGTCAGCGGCGCCAATGGAACATTTTTTTGAATTAACTCTGACACAAATTTATTCCTGGTTGTTGCTCATGGCAGGATCTGCCGCCCGCTCGAATCGAAATTACAGCCGGCGGCTGCTCTCAACTAATAATCGGTTGAATACCCTGTGCTTTCAACTTCTTTATCCATTTATTAAGTGCCTGTAAATAAACCGTGCGAGCTTGGTACCCATGACGGCGCTCGATCAAATTCGCCTGCAGATAACCTTCTAAGCTGACGAGTTCGTCAATCGAAGTAACGATTCTTGTAAAAGCGAGTCCGTCCCAAAATTTACCAAATTTAATGCCACGCTTTGCGCCTGTTACTAGTCGCGCGATTAAACAAGTAATCGCCCTTAAGAAATTTTGAAACTTTTCACGCGATTTCATCCGAAATTGAAAGTGAATGTGGTTTCCCATATTCACGAATTCCTTTAGTTCAATGTTGAACTTTCGCGCTTTCACTTGGATCAGCTTAGTCACTTCTTTGGCGTGCTTTGGACTGAGCATCGACAATTCGCCTTTGGCAGCTTTCGACTTCAAAACCAAATGCATCCATTTTTTTGTAGCTAGCGGCCTACGAAGCTTTCGCTTGCCCTTAGTTTTTTCGCCACCATGGACAAATCGCTCTTTATACGAACGCTTCTCAGACGAAGAGCTCGAAAGTTCAAAAATGGAAAGTTGCTTTGCCTTCATTTAGGGGCAATATAATAAAATGAGTCTCGATTAGCAATAAGATTCACCTTAAACTACCTAAATGTTTCACGTTTCCAAAATATTTTGCAGTTCCGGAACACGTCTACAGTTTCGGCTAATTAGCATGCGAGCGTCACTGCTGATTGGCTTGTAAAAGCAATAGATCCATCCGTGAGATGGCCTTTCTTAAAAGCGTCCGCGCTTTTAAGACTTAAGATCGAGATCTAATTTTCATATAAATAGTCGAGCGATCCTCGGTGGGAGTGGCCGCAGTAAGCTATTCATTCGAAGTATCTAAATCAAATGAGGTTTTTCTCAGCCGAGAGTGCTTACTTAAGTAATTCGATTCCGAGTTTCCAAACATCGCCGGCGCCGAGTGTGACTACGACGTCACCTGGCTTGATCGCCTCTTTCAAAATCGCAGCGCGATCGCTGCCACTCAGATGAACTGCTTTTGCGTTTTTAATCGCGGCACACAACGCTTCGGTTGTGATTCCTGCTATTGGTTTTTCGCCAGCGGCGTAAATATCACATATATAGAGGAGGTCGGTATTTTCGAAACACGTCGTGAAGTCATCCCAACACAGTTGGGTCCGCGAGTAGCGGTGTGGCTGGAACACTGTAATTAGACGACGATCTGGATATTTCTCGCGAAAAGCTTGCAGCACCGCACGTACTTCAGTTGGGTGATGACCGTAATCATCATAAACTTCGACAGCAGATCCCGCGCCTTTTGTGATCGAACCTTTATGTTGGAATCGGCGATCGACTCCTTCGAACTGCGCAAGCCCTCGCGCACATGTCGAAAATGCAAATCCTGCTTCAAGGCCTGCGACCAATGCGGCACATGCATTCAAAGCATTGTGTTTGCCGGGAACTTGCATCTTGAAATCACCAATAAGCTTTCCTTCGCGATAGACCGCGTAAGAACCTTTCTCACCCTCAAGCCGAATATCATTGGCTTGATCGAAGCCGTAAAAAATAATTCGCTTTGCGAAGTCTGAGAACACTTCTCTAACCAGGGGATCATCACCGCAGACAATTGCTAATCCGTAGAACGGGATTCGCATCGCAAAATCGTGATAAGCCTTCTTTAAGTTTTCGATGTTTCCATAGTGATCTAGATGGTCGTTATCGATGTTGGTGATCACAACAATTTCAGGAGAGAGTTTCAAAAAACTTCCGTCACTCTCGTCGGCTTCAGCCACTAACCACTGGCCTTCGCCAAGTAAGGCTGTCGATTTAATTAGATCAAGTCTTCCGCCAACAACGATCGTTGGCTTAACACCTGCTTCTAAAAAGATCGAAGCCGCAAGCGAAGTTGTCGTCGTCTTTCCGTGTGAACCACCGATCGCAACGCCTCGCTTAATTCGCATCATCTCAGCGAGAGCTTCAGCGCGAGGGATGAGTGGAATTTTTAATTTGCGAGCTTCGCGAAATTCAGGGTTATCTGATTTGACTGCACTTGAGTAAACAACAACTTCGGCGTTTCCGATATTAGTAGCTTCGTGACCAATCGAAATTTGCAAACCCATGTCTCGCAAACGAACGACGTTCGCATTTTCAGCAATATCGCTTCCGGTTACTTTCGCACCCATGTTGTACAAAAGCTCGGCGAGACCGCACATCCCGATGCCACCAATTCCGATAAAATGTACGCGGGCTTGAGCTAACTTCATGCCTTCAACCTTCTTGGCTTCATGCCTTCATGCCCTGGAGTAAGTGCCTCGCAATATGATCGTCCGCATGTTCAAAGTCAAACTGCGCAACGTTCTTTTCTAAAGTCACAAGTTTTTCGCGATGGTTGTGAAAGTCAGAAATCATGTCCGCAAAAGTTTCTGGAGTAAAATCTTTTTGCAGAATCATGATCGCAGCAGACTTGCGTGAAAGCACTTCGGCATTTCGCTGCTGATGATTGTCAGCAGCAGTAGGGAGCGGAATAAATACAGCTGCTTTTCGAGCAGCACAAATTTCGGCGACTGTACTTGCGCCTGCACGACAAACAACCAAGTCGGCCCACGCGTAGCGTTCGTCCATGTCGTGCAAATACTCAAAGCACTCGATCTTCACACCTGCAAGCGGATGAGCACTCACGACTTCAGAGTATATTTGATGAATCTTAGCAAAATCTGCAATGCCCGTTTGATGCACTAACTCCACTTGCTCAACTATTTCCGCGCTTTGGCGGAATGTTTCGGCAACGACAGTGTTGATCGCGCGAGCCCCTTGGCTTCCGCCGAAAACTAAAACTTTTAAGCGTGCACTCGGCGCAGGTAGATATCCTGCGGGCCTGCGCTTGAGGGCAATCGACGAGCGAACCGGAAGTCCAGAGCGAGAAATATTTTTAGCTTTCAAATATTTTGCTGCATCCTCAAAAACCAGTAAGCATTCGCGAACAAAGCGAGAGAGCATTCGGTTTGCCATTCCGGGATGAGCGTTAGGCTCCCAAATCAAAGTTCGATAGCCCATTAACGAAGCCACAAAAAGAACTGGGCCCGAAGCAAAGCCACCAACTCCTAAAACAGCAACCGGCTTCAACTGGCGGACGATTCGCACTGCTTGCACAAGTGACATAGGAAGTTTTAAGAGAGTGAGAAAACGAGTTTTTAACCCTACCGAGCTATGCAACTTTCCGATATCGATCAAATGCAAAGGAAAGTTCTCGCGCGGAATAATTTTTTCTTCAAGGCCTCCGCGGGCGCCGGCAAAGTGAACCTCTGTTCCCGGCTCAAGCCGCTGAATAGCTCGAGCGATCGCAACACCTGGGTAGATGTGTCCGCCCGTTCCGCCGCCTGCAATAATAATCGTCTTCTTTAAACTCATCGTTTTTTAAATGCTCTCGCTGCACGAACACCCGTAGGCAATGTTTGTCGATCTTGCGATTCAGCATTGAGGATAAGGCCAAACATAAAGCAGGTCGTCAGCAACGAACTGCCTCCGTAACTTAAGAACGGCAAAGTGAGCCCTTTAGTTGGAAGCATTCCAAGAACTACTCCGACATTTACAAATACAGAATAAGCAAAGGTAAGAGTTAGGCCGAGCACTAAAGATTTTGCGAAAAGATCTTCGATCCGAGCCGAAATTTGCAGACCACGCAATACGATAAACCCATAGAGCGAAAGCACTACAAAAAATCCGATAAATCCCATCTCCTCGCCCAATACGGCGAGCGTGAAGTCAGTATGAGCTTCAGGTAAGAAGAATAGTTTTCCTTGCCCTTCTCCCATACCAGAGCCTGTCACTCCTCCAGAGGCAAAGCTCAGCATACTTTGAATCACCTGAAATCCTTTTCGTGCCGGATCAGACCATGGATCTAAAAACGCCATGATCCGTGCTTTTCGGTAAGGCGAATTCATGACCAAGATATAAAACGCAGGAACAGCAGCAGTTGCTCCCGCGATGATCACTGCCCAGGGAAGACCAAATGCAAACAGCAAAGAGAATAAGACTAAGAAGCAAATGCTGAACGTTCCAAAATCTGGTTGCTTAAGGACGATCAAAATTGGAATGGCCAGGAATAAAATTCGACCGATCCACTCCCAACTCCCTAAAAACTTTTGGCGTTTGGTGAGAATAGTCGCGAAAGCCAACGACAGCGAAACTCGAAGGAGTTCAGACGGCTCGAAGACAAATCCACCTGGCAAATTTAGCCATCGCGCGGCCCCGCCAGCACGAATTCCTAAACCCGGAACGAATGTCGCACACACTCCAAGAGCAGCTGCAATCCAAACAAGAAATCCGTATTTCTCAATCCACTTCCATGGAGCAGTCGCCGTTGCTAACATCACGCCAATGCCGAGTAACAAAAAGATGAACTGACGCTTAAAGAAGAACAGGCCATCGCCTCGCGACTCAGTCGCAAAAATGAAGCTTGAGCTATAAACTTGTACCAAGCCGATGCCCAATAACGAGAACAGAGCTAATAGAAGACTTTTATCTAATCTCGACACCGTAGTAAGCCTTTGTTGAGTGATTAGGGTTTCATTTTAGCTAGGAGTTTCCACTCCTTGTAAGAACCAAAATCTAATCCTAGACAAAGGGCTACCCCCTTTAGCTAGTTCCGAAGCGGAACTCCCTCTAAAAAAATTCCCCTATGATGTGAACTTTTCTAAAGGCCCCTCGACTTAAGCATCTAGTAGGTGTAACTACTGTCGCATCTCTTTAAGGAGTTGTTATGAAGACTGATTTCGGTGCTATTCGGGAAGAGTTGCAAAAGTTGACAGATGTTGAGTATCTGAAAAAAGAGTTGAGCCGCGCTGCCAACGAAATCAGAAACTTTGATGTCGATAAAATGAACCTAAGCCCAGAAGCAAAAGCAAAGCTTCGCACGCTTGAAAAGCGCTTTAAAGAAGTCGTTAAGAAACTTCGCGTAATGGAAAAACAAGTCGATGCAGAAGTGAACAAGTTCGTTTCGATCTTAAAGAAATTCAGAAGCCCTAGCGCAACTAAGACTTCTAAAAAGAAGGCGTCTAAGAAGACGGCTCGTAAAGCAGCAAAGAAGCGCTAACATGAAGGCATGAAGCCAAGCAGCCAAGAAGGTTGATGGCATCACGGCATGAAGGTTAAAGGACAAAGGCATCCGAAAGGGTGCCTTTTGTTTTTCTAGACCCTTGATCTGGTTAGCTTGCTTGCCTTGTTGCCATGTTCGCCCGAAGGCTTTAGCCTTTACCCATGAGCGACGATACCCACCAAATCAAAACCATCAGATTTCAACCCGGCGAATACCTTTTCAGAGAAGGTGAGCAAAGCTACCACTTCTACATTATTCAAAGTGGTGAAGTTGAAATCTTTAAAAACGGTCCGAATCACGGCAAAATTCCTCTTGCGATCGTTGATAGCGGCAATTCAGTTGGAGAGTTTGCGATGATCGACCGGGCCCCCCGATCTGCATCGGCCCAAGCTTTAACCCAAGTCGAAGCTGCATTAATCAGCGAAACGGCTTACCAAGAGCTGTTTTCTGATCTTCCCGAATGGGCGGTAGCGGTCATGCGAGCCATGGTGGACCGAATCCGCAAGACAAATGAAATCCTGCGCCAATCTGGCAGCATCGATCAAAAGCTCCAGGACCGAATTTCTAATGCTCAGTTTGATCCTGACGCAGATACGGTCATTGAAGAGAGCGTCATACTCAAGAAATACTAAACTCTAAACGGTTTAGAACGCGGCGTTTCGGCGAAGGCTTTCTGACCGCAGAAACTCTGGTTTTTAGCCGTCTCGAATGCTACGTTTTTCTCAATCAAAAGCCCTACAAAAGAGAGAGCTCCATGTTTGAGAACCGAAGCGAGTTCGTCCACCGCCACAACGGACCTAATTCTTCTGAAATGAATCAAATGCTCAGCGCCCTTAAGTGCAAGTCACTTGATGAGCTGATCGATAAAACAATTCCATCTGATATTCGAATGAAAAAGCCACTCGATCTTCCGCCGGCAATGCCAGAAGCCGAGATGCTTGTTTATGCTTGGGAGCTTGCGAGCAAAAACAAGATGATGAAGTCTTACATCGGAATGGGTTACAACGGAACCTACACGCCGACTGTCATCTTGAGAAACATTTTAGAAAATCCGGGTTGGTACACGGCGTACACGCCCTACCAAGCAGAAATTGCGCAAGGCCGACTCGAAGCACTTTTAAATTTTCAAACTCTGATCATGGAAATGACAGCGATGCCAATTGCAAACGCTTCACTTCTTGATGAGGGAACTGCGGCGGCTGAAGCAATGGCGCTTTGCTATCACCATGAAGTAAAAAAGGGCGCTACGACTATTTTTGTTTCGCAAGATACGCACCCTCAAACAATTGAAATTTTAAATACACGAGCTGAGCCGCTTGGAATCAAAGTTCAAGTTGGTGATCATACCAAATTTGATCCAGCCCAAGCTCAAGATGTTTTTGCGGTATTAATTCAATATCCAACTAGTAGGGGACAAGTTTTTGATTACGAAAAATTTGTTTCTGACGCTAAGACAAACAAAATTCTCACAATCGCGGCTGCTGATCTTCTTGCGCTTACACTTCTGAAGCCGCCGGGAGAATTTGGCGTTGATATCGTCGTCGGCACAACTCAGCGGTTTGGAGTACCGATGGGTTTCGGCGGGCCTCATGCTGCTTACATGGCGACTCGCGATGAATTCAAGCGAGCAATTCCGGGCCGCATCGTCGGAGTTTCTATCGACATGTACGACAAGCCGGCACTGAGATTAGCTCTTCAAACACGCGAGCAACATATTCGTCGCGAAAAAGCGACGAGCAACATTTGCACGGCTCAGGTGCTTCTCGCGGTGATGGCAGGAATGTATGCGGTTTATCACGGACCAGAAGGTCTAAAGACAATTGCTTCTCGCGTTCACAGAACTGCTCAGGCGCTGGCTGATGGGATTGCAAAGCTTGGCTTTGGAATCGAAAGCAAAGCTTTTTTTGATACTGTCACAGTTCAAGTTCCTAATGCAGATACAATAATTAAAGCAGCTGCGGAGCGTGGATTAAACCTTCGAAAATTAAGTTCAAACTTAATTTCGATCGCCGTTGATGAAACAACGTTGCCTACCGACATTGAGCAAATCTGGTTAGCTTTTGGCTCGCAAGCTTCGCCGCTTCGCTTTGCCGATGTCGAATCACAGGTAAAAGAAAATATTCCTGCAAACTTAAAAAGAACAACTGGGTTTTTAAAGCAAAAAGTATTCAATGCCTATCATTCAGAAACCGAAATGCTTCGCTATCTTCACCGCTTGCAGGGAAAAGATCTTTCTTTGACTCATTCGATGATCCCGCTTGGTTCGTGCACCATGAAGCTCAATTCTACTTCTGAGATGATTCCTGTAACATGGCCTGAGTTTGCAAATGTTCATCCGTTTGCACCGCTCAACCAAGCTCAAGGATCGTTGCAGATTATTCGTGAACTTGAAGGCATGCTTGCAGAAATCACCGGCTTCGCTGGCGTAAGTCTTCAGCCGAACGCCGGCTCTCAAGGCGAATACGCAGGCCTACTCGCGATTCGAAAATATCATCAGTCAAAGAATCAATCGCATCGCAAAATTTGCCTAATCCCAAGTTCAGCACACGGAACAAATCCGGCAAGCGCTGTAATGGCCGGAATGAAAGTGATCGTTGTTGCTTGTGATACCGAAGGCAACATCGATGTAAAAGATTTGAAAGCTAAAGCTGAACAGTACAAAAATGATTTGTCTGCGCTCATGGTTACTTATCCATCAACTCACGGTGTGTTCGAAGAGAGCATCAAAGAGATCTGCGATGTTGTTCACCAAGCCGGCGGCCAAGTGTACATGGATGGTGCCAACTTCAATGCCCTCGTTGGATTATGTCGTCCCGGTGAATTTGGTCCTGATGTTTGTCATTTGAATTTGCATAAAACTTTCTGCATTCCTCACGGCGGCGGCGGCCCAGGTGTTGGGCCAATTGGCGTTCGTGAACATTTAAAACCATTCTTGCCTGGCCATAGTTTGACTAAAGGTGCCGATCTTCCGACTGCACAGACTGCTGTCTCAGCGGCACCATGGGGTTCAGCTGGCATTCTTTGTATCTCTTGGGCATACATCAAGATGATGGGTCGCGATGGATTAAAGCTCGCAACTCAAGTTGCTATCCTCAATGCCAACTACATTGCTGATCGCTTAAAGTCGCACTACCCAGTTCTTTACAAAGGTAAGAACGGAATGGTTGCCCATGAGTGCATTTTAGATCTTCGCGGATTAACTGCATCAAGCGGAGTATCAGTTGAAGATGTGGCAAAGCGATTAATGGATTATGGCTTTCATGCACCGACCATGTCGTGGCCTGTAACCGGCACATTAATGGTCGAGCCGACTGAATCAGAATCAAAAGCAGAGCTCGATCGATTCTGTGATGCGATGATCGCTATTCGCGAAGAAATCAAAGAAATTGAAACAGGCAAGCAGCCAAAAGACATCAACGTTTTAAAGCGTGCGCCTCACACATCAAGCGATGTGATTCAAACTAATTGGGATCGTCCGTACTCTCGCGAAAAAGCTGCCTTTCCGCTTCAGTATGTTCGAGACAATAAGTTTTGGCCGGCCGTGGGACGCATTAACAATCCGCACGGCGATAAAAATTTGATTTGCTCGTGTGAGCCATTAGAAAGTTATCAATAGTCGCGGGAGGTTTTCGTGAAATTCGTATCTGCTTTATTTTTTGGTCTATCTTTAACGATGACTGCACAAGCTGAACCAAAAACTTGTCAGCAAGTTTACAATCTCGGTATGGAGCTTGGTTGCTCGTTTTCAAAAGCTGACCAGAACAACTCATCACCGTCTGCTACCCCGAAAGACGATGACTATACCGTTCGCTCAACCTTTGGTCCGACAGCTTGTAAAACTCAAGACCTTGCGCGCGAAATGATCCGCGAACTAAAAACTGAGTGCAACACTTGGCTTAAGGAACGTAAATCTGATCTTGGTTCAAAATATCAAACTGGCACCTGTGGCGAGGAATGCACTGATTGTACGATGGGTCTCAAGCGCTGCTCAGTGAATGGCGTTGCGCACTATTCAAAGTAAAGGTGTGGCCTTTTGTTCACAAGATTGTACGAAGCTAAATTTGACGTCCGCCACTGTCATACCTAAAATCAATTAACTAATAACGATGGAGGTTTCATGAGAGCAGAAATCCACTTTAAAGACATGGATCGTTCCGAGTCTCTAGAGTCTTTCGCCCTGGATAAAGTTGAGCCGCTTTGCACTTACCTTCATCGATCTGATTGCCATATTTTAGTATGGCTCGTCTCGGTCAACTCTCGATTTGCGTCTGGAACTCCAGAGTACAAATGTGAAATCGAAGTTCGCTATCCACCAAAGCACGACGTTTTTGTCTCAAAAACTGCTGAAGACATGCATGAAGCGATTGCAGAAGCCGCAAAGGCAATGCAGATTCTTCTTCGAAATCGATCGAAGAAAGAAATCGGCATTCGTAATGACGAAGCACGACAGCTCTAGGTCTAGCTAGCCCTAGAGTTCGAAGGCTTACGCCTCTATACTGAGAGGAGTGGCCGATTTTAATTCTAACAACAGCAAAGTAGGTTTAGTTCTCTCTGGTGGTGGTGCGCGTGGTGCGTATCAAGCTGGAGTGATGAAAGCTATTACCGAAATTTCTGCTGCTGGCGAACAAAGCCTACCAATTTCAATCATCACCGGAATTAGTGCCGGAGCAATTAACACGGCTTTCATGGCTTCTACCTGGAACGACCCAGTCAAATCTTGCAGAGACTTAGTCGAAACATGGGGCAAGCTTGAAACTGATAATATTTTTAGAACAGATGCTGTCAGTCTCGGGCACATCGGAGCTCGTTGGCTTGCCGACACAGCACTTGGCGGATTGCGAAAACGTAAGCGCGCGCATTCACTTTTAGATACTCAGCCACTTCGCGAACTTTTATCGACAAACATTCCGGTCGAGCGAATTCAAGAGCAGATCGACAAGGGATATCTCGAGGCGGCTGCCATCACTGCGATGGACTATAATAATTCAAACAGTATTACTTTCGTTCAAGCCCGAGACGGCATGAAACTTTGGGATCGCAATCGACGAGAGAGCCATCACGCCAAGCTCTCTGTTGAACACGTTATGGCTTCGGCCGCGATTCCACTATTTTTTCCGTCGGTGAAAGTTGGCGATCGATTCTACGGCGATGGTTGTCTTCGCAACACCGCTCCACTTAGTCCTGCGATTCATCTAGGCGCTGATAAACTTATTGTGGTGAGTGTGCGAAGGCCAGATCACTTAGCGCCCGTCAGTCCGACACCACCTTCCAGCGAGCCTTCCATCGCTCGAGTGCTTGGCGTGATGATGAATGCCGTATTACTCGATGCGATTGAAGTTGATATGGAGCGGATGGCTCGAGTGAACAACACTTTGAAGTCGATCCCACCTCATTTGCTTAAAGAGATGTCGCTTCGCCCAGTTGAATATTTATGGATTCGTCCATCACAAGATATTGGCGCACTAGCTGCCGGAAAATTTAATAAGCTTCCGAATTTACTTCGATACTTAATTGGTGGTTTGGGTGGTTCTGGTGAGTCTTCTGAACTCACGAGCTACTTGCTCTTCGATCCAGAATACTGCGGAAAACTTATCGAGCTGGGCTATCTAGACGCCATGAATAGCAAAGATGAGATCAAACGATTCCTAGCAAAATAATTTAGACGAACAAACGCCCTTGCATGTGGCCGTGATTATTTAAGTAATCAATCACGCCTTGGTAGATTCGCATCTTATGGCGATTCCAATCTGGAGCAATCAGCTCATCCCAACGAGATGAAAGCGCAGCCAACCGGTGAACAGCGATCTTCGGTGACAAGTGATCTAAGAACAATCCAACTCGATGAGCATAGGTATCAAAATCAACAGGCGCAAACTCTCCGGCATGATACATGTCTGCTAATGGTGTGCCTTTTAAAACGTGCAAATTGTGAAGTTTTACGTTGGTGATTGGGAGCGAGTTACAAAGCTTTGCAGTTTCTATGATCTGCTTATCGTTTTCTGTCGGCCATCCGAAAATTAAATGAACGCCAACATCTACACCGGTCTCATTATGAATTCGCTCAATGCCTTTGATCGCCTGAGATGCCGTGTGGCCCCGGCGCATCCAAAGGAGTTGCTCATCATCAAAACTTTGAATTCCAAGTTCAATGCCCAAGAAAGTTTTTTGGGCATACTCTTTCCAAGTGCGAAGCACAGCTTCTGATAAACAGTCAGGACGAGTGCCAACAACTAGCCCTGCAACATCCGGATAGCTAAGCGCAATGTCGAAGCCTTCTTTAAGTTTGTTGAGCGAAGAAAACGTTGTTGTGTACGCCTGAAAATAAACGAGAAATGCTTTTGCGTTGAAGCGCTGGCTTACCTTCTCGCGATGAGATTCAATCTGCCCACGAAGCTCAGTCCCTTGGCTATCTGGATAAGCGAATGATCCGTGGTCATCACAAAAGATGCACGTCTTCATACCCTTAATACCTGCACGATTCGGGCAGTTCTCGGCAATCGAAACAGGGATTTTCATCACTTTCGAACCGAAACGGGCTTTATAAACATGACTGATCGGAAAGTACGGCTTTCCATCCCAAACTTGATTCATCGAGTGATGGTTTTGCCCTCGTAGCAGGCCTATGTCTATGCGATTTTACCGATAGTAGAGTTTTCTTGCCTGATCCCTACTCATAAGGGATTAATCGAGCGTGGAATTTCATTTTTTACAAACCGAAGACGGAAGCCCAAGCCTGAAACTCGGCCCAGAGGCCGAGGCCATGCATAGCTCAAAAGGGGCCTTTTCAGAGACCGTTTACATCTATGGCCACGCAATCTCAACGACTCTCAGTCACAACCTCGCCCCTAGCTTTCTTTCGCTTGGGCTCGGAATTGGCTACAACGAACTCTTAACGACGGCCTTACTTCTTAAGAGTGAGGCTGAACTTTCAAAAGTCAGCGGAGAAAGCTTTGAGTTAGTGCCAGAGCTGATCGAAATTTTTAAAGCTTGGCTATTAAATCAAAACATCAGCGAAGAGTTTCAACATACTTACGACCAAATCGCTACTCTCTGTGGTAGTCACACAAATCAAGAACCAAAATCAATCAAGGCGACCTTCGCAAAGCTGATTGCTGACGATCAATGGACTCTTCGAGGCCCGCTCTCGCAAGAGACTAAAATGTCGCAAAAAGTTTCGTGCTTTCTTTTCGATGCTTTTAGTTCAAAAACTTCTCCTGAATTGTGGAGCGAGGAATTTATCGATCGGTTTGTGAAATCTGCTGCAGCTGAGCGCGCTGTTCTCGCTACCTACGCGTGTACTGGATCACTTAAGCGAGCACTCCAAAAAAATCAATTCACGGTGTTGGTCCGTGATGGGTTCGCCGGAAAACGAGAATCTACGTTCGCCACGCGCGGGATTTCACAATGAGCTGGGCATTACAAACCAACATTGCAAAGCTCATGACGGACAGCGAAGAACTACTTCTCGAAAATGAAGCTCATAACAATATGCTGCTTCAGGCCTTCTCGCGTTCTCATCAGAATCCATCAAGTTCAGATGCAGGATTTACTGACAAAAATGGATCAGTAGCTCTTCTTTTTAACGGCTCGCTTATTTTCAACCAGACAGTACTCAAGGCTGCTCCTGACCTCATTAGATCTGTAAAAGAGTTTCTGGGAGAGAAGCCTTTAAAAATGGTGATGGGCCCTGAAGAAATCGCTCGAGGGTTTTCCCGTGATTGGCTTCAGACAAATAAAACTGTTCGCTTAGATCATGAGTTTTCAATGGTTTTACAAAAGCTTCATCGAGTAAACGAAATCAGAAGACCGCTTGGTCAATTTCGAAGAGCCTGGATTGATGAGGCAGACTTACTAGCATCTTGGTTTGAGCAGTTTTCAGAGGAGACAGGCGTACCGAGTGAGGCTGGTTTAACTGCCAAAGAAATTGCACTTCAAATGATTCACACAAATCGGCTTTTTGTTTGGGGAAACAATCGTCCTGCATCCATGGTTGGGATGGGCGGGGCAACTCCAAAAGGCATTCGGGTGCACTCAGTTTTCACTCCTCCCGAAAAGCGCGGCAAAGGCTTGGCGCGAGCAACGGTTGCTGCACTCTCAGAGTTGCAACTGTCGCAAGGAAAAGAATTTTTAGTTTTATACAGTGATGCGACCAAGCCTGAGAATGCTGCTTTATATAAACAGATTGGCTACGAACCCATTGCGAATCATTTTACTTATTTTTTCTCGTCTAAGTGAACTTCTGTGATCACAGGGTAATGGTCTGACGGCAGCAAGCGTTTTTCGGTCAGCGTACGAGGAACATCGATTTTCATTTTAAACTCATCTGTAAAACGAAAAACTTTGGACTCGCTCGCAATAACCATTTTTTGCAAAGGCGGGTTCACAAAGAGACAATCAAACTGCCGATTAACAGACTTGTTCCCCCATGGCTGAATTTGCATATGTGTAAATCGCTGATCGACTGGAACATCTGCGACCTCAAGAACGTCTTTTAGATTTGTAGTTTTTCGAAGCTCTTCGAACTCAGGATCTAGTATAGGGCCTGACGCTGAGCCGTTGAAGTCTCCGCCGATCGCAATCGGAACAACGCCACCATTTTCTTGCTCAAGCTCAAGATAGATTTTAACAAGTTTTTCTAGTTCTGCTTTTCTGCGATCTCTCCCGAGGGGATCAATGCGATCGCGATCGAGTTGAGACTTTAAATGAACGAGCATGCAAATGAGCACTAGTGATTCATCACTTTTCGAAATTCGAAGTTCAAGTACATCTCTCGAAAATTTGTGCGTCGGCTGCGCCTTCAGGCGATCATTGGCATAACCCGTCTTAAGACTTTGCTTTTCGTGTGGGTAGAGAAAATCAATTGATCGATGCTTGTGCGAAATAAGATCGTACTTTAGCGGCAAGCTTGTGCGGACAAGATAGCCAAGATCGATTCCTCGGTCTGAATTTCCTTCGATTAAGTGAGGGGTGTATTCGTTGTTCAAAAAATATTTCGAAAAATTTTGAAGCGACTCAAGTCCTCCGACTTCACAAAGCATCAAAATATCTGCATTCATCTCGCGAATAGCGCGAGCCACTCCTTTGGTTTGCCGAAGAGATTTGTTTGGAATTGTCGACACAGAGATCGACTGCCACTCTTGTTCAGAGTCTTGGTCGATAATTTGCTTAATTCGCGCTTCGCTAGGCTCATCAGCTAACACAAAAAGATTTTCTACATTGAACACGCAAAGTCGCAGTTGCATTGAATTCATTATCTCCTAGCTAGACTAACGACGACACTCAAATTTCTGATCCAAAAAAGATTGCCGACCTTTGTCTGGAGCACCGTAGATGCAGAACCCAATTAGGCTTAACATAATGAGATGAGGAACGTCGTCTATCTTGGTCTTTTTCTTACGTCATTATCGCTCTATGCCTGCAACACAACTCCGTCTCGCGAACCAGCGCAGACTGCAAGTATCAAAGTACCAAATGGGCCTTACGATGATTGCGATCAGCGCGCTCTGTTTGAGAATAATGAACGATTCAATTGGGTTTGCACTGATAATTACGTGCATATTTATCCGGTAAAGGTCGTTGCTCAGAAAAACCCATCTAAAATTAAAATCGCCGCTTTTAATCTTTACCATTTGGGTGATGATCAAGCGCGCTTAAAAGATTTAAATGCGATGGCAATTATTATGAACAAGTGGGATTTAGTCGGAGCCACCGAGATGATGCCCCTTCCTACCACTTATGCCGATGAAAACCGTAAACTTCGTGAAGTGGTTAAGGGCAGTCAACAAAAGCTTCCGGTGAATTGGCGAGTGATGGAGCCAGGATATTATAAACTGCTCAAAGAGTTACAATCCAAAGATCCATCGTGGTCATTGCTTTTTCAACCGATGCCGGAAGGCGAAGGAAGCACTGGTGAATTAGCAGGGTTCTACTACCGCGGGAGTAAAGTTCAGTTACGAATGTGGAACTACTGCCCTCAATCTGGTCTCGCAGACAAAATTAATGACAACATCATGGGTCTTAACTTTGGTTGCTTGGCACAAGTGTCACCAAATCAGGCAAAGCTCATGTCGCGCAAAGCTTTCATTGCAAACTTCAAAAGCGGAAAATTCGATTTCATAGCTGCGGTTTCCCATACTCGATTTCGCCCTGCCTCATCAGCTGATCAAGCCGATCAGCAAAAAGAAATTTGCGCTCGGTATCCCGCAAAAGCTGAATGCTCGATTAGCAAAGATAAAGTCGGACGTTTCTATGAAGTTAAAGCAGTCGCTGACCAATTCCCTTTTCTTGAGTCTTTCGACAAAGACGTTTTATATATGGGCGACTTTAACTTAGATTACTCAGCAAATAACCAAACTCCGTGGAATGCATCGATTTCTGCATCTCCGGGATACGCGGTTTATCAACATGAAAACACGAGTCTGAGCCTGCCAATGGAAAAGCTCGCAAACAGCTACGACCACTTTATTTTGAAAGCCGATGCACTCTCAGAGTGTGACCTCTCAACAATTCGTTCTTATGACTTCACACAGATCGGTACAGACACGGCAGATGGCGAATTAAAACGTTTGGCGTATCTACTAAACCCTGGCTACCACAACAAGACTGAAAGAATGCAAACTGCATTTTTAGATCAACAGATTCGTCTTGAAAAAGTGAAGAACGAGTATCGTGCGCGTGGGTTAACTGAAGAAGAAAAAGTGAAGCTGGCCACTGACATTAAGCGGTCAATCGTTCGACTGAAAAATAATAAGTTTTGGGTCTTACGCGAGTACCTCAGCGATCACGTTCCAATCGAAATGACTTGCAGCACTCGACGAGATGACGACTAACAGTCACACTTTTTGTGTCATCTCGCCTCAATCATCACCAAGTTTAAAATTTCATGCGGGTTACCTTTCCACAATTCATAGGTAGACTGCTGCTTTAAACAAGGGGGATCTGATTATGAAAAAACTTTTGATAGCAGTAGCAGCAGTAGGAATGTTGGCAGGTTGTGATTCGCGCCAAGAAAACATTCGTGAAGCGCAAGAGAACTTAGGCGAAACTCAGCAAGAAGTTTCTCAAGATGTAAACGAAGCGCAAGTTGACGCAAATCAAAACATCAACGCAGCAAGAGAAGATCTCACTGAAGCTCGAAGCGGTGCTACGCAAGATGTGATGGAGACAAAAAAAGAAGGCGCTGAAGAAATCAAAGATGCTAAGAAAAAGCTGAACGAAGTTCGCGAAGAAGCGCGATAGGCACTATTAACAAAGCGCTTTGAGCACTCTAAGAATTCGGTCCATAGAAATTAGCTCTGCATACGCAGGGCTTTTTTCTTTTTAGACCGATGTCTCAAAATGAAACGCACCCTGTTTTGGCTTGGCAGGTGTAAAGGCAATAACCGTCACCGGTCCACCTCCTCTGTTTAAACCAATCTAAGGCTGGCTTGGGTCTTGTACTAGTACCAGGCAATGAAGAAACTCGCTCAATGGGGCCTTAAACAAGCCTTTAACAAGTTAGCCCTAATATCGTTTGTAGTAGCGAACGTGTCGCCTGCATTCGCTCAAAACGTCGGGCTATCGGCGACTTATATTCCACTTCCCCCTGCAATGTTTTATGACCCTTCTTTGATCATGCAGACTCAAGCCAATATCAATATATACGGTGATCAAGGTAACTCATTAGGTCAGCTCATGCCGGGCTCAGTTTTTCAAACCCCATTTGCGCGTGACCCGTTTCACTATGTAATGGCTCAGCAAACTCTTAGCTATCCTGCGATCCTTGGAACGGCCGTTCAAATGCCAACTCCAATGGGACCAATGATTCCGGGCACATTAGAGCAGGCTGCGATGATGACCAACGGGATGACTCTTCCAATCGACACAAATTTTTATATTCCACCTGCAGATTTCAGTTACGAGCGAATTCGCGCCATCGGTGCGCGTGCAGACAGTAACGACGAAGACATCAATCGAATGATCGATGAACTTCTCTTGAAAGATGAAGAACTCTCAGAAAGTACTTATCGCCCTTACAAACCAAAAACAGAAAATTCTGATTTCTACTCTCGACCACTACCGAAGCAAGAAGACGTAGTTCGTCCGGCTACGAACGCTCCTGCTCCGCAAGCAGTTCAAACTCAAACTGAAGTAGTTGTGAGCAACACTCCTTTCAAAATTCTTGGCCCAACATGTGGCTGCAGAGATAAAGGTGCGAGCTGCGTTTACAATCGCGCAAACAGCGGTCGCAACATGTTCAAGGGAAAACGCAAATCTCATCACGGAACTCGCACTCACGACGGTGTTGATATCGTGGCTCGCTCAGGTACTCCGATCATTGCCGCAGCCGATGGCACTGTGACTCGAGTCATGGACCAAGGCAAAAAAGGTTATGGCCGAAGAATCGATATCACTCACGTTGATGGTTTCATGACTCGCTATGCGCACTTAAGCCGTTGGATAGTGAAGCCTGGTCAAAAAGTTAAAAAAGGTCAGATCATCGGTTACTCTGGTAACACTGGTGCATCGAGTGGCGCTCACTTACACTTCGAAGCTTGCAAACTTCGTAGCGGAGAGAATCGTTGCAACGATGCAAACGTCGTTGATCCTTTAAAGTACATGTCCAACGGTGGTTCAAATCAACAAACACAATTGAACATGTCTTGCACTGAAGCAGCTGCCGTCGGCGGAGCTTCTGCTCCAGCAAGCTCTTCTGGGACTAGTCGAGCAGCACGCAGCAGCCGCGCAGCTCAGTAAGAACAGCCTCAACTTTCCCTATAGACACCTAGACTTCGGGCTCGTTGTATCCCCACTAAACTCACGCGATGATTCTCTGTAAGAGACCATTCACTCAGGAGAACTCATGAAATTTCTAGGACTCGCTCTTTCGCTCGTCATTGGCTTTGCATCAACGGCAAACGCTGGCATCTTCGCTGAACCTTACTTAGGCTACGGATTCGGTAGCACCGAAGACGACTCGACACCACCTACAAAAAGCGACATCACCGGTCCAGTCTTAGGCGCACGAGTTGGCGGAGAATTCGCCATGCTTTTCATTGGTGCGGACTACTCGATGACTCTTGGCGCGAAGGCCAAGACAGGTGCAGTATCTGAAGATATCGGTATCTCTAGCCTCTACGGAGTTGTCGGCGCAAATCTTCCGATTATTCGCGCGTGGGTTGGCTTCGGTTTGATGAATGAAGCAACTATTAAAGGAACTCCGGATGACACTAAAATTCATGGCGGTTCACACTTCAAGGTTGGACTTGGATTCAAAGTTATTCCAATGCTCTCACTCAACGCTGAATACCTGATTAACAATTACAAAAAATTCGAACAAGGCGCTCTTACAGGAACAACTGATATTAAAGGAAACACTGTACTCATCAGCGCCAGCCTACCCCTCAGCTGGTAACCCACCGGTAGCTGCTACCAGAGTGTAGCAATACTGCGTCATTGATATTAAAGAGCGACTTCTAAGTCGCTCTTTTTATTTGAAACGCTCGATGTGCAAAGGTCGATTATCTCAAAATGAGATTGTTAGCCTTTGTCCACAATCTCATCAACGCTACGAAGTTCGACACTCAATTCAAATAGCATTGATCGGCGCAAGGTCCACTGGTTGCACTCTCTAGTTGTATGAACTCACGATTTGTTAAAGCCGGATTAATTTTAGCTGCTCTTATTTTTTGTTTTCAAAACTGCTCGCAAGTGGCTTTTCAAGCAATACCATCTGATCCTCTCAATAATAAAGAAGCGCTACGTTCTCTTGAACCTGCCCTCGCTGTTCGCGCTGTTGGCTGCATTCAGTGTCACGCAAACCTGGGAGCTAACCTCGTTACTGATTTTGGCTATGGCGACACTTTCTATTTCGGACGCAATACCGGCGGATCAATTCTTGATAATGGCTCACCCTACACAGACCACGCGAGTTCCTTCGACACGATCAAGATGGCGTCTGATAAAAAAGTCTACGTACCTCACGCAAATCTTCCGGCCGAGGTAGCAGCCCATACTGGTTTAGCAAAACTCAGCGATTACATTAGTAAAGAATTCTCGGAGTCTGCCCACGCAGAAACAAAGTTAGTCGAAGTCAAAGAGATCAGCCGAGTTTATATCGCGGCTCCAACCGAACAAGAATTACTAACCGCTTTTGCACTCGGAAGTGCTCGAATGAAGTTTATTAAATCTGGAGCGGCAGATCTTTCTGGATTAATAGACAACGGAAATTATTTCTCTAACAGCGGAACTCTCAAGTGTGACGGTGACTTGATCGTTAAAGGCCCTCTTTATCTAAAGGATTTAGAACTTGAGACTCAAAAAGGTTGCCGCATACATGTGATCGGATCAGTCTTCGCCTACGGCGCAATCAATTATTTAGGATCAAGTGAATTAAAAAACCTTCAGATCACTTCGACTAAATCAATTAATATGGGATTAGGTAGCGTAGTTAAGGCCGATAACACTTATTGTAATCCAACTGGCAAACACGCTACTGGCGCGCACGGAAACAACTCTCTCGTAAACCGCTATGTCACGATGTGGACAGTGCCATCTCAGAGCCTTCGCGGTGTAAGTGATCCAAAAGCTTTTGGTGAGAGCGTTGTCGCTGAAGCTGCGCTCATTGAAGCAGGCATTGGCGGAAAATTGCAAGATGCAGATTGCCTAGGAGATCGCGCAATAGCGTTCGAAAGAGTACTTCTCAACGCGCCGGTAGTTATGAGCCGCTACAACGGAAACATTAAAGGTACGATCGTCGCAGAGTGGGCGCTAATGAGCTTGGGCGCATTCAAATTCGAATTTGATTCTGTGTTCACGAATGTTGATGTTTTGCCTAAGCTCGATCAAGCAACGTTCTTAACGGTTCAGCAATAGCGCTGCCTGAATAAAGGCCTTGCCTCGCTTATTGAGCGTGAACTCTCTTTTATAAACCAAACAGGTTCGATCGTGAAATACGGGTGATTCGCGCACCCGTTCGACTTTTTCATGCGCAACAGCTTTTACAACTCTCTCAGGTAAAATTGCATAGCCCGCGCCCGACGAAACCAGTTGTGCCAAAACTTCTAAGCTCGATGATTCGACAGTGCGTTTAAAATGAATTCCACGCTTCTTCATCTTCTTTAAAATATCTTGAGTCTGAATAAGACTTGGCTCAGTCAAAAGCACATCGGGGTTCATACAGCCCTTGGCTCGCCACAAACCCACTTCATCACGACAAATCTCCTTAATGATTAAATCGGGATGAGCAACTGGATTCACCGCAAATGCTACATCTAATTTCGAGCTGATCACCGCTTCTGTCATATGACGAGAGAGTCCGTGATGAATTTCGAATTCAAGTTTTGGATTTTCTTTCAGAAGCTGCGGGAGTAAATCGGGCAAAGTGTATTGTGCAACAGCCGAATGACATCCGAGTCTTATTTTTCCGGCTACTTCAGTTGTATCCTCATTGACCGACGCTAGCACTCGTTCCCACTGCTCAAGCAACGCTTGGCTTTGAGAGAAAAGTTTTTCACCAGCCGATGTCAAAGTTACACCCTGTTTTGATCGAATAAACAGTGCCGAGCCTGTTTCAGCCTCCAAGCGCTTCAGACAATAACTGAGCGCAGGCTGCGTGACACCTAAACGTTCAGCTGCACGCGACACATGCTGGGTTTTAGCTACTTCAACAAAATACCTTAGGTCAGACTGATTAATCATAAATATCACTTATCATAACAAGTCAGTTTATTCATTATTTTTATGATTCAAGACCGACTACTACTTGCTTTCAAGGAGGTCGAAATGAATCGACGAAATCTTTTGAAAATTGGCTTAGCTTCAGCAGGAGGAATGGTCTTCCTCGGCAACGCAGGTGCAGCTACTCAAATCTGCAATACTCTCTTAACACCACCACAGACCAAAGGGCCCTTTTACCCGATCAACCCACAGCTCGATACCGATGCCGACCTAGTGACGCTAACAGGGCACTCAGAGTCTGCCCGAGGTAAAGTCGTGATAGTGACCGGAGTTGTGTCTGATCAAAATTGCAAAGCAGTTAGCGGTGCTTTAGTCGAGATCTGGCAAGCATGCGAGAGCGGGCGCTACAATCACCCGTCTGATCCAAATACAGCAGCGCTTGATCCTAACTTTCAGTACTGGGGAAAAGCTGTCACTAATGCAAACGGACAATATCAGTTTCGCACAATCGTTCCCGGCGCCTACCCGGCAAGCGATGATTGGATGAGGCCGCCACATATCCATTTCAAAGTTAGCTGTAAAGGCTACCGCGAGCTGATCACGCAAATGTATTTTGCAGACGAGACGCTTAACGACAGCGATTTGATTTTACAAGACTTAACGCCTGACGAACAAAAAGAGGTCGTCGTGCAATTTGTCGAACGCTTCGATCGCCCTCACCCGAGCGGAAACTTTGATATTAAAATCCAGAAAATCTCAAATCCATTTTCAAAAGGAAAAATATGAAATTCGTAATTGGCTTTTTAACTTTATTCGCTTCGATTACGACGCTCGCTGCGCAACCTAAAATTGAACGTACAATTTACTTAAGCTGTGCAGGAGTAACCTATGACAATAAGCATGCGATCCACCTCACTGTGGTCGAATTAGCACCGAACAAATTCCGCGCGGTTGCAACTGCAACAAATGGAGAGAAAATCTCGATATTAATGGTGAACGGATATGGTGAGTTGATTCCGAGAGACCCTAAACATCGGCTCCGGCTCCGAATTCGATTGTACGAAGGAGATCAGCAAAACCAAGTTGCGATCAACTGGCACTCGCAAGTCCTAGCATCGCAATTCTGGCATCAGCCAATGACCTGCGCTCAGAGACTTGATTTGGGTAGCTGATTTCTGAGCGTGCCCGGCGGGCCTCTTGCTTCTTTTGTTTATGTACCAAAATGAAACAGGAGCAGCGCATTTGATATGGACTATCGTATTTTGTTAACGATCCGTTTTTTGTTAATGATCCGTTTTGTTACGCCGATAAATTGGTAGCCCGACAAAGAACTGGGTTCAATTTAACGAAAACGGACGTTGAATGCGCAGGCTCTCTCAGAAAATGTCAAAGAAGGCCTCGGTCGGTGTTATTACCACAGTGGCGTTACTGGTATTGCTCTTTACAAATGCTGGGATACCCGGCTGCACGAATGCCTTCAAGACCTTATCACCTGAAGTAAACAAAGTGTCGCTTTCATCTTGTACGCAAAAATCAGTCAACGCTAGCCTAGCGCGAACTCTGGTCGTAACCGGCTCTAACCAGAAGTTGGATACGATAAAGCTACCACATGAGATCCGCACTCGAGCCGTTGAAATATCGAAAGACTTCGGATCAATTATATCTGCGATTCCGACTAACGACCTAGCTTTACAAAAGATGTCGGAGCAAAAACGTTCGTTTGCATTCGAGCTTTTTGAAGATCACGTGGTGAATATAGTTGTTGAGCGAATTGAAGCTTCGAATGCTAACGGTTTTATTATACGCGGTAAAGTTGAGGGTGAGGCTGACGGCAGTATAGTAACTCTCGTTTTCGAAAACGGCATCCTCGTCGGTAATATTAAACTTGGACAAGACGTTTATGAAATTCGCCCTTCAACGAGTGGACACGTCATCAAGCAAATTGATACATCGAAGTTAGATTCAGACGATCCCGAGCCGGGCTCGGCTGACTGGAAAACAATGTTCGAAAATGCTGATCAATCCGCTGATGCGCCTTCGATCAGCGCAGCAAACAAAGCTGCAATGCTCGCGCTTGCAAATAGTACCGAGGTGACAACGTTTGATGTTTTGGTAGCGTACACTCCAGACGCAAGAGCTTCGCAGGGTGGTGATGCGGGAATTATGGCGTTAGCTCAGTTGGTTGTTGATCAGGCCAATCAAGCTTATCAAAATAGTTTAGTTTACCAACGCGCACGCCTAGTCGGGACCTTCTTGCTAGAGTCGAATCTTTCACAGTCTTCGGGATCGGCAGCAAACGAATCTATCAAGGGCAAGAATGATGGGAAATGGGACGGCATACATGCGAAGCGGAGCGCGGTGGGTGCCGACCTTGTCGCTGTTATAACCGATGTGTTGCCTAATAGTTGTGGCTGGGCAGACACCTCACGCACTGCGGACCAAGGCTTTAGCTTTTCGAAGACATCATGCCTAAGCAACCATTCATTTACCCATGAGCTTGGTCACAATATGGCAGCAGAGCACGATCGAGGAAATACTAGTGGAGATATGTACCCTGCGTTCGCCTATGGTTACGTAGATGTCACTCACTGTTTTCGTGATGTGATGTCGTACTCCAATGGTTGCACGGTTCGTGTCCCCTATTTCTCTAGCTCAAACCCCGCTGTGAAATATGACGGTTGGCCAGTTGGAACTGCGACTGAAGATAATGCTCGCGCACTTAATCTGCAGCGCCATCACATTGCAAGTTTAGTGGCTGCAGTAGTTCCCATCTCAACGCCTACTCCGACGCCAATACCAACGGCAACGCCGAAACCAATCCCGACCCCAGTTGGACAAACGCCGACGCCAACACCACCTGAGTGTTAGGTTTCGGAGCAAAGAAAGATGCCAACTTTTTTCGAACCTTAGAATTTCATCGGAGCTTTTTCATTGAATGAGCGGTCTCCGTATTCTTCGGATATCAGGTGTCCGACATCTTAAATATCAGATATCTGAACTTACGCCAGCGAGCAAAAAAATTATTTCAGTCCGAAGGCTATCCAAGAACCACTTTCGTTCGGAGCACCAGTTACAAGCGTGAAAGTAGTGTTCGTGAAGGACCGCACTTCGATTGAGTTATCCTGCCTGTTTCCACCGTTAGAATTAGTTCCAGAGGCAACCACTGTGAATACTTGAGAAAAAGGCCGAGGGAAATTAAATGTGTAAGTCGCGTCATTCGGCAAAGTTTTATTTCCCCACTGCATCATAAAGCCATTTGGAAGTTCAAGAAATCCCTCTGGCGATAGCTGTTCTGCCGGAAACATCGTGAGTGGCGAAGTTGAGCACTGACTGACGTTACCAACGGCATCGCTCATCGCAAAGACCTGAACCGTTCGTTGAAGTTCTCGAGGGCCATTTACCTCACCGTTAGCCTCATAACCCATTTGCAGTGGAACTATAAATGGTGCTGTTGACGGATGTGGGCCTGCATAAGTACTTGGTCCAAATGTAATCGTCTTGAGTGCTACTGTACGATTGCCATAGACATTATTCGGAGCAGAACTCGTAAACATCATTGCGCCAGTGTTGTCTAATAACTGAGTTAGACTATTGGTAGCTGAGACCGACAGAGGAGTACCTGATGTGGGACCAAAGTTTCGATTGCAATTAAGAGAACTCCCCAACAGCTGACGAACTTCAGTGGTGGTATTGGTGACCTCAATTCGATATTCAATATACCGCGTGGATTTTAAACCATTGGCAACTAAAGTTGCGAGCGTGAGCGCCATAACGGCAAGTATTCCTGCTACAACTATGACTTCAATCAATCCAATGCCAGATTGATTCAACTTTACTCGTCGATCTCGTTTCACTCTAAAACTATAGCGCTGAAAAATAAAAAACCCAACCTTTTGGGTTGGGTTTGATATTTGGTGCCCTGCGAGGGACTTGAACCCCCATGCCTTTCGGCACCAGATCCTAAGTCTGGCGTGTCTGCCAATTTCACCAGCAGGGCATTTTCGAAAGAATCAATAACCTACAAAAGGTTACTTCTTCTCGGCAATCAATTTTTTATAATCTGGCACTCGCATTAAGTTTGCGAGCTCTTTTTCTGAATCCATTTCAATACGGATCATCCAGCCTTCGTTCATTGGATCGTCATTTAAGCCTGCCGGGTCTTCACCCAAAGAAGCATTAACTTCGATCACTGTTCCCGAAACTGGAGCGTAAAGGTCAGAAGCAGCTTTCACGCTCTCAACAACACCAAAGGTTTCGCCTTGGTTAACCTTTGCACCTTCTTCAGGTAACTCAACATAAACGATCTCGCCAAGTTGCTCTTGAGCGAACTGAGTGATTCCGATCGTTACGATATTCTCGTCGACCTGTGCCCACTCGTGATCTTTTGAATAGTAATATTCTTCTGGAAGTTGGTACGTAGACATTGAGTCTCCCTTTAAAAGCTTTTTTCGTTGGCTATTTCTTCGGCGTCACGAACGGAGTTTTAACAACTTTCGCCCGAGTTTTGCGGCCTCGGATATCGACTGCGAACTCAGTTCCTTCTGCCGCGAATCGAATATCGACATACCCGATACCAATCGACGCGCCGCTTGATGGCGACATGGTCCCACTTGTTACCGTTCCGATCGCTTCATTGTCAAAAGAAAATAGGCCGTACCCTTGGCGAGGAATGCCCTTATCAATAAGTTCAAAACCGATAAGCTTTTTAGTTAAGCCGCGCTCTTTGACCGCCATCATCGGCACTTTACCTAAGAAGTCTTTTGCCTCTGGTTTAACCACCCAGCCAAGTCCCGCCTCAAAAGGGTTAGTCGTGTCGTCGATTTCATGACCGTAAAGCGAGTATTTCATTTCAGTACGTAGAGTATCGCGAGCCCCAAGCCCAATCGGCTTTGCACCATGAGGTCGACCGCGAGCGAACAACTCCTGCCAAAGTTTTGCAGTGACTTCAGTAGGTACGAAGATCTCAACACCGTCTTCACCAGTGTAGCCAGTTCGCGCGACAAGCACTCGGCTCTTGTTGTAAGAAAATTCGCGAAATTGATTTCGAGTAAGTTCATTTGCGCCTGGTCCGAAGCAATCTCGAATTAGACCCATCGCTTTTGGTCCTTGAACCGCGATTTGTCCCCACTTCGCACTTTCGTTAGTGATCTCGGCACCCTTGTTGTGCTTTTGCATGAATGCAAAATCTTTGTCCGCGTTCGATGCATTGACACACAAAAGATATTCCTTGTTCGGATCAATACAGTAAATAAAAAGATCATCAACGATGCCGCCATCTTCATTTGGAAAAAGCGAATACTGAGCATCACCTTGCTGGAGTTTTGCTACGTCATTGGTTGTTAACCACTGCAATGTCTCGAGAGACTTTGAGCCTTTTACCCTGATTTCACCCATGTGAGACACGTCGAACAATCCGCAATTTTCGCGAACGGTTTTATGTTCTTCCATCAAGCCTTCGTACTGAACTGGCATCAGCCATCCAGCAAAATCGACCATGCGAGCACCAAGCTTTTCGTGTTCTTCTTTGAGCGGAGTAAATTTTAAAGACATTTAGCGTTTTCCTTCTCTGAGTTCAGCTAGCGAGAGAGTGTTTTCGAGAAGCATCTGAATCGTCATCGGCCCTACTCCACCAGGAACTGGCGTTGCAGCAGCAACATGACCTTCTAATTCTTCAAACTTAACATCTCCACAAAGTTTGTTTGCGAACTCACCTTGAGTTGGTCGATGCATTCCTACATCAACTACCACTGAATTTTTTTTGAATGCGTCTTTTCCGATGAATCGTTCTTTACCGGCAGCAACAACAACGATGTCAGCTTCTCGGGTATAAACTTTTATGTCGGGAGTTTTTGAATGGCAGACCGTCACAGTCGCATTTGCTTCTTGGAGTAAATGGGCCATCGGCTTACCAACGATGTTGCTTCGACCGATCACAACTGCCTTTTTGCCGGCTAGATCGATTTTGTAATGCTCAAGAATTTTCATCACACCGAGCGGAGTACAAGGAGCAACACGCTTCTTTCCTCCCCATAGCAAACCTAAATTCTCGTAGGTCAAACCATCAGGATCTTTTTGTGGATCGAGCGTTTCTAACGCTTGCTCACTATCGAGATGTTTTGGCAGTGGCAACTGAACCAAAATTCCATCAACGGATGGGTCGCTATTGAGTATTTTGATCGTCTCAAGAAGCTTTTCTTGTGAAACGTTGACCGGTAAATCGCGATCGATGCTCTTAATCCCAATCTCAGCGCATGTTTTACGCTTGTTATGAACGTAAACGTGGCTTGCAGGGTCATCGCCCACAAGGATGGTCGCAAGCGCAGGCGCACGGCCCGTTTTCTTAGTGAACTCGGCTATCTTCGCTTTAAGGCGCTCGCGCCGATGTTCTGCTACAGCTTTTCCATTGAGAAGTATCATTGACCCTTTTATAGAGGGTCAGCCTTTGTTTTCCAACCCCAGCTTCGGCTTGACCCACCTTGGCAATATCGCTATGTTCGTTTCGCAGACAGGGGTTCAAAATGGCAAAGAAAAAAGTAAAAGTTGAGTTATCAAAAGACGGCAGCTCAATCGATTTCGTAGCGAGCGACAACCTCCCTACATCGACTAAAAAGTTCCGCCAAAGCCCAGAGATCGAAGGTTTCTACCGTTTCATTTTCGAAAACGACCTTCGCGCTGAAGGATTCGAAGTTTTGAATCGAATCATCGGCCGCCGAAAAGCAGAACGCGACGAAGTCGCCAAGGCTGCTCGTAAAAGCAAAAAAGGCTAATTAGCCGAATTCTGATCTCTCAAACATTCAGTTCTCTTGAAGATAGCGTTTGCCAGCTAAGCTTGCACACGTAATGCTTTTCTTATGAAAAAATCAAAATTTTTGAATCTTGAGAATCTCACGTTCATTGGGGCCGTTCTAGGATTTGCTTGTGGAGTTTGGCTCCCGCATATCGCAACGAACGTCTCAGTCTTAGGTGATCTCTTTTTGCTCTTACTAAAAATGATGATCGTGCCTTTGATCTTCGTATCGGTATTTTTGGCTGTAGCTAAGCAAGCAGGCCAAGGCGAACTCGGAAGCATTGGTTCAAAAACTCTCGCCTATTTTATCGGAACAAGCAGCCTTGCTTGTATAACAGGATTACTTGCTTCAAGTTTGTTGCCAGCGGCATCAAGCATACCTTCTGGATTTACGAATTATGACCCGTCGAAACTCGACTCAATTTCTTTTAGTCAGGTGCTCTTAAGCTTTTTTCCTTCGAATCCATTTCAAGCTTTAGCTAACGGCGAAATTATTAAAATTGTTTTCTTCTCTCTGCTACTCGGACTTGCATGCATCAAAATTGAAGCAATAAAGCGAAACACGCTGATTGCAGTTGCTGATGCGGCTCATGATCTCGTGATGATCATCATCAGATGGATTCTTGTTCTCGCACCCGTCGGTATTTTCGCTTTAGTCGCTGCAGTGGTGGCACAAACTGATTTAAAGAGCTTCTTAGACCTCGGGTGGTTCTTTGCTGCCGTAACCGTAGCTGCATGCGTGCACTCGCTCATCACACTTCCAGTGATAGGTGCAGTCTTCGGAAGATTTAACCCTTACCGATTTATTTTCAATGTACGAGAGGCATTACTAGTTGCTCTTGCGACGGCCTCAAGCTCAGCTACACTTCCCGTTTCTACACGCGTGTTAGAGAAAAATGAAAACGTAAGCCCAAAGACGACGGGGTTTGTTTTGCCACTTGGTGCAACGTTGAATATGGACGGCTCAGCACTTTATCAATCTCTCGTTGTTATGTATCTAGGCCGAGTTGCTGGAGTCGATTTCACTTTCTCACAACAACTTTTAGTTTTCTTGTTCGTGATGATGTCATCATCTGGAACTGCCGGAATCCCTGGTGGCGGAATCGTGATGATGGGCGCCATCCTTACAATGGTTGGCATACCTCTCGAGCTCATCGGCATTTACTTACTAGTTGATAGATTCTGGGACCCGATCATCACAATGATCAACGTACAAGGCGACTTGTTTGCCACCAAAACTATTGATCGATTCATGCGCCGGACCTAATTTCAATTAAGTGAACTCCGGGCCCCGGACAGCCCGAGGTTCATCTCTAATTAATTTCATTCAAAAGTAGATCTCATCTTTGCATCTCTGCTCTCGCGCAGCGGAGGTGCTATGAAACTTTTCAAAAATCAACGTGGTCAGGGTCTAATTGAATATTTAGTGATTGTCGCGCTCATGGGAGTCGCCGCCATCGCCATCGTGCGAGTACTCGGCCAAACCGTAAACTCACGTTTTGCGAGTATCTCTTACGCTCTTCGCGGAGAGAAAAAGGCGGTCCAAGCCGAAAAAATCGATGAGTCTTACTACAAGAAAAAAGATCTCGGCGATTTCTTTAATGGAGTTGGTGACTCAAATGGCACCGACAAAAATTAATTCTCGAGGGTTTGCGCTAATCGAAGTTGGAATTGCGCTCCCGCTTTTGATCCTCGCACTCACCGGAGTTTTTGTGGCTGTCTATCTTTGCATTGCACAAGCTTGGCTAAAAGATGCAAGCGAAGAAGCCGCACTTTG
Source organism: uncultured Bdellovibrionales bacterium (assembly GCA_964543475.1). Lineage (GTDB taxonomy): Bacteria > Bdellovibrionota > Bdellovibrionia > Bdellovibrionales > JAMPXM01 > JAYSYM01. The sequence continues at coordinate 732,554 of CAZIYJ010000001.1, read as the reverse complement.
TGCAGCTGAACAGGTGCAGCCGCACGTTTGCAAAAGCGAATTCATTACCAAAACGCAAACCATTTTACCGATAGGTAGATTCACTCGCTTAACAGTTGCGAAACATGCCTCTCAAATCGTTGTTAGGTACAGCTATCAGGCTGTTCGCCTGACGATTGAAAATGAAATTACCCTTCGACTCCCCGTCGCGAAGCGCGCGGTCGGCAATCCATGACCCAAAAAGGATTTGCCACCACCAGCCTTCTCACCCTGCTTCCGCTGCTCTTGTCGATCGCCGCGTTTGCGACGGGGAGTTTTTTAATATTGCGAGAAAATCGGCGTGCACTCTTTGAGTGCCGCGCAGGTCTTCTCGACGCTCAAGAGACACTCTTAAACGATATGGAATCACTGCTCAAACTCAACCCGGTAGCGCGAACTTTAAAAATTCAACGTAAGACGGCCGAGGCAGCTTTGATTGCTTCAGCCGCAAATCCCGTAGCATTAGCTGCGGCCCAAGCTGCGTTGAGATTTGTCATCGCACAACAAAATGCTCTCGATGTAGCTCAACGCACCCTCATTCAGAAAGCTAACTTGAGCTCACGAGTTCGCACGAGAGCCGTCTCAAAAAAAGTTTCAGATGAGGTTAGCTCTGTTCATACTGCGAGCCTCGCAGTCAGCCCGACAACAAGAGAACTCGCCCCTGAATACAAAGTGGCTAAAGAAATTGAAGACAAACATACGATTCGAGTGAGCTGGATTTTTCGCCCGCTGAAATCGCTGCCTGACTGGCTTAATAAAATTCTCGGTCAGAATCCCTTAAAATTTACTACCGAATGCTCAACAACTTCTGAGAAAGGAAGTACCAGATGGCAGGCTCGACTCAAAAGGGACAAACTCTCGTTGAATTAACCTTCGTCTTAATTGCGCTCGTCACATTCGCCCTTCTTGTTGTTACTCAGTGGAAAAAGTTTTCTACAGCGTCTGCAGATTTATATTTTTCAAATGCGATGAGGGTTAAATGAGATTTCAATTCCCGGATCAAAAACAGATTTTTTTATTTCTAGAATCCAAGAAAGCGCTGGTGGCCTGCATAGTCATCACCGGGATAATGGCAATAGTTTTTAGTAATCGCAGTACTCAGCCGCAAGAAGTAAAAGTTGATGCGTCTATCGATACCTTTATCCCGGCAGGGTTCGTCCTTGTGCCAATTGAAGTACAGAATTACGAATCGCTGGACTCAATTCTCGGATCTCACGGCGTGGTTGACCTTTACCTCCCCTCGCAAACAGGCTCGGGCAAAGGTTCTCGCGTCGCAACTCGCGTACGGATCATGCGGGCCCCACTCAATCCTTCTCAGTTCGCGGTTCTAGTGCGCGAAGATCAATCTAGCCAACTTGTACGTACAGAATCTCCGTTCTTTGTCGTTGTTCAAAACTCAAAACACGTTGGAACAGGAATTGTAGAGAGAGAATCTCAGAAATCAAAAAAGCGCGTGTCGCGTTTAGTGATGGAGGTTGAATGAGATCGATTTTTTTGTTCATGCTAAGTTTTTGTTATGTGGCGGAGGCAGAAGTTGTTGTCCGGCATCCGGACGTCGACACTGCGTCGTATTTTAAGGCTATCAATGCCGGTTCAGTGAGTGTCGTTGACCACATCGAAAGTCATCTTCCAGCCCAAGCAGATGAAAAGCGCTTATTACAAAAATTCGAGCGAGCTCAGAAATTATTTCTCTCGAGTGATCTCGACGCCGCAAAAGTGGCTTACATTGAAATAGCTGAAGAAGCATTTCGAGCCGATTGGTCTGAGACGCAAAGAAAAGTGATTACACTTTCTTTCCTGAGAGTGGCGCAGCTTTCGAATGATCCACATGCAGTTGAAGATTATTTAGTTCGCGCAGTTCACTTTGGTTGGCAAATTGAAATTGATTCCACAATGTTTCCTCCGCCTTTGGTTTCGCAATATTCAGAAATACTTGCTCGAGAGAGGTCAAAGAGTCTGCAAGTTGATTTCAAAGAGAAGTTTCCGCAGCACGACTTGATTATTATTGATGGTAAGCGAGTGAAGGCAGATCTTTTGCGTGCCTACACAGTATTCCCAGGGCGCCATCGCGTAACGGCTGTCTCAAATTCACATCAACTTTTCACTCAAGAGTTAACTTTGAGCCAACTCAATTTAATTAAGGCTGACGTTCCGGCTTTTGCAATTGGTAATTGCGATGAGCCTTCGTTGAGTGGTTATCAGTCTCTCGACTCTGAAGTAATACGAGTAGTATTCCCAAATGATTGTTCACGAACTTATACCGGCACAAGCTGGGTCAACTCAGCCGATCGATTGCCCGCGAAGTTGACTCATCTCCCGTCGCATTCATTTGCCTTAACTTCTTCGCCCAAGCCGATCTTATCGAAAAAGAAGTTGGTGCTTATTGGGATCGGCGTCGGAGTTATCGTGACATCTGCTTTGATAATTAAAAAGTCACAGCAACGTCGAGAAGAAATTCAGCCGGTCACTCGCCAAGGATTTTGACCAACAACATGAACCCAAAAGACCATGATGGTCTTTTTGCGCGTAGCCCGAAGGGTTTTGTACATGGATGTACAAAACAAAAGGCGCCTCGTGAGCGCCTTCTTCATTTAACTTTTGAGTTTTAGTTTTATCGGCCAGTAACAGGAACTGTTGTTCCGCCGCCGGTTCCTGGAACTGGAACAATAACTGGTCCGCCTGCGTATCCGCTTCCGTAACCGCCATTATAGTATCCGCCAGAACCATAACCATTGCCGTATCCAGAGCCATAACCGCCGCCGAAGCCGCCGCCGATTCCGATTCCAACACCAACTCCACCACCAATACCGCCGCTTAACCCGCCACCATTTTGAAGTTGGTTAAAGCGGTACATAAGTGAGTAGTACTCTTGAGTCAGACCTTGTTGAATTCGCATCTTTGCCGCTGCGTTTTCCATGTAGCGTTGCTGCATGCCCATATAAGTTTGATACTGTTGCATTTGCATTTGCATCATCTGCATTTGGTAATCCATGCCGAGTCCGCCAGCCGCGCCCATTTGGCCACCCATCGGCATACCCATCGCTCCGCCGAAAGCTCCACCAAATGCTCCGCCCATTGGCATTCCCATAGCGCCACCCATCGGCATGCCCATAGCACCACCGAAAGCTCCGCCCATTGGCATTCCCATAGCGCCACCCATCGGCATTCCCATTGCTCCGCCGAAAGCTCCGCCCATTTGCATTCCCATAGCGCCACCCATCGGCATACCCATCGCTCCGCCGAATGCGCCACCAAAACCGCCGCCCATACCAGGGAAGCCGCCACCCATTGGGCCGTTCATTCCCCAAGGACCCATGCCTTGGTTGTACATTCCGCCACCCATTCCTGGTTGTCCGTATCCTTGCGGATAACCGAATGGACCACCGGTTTGTCCCATACCTGGTGAGCAGCCCATGCCGCCATTCACACCACCGTATGCGCCACCGTATAAACCATTTGCGATAAACGGATAACCGAGTGATGCACCTGCAGCTACGTAAGGCATTGCTGCCATTCCGCCGTATGGATCAACCGGATTTCCAGTCATCGCATTATATTTTGCTGCAGTATTGAAAGCACTCTTACCTAAGAAATAGCCACCAACTCCACCAAGAACTGAAAGACCTGCACCTACTAATAGAGAAGTCTTATTCATTCCGCCGCCGCTGCTCCCGCCGCGACCTTGACCGTAGCATGAGCCGTCTGGGCAACCAGCTTCCCAATCGCCATCCTTAATTTCTCTTCGGATTGCGCGCTTACGATCTTTTTTCGCGTCAGATAAATCAGCGAGTAAAGTTTCGATATCGTTTAAACGAGCTTCGCGATCTGCCATCGCTTGCTTTGATTTTCTGTAATTAGAAATCGCATCAACACACTGAGCGATGTTTGTTCCAGAGCGACCTTGCTTAGCATAGTACGCAGCTGTACAAATTCGACGATCGGCTTGACCGCCATCTTTACAAACACCAGGAGGATACCAACCGGTTTCATCTTGCGCATTCGGATTATCGATACACATTCCTCTGCCACCCGCAAACGGACCAGTTGGAATGTAAATATCAGTTGGCTTCGCAACGACAACTGGCGGAACCGGTACCGGTGCTGGCACAGGAGTCGCCACGACTACTGGATCAGCTTTAGCCGGAGTTGGTTGCGGAGTTGCCTTTGTCTGCACAGGATCTTTTTTCGCACCATTGGGACCGCCACCTACAGCTGCACCAGTTGGTTTATCAACGACAACTTTACCTTGGTCATTTGCTGGAGCGCGATCGCCACCAACTGATGCTGGAATACGAGTCGCACGAGATTCAACAGAAGTTTCGAAAGCAACTGAGTATGAATCAACGAAGTCAGGTTGAATGAACTGAGAAGTTGCTGGAGGAGGGCCCGACGGAACTGGTGGAGGATTTCCTCCGCCTGTGCCTGGATCTTCTCCGCCTGAACCAACACCCGATGGTTGTCGGCAGCAATAGTTTTCAGACATGTGATCTAAAACTTTTGCAGCCCAATGTTCATTGAGCGAATCGTTAATGTACTTTGTGTACTTATCGATTTTGCGACGATCATCTTTCAGATCTTCTTTGATTTCTTTTCGTTCATCTTTGAGTTCACGGATTTGACCGTCGATCTCTTGCATCTCATCGTCTTTCGAATAGATGCTGTCAGCCGACGCCATTTCGCAACCTTGCGTTCCGCCGTACATTCCGTGACCATACATTTGAGAATTGCCAAACGCTTGCATTGGAACAACCATTGCGAACACTAGCAAAGCACTCATCCACGTTCGTTTCATACGAATCGTCCCCTTAAAAATTCCGCTCAAAATACCAATAACTTCACGCGGTTCCATGTGACTTCATCGACAGGATATCACTACAACTTGACCCAATTCGAGTTGGTTCACGACTCGACTCTCGAATCCTGTTTGTTTGTCTAGCGTGTAAAACTTGCGTGTCTCAGAATGAGATTCTACACTTGAACGCACTGATGAAACACACCTTGCTTTGCGTAGATGATGAAGTCGACAACGTAGATTCGCTTGAGCGACTCTTCCGCAAGAAGTATCGCGTGCTCAAAGCGACTACACCTGAAGATGCGCTGAAACTCCTCGACCAAAATCAAGTCACTGTCATCATCAGTGATCAGCGAATGCCGAACATGTCGGGAACAGAACTTTTGGCCGAGTCGATTAAGACTCATCCATTCGCCGTTCGCATTCTTTTGACCGGCTACACAGATATTGAATCGGTGATTGCGGCCATCAACTCAGGTCAAGTTTATCGCTATGTGAATAAACCTTGGGATCCTGTGGATTTGTCGACCGCAGTCGATCGCGCTGTCGAAAGATTCGAGATGGGCGAAGAGTTGCGCGAAAAAAATCGGGCTCTTTCTCAAGCTTTGACCGAACTCCAGACCTTAGACCAAGCTAAGACTGAGTTCATGCTTCTTGTAAATCATGAACTTAAGACTCCCCTAACTTCTATTTTGAGTTTCGGAGACTTACTCGCAGAAACAAAACTCGACCAAGATCAGAAAAGATACTTGTCTCGCATTAAGGCTGCTGCTGCACGCTTGCAGGAAATGGTGAGTGATGTTTTAGAATTTATTTCGGCGCAGACAGCATTAACCAAAGTTGTTCCTAAAAAAATCTCGGCACAAAACTTAGCGCAGCCTGTTCCAGAATTTATTCAAACTTTAGTAGCGAATCGTGGCCAGCAACTCAGTTTTGAAATTGAAAAGCAGAACTTGTTAGTTGATGAAAAAATTATTCGTAACGTGATTCGCAGAATTCTTCATAACGCTGCAAAGTTTGGCGATGCGAATTCAGAAATCGCTGTCAGTGGGGCCGTTGTTGATCGCGATCATTTTGAATTCAAATTTGTAAATGCGGCGCCTGCAATTGAAGAATCAAAAATCCGCCAAATCTTTAAGCCCTTTACTCTCAATGAGAACGCCTTGAATCACTCCACCGGCAATGGCCTAGGCTTAAGTGTTTGCCAAGCTCTCTTGGCCCTCCACGGCTCAAAGCTCGAGCTTCGAAGTGAAGGTCACAAAGTCGAAGTTTCTTTCAAGCTTCCCATCGCCCCCTAACCCATTGGTAGCTGCTACCAGAGTGTAGCAATGGTGCGTTAATCCGAGTACCGGACCGGGGTCAGCTTAGATTTTCCATATTCTTTTTGGTCGCGACCTAGAAATTGCAAATCCTTAGGATCGAGGTGGTTGCATGAGAATTCTTTTAGCGCTTCTAGTTTCGCTTTTCTATTCGGTCTATGCAGAGGCTGATGTTTTGGTTCTGGAGATTGGATCGTCAAAGAACATTGCTTCGCCCACGAGTGGTGCTGTTCGAATCAAGAATGGTAAATTCGTTTCTGTCTCTGATTTAGGTAGCAGCCTTCGAGTCACTGGTCGCAAGGTCGGAAGCTCAACCATTACAACAAATGCGGCGACTACCGACGTTCATGTACTTAGCGCAGACGATTTTGCCTTCTATCAAGAAGCCAAAGACGAGATCGTCTCAATGAGAGGTCTCGAATTGACAGTCGATGAAAATGGAATTGCCGTTCGCGGACGCCTACTGAGATTAAGCGACTGGGAATCAATCGCTAGCTTATCCGGGAGTGCCAAATACAACTTCGCTGCAGAAATTGATCCAAGCATAAAAGATAGTGTTCGTGAACTTATCGAGCGACGTTTGAAATCTTCAAGCTTGAACCTTCCCGTTATTAAATACGAACCAACACTTTCTGTTCTCGTTGCAAAAGAACAGTCTAAACAGAGAGAGCTTTACGCAAGGTCTTTGCAACCATATGGCGTAAACGTGGAATCGACCGATTCTGTAGTTGAGTTGCAGTCGCTTGTGCGAGTGAGAATTGCAGTCACCGAAATAAGAAAAGGGTTTCTGCAAAAGTTTGGAGTGAGTTGGCCAACCAGCGTAAAAGCTCAACTCCTGCCAACGTTTGTTGCGCCCGGTGCTGCTGAAGGTATTAGTGTTCAGCTCGATGCGCTTGAAGAAAATGGCTTTGGAAAGATTTTAGCCTCACCTAATATTCTCTGCCGTAGTGGCAAAACGGCCGAATTTTTTGCCGGAGGAGAATTTCCGATCAAGATGATCGGCCACAAAAAACAAGAAGTGACATGGCGAAAGCATGGGATCATTTTAAAAGTCGCGCCGGTCGCAGATCCGTCAGGGCGCATGAGTATTGCGCTCACCACAGAGGTCTCAACAATCGATCAAAGTCAGACCGTTGATGGAGTTCCAGGAATCTTAATCAATCGAATAGAAAGTCATTTTGATTTAAGCCAGTCGCGAACAATTGCGCTTTCTGGCTTACTTCGAGAAGAGTCAGGTACCAGTCGGCAGGGTCTTCCGGGCCTAAGCTCAATTCCCATTCTCGGTTTACTATTTTCGAGTCAAGACTACAGAAATCAAAAAACCGAACTCATTGTTTTCGTCACTCCAGAAGTCGTTAAAGAAGATGATAAAACCTTATGACTCTAGAATCAGTTTCAACCTCGATTTGCGAAAACTTATCGACACTCTTTATTCATGACCCCTCTCAGCTGTTGAGTGATCAGACAAGTGAACAACGAATTGCCGAGATCGTCCGAAAGAGTTCAGAGAATCTCTCTTCTGATCTTCGCAAGCGGGTTTGGAGTGAGTTCTTTGACGTTGGTCCCCTCGAAGCCTTGCTAAATGATCAGTCGATCACCGAGGTTATGATCACGGGCTCGACTTCAATTTACTTTGAGCGGTCTGGCAAATTGGCAAAACACGAAGATAGGTTTCTATCGGATCTGTCGTTTAGAAATTTCGTGCAGCGAGTTTGCCGCGAAGCAAACGTTATTCCGACACTCGACGCGCCATTTGTTGACGGCACTTGGCGAAACTGGCGGCTGCACATGGCGATCCCACCGAGTGTTCCGTCACCGACTCTGACATTACGCAGGCATCCAGACAACCCCTGGACTTTGAGTGATTTGCAAAACGCAGGTTGGGCTTCACAAGATGCGATCGATTACTTACGCGCACTTGTTATAGAGAGAAAGAATTTTTTGATCATTGGCGCCACCGGGAGCGGAAAGACTTCGGTGCTCAATGCATGCCTGCAGCAAACTGAACTTAATGAACGCTCGATTCTTATCGAGGACACAAGTGAACTTCGAATTCCAAACTCTGTTAGCACTAAGCTACTGACTCGTCGCGACCCACACCGAATTTTGCGAGATATTGACCAATCTGAGCTATTAAAGCAATCGCTTCGAATGCGACCTGATCGCCTCGTCATGGGTGAGATTCGCGGAGGAGAGGCCAAAGACCTATTGATGGCCTTTGCGACGGGTCATTCGGGCTGCATGGGAACCCTGCATGCTGAAAACGCGAGACAAGCTTTAATCCGACTAGAAATGTTAATCCAAGTTGGCGCAGCTCAGTGGAGTCTACAGGCTGTCAGAACGCTCGTGCTTTTAAGTATTCAGGCAATTGTTGTTGTGAAGAAAGATGCTGATGGAAAACGAAAGCTTGATGGGATTTACAAAATAGCTTCACTCGAGGAAGTTGGCTTTCTCCTCGAGCGAGTCTTTTTCGAAACAAAAAATTAAATAAGCAAAACGTCGGCGTGGCCGCTTATGCTGAAACGTTAATGAAACTACCTTTTGGGTAGTACTCACCGTCAGCAGGTTCTTCGTGAAGCGGATTTTCAAAAGGAGCCATTTCGCTAGCCGGCTCACGTTCAACATCAGCTTCGCCGATTACCGGGCGTTCAGGCGCTTGCACGTTAATTGATTTCATAACTTCCTTTTTATTCGCGCTGAAAAATCGATCTGCGATTTCGCCGACGGCACGAGTGTTGTTTCCTTCTTTCGTGCGCCAATGCATCATCGTGGCGTGTGCTTCTTGAGAAGCGCCAAGACCATCTGCCGATTTTGTTCTATCGCGAAGACTTGAGGTTCCTTCTGGTCGACCAAATGAAGGAGTGCCGGGCCGTATTGGCGCTGCCTCTTTCATGTCAACAGAAGTGACTCGGTTAGAGGGCTTTAAGATCCCACTGATTTTTTCCATCGCTACCTCCTGTAGCTTTGCTAGTGATCACTCTTTATGAAGAATCACAGCCGATGCACATTCCATGTGCCTCATAGCTTTATCGGCGTCTCAAAATGATTCTGAATAGACGATGGTCTAGTTCTCCCCATTAAGTCTCGGTGCTACTGTCGTGGAGATGCCTGTACGAACTGTTAACTCCACCAAAGAAGAAAAGTTTCATGCGGTAAGCGTTGCGCTTGGAGCTTTGCTCAATAAAATCGGGCCGACTCAAATTACAGTCACGCAAGTTGCAAAGAAAGCGCAAGTTTCGCGCGCATGGATTTATAAATACGTTGGCAAAGATAGAGAAGATCTTATTCGATTTGCACTCGAAGAAATTGGCAAAGATGTCACTCAGCGAGATATTGGCGACGTCATTAATTCGCGAGATGATTTAGTGAAAAGTATTATTGATGGGGTGGATCGGCTTTTTCAGAGGACAAATGATTACCCTTGGCTTATCCCCGTTTATTACAAGTATCGCGGAACTGATACTCCTCCGGGCCGACTTGTCGACTCAATTGAGCAAGCGTATATCGATCGTCAATCGCAGCGTTTAGAACAACATTTCGAAAGCTACGATAAAGGCCAAGCCGTGATTGCGGCCGAAATTCTAACTTCGTTTCGAATGGGTTTAGCTTTTGCTTGGCAACGGGGCGATCTTAAGAAGAAGGCCAGCAAAACTGAAGTGCTGGCGTCTGTAGAAACATGGCTCACTGAACTCTTTAATGCTTAGGCTTTCGCAGTCAAAAGAATATGTTGGCTGATTGAGTAACAGTATTTCGAGAAACTTGCTGGCGCTGTGTGTGTCGCAATAAAAAAGTTTTTCAACCAGTCTGGAGTGATTCCAGCATGCTTCACTTCAACTATCACTACATCGCTCGAGTACTGACCGATCATTTGCTTTGCTCGTTCAAGTTCGGTGCTCTTGAGCAGTTCGCTCACAAGTTCAGGCGCAAGAGGAGTAAGAAGCTCTGCTCTTACATTGTCATCGACGGTCACTCGTAAGCCATTTCGTTCGAAAGCCTGACGCTCGTAAATAACCTTAGCTTGCGGACGAAGTCCGAAGTCGCTGATTGCACTGTTCACTTGCGTGCAGCGCTCTGAGATTAACTCTTTCTTTTTTTTAGCTTCAGCGAAGTCCAACGGTAAAGTACTTCCGGCGAGCAATGCTAATTTCGCGGCGAATCCAACTTTAAAGCGAAACTTTCGCGAAACTCCGTCAGCCTTCTGTTTCATCTCTAGATGGCTAGGCTCTGTGTCGGGAGCGAAAAGCCCGTTCGGTCCGTACTGACGAAGACGAAGTTTGAATCGGCTAATTCCAGTTGCGAAATGATCTCGAAATACTTTCAGCGTTGGCGAATCGAAGTAAAGCGATTCGATCATATTAAATCGAACGCCTTCCGACATATAGGACGGATCAAGGTTGCTGCGGAGAAGTTTTAACAACTGTGGCAATGAAGATTTGGGGACTAGATACTTATCTTCGATTCGCACGAAACTCTCGGTTTCTCCACCCGTTTGCTGTGTATCCAAATGATCCTCCAGAACGTCTAATTACCTCTCGCAACTACCTTATGTCAGCAAGGCAGGTCGGGCTTTGGTAAAATTTCTAATAAAAATGCAGCAATTGAACAAATCTACGCAACCTGAGAAGCCGTAAACTTTACTCGCTCGCTTAAACTCGTAAGACCGTTGCCATTGGCTGCCCGCGATTGAACAACTGGATAATCTTCGAAGTAGCTTCCAAACATCCGATCTGGAATCGTTGTCATCAGACCGTAATGACCTTTCACTCTTCCATGGTGAAGTGCATGGTACGTTGGAGTGCCGAGATATTTTCCAAACTTCGAAGAACTAAACCAAGGCGGATAAACTTCGACGTTCATGTGCCCTAGAACATTGACGATAATCATCGGAAGACTGTACGCCGCAACCCCAACAAGAGTGATCGGAATATATCTCGACAAAATCGCAGGAACTGAAACCGCTAACAAAATATGAGAAAACTGCTCGATAAAAGAAAATGCCGACACAGTTAATGGAGTTGTCACTCGCGAACGATGATGATCAACGTGCAACTTCATTAGCTTTGGATGATGAACCGCGCGGTGAAAAGCGTAGAACCAAGTTTCATTCCAGACAAAGAGAACAACAAAAGTAATTAAGGTGCCGGCCATGGCATGTTCTGCGTACTCGATGACTCCGAGGTAGTGGCCAAACGAAACTACAAATGAATAGAACGGAATGATCTTCGCAATCTGAATCAACTCGTTTTTCATTTGATTTTTCGGTAGGTCAATTTTGTAAACTCTGCGATTACGGCCAAATTCAGTTTTGAAAGCCGTGAAGAGACCTAGACTCATTGCCAGGATCGATCGAAAAATGAAAGCCAGCATCATGATCAAAATTCCGTAAAGCATTTGTCCTCCGTTACTGCTTATTTAAGAGTAACGGAGAACATCTAGTTTACAGAGCTAAGCCGGTGACACCACTTGGAGTTAAGTGTCACCTCATTGAAATCATTGATTAAGCTTCGACGTCTTTGGGCTGCTTGAGCGCAGCTTCGGCCGAAGGCGCGAGTCGAATTCCAAGTTCAATCAGCTGTTCGCGCTTCACGACACTTGGGCATTCAGCCATTAGGTCAGTCGCCTTCGCAGTTTTTGGGAATGCCATCACATCGCGAATTGCATCTGTGTTCGCTAATATCATCACGAGGCGATCTACTCCCCACGCGATACCGCCGTGCGGAGGAGTTCCGTAAGAAAGTGCATCGATGAAGAATCCAAACTGAGCTTTCGCATCTTCAGGTGTGAAGCCAAGTGCTTTGAACATTGAGTCTTGAACATCGGATCTATGAATTCGAATTGATCCGCCACCGAGCTCGTTACCGTTACAAACTAAGTCGTAAGCTTTAGCGAGCATGTTGCCGAATGTAGCCTCATTGTAGCTACGAAGGTCTTCAATTGAGCTATTGGCTGGAGATGTAAACGGATGATGGCGGGCCGCCCAGCGCTTGTTGTCAGCATCGTATTCAAATAATGGAAAGTCGACGACCCACAAGAAGCGATCTTTAGATGTGTCGATTAATTTAAGCTCTGCACCCAAGTGTAAACGCAAAGTCGAAAGTGCGGCACAAGTGGTTTCCCAAGAGTCAGCAACCAACAACGCTAAACCTTTTTGTTCAGGACAAAGCTTTGCATAAATCTCTTTTAATTTATCTTCGCTAACAAACTTTGCGATTGGCGAATTTAATTTCCCAGTAGCGTCAGGCTTAATCCAAATCAGACCCTTAGCACCCGCGCGTTTTGCCATTTCCATGAGTTTATCGATTTGCGCACGAGACATCTCTCCTGCTTGCGCAACGCCGAAGCCCTTCACACAACCTTTTTTTGCAATAGCATCGTCGAACACCTGAAAGCCCGCGCCCTTAACCATGTCGCTGAGATCTTGAAGCTCAAGGCCAAAACGAAGATCAGGCTTATCGTTACCGAATCTGTTCATTGCATCATGAAAAGTCATGCGCGGAATTTTTCCGATGTCGTAGCCGCGAACCTTTTGCCACAAAGTCTGAGCCATTCGTTCAACCAAGTTCATAATATCTTCTTGGTCGATGAAGCTCATCTCGATATCGACTTGAGAGAATTCTGGCTGACGATCTGCGCGTAAGTCCTCATCTCTGAAACAGCGAGCGATTTGGAAGTACTTATCGACTCCACCAATCATCAAAAGCTGTTTCAAAGTTTGCGGACTTTGCGGAAGTGCATAGAACGTTCCTTGATTCACGCGTGATGGAACTAAGTAATCTCGAGCACCTTCTGGCGTGCTCTTGTACAAAATTGGAGTTTCAATTTCGTAAAAGCCTTCTTTGCTCAAGAACTCGCGCACATGCATAACGGCCTCATGTCGTAGCTTGAGTGCCTTCTGAAGCTTTGTTGAGCGGATATCGAGATAGCGATACTTCAAACGAGTCATTTCAGAAACATTGTCGTCATTGATTTGGAATGGAGTCGGTTTTGACTCAGATAATATTTCGCACTCGGTTGCCACAATTTCGATGGCTCCCGTTGCGATTTTTTTATTCTCCATCCCGGCAGGACGAGCTTTCACTTTGCCGCGAACTGCGACAACATATTCATTACGAGCATTCTTTGCGACGGCCATCGCCTCTTGCGCCGGGTCAATCGTCACTTGAACTAGACCTTCTCGGTCTCGAAGATCAAAAAAGATCAGTCCGCCATGGTCGCGCCGTGTGTCGACCCACCCCATCAGGATGACTTCCTTCTCAGCATGTTCAGTTCTTAATAGGCCGCAGTAGTGTGTTCTTTTGAGCTCGCTTACGAATTTCATAGAATCTAAAAATAGATTAACGCCCCGTCTTTGCCAATGGTTTTCAGTATCGATTGTAGCTCGCGAAAGACTAGACACTAGGTATTTCGGGGTCTAAATTGATTTCTATGCCAAAATTCAAAATTGAAACATCATCGAAACACGGGGCCCAAGACACTTTCAAGAAGATCAGAAACGTTCTCGAGAACGATAAAGATCTACGGAAGATGGATTCAGGGTATAAATGCGAATTCAACGAGTCAGCTATGAGCGGTAAGGCAAAAGGTAGCCAGTTCGAAGCGAACATGACTGTTAAGTCAGATGGTTCAGGCTCAAAAGTTGAAGTCGAAGTAAGCCTTCCGCTGCTGCTCACTCCACTCAAAGGTGTCGTTCAAAGCACCCTTCAGAAGAAACTAGAGTCAGCACTCTCTTAGAAAACAGTAGGGAACTCTGACGATGGCGAAAACGCGCAAAAAGAGTTCTGCTAAAGCGTCGACGAAAGCAGTCGGTAAAAAGACTGCCGTCGTTGATAGCGGCGATGACTTAAATGATCTCGTCCAGCCAGAGATCATAGATCCGTCTGACATTATCACTGACACCAAAAGTGTTACGCCTGACATTGTCGATTCAGATTTGTCTTTAGAAAAAGGATTGGTTTCGTCGACCGATCCAGTTCAGACCTACCTAGCTGAGCTTCGCAAATATCCTTTACTCACGAGAGAACAAGAGCACGATCTTGCAATTCAATACCGCGAACATGGCGACAAAAAGGCTGCCGAATTACTCGTTACCTCGAATTTGCGTTTCGTAGTAAAGATCGCAGCTGAATACTCGAAGTTTGGTGCGCGAATGATTGACCTCATTCAAGAAGGCAATGTGGGCCTAATGCACGCGGTTCGCGAGTTCAATCCTTACAAAGGCACTCGCTTAATTACTTACGCTGTTTGGTGGATTCGCGGATACATCCAAGAATACTTAATGCGCCAATATTCGATGGTCCGAATCGGAACAACTCAAAACCAGCGAAAACTTTTTTATCGTCTGCAAAAAGAAAAAGATCTCCTCGATAAAATGGGAAAAGAAAATAATCTTGCGCTGATTTCTTCTCGCCTAGGTGTAACTGAAGAAGAAGTCGAGATGATGACCAGGCGTATGAGTGGCCGCGACGTCAGCTTAGATGCCCCACTCGACAGAGATTCAGGCGCAAGCCTTCTCGATTTTGAAAGTGATCACGCTCCGGGTGCCGACGAAGAACTCGGCCACGCCGAGGAACTCGCAGCACTTCGCGAAAACATCGATAAAATTCGTAGTCGCTTAAATGAAAAAGAAGCTTACATCCTTGAGCATCGCTTATTAAGTGATGAGCCTATGACTCTTCAAGAGATCGGTGATCACTTCAAAATTACTCGCGAAGCCGTTCGTCAAGTTGAAGCAAGACTGATTGGGCGTCTTCGAACCGAACTTGAGTCTGTCGTTTCAAGAAAAGATTAGCTTGAAGTTCAAACCAAGTGGCTCATTTCGAGTCGCAAATATCCTAAAGACCTAACTTCACCTAATGTGAGGTGCACCCGATAAGCATGAGGGGAGCGCTCGCCATGCGGAGATTCAAACAACAATCATTAATTCACTTCGTTGTGCTCTGCAATTTCTTGCTCTTCAACAATTGCTCAGGCTTCAACGCAGGAGAGATCGATCAACTTCAGTTAAGTTCAGGTACTCCGAGCGGAGCTTCCGGGATGACCAAAGTTTTCATGGCCACAGGGCATATGGGTCGCACGGTCATGTCATGTGATGACGGACGAACTTGGATCAACGATCGATCTGACGATCCAAATGCAAGATGCTGGGTCGATGGTCATCCGAACTATGTTGAGTGCAGCCATGATGCTCGCGCGAATGTCGGCAGCGACTCGGGCGATGGATACTTTTTTGCAAATTACGGCTGGGGATACGCTGGGTCACTTCGCAAAACACGAGATGGAATAAATTGGGAAACTATTAAAACCGGAGGCTGGGGCGGAGGAGTGACGTACGCAAATTCTCAACTTTGGCTGCTGTGGGATTCTTGGTTTTTATCATCTGACTTCGGAGCTAACTGGATAGGCTCACCGACTCCAATTCTAGACATCGCGTACGATCATCCGCACGGTTATCGTCTTGGCACAAAGTTTATCGCCGCCAGCCGCAATAAGGGAATTGCGGTGTCACGCGACCAAGGCAACACGTGGGAAATTCCTCAAGGATTTGATTCGAAATGGTCAAATGCCGGCATCGTCGAAGGCAACGGAATTCAAGTTAGTATTGGTCAAGTTTATGATCAGGCGACTCAATCTTCAATTCTCTACTCTGCCCGATCAACAGATCAGGGAAAAACTTGGATTGGTCAATTAGTCGACCCGAAATCGGCGCATGGACTGTGGGGCAATCTTGTTTTCAACGGGAAAGCATTCGTCGCTTGGAGCTTTCTTGCAATGTGGAAGAGCGTTGACGGAATTACATGGACAGCAACTCCCATTAGCTATTCATCACCTGTGAACATGTGGAACACGTTCGGCGCAATCGGGTTTAATCAAACGACCGGAACTTACGTTATGATCACTGGTTACCACTACGACCAACAGAAAGCCGCACTGAGTACTAACGGAGTCGACTGGACTTTCTTGCCTTCTTCTCAACTTACTGGCGGCCATCCGATCACCCGAATTATCGTTGGCGAAATCGAATCAAAATATTGCCCTTAGCTTGGGTAGCTCAGTCGGGGCTAGCGTGTCTCATAATGAGTATCGGCGTCTTTTCGTAAATGAAACTCTCGAAACTGTTTTCTCTTGCCAATATTCCTTCAGGTAGCCTCCGCTTTTACCGAATCTTTTAATGAGGTTACCGTCTGAAAAAGCTTAGTCTCATTTTGAGAAATTATGGTGCGAAGTACATGATGTGGATGCTCAGCGCGAGCGTTTGCATTTTGCTATTTCAAAACTGTAGTAATGGCTTTCAAGCAACGGATGGATTTACTTCACTTTCTCTTAGCTCAATGAACGAACAGCTTCGCGCTCAAGGCAAAACTCTCTACGCTCAGAACTGCGCGAACTGTCACGGCGCTCTCGCTGGATCAACAAAGCTCGGCAAGAGCGCAGGCTCGATCAGTACAGCTATCATGAGTGTTGCCCAGATGAGTTCGCTTTCGTTTCTCACTGAACTCGAAAAGCGTGCAATCGCAGTGGCACTTTCACCAGAATCATCGACTCCGACAACAAATGATCAAGGGCAAGCTCTGTTCGCATGTGTTCCAGGCCAAGTTCCTAAAACTCCAATGTTGAAACTAACGAATCGTGAGTTAACTGCTGCTTTAGGACAAGTTCTCGATCGATTCTCGACAAACTTGAAAAGCGATGGACAATTAAATAGTTTGCTTTCAGCTTTGCCAACAGATGTTCTTGCGCAAGATCGAACAACTCTCAAAGAGCAATCGCTTTTAGTAACCCAGGCTAACGTAAATGCTGTCTTCAATCTTGTATTTTATGCTGGAACCCTCGTTGCTCAGAACCCAACTGCTCTACAAAATTATCCTGGCACAAGTGGCTGCTTGGCTCAGGCGACAATCAGCCAGGCCTGCCACAAGCTCTTCGTTAAAGAACTCGGAAGCCATGCATTCCGAAGGACGTTGAGCCAAGCCGATGTAGATTCGCTGGCTACAAAATTTTGGGACGGGGCTCTTTCAAAAAATGATCTCGTAACGGCTACGTTCGCTGCACTTCTCTCAATGCCCGATTTTACATATAAAGTTTATGACCGTGGAACACTTGAGCTAGGCAGCTCTGTTCTGGCCCTTTCTGCTACAGAACTTGCAACTAAACTTGCATTCTTCTTAACTGGTGCCCCACCTGATTCGACACTTCGTGGATTCGGCGAAAACGGAAAAATATTGGAAGATGCCATCCTCCAACAAGAAATAGAGCGCTTGTTGCAAACGCCGGCTTCCCGCTCGATGGTACAGAGACTTTTCCGCGAATCCTACGGTTACGATACTTACGATTCATTTATGTATAACGCTTCTTACGTCGGCGGCATGAACCTTAGCAATCTACGCGAAGTATTGAACCAAGAACTCGATCATTATTTCCCTTCTATTGTACTTGATCAGCGAGGAAGTTTCGAACAACTCATGACTTCCACGTCGACACAGATCACGGATCAGCGACTAGCAACAATCTATGGCGTGAGCACTTCAACAACGACTCTTCCGAACGAGCGAGCTGGCTTTTTAAATCGTGCAGCGATGTTGACTAAGCGTTCAGGCTTCGAAACATCTCCAATTAAGCGCGGCCTCAATGTTGTAGAGCATGTTCTCTGCCAACACATCGGCGAACCTCCTCCGACGGCACCGACAAGCTTACCCACACTGCCGACTGGAACCTATCTGTCGACTCGAGCTCGCACTCACGCTCTTAGCGAAGTGCCAAGCTCCACTTGTATTGGCTGTCATACGAAAATCAATAACCTCGGGTTCCCATTTGAGCGCTTCGATACCTTCGGAAGACTTCGCATGTCCGAGGGAATTTTCGATGCTGCAGGAAATTTGATCGCAAGTGTGCCAGTAGATACGCGAGCTTCGACGAATGAAGTATTATTCAGTGGTGCGGTCACCGTAAACGATTCTACGGATCTTTCGCATGAACTCGCTGTAAGTGATAAAGCGATGATGTGTTTTGCTAAGCACTTAAAGCAATTTGAATCGCGACTGCCAGTAAGCTCTGAAGCAAACTGTCAGATGAATGCCGCACTCGGAACTTTGTATGGCAAAAACGGGACTCAAGGATCAATTGCAGACGCAATCAAAGCGTTTGTAAGCAGTCCTGACTTCCGTAAATGGAATTTTTCGAACTAGAAGAAAACGTAAGAGGCCCTAATGTCGATGTTTTACTGCAGAAAATCACGAAGACAGTTTTTGATAGGCGCCGGTAAAACAATGCTGGCACTGCCGCTGCTGCCAAGCCTGCTTTCTGAAACAGCTCAAGCGCAAGCACTAGTCCCTCCACGAAGACTGATGATGTTCGTGTTCGACCACAATAACTACGCACCCCTTTGGTTACCTAAGTCTGCAGCAACGACTCCAGTCGGCAACATTGGAGCAAAAGAGCTTTTGCTTAAAACTCTTGGAACAACTGCAAACGTGAGCCAAGTCTTTAAACACCCGATGTACCAAACACTTCTCAACTCTGATCAGATTTCAATAATTAGAAGCTTGACGAGCTATCAGCGTTTAAAAGCGGAAAACGGATCACTCTTTACTGCCAACGATGGTGGACATGGAAACACAGTGTTGGCAGCCGGGAGTGGTCGCAACTCTGAAGCGGCTCCAGGCTCAACATTGCCAGGGCACCCTACGATTGAGTCAATCATCGAGGCATCACAAAGTGTGTACCCACCTCTCACAACTCCGTCGAACGTAACGAAAGCTCTGCGAGTGCAGATGCTCAATGTGCCGTTTTCATATCAGCGAGTCGGAAATACCATTCAGCAGTCATCTTACTTTCCGTACTACTTCAATGTTGAGTCGGTAGCTACCGCTTACAACCAGGTCTTCGCGGGACTTACTAACGGCACTACTGCACCAGTTGATAACACCAACCAATTGAAGTCGAATATTCTGAATCGAGTTTACGAATCTTATGTTTCTTTCAAAAGCAGTCGAAAAATTTCAGCTGATGATAAATCGAGACTTGATCAGCACATGAGTTTTATTTCGCAGTTACAAGGAAGCTTTAGCAACATAATGCCAACGCAGACTTGCGCTAAACCCACGACACCAACGACTGGCGCAACTCTTACCCAAGCAACTGAACTTTACATGCAACTATTTGCTCTTGCATTTAAGTGCGGGCTGACAAAGTGCGGAAGTCTATACTTTGATGGTGGAGTAAATCCGTCACCTGAAATTGACAACTTCGACAACGAAGGGTTTCACGGAGTTCTTCACGGTGGCGGCCCAACCGACATCGTGCGAGCCGACCGACAAAAGAAGGCCTTTGAGATCTGGTGGACATACTACGCAAATAAGATCGGCTCCCACTATCTCTCATCACTTAACGTTGAAGAAGGTTCGACGGGCAAAACGTACATCCAAAATATGTTAACCGGACTTCTCTGTGGCGGTGGCATGGGCAAATACGCTGGTGGCGATGGAGGTCACATGTCGTATGACAGTCAGCAAATCTTGCTTGGCAATATGGGCGGAGCAATTCGCTCGGGCTATTACACAGCTCTTCCGGATCAAAATTACAATACCCTTCCTTACAATAGTTTTTTAATCACTCTTCTCCAGGCTATGGGAGTTACGCGCTCGGAATACGAATCTACTTCGAGTGACGGAAAAGGAATTGGAAACTACGTAGGAATTGCAGCCGATCATCCGTACCGTTCTCGGATGTACGATCCAATTTTTGAAATTCTGACTTAGTACTCTTTGGTCCTTTTACTGGCCAGAAGCTTCGGTGCCGCCACCTTCATCGAAGGTCTGCTGAAGCTTAGCACGAAGACGAGATATGGCTTGCGCATGAAGCTGAGAGACTCGGCTCTCGGTCACACGCAATACTTTGCCGATCTCTTTTAGGTTTAAATCTTCGTAGTAGTACAACGAAAGAACGAGGCGCTGACGTTCTGGCAATTCTTCAATCGCCTTCGTCACGATGTCTTTCACTGATTTGATATTTAATTGAGTAAGAGGGTTATTGAGTTTCGTGCCCTCTAGCAAATTCAAAATTGATTTCTTATCAACGTTTGAGAAAGTTGCAGCGTCATCAATTGATAACAAGCTCACCGGACGAACTTGATTAACCAAGTCATGGAATTCATCCATCGTCATGTTGAGCTTCTGAGAAACTTCTTCGTCTGTTGGAGTGCGACCCATTGAGCCTTCAAGCTCAAGAACCGTACGATCTAAAAGTTTTGCTTTGTCACGGACTGAACGCGGAACCCAATCTTGCGCGCGCAATTCATCAAGAATCGAACCACGAATACGGAATTCAGCATAAGTTTTAAATTTATTATCGCGAGTTGGATCATATTTATCGATGGCATCCATCAAACCAATAACACCTGAAGAAATAAGATCATCAAGTTCGATGTTTGAAGGTAAACGTACTGCGATTTTCTGAGCGATGAACTTAATCAGCGGAGCATACTCCGTGATAAGTTTGTCTTTGTCTTGAGAGGAGAGTCTCGCCGGCTGCTCTTTGTACTTCTTCAACAATTGACTATTCGACATCGTAAGTTGCCCCACCCAAAAAATTTCGAACCGGTACTATTAGGTTACCAAACGGCTTCAAAGCCAAAAAGTCCTATTCTTTCTAAGCCACACCAATGAGCTGTTCCCAAAAGAACTGCAAATTTCCTTTACACTCCTCGACGTGCTCAAAGCCCTTAATCTTATGGGACAATTTGCGAATTGCATGCGCTGAGGGTGCGTCTGGTTGAGTTGTAGACACGACTTTTTGTAGACGAACAGACTGTCTCAAAATGGGATCAGTCGGTATTGTTCCGCCGTAATCCAGACTGACGTAGAGGAAGCGAGAAGTAACTTCGTTAAGCTTTTCATACAATCTAAAGCCTTCAGCTTCGTCTTTAACTTGATTACAGATGATCGAGAACTTGTTCTCTTTGTAACGTTGATTGAGAACTTTTATTAGCGCGTATGAGTCGGCTACGCTTGCCGGATCAGGTGTGACGACGACACAGATCTCTTGAGCCGCAGCATTAAGATATAAAACGTTGTCATCAATTCCTGGAGCTGTGTCGATCAACATGAAATCATAATCGCTACCTAAAGTGCTTACGCGATCAAGTAACAATTGTTTCTCAAAAACACTCAAGGTCTGAAGTTCAAAGAGCCCACTTCCACCCGGAATCAAAGTTACGTTCTGAGCAACATCGATTAAGATGTCTTTCATCTCAGCATCGCCCTTAAGAACATCGTAAATATTTTGTTTTGGGCGAACACCAAACATGATGTCCATGTTTGCCATTCCCATGTCGCCATCAAGAATGAGTGTGCGCTTGCCTTCTCGACCAAGTTGGACGGCGAGGTTAGATACAATCGAAGATTTTCCAACGCCTCCTTTTCCCGAAGTAATGCTGATCGTGCGTGTCGCTTTGTACGTTATTGGGCGCATGAATTACGCTTCCTTTCTCAACTTAGTGAGCTTGAAAATCAAATCGAGGACCCGTTCCTTCGTTGCTGGTTCAAAATCTTCAGGGATTCTTGAGCCAATTCCGAATGAATGAAGCGGGAGTGAATTTTTTAATTGGAAATTGTAGATCACACCATGTTGCACTGACTGATCTAAGTTCGTGAAGATCACGTCATTAACGTTCACAGAGCGATATCTACGAGCCATTTCAAAAGCGTCTGTATCTTTTGAAGTAGCGCTAATTACTAAATGTGTTGTTGCACCTGTTATGTCAGGTGGGAGCATTGCTTTGAGAGCATGAATCTCATCGATTTCCCGAAGCTGAGATCCTGGGCTATCAAACAAAATATAGTCGACGTTTGAAAGTTGGCTAAGTACCCACTCCCAATCGTTACGACTACGAGCCATTGCAAAGGGAATATTTAAAATGCGGCAGAAGATCTTCATCTGATCAACAGCGCCCACTTTTGAAGTGTCGCCACTAACGATGGCTACTTTCTTATTTTCATTCACAACAAGGTGGCTCGCAAACTTAATCAGCGCAGAAGTTTTTCCTGCTCCTGAGGGGCCAACAAACGAATGAATACGACCCTTAAATGGGTCTTGCACTAATTGAGTAGAATCTAAAATTCGCTTTGCCACCCATGCATCAACAGCCGCACGCTTTTTCGCATGCGCGGGATCAATTGAGGCTTGTGCTGCTTTTAGAATTTCTGTTGCGATTTCAGATGAAACACCCGCTTCAACGAGTTTCTGATACATGAACGCGAAGTCTTGTCCTACTCCATGCTCAGCGCCCGGATGCGCGGGCGCAAAACTTTGTGGCATCTTCTGAAAACCTTTGATCACTTCTTGCAGGCGTTGAATCTCGCCTTTTAACTCTGAGAATTCGCTTGAAGAGTGAGAGGGAGTTCGAGCATTCGTTGCGTTGCGAGCCGGAGCAGTGCCTGACTTTGCAGAATAGGTATCCATTCCACCACCACTACCGCCGCCATAAGTACCGCCACCACGACCATAAGTATTTTCGCTCGGTCCATCATCTTCAATATCGATGTATGAAACGGAAGTTGTTGGACGAGTAGCTTTTGCATGAGCCGCAGAAGCCTTTGCTGCTGCTGTTGCCAAGCCAGTTACGTTTGCTTGTAGTGCAGCTTCTTGAGCCAGCTGTTGCACTTGAGCTCTCGCTTGCGCAGCTGCATTGATTCGTCTCTCAGCCATCTTTTCGATCACTTGCTTTTGCGAGCGAGCTGTCGACTGCTGAAAGCGGACTACATCTTCACCACGCATACGTGATTCAGTGAAACGCTTTTTGTGAAGAGTTGATTCGCTAACTGCAGCGGTGATCTCTACACTACCTTCGCCAACGAGGCCAAAGCGATTGCGATTGTCTTTCGCAGCGAGAATGACTGCATCTGGTCCTAGCTCAAGCTTTACCATTTGCAATGCTTCTTTCATTGTTTTCGCTTCAAACTTCTTAACCTGCATTTGACAACTCCACTACGCCTACACTGCTGACTCGTGCATCTGGCGAAAGCTCGTTATGGGAAAGAACTACTAACTGCGGAATGAATCGGTTCGTTAACTTAAAGATATGTCGACGAGCTGTTGGGCTCGTCAAAAGAATTGGCTGACCTGCGATTTCAGGATGGCTTTCGATACTCGAAGCAATTCCTTCAATCATTCCAGACGCCACACGTGGATCCATCACAAGCTGAACACCTTGCTCAGTTTGCAAAAGTGAGTTCGCAATTAGCTCTTCGAGTCGCGGATCAAGGCTTAACACTGGAACGTTGCCTTCATCGGTTTTGTAACGAGCAGTGATTCGACGAGCAAGAGACCGGCGAACACCTTCAGTGAGAATCTCTGAGTCTTTTGAGCGGTGGCATTCGTCGGCCAAAGTTTCAAAAATCGTAAGTAGATCACGAATCGAAACTTGCTCACGAAGAAGGTTTTGTAGAACCTTAACCACAGTTCCGAGTGGAAGCTGATCCGGAATAAGTTCTTCGACAACTTTTGGATAAGACTTCTTAAAGTTATCGACAAGTGCCGATGCTTCCTGACGGCCAAGAAGTTCATGAGCATGAGTGCGAATAATTTCTGTTAAGTGAGTGGCCATAACCGTTGGAAGATCAACAACCGTGTATCCAGCCAATTCGGCTTCTTCGCGCTGAGCACGAGAGACCCAAAGAGCATCTAGGCCGAACGCAGGTTCTTTAGTACGAATTCCATCAACTTCGGCTGATACATTACCTGGATCCATCGCAAGTAAGTACTCAGGGCGAAGCGTTCCCCCGCCCACGCGGTTTCCTTTGATCATTAGGCGATACTCGCCCGGCGCAAGCTGAAGATTATCGCGAATGTGAATGCTCGGTACGATCAAGCCAAGATCGAGAGCGAATTGCTTTCTGATACTCGCGATACGCTCAATCAAATCACCCGACTGATCACTTTCAACGATATTAATTAGACCGTAACCAACTTCAAGTTCGACCACATCGAGCGGAAGAAGATTTTCGATCTTCTCTTTTTCAGGTTTATTAGCAAGCTCTTGAGCTGCAACTTTTTCGTCATTTGCTTTTTCATCACGGAAGCGAGTGATAACCCAGCCAAGTCCACCGAGTAGAAATGCAACAACGCCAAATGGAGCTAATGGCATTCCCGGTACGATACCCATGCAAACCGCAATTCCCGCTACGATGTAAAGGGCTCGTGGATTCAAGAAGAGCTGAGTAGCTACTTCGTTACCCATGTCTTCGCCACTTGAACTTCGAGTCACAATCGCACCAGCAGCAGTAGAAATGATAAGTGCTGGAATTTGGCTCACGAGACCATCACCGATGGTTAACATCGTGTAGTTCTGAGCGGCAGTTGCGATATCGAGACCGTGCTGAACGACGCCGATGATGAGACCACCAACGACGTTGACAATCATAATCAAGATACCAGCGATCGCGTCACCACGGACGAACTTACTAGCACCGTCCATAGATCCGTAGAAATCCGCTTCCATTTCGATTTCTTTACGACGCTTACGAGCTTGCTCTTCATTAATAAGGCCTGCATTGAGATCAGCGTCGATCGACATCTGTTTACCAGGCATCGCATCTAACGTGAATCGAGCAGCAACTTCCGCCACGCGACCAGAACCCTTTGTGATAACGATAAAGTTAATCACAACGAGAATCATGAATACGACAAAACCAATTACATAACTGTCACCAACAACGAAGCTGCCGAAAGCCGCGATAACTCCGCCGGCGGCCTGTGGTCCTTCGTGACCATGAGTAAGTACGAGACGAGTGGTCGCAACGTTGAGTGAAAGACGGAAGAGAGTCGTGATCAATAAGAGACTTGGGAAGACACTGAAGTCGAGAGTCTTCTTCGTGTAGAGAGCTACTACTAAGATCAAGAGGCTTGAGCAAAGTGAAATCGTTAGCGCAATATCTAATAAGAACGCAGGAAGAGGAATGATCATCACAGACAAGATGCCGATTAAGGCAATTGCCATCATCAGATCCATGTTCTTCGTGTACTTTTCAAAACGTTTTAGAAAATGAAATATCTGATCCATATTAAATCATCTTCTTTCTCTTAAGCTTATAAACATACGAAAGCACCTGTGCCACTGCAGTGAAGAGTTCTCGAGGAATCGTTGCCCCGATTTTCAATGTCTTAAAGATCGTACGAGCTAGCGGTTTGTTTTCCATGATCGGAATATTATGTTCGCGAGCGATTTCTTTAATTCGCTCGGCCGTCGTTCCTGCACCCTTTGCTAGAACTCTTGGTGCTGCCATCTTCATCGGATCGTACTGAATTGCGACGGCAATGTGAGTCGGGTTCGTGATGATCACGTCAGCTTTTGGAACATCCGTCATCATGCGCTTGTTCGCCATTTCGCGCTGAATACGACGAATGCGCGCTTTGATCATCGGATCACCTTCACGCGACTTATGTTCTTCTTTAATTTCTTGCTTCGTCATGCGCATTTCTTTTTCAAGCTCATAGCGCTGAAAGAAATAATCAGCAGCCGCAAGGACCCCCATGAAGATTCCGACTGTGAGTAAAATCTTGATCGTGAGTTCACCAGCAAATACGATGATCTGCTCAATTCCGAATCCGGCAATGAGCGGAATATTCAGGACCTGGCCTTTGATCACCCACCAGACTACAAACCCGATGCAAACAATTTTCAAAACTGATTTGAGGCCTTCCATGAATGAGCGAAGGCTGAAGATCTTTTTAAATCCCTCGACTGGATTTAATCTTTCGAACTTTAATTCAAGAGCTTCTTCGTTATTCATAAAACCAGTTTGAACAACAGTCGAAGCAACACCCATTAGCGTCAAAATTCCCATCAGTGGCGCCATTATCATGAACCCTCGCTTCAGCACATAAAGTGAAGCTGGCATCAAGTCGCCATCGCGAGCGGCCTGGACTAAGAACGAGCCCATCGTGCCGTTAATCATCTCTGAAAGTTGTTGAAGGAAGAAACGACTGAGGCCCCACATCATCAGAGCTGTCGTAAGCAGAACTAAAACCGAAGCAAGTTCGCGAGTTTGCGCTACTTGGCCACGCTTTCTGAAATCGTCACGCCTCTGCTGCGTGGCTTCTTCGGTTTTTTCCTGTTCGCTATCAGCCATCCTGCTTCGCTCCGGTTCATCCTGAACCTACAAAGTTGCTAGACCAAATGAGCGTTAAGAATCCGCCACTTGCAACTAGCTGAGCTCAAAATTAGAAGGATTTAACGGCCTTCATCAGCTCTACTGACATTACTTGCAAGAGTCCGTCCAACTCCATGAGGAAGAACGGTAAGCAAATAATCATTAGGGCGATTCCGGCCAAGATGTTTACTGACATGCTAGTCACCAGGACGTTGATCTGTGGTACTGCTCGACCAACGATACCCATGACGATGTTGATGATGAAAAGAGAAATTAGAATCGGCGCTGAAATTTTGATGCCCGCAACAACGATCAGCTGAACCCACTCGCCACCATGACCGAAAAGCGCAAAGCTTACACCCTGCGGAGAAAGTGGTACTGCGGTGAAACTTTCGACCAAGCCAGTAATAAAAAAGTGATGGCCGTTAAGCGCTAAGAACAAAAGAGTCGCAAGGGCCAAGAAGAAGTTTTCGAGAACTGTCGTCTGTGCATCCATTGAAGGGTTAAAGACCATCGCATTGGCTAAGCCAATGCTCGTTGCCATTATGTTGGCGCCCACGTTAACTGCAAAAAAGAAAAATCGAGTTATAAATCCAAGTGTTACGCCAATAAACACTTCGCGCACGACCATAAACATTATGTGATCGTCCAAAATTCCCATGTTGATTTGATTTATAGGAATATTTGGAAAAATCACAACTGTGATCATGACGGCGAAAAGAATTTTCGCTGATTGCGGGACATTGAAAGTGCTGAACACTGGCCACGAAACAATAAATGCCGAAACTCGCAAGAGAACCAAAGCGAAAACTAAAAGCTCAGTTTCTCCAAGAGCAAGATTCGGAAACATTCACTCCCCCATTGGTAGCTGCTACCAGGTGGTAGCAATGGTGCGTTATTCGCGGACGTAAACGGCGAGGTTTTCGAAAAGGCCGATCGTGAATGTACTCATGACGTCCACCATCCAAGGGCCGCAGAGAACCAGCACCACCGCAATGACTATCATTTTAGGAATGAAGGTAAGCGTTGCTTCGTTAATTTGAGTGATCGCCTGGAATATACTCACGACCAAACCGGTGATCAGTGCAGCACCCAAGAGTGGAGCCGAGAGCAATGCAGTTGTTCTCAAAGCATCGTGACCTAACTTTAGAATTAAATCTTCACTCACCACTTACTCCTCAGTTAAAGCTTTGAACCAATGAACCAACCATCAAGGTCCAACCATCAACCAACACAAAAAGCATAATTTTGATCGGAAGCGAAATCACCACCGGCGGAAGCATCATCATACCCATCGCCATCAAGACACCCGAGATCACTAAATCAATCACCAGAAACGGTAGATAGATAATAAAGCCAATTTGGAACGACGTTTTTAATTCAGAAATAATGAATGCCGGAATGAGAACAGTTGTTGGAACATCCGCGCGAGTTTTCGGTTTTTCCATCTTTGATAAACGAACAAACAAGTTGAGATCTGTTGGACGCGTTTGATTGAACATAAATCTGCGCAATGGAACGAGTGCCTCGTCTAACGCTTTGTCTTGAGCCATTTTTCCAGCTAAATACGGCTGAAGTGCTCTCTCGTTAACTTCATTAAATGACGGGCCCATAATGAAGAATGTCAGAAATAACGCTAAGCCGACCAATAATTGGTTCGGTGGCATTTGACCTGTACCGAGTGCCTGACGCAGAAACGATAGCACGATGATGATTCGCGTGAAGCTTGTCATCATTATGAGAATTGCAGGCGCAAGAGTCAAAACCGTCATGATCATGATGATCTTGATTGCATTCACAACTTCGTTTGGATTTTCAGTCGTTTTGAAACCGAGGTTAACGCTTGGAAGTGTAACCCCTTGTGCGTGAGCAACCTGCGCAAATGCAGTCAGCGCTAAGAATCCACCAAGAAATGTGATTGCTGCCCAAGCAAACTTTTTCATTAGATCTGTCTCATGTTTTTTAAGCGAGAAGAAACTTTGTCTTTGATTTGAGCTAAACCTTGAACAGCAAAATCATCTTCTTGCTCTTCGTTTGAATTACGAGATGCAACTAAGTTTTTCGATTCAACAAATGTTTCGTTGATTGCTCCAGCAAAAGTAGTTGGAACATCTGACGGAAGCTCTTCATCTAAAAGCGATAGGTTTTTAAGAATACTAATGTTGTGATCGGTAACCCCGAGCAGAAGTGACTCGCCGGCTACGTTAACTATCATCAAACTTTTCTTTGGACCGAGATGATGGCTCGTGACTACACGAATCTTTGCGCCCTGAGTTTTCGAATTGTTGCTACGGCGAGTGTACTTTTTAATTCCAAAGGTAGCTGCAGCAAAGAGAACTCCTACAATACCGATTGTCGAAAGCAATCGAAACCATGGGCTCGATTCACTCTTCTTTGTTTGCTTATCAGCACCTAGAAGAGGAATTTCGCTTTCCTTCATGTCTTTGATTTCATCTTGAGAGAGAGCTTTTGACTCTTCTTTAGCTGCCTCGGTAGTCGCGGCAATACCGCTGGCATTCTCATTCACTGTGAGCGATTGAGTGGCTTCGTCGGCTAATGCCGAGTGACCACTTTCTTCGGCGGCAGCTGCTGCCATGCGGGCCTGAGTGATTTGATCTTCACTGGCATTATTTTGAGTTTTTTTGCTCCCAGCAAATGCCGGTAAAGCTGCAATCAACGCACAAATTACGTAGAAGAGAATGTTACGCACTTCAACCACTCCTTGAGAATTTAAACTACTTAAGTTGTTCGACTCGTTCAGCTGGCGAAATGATGTCAGTTAAGCGAACACCAAACTTTTCGTTAA
This sequence comes from uncultured Bdellovibrionales bacterium, assembly GCA_964543475.1. Classification (GTDB taxonomy): domain Bacteria; phylum Bdellovibrionota; class Bdellovibrionia; order Bdellovibrionales; family JAMPXM01; genus JAYSYM01. The sequence goes on along the minus strand of CAZIYJ010000001.1, from coordinate 703,475 downwards.
CAACTACGGCTTCACCGCGTGCAACAAGTTTGTCGTTTACTAAGACTTCCATCGGCTCGCCTGCAAGCTTGTTCAATTCAATGACTGAACCCTGTCCTAAGTTCAAAAGCTCGCTCACAACCATTTTTGTGCGACCCAGCTCAACCGTAACTCTCAAAGGAATATCGAGAATTAAATCTAGGTTGCGCTCTTTGCCGCTGTTGCGCGCTTCAGGAGCTGCCCCTTCGGTCACAAGCTGAGTGACGTTGTTCTTTTCGTCTGCCATGAGATACCCCTTATTCCTTATTAATCTTCTTAGTAACTTGTACGGCTACCGAACCGTGGTTGACGCCGTGATAGCCTTTAAACTTTTTTACATTTTCAATTTGAACGTCGAACTCACCGTTCACATCGTGATCAAGAGGGATCACATCGCCGGGCTTAAGTTTCATTAAATCTTTTAACAAGATTTCTGTTTGGCCGAGTTCAACTCGAACCTCAACATCCGTATCAAGCAATTGCTCTTGGATGATCGAAGTCCAAAGTTTTTTATCTGTTTGGTCCGATTCAACTTGGAAACCGTTAGCAAGCTTTTGCTTTATCGGTTCAATCGTTGCGTAAGGAATTACCAAAGTAATAGTTCCGTTCGCATTTTCTAATTCAACATCAAAGGTAGAAGCGATAACCACGTCTGTCGGAGGCACGATACCTACGAATTGCGGGTTCACTTCTGTACGTACAAATGATGCATCAATCTTCTCGACTGATGCCCATGCATTTTCAAGATCGTCGATTGCAAGTTCCACAACTTTACGAACAATTGAAAGTTCGATCGGAGTAAAATCTTTGCCTTCGATTTTTGCGTATGGACGATCATCACCACCAAAGAAGCTATCTACGAGAGCATACGCAAGTTTGCTTTCGATCACCAAAAGCGCTGATCCACGGAGAGCGTTAAAGCGAAGAACGCTCATGCAAGTCGGCATTGGGAGAGTGTTAATGAATTCGCCAAACTTTAAAAAGTCTGTGCTTGCGTGATTAAGAGCTGCAATTTTACGAAGTGCGCTTGAGAGGCTGACGCGGAATGAGCGCATGAATTTTTCATAGATAACGTCGAGCTGAGGAAGGCGACCACGAATAATTCGGTCTTGGCTCGTGAGATCGTAAACCACGACAACACGGTCGTCTTTCGGAGCTCCGCTACTTTGTGTATCACCGCCACTAGCAGCCACTTCTCCTTCGGAGACCGCCGCCAAGAGTGCATCAACTTCACTTTGCGATAAAACCTGATTCATCCTTGAACCCCAATTAACGTTGAAAAATTACTGATAAATAAATTCAGTGAACAACACGCGCTTTATCTTTCCCTTGGTAAGGAATGAGTTCACCGTGTCTCTGACTTCTTCACGAAGGTATTCCTTACCTTCAACTGAAGAAACTTGTTCGTACGACTTACTTGATAGAAGCGTAATAATAATGTCGCGGATCTGAGGCTTACGCTTCTCGATCTCTTCTTGAACTTTTTGTCCTTCGACTTCAAGTTCCATCAACACTTTTAAAAGCTTACGCCCGTTCGCACCCGAAAGATTTACTAGGAACATTTCCATCGGAACCATTGTTCCCACGAATTCCTTTTCATCAATTGGCGCATCTTCTTGTTGAGCTGCGTGCTCACCAGCAATGACGTCGCTAATTCCAGGTTGCGCTGCTTCTTTCTTTTTGCCCGAGTAAACCATGAATCCAACACCCGCCACGACGAGCATGTTAATGATTACAAGTGCATAAAGGATCATCGGCTTGCCGGCCTTCGGTGCTTCTTCTGCTTCCATTTTCTTTGCCGCTGCTTCGTCAGCCACGACTTCCTCCTGAATATTTTCGAAACTTCCTTGTCTCGACTGGACTAATCACACTGATACATCAGGAAAATGAAGCAACCACAGTGCCAACAAGTCTTTGGTCTGCTTTTGCACTGGGCCCGCCTTGCGGCGACGTTATAAGTAGTTGTGAGGTCTAAAATAAACCGAACTGACGGAGTTTCAGCTGTCGAAACTACAGAGTGCAGTCAAAGTATTGGCGTGATTTTCGGGTACTGGACCTAAGTTGCAGTGCCGAAAATGTAATCAACATAGGTGTATCGAAGCTTACAGTGGGGCGAAAGCGGAGTTGCTCCTACACTTCTCAATTAAGTTTCAAAAAAGCCACTTCGCCGAGCGGCAAACGGCCTTTTCGTTGACCACACCCCTCTCGAAGGAGTGAATAGCAGCAAATTCGCCTTTCAGGAGAAAATTATGTCAAAACTAGTATTCACTCTCGCACTCGTCGTATCGGCTTCAACAGCCTGCGCTTCACTAGAAGTCGGCAGATCAGCGATTCAAAAAATGGCTGGCTGCTACTTAGTTGACTACAACTATGCAGAAACTGAGTCGCTCAAAGAAGGCTATGTTCGCGACCATCGCGTCTACGATGTGAACGAAAACAAATCGATCAAAGAACTGATTTACACGATCGAAGAATCTCCAACAAAGATTCGCCTTCAGCACGTTTTGTTCGGAACAGATCTCAAAGGACAAATCATGACCGGCTCAGAACTTCGTCACCAAGCTGAAGACTGGGAATTTGAAGGACAGTATCTTTACGACTTCGTTGCGCCAGCTACATGGCAAGTACGCGACCTCACTCAATCTAAAAACACATGGACAAGAAAAATTACTAACCTTGATGACGGTCTACGCTATCAGTGCTCAGCACCCTGGAAAGAAGACACCGCTTACCCTGAGTGGACTTGCAACAACTACGCGCCAATTCCTGGCCGCGAAACGCGCGATATGGGTCGCAAAGATTACAATACTCTTGATCGAACGACTCGCTTAGTGAACTACGGAACAAGCTGGCTTGAGCGACAAGACAACATAAAAACTATCCACGACACTGCAACTAACACTCGAACTCCGCTTGTAAAAGAAGAAGGAAAGAACTGGTATGTTCGTCTTCCAGATTCAGAGTGCGACGTTGTTCGCCCATACGTGAAAGCGCACACTCCATTTTGGACACTCATGCAAGAGACTTGGGCTGAAGTTCTCGACGGCAAAGCCGCGTTCAAAGAAAAAGTCATGCAGCCAAATCGTTACATGAAGGTTATGGAGCTAGAAGACGCCTACGCAAATCGAGATCTAAACGATCAAACGATTCGCGCTCAAGCGAAGGCAGAATTAATTAAAATTATTCAAGCTTACCGAGCTAATTAGCTATCTGAACGGTCGAGTCCGCACTCGCGGACTCGCGCCATAAACTCCTCGTAAATTGAAGGAGTGCCGCACACAACAGTGTCCATCGTGACCGGATCATAAGGTCGACCCTGCAAATCAGTCACTCTCGCTCCCGCTTCGCGCGCAATCAAAGCTCCAGCCGCCGTATCCCAAGGCTTTAAGCGCTTTTCCCAGAACACATCAAAAATTCCGTGCGCAACGAAACACAAATCAAGTGCCGCTGCACCTGCACGACGAACGCCGCGCGCTTCTTGAACAGCACACTTTAACATCTCCAGCTGCTGATCAAAGCTGTCATCTTCCTGCGAAAATCCAGTCGCAAACAATCCTTCACTAAATCGCTGGCGAGAACTCACATGAATTGGATTTCCGTTTAAAAATGCCCCACCGTCGCGAACTGCATAGTAGCGTGAATCTAATTTAGGCGCGTCGACCACTCCAACAAGTGTTTCACCTTTATAATGAAATGCGATTGAGATCGCCCAAACCGGAAATTGATGAATGTAGTTAGTTGTTCCATCGAGCGGATCAATGACCCAAAGGCCAGTTGAGGAGTCTGTTTCTTTGTGATTAGCCCCCTCTTCGCCTAGGAATTTGTGCTCGGGATAAATACTAGACAAATACTCGACAATGGTTCGTTCACTCTCTTTATCAGCTTCACTGACTAGACCGGCTTTGTGCTTCTCAGTGATATGATGGAGATTACCGTAGTGCTGAAGCAAAACTTCTTTCGCTTTGTCAGCAGCAAGCAGCGCAGATTGCAAAACTTTTGATCGATCGATTTGAGCCACGTGAAAAGTCCTTCCATCTAAGGGCAAGTCAACCTTTTGACACATTGACCTATGATGCCGTCAAACATTACCATAATTATGTACTGAAATGATCTTTTCGAATGGAGTTTATATGCTTGGGCAAAACGGTAGCTCTCGCTTAGATACAGTTTTAAAAATGCTTCTTATCGCGTTTGTCTCACTCCTCGCGTTTTCGTCGGGTGTGTACTTCGGAAAAGAAATGAGCGACAGCGAGTATCAACTTAAAGCTCTCGAGAAAGACTTTAATGATAATGAGCACGTGGCAGACTCTTCTCATGAAGAGGAAGCTTCTCCGCTTGAAGATGCGATGATCGATGAAGAAATCGCAGCTCTCTCGAATAAGTATATGAATTCTGAAGGCGAAGCTGATGTTGACGGCGACGAAATCGGTGCTCGCGATGTTGCATCAGTTAGTGAGCACGCAGCCCCAGCCGAAGCAAAACCAGCTCCGAAAGCTTCAAGCAAAGCTCCTGCTGCTGTGAAGCATGAAGCTCCAGCGAAGAGCGCAAGTCTCAGCGAGACTGCACCAATCAGTAAAGGCGTTGACCTTACTGAAGTAAAAAAAGTGGCGGCGCGAGTTGCTAATAATGAGGCGCCGACTGTAGCACTGAAAGAAACGAAGGCTGACAAACGCAAACCTGCAAGCCTACCGAAAGTAGCAGGAGCAACTGCAACAGCTGAGTACACTGTGCAAGTAGCTTCTTACCCGGATGAGAAAGCTGCACAAACTCACGCAGCTGAGCTTGTTCAAAAAGGCTTCCCTGCATACCCTCTCGAAGCAACTATCAAAGGCAAAACTTGGTATCGCGTAAGTGTTGGAAGTTTTAAGACTCAAAAAGACGCCGCTGAATACCGCGGTCAATTGATCAAGCAAGCCAATGTAAACTCAGCCATCGTTCAAAAGCTCGATCGCTAGTTAGAACTTAAATTGTATTCCGAGAGAACCCGCAAGAGATTGCGGGTTTTTTTTCGTCTAAAGGCGCACGCCGATCGCAACTATCGCTGAAGGCAAGACTCGCGGCTGATAGTTGTTTGAGGTCGCAAGGCGACCCTCCAGCCACAATGCAAGCGATTCGCCCAAAGATAATCTGTAGCCTGCGCCCACGCTCAACTGCGCTTCGAATGCACCGACCGACTTTGTCGTTGGACCAAACAGGTTGGTCGACACTTCATCTCTTTGCGCACCGACGCCAATACCAATGTAAGGACTCCCGACTTTTGCTTGAGACAACATTAAGAAGTGATACCAAAAATCAACTTGTTGATGCAGACGCGAGACTGTTACGCCGCTCGATCCTGTTTCTTGTTTAAACCCACCGACCTCAAGAAGAAATTCGTGCTGACCGTGCTCAACACCGCCACGACCGAATAGCAATGTACGCGGTTCAAAGGTGCGATTGTCGTTCGACTTCTCAGCAACCACACCAAGCCCACCGCTGATGATTCCTCTAGTACGTACAACCGATGGCTTTTTTTTTAAAACTTTCGAAGGTTTTGCTAAAGGCTTTGACGGTGAAGATTTGGGTGCAACTTTAGCGTTATCGTCGTCGAGAGTTGGCTCTTGCGAAAACGCATCGAGAGTACAAATTAAAAAGATGATCGCGAGAACTATTCGCATATGCCTGTACTCTCGTTCATTTCACACGAGCAGTTCTGCAATTTTTGAGGAGCATTTTTAAAGCGCAATATTTTGTTTTTGAGAACTTCATTCGAGTCAACGCCGACAGACGAACAGCCTTGCGGGAGCGATGCTCCGTCTCTTGTAAACTCAGAGAGAATCTCACATGACTTTTTGCTTAAACGCGACGGAGAAATGTTCTTTACAAACAGGTCTGCAATTTTGTCAGTTGCGATATCTTCAGAAGCATATTTTTGAATGGCCACCTGAGAAAACTCATGAAGTGCTGCGACCAACGATTGAGCTAACTCAACTCGCTCAATAAAACCTGGCTTCTCGCCGTGAATCGCAATCGAAAGCTCTCTAAAGAATCGAGCGTACTGAGCACCAACTTGATAATGCATCCAACTTACATGAAGCTTTTCGCTCTCTCTTGTTGCCGCATCAATAAAGACTTGAGACTTTAATGACGAGGCCGCAGGCAAATGAGAGAATTGTTTGTCGAGCCGACGACACTCCCGAAGGCCAGAGATTGATCGACCTACAAAGTCAGTGTCGTTAGATTGCAGCCATGCCCAATAGTCTGCCAAGCCTTCGTTCATAGCTCGAACCAAGAAGTCGTTGAATTCAACCGAATCAACTTTTGGCTCAGACCTTCCCAGTTTACTTTCAATCGAAACTTCAACGGGCTCGAGCGCCGCAAGTTCAGAGATATGACGATCGACTTTTAACCCCGCGCTACTGAGACGCTTCATGACAAGTTTGTCGAAGATCGAATGAAAGTGTTCGTGACTGAGTACTCCGCCGTTCAAGCTCAGAGGCAAGCCTTCGCGAGTATCATCTTTGTACGGAAGAATCAGAATCGCGTTTCGAACTCCATCGAAGTACGCATTGTTAGTCTGTTCATGCTTACTTAGAATTTCAGTCTCAATAGAAATTTGAATTGGCCAAGTTAAATAGCGATCAACACCAACTGCACGATCAAATTCATAAACTCGTTCGAAGTGGGCATGAATTGATGCACCTTGAAGCGAAACGAAATCGAGCGGAATTCGCACACCCTTGGTGCTCGTCATAAATCGACCGATCGCCATCGGACCAGCAAGTGAGCCATTTTCTTCTGCCGGGGTTACGAACAGCCGCACAAGCGGACTACTAAGCGTTTCCGGATCCGAAAGTGACTTAATCGAAACGTTCTGGAGCTCGTATTTGCCATTCTCGGACTGCCACGGAATTTGATACTCAGTTGATTTGTCAGAGTTGAACGGAGAGCTGCAAGCAGCGAGAAAAATCGCAGGGATTAAGATTAGTTGGCTGCTGAGAATCTGCTTCAATGACTGCTTCACAAATGCGCCCTGCCCGATTATAACAACCGACGAATGACCTTAATTTCTAAGGCAGGGTTAATTTAACCCTTTGCGTCATTACCCACAAGGCGGTTACCTCTCCCGATGGATGCGTTTGAAAAACTTTCTCGATCGTTAAATCCACCGCAAAAAGAGGCCATGAATGCCCTCACGGGACCCCTTTTAATTCTAGCTGGCGCGGGCTCCGGAAAGACTCGTGTTTTGACCTATCGAACGGCCAACCTGGTTGCACAAGGTTTGGCAACTCCGATGGAGATAATGGCCGTTACTTTCACGAACAAGGCGGCTCGGGAGATGGAGGGCCGAATCCTTTCGCTGCTCCGTGATCTTGGCATTCCAGTCTATGGCCGGATGTGGATTTCAACTTTCCACTCAATCTGCGCGCGAATACTCCGCGAACATATTCACTTACTTGAGTTCAAGCCCTTCTTTGGAATTTACGACAGCTCTGATCAGCTTTCGATGATCAAAAAAGTTCTTACCGCGCTCAACATCGACGACAAATCATACCCGGCTAAAAGTTTTCAAAGCGCAATCAATCACGCAAAAACTGAAGGTTGGTCGCCAAGTGATATGTCGAAGCGCAAACACATGTTCAACGACTACGTGATCAAAGTTTATGAACGATATGAAATCGATATGAAGCGAGCTAACGCCCTCGATTTCGCAGATCTGCTTTTAAAAACATTCGAACTTTTCGAAAGTTACCCGGCTGTGCTAGAGGCTTATCAAAATCGATTTAGGTTTTTGATGGTCGATGAATATCAAGATACCAACCGCATTCAGTATTTACTTGTTCAAAAGCTTGCGGCCGCCCACCGAAATCTTTGTGTTGTTGGAGATGAAGACCAAAGTATTTATTCTTGGCGAGGCGCCGACATCTCGAACATCTTAAATTTCGAAAAAGATTTTCCTGAAGCAAAGGTTGTCAGGCTTGAGCAGAACTATCGATCAACACAAACTATCGTTAATGCTGCAAAGAATGTAATTAAAAACAATACCGAACGAAAAGATAAAACTCTTTTTACCGAAAACAATGCGGGAGAGTTGATTCAAGTTCGCGAAGAGCCCAACGAATACGAAGAAGCTCGTTATGTCGTAAAAGAAATTGAAGCAGCGATCAATGGTGGCGATCTCAACTATTCAGAGATCGCGGTTTTCTACCGTACCAATGCGCAATCGCGAGTTTTGGAAGAGCAGCTTCGCACTCGTAACGTTCCCTATAAAATAGTCGGTGGTGTTGGATTTTACGAACGCATGGAAATTAAAGACATGCTCGCTTACATGAAGGTGTGTCTCAACGCTGGCGATGATGTTTCATTAAGAAGAATCATCAATGTTCCCGCCCGTGGAATTGGCAAGACGACAATCGACAAGCTAGAAGAGTTTGCTAACTCGAGAGGGATCACTTTCATCGAAGCGATGGGCGAAATGATCGACGCTCGCGAATACAACGCTGGCACCACAAGTAAGCTTCGCACTTTCTACAACATGATCGCATCACTCCAGCAAACTGCCGAATCAAAAAGCCTTCACGAGTTTTATCATGCGATCTTAGATAATACTTCGTATGTGAATCGTCTCAAAGATGAAGACACTCCAGAAGCTGAAGCGCGAATCGAAAACTTAGAAGAATTAGACAACGCAATCGCAAAGTTCTCAGAAGAACGTGGCGAAGAAGCTACGCTTCAAACTTTCCTTGAAGAGATGTCTTTAATTTCAGACATCGACTCGATGGAAGAAAAAGATAATTCGGTCACTCTGATGACACTTCATATTTCGAAAGGTCTTGAGTTCCCTTACGCTTTTATTGTTGGACTTGAAGAGAACCTATTCCCAAGCGGCAGATCAACTGAGAGCGACAATCCAACAGCGATCGAAGAAGAACGACGCTTAATGTATGTTGGAATGACCCGCGCCGAGAAAAAATTGTATCTGACTCACGCGCGAACTAGAAAAGTCTGGGGCTCTGAACAATTCAATCCGCCAAGTCGTTTCTTAAAAGAAATTCCACAAGAGTTCGTGCAGATGACGTCGTCAATGGCGCGCCCTGGTTTTGTTCAGCGAGCACGCGACCGATTTGGCGACGGACCAGATGCCTACGCAAGTGGTGGCCTCGGCGGATATAAGCAGCATCCGCTCATGTCTAAGTCTTCTGAAGGTTCCTCAATGCCGAACTACGAAGATTTTGGTGACGAAGACTTCGATGAAAGCGGCGGCGCACAAGCCTTCAAAAAAGGGCAGCGCGTTCGTCACCCAACTTACGGCGTTGGAAATATTTTAGATGCTTCTGGCAGTGGCGAAGACCTAAAAGTTTCGGTGGTGTTTGGCGACAACACTGTTAAGAAATTCGTTGTGAAATACGCTCGACTCGAGCGCGTGTGAAAGATGCAGTCGACGTTTTTTTACTTTTCATCATTCCGTTCGGCGGAGGAATTCCTGCCGGAGTAATTCTCGCCGATGGCCGAGGAATGCACTGGCTTCAGATTGCAGCGATCTATTTTGTCTCTGATTGCCTTCTCGCAATTTGCTTTGATCCGATCATGCACAAAGTTCGAAAATCTCAGGCGTTTGCGCGAATCAATCCTAAGATTAAAACCGAATATCTTAAGAACATGGAGCGATTCGGATTTAGACCAAATATTTTCTCGCTCATCATTTTCGCATTTGGCTCGGACCCAATGACCGGAAGAATTGCAACATTCATCGTCGGTCACGGATTTCTCACGGGCTGGGCCATCACAATCGCCGGCGACATGATCTTCTTCGCCGTCGTTGCAGCCTCAACACTTTATTTGAATAGTCTTTTAGGCGACGGCACTCTCGCCGCGATCATCGTGATGGTTGTTCTTCTCGGCGGCCCCGCCCTCTATCGCCGCCTTCGCGCAAAGAAACCTACACTGGGTTAAGTTTCGCGCTGGCGCGAAAAAGACGCTCTATCCCTGTGGGATATATCTTTGCTCCAGCTGATCGAATCTCTTCAATAGATCGCCAAACAGCGCGGCCAACTACTCGTCCTGACTCGATGATGTCGTACCCGTCGTTCTCTTCTGGATGAATAAACTTTGCCCGATACAGCAAAACGATTTCATGGCCGGGTTTACCCTCGTACGTGAAGATATTCTCAAATATTCCGGCGAGTTCTGAAACTTCAATCTCGCGATCTAATTCCTCTTTGAACTCTCGAATAACAGCGGCAGTGCCTGTCTCACCGAAATCTATTCCGCCACCCAAGGGACGGTAGAACTTCTCGTTCTTAACAGTGTCGGTTCCCTCGTGAAACAGCATCTTACCTGCGGAGTTTTCAATAAGCGCCAAAGCTAGCGGACGAATTTTCATTACAACTTTGCTCCCTTAAGAGTTTCCCATTCGTGCAAATAAACTTCGGCGTCGATCGGTTTCACAATCGACGAAGCTGCAGGGCTTACATACTCAGAGCGCTTGCCATCCCAGCCTTCGAATACGCGCGTTTCGATTTCACCATTCCAAGTGCGCTCAATCTCGAAGTTCGGAGTAAGGCCCGCCTTGCCTCCACCCTCGGGAATATCCAAAGATAAATTCGGCATCGCAAGCCCACTGAGATTTCCCCAAAGCTCGCGCTGAATTGAAAGTGAATCTTCGACCGAAGTTCGCAAGTGATCTGTGCCGAACGAAGGGTCGCACTGGAACATGTAGTAAGGCTTCACGCGAAGGTACATCAAACGACGAGACAATGCGGAGATAACAGCTGGGTGATTATTGACTCCGTTGAGCAACACAAGCTGGTTAAACGTCGGAATTCCGGCGTCTACCATTCGAGTTAGCGCTTGCGCAGCTTCTGCTGTCACTTCTCGCGGGTGATTAAAGTGAGTCATCATGAAAACTGGATGATGCTTCTTGATCACACTCACTAACTCTTCTGTCACGCGCATCGGGCAAACCACCGGCATGCGCGAACCAATGCGAATGATCTCGATATGTTCAATCGAGCGAAGGTCACTTAAAACTCTATCGAGAGCCGAGTCACTCAAAGTGAGAGGGTCGCCGCCTGATAGAATTACTTCGCGCAATCCTGTTTTTGATTTCAAATAAGATAGCGCTTGGTCGTACTCACTTGAGCGAACGAACGACTGATCAGTCGCTGTGAAGTGTTTGCGCGTGCAATATCTGCAGTACACACTGCAGAAATCAGTTACCAAAAATAAACATCGATCGGGGTAACGATGGATCACTCGCGGAGCAGGATTGTTGACTCGCTCCCCCAACGGATCAAGCATCTGCTGAATTCCGGGCTGAAGCTCCCGCACTGTAGGAACCAAAATTTTACGGATCGGATCGTGGGGATTATCGGCTGATGCAAGACTCGCGTAATAAGGAGTACAGCGAATTTGAAACTCAGGCTTTTCAAAACCCAATCGCTCTTCATCAGTAAGATGAAATGCCTTTTCGAATTCGCTTAAAGTCGAGAGCGACGAACGAACCTGCCACTTCCAATCAGACCAATCCGACTGGTTAGCAAGTGCTGGTTTAATGGGTGCGGCTTCAAACTTAAGTTTCATATTCTCCGTCGAACAACAATCTAACGCACTATTGCTACACCTGGGTAGCAGCTACCAATGGGCGATAATGGGCGTCGTTTCTCGCTCTGGGTCTCTAAAATTTCGACAGAGCTAAGTGCGCGATAACAGGTTCACTCAGGCGCATTTGCGAGTCGGACCGTTAGCTGCGAATACACGCGTCGAACTTCTAAGCACAATCTCATATTGAGAATCTCTCGATAAATCAAGCTGTTAGCCATTTTCCCACAGACCTAGTGTTGGAACGGAAAGTGGATTGTATTCGAGTGGGCCCGTATTGGGTCCACGCCGCAAGAGGCGGCTTGAACGAGGAGGATATATGAAACGATTAAGCAGAAGCCGAGAAGGGACCTTAAAAGGTCTTCTACTATTGGCTTTAGTTGCCAACTTAACGTGGGAGCCACTCACTAATCACTTTAGTGAAGTAGAACTTTCATCAACACAAGCGTCGGACCCTAATCGTCGCTGTGCAGACAAAAACGATGAGCGCTGTAAAGCTGTTCCAGCTAGTGATCGCGAAAAGATGGCTCAAGAAGCTGCGCGAATCAGAGCTGAAGTCGGTGCAAGCACTGGCGGCAAAACTACCGCGGCACCCGATGTCTCATCTGAAACTGAAGCAAAGGTCACTGAAGATTGCAAAGACTGTGTATCTGCAGAAGACCAAGCTAAAATTGCTAAGCTAAACGAAGAAATTAAAGCGATCACAGAAAAAACTGTATCAACTGACGATTCAATACGCTCTACCGAATTTAGAGACACTAAAGTTTCGGTTGCTCGAATCAGAAACTGTGAAATTACCGAAGACGGCGATTCTCTTACAGATATGGAAGAGCTTAAGTGCCAATCTAAACTTCTAGCCTCACTTAAAGAAAAGGGCGATTCTTCTCGCCGCAAAGAAGTAACTCGAAAAATCGAAGACCTTATTAAAAATCTTCGCAAAGACGCAAAAGAAGATGTTTTCGCAAGAGATTCTGATCGTCGAAATCGTGGAGAGCGAACAATCTCTGACCTCATCGCTACTCTCGGATCAATTCGTTTCGATCGCGACTCTGAGCGCACTGAAATGATTGAATCACTCGAAGCACTTCGCGCTGGCGCTGACGCTCGAGTCGTTGCTGCTGATTTAGAAGAAGACGTTTCTGACTTAGAATCTGAAATGAAGTCTTCGTATAAAGATTTAAATAAATTAACTCGCGAATTTCAAAACTCTTGCCGCACTCGCACTGGTTGCGACCGCGATGTTTACGAACAAATCCAAGATCAAAATGAAAGAGTGAGCGAATTAAGAGAAGAACACTACGAACTCGCTCAGACTATTAGTGAAGAGCAAGAAGATGCGACTGACTCTCTCGAAGATTACCGCGACTCAATGACTCGCTCAGAACTTCGTGACTACACTTCTCCGTTCGCCAAACTTAAGAGCCGCATGGACACTTTGAAAGATGCACGCAAAATGCAGGCGTCAACTTCTGACAAACAACCTGGCATCGAAGCGGTTCCTGGACAAGACAGTACGCTAAATGGTTTCCCGTCTGACTTCTACGATGTACGCGGCGGAAACTCCGCGCTTCGCAGAGGTAACGGAATGTTCGAAGTCCCTCAGAACTCACAAGTTCCAATGGGATCACCTCAAGCAATCAATAATCAGATGATGCAACAACCTTATTCTCCTCAGTACATGCAACCAGGCATGCAGCAGGGAATGATTCCAGGCCAAGGACAAAGCCTCCTTCCTGCACCAACAGGAATGGGAATGAATCCAATGATGGGCGTCAACTCGCAGATTCCAGGACAAGTTTCAGGAATGGGCGCACAGATCGTTCCGGTGCCTGGACAATATGGACAACAACAGTTCGGTCAACAATTCGGTCAGCCGCAATTTGGTCAGCAACAATACTCGCAGCCATTCAACGGCGGCGGAGCACAGATTCTCCCGGTTCCTCGCTACTAGTTCTCGTTCGAATTTAAATTTAGTTCTGTATCCTCAGCGGACCACGGTTGGTCCGCTTTTTTGTTTTTGCCGAAGGCAAAAAAAACCGGGGTACTTGCGTACCCCGGGGCCCTGAACCGCCACCGATTCAAGATGAAATCATGTTGTAATCAAGATGCAAATCAAGCTGTTACCAAGTTGCTAATTAAAAAGTGATGGCGGCCTTGGTTGTAATTCCGTATGTAAATCTGTTGTCGAATCCTGCTCCACCGGTCTTCCAAGCGTCACCAGGTGACATCATGCCGATCTCAGTGATCCAACGCATTTTCTCGTAAGGTTTATAAGTGAAGTTCAAATCTAATTCGTAACCTAAATCTTTTGCCATGCCTGGGTACGCTTCAGCTTGAGCCGTTGCCCAAACAAAAGTGGCGCCCCACTCGATCGTCTCTTTCCAGCGATGCTGAAAGCCCGGTGCAATGTACATTGTATTGCTAACAGCTTCGGTATCGATCTGATTCGACGCTGAAGTAGTTGTGTCGCGAATAACTGAAGTTCTTAAATGATCGCCACCGCCGAGAGGGTGATTGAAGAGAAGCATTCCAACATTGTAGTTACGGTTGAAAATGAAACCCTCGTAAGTGTCTGGAGTACCTGAGTCATCACCAGTTGCAATACCAGCACGTGTGCCGTAGCTCCACTTGCTTTCAGGATTTGCGTAATTCAAGTTTGCTGCGATCCCGTAGCTGTTAAGTTTAACTCCGCCACCACCCGCTTGTTTCAAACCTGTGTCGCCAGAGTTGAATCCACCCTCTAAACCGAGAGCGAGATTTCCCCACTTCTGACCCGTAAACAAATTGATGTTCTGAGATTTGAATCCTTCAGTAGCTGCTGCTGCTCCGCCCGCGTTTGGAGCATCGTTACCCGCGCGAGTTGCAACTCGAAGTTGATACATGAGTCCAAGCTCAAGATCTGTCTCTGGATTGTCGTACTGAATATTTAAGATATAATCGTTAACGTCGTCTTCGTCGTTCAATGCGCCTTCGTTAACTTTTGCCAACATCGGCATAACAGATAAGTTACCAAGCACAGCTTTGTAACCAATCATATCTCGTGACGTCATGTAGTGATCGAACAAACCCGAACCATCACTGTAAGTCATTCCGAGACCGAAGCGAAGAGGCGCGCGACCAACTACGAACACACCGAACTCTTGAGTCCATGTTGCGTAAAGTTGAGTAACTAATAGAGGAGAGTTGTAATCTTGATTATCGCTGAAAACATTTGATGGAGTATTTGCGCCCGCTTGCGGACCTGCAGAAGAGCTCGGACCAGTCCCGAAAGACTGGCCCGCTAAGTTGTCGGAAGCCGTAGTATCGTTGAGTAAATCGAAGCGACCATAGATGTTGATTCCGTCAGCGGCCACAAGCTTTGGTTGCAATACTAGACGATGTAACAAGTAAGCTTTTGACTGCTGGGTGCTGTCTAACTCGGCTCCCTTAACTTTCACGGCCTCTATGCGATAGTTTCCCGACCAACTGATATCTGCATGTGCTGTTTGCGTTAATAGCCCCGTTACCAGAACCACCGCGCCGACTAGCAGACCCACTCGAATCGAGCTCTTCCGCATAAAATCTCCCCCCGTGTTGGATTCATCAACTAACAGGACCTTATCCTGAGTCAATAACAAACCTTACGTTGCCATACATTACAATATATTGCCATTGCTGTATGGCGCGGAGAGATGAAACTAGCCTATGGTTCGAGCACACCTAAGATATCGGATTCATTGATTAAAAGAAGATTTCTGCCTTCAAGCTCGAGCTTGCTGCCCGCATAGTCGGCATACATGATTTTTTCGCCGACTCGGACATCTAGAGGTCTGCGTCGACCTTTTTTATCGCGCTTTCCCGGTCCCACAGCGACAACCCGGCCGTTGCTTGATCGCGCCTGAGCCATATCCGGAATGAATAACCCGCCCGCTGTTTTTTCGGCTGGTTTTGTGAGCTCAACCAAAACTCGGTCGTCGATAGGAGTCAGGTAGCTGTTCCAGTCAACTTTCGAAGGACGATTTTCACGAGCATGAGCAAGTGAAATCACTTTCCCACTTGTTGGCTTTGAACTTGATGCCTTCTTGCCTGCAACCTTCTTGGCTCCTTGGCTTCTTGCCTTCATCCCTTTAGCAGCTTTTTTCCGCTTCGCTTCATTCAGTGAAGTTACTTTTTTTGGGGCAGCAGATTTCTTCTGGGCAGTCTTCTTATTTTTTGTAGCCACGCTTCACCATTTCTTCTTCGTAATATTTTGCAAACATAACATCCCACTCAGGCGTGCCTTCGATGACATTTCGCTTAAGTGAGCTTACTTTGCCTCGGACTAATTCGTCGAGGCTCGCTTCTTCCTTCACCCACTGTACTATAGCTATTTTTGCGAATCGAAGAGCTGCGTCTTCGTCTGGGAATTCGACTAAGTCATCATTCCAAATTCCATCAATGATCACGTGGGCCAAATGAGACTGGCGTTCTTCTGACAAAATCACAGAATCACCTTCTTATCTTTCGCCAATCGCTTCTTAAGCATTGGAAACATTTTGTAGCGCTCAAACTCACCCGGGTTTTTGCGCTCCAGATCATCTAGCATTGCGTGAACTTCGCGATCGAGATCGGCTTCCTTTTTAAACTCATTTTGTACAAGTTCAATTGCACGTTTGAAGACTTTGTCTTCAGGATTTTTGAACTCAATGAGGTTTTGGGCTTTCAAATCGTCAAAAACTTTTCGAACCATTCGGTCCATTTGAATTGGTGTAAGCTTCATACTTTGACTAAAGGAGGAGCGGTAAATAAAGTCAAGGCAATCAAAGGCAAGAAGGCATGCAGCCAAGAAGCCATGAAGGTCAAAGGCATCAAGCTCAAGGGATCGAGTGAATAGAACAAAGCGAATAATTTTGTTTATCGGGCTCTTCATTATTGCAGCAGTGGCGATTACTACGATTTGGCTCTATCGACTTGATCAAGATATTGCTGAACGGTTTGCGCAGAAACGATTTATTCCTCCCGTCGAATTTTACTCAGCTCCCGAACGTATTGTTCCAGGGTCAGTCATTCCGCAAAGCTATTTCTCATCGCTCTTTGCACGAAAGCATTTCCGAGAGAGACAATTTGGCCAACCTTTGCATCAAGGCGATTATTCAATCTGGACTGGCGATCAATGTCGCACCTTGATCGACAATCTTCCCGAAACGCTCACTTATTGCGTGGCTTTTCATAATGCGCTCGCGAGCAATGGTATTGAAACGATGGTGCAACTACTTGCTTTCGAGCAGGGAGACAAACTCACGGGAGTTTGGGCGGGAACTCCTTTAGTCGCCATCGAAGCCGCCGAGCTCGAAGCCGAACTCTTCGCACAATATTACGGTGATAAACCGATCCTTCGACGCGCGGTGAGCAACGCAGAAATACCTGTGACTTGTCGTCATGCACTTTTGGCGGTTGAAGACGCTAACTTTTACGAGCACGGCGGAATTAGCATTCCAGGGCTTGCTCGCGCCCTTCTAAAAAATTTGAAAGCCGGAGGCTACGCACAAGGCGGAAGCACTCTCACTCAACAGCTTGTTAAAAATTATTTTCTTTCGAGCGAAAAAACAATGCGCCGAAAGATCAAAGAGATCGCGATGGCGGTTCTTGTTGAAGGACGAATTAGCAAAGATGATATCTTTGAAACTTATGTGAACCTTATTTATCTCGGCCAAAATGGACCGTTTGAGATCAGAGGCTATGGCGCGGCATCAGAATATTACTTCGGCTCAAACTTAAGTGAACTCGATCTACCGCAATGTGCTTTGCTAGCTGCGATCGTAAATTCTCCCGGCTATTACAATCCTTTCACCAAACAAGAGAATGCGACTCGCCGGCGTGCAAAAGTATTGGATCAAATGGTTCAGCAAAATCATATTTCTGCCGACCAAGCAGCTGAAGCTAAACAAGCCGCGCTTCCTAAAACAACCAATCGCGCACTCACTGAACCAGCCCCCTATTTCGTTCAAGCAGTTCGACGAGAAATTAGCGAGATTGGATTAGATGAATCACAAGGCTTAAAAGTTTTCACGACACTTAATCTACGGGCGCAAGAAGCGGCACACTTAGCAGTTCGTCAGGGTTTAGACCGAATCGAAACAACACAAGCCACTGTCAAGAAACTCAAAGCCAGTGGTAAAAATCTTGAAGCAGTTTTAATTTCTGCCGACCCAAAAACCGGCGAGATTCAAGCAATCGTCGGTGGGCGAAGTTACAAAGCGACTCAATTTAATCGCGCAATTGAAGGTCACAGGCAAATCGGTTCAACGATGAAGCCCTTTGTGTACTTAACAGCGCTGCAGGCCGAAGATGACAACGGCAGCCTTTACCAACCGACAACACTTCTTCCCGATAAGCAGTTCACTCATTCTTATCAAGGACAAAAGTGGACTCCAAAAAATTATGACGAAAAATTTAGAGGTGATGTTCCAATGTTCTTTGCGCTCAAAGAATCGCTGAATGTTGCAGCGGCTTGGTTAGGGATCAAAGTTGGACTCGACAACATTATCGATACCGCACGAGCTGCTGGTGTGACGTCAACTATGGAACCAGTTCCGTCTCTCACACTTGGTGCGTTTGAACTTTATCCTCGTGAGCTTCTTCAGTCATACACCACACTTGCTAACCTCGGTGATTTCGTTCAGCTACGAACAATTCACCGAATTGAAGATGTCACCGGCACATCACTTCACGAAACAGGCATTGAAAAAGAAAATCGGATCGATTCGACTTCGACTGCAGTTCTAGTTGGAATGATGAAGCAAACGATTCAGACAGGCACGGCACGAAGTGCGTTTCTTAACGGATTTACTTATCCGGCCGCCGGCAAAACTGGGACTACCAGTGATAAAAAAGATTCTTGGTTTGCGGGCTTCACGCCGTACCACTCAGCTATTGTTTGGGTTGGGTACGACGACAATACATCTCATAATTTAACCGGGGCTTCTGGCGCTCTCCCGATTTGGACCCAGTATATGAAAGCTTACGGCGTGAGCTTCCCGGCCGAAGACTTTGCGTGGCCCGAGACCACCACAATTCGAGATTTTCAGCCAACCGAAGGACCTCCAGTTTCCCTCGTATTTCGCAAAGCCAACTTGTAACTTAATCAAAAGCATGACCCAAAGCTTTCAAAGCAGAATCCTTTTGCACCACGCATTTCTAAAATCTTAAGGCTAACTTGCCGCAATTACGCTGTATTTTCGTTCCTATGAGTTTGCGATTCAGGCTTCTGGTTGGCCGACTTATTGCTACTTATCAAAGTTGGTAATCCATAGGAGTCAAAGTGCAACCGGTTCAAATTAAAAGATTTGAGAACGTTCTGGCGATGAAAACAGCCACCGGCAAAGTGGTTGGGTTCCATGCGCTAAACCTTCAAGTTGCCGAACTTGACCCTTCTGTTTGGGATGCACTCGACAGTAATTCAACTGTTGAAGCCCAATCTGAATTGAAGCAGTGGAACGAGGAGCGAGATGCATCGGTTACCGACGGGCACGTAGCTTCAAAAATTCGCCAGCTGACTATCAACGTGGCCCAGATCTGTAATTTGAAATGCACTTACTGCGCTGCCGGTGGCGATGGAACTTATGGCACCAAAACTGCCAAAATCGATGTTACTAAGGCTACTGAACAGCTCGACATGCTTCTTCATGACGTGAAAAGTGGCGAAACCTTCCAGATCAACTTTCTGGGCGGAGAACCACTTATCTATCCACAAGCGATCGAATCAATTGCTCGACACGCTCGTCTTGCAACCGCCGGTCGAAATATAAAATTGCATTTCTCGATCACAACAAACGGAACTTTGATCACAGCTGCTAATGCTGAGCTACTTGCAAAATTAAATATGCACGTAACGATTAGCATGGATGGTGATCCTGAGACGAACGATAAACATCGCCCGACAGCAGGCGGCCGTGGCTCATCAAAGCTTACACTTCGCGGGATTACTGAACTCTTTAAAGTTAAAGATCGTCTCGGGTCAGTTGCTGTTCATAGCGTGTTCGGATCTCACAACACAAACGTGGTTGGCGCTTACAACTACATGAAACAATTTGAATGGGACGGAATTAACCTCGGCTATGCTGCTGGCGCCGACGACGACGTCGTAAGTCCAAAGTATGTTGATGGTATGTTCGAAGTTGCTAAACTTGCCTGGGAAGAAAATGGCGAAATTGGTTTACGTCGCATCACTCAGTTTGATCACTTCTTTAGAATTCTCGATGGCCAACAACGCATTCATAACTACTGCGGAGCCGGCAAATCACTCCTTCAGGTCGATACTGATGGGCGCTTTACAACTTGCAACTGGTGGGTCAACGACAAGGAAGAAGAAGTCGGACAAGATTTAAACCTCAATCACGAGGCTTTAGCGAAGTTCGCAAAACCTCTCATTGAACTTAATAACTGTGGCAGTTGCTGGGCAAAACACATGTGCGGTGGTGGCTGTATGTTCGTTCACAAGGCGAAAACAGGCAGCAAGCATAAAACTGATAACGAATTTTGTATTAGAACTCGAAGCTTAATCACTAAAGGAATCGAATATTATGAACAAGCCAGAAACGTATCAGGCAGCGCGAACTAAAGAGCAGCCCGTAAAACTCGTAAAGCGAGTTTCAGCTGATAAAACAAAACTTCAATCTCGCCAAGCCAGTGGCGACAAAACTGAAACCACGAAAACTGTTGGACTAGGTTGCGTTCCAGTTGGAATTCGCTAACTCGAAAGGAATTAGATATGAAACTGATCAAAAAAGTTTCTCCTGATAAAACTAAGCTGCTGACCGCTAAAGGCGGCGCAAGCACCACTACGATTAAGGCCGTTGGCCTTGAGTGCGCTCCACTCGGCGCAAGCTAGGGCAAAGACAGCTAAGAGTTAAGAGCTTAATGTCAGAGCCAAAAGTCCAAGTAAGAGTCAGAGTTTTTGTCTGAGCTACTTGGACTTTTGCTTTTTCTCGGACTATTGCTTTTAACTCGGACTCTTAGCTCTTAACTTTTAACTCTTAACTGTGTACTCTCCGCTCAAGTGAACAAGAAATACTACTACCCTCTCGTTAGAATCGGATTTGCGCTAGGCATCGCCTTCATCCTTAGCCAGTTTAAATTCGATTACGTTGAATCGTTTATGTACGATGCGCGGGTTCGCCTGAAGCCCACGAGACCAGTCTCTGGAAAAGTTCATACAATCGCAGTTGACCCCTACACGATCGATACAATTCAGCGTGTTCCAAACGCGCAAGACCACATTAAGCTACTCAACAAGTTAAAGGCCGCTGGCGCTCGAGTCGTCGTTTACTTGATCACACCTAGCGACATCGTCGGTGCATACGATGAGCTGACTGAGTTCGCTCGTCTTGCTAAATCTTTTCCACATTTCTTCGTGGCCCTTAACGATATTGCTCCGGCAAGTCAGACCGAATATTTGAAGTTGTCGCCACCGTTTAACGAACTCACAGCGCTTGCAGCTCCGCATACCTCAGACAAGAATTTATTTGCGCGAGACGATGTCACTCGCCGGATGATGACTTCTTATCAAGGAAGAAAAACTAGCTTTCCGATCATTGCCGAGATGTACAACCCCGAGATTCAAGACGAGCAAAAAATTCGCGGGCTCTTTGAATTTTTAGAATCTAATCAGCTCTACATTGATTTTCGTCCGACTGGCTCATATCAGCGGCTCAGTTTTTTAGGCGTCCTCGAAGATCAATTCACGATGGATCGCTTCAAGGACAATGTCGTCCTCGTTGGACGTGACTATCAGAGTACCGCAAAAGATTACGTTCGCACTCCACTCTCTCGCGAACCAATCGCTATGAGTATCTTAGAGCTGCACGCCAACATGATCGACACGCTGGTGCTCAATACAGGAACGATCATTTCTGCCGACTGGATAGATTTACTCTTAACTGCTCTGATCGCCATCTTGACTGTTTGGGTGGTACTAACGCTAAAGCCCACACGCGGACTTCTCTTGCTGGGGAGTGCGATCACCGCATTCTTTATTTTCGCCTATCTAACGTTCTGGTGGTTTGGCGTATGGATCGGCATGGCTCATCCCCTCCTCGCAATTTTCATCTGCTATTACTTCTTCATTCCATATCGCCTGATCATGGAAAATCGAAGAAGCTGGGAATACTACCAAAAAAACAGACTCCTCACTCAAGTCGAAGAATTAAAGACAAATTTCTTGTCGATGATGTCGCATGATTTAAAGACTCCGATTGCACGTATCCAAGGAATGACAGACATCGTTTTAAAAGATCAGCACCCGCTAAGTGATCGGCAAAAAGAAGCCCTTTTGACTTTGAATAAATCGAGTGAAGAGCTTTTGGAGTTTGTGAGTTCGATTTTGAATCTCGGCCGAATTGAGTCAAAAGAGATTGAGCTCCATATTCATTCTCGGGATATCAATACTTTGCTCGAAGAAGTCATCGCAAAGTTTGACTACATGGCCAAAGAGAAAAACATCTCGATCATCACTGATTTTGAGCCGCTATTCTCAGTTAAAATGGATGTAGATCTCATGCGCCAAGTGTTCTCGAACCTTGTTGAGAATGCGATTAAGTATAGCCCTGATGGCTCTCGCGTGATGATCTCAACCGAAGAAAAGAGCCATCCGGCCGGAACCCGCGTCGTAATTCAGGTTGCCGACCAAGGCACCGGGATCCCTGAAGATGAGCTTGCGAACATCTTTCTTAAGTTCTACCGCTCTAAACACGCCAAAACGTCGAAAATCAAAGGCTCAGGTCTTGGCCTTTATCTTGCTAAATACTTCGTTGAATTGCACAAGGGATCGATTTCCGCAGAGAGTACGCCGGCCCAAGGGTCGACTTTCACTGTGGAATTGCCAATGCAGGGCTAACTAAGAGTTCATACCCAAAAAGGCTCCATCATTAGAGAGTTTTCAGGGGCGACCAAAAGTTAGACTGCATAGGCTATAGTGGGCCCTCGCGCAGACTTGAGGAGTACGTATGCTAAAGGTTTTAGTAGTTGATGATGATCAGGGCCTTCGCTTCTCGGTACGCGAAACGCTTGCGCGTTTAGGTAACGTAGAAATTGATGAAGCATTTGACGGAATCAATGCCCTAGAAAAAGTTAAAACTAAACGCTACGACTTAGCTATTCTTGATGTCGACATGCCAAGACTTAACGGTCTCGATGCACTTCGCGCCATCAAAGAACATGACCCATCTATAGTATGTTTAATCATGACCGCTTACGCGACGATCGACGACGCTGTTCGCGCAGTTAAAGAAGGTGCTTACAACTACATCTCTAAGCCTATTAAAGGAGACGACCTCCTTAAGATGGTGAAGAACGCTACTGAAGCTCAAATGCTTATCTCTCAAATCGCGGCTTCTGCACCGGTCTTAACTGAAGCTGGCCGCAAAATCGTGGGCAGCTCTGGTGAGATGCAAAAAGTTTTTAACATCATCAACCGCCTTTCAAAAGTTGATACTCCAGTTCTAATTCGCGGTGCTTCAGGTACTGGTAAAGAATTAGTAGCTCGCGCTATTCACTTTAACTCAGCTCGCAAAGATCAAAAGTTCGTAGCAATCAACTGCTCTGCTATTCCTGAGAATTTGTTTGAGAGCGAACTCTTTGGCCACGAAAAAGGTTCTTTTACTGGCGCAGATCAGCGCAAGATCGGTAAATTCCAATTCGCTGAAGGCGGAACTTTGTTCCTTGATGAATTGGGCGACATGCCAGTTCTTATGCAAGTTAAACTTCTTCGCGTTCTACAAGAGAAGCTCTTTACACCAGTCGGCGCTAACCGCGAAATCGAATCAAACGTTCGAATCATCGCAGCTACTAACCGTCCGTTAGAAGAGATGATCAAGTCTGGCGAGTTCCGCGAAGACTTGTTCTATCGCTTAAATGTCGTTCCAATATTCTTGCCAGCGCTTGCTGAGCGTAAGAATGATCTTGAGCATTTAATCAATACATTCATCAAAAAGTTCAACCTCGCGCACTCGAAACGCATTATCGGCTTGAGCCCAGAGGCCATGGCGACATTAAAGCGATACGAGTGGCCAGGAAACATTCGTGAACTTGAAAACGTGATCGAACACTCGTTTATTTTGGAGAACTCAAACCTTCTGACTTTGACTTCACTTCCCGAGTCATTGTTGATCGCGACTGGCATCAACATCACTCAGGCCATTGCGCAAGAGCGCGCAAATATGGAGCAAAACGAAGACGCTGATTTGGCATCTGATGATGAATCTTCACCAGATTCTGACGAAGCGCCGTCGATTGAAATGGTATCTATCAATGGCGAAGAACTCGATTTCAATAAGCATAAAGAGGCTTTCGAAAAAGAGTTCATCATTAAGGCTTTAAAGACTTTCAAGGGACGCATTAACCAAACTGCGCTACATGCAAATATCCCGAAGAAGACTTTGTTACGAAAAATTGAAAAGTATCAAATCAACGCTCAAGATTATAAGTAGGGAAATTATGAAAACGTTTGTGATGTTGTTCTTCGTAGTTGCTAGCGCTTCGGCTTCGGCCTCAGAAATTAGCAGGTACGAGCAGATCTATTTAGATTGCATCGACTTTTCTCACCAGCCTTCTTCTCCTGAAAAAGAACAAGCTTGCCGAGATGATGCGAAGAGCGAAGTGCTCATGTCAAACGAAGCGCAAATGCAGTTTCTTGATTGCGTAGACTACTATCACCGACCAATCAGCCAAGAGAGAGAAGAATCTTGCCTAAAGGAAATCAAATAATGAAATTCACAAGCGCCTTTTTAGTATTAGCATTTTCGGTAACTGCATTTGGACAAGCAGACGACAGAGGTCAAGTAGTTCCACCCTACCCAATTCCCGCAGGCGAAATCGCCCTCACGAGCCTCGCTGAAATCGAAATCAACGAAGATCTCCTGCTAACTGCATATGTTGAGAAGGACGACCGACAAGCGGCAGTTTACGTAATGGGAGATTTAACTGCCCAAGTGAAGTGCAACATGTCTGCATCTAAGATTGCTTTGTCAAACTTCGACGTATTGAAAAAAGAGTATCCAGGTGGCACCGGAGTTCGAGTTTACTTAGCCCCTAAAAAGAATATCACACTGAAGTTTAAAACTTCGCTTCAAGGTGTTGAAGAAGCTGCTCCTCAATGTAACGGCGAACCTGAACTCTGCGATGGGCACTACAACACTTTCAACTATCGCACTCAGATCATCGCAACTGACAAAACTGGCAACAGCAGCTGGAACCTCAACTGTGTGGCGCCATTCTCTCGCCCAATTTTCGCTTCTGATGTAAAAATCAACGGCATCAAAATAAAATAGTTAGTGGCCGCCGCCGTGTGTGGCGGTCTTTGAAAAGTTGACGATTTCAATTGAGCGATCAGGGCGCTCGCGGAAGACAACCCGGTAGCCCTGGTTCAGTCTCACCGAATGAAGGTCCGATTTCTTTCCGTTGAGTTTCTCTAATTGCCAGCGCCCTTGATTATTTCGAAGTTGGGCAAACAAATTTGGCGATCCGCCCTTTGCTAACTCCAAAAATTCATTCGCCTTGTCTCTGATGGCAGGCTGCAAATTTCGAAGCTCGTTTCTAGCTACTTGATTCAATTGAAAAGCGGCTCGCGAAGGCACGTCAACTGAGCGTCGCTCTCTGTTGGGCGACGAATTTGGAGATCTCGCATCGACTTCATACTTTTGCAGAAGACTTGCTAACTCACGATCGCTTCCGTTCTCAGAAATTCTTCCGAACTCTTCCCAGAATTTTGCATTGCTAGAAATCGCTGGATTCCCGAGCTGTTGGGTTAAGCGGCAAGAGAAATTTGCCAAACAAAGGTTCGAGAAGCTCATGAGTAAAGTAAAAATAATTAGATTACCGCGCACAGCTCACCACCAGTTCAACGGCGCTGTCGGCATTCTTTAAACGCCCCGCTACTCGCTGCCGCGAGAGAGCTTGCAATGCCGAACCCATTGAACGCACTTTCTGCAACTGAGCAGTAAGCATTGGAAGCAATCGCGCAATGGCAGCTGCAGCGGCAGCGCCTGTTACTGCGCCGATGACTAAGCCGGGCAACAGCTGGCCTGCAATCGTACATCCCACCTGCCATGCAGTCTCGGAATCTACTCCGCCCAAAAGCTTAATTAGTTTTCCGACCTCGACGTGAATTTTACTTACGAAACCCCAAAGCTGTTTGGCAGATTCTTTGGTGTCCTTCCAAAACTTTTTAGGATTTTTGAAGAACGCCTTCACGCCCTTTCCGATTCCTTTCACGCTCTCTTTAGCTCCTGCACCAACCGCTAAGCCACAGTTCCACAACCTCTGAAGAACAACAGGTGACGCCATCGTCATGCTGAGTGATCCCATAGCGCCCAATGCCGACGCACTACACGCTGCCTGAGCTTCAGGAATAAAAAGTCGCCAAAGAGAAACACTTTTCTTTAAACCAAAACCTTGAAGCACATTCTGAGCTTCTGTTTCACGGTGCCCAATAAAGAAAAGGGCAAATGGAACATTTCCGGCAGTTTCTCCGTGAAAAAGAAAATCATTTTCTAAGTTAATTAGCTTTCCGAGATATTCTAAATCCGAAAGCTTCTGACCAAATTTCAAAAGTACAAGTTTACTCGTGGTCGAATCAAAAAACATTTGATCAACGCCGATGCCCTGAAGTTTATGCTCGTGACTTAAATCGACGGGCCAGTAGCCGCGTTCTTCTAATTCAGTTTGAACTTCGAGAACGTCGATTAATTTTGGCGCTGAGTAATCCGCCGTCTCTGAATATGTAAAACCCAGACTGGCGTGAGCACGAACAGAAAAGGTCAGGAGAATTGCCAAAAATAAAAATCTCATATGCCCTTTATTTTATGTTCTGGGTGAGACTCTGGCTACGAGCCTCGCTCTCGAACTCGACCGGAGTCCGTGTCTAAAACAGAGGTTTTCCACGCAAATCAGTGGGCTCTTCTTTGATTTCCCTATGGATTGCCTAATTTTTGTGTGAGTTGGAATTTTAATGGCTAAATTTGCGCTAAGAAAAACCGCATAAACTTCGAGTCAACGCGAAAAATTTTGCAGTTAAAAAATAAAACGCTTGGAAAGAACTTTTTCGAAATTTTTTTGAGTCATTCTTTTACTAAATGATTTTTTTAAGTTGCTTGAATTTGGTTTTGCGTCCAGATTTTCCATCTCGATGGCAATTGGAACGAACTTACCACCTCAGGCATACACGCGCGAAACGCTCACTCAAGCGTTCGCATGGTTGCAAACGCAACCTGAATCTATTCGTCGAATCGCTACGACTCCCGAGTCACTCGTGAGTCTTTATACTCGTAATCAAAGATTTGGGCCGGACCACAGACACACATCAACTGCTCCGATATCACCGTTGGCTGGAGATGATGACTTATCAGAGTTATCTCTAACCGAAGCACCCATCAGTGCCCAAAATTTTAAAACTGATCTCAAGACGCTGGCTGAGGGCCTAAAGCAGTTCGATGATCCGCGAGGGTCATACCGAACTCAGACTCACCAAGTGAATCATCATGTACCGCAACCTGTTCAACCCGTTCAGCAACCTGTTCAACAACAGCTGCGGGCCCCTCCAGCATCGTTTTCTCCGCCGGCCAATATGGCTCCGACGGGTATTCAAGGCCTAACGCCTTTGAGCCAACAGATGATCCAAGAGGTAAAAACGAATTTAAACCTCTCGTCTGACCTAGAAGCTATCAATATGATGGTAGCTATCGCTTACAAAAACCTAAAATCTTTGCTAGCTTAAACCCCTTCAAGAGCGCGCAAATAGGGGTTTCGAATTGAGCGAATCGTCTGGACTGAATCTAAAAGATACCGTCAATCTTCCCGTTACTGATTTTCCAATGAAGGGAAACCTTCCCGAACGCGAACCACAATTTATTGCGGGCTGGGACAAGACTGAGCTCTACCAAAAAATTCAGAAGAAAAATAAAGGTCGACCACTTTTTGTTATGCCTGATGGACCGCCCTACGCAAACGGCGACATTCACCCCGGCCACGTTCTTAATAAATGTTTGAAAGATTTCGTAATCAAGTACAAGAGCATGGCTGGCTTCTCTGCTGCATTCATCCCGGGCTGGGACTGCCACGGCCTTCCGATCGAACACAAAGTTACAAAAGAGCTCGGCGCTAAACGAAAAGACAAAACCGATGCAGACATCCGTCAACTTTGTCGAGATGAAGCAAACAAGTGGATTAATAAACAACGCGAACAGTTTAAGCGATTAGGAATTTTGGCTGATTGGGAAAATCCGTATCTTACGATGCAGCCAGAGTACGAAGCCGAAGAAGTTCGTGAGCTTGCACGCGCACTTGATAAAGGAATTTTCTATCGCGGAGAAAAGCCGGTTTACTGGTGTCCGGCGATGCAAACGGCACTTGCAGATACCGAAGTTGAGTACGCTCCTCACAAGTCGCATTCGATCTATGTGAAGTTTAATATCGTCGGCGAAAACTTAAAGAAACTAGCTCAAGCCCTAGGAACAAAGGGCTCAGAACTTGCTTCTAAGAAAGTTTCGGTTGTTATCTGGACGACCACGCCTTGGACATTGCCTGCGAATCTCGGCATTGCGTTCCACCCCGACTTTGAATACGAGTTTTTTGAAAACAGCCCTGCGGGCAGCCAAGAGCCAGCGGAACTTCTTTTAATCGCGAAAGAACTACGAGAGTTCGTAGAAAAAGATGCGGGAATAGAGCTCAAGCCTACCGGCTTGACGATCAAGGGAGCAGAGTTAGAACGGCTGGCGGCTCGCCATCCGTTCTATGATCGCGATTCGCTTTTTGTTTTAGGCGATCACGTGAGTCTCGAAGCAGGTACTGGTGCGGTTCATACGGCACCAGGACATGGAGCTGACGATTACAGAGTTGGCCTGAAATATGGTTTAAAAGTTTATTCTCCCGTTGATGCTGCCGGCCGCTACACAGATGATGTGCCCGAGTACAAAGGTGTAAAAATTTGGGATGCGAACCCATTGGTTGTTGAGCGCCTTAAAGAATCAGGTCACCTGCTAGGCCACAAAATAATTGAGCACAGTTATCCGCACAATTGGCGTTCAATGACTCCACTCATATTCAGAGCTACTCCCCAGTGGTTTCTTGCAATGGATAACGAAAAATATAACATTCGCGAAAAAGCTCGCGCGGCACTTGCCGAAATTAAGTTCGTACCTCAGTGGGGCGAAGCTCGCTTACGCGCGATGATTGAAAACAGACCTGACTGGACACTCAGTCGACAGCGCATCTGGGGTGTTCCAATCCCGGTGTTCTATTGTGAAAAGTGTGAACACGCTTTAGTCGATTCAAAAATTATGATGAAAGTTGCTGACGTCATGGAAAAAGATGGCGGCATCGAGGCGTATCACAAACATCCGATTTCTGATTTCATCGGTAATGCGAAGTGCGAAAAGTGTAGCGGCACGTCTTTCCGTAAGAGCCAGGACATCTTAGATGTTTGGTTTGACAGCGGAATCTGTCACGCAGCTGTACAAGATCGCCGAGACGGGCTCCAAACTCCTGCCGATATTTATCTTGAAGGGTCAGATCAACACCGAGGATGGTTCCAAACTTCTTTACTCTCTGCCCTTGCAACAAAAGGCAAAGCTCCGTTTAAAGCGCTCGTTACTCACGGCTTCGTCGTCGATCAAAACGGCTTAAAGATGTCGAAGAGCAAAGGTAACGCAATTGATCCGCATGAAGTGATCAAGAAATCTGGCGCAGAAATCTTGCGCCTTTGGGTTTCGTACGAAGATTACGGACAAGATATCGGTTTCGGACAAGAAGCACTCGCTCGAGTCACTGAATCATATCGCAAGTTCAGAAACACTTTGCGTTTCTTACTCGGTAACATTGGTGACTTCAATCCCGCTACCGATTTGCTTGATGTAAGCAAAATGACTGTGCTTGATCGGTATGCGATGCACCAGTTAAACGAACTTATCAAAAAGACAACTGTCGCTTACGACAACTACGATTTCTACAAGGTGTACCACGGACTCAACAACTTCTTCACAGTTGAACTTTCAGCTGGCTACTTAGATATGTTGAAAGACCGCCTCTACACCTGGAAGAAAGATGGTGTTGAGCGACGATCATCACAAACAGTTTTATTCCACATGCTCGACAATCTGGTTCGAATCATGGCGCCAATCACAACTTTCCTTGCCGAAGAGACCTACTCATTCATGCCAGGACAAAAGGCTGAGAGCGTTTTCCTCCTCGATTATCCGAAAGCGAATCCAAAATGGGAAGCTGAGGCGGTAGCAAGCGAACTCGGAAAATTGTTTGAGATTCGAAAAGATGTTTCTAAGATTCTCGAAGACTTGCGCAGAGACAAGACTATTGGCTCGGGATTAGACGCAAAAGTTTTGATTACAGCCGAAGGCGAGCAACAGGCGTTACTTAAAAAGTACGAAGGTCTGCTCTCAGAATTCTTTATTGTTTCCCAAGTAGATGTTCAAGTGGGACAATATTCAGTGAAAGCACTGAAAGCCGAGGGCGAAAAGTGCGAGCGCTGCTGGTATTACGATGTGAATATCGGCAAAGATTCTCGCTTCCCTACGTGCTGTCCGAAGTGCTTAAGGGCTTTAGGATGAACATCAAGTATTTGATTTTAGCAGCGATTGCCGGAGCTATCATAACGATCGATCAATTAACGAAGATGTATGTGCACACGCACTTCTCTCTTGGTGAATCGGTGATGGTTATCGAGAATTTCTTTAATTTCACATATGTCAGAAATACTGGCGCTGCATTTGGAATATTCGGTGAATCTCACCCACTCTTCCGCGAAATCTTTTTCTTAAGTATGCCGCCTATTGCGGTACTTGTGATTCTTACGATCCTTCGCGGAGTTTCAGAGCGTGACCGAGTGAACATCGTTGCACTTTCACTCATTTTCGGTGGAGCGATCGGCAACTACATCGATCGCCTTCGCTTTCGTTATGTTATCGATTTCTTAGATTTCCACATTGCAAATCGATACACATGGCCAGCCTTTAACGTCGCAGATATGGGAATTGTGTGCGGAGTGGCCACATTGATCTTCCTCGAATTCAGCCGCAGAAATACATCTCCTAAACAAGCGACGACATGAACCCGGATCAGGTTGTTTACGACCTCGATGGGTTTTTGCCGTTTCTAAACGTCGGGCCGATCAGTCTTCCGACTTACCACATTTGGATCAGCTTAACTTTTTCTGCGACACTGCTTTATTGGCTAACCCGAGCGCGCGATCGCAAAATGAGTTCGCAGATGGTGCTCGATCTTAGCATCGTCGTGATGTTCCTCGGCTTCATTGGCGGCCGTGTTGCCCATGTCGTCTTCGAAGATTTTGCTTATTATCGGTCTCACCCCACCGCCATCTTCCAGTTCTGGGACGGCGGATTTGTATTCTTTGGGGGTGCTCTACTCGCAGGTCTCGGATGTTTCTATCTTTTTAAACTGAGAAAAGAAAATGCCTACAAGTGGTTAGATCTTTTCGCGCCAGTTGGGGCAGTTGGCTATGCGAGCGGAAGAATTGCCTGCTGGCTGACTGGATGCTGCTTTGGTTCGGTCTGCTACCTCAATGATCGGATCGCGTTTCAGCATCCCACGCAACTGTATGCTGCCGCATGGGAGCTTGGTGTTTTCTGTGTGCTTCTCCTTGCTGAAAAGCGAAAATGGATTCGAATTCAAGGCGGATTGTTCTTTACGTGGGTCTTCTTGCATTCAATTGGAAGAATCATGATGGAGGCTTTCCGGGCCGATGATCGCGGCGCTACACCACTCGGGATATCGATATCGACTTGGATTAGTTTGATTCTCATTGGTTGGTGCGCAAAATTTTGGTTGAAGTCAAAATCAAAGAAACGATTGAAAAACTAAATGCGCGAAACTAACTTTTACGAAAATCTTGATGGCTTCGAAGAGTTTGGAAAGCTTGCCAACACCTCTCTTTACGCTGAGGTTCCTAACGACTGGTTTGTTGTTCTTAGTGATATTCGAGGCTCAACTGCGGCAATCGAGAGTGGACGCTACCGAGATGTTAATCTTTTGGGTGCAGCCTCGATTGCGGTGGTACAGAACGCACTCGATCGTGAAGCCGTTCCGTTTTCATTCGGTGGTGACGGAGCAACTTTCTTAGTCCCAGCGTCAAAGCTTCCCCAGGTGAAGATTGCTTTACAAAAGTTAATTCAACTCGCTCAAAATAATTATTCGCTAAATCTTCGAGTGGGAATTGTTCCGGTTGGTGAAGTCTATGCGGCAAATCAAAAAATCCTCGTCGCGAAATTTAAAATCAATAAGTTCAGCTCGATTGCGATGATGAAAGGTGGCGGTCTTAATTGGGCCGAAAAGAAGATTAAATCTGAAACTGAGAAGTATTGCCTGACTGTCATCGATTCCGACATCGAAGTGCCTACTCAACTTTCGTGTCGATGGCAGCCAATTAAGTCGACTCGGGGACGCGTTCTTTCTCTTTTAGTGCAGCCACGCGAGAATAATGTGGCTGTCGCTGCAGAAATATCGAGCGCTATCGAAACTGTTTGCGACGGCAGTTTTGAGAATTCGAATCCGATCGCAAACTCAAAATTAAAGTACAACAGTCTTTTCACGATGCTTCGCCGAGAGCGCAAGCTTCATTCTGGAAAATTGAGTTTTCGTTATTGCAAGCGAGCGCTTGAGATCATGCTCTGCTGGTGGGCGTTCAAACTCAAACTTCCGGCACCGTTTCCCGCCAATGATTACAAAAGTCAGATGCAGTCGCACTCTGATTATAGAAAGTATGATGATGTTCTAAGGCTGATCCTAGATTGCACACCTGAGCAAACCTCAAAGATCAAAACTTTGCTCGAAGACTATTTCAGAAAAGGTGAAATTTATTTTGGAATGCATGAGTCAACTCATGCACTTCTAACTTGCCTGGTCGAATCGATTCATCCAGGCGGACATATTCACTTTGTCGATGGAAGCGACGGCGGATATGCCGTCGCTGCAAAACAATTAAAGCAACAGATCGCAAACGCTTAAAAAAGGCAGCTCAGAGAGCTGGCCTTTTTGGTTACAAGCAAGCGCCTGGGTTGAAGTAGCCTTCAGCGCCAACCTTACCTCTGAACGGGCCAGAAGATTTTTGCGGATAGGTTTGATTAATAAACTTCGCCATGCTGAGTAGATCGAGTACGCGTCCTGACTTTACCTTCGTTGCAAGCGTCGAGAGAGTTTTTGCAGACTCAGTTAACACTCGTTCAATCGTTGGACCACTTGGTGCGTAGCCACGTGCTCGGACCATTGAAGCAGCTAATGCTGCTGATCCGGCTGCAACCGGAGTTGCATATGAAGTTCCATGTCCGCGCGTATACGTGTTCTTAAGATTAGTCGAAAGCACTCCACGACCTGTCGAATAGCTTTCTGAACCGGGCGCAGCTAACTCAACATTTGTTGCGCTGTAGTTCGAGTATGGTGCCCAGCTAAGATCTCGACTGTTAACTGATCCAACTGAAATCACCCCATTAAAACTTGATCCGTATGCAGCAGGCGAAAGCCAATAGTTAACACCAAGCTGATTTCGTTCGTTTCCTGCAGCGGCAAGGACAGTCACACCGTTTTTCACTGCGTAGTCGAGCGCAGATTCGTAAGCTGCGGATTTACCGACACCGCCGAGACTGATGTTGATGACCGAAGCTCCATTATCGACTGCATATCGAATTGCGTTCGCAGAATTCGAAGTATAAGAGCTGCCGGCAGAGCCAAACACATTGAGAGCCATGATTTTTGCACCATGTCCCATCACTCCCGAAATTCCGATTCCGTTTCCGCCCTTTGCAGCAGCCAAGCCTGACACGAAAGTTCCGTGATGCTTTGTTGAACCAATGTATTGAGGACTTCCGATTTTATTTGCGAAGTTGTAGCCGTGAACGTCATCGACGTAGCCATTTTTGTCGTCGTCGATTTTATTTCCAGCAATCTCGTCGGCGTTCTTCCACAAGTTATCTTTTAAATCTTGATGATTCATATCGATGCCAGTGTCGATCACGGCGATTACTTCAAATGGTCGCTGGCCGGAGCTTCCATTCAAAAGAATTGGATAAGCATCGCCTGCGTTCAAAGCTCTAAAGTGATCTTGATCTTTTGCTTTCGGGTCAGATGGAAGCGCATGCACATCAACAATCTGCGAATCTGAAAGTGCAACGATACATTCGTCAGCTTCAAGCATTTCATTTAGCTCATCGCTTGTGTAACTGCGTTCTGCCAGCCAAGTGTAATCGCGTACACCTGCGGGAGTCGGCAGCTCGTCTGAGCGATCGATTGTTCCACTAATCGGTCCGTACGTTCGGCAAGAATCTTTTATCGATACAGTCAGCTCGGTTCCGCGCTTAACACCTTTTTCAGCTGAGCTTAAGACTGAACTGAGACCAAATGACTCAACTTCAGAAGAAGATGTGATATCCTGTTCGGTGAAAAGTGCCTTGGACTCTTCGGACTGAGAATAATTTTTCTCACCGACCGAACTAACCGCACACACATTTCCGCCGCCACCGCCGCCTTTGCCGCAACCGACTAGAAAAACGAGCGGAATCAACTTAAGGTAACACTTCATCAACCCTCCGTGGGATGTGTAAATTCGATTACGAATTTGTTACGTTTACTAGAAACTTCAGCAAGACTACGAAGTTTTTTGGTGGCGGAACACCCCAAATCAGATCGGCAAACTTGTACTGTCCGTCAGTTGGATCTCGACGGAAAACTTCACAAATTCCAGGACTTAAGTTTTATTGTGATTCGAAAAAAGGACGCTGTTGAAAAACAGTGATCGCACGGAAATGGGCCTCAGAAGCCTCACTTAACGAAATTATGGTTCAGAATTAAGTATTCAGGTCGAATGGGAAGATTGTGACAACTTGTGACATATCCATTGCCACCACTATCGTAAATTGAAGCTACTGGATTGGAGCCACATTGACTGAAAAGCAAATCATGCGCCTCTGCTCCTAATCCGGGAATGGTGTATCCGCTTATGTTGCGCAACTCGTGAGTCGCTTTCAAATTAGAACACCGCTCTGATCCTTCAACAAAAATACCCGTGTCAGCAACGTCAACGGCAACACTCTCGCCACAATCTCGTTGTGCCAACAAAGAAACGATATTTTTTGAAGCCAACTCTTCGTACCACTGAGGATAGCTATGTGTAGCGACGGTGTAAGCGATTCCAAGCTGGTCAAACGACTTTTTGAAAAACTGAGAAGGCTCACCAGTTTCGCCTATTGCTACATCGGAGACAACAGCAAGCGCAGCAGTGTCAACAAGCAGTGGTCTTGCGACTTCGAAAAACTTGTCCTGTGAATAAAACGATTTCTCAGCAGCTAAAAACAAGCTTCTCCAGAAATCAAACAGCGTATATTCCGGTGCAAATTTTTGCGCCAACAAATGGTTCATTACGGCGCCACATTCATAAAAGTTTTTGTAATATCCGCGCTCATCGGACTTGGGCAGCGACTTCATCGAAAGCCCAAGCATACATTTATTAAGTCTTTCGGTTTGAATTTGCGAGTAACGATCAATCCCATAATAGCCAAGCTGGTAAAGAGCAAAGTCTGCTACGGCGTCTGCTCCACCCTCATGAAGCCATGACCCGCCAATCCGATCTGGCGCAAGAAACATCGAGACGTTCCAGAGATGAAAAACTTCGTGGGCAATTAAATGAGCAAACTTCTCATAGCGAACGCTATCGGGCTCCGCCCACTTTGTACCTACAAGAACAAGTTGCATATGTGAACCAATAACTCCGCCGACGTAGCCCTCTTCGCGAACTGCAAGTCCTTTGTCGAAGGCAGCAAATACTAGAGGTTTTCGGTTGAGAGTGAATCCAAGTTTTTCTTTATAGAGGTTTACGAAATTTGGCAGAGATCTTTCGATCTGGCGCTGAATCCAGTCCGGGAGGCCTCGATCAATCACCGCCCTAAAGCTCTCGAACTCGGTGACAACACCATCACCGAAATAAACGAAGTCTCCAATTTGACCTTCATTTTCTTCGGTTATGACAATGTCACCTTGCGAGGGTATATATTCGAATGAGTGATTAACTTTGCAGCCGCTGCAATCTGCGACTTCGAGTAACAAATGCCCAGTGTAGAGAACTGCAGCTCCATCTGAATAATGACTTACAATTGGATAATCGTTTGCAATTCCTGGCTGACGCCCACTGAACTCAATTTCAAATTTTTCTAAAGGCTTATTGCTGATTACCCGTTCGTAGCTTCCGGTGTTTTCGATCCGAACGCCTTCGCTTAAGACCTTCCAGCTTTGGCTTCGAAGTTTATAGCGCTGTCGAGCGAACTTGAGAGTTTCAAACCCTCGATCGGCTTGGTAACTCACTTGCCAAGTACCGAGCTCTTTATTTCTCTGCACCTTAACATTGACGTCGACAGTGGGTTCAAACTCCGAACAGCTTAATATGAAAAGCGCGAAGACCATCAAAACGAAACGCATCTCATCACCCTCCATCGACCGCAGTTCGCAAAAAAAAGAGGAGGTGACTTTCATCACCCCCTCTACCGCACGTCCCTTATCCAATCGGACAGAGTGACGTAATTTTCTTTAACTTTAAGCTGCTAGCTGCGGCGCTAGCGACTCGCTTGAACTCAACTTCAGAAATTTAAGCTTTTTGCTCTTGTTTCTGTTCTTGTTTTTGTTCTTGCTTCTGTTCTTGTTTTTGTTCTTGTTTTTGTTCTTGCTTAGGCTCTTCTTTTTGCTCTTGCTTAGGCTCTTCTTTTTGTTCTTGCTTAGGCTCTTCTTTTTGTTCTTGTTTCTGTTCTTGTTTCGGCTCTTCTTTTACTTCTTGTTTCTGCTCTTGTTTTTGCTCTTGCTTCTGTTCTTGCTTTTGCTCTTGTCCTTGTTTCTGTTCTTGGCCTTGTTCTTGACCTTGTCCCTGACCTTGACCTTGACCCTGACCTTGACCGCTATCTTGGTCACCTTCGTCGTCCGCTACTACAGCGAATTCCATGTGAGCTACAACAGTTGAGTCATTTTCAGAAAGAGAAATGAACATTGCGTTGTCTTGAGAAGCAACTGCGCTTGCAG
The DNA here is from genome assembly GCA_964543475.1 of uncultured Bdellovibrionales bacterium. Classification (GTDB taxonomy): domain Bacteria; phylum Bdellovibrionota; class Bdellovibrionia; order Bdellovibrionales; family JAMPXM01; genus JAYSYM01. The sequence goes on along the minus strand of CAZIYJ010000001.1, from coordinate 666,845 downwards.
CCGGAAGTTCAGCAACTGTAGATGCAGCAGTGTCGATTGTGAACAATGCAGCGCCTGATTCGTCGAGCATAGTCACAGTCGTGTCTGAGACGATTGCTGCGCGAACAGCTTCGATTTCAGCAAGACCAGCTGCTAATGCTGAATCAGCTGCGATACCTGTGCGGGCATCATCAGTTAGAATTGAACCGTTACCATCTGCAAGAGATACTAAAGAGACAGTGTGGCTTGCACGAGCTGTCGACAACTCGCTGTTGCCTGGTGCTGCAGAATCGTTGCTTGATTTAGAACCGCAAGCTGCAGTCAAACCACAGATTGCTAAAACTGCGAACGTCGTACGTACGGATTTTGTTGAGAACATGAGGACTCCTCCTTAAAGGTTGTTAAAAATATTCACCGATCTTCGGCAAACCGTTTGGCAGTCGATAAAGCACAGGGCATGCCAGTGCATGTGGAGAGACTCACACAACTGTTGTTTACCTCGCAAAAGTGAGGCGCTAGTTGCATTTGTGTGAATAATCGTCGCGCCGAGAGAACAACCTGAATGCAAATTCTTCCGCGGCATACTGAGTTTTGCCCCATCGAAGGGTCGATTTGCGTATTTTCTTCGAAGCTGATGTCTCAACAAGTCGCGTTCTTTTAGATTCATTCGCAAATCTGTGCGCATCGAATAACATTCGTTGTCGATTGAGCCTGAGGGCCGTTCTTCTGCGGGGCAAATCGCTTGTTGTAAGCAAACCAATACAAAGTCAGAGGTTGAGTCGATCGCCTTTTACAGCCGACATTGACGAGACCTTTCATCTCTCTCCATTTTGAGAGTGTAAGAGTCCACCAAAATCGGAGGGTAGAATGTTAAACAAGTGGAGAAGCACAACTGTCGTGCGTGGTCTAATTGTTTTTGTCGTGTCAGGTCTTTCCATCAATGGCTGCAGTAGTAAAAAAGAAGAAGGCTCTTATGATATAAAAACTGTATCTGTTTTTGCAGATGGTTGTCTGAATCTCGAAAATCTCTACGCGAATTTACACAGCATGCCTGGTGACGGAATCGTTCGATCGTTCACCTATAATTTTTCTGCCTCCAACAAAGATGAAAATGGAAACACACCCTCATCATCTCGAATGCGAGTACTTACTCGTGGGGCCTACATTTTCAATGAAGGTCGTCCTTCAGAGCTTCAAAACACTTGGACAAGCGCAAGCCAACAAAGCTGTTCGGATGGACAACTCTTCGATACCTACGGAAATTCAACTCCATTCACAGTTGAAGAATACAAAGACAGTTGGATAAAGGTGAAACTGCCGGATGAAAGCATTCAAAAGTTCGAATTGATCTCTGACCGCGCGATGCGAATTGTTGCCGATGAGTTTCGAGGCAGTCAGTGCATCTCTCACGCTCCTCTCAAAGTTCAAACTGAAACTTTTCTTCGATGGGGACCGGCCTCTAGCTTGCCCGAGGGCGAGGCTTTGAGTTCACGTTACATGCGAGAGCTCACTGAATCGGTTGCAGAGGCTCCGGCAGCTCTTCGCGCTAGCGTCTCAGATATTACCACTGATAGCATTTCTCTTGCGACATCGCTTCTTCGCGAAATGAATGAAATGACTGTAGATCCGCGAGACCTTCGCGACTGCCCAGTGAGTAACAAACCGCCATCAATGCCAGAGCTGCCAACTCCAACGCCAACGGCGACTCCATCTCCGACTCCGAATGAAGTTCCTATTCCCGAAGCAACACCGGCAGTTCCTATTCCATCACCGACTCCTGAGATATAGAGGTGAAGACAAAATTTGGGAGTCTTGTACTTGCGCTGTCGCTGTTTACTGCTTGCGGTAATAGCGACAGCGGCCCAAACCCCACCGAATCGCCAAGCGGAACAAGTTCGCCATCAGAAGAAGTTTTGAACTGGGAATCTGTGAACTACAAATGGATAAGCCACTGGGCACCGTGCAAAGACAACAATTTCAAAATCAATCGAGATAGTCGAATCGTCAGAACTATCTGTGGCGAAGTTACAAATGCAGCTATCAGCGACCAAGACTTGGATTTGTTGGAAGCGCAGATAAAACCCATCGTAGAAGACTTTGAGTCAGATTTGGAATGCGTTAACAAGACGATTGTGGATTGGGCAGTCTACACCAATCTTACTGTTGGATCTCAAACCAAAGAAATCTACTTATTCGATGCCGATCAAAACTGTGTTCGAGGGAACAGAATAGCAGTTGAACAGCTTCAAAAAACCCTAGAGATGTTAAACAACAAGTACTTCGGAAGATAAATTATCAGAGATACTGTTTTTCTTTTCGATAGAGCGTTTTTCGATCAATTCCAAGAATTCGCGTGGCAGCTTCTTTTTTGTTATTCGTCTTCTTCAAGACAAATTTGATATATTCAATTTCAAGCTCGTGAAGCGTAAGACCCTGTTCGAAAATATGCTGCGAGCGAGATAGATCGCCAGATAAATCGGCAGTGGGCTGAATGTTCTCACAGACGATGTCGTGTTCTTCGATGACGTTCGTTTCTGCAAGCACGACTGCTCTCTCAATCGTGTTCTCAAGCTCGCGGACGTTGCCTCTCCATTCTAGCATCATTAGTTTTGCCATGGCATTCGATGAAAAAGCATTTACTCGCGCCTTTTTATTAGTCGAATATCTCTTTAAGAAAAAATCGGCCAACATTGGAATATCTGACCGTCGCTCTCGAAGTGATGGCAAATGAAGTGGCATTACATTCAAGCGGTAAAATAAATCTTCGCGAAAATCGTTTTGAGAAATTAAGAGTTTGAGGTCTTTATGTGTCGCAGAAATAATTCGAACATCAACTTTAACCGTTGTGTTCTGTCCAACAGGCTTAACTTCGCGTGTTTGTAGCAACCGTAAAATCTTTGCCTGCAGGGCAAGAGGCAGATCTCCAATCTCATCTAGAAAAACTGTTCCGCCTTCCGCTTCTTCAAACAGACCGCGACGTGCGGTTGTCGCTCCGGAAAATGAGCCCTTGGCGTGGCCAAAGAGTTCACTTTCTAAAAGTTCCTTTGGAATTGCTGCGCAGTTAATTGCAATGAACGGTTTATCGCGGCGATTACTAAGTTTGTGAATTGCTGAAGCAACCATTTCTTTACCGGTTCCGCTCTCTCCCGTTACCAAAACGTTTACTTCGCTTGGGGCGACTTTTCGAATAAGAGCGAATACTTTGTTCATTTGGGCTGACGAGCCAATGAACGATTGCAGCGGGTCCGCAACCGACTTTGATCGATCTTGAGTGAGGGAAGTTAAAGTCTTGGCGGCCGCCTCAGCAAAGTGACGCTCTAGAATCTTCAGCATCTGGGTTGGCTGAAAAGGCTTAATCAAATAGCTTTTTGCTCCGACCTGCAGAACTTCAGACGAAACTTTGCTCACTGAATTGGGAATTAGGGCCACAATACTTGAATCAGGAGCCAGGGTCTTAATGCTTCGTATGTTTGCAAGTGCTTGTGCTAGCGGAGGGCGCACCGAAACGAAAATAAATTCGTAACTTCGCGACCGTGCGCTTAGCATCGTCAAAATCTCTGAACTGTCTGACACAAAGGTAAAATCATAGAGCGCACTGTCGAGATGTGATCCGATCAGATGCCGCGTCGAGTGATCCTCATCAGCAATCAAAATCGATGGAACTCGTGGCAAAAGGGCGTAGGTCGAGTCGTGCGAGCGACTGACTTTTTCTGTCTCAAATATCGAAGTGGAAAACCGATTCACATTTCCTCCGGGTTAACGTGCGGGCTCGAATCATTGCTTTTTGCCCCTTGAATTTCAAACAGGTTACTTCCCGCAGCACGGTGTAATTTTGTACACATGATTTCTCGAGGTTAAAAATTCAGCTTCGTTTTCCGAAAGAACACAAAAGTTTGACGTCATCACGTACGAGACTTGCCGCCACGCTCGATAATATCTTTCATTCGCTTGGACATTCGCGTGGAGGCCACAACGATGATCGAAAATTTCACTACGCATACCAAACCTTTGTGGCTGGATAATGGACTACTAAAAAGATTTCCACAGCTGACTGGTGAGGTGCAAACCGACGTCGTCATTATCGGTGGCGGAATCACAGGAATGTCTGCAGCTCTGGAGCTCAAGCAAGCCGGCAAAAAAGTGATCTTGGTCGAACTATCGCGAGTTTCGTTTGGAGAAACTGGGCACACGACCGGACACTTAACTGAATCGTTCGACGAGACCTATAGAACACTCATCTCAAATTTTGGAATTGATGGAGCGAAGCTAGCCGCACAGTCAAGTCGACGCGCAATTCAAAAGATTGAAGACAACGTTCGCAAGTTTGATATTCGTTGCGACTTCAAGAGAGTTTCAGGATATCGATTTACAGAATCAAAAGCCAATAGACCCGAACTTGAACGAGAGGCCGAGGCTGCTGCCAGCATTGGCGTGCATGTAAATTTCGTAGAGTCCGCTCCCCTGCCCTTTAAAACTTTTGGCGCATTAGAGTTCGAACACCAGGCTCAGTTTCATGCGTATAAGTATGTGTCGGCTCTTGCAAATCTTGTGCATGGCGATGGATGTTTCATTTACGAAGACACAAAAGTCCACGATGTTGAAGAGGGAGAACCTTGTCGAGTAGTGACTGACAAGGGAGTTATCGTCTGTAAAGACGTCATCGTCGCGGCCAATGTTCCAATCTCTAATAAATTTTTACTGCATACTAAAATTGCCGCTTACCGAACTTATGCCATCGCGATTACTCTTCGTGATAACAGCTCAATTCCTGGATTGTTTTGGGATACCCAAGATCCGTATCACTATATTCGCTCGCACCGAGACGATAGCCGAAACTACGTGATTATCGGTGGCTCCGATCACAAGACAGGTCAAGAAGGACATACCGAGGATTCATTTAAAAAGTTGATCAGCTATGCGCACGAACGATTTAGTATGGATGCGCTTGCCTACCGCTGGTCAGGGCAAGTGATCGAGCCAGTTGACGGTCTACCGTTCATTGGAAAGAACTCGATGTCGGAGCATGTTTATGTAGCTACTGGATACTCGGGAACCGGCTTAACTTTTGGAACAGTCGCTGGACTATTACTTTCTGATTTGATTACTGGAGAAAGCAACCCGTGGGCTGAACTCTATGATGCTCGAAGGGTTAAGCCGATCGCATCGGCATCAAACTACATTAGTGAAAATATTGATTACGCATCTCATCTCATCGCTGATCGACTCAAACTAACCGATGACAACGATCTCAATCATATTCGAGAGAGTGAAGGCCGAATCGTTCGCATTGGTGCAAAAAAAGTTGCAGCTTATCGCGATCCTCAAGGTCAATTGCATTTGATGTCGCCAGTCTGCCCGCACATGGGTTGCTACGTGGGATGGAATGAAGCCGAGAAAAGTTGGGATTGCCCATGTCATGGCGCTCGATTTAGCCCGGTCGGAGAAGTGATGAACGGTCCTGCAGTCGAAAATCTTGCTAGCGAAGAGTACGACGAGAATGCTGCGATGAGACCTGAGCGATATGAGTATCCAGACGATGCTCAACCTGCAAATCCGCTAGGTGGACCTATTCTCTCGATGTTTACGTGTCCTTTGAAACTTCATTAACCGGCTTCGTCTTTTTTGCTCACGTAGTCTTCTCTTATCCAATTTCGAATGTGCTTTAGCTGCCCATCGCTCACACCGAAGAAAGTGAAGAAGCATCCGAATGAATCTTTTTCGTTTGGATTAGGAGTACACGACGTGCAGCGAGCTAACACCCCGTCTCCAGATTCATCTAAAAATAACGGACTGAAGAAGCGAAGAAAAATGTCTTCGCGAAGTGGAATGGCTGACTTAACTTGAAAGCCAAACTCTGCAACTTCGTCGAGAGAAACCTCTTTGCCAATCTTTCCCGGGATATCGGCAGGCGTGAAGCTTAGATCAACGTGGTCGTCATTTGAAGCGACGAGGTCACTGATCAAAACTGCGGCTTTTGCTGCAAGGAAACGGCGATCGACAGGTTTATAAATAAAGTCAGCGACACCAGTGATTCGATAGTCTTCCGGTTTAACACTTGCATCCTCGTCAACCATCAAACAAACCGGAAGCTTTTCTCCGATCAAGAGGTTCGCCCGCTTGAGCAGCTCTCGAATCCCTTCATACCAAGATGGAAAATCCCTGAAGCTGAGAGCGTCGATGTAGATTCCGTCGATTTGTGGGAATACCGCCTGCTCTTTGTGTCGTCGGTCATGTTCCATCTGAATTTCTTCGGGATTCAGTTCTCGTAGCATTAACTGGATTGTTCGTTTGTCGGCATCTTTGGTATGCGCATTTTCTCCGTTGACCAGAATCGCATGCATCGCACCACTTACATTTTTGAAATAGAGAATTGCCTGCGCTTTGTGGCCACGCTCAAGCATGAGCAAAAACTCGTCCCATTCATCACGGTCGGTCGAAACTAAAAGCTCGAGCCACTTACTATTGCCCTTGAGTTCTTCAAATTTCATTCCGCAGAAAAGACTTTCGGGCTGCGCTTCCGGCTCCGTTCTTAAAAGCGCTGCTCCATCGGCTGCAATAAAGAAAGTTATCTGTCCCCCCTCAATTGCAACAACTGGGGCGGCGCCTTCAACAGGCTCAGCCTGATCAGTTATTATCGGTACTGCGGAACCCGAAACCGCTTTCAAGAACTGCGCATAAGACGAATAGGCGTATGTTTTTAAATTTAAATAGTTAGCAGAAAGAGTTTCGGCAACTACCTGCGCATTCGAAGAATTGCGATCGATCACCGCAACGTGACGAATTGCTCCTGGAATTTTGTTTCTGTCATAACCCGTATCGAAGTGACGAATTTCTTTTCGACGTTCTCGCAACTTTCGTCGATAGTTCATGAGCTGCTCAGGCTGAATTCCGAAGAAGGTAAAAAAGCAAAGGTAGTTACCTGGAATTTTCGGGTCACGACGTGTACTAAAGACTCTCCCCCAAACAGAAGATTTTGTTTTGTCACCGAAAAGTCCCGAGTAAAGATGCGCGAAGATGCCGGGCGCAAGTGGGGTTGGATTTGAAATCACAACTCCAAATTCACTCAGCTTAACAATTCGAACTTCCTTTGCCATCTCGACAACGAAGTTGGCTTTTTGCTTGAATAGAAAACTTCCGGCAGACTTACTTTTGTCAGCGAGCAACATTCCTGATTTTTGCATAAACAGCTGATGATCGAGAGGCTTCATCAACAAATCATCAATGTCTTTGTGAATGAAAGTCCTCAGCGGGATTGCAGCATTATCAAACGAGAGAATCATTATCTTGAGTGGCGCTTCGCTTGATACCCATCCGTTTGCTTGGAACGCTTCACGCGTTTGAGAAATGTACGGCATTGGATCGCTTGACCCAAACATCGCGACATCAAAGATTAACAACCGCAGAAAGTCTTTTTTCTCTGGGTCAGATGTTCGAATTAAAAAATTTTGTTGGAGCTCATCGAGACTACTCGCCGCCTCCACCAGAACTTCTTCTGGTAGTTCTTTCAGCCAACGAGAAACTTGGCCAACAGTCTTCTTGTCATGTGACACTAAGAGTACGGTTTTCTTCATGATTTCAGAATTCCTATGAAATCAGAATACCACCAATTTAGCAGGTAACGAGTCCGCCGCACAAACACACGACTAAAGTCGATGGTTTACCTAGGGGTTTGCCTTTTTCCAGAGGTAATCGTCGAAATTCCCGTCGTAAGTACGAAGGTGATTCTTGTCTACCTCGAAAACTCGATTTGAAATCTGCTTAAGGAAGTGTCGGTCATGGGAAACTATCATGACAGTGCCCTCGAACTTTTTGATGGCATCGAGCAGAACTTCACGCGAACGAATGTCTAAGTGGTTGGTCGGCTCATCAAGAACTAAGAAGTTAACTGGCTTAGCAAGAATTGTTGCAAGCACCACTCGGCTCTTTTCTCCGCCAGAAAGAATTTTAATTTTCTTAAGGGCATCATCGCCACTGAAAAGGAATGCTCCTAAAAGATTTCGCACAACTCCGATTCCCGCAGTTGGAATTCGGCTGTGAACTTCTTCCATGACCGTCAATTCAGGATCAAGAACATCAAGTGAGTTTTGCGAGAAGTAACCGATGCTAATGCTATTTCCGACGACTGCTTTTCCGTCAGTGAGATCGGTCTGGCCGCAGATGACTTTGAGTAAAGTAGACTTACCGGCTCCGTTGACTCCGACAACAGCTACGCGATCTAGTCGTTTTACAAGCGCAGAAGCACCGCTGAAGACAAGTTTATCTTTCCCTTCTGGGCTCTTCCAAACTTTCTTTGCGTTCTCAATCTTAACAACTTCATCTCCTCCGCGCGGTGGAGTTGGGAACGTAAACTCCATCGTCTGCTCTTCAGGCGGAATTTCGATTCGATCAATTTTATCTAATTTTTTTACACGTGACTGCACTTGGGCCGCGTGCGAAGCGCGAGCTGCGAACCGAGCGATGAATTCTTCTTCTTTAGCGAGCATGTCCTGTTGCTTTTGATGCGAGGCAAGCAGTTGTTCTTTGCGAATCTCACGCTCTTTCTCGTAAAAATCGTAGTTACCGCCGTAAACAGTAATCGCTTTATTTGCTATCTCAACGATTCGAGTCACGATTCGGTTCATAAATTCGCGATCATGCGAAGTCATAACCAGTGACCCCTTAAAGCTGATCAGCCATTGCTCAAGCCAAACGATCGACTCTAAATCTAAATGGTTAGTTGGTTCATCCATCAAAAGCACTTGCGGGTTCATCGCAAGAATCTTTGCAAGCATGATTCGCATCTTCCAACCGCCAGAGAAAGTCTCGATCTGTCGGCCGTGATCTTCAGGAGCAATTCCTAAACCGGTTAGAATTTCTTGCGCACGAGAATCTAAATCATAACCACCCATTTGCTCGTACTGTGCCTGCGCTTCGCCATATCTCTCGAGAAGCTTCTGCATATCGTCGTCTGAAAGCTCCGCTGAGTTCTCAAGTTCTTTCTCCATCAAAGATAGCTTTGCGGCAAGCTCCGAAACTTTTCCGGCACCGGCTTTAACTTCTTCTAACGCCGATCGGCCAGTCATCTCAGCGACCGTTTGCGAAAAATATCCAATGGTGGTGCGATCCGCAATCGAGATTGTCCCTTCATCAATGCCTTCTTCGCGCATGATGATTCGGAATATCGTTGTTTTGCCGGCGCCGTTCGGACCAACCAGGCCAATTTTATCTCCGGGGTTAATTTGAATGCTTCCGCCCGAATATAGAACTTTGTTGCCGTAATGCTTACCGATGTTCGTTAAATGAATCATTTATTTACCCTTCGCCTCAAGCTCGGCCCAGCGAGCGTAAAGGCGTTCAAGTTCTGATTGGACGCGAGCAATTTCAGAGTACAACTCACTTGCTTTCGATGCATTCGAAGCATGAGCTGGGTCTTCGCTCTGTTTTTGCGCTTCTGCGAGATTGGCTTCGAGGTCATGAATTGTTTTTTCCATGTTCTCGAATTCAAACTTCTCTTTGTTAGACAATTTTTTCTTTGTCTCTGCGACTACAACTGGAGCAGCTTGCATAGGCTTTTCGAAATCTCCGCTTGAAAGGCCAATTGCCTTATCTTGTGCGACTCGCCACTCTTCCCACTGAAGATAGCTTGCGAACTTAGTCAGCTCGCCTGAGTTGTCGAGAGGGAATGATAAAATCTCGTTTGATACTTGATCTAAGAAATAACGATCATGCGTCACTAAAATGACCGCGCCTTTGAACTCTAGCAGACACTGCTGAAGAACTTCGAGTGTTTCCATATCAAGATCATTGGTTGGTTCATCGAGAACTAAAATATTTGCCGGCCGCAACATCAACTGAGCTACTTTCAAACGTGACTGTTCACCACCCGAAAGTTTTGATGCTGGCATATCCATTTGCTCAGGACGGAACAAGAAACGATCTAAGTAACTTTTTCCGTAAACGAAATTTCCCTGAAAATCGACGTAATCGCCATCGGGCGCCACGTTTTGTAAAACGGATTTTTTAAGATCGAGCGTATTCTTATGCTGATCGAAGTAAGCAACAGTAATATCATCTGCTAATTTGCATTTTCCAGAATCGGGCTGTTCTTGTCCGATTAGAACGCGAATTAAACTGGTTTTGCCACAGCCGTTTCCACCCAATAAACCTAAACGACTTTTCGGCCCAACTAAAATATCAAGATTCTTAAATAGAATGCGATCACCGTAGGCTTTAGAAATTTGTATGCCTTCGATAAGCTTCTTCGGTGAACGATCGGCACCACCGAAGTCCATTGCGGTTACTCGAGTTCGATTTTTTTCTCGAAGCTCAGCGAGGTCATCGCCAATTTCTCCGGCTCGACTAATTCGCGCCTGCTGCTTGGTCTGTCGAGCTTTTGCTCCGCGACGTAGCCACTCAGTTTCTCGTCGCATCGTATTCTTTAATACTGTCTCGCGAGTTTTCTGCGCAGCAAAGAGTTCTTCTTTAACTTGAACGTAAGAAAGATAATCTCCCGAAAGAGTAATCAGGCCCTTTGGATTTCGCTTATCGAGGTCAAATATTCTGTTACATACGCGCTGAAGAAAAAGTCGATCATGGGTAACCATCAGAATCGAAATTTTTTTCTCGGCCAAGAAATCTTCAAGCCACAAAATCGATTCGATATCTAAGTGGTTGGTTGGCTCATCAAGAAGTAAGAGCTCTGGATCTTTTGCAAGTTCGCGTGCAAGTGCCACTCTTTTCTTCCAACCTCCGCTCATCGACTCGACTAAATCCTCTGAACGCTCGGTGAGTGATAGCTCAGATAAAATTTGGAATACTTTGCTATATGGGTCGTCGCTGTGAATTTCTGCGCCCTCGTACACTGCTTCCATGACAGTAATACCAGGCTTGAACTTTGGCGATTGCTCTAAATAGCCGACCTTCAAACCGCGACGTTGAATCACTTCGCCTTTATCGGTCTGCTCGATGCCGACAAGAATTTTCATCAATGTTGATTTGCCGGCGCCATTAGGACCAACAAGACCAACTCGATCACCCTCTTCGATTGCGAAACTAATATCTTTAAACAACGAACGTGAGGCGAAAGACTTTTCTAGCTGACGGACACTGATTAACATACTCATGAATAGACTCGTGCTTTTGTACGCGCAGCTAAATGTTTTAATAAATCTGAATACCAAGAGATTTGATTCGGTAAGTACTTGATTCCTGAAATCATCTCTTCTGGAGTTTGTACGAACAAACCACCTGCCGGAAGATCGTCATCGGTTGCGCACTCTTTTACCCAAGCTTCGTCAGCCTCTGGGTGAAACTGTGTTCCGATGGCGGTCCCGTTTGCTGTCACAAATCCCTGATTAGCAGTTATTGAGTTGCGTGCAAATGGAACTGCACCTGATGGTATGTCGAAAGTATCTTGGTGCCACTGAAAAACATGAAGCTCTTCTTTGAGAGGGCGAGAAGGCAAACCAATTTTTTCGTTATCGAGTTGCACTTGATGCCAACCGACTTCCCAGTCCGAGTGCTTGCGAACTTCTGCGCCCATCACTCGCGCCAGCATCTGGCCTCCCAAACATAACCCCAAATAACTCTTCTCTGCTTTTAAAACTTGTTCGACGAGCTTTTTCTCGTCACGAAGAAAGGGATAGTTCTCTTCGTCATCGATGTTCATTCCACCACCGAGCACGATCAGCCAATCGACTTCTTCTATTTTGGGAATCGCATCTCCGTTAAATGCCTTTACTAAACGGTACGGCATTTTGTTTTGCTCGAGCCAAGTCGTCGTAAATGACGGCGGCGTATCTGGAGTGTGCTGGAGAATCGATATGTTCATTGTTTTGGCAAGGTAGCAGCCTTGCGGGCTAATTGCAAAGCCACCGTAGACTAGGGAGTCAGTACCTTAGCGATCTGGGCTGAGCCCATATCCTTCGCAATTTGTGAAGGAGTCTGGCCGTCAGAATTTTTAACTTTTAAGCACTGAGGAGCAAGTTTTTTAAGTTCTTGCGATAACTTCAACAGTGACGCCTTGGCGGCCGAATGCACGACGCACTCGTTGTTCTTCTTGAGCACTATATCGGCTTTAGCCCCACGCTTTAAAAGATCGAGGGCGATAGCTTCGTGCCCCGAGTACGTTGCATAAAATAACGCCGTTTCGCCATCTTGATTTGCAAAGTTGAGGTCGGCGCCCAACTCAAGCGCAATCTCCACACCTTTTTTGTTTCCATCGTCCGCGAGTCTCATGAGACCAGAAAGACCATCGGCACCGAGAGAGTTCATGCCGATGCCTTTTTTCTTAAGAGCTTCGATTTGACTTCGATCTAACTTCTGAATGGCATCGGCCATTTTTGATGACTCATCACCGACCACAACATTACCTGCCACTTTAGGCTTGGCAAAACCGGCCTGTGAGAGAACGATCAATGTCATCATCAGTAACGAGGTTAGTTTCATAAATTAGTTTCTACCCATCGGTACAACTTTTTGCAGCTGCATCGCCGAATCAAGTTGCTGCCATACGAACGGCCGACGGTTCACTCGCACTCGACGGTATTTTGATGCGAGTTTAGAAAGAGCGCTACGAACGTTACCGCTATTTGATCCCGGACCATTGAGGAAGATTCCAAAGTAAACTTCACCTTCAGTGGTTTGCATGACTCCGGCTAAATTTTTCGCCACTGCTCCTGGGGCAGTTAAAGTTCCGGTCTTGACGATGAGAGAGCCAGATCCGTCGTTAAACGTAGCTCCTGGCTCTGTATCGATTCCCGAAATCATCATGACATCCGCTAAATCTTTTCCGTATTTTTGCTCTAAGTTCGCATCCATTCTTCGAATCAAGCGAACAACAGCCGAGCAACTCATTGAAGTGTCATCGCGATTTGGATCATAAAACGGAAGACCCGAGCCTGTGTTGACGTCTTCTGCCGACGCGCCCATTTCATAACTTCGCTCTAGAAAATTCTTAAAGCCGGCGGGGCCACCAAGTGACCAGAACAACTCGTCAGCTGCTGGATTAACCGAAAGGATATTGAGCTTCTTTAAATATTCACCGAGTGGTGCCGATTGAAATTCAAACTTCACAACTCCAGGCTGCCCCGCAAGAGGATTCCCAGTATAAACATTTGTTCGACTCACCTCGAATGAGATTTCAGGGACGAGGTTAAGTGACTCATTGTTTCTGCGAAGTTTTGCGTAATAGCTCTTTCGTGATTCGAACCAATTCTTCGTATTGAACATATCAAGCAAGTCGTGAGGTGATACAATTGAAGTCGACTTTGCGGCGTGGCCTTCAGAGAGATTGAAGGCAGGATTAAAAAGCTCGAGCCCGATTCTGAAATTAGTATCTACGGTCAAACGATTAACTGATTTGATACCAAGACGATTGAGATCAGAAAGTAACAGTAAAAACCGATCGCGATTTACAAACGGATCACGCGAGCCTTCAATGTGAAGCTCACCAGTTGCGGCACGATAGTGAATCGTTGATTTTAAGCGCGCATTTGGACCACCGTAAGTTTCAAGGGCCCAGAACGTCGTCATCAACTTCATCACTGAAGCAATTCGCACCGGTTGATCCGCATTCACACCCTGAACTTGTCCTCCCTCAACCACATAGCAAAACGCTCCAGTGTTGTTGAGATTGCGAAGTTGGTTGCGAACGCTTTTCACGACATCTGACTCTTGCGCAAAGACCGATGCACTCTGCAAAAGAAGAGCAGTTGCGATAACTAGTTTTTTAATTCCAGCGAACTGAATACGTCCCACGGCTACCTCGAATCATTATTAGCAGATTTAACCTATACAAGTCCGAGACCAACTTCAGCTGGTATGAGTTGGAGTAAAGTCGAAAATTTCGATTCTGCGCTGAACAGAAATTCGACAGTCTGAGAATTTTTCCAGGGTTTACAAATGCTTCGTGAAGAGGGCGTCGAAGTGGTCTTGAACCTTGGTCATATTCATCGTGGTGAGAAAGTTTGAGAAACTCATCCAAACCGCAAGGCCTGTTAAATCCTCGAACTGTGGAGGAAGTAGCATCGGCGCATCGACAATGCCTTCTTGAAATTTTTGGTAGAGCAGAGGTACGTCGTCAACATGCAGTTTGCCAGCGTACATAAAAGGAATTAGCTCGGGGTGACCCCTGCGAATCGCCGCACGAATAAAGTTATAGTTTTCAACAAAGCCTTTGCAGTAAGAGATATCTTTTGTAAAAGGCGCGCGACCTTTTACATCTCCCCCTCTGAATACGCGCATTGCGTTTCTGAAAGCTTCGCGTTCGTCATAGTGCTCGGTTAAGTAAAATTCATACACCTGAAGAAAGTCGGCACCCTCTTCAGCTTTATCGATTCCTAAAATTCGATCGTTGATCGCACGCGCTCGTCTTGGGTAACTGCTGAACGTAAAGATCTCAAGAAGGACTGCTAATCCTTCTTGGGTTGAAACGCATTTAGGAGGACCTTTCGATAGCCACTTCGCAACTTTCTGATTTTTACCGTTGGCCGTAGTTGCGATGTGAACCCAGCCTTCGTGGACTTCGAAGATGTCGATATCTTTTTTTGAGAAGTAGGCACCCTCTTTAATTTTTAGAGTGTCACCGCCCGCTGCGGAATCGGCGACAATTCCATCATCGAGGCGAACTTCGACAAAACCATTCATGAACGATTTCTCAAATCGGCGCTTTAACTCTTCAACAACAACACTTCCTTCGATCACTTTAGGGTATTCGCGTCCTAACTCTTTTCCCTCGAGATTTGACAGAATCGAGTAGAGCAATCTCCCTTGCTCAAGAATCGTGAGGTTGTTGTCAAAAAACTGATCTTTAGGTGAGCCATAAAGATTGCGGCTACATTCGTAAAACTTTTTCGTTCCGCGAGCCTCGAGCATATCGACGACAGTTCGGTATTGATCGACCATGTCTGTGAGTAAGCAGCCGAGTTCATCTTGGTCACCGAGGTCGCGGCGAATATCGATCAACAAATGATTAAGCTCGTCGCGCTTCTTTGCAGGATCAAAATCTAACGAAATTTTTTGATAGTATTCAGCATCAACCTTCGGAAGTTCTTTTCCGCCATTGGCAAAAAAATCTTCTTCGATTTGCTGATCCCACTTAATTGAATTGAGAATTTTGATAGGTCGTTGAACATCAACAATCTTCTCAGAAAGATTTTTAATTTTTTCTTTATATGTCGTCCAAACCGGCATTTCTTAACTATATCCAGACGCAATCATCGGCGTCATGCACAGAAGTTTTTCATGTCTAGTTCCATGGCGGGACCGCTAAATGTCTGAAAACAGTCACAGGACAAATGGTCTCCGGTTTGCTACTTAAGATATTCGTTGCTCTGAATGCCGATTGTTCCAATCGCTTATGAGCAAGGAGGATGAGATGGCTCGCGAAAAAACTGACAAAAAATCGAAAAAAGAAGAAGCAGTATCTAACCCACATTCTATGGATATCGGGATGCGCTTTGCCCTGATCTATTTTGCAATCTTGTTTGGAATGACTTTCGTGTTCTTGGCAGCTCCGCCTGCTCACTCGGCCCCGGTCGAAATTTCTGTTAACGAATAACTTCTGAAGTGACGGCGTAAGTCGTCACTTCGATCAATCGGTATTCAGGGTAGGCGCCTACGGCTCCCCCTTCCTCAAAAAAACCGCCTTTAAATAGATAATAAAATCAATTACTTACCTTCTCTCCGCAAAAACTGCCCTTCGAGCCGATTTGGCCCAAAAAGTGAATATTGCTTAAGTGACTACGAGTGGTAGACCGCTCGGTTACTTAATAAGGAGAGGTTATGCGTTACCTCATGTTGGCTCTAGCTACTGTTGTTGCAACTGGAATGACGGCTTGTGGAAAGAAAAATGATTCGGTTGCGAATCCAAACCCTAATGGTGGATTCGGATATTGCGCGGCTGGAGCAGTCGGTTGCGTACCGGGCCAATTTAGCATCGGCGGAAATCGCGTTGCCGGCACACTTGAAAATATCGGAGAGGGCGCATTCGCTGCGATGCTCGGACAATACGGTGGCTTTTGCCAAAACAACGGATGGAACAATCATCCAGGTCAGTTGAATTGGTCGACGACGTTCGGAAGCTGGAACTGTAAGACATATGCTAAACGTGGCTACGTGAAAATGCGCTTCGATCAGAATGCATCACGCGTACAAATCAAAGTTGGCGCTCGCGGAAATTACGGTGCAGTAGCTCCTGAAGTTTTATTTGAAGGCCGTATCTACCCAATCAACAACAGTGCTGGAATGGAAATTCGCGCCTCTGGTGTTCAAGGGACTGGAAGCTGGAGTGCACAACACGACAACGGTTTAGTAATCATCATTCAGCAAGGCTTGCCTTCATCACTCATGATGACTGGCGAAGTGACTTACCGCGGTCAGCCAATGGGTACAGTTCAGCTCTATCGTTACTAGATCTAAAATCAAATTGACTGGAGATTCTATGAAATTAGCAATGGCACTTACTGTTTTAATGTTTACCTCAGCATCACAGGCCGCAATTTCTCGAAACTTCGACTGTACGGACGGAGCAGGAATTAACATCTCTTGGGAGCTACGTCCCAATGTTGAAATGCAAAAGTATGACCGTCTTTACGGCGCAATCACGGTTTCAATTAACGAAGTTTCAAAGTCAGTAATGCCGGGAAAGTACGTTGTCGGCAAAGACGCATCAATTTCGTTGACCAACTTTGATGACGGCGACCATGTTTCCGTAAAGGCATCGAACCTAATTAAAGACGACGGCGACGAACAATTCTTTTCTGGAACCGCGACCATCTCGATCAGATCGGAAAACAACTCAAAGATTCAACGCAAAGTAAAAGTAACTTGTTCTTCTTTCGGAGAAGCCTAGAGCTTTTTGCCTTTTGTTTTTCTGAGCGGAACCTGATACCTATTTTGAATGCAGTTACAAAAAAACACTAAAGTTCTTATTCTTGGTGCGGGCACGGGCGGAATTTCGGTTGCAGCGCGCCTAAGTCGCATTCTCGGAGCAGGTCACGTAACGATCGTTGATCAGGCCGAGACCCACTACTACCAACCGCTCTGGACTCTCGTTGGTGCAGGTCTCGTAAAAAAAGAAGTTACTGGTAAACCTCTTGCTCAGTTAATTCCTAAAAATGTGAATTGGGTTCAAGAATCGGTTCTCGAAATTAAAACTAATGAACGAAAAGTAATTTGCACCTCTGGAGTTGAGATCACTTATGAATTTCTTGTGGTCGCAACTGGATTGAAATTAGATTTCAATAAAATTAAAGGTGTCGAAGGTCATCTCGGTAAAAATGGGCTCTGCAGCATCTACCAATATAACGACGCAGAGAAAACCGGAGAGATGATCGAAAACTTCAAGGGAGGAACGGCGATTTTCACAATGCCACCCGTTCCGATTAAATGCGCCGGTGCTCCTCAAAAAATTATGTATTTGGCAGACGAGATCTTCCGCAAAAACGGCGTACGGCAAAAATCAAAAGTGATTTTCTCGGTCGCTGGCAAAGTGATCTTTGGTGTGCCGTCATTTGCAAAACCTTTAATGGAAGTTGCTAGTCGAAAAGATATCGATCTTTGGTTTTCACACAAACTAGTTGAAGTTCGTGCCGAGAGCAAAGTCGCTGTTTTTGAGAAGACCATCGAACAAAACGTCGATGGCATTCTTCAAACTAAAGTTGAAACTATCGAAACAAAATACGATCTCTTGCATGTCGTGCCGCCAATGAGCGCTCATGATTTTATTTCTAAATCAGGTTTAGCTTTCACTTCGGGCCCACAAACCGGCTGGCTTAAAGTAGATCAACACACTCTTCAGCACCAAGACGATCCGCGCACCTTCGGCATCGGTGATGTCACCGGAGTTCCGAATTCAAAAACTGGCGCTGCCATTCGAAAACAAGCTCCTGTTGTCGTGAGAAATTTACTGCAAGTGATGAATGGCGCTTCGCCAACAGCACGCTATGACGGCTACTCATCTTGCCCACTCATCACTGGCGTCGGAAAAGTAATCTTAGCGGAGTTCGGTTACGACGGAAAACTTCTGCCGTCGTTCCCAATGGACATGACCCAAGAGCGCCGTAGCATGTGGATTTTAAAGAAAGATCTATTACCGAAGATGTACTGGCATGGGATGATGAAAGGCCGTTTGTAATGCGCTTGTTAGAAACTAAAAACCAATTTCGAATTATTACTATCGCTGCACTTTTATTTTTTGCTTTGCACGCACATGCGGAGATTAAACAATTCAATGATATTCTGTCGAAAGCTACGGCGGAAGAAACACAAAACCTACCGAAACTTCTCCAGCAAATTCAATTGTCTCCAACAAAAGACCCAAAAACTGGTCAATCTGTAATGAAAGTGGTCAAAGTCGAAAAAGGGTCGGTGTTCGATCGTGAGGGCGTCAAAGTGGGTGATTTACTATCAACAGGTCAGCTCAAGAAAAAAGAGCAATAATTTTAAATCAATAATCTACTACTCTGCATCTGGTTGGCGATCAGCTATCATCGATTGTGCCCTCTGTGATTTCCCAACTTATAGGTGTGGAAATCTCGTAGTGGGCCTTTGAGCGCTAGCGCGGAAATTTAGCAACGCGATCAGGTTTCTAGACAAAATCAAGAAAGTGCCATAAGTAGTCTCGATGGACAAAACCCCACATCATTTTTTTGCTTATCTTGCGCGGATGAAACTCATTGATCGCTGGAGTCTCATGCGTTGCACTCAGCGAGAAAATGTTCAAGAGCACAGCCTGCAAGTTGCTGTCGTTGCTCACGCGCTGGCGCTGATTAAGAAAAAATATTTTGGCGGAAGCATTGCTCCAGAAAAAGTAGCACTCTTTGCGATCTTTCATGATGCAACCGAAGTGCTCACCGGAGATCTTCCGACGCCTGTAAAATATTATAACGATGAGATTCGCAAAGCTTACCAAGAAATAGAAAGTCATTCGACTGAGCAACTGCTAAAGCTTCTGCCAGCTGAATTTCGGCCTGAGTATCGCGAACTTCTCGATATACCAGAGACAGAATCAGAAGCTGCGAACATGGTTAAAGCTGCTGATTCGATTTGCGCCTACATCAAATGTTTAGAAGAACTTGCTGCGGGCAATAAAGAATTTAGTCGAGCCCAAAAATCTATCGGAGAAAAAATCCAAGCATTATGCCGCGCACCTGAAGTCGACTATTTCGTCAAAAACTTCGTGCCCGGCTTTTCAATGACGATCGACGAGATTAGCGAGCCACTCGAAGCGCAAATCTAAAACTTCGACCCTCAACTAATTGCAGCTTCTGGCTGCGCAGACTTCGACAGCCTCAGCATTGCTCATTGACCGATATGCTTTTTCGTAACACTCATCGAAATCTCTTCTAGCACCAACGCAAGCTTTTGTTGCTTCGACGTTGCTCATAACGCGATAAGCTTTTTCATAGCAGCTGCTGAATCCTCCGCTTACACCTGCGCATGTTTTTGTCGCCTCAGCGTTGCTCATGGTGCGATAAGCTTTTTCGTAACAGTCGGAAAATGGACTCGCGAATACTGTCGAGCACATTAAAAGTAGCAAAACTGCGAACATATTTTTTTTCATCTGAGTCCCCCGTTTAGTCTCGCCACAACAAAAGCAAAGAATATGCCGCACCTTTTTGACACCAGAGATTCTCGTGCTTTACACTGCCTCAATGAAAGTTCGATGCCCTACATGCGGAGTCTCTGCCGAATACACTCCAGATAACAAATTCCGACCGTTCTGCTCGGAGAGATGCAGCCTCATTGATCTTGGTGCGTGGGCTGACGAGAAATACAGAGTTCCAGTTCAAGCAGTTGCCGACATCGATGCTGAATCATCGGACGACGACGGCGAATCAGGCGAAGATCCTCAGCACTGAAGTGACGTTAATATCCGCTCACTCGGCTACTTTTACAGCTAAATATGCCCAGTTTAAGCTCTCAAGGCGAAAATCCTGCAATTAGTTGTTGACGCAATTTTTCTCATCGCTTCAAATTTCGTTAAGCAAAGTTCTTACAACAACAGTGGCCTTCACAGGCCGAGGAGATACACATGAACAAAGCACAATTTATCGATGCTTTATCAGCAACGACAAATACTTCAAAAGCGCAAACAGAGCGCGTTTTGGACGCAGCAATCGAACTAATCCGCAAACAAGTTAAAAAAGGCGACGAAGTGAAACTCGTTGGTTTCGGAACTTTCACAAAATCAAAGCGTAAAGCACGCATGGGCCGTAACCCACAAACTGGCAAGACAATCAAAATTCCAGCTGCATGGTACCCAAAATTCCGTCCAGGCGCTGAATTCAAAGAAATGGTTCGCTAGTCTACACTAGTGAGAAATTTTAAGTAGGCGATCGAAGGATCGAAAACCTGCAAAAATTAAAAGGAGTCGTGGTCGCACGGCTCCTTTTTTGCTATAGATGACGTATGAAAATTGGAGTCTATACATCAGGCGGAGACGCACCAGGAATGAACGCAGCAATTCGTGCTGTCACGAAAGTGGCTCTCAATAGAGGTCACGAAGTCGTCGGCATCATGAGCGGCTACTACGGTTTCATAAATTCTGACTTCAAGCCCCTCACACACGGCTCACTTGCAAACATCATTCAGCGCGGGGGAACGATCTTAAAAACTGGTCGTTGCCCAGAATTTCATCAGCCCGAAGTGCGCACTCAGGCCGTAAAAAATCTCAAAGCCGCGGGAATCGAAGCCTGCGTGTGTATTGGCGGCGATGGCTCCTTCACGGCCGCACACCTTCTCTGGAAAGAACATAAATTCCCGATAGTTGGCATTCCCGGAACAATCGATAACGACATTGAAGGCTCCGACTCTACAATCGGATTCGATACAGCCGTGAATGTGGGGCTCGAGGCCATTGACCGAGTTCGCGATACCGCCGATTCGCACGATCGTCTTTTTATCGTTGAAGTGATGGGCCGCAACTCTGGCTTTATCGCTGTCGACACCGGCCTTGCTGGTGGCGCCGAAGAAATCTTTTTCCCTGAAAATCCGATTTCAGCTCAATTCGCTGTTGAACACATCAAAAGGGGTATCGCTCGCGGAAAAAAGAGCAGTATTATCGTGACGGCCGAGGGAGATAAGCCCGGCCGCGCTTATGATATTGCCGCTGAAATCAAGAGACTCTCTGGATACGAAGCAAAAGTTTGTATTCTCGGGCACGTGCAAAGAGGCGGCTCACCGACCGCTGCCGATCGTATTCTCGCTTCTCGCTTAGGAGCTGCTTCAATTGACGCCTTAGAAGAGGGCAAATTCGACGTCATGCTCGGGGTTCAAGGGCAAAATGTTGTTAAGATTCCGCTCGAGCAAGCTCTCGGGCATAAAAAGAAAGTTACCCCCGAATTTGTCCGCCTTGCGCAGGTACTTTCTTCTTGATAAACCCATGCAACTGATGGCTAATTGCGCCATTCATCGAGGGCTTTAAACCTTCGAGCAAATCGACATTTTTTGGGGGATCTCAGATGTTCAAACGCTTCAACGCAGCGGTTTTATTCGCAGCCCTTTTAACAGTATCAGGTTGTACGAAAAAATCAGATACGACAGCAGGCACAGACGGCGCAGCAGGCGCGACTTCAACTGAAGCTATTCAAATCGGTGAATACGGCTCAATGACAGGCTCAGAAGCTACTTTCGGCATCAGCACTCACCGCGGTGTTGAAATGGCCATCGAAGAAAAAAACAAAGCTGGTGGAGTAAAAGGCCGCCAACTAAATCTTATCTCTCTTGATAACCAAGGTAAGACCGGTGAATCAGCAGCTGCTGTTACTCGCCTCATCACACAAAATAAAGTAGTTGCTGTCATCGGTGAAGTTGCAAGCTCTCGCTCACTTGAGGCCGCACCTATCGCTCAACAATACAAAATTCCAATGATCAGTCCGTCATCAACTAATCCGAAGGTGACTGAAGTTGGCGATCATATCTTCCGCGTTTGCTTCATTGATCCGTTCCAAGGAACAGTGATGGCGAAATTCGCGATCGAAAATTTAAAAGCAAAGCGTGTTGCGATTCTTCGCGACGTAAAATCTGATTACAGCGTAGGTCTTGCGAACTACTTCGCAGAGACATTGAAAGCAATGGGCGGAGAAGTAGTGGTTGATCAAAGTTACCAGTCTGGTGACATCGACTTCAAAGGTCAGCTCACTGCAATTCGTTCAAAGAAGCCAGATGCGATCTTTGTTCCGGGTTACTACACAGAAGTTGGTTTGGTTGCTCGCCAAGCAAAACAACTCGGTCTTAAAGTTCCACTTTTGGGTGGCGACGGTTGGGACTCATCAAAGCTTTACGAAATCGGTAAAGAAGCGATCAACGGTAACTACTTCTCAAATCACTACACGACTGAATCAACTGATCCAGTAACTCAAGACTTCATTAAGCGTTACAAAGAGCGCTATAACGAAACTCCAGACGGACTTGCAGCTCTTGGTTACGACTCAGCTCGTATCTTGATCGAAGCAATGGAGCGTGCAACTACTATCGATTCAAAAAACATTCGCGACGAAATTGCGAAGACAAAAGACTATGCTGGAGTGACCGGCAAAATCTCTCTTAACGAACAACGCAATGCTGTGAAGAGCGCAGTCGTTGTAAAAGTCGACGGCAACACAAACCGCTTCGTAACAACAATTAATCCTTAATTGCGATGCAAGAGTTTGTTCAGCATATAATTAATGGTATTAGCCTTGGCAGCATCTATGCGTTGATCGCACTGGGCTACACCATGGTGTATGGCATTCTCCAGCTCATTAACTTCGCTCACTCAGAAGTTTATATGGTCGGAGCATTCGCTGCTTACTACGGCGCTCGTAACCTAGGGATCGAAGAAGTTCCTGGGTTCGGAGCTCTTTTCACGCTGCTTTTCATTTCGATGGCAGCTTGCGCTATTCTTGGATTGATTATCGAGCGCTTCGCTTATCGTCCACTTCGTGGCGCTCCTAAGTTGAATTCATTAATCACTGCGATCGGCGTGAGCTTATTCCTTCAGTACACAGCACAAGTTGTGTTCGGCGCAGATCCAAAAGTTTTTCCAAACGTTCTTGAAGATCAAGTTCTTCTCGCTTGGGGTGAAGCTGAACTTCGCTTATTCGACGTTGTAATTCTGGGCGTGGGCTTGTTCTTCATGGGGGCTCTCCACTACGTCATTCATCACACTAAAATCGGCAAAGCTATGCGCGCAGTAAGCTCAAGCTTCGTCGTTGCCCGCTTAATGGGTATCAACACAGATAAAGTTATTGCTTCTACTTTTATGATTGGTTCTATGCTCGCAGGCGTAGGTTCAGTTCTTGTGGGTATGAAGTATCCAAAGATCGACCCATTAATGGGTACGATGATTGGTCTGAAAGCCTTTGTCGCTGCAGTACTTGGCGGCATCGGTAACATTATGGGTGCCGTACTTGGCGGACTCATCATGGGCCTCTCAGAAGAAATGGTTGTGAGTTATATCTCCAGCACTTACCGAGACGCAGTTGCGTTTGGAATTTTGATCGTGATTCTGTTGTTTAGACCTTCTGGCCTACTCGGCAAATGGACGACGGAGAAAGTATGATGTCGAAAAATGTTTTCGCACGCATGGCTTTGAATCCGCTTCTTTGCATGATTGTGATGATCGCGATTGGTTTTGCGTTGGACAATTTCACTAACCCGTACACGCAGCTGATCGTTCTTTATATTTACATCAACATCATTCTCGCCTTGAGCCTCAACCTTGTGAACGGTTTCACAGGGCAGTTCTCGTTAGGTCACGCTGGCTTCATGGGAGTTGGCGCTTATGTGTCAGCTTATCTTTCACTTCAGTACGGAAATGCTTTCATTAACTTTCCTTTGTATGCAATTGCTGGAGGCTTAGTTGCCGCTGGTGCTGGTTACATGGTTGGTTTGCCATCACTTCGCTTGCGCGGTGACTATCTCGCCATCGTGACTCTTGGATTCTCAGAAATCATTCGTGTAATTTTCCTCAATACAGAAGCTGTGGGCGGAGCACGTGGAATGATTGGTATTCCGCGCGCCCCTGCTATAGGTCCTTTCTCCGACTTCATGAGTGCTTACTTCTGGGCTTCTTTTTGGGTGGTGGTTACGTTCATCGTGATTTGGCGCTTAGTAAGAAGCACACACGGCCGTGGCTTCTTGAGCGTACGCGAAGACGAAGTCGCCGCTGAAGCAATGGGAATCAATACGACACAAACTAAGGTGCGTGCGTTTGTTATCTCTGCATTCTTTGCTGGTATCGCGGGTTCGTTGTTTGCTCATGCAGTTCAGTATTTAAACCCAGCTTCATTCGCGTTCACGAAATCAGTAGATGTCATTATCATGGTTGTACTTGGTGGAATGGGAAGCTTAACAGGCTCAGTTGTTGCCGCAGTGATCGTCACTATCTTGCCTGAGTGGGTTTTACGTCCGCTTCAAGAATACACGCGTATCGATCTCCGTATGGTGATCTACTCTGCAATGTTGATCTTGTTTATGATTATGCGTCCGCAAGGAATCTTCGGGACTCGTGAGATCACTTCGTTCTTTAAACGAGCTGGTAAGACTCGTGAGGGGAGCCTTACGTGAGTCGCGACAATAGCCAAAACCAAGGCGAAATTGTTTTAGATGCACGCAATATCACTATGCAGTTCGGTGGTCTAAAAGCTGTTGATAGTTTTAACCTCCAACTTCGCAAAGGTGAACTTGTCGGATTGATCGGACCAAATGGCGCCGGCAAAACAACTTGCTTCAATATGTTGACCGGCGTTTACCAGCCAACTTCTGGCGAAGTGATGATTTGTGATAAGGTTATCACGGGCCTGAAGCCCCATAAGATCTCGCACCTCGGAATGACTCGAACGTTTCAGAACATTCGATTATTCAAAGAATTAAGCGTCATTGATAACGTTTTGATAGCGGCTCACCAGCATACTTCTTACGGCTTAACTTCAACAATGCTTCGCTTGCCTTCCTTCTTCAAAGAAGAAGACATGCTTCGCGACAAAGCGATGAAGTTACTTTCTATTTTCGATCTTCACAAAAAAGCTGAGGATGAATCTGGAAGCTTGCCGTACGGTCAGCAACGCAAACTTGAAATCGTTCGTGCAATGGCGACAGATCCAAAAATTATTCTTCTCGATGAACCTGCAGCAGGTATGAATCACAAGGAAACTGAAAGTTTAATGGAGACGATCGCTCAGATTCGTCGAGACTTTAAACTGACTGTTTTGTTAATTGAACACGATATGAAACTTGTGATGGGAATTTGCGAACGCATTTTGGTTCTCGATCACGGCGTGACGATTTCTCAAGGTGATCCAGCACACGTTAAAGGCGATCCGAAAGTTATCGCGGCTTATCTTGGTGCTGATGTTGAAGGAGCTCACTAATGTCAGCTCAGACAGGCGTTAAAAAGAATATTCTAACAGTCGAGAACCTCAACGTATCTTACGGCGGGATTCACGCAATTAAAGGCATTAGCTTTTCAGTTGGTGAAGGCGAAATCGTTTCTCTGATTGGCGCCAATGGCGCAGGTAAAACTACTTCTCTTCGCGCGATCTCATCGATTGTTCCGTATACGGGAAAGATTTCTTTTAACGGTGAAGACTTAAAAAAATACAAAGCTCATGAGCTCGTAAGTCGTGGAATTGCCCACTCCCCAGAAGGTCGCGGAATTTTTCCTAACTTAACGGTCATGGAAAATCTTGAGATGGGCGCTTACTCTCGCAAATGCAAAGCCTCAGAAATCAAAAAAGATTATGAGCACTGCTTTGAACTTTTCCCTCGCATGAAGGAACGTCTTAAGCAAAAAGCCGGAACACTTTCTGGTGGTGAGCAACAGATGCTTGCGATTTGTCGCGCACTGATGGCCCGTCCAAAGCTGTTGATGCTTGATGAACCTTCTCTTGGTCTAGCTCCGCTCATCGTGGCGCAGATTTTCGACATCATTCGCATGGTGAATAAAGAAGGTACGACAATTCTATTGGTTGAGCAGAATGCCCGCATGGCTTTGAAGGTCTCAGACCGCGCATATTGCGTAGAGACCGGGAAGATCACGCTTCAAGGTACCGGCGAGCAACTTCTCAATGATCCACAAGTCGTAAGCGCTTACCTCGGCGGCTAGACTAGACTCAAATCAGACTCAAAATTAGCCACGTACGTGCCGAAAAGTGCTGTATGCGACTAATAAAATTTTCGTCAATTGCAGTAACTGTTTTTTCATTGCACTACTCATCTGCAGAGGCAGCTTCTTGCTCGCCGAGCGCTCTATCTGTAATGAGCGCCTTCAGCGCTGAGCTAGTAGATAAAACTAAAATTGCAAAATCTCTGACTGAAACCGCCAGTAAATGTCCAAAGGGCGTCAGAAGAAGGGTCGCTTCAACAGACATGTCGAACTATGGAAATGGCGACGGCTTTGAAGGACGTCCAACTTCGTGCGGCCCACTGATGAGTACAAAGCAACTACAAGTCGCTCTACGCTGTGACATTTTCAAGAATCTTCAGGTACGTGGTGGAAAGAAAGTTGGCAAGCCTGCGATTTGCGGTAAACAAATTGCGATCACATGGAAAGGCCAAACCGTCATGGGGAAAGTCGTCGACTGTGGTGGATTGAGACCAGGGCGCGAACTTGATGTTTCACCGGCAGTTAAAAGAGCTTTTCAACCTGATATGCCGCTAGGAATAAGTAAAGTAAGTTACGATCTCTGCGAATAAAAATTAGTGGACCTAAGAGACTGAGCCGATTGCGCTTGCGAGCGTGAAGGCCACTGCAATTCCTAAAGCACATCCGAGATATATGAGGCCGTGTACGCATTTGTTCTTGAACTTTTGCACTGAGCGCTCCGAGTCTCGTCACCCATTTTTCACTCCGTTAGAGCGAGACGGAAGGGGTGAATTTCCGTCTCATGGAGGGCAATATGAATAATATAAAGTTAAGAGTCATGAGTTAAGAGTCCAAGTTATGAGTTCGAGTCAGAGTCTCAGTCCGAGCTTTCACTCGGACTTTAACCTTTAACTTTCGCTTCTAACTTTTAGCTCTTAACTTTTAACTTTCAAGCGCTATTAGCGCTTGAGGTTGATCACTTCACCGAGTAATTCGTCGGTCGTAGTGATCGTCTTAGCGTTGGCTTGGAATCCCCGTTGGTTCTGAATCAGGCTCACGAATTCCATCGCAAGATCGACTGTTGAACGTTCAAGAGACTTCGCGAATAACTTTCCGCGACCAGCGTGGTTGGCTTTACCAACTGAAGCTGTTCCTGAGTCACGAGCTTCTTTGAAGCGGTTGTTACCAACTTTGTACAGAGCTTCAGGGTTCTCGAACTTCGCAAGAGCAATCTGAGCTAAGTCTTTCGCTTCGCCGTTTGAGTAAAGAGCTGTCATAACACCTTCGTCATCGAACGAAATGTTAGTGATCGTACCAGCAGCTGAACCATCTTGTTGCCAGTTGTGAAGATCAGATTCCTTACCGTACTGCTTTGATCCGTCGATGCCTTTGCCTTTATCAGTTGTCAAAGAATCACCGAAGTCGATTTTGATCTGTTGATTCTGAAGTGCTCCGCCTTGGAAGTTGAAAGCAGATTTTTTAGTAACTTCAGTGTCCAGCTTACCATCAGTCGTGAAGGTAATTTGGCCATCGTAAACTTCGTAAAGCTCTTCTGGCTTACCACCAACGATTTCTTTACCGTCAGCCATACCTTTAACTGACCACTGACGATCAGCTGTTTTGTTGAAGAACATAGTTACTAAGTGCTTGTTACCTTGAGAGTCGAACATTTCAACGCCTGTTGAATAGTCAGAAGAAGTGTATGGATCTTTTGGATCAAAAATCTTCTTCGCTTCTGTTCGTGAATCAAGGTTCAACTCAAGCTTGATTTCTTTTGTTGCTTTAGCTGGGATTAGAGCGCGTGGGAAACGGATGTCTTCCATCTTATTGATGATGTTCCCTTTGTCATCAGATCCGAAACCTTGAATTCGTTGGTTGTCGTTAGTTACGAGGTAACCTTCTTTATCGAAGTGGAATGAACCGTCACGAGTGTACGACTCTCCATCTGATCCTTTGAGTGTGAAGTAACCGTCACCAGAGATCGCTAAGTCAGTAGCTTTCTCAGTTGAGTCAACGTTACCTTGAATCAATACAGGGTTAACTGCACCGATCTTCACACCGCGACCGATTTGGTTACCACCAAGGACACCCTTGAGTGATTTCGCGATAATGTCTTGGAACTCTGCACGAGAGTGTTTGAAACCCGTAGTATTCGCGTTGGCGATGTTATCACCGATTACGCCGAGAGCTTCACCCTGTGCTGTTAAACCGGATACACCGGTATATAAAGAAGAAAGAACACCCATAACCCCTCCTAGGTTTTAAAATCACCGCCTCAGTCGATCGGCAGTGTGGAAGAGCTTCCTAACCATATTCAACAGTTAGGACCAGCTCAATTACGTTCGGACATTACTTACAGCTCGCCTCATGCTCACCTTCAGTAACTGATTCGTGGCTTGTAACTATATTGGTAGATATTCGACCTACCAACTTTTGCTACTCACCGTGCCCACCCGAGCTCGAATCATCTGACTTCACTCACTCTTTTGTTTGAGTGCTTTCAGATCATTCTGTCTCGCGTTAATTTAAGTCTACCTCACCCCTTTTAACTAAAAAGTCCTAAATAACTTTTCTGTTCTTAAGTTCGAAGAAATTTTTTCCTCCGACCTTCATGCCTTGTTGGCACTACTTAGACCATTACCGTTGAGTCGATGTTCGTAAACACGTTTTCTTTCATCGCGTTTTTGTCCATCACTGTAACAACAGTATTGTTCTTTACACTGACAATGAGAGCAGAGTTATCAGTTAAAACTAAAGTATCTTTCGAACCTTTTTGCGCAGCTTTCGCAACTGCACCTTCAATGTTCTTCATCGTCTCAGGACTAAATGCAATTCCTCGCGAACGCATTCTCTCAACTGCGTGAGTTGAGAACTTTAACGATGATGTGGCTTCAGCACCCTTAAGCGGGGCCGCACTTCCCATTTGTGCACTGATCGCACCCAAACGGTTAGCAACTGCAGGATCAGCAGACGCTGCCGGCCCTTGCGAACCAATTGCTTGATCAAGAGCTTGTTTAAACTCGGCACCAGCAGCTTTGTCGGCACCCTTAGCGCCGCTGCTTTGCGAACCAACACCACCGGCACCGCCGATTGCGTTTGGATTCATAGTGGTAAGTTTATCCAAGCCTGCCATTTTTAAATTTTCTTTCCTGCTGCGTCTGACTTTGTTGGCGTCATAACTTTTTTAACTTCGTCCAACATGCCACTCGACATTCCCACAGTTTTTCGAATATCCGATTTTGTAACTGGATCAACAGCTTTACCAACAGTTTGATCTTGCGGCTGCTGTTGATTTGGGGCGCCTTTTCTAATTGGAGCAGCTTGTCCTTGAGGACCTGGCACTTGCATACCACCTGCTTCAATCGGAATTCCCATTCCACCTTCATTTGGCACTTCTTCAATCCGCTTAACATCTTGCATGCGAATAGTTTGGTTACCAACTAACAACACAGGACCTTCTGGAGTGAAGTTCATTCCAGAAATTTTTCCGTCGAAGTCTGTTCTTGCAAACAACTTTCCGCCGTTTGTTCCCGTTGCCTCTACTGCAAACTTATAATCACCAGGACGAGCTGCTGAACCGTCATCAGTCATGCCGTTCCAAGTAATTGTGTTCGGACCTTTTTTCAAGTTCAAGTTGTCGATTTGACGAATAACGTTTCCGTCTCCATCAAGAACCTTAACGCTAACTTTCGAAGCATCGCCAGAAAGGTTGAAGTTGAAATCGTGTTTGGTGTCATTAGCAATACGAAGAACTTTTGAAGAGTCTCCGCTGACTTTTTTGCCAATAAAGTTCAACGCCTGATAATTCATTTGTGGCTGTTGAGCTTTGTTCATATCGCCGAGAGCCGTGTTAATGTTGCTCAACTGTTCGAGTGATGTGAACTGCGCAAGTTGTGCTGCCATCTCATGAGATGGTTGTGGATTCGTTGGGTCCTGATGCTTCATTTGAGCGAGCATAAGTTTCAAAAACGAATCTTTATCAAGTGTGTTATTACCAACTTTACGACCAGCTTTTTGTGGGTCAACCCAGTTTGGGTCAGCAACTTTATTTAAAAGATCACCAAGGTCGCCGTCTGCACCGAGTACCGATTCTTTATCTTGAACACTGAGGTTACTCGCCTTATCAGAAGCCAGTTCCCTTACTGATTCAGTCGGCTTGCCGTAGGCAGTTGTACCAGTTTTCACATTCATAAAGTTAAGCCACCATATCTAATCTACGATCAGTTTGTTTTTTCTTTGCCGCACTCGTCGAACCTACAGCGTCTGGTTGCGGAACTCCGCCCTCGCGCTCTGCAAGATTCTTGTAGGCCTTGTATCCCGAGTTATCAAAAAATCCTTGGCGGAAACCTTGGCGCTCATCGCGCATGTTGCCTAAGAAGTTCTGTGCAAATTCACGAGACTGATTCTGCTTATGATCATTAAGCTGCTCTTGCATTTGCTTCGAAACACCCTCTGAAAGGTCTACTTTTAAATTATCAACCTGGAGTTTATGCGCTGCAAGGCTAGCTTTAAGCTCAGAGAGACCTTCTTCGATCATCTTCTTTGCTTCTTTGTTTTGAGTGATCATCTGAATGTTCACCTGGCCATTTTCGACAGCCACTTTCAGATTCACCTGGCCCATACCTTCAGGGCTCATCTCTAACTTCATCTCGCCGCCACCTTCTTTGATGATGACTTGAGCTTGTTTGATGAGGTTCTGAATATTTACAGTTTTATCTTCAGCATTTGGTTGTACTGCACCCGGAAGCATCGCTCCTGCGCCTAATGCAGTAGCGTCAGCAAGTTTAGTGCTTGTGAGTCCGTGGCTGAGTGAACCATTAAGAGCGTTTAGCAATTCATCGCCTTTGAGCGCTTTAGTTTCTTTACTATCGCCGCTCATTGCAGAAACTTTTGATTTTGCAATTTCAGGAGTGAACGCGCCTGCTGCCATCATCGGCGTCTGCATTTTTACAACTGCCGCTTCGCCTTGCGATTGCTGTTGTTGCTGTGACCCAAACTCAGATCCGCCTTGAGCAGATGCTGATTGATTTCCAGCGCCAAGTGCCGATGTCATCCCCGAGAAAAATCCTGCAGTCGCCGATGCTGAAGCATCAGAAGATTTTTCAGCTACCGGACTCAAGTTACCTTTAGCGATGCCCGAAGAACTGATTGAGCCCATAGCGTTTGCTGTTGCAGGTGCAGACGCGGAAGAATTAGCAGCTTGCATAGCAAGAGTTCCAGAAGCTGCAGTCATTCCCGCAATCGCAACTTTACCGTCAGTGCTAGATTCAATTTTTCCGTTTTGGAAAAACTTTTGATTCAACTCACGAAGAGATTGATCAAGAACTTGTTGGTTGTATTCTTTTTGTCCAAGAACTTGAGTTCCAACAGCAGTCTGCTGATTACCTGTCATCTGCTCAGCGAAAACCTGGTCGCCAGATTGTTCAAGCATCTGCGAGTAAAGAGCAGCTACTTGTGGCTTTTGATCAGCATTTAATGGCAGTTCATTAACGAACGCCTGAGTTGATTCAGAAACTGGAGCAGCCAAAACTTGCGGGCTTAGTTGAGAGAACGCAGCAACAATTTGTTCAGCTGAAATACCAAATTGTTCCTGCATTTGCTCAACGAATTCAGAAGCACCTTCTTGGCTCAAGAGTGAACCTTGAGAAGAGACTTCAGAAACCAATTCGCTATCCATTCCATCAATCGCTAACTCACGCTTTGGAGTCGAGAATTTAGATGGAAGCATGCCAGGCATGACGAAGTCGTCGTTCTTAGCTTTAGTCTTCAATTCTTTTTTAGCATTGCTATCAACAGCGCGACGAGAAACTTTGTCTTCAAGTTTGCTGCTGTCTTGAGGCTTTGAGCCGTCATTGACTTCGCCTTTTGAATTGTAACCGGCTCTTGCGTCTGCACGGTCTTGGTTCTCTTGGCGTCGTTTGTCAGATCGCTCGGCACGAGCATCTCTTAAGGCATCTTTGAAAGCTGGTGCTTCAGGCTTAGAAGATTTCGCCGAAGACGATGCCGAGCTGCTTGATAGCAACCCAGAAGCATCAGCTTCTTTATTCGATTTCGAACGGCTATCAGCACGCTCTACTTTCGGGAAAAATTCTGGTATCGAACCTTTAATCACTTTTTTAGCCTTCTGCTGCCAAAGAAATTTTCAACCCGCTGCATCCTGTAGCGGTTTAAACTTTCAGTTACTAACTTCTTCTATTCCATCGCTGGTTGGCGGTACCCAGCTAATGCCTCTGATAACTTCTGCGCTTTTTTCGCATCCATCATATTTAAAATCTCAGAAGCACTTTTCTTTTTCATCTTATCCAGGATCTCTACCGCTAAGTCTTCGTTGATCGTTTCGATCACTCGAGCTGCTTGTTGCGGCTTCATTCCTGCGTAGACTTGCACGAGCTTGTCTACTTTCACTTGATCAGTTGCGACTTTGTCTTTCAGAACACCTGAAATCTCAGAGCGCATCTTCTCAAGCTGCTGGATCTTTACTTCCAGCTCTGACTTCTGTTGTTGCAATTCCTCTTCCAACTTCGCAAGTTCAGCTTCTTTGAAGTCCAGCTCTTGCTTTCGATCGTTTAACTTATTGAAAAAGCTCAGCTCTTCAGGCGTCCAGTTACGTGTGTCTGGAACTTCTTCTTTTTTCACCGGAGCTTCAACAGCGGCAGTTTTTGCTGCAGCCTCGACTTTTGCCGCGGCAGTTTTTGCCGCTTTTTCTGTCTCTGCTGCGTTTGCTGAACCTAAAAATCCGATTTCTACTTTGCTAGCTAGCTGCTCAATCTCGTTCGGGAATGTCACAGCTGCTGCTAAGCCAGCAACAATAAGGGTAAGGGCAATTGCTGCCCCGACCGGAAACTTTGCTTTTTTTGCTTTGGCTTGCGCTTTACGCTGATTCATTCTCTCCGAGAGTGCAGCCTTTAGTGCTTGCTCTGGATTCGAGTTAGTCTGTTTAAGATTTTTCGACATGATCGAACGAGCGCTATTAGAAGCATTAGCTTTCGGCTGACCACCGGCTTTCGATGCCTTTTGTGCCTCTTTAAAAAACTTTTGATATCCGTTTTGTTGCTTCATACTTTCCTTAAAAAACGCATCGTGATCATGTCATCGACTTCTTTTTGTTCTTTGCGTTTTTGATCAGTTTTAAATTCTTCAATTTTCTTTTCTCTAAGTTTTTCAAGCGTCTTTCGCTCTCGAGCAGCAAGTATAAGTTCTTCTTGTCTCTGCTCGACCGTCATATTTCGATCACGAATGACAGTTCTCTGTCTCGCGATTCGAATTTTCTGACCATTTGCAAACTCATCAGCAATAGAACCAGAGTTTTGCGATTGGCCGCCCTGGCGTTCCATTTCAAATGCCCTTGCTCTGACTTCATCAACTGCCTTAAACAGATCACTGAGCACAGCTTTCGCCTCATCAAGACTTCGCTGCGCTTCCGCTAAATTCTTCTGCGCAATCTCCTCAAGAGTTTGCTTATGAGCCAGAAGTTTTTCGTAGGAGAACTTAAACTTCACTTAATTACCTTCCAAGAATCGAA
Organism: uncultured Bdellovibrionales bacterium; assembly: GCA_964543475.1. Lineage (GTDB taxonomy): Bacteria > Bdellovibrionota > Bdellovibrionia > Bdellovibrionales > JAMPXM01 > JAYSYM01. Next base: position 633,297 of record CAZIYJ010000001.1, on the reverse strand, counting down.
TTCATCACGAGCACACAATCATTCATTGAAGTTGGATCATCAATATCTTGGCGTAAGTACGCTTCGATTTGAGGATGCAATTGAATGGCGTGATCAATTGAAGGATTCGATCCAGATTTATAGGCGCCGATATTAATTAAATCTTCCGCTTCGCGATAAGTGGCAATGGCCTCTCTCATCGCACGAGACACTTCAACGTGCTCCCTCGAAGTTACATTTCTCATCACACGCGACGTGCTCTGAAGCACGTCAATCGCTGGAAAGTGACCCTTCTGCGCAAGCGAACGTTTTAAAACGATGTGACCGTCGACAATCGAGCGAACTGCGTCGCCGATAACGTCATCCATGTCGTCGCCTTCAACGAGTACTGTGTAGAGACCCGTAATACTTCCTTTACCAACAAAAGCACCTGCGCGCTCAAGAAGTTTAGGAAGTAGAGCAAAGACGCTCGGAGTATAACCTTTAGAAGCAGGTGGCTCACCCGCATTCAATCCAATTTCACGCTGAGCCATTGCAAATCGTGTGACCGAATCCATCATTAACAGGACGTGTGATCCTTGTTGGCAGAAGTATTCAGAAATAGTTGTCGCAACAAACGAAGCGCGCATTCGAACGAGTGCTGACTGATCACTTGTCGCAACGATGATGACTGAGCGCTTAAGGCCTTCTTCGCCTAAAATATCTTCAACGAATTCTTTTACTTCTCGTCCGCGCTCGCCAATCAGCGCGATCACGTTAATATCTGAATTTGAACACTTGGCCATCATACCCATCAAAACTGATTTACCAACACCTGAACCGGCCATAATGCCAACTCGCTGGCCGCGCCCGATAGTTATAAGTCCATTGATGGCTCGCACTCCAAGATCCATTGGTTGATGAATCGGATCGCGATCAAGTGGGTTTCCTGCTGAGTGATAGATTAAATTTTCATCGGTGGTTTCAATTGGCCCTTTACCATCCAACGGATTTCCCATTCCATCGATGATTCGACCTAAAAGCTCGGGACCAACTGGAATAGTCGCGCTTGACTGACGAAGTACAAGGCGAGTACCGAGGCCCACGCCTCGCATTTCTCCGAGAGGCATCAGCAATGTGTTCCGGTCACGGAAACCGATTACTTCAGCTAGAAACTTTTCTGCATTATTCGGATACACTTCGCAAATACTTCCGACGGCTGCACCGGGAAGATAAGCAAGCATCATTTGCCCAATGACCTGGGTTACTTTACCGCTGTCTTCGGTTAAGTGCGCTCGGTCTACAATGGTTTGATATTTTGTGAGATTAAGAGTCAGTGATTCTGACATTTACTCTCCCACAGAATCTTTAACTTTTGGCAATTTATCAGCGAGCGCGTCCCAAAGCTTTTGAACGCGTTTTTCAACAGTTGCGTCGACTTCACCGTAGTTTGTCTCAATGATACAACCACCTGGGCTGATCTCATCTGACGCTTCAATTCGCATATTTTTAAATGAACTCAACTCACCATGTGCTTTATCTTTCATGGCCTCAGCGAATCCAAGATCACTTGGCGAAAGCTTGAGTGTCATACGCTCTTCAGATTGTACGTCACCAATAGCTGTACGAATTACTCCACCAATTAGTTCTTGGCGTGAGCTGATCTCAGCCATCGCGAGTCGACTTGCCAAGTGGTAAACCAGCTTCACTATGTGAGTTTCGTTGGCCGTTACTAGCTCTGTCTTGAGATTCTCAATTTTGGTAAGTACTGTTTCGAATGAATTCAGACGTTCAGTTAAGACTGCGTTGTGTTCTTCGTAAGCCTGAGCGCGTCCCTCTTGAAGACCAAGCTCATAGGCTTGTTGATAGGCTGACTCCTGAACTTCTTTAAGCTTAGAGAGAGCTTCAGTTTCAACTTTCTTTTCTAACGAGAGTCTTTCTAACTCTTCGACACCCGTATGTCGCGCAACAATCTGATCGATTTTAAACGACGATCCGTTTTGCTCGGTCTGCAAAGAGTGAAACGACTGCGCATTTGGCGTAATCGTGAGAGGAAACTTTCGAGGAGTGTAGACAATTGCTACCTTCTCAGCTTCATCTTTATTTAAAACACCAGTCTTTGCTGAACTCATCAGGCCTCAAACTTCCTATTATACCAATGCGTCTTCAGAACCACCGCGAGCAATAAGAATCTTGCCCTCGCCTTCAAGTCGACGAGCCACGTTGACAACTTCCTGCTGAGCGCCTTCCACGTCTGATAGACGTGAAGGTCCCATATTTGAAAGATCGTCTCTGAGAAGAGTCGCGGCACGCTGAGAAAGGTTCTTAAAGATTTTGTTTTTAATTTCTTCGTTCGCTGTTTTAAGCGCCAGAAGAAGTTTATCGTTTGCAACTTCCTTAAGAAGAGTCTGAATACCTTTGTCGTCGATCTTAATAATGTCTTCGAAGACAAACATAAGCTTACGAATTTCTTCTGCGAGAATTGGATCTTTCTCTTCAATTCGAGACATGATGGCTTTTTCAGTATTCTTATCCATCACGTTCAACATCTCTGCTACCGGCTGAACTCCGCCGAGGGCAGCTTGTTCAACAGTACCCAAGTTTGCAAGTTCCTCTTTAAGAACTCGATCAACTTCAGCAATAAGTTCTGGTGCAACGTGATCAAGGTTCGCCATACGTAGAACAACTTCAGCCTGAAGGGCTTCTGGTAGTCGCTTAAGAACCTCACCCTTTTTCTCTGGCTCTAAATGAGCAAGAATAACTGAAACAGTCTGAGGATGTTCGTTGATTAAGAAGTTTGCTAACGACTTCGCATCAACGACTTCTAAGCTCTCGAGTGTGCGAGCATTTGTTGTCGTGATGTTCAAGTGACCTAAAATACCGCGAGCGCGTTCTTCGCCGACAGCATCTATAACAGTGTCTTTATTGGCAGCAGTGTCTGAGAAAATGTAATCTTCTGATTCGCTGACGAGCTCATAGAATTCTTCAAGAACCCGCTTTGTAACTTCAATTGGAACGATACGGAACTTTTGCATCACCGTGAGGAGTTTGCGAATGTCGCCGTCATCCATATGTTTAAGTAATTTCTTTGCCGCTTCAGGACCAAGATAATTCACAAGGATCGCGGCCTTTTCAAAGCCGCGAAGTGCGTCGTAATTAACTTGCTCTACTTTTGCTAATCGGATTGTGCCGCTCATCCGTCTCTCCTAACGAGCCACAAGCTAAAGGCACCAGCTGCCTTCTCTTCATCTTTTTCCATCAATGACATAATACGTTCTTTTAATAGCTCAGATTCAGCTTTGTCCGGATCAAGCGCTTCTTCGAGGACAGGTAACGCACTCGACATGCCCGGAAGTGAGTTGTCGACTGATTGAAGCTCTTCAAGCTCTTCAATCGTACGCGGAAGCATATCTTCAACAGAATCTTGGAAGCTGTCTGTTACCCAGCGCATGAATGGGCGAAGGACGATGAAGAAGAAGAACGTGAGTGCTAAGCCGAGAAGAGTCCACTTCAAGAGAGCGTTCATTAACTTCTTACGCTCAAGTGTAGTGAGAAGCTTTTCAGATTCTGAGAAGTCTTCTTTTTGGAACTGAATATTTTCAAGCTTTAGTGAATCGCCGCGCTTTTCATCAAAGCCAACAGTGCTGCGAATAATGTTCTCAAGCTTCGCCATTTCCGCAGGAGTTCGCTCTGCGTACTGCTCCGTCTGCTCACCTTGTTCATTAGTTTGAACTGTATAGTTGCCATCAACAAGAACTGCGACGCTCAATTTCATTCGCGCGCCAGCAGCTTCTTTAATGTTACGAATCGTTTTTGGAACTACATAGTTCGTCTGTTTAAGTTCTTTTTTTACGTTTTGGTTAAAGCCAACTTGTCCGTTGTCTTGTGCACCCGGCAAGTTTGCCCGCGCACCCGGAATTCCCGTAGGATTAGTTCGGCTACCGTCGAGAGACTCGTCTTCACCTGATTGCGAAAGAACTGCTGTTTTGTCTGGATCCACAGACTCTTCCACAGCATTCATCGCTTGTTGATTAAGAGTCACATCGACTTTAGCGATTACTTTTCCTTGGCCAACAACTTTTGCCAAGATAGATTCAATTTTCTCTTCAAGTTCTCTTTGTTCTTTTAACTTCTTCTCAGCTAACTCACTTGAGACAAGTGATTCACCGTCTTGAGGACGAGAGAGAACCTTTCCTCGAGAATCAACGACTGTTACCTTTTCAGACTCTAAACCTTCGACAGCACTAGAAATAAGGTAAGTGATCCCTTTTACTTGATCTTCAGAGAGATTTTTACCTGGGTGAAGTTCAAGGACAACCGATGCTGTTGGAGGAGAGCTTTCCTCGAGAAAAGTTTTCTTTGGAGGCATCGCTAAGATCACCTTAGCTTGCTTAACTGCATCGAGTGATGTGATCGCACGAATTAATTCGCCCTGAAGAGCGCGCTGATAATTAATTCTTTGAGCATACGACGTTTGACCAAAATCTTGTTTATCAAATAGTTCTAATCCAGACCCAACATTACCAATTTTTGATCCGCCAGACTCAACCATGATCATCATTTGAGTCGATGCCACCATGCTCGATGGAACCAAAATAGTTTTGCCACCATCTTCGACTTTGTAAGCGATGTTTTTAGCCTGAAGCTTTTGCATGATGAGAGGAAGTTGATCAGTCGCAATATTTGTATAGAGCGGCTGATACTCTTTGCCTGACACCATGAAAATCATGAAGAGAGCAGAGAACGCGACAACCAAAGTAGCAATGGTCATCGAAACGCGCTTAGTCGGCGTTAAGTTCTTATAGAACTCTCGAAACTGAATAACTATGTTACGAATAAAACTAGCCAATTACGCCCCCGCCTCAGAAAATATAAGGCAAATCAAACTTGCATCTTCATGATCTCTTGGTACGCATCGATAACTTTGTTACGAATGTTCACCATCAATCTCATTGCGATATCTGCTTTTTCAGTTGAGACCATGACATCTTGAATGTTGTCAGTTTGCCCTGTCGCAAGCTGTTCCATTTTTGTGTCAGCTGTCTTTTGCATCGTGTTCACTTTTCCAACTGCATCTTTGAGCATGTCGGCAAAGCTAACTTGACCTGGTTGACCAATGGATTGGGACTGTCCTGAAGCGTCCGCTGCGTTTTGCGATGAACGCAATTCGCTTGCAGTCTTGCCTGACTGTAGAAACGCCTGTGAATTTTTGACCGTCAAACCGTCCATGGCTTAACCTCTTTTACTTTCTATAGTTTAGCTCAACTCGTTAAAGGAACTATCTATTTTCTTCGCTTACTAGGCCATTTTTGCCGGGTCTAGTTGGCAAAGTTTCGCCGGCGATTTCCGGCGAACCAATCAATTAGCTACCGGCCAATCTCTAGTGCCTGTAATGCCATATCTTTAGTTGCGTTCATTGCTGAAATATTTGCTTCATAAGCGCGAGTCGCGGTGATCATATTTGCCATCTCTTCCATCAAATTAATATTTGGATACGCGACGTACCCTTCTTCATTTGCATCTGGATGATTTGGTTCGAATTTCATTAACGGTGCCTTGCGATCTGAAATCACATCAGTGACCTGGACTCGCGCAAGGTCTCGTTCTGGTTGGCTTGTAAGGATTTCACCGAAGCTGCGAGCATCTGGCATCGCCTCGACCACAACATCTTTTCGACGATACGGCCCACCTTCAGGTGAGCGAGTAGTATTGATGTTGGCGATGTTAGAAGAAATGGTATTCATGCGCATTCGTTGCGCCGTCATACCACTCGAGCTAATTCTCATTCCTGTTAAGAAATCAGACATTATCTTCCTCCATCACTAACCGCATATTTTAAAGCGGCGAGTTTCTTGTTCATAAGCTGAATGGCAGCTTTGTACATTGTTGAGTTCTCAGCTAAAGCTGACATCTCTCTTTCTAAGTCCACAGTGTTGCCATCGTTATTAATACTTGCATCCGGGTTTTCGTAAACATCTGCTCGTACTCTTGAGAGTGCTACTGTCGAAACAGGAAAATGGCCCGATTCAAGATTTACTTCTTTATTTAAACCTTCAAGGTCAACTGCACGTGCCAATGCATTTTCAAAATCTAATTTTTTAGCTGCATAGCCTGGCGTTTCAGCGTTTGCAATATTAGAAGTAATTACGTTGCCACGAAGTTGGCGCATGTTTGCGGCAACTTGCAACGCTTGAGTTGTTTTATCTAAGAGTCCACTCATGCGAGTCCTCCACTCTGTTCCACACCTTCAACTTGAGATTCGGCTTCCTCTAATAGCAATGCCGATGATGGGTAGTTATACTCATGCAATTTATTTCTAAGGGTACGAATACTAATTCCAAGCAACTGTGCAGCGCGAGTACGGTTGTTACCCGTGTGCAGGAGAGTTTGAAGAATTAGATTCTTTTCTACTTCAGCAATTGTCATTCCGGGTTGAAAAGCAGGGGCTTCTGGAGCAACGCGCTTAATGAGACCCGCTTCGAATCCATTAATAAAGATCTGTTCGCCATCGATCGTTTGTTCTTTGCAAAGAAGCACTGAGCGCTCAATGACGTTTTCAAGTTCACGTACGTTGCCTGGCCAAGTCCAAGCATGAAGCTTTGTAAGAGCTTCTTCACTTAAGGTCTTCGCCTTAATTCCATTCATCAAACCTGAAACTTCAGCGAAGAATCGAGCAAGAAGTGTGATGTCTTTAGGACGATCTCGTAGAGATGGAATTCGAAGTGGAATAACATTCAAGCGATAGTATAAGTCTTCACGGAACGTGCCTTCTTTAACCATCGATTGAAGATCACGGTTAGTCGTCGCTAGTAATCGAACATTTACTTTAACGGGCTGTTTAGCACCTAGACGCTCAACTTCGCCTTCTTGAATAACGCGAAGAAGTTTAGCCTGGAGAAGTAGCGGCATTTCGCTAATTTCATCAAGTAAGAAAGTACTGTCATGAGCGAGCTCGAACTTGCCTGGCTTAGCTTGTGTAGCGCCAGTGAATGCGCCCTTTTCGTATCCGAAAAGTTCAGACTCAAGCAAGCCTTCTGGAACTGCGGCACAGTTCACAGCAACAAATCGCTTTGCAGCGCGCGGGCTCTTAGAGTGAATAAAACGGGCAAGTAATTCCTTACCTGTTCCGCTCTCACCGCAAATCAAAATAGTAGCCTTGCTCGGAGCCACGTTTTCTGCGAGCAACAAGATACGTTTCATTTCTTGATCTGCTGTTTGAATTTCGCCGAATTCTTTTAGGCCTGATTCTTTTTGCTGGGCCATTCTTACTCCGCCTGCTTCATTTTTTTGTCAGTTGCCATTGCTGGGATTCGATTAATATATTTTTTGTAGTCGCCTTGCCACTTGGCGCCAGAAAGTTGCTCTTGTGCTAGCTTTTGCCAAACACCCTTACCGTCATCTTGTAACGAAGACCAAGTCGCTTCTGCTCCCTTAAAGTCGCCATCGTCAAACTGGATTTTTCCAACTTTGTAACGGATTGAAGAGAGAGGTCGCTTGGATTCGTAAAGGTCTAAAAGTTTTTGGTATGCCTTGATTGAATCCGCACGCTTACCACGAGAAAGTTGTAAGTCTCCGTTCAACTCAAGTGCTTTTGCATGAATATCTTCACCAGCAGGTGACTGGTCGTAGACTTTCATAAACTGAATTAATGACTGATCGGCAGCTGAATAGTCTTTTGAGTCATACTGTAATTTAGCCAAGCGATAATGCACAGTCGCCAAATTACGAGGTTGACCTTTCCATGCTGCAACTAAAGTTTCGAGGTAAGATTTTGCAATGTCTTTTTGGCCCTTTGCCAAAGCAACATCGACCGCTGTTTGCGCTCTCTCAATTTTTTCTTTTTCGCTCAACGACGAAGACTCAGGAATACTTTTTAAATACTCAGATGCCTTTGAATAATCTTTTTGTTTAGCTGCTACTGCTGCCAAGCGAAGACGAACCGAGTTCTGATCTGGAAGTGACTCGAAAACATTTCGCTCTTTACCTTGTGCTGTTCCCTGAAGCTTCGAGAGGCGCTCAAGAGTGTCGGTGTAAATTTTTGCAGCTTCTTTGTGAACGCCTGCTTGTTCGAAAGCACGACCAGCATCGTAGTTCACATCAATACGATCCGCATGCTTTAGCCAACTGTTTGTGTACTGGCTTTTGATGCGAAGAGCTTCGATAAATTTGCCACTCTCTACTTCAGTATGAATGTGAGCTGCAATTGTACGAGCAATTCGAACTTTAAACTTTTCTGGGGCACTGTTGTTTGGATTTTGTTGGAAGTATGAAATCAACTCTTGCGTCGCACGAGCGTGTTCTTTACGCGCAAAGAATCCATCTGTTCGCAGGAACGTTACAAACTCTTCTATTTCAGGAAGAGGTTCTGATTTCCAAGTCATGCGATTTGCTAAGAATGGGGCTAGAGCACTATTAGATTTTCCTTCTTCATTTTCTGAACTCTTATCAGCCTCTTCAGAAACTTGCTTTTGAGTTGAAGCCACCTTGCCTGGATCGCCCATCACTTTGAATGCCTGAAGAATGTCGTCCATCTCTTTCACTGCATTTTTTAATTCTTTTTCTTTCATTTCTGGCATTTTCCCTGCCAACAAGCGTATACGACCTACTTGTGCACCTGGAGTCGCACGATATCTAAAGAAGCTCTCAAGGTAAGCACCTTGAGCCTTCTTCTGATCGGCGCCCATCAACTCAAGAATTTCGCCAATTCTTGTCATTGCGTAGCCACCGTTGTCGCTGTCAGGAAACTTCTGAAGAAAGTCGCGATATGAGAGAAGACTTTCTTTATAGCGGCTCAACCAAAATTCTGATTCTGATAAGTTAAATGATGCGTTTGGAAAGCGCGCAGCCGAACCTTTGTAGCGATTTTGCGCTGCTTTGTACTCTGCCACTGCATTTGCGTAGTCTTTCTTTTTAAAGAACACATCACCACGTCGATAAGCTGCTTCAATTGCGTCCTTTTTATTAGCCGCTGATTTTTCAACTTCAGAAAAAATAGCAAGAGCGTCTTCATATTTGTTGATAAGAAGATAAGCCTCACCAATTGAAATCTTAACTTGATCGATTGCCTTTGAGGTTGGCTTAGAACGAGTAAAGCGCTGGAATGCCTTCAACGCACCAAACGCATCACCATGGTCGAGATATGAATATCCCACTAATAGGAGAGTTCGAGTGCTGAGGGGAGAATCAGGATAACGTTCAGTCAACGTGCGATAAATTCCGAGAGCAGTTTCTAAATCTTCGATTCGCTGTTCGCTTAACCAGAATTGATAATGAACATCTGCCATCATGTAGCGAACGATTTCATCGTATTTTCCAGATGGATGAGTTTTCAGGAAATGCTTTGCTGCCTTCAAAAAGACCGAAGGTCTCTTATTATTGAAAAGTGTAAGAAGAAGACGTGCCTCTTTATTCTCTTGGGACTCTGTTGGAACAATTTCGTAAACTGGCTGATTGTTTAAAATTGTTTTCAAGTGTGGCGAATCAAGCTTTAACATCGGGAAGCGAAGATAGATGTTTGCTTTGCTCGCGATAATCGCATTCTCTTTAATTTCGTAATCTTGAATTGAAAAGCGTTTAAATTCTGGATCACCGCCATCAAAAATTCCGTGACGAAGATCTTTTTCGACTGCCTCAGCATCTTCAACTTTGTCGTCGATTGTTGCCTGTGCAAGTTGAGCTTCTGTCCCTGGAACAGTGATGTAGTCAGAAGCAGGCTTACGCTTCGATGAGTTTTTTGCAGCAGTCTTTTTAGGAAGAGTTCTTACTGGTGGTTCAGTTGCCGGAACGTCGTCCATATCGGCATCTTGTGCCACTGGCTTTTCTGGTTTGTAGAAATCAACGACCAGTGAAGAAGGTTGGTCCGTGAGGTAGTCAAATGTGTCGATTGAACCGTCTTTTACATTGAACCGAATTTCAACTCCGCCATCGATTCCGTCTTCGTTGACAGTTACAGATTTGATGAGTGAATCCGAATAGGTACGAAGCTTAACAAGCGAAGTTGAGTTTAATTTTGGAGCCTGAAGAACGATCGTGTTGCCTTCTTTTTTGAGATCGTATTTCCAGTTTGAGCTGCCGCTGAACTCAAGATGAGAAGCATCGCCGATTTGCGAAATTTCAGCAGTCACTTGCGTGCTCGACAAGTTTTGTGAAAACGCGTTGCTTGAAACAAAGCAAACTAGACTTACCGCTAGTAAGATTCGAAGTTTAGTTACGAAGGATTCTTGTGCGTTCATCAACTCTCAACCTTTTTCGTTTTCTATATGAAACTCGTTCATACAAAGCAGAAGCACATACGGTGCCAAGATTGCTTTGGGCTCTCTCGACCAAAGCCCCATCAAAGATGTAGTTGGTTACACTTTATATTTTAACACGCGCGCGATGCCGGACTCGACTCGACAAGTGTGAGGACAATGCGACGACAAAGATATGACGTCGCAGATGTTTTTTGACGTCAACTTTTGAGACAGAACCACCGATAAAACCTCGTAAAGTTTCGTCGTTCACATGGATGGAGTTACGACAACTATGACTAAGCAACTTGTATTGCGCCTAATTTCTATTCTCCCGGCCTTCGCCCTCGCTTCTTGCGTGACGGTGAATCTTGGTGGTCAAAAGACAACCACTGCTCAAGGAGTTTCATACACTCAGCCCAAAAAGCCATTTGAGGAAATCAAACTCAAAGATGCCGACCAGGCTTGGCAAAACAACGACAACGGAAGCACGATTTCGTTTCTATCAACTTGCAATGACCCAGCAGATCCAGCTCTACTTGCTGCGCGCAGTGATTTCTTAGCAAGCCTTACGGGCCTGAAGATCATTAGCGAAACTGAATCGGAGTTTAACGGACGCGAAGCGCTCTCAACAGTTGCCGAGGGTCGTGTCGACGGAGTGCTGACTCGAGTCGAGTTGATGCTGTTTAAGAAGAACAACTGTCTTTACACTCTGAGCTTCGTAGCGCTCGAGAAAAATTTTAACGAGAACCACGCTGCCTACGGTGAGTTCGTACAAAGTTTCAAAGCACCATGAATCAATTAAGTTTAGCACTCGGCAGTCGAATCTTAGGCACCCTTCGCTTTTTAGGCGGTCTTGCGTTTTTAATTAAGCAAACCACTCACGAATTGTTTACGCCACCGATGTATTTGCGACTGCTGGCGGATCAAATTTATCACATTGGAATTCGCTCCCAGAGCTTGGTTCTGATCACAGCCGCCAGTACCGGAATGGTGATGGCTCTTCAATTTGGTTTAGGTTTAGAAAAGTTTGGTGGCAAACTCTATGTGCCAAAAATCGTTTCACTATCAATCGTCAGAGAGATGGGTCCTGTCTTTTGTTCGCTTATGATTGCAGCTCGAGTAGGCGCAGGGATTGCTTCCGAAATTGGTTCAATGGTCGTGACACAACAAATCGACGCTATGCGAGCACTCGGCACCTCGCCTATTAAGAAAATTGTTATTCCGCGGATTCTTGCTTGCTTGATCACACTCCCGATTCTCACCGCAATTGGAAACATCGTTGGTATCGCAGGCGGTTTAGTGATTGGGCATCATGAACTTGGACTCGACCCTGGTTTCTATTACGAAAAGATTTTTCAGACTGTAACAATCACTGACTATCTCTCTGGCCTTCTGAAAACTGTTTTCTTTGCCTTCTTTATTTCAACAATCTCTTGTTATTACGGGATGACAGTTTCAGGTGGAACACAAGGTGTTGGTATCGCAACGACGAAAGCGGTTGTGGGCTCCTCAATTTCGATTCTCGTCGGGGACTTTTTCTTAACTAAACTTTTCTTTGTGATGTTTGAATTATGAGCGCAGCAATCGAAATTAAAAATTTTCAGAAGAGCTTTGGCGACAAGCATGTGCACAAAGATGTAAATTTGCATGTTCAAAAAGGCGAATGCCTTGGTCTTTTTGGCGGCTCTGGCACCGGAAAATCAGTAATTCTTCGAAGTTTAATTGGCCTTGAAAAACCTGATCAGGGACAAATTTTTATTGAAGGCGAAGAGATTACACGTCTTCGCGAAACTGAACTCGTCGACGTTCGAAAAAAAGTGGCCTACGTTTTTCAAAACGGGGCGCTTTTTGACTCGATGACAGTCTTTGACAACTTGGCTTATCCCCTTCGCGAACACACAAAGATGACACCCGATCAAATTCGAAAAGCGATCAAAGATCAGCTAGAGGAATTCGGCCTTGCCGGAAATGAAAATACTTATCCCGCAAATTTATCAGGTGGAATGCAAAAACGCGTAGGACTAGCTCGAGCGATCCTGCTTCAACCATCAATTGTTTTATACGATGAACCGACAGCAGGTCTTGATCCATACAACACAGTTCGAATTCAGGAAATGATCTTGCGACTTAAAGAACGTGGCGTCACTTCAATTTTTGTCACGCATGATATGCCGAGTGCTTTTGCAGTATGTGATCGCATTGCACTCTTGCTCGACGGAAAAATCCACGGCGTCTACACAATGGCTGAGATTCGCGCAGCCAAATCAGGAAAAATTTACGACTTCATCAACGGTGAAGAACCTTAAGAGGATTGATATGGAAAAGAACTCAAAACGACTCGAATACAAAGTAGGAATGTTTGTCGGAATTGGATTGATCGCAATCTTAGTTTCGATTCTTTTGCTTGGCGGCAACCGAATGGTGTTCACTCGTTATGCAAACTTCCATACTCCTTTTACAGAAGTTCAAGGGCTCTTCCCGGGGAGTGTGGTTTCACTTGCAGGTCTGCCAGTTGGCAACGTTAGCGAAATTACATTCTCTTCTCAAACCAATCAGCTCGAAGTTCACTTTCAGGTTGATGCAAAGTTTTCTGAAAAAATAACTGCAGGCACCAAAGCTGAAATCAGAACACAGGGGGCTCTTGGCGATAAGTACATCTACTTAACTCCAGGGGCAATCGGCGGAGAACTCATCGCTGAAGGCAGTTCAATTCCGCCAGACGCAAGCGGCGATTTATTTTCTATGTTAACTGACAAAGAAGATGGAATCGGAAACGTTGTTACCGTAATTAAAGAAATGCAAATTCTGTTGGCGACATTAAACCGAGACAACACAATCGGTAAGACAATGAATAATCTCAGTGTCGCAACTTCGCAAATGAATGCAACGCTGAGTGAACTCGACGGACTTATTCGTGACGTTCGTGGCTCAAAAGACGATCGCAAAATGCAAAAGGCCGTTCAAAGCTTGGCTAATATCATGGAAAAAATTGATCGCGGCCAAGGCTCACTCGGAGCGATCATCAACGACCCAAGTCTTCACCAAGGCCTCAAATCGTTCGTCGGCAGCTCACCACGAAACACCTACTTAAAGAGCGTAATTCGCGAAACGATCCAAAAAAGCGAAGCCAAGCGCTAAAAGGCGTCGTACACCCAATTTCCACGGAAAGTGGAAATTGGGTGTACGACGCTTTTTTTACTCCGGGCTTTCGCTTGGAGCGGCGGCACGTCGATTCAATGTAAAACGCACAGAAGTGACGAATTCTCTCCCGAGATAGCCGTTAACCTTTTCCTTGATCATGTCTTGAAAGAAGTAAAGCTGCTGCATCCAGGCTGAGTTGGGAACCCAGAGCCAAAGAACTCCGCGATTGTAGGAGCAAGGCACTGTATTTTTAGCAATAGTTTCCCCTACGATCTCCTGCCAATTTTGTTCTAATTTCCAACGAGTAAAGCCATCTGATAGCGCTGACTTGCCATTTTCGAGGAGCGACTGTAACACATCTGACATGTTCGTCAGATGGCGCCCATTCCGCGGTCGGCCGCTATGTTTTTTGGGTGGATTTTTTGGCGAACCTGAATCTGAACTCATTAGTCGTCCTTCGATAACCAGAGGAGTAGCATGGCCAACAGCAAACCGACAATCCATATCGTGGGAGCTGGGCTTGCTGGTAGCGAGTGCGCTTTTCAACTCGCAGAAAAAGGTTATCAAGTCGTATTAATTGAAATGCGCGGTCAAACCATGACTCCGGCACACAAAACTGATCAGTGTGCGGAACTTGTGTGCTCTAACTCGTTCGGCTCTCTGGCAGCGACTTCTGCGCCAGGTCAGTTAAAATGGGAAGCCGAACAACTTGGCTCTCTCATCGTCAAAGCCGCTTTTGAATCACGCGTGCCAGCTGGCCAAGCGCTTTCGATGGATCGCGAACGATTCGCTCAAACTGTCACTTCTGCCTTACGTGCGCATCCAAACATCAAAATTGAAACTCGCGCAGTGACATCTCTTGATGAAATTCCGCGTCCTTGTGTGGTAGCAACTGGCCCGCTGACACATGAGCCGCTCGCTCACGATCTACGAAAACATTTTGGCTCAGAGTTTCTATATTTCTTCGATGCGATCGCTCCGATTATTTCTACTGATTCAATCAACATGGATATCGCTTGGAAAGCTGACCGCTGGGATAAAGGCACAAAAGATTACATCAATTGTCCTCTAAACAAAGACGAGTATTTTGCTCTGATGGAAGCTATTACGGCTGCAAAAAAGACTGAGGCAAAAGAGTTCGAGAAAAACACTCCGTACTTTGAAAGCTGTATGCCGATTGAAGCCATGCTCGAGCGCGGACCTTTAACTCTACGCTTCGGACCAATGAAAGCCATCGGCCTTAAAGATCCTCGCACCGACAAAATTCCATTTGCTGCTGTTCAGCTACGACAAGACAACAAAGAGGCTACTGCGTACAACATGGTGGGCTTCCAAACCAAAATGGCTTACGCCGATCAAAAGCGTGTCCTTCGCATGATTCCCGGTCTCGAAGAAGCTGAATTCTTAAAGCTCGGTTCAATTCATCGCAACTTGTACATCAACACTCCTCGCTCGTTGTCTCGCGACCTTTCAAGCAAGCAAGACCCATTGTTGTTTTTTGCAGGACAAATCACGGGAGTAGAAGGTTATTTCGAATCGACATGCATCGGAATGTTGGTTGCGAATTTCTTAGATCAAAAAGTTCGATCAAAAACAGATGCGGCTGAGTTCGATGCTCCACCGCGAGCATCTGCTCTTGGCTCGCTTCTCAACGCCATTACTGATGAAACGAAGATCAAACACTTTCAACCAACCAATATCAACTTTGGAGCATTTCCTCCAATAGCTGACGAAGAAGTTAAAACGTTTGTTGGCAATCGTCGCTGGAACAAAGACGACAAGCGAGCGCTTCAGATTCAACGTTGCCGCGAGGCTTTGACCGGATGGATGGCCGAGAGAAATCTTACGTTACATTCGTCAACTCAAGTTGATCGCGCGAGCGAAGCTTTGAAAGCCGCGACCGAAGCTGCTGTCGGAGCGAATGCATGAGTGACAGCCCAAGCAAAGTCGCGACAAAAATCGTTCCGGCAACCATCAGCGATGTTCCAGAAATTCTAAAGTTCATACGCGAGTTAGCTATCTACGAAAGACTCGAGCACGAAGTGGTGGCAGACGAAATTGCTCTCACGCAAACGCTTTTTGGTCCCCAAAAGTATGCTGAAGTTTTATTCCTAGAAGAAGAAGGAAAAAAAGTAGCCTTTGCGATTTTCTTCCACAACTTCTCAACGTTCCTAGCAAAGCCCGGAATTTATCTCGAAGACCTTTTTGTATTACCCGAACACCGAGGTAAAGGTTACGGCAAAAAATTATTAGCGTACTTAGCTAAGACTGCTGTTCAAAGAAATTGCGGTCGCCTTGAATGGTCTGTGCTGACGTGGAACACACCTGCAATCGAGTTCTACAATTCTTTGGGCGCCAAGCCCATGAACGAATGGTCAGTCAATCGCCTAACTGGCGACGCTCTTTATCAACTTTCAAGCCAAGATCCTGCATAGTATCGGAATGAGTTTAAAAATCCGTTGGCGATACAACTCACGGCTAGCAACTCGCTTAAAAGTAAATGCCATCGTGTTGTACCCGTTTGTATTTGTAAAACACCCAACAGCCTCGCCTCAATTAACCGCGCACGAGCTTGAACATGTCTCACAGATGCGCCGCGAAGGTGTGCTGAAGTTCTACTCGAAATACCTCTGGTTCTATGCTCAGGGGCTCTTGCGCTACCGAGACAGCTACCTTGCCTATTGGAATATTCCCTATGAGGTAGAGGCCCGCGCAGCTGAGGCTTCCCGAGACGTTAAGCCATTAGGCTAACAATGGCCCTGACAGAACCCTGACTTTACTCTTTTTCACCAAAAGGAGAGATAATGAAGGCAATGAAACTAAAGCTCGCTACTCCACAAGATTTCAGCCTCTTTCCTCACGTCCCCGGCGAAGCTTTCACGCTCGCAATGGAAGTCGAAAACGAACAAGTAGCGTTCGCGCATTTTTATCAAAATGAAGATGTGATTACCTTGGCCGATCTATTCGTAGTCCAAGCACACGCCGGTAATGGTTACGGAAGAACTCTTTTAAGTGAGCTTTCTAAAACTGTTTCTCATCAATCAAGCGGTCAACTTAAGTGGGCAGCAACACAATTTGAAGCCGCCGTTGGAACAATTCTTCCCTACACGTTTGATCGCAGCCAATCAGGCCCAATCTCCGCTTAACGCACCCTTGCTACACTCTGGTAGCAGCTACCTTTTATTCGACGGTGACGGATTTAGCTAAGTTACGAGGCTGGTCAACATCGTGACCGAGAGCATCGGCTACGTGGTAAGCCAGTAGTTGCATTGGGATAACTTCGAGCAATGGATTCATCGTCCACTTTGCTTGAGGGAGCGAAAGATAATATTCGCTGACACTTTTCAATTCGTTGTTGTCGCCGGTGCCAACCGAAATAATTTTTCCGCCACGTGCTCTTGCTTCTTCGAGATTCGACAAAGTCTTCTCGTAATGTTTATCGGCAGGAGCAAGCATCACGATCAGCATGCGCTCATCAATAAGAGCTAAAGGCCCGTGTTTCATTTCGCCTGCGGCATAACCCTCAGCGTGCATGTAAGCGAGCTCTTTTAACTTCAAAGCTCCTTCCATTGCGATCGGGAAACTCACTCCACGACCCATGTACAAGATACCTTTGAAATTTTTGAGCGTGTGCGAAGCTTCATCGAAAAACTTATCGTAAGAGAGGACAGCTTCCATTTGCGCAGGAACCGCCTGAAGTGCCTCAAGATATTCTTGCTCGTGCACTTCGGTCATTTTGCCGAGAGTACGTGCTAAGAAAAGCGAGAAGACATTTAGAAGAGCAAGGGTACTCGAGAAGGCCTTAGTTGAAGCTACGCCAATTTCAACGCCCGAGTTCATGTACAAGTGACCATGAGCTTCGCGATCAATTGATGATCGTCTTACGTTACAAATACTCAATGTCTTAGCACCCGCCTGCTTTGCTAATCGCAACGCCGCAAGTGTATCGGCTGTTTCGCCGCTTTGAGATATCGTCATCACTAAAGTATTCGGTGGAATTACTGGATCGCGATATCGAAACTCAGAAGCAATCTCGACTTCGACAGGAATTCGCGCAAGTGATTCGATATAGTATTTGCCGACCATTCCTGCATAGAAACTTGTGCCGCAGGCGATAATAAAAATTCGCTCAACTTCTTTTAAGACTTGCTCTGTTAACTTTAAATCTTTAACTGGATCAAGTTTTGATAATTCATCAAACGACGTCGCACCAAAACCAACTCCGGTTAAACGTGTGCGCTTATTTTCGATATCGATGTGCGGAGCCACTGCATTCGCAACTGCTCTTGGCTGTTCGTAGATTTCTTTGAGCATATAGTGACGGAAGCCAGCTTTTTCGCTTTGCTCACTATTCCACTGCACAACTTGTTCTTCTTTTTTAAGTAGCTTTCCTTCGGCAGAAAATACCTGGTACTTCGAGCCTTGAACGTGCGCAATTTCTAAATCATCAAGATAAACAACGCGATTTGTGTAGTTGATCACCGCTTGAATGTCGCTCGCGACGAGCATTTCATCTTTGCCAACGCCAAGAAGCAATGGTGGGCCGTTTTTAAAAGCGACCAGAGTTTCGGGCTGCTTCTCCCACACCACTAAAATTGAATAAGCTCCTCGAAGTTCTGGCAGAACTTCTTTTACTGCTTCAAAGAGATCGTTCGTCTTTTTAACTTTGCGTGCGATTAAGTGAGCGACAAGTTCAGAATCGGTATCAGAAGATGGAGTTACACCATCGGCCTTAAGTCGCTCGCGAATTTCTTGGTAGTTCTCAATGATTCCGTTGTGAACGAGGCTTACACCTTCAACATTATGCGGATGTGCGTTTCGTTCACTTGGTCCGCCGTGAGTGGCCCAGCGAGTGTGACCAATTCCAAGTTTACCCGTAAACGTTTCGCCTTCGAGCTTACGTTGCAATTCAGAAAGTTTTCCGGATGCACGTACGCGCTTGAATTCGCCATTGTTTAAAATGGCTATCCCGGCGCTGTCATAGCCGCGATACTCAAGCTTCTTTAAGCCATTGACGATCACATCTTTAGGACTACCGTTACCGAAGTAACCAACAATTCCACACATTTTTTCTCTATGCCTTTTCTTCTGGGTCTGCCTCGATTGGTTTCGGCTTGTAGTTTTCTTTGATCACTTGCTTTCCGCGGGCAACGGCAAGAGAGCCGGCCGGGACATCTTTAGTGATCGTTGAGCCGGAGCCAATGACTGAGTCAGCGCCAATTTCTACCGGAGCGATAAATTGGGTATCGCTTCCGATAAATGCTCGGTCGCCAATTTTTGTTCGATATTTCTTTTTGTCAGCTGCGTAGTTGCAAGTGATTGTACCGCAACCAATATTTACGTCTTCACCAATCAGCGCATCACCAAGATAAGTTAAGTGTCCCGCTTTTGATCGTTTGCCAAATTTCGTTTTCTTTAGCTCAACAAAATTTCCGATGTGCGCCTCAACGCCAATTTCGGTGCCCGGGCGTAAGTGCGCGTAGGGTCCAACATCGGCTCTCGACTCAACGATCGCTTGCTCCATGTACGTTCCGACCTTCACAACAACACCGTCAGCCAATTTTGAGTTTGCGATGTAACAGTTCGGCTCAAGAACACAAAAAGGTCCGATCGAAGTTTTACCGCGGAGATAGACTCCCGGATAGATCACTGTCCCCGCTTCAACTGTTACATCTTCTTCGATAAACGTTGTGCGAGGCTCAATCATCAAAACGCCGTCTTCCATCAACTTCTCTCGCTTACGCCGGAAGAGCTGACGAGAAGCCATTGCAAGTTCAGTTTGAGTGTTCACCCCAACTGCAACCGATGCTCGAGCTTTGACTGCAGTTACTTTTTCTCCTGACTCTTGGCAAAGACCAATGATGTCGGTGAAGTAAAATTCTTTTTTTGAATTATGATTTTCAATCTTTGGTAAATACTCGTTAAGTGTTTCAGAGGCGATAGCATAGATACCCGTATTCACTTCGCGAATCTTTAAGGTCTCTGCTCCCGCATCAGCGGCTTCAACGATCGCTTTTAATTCGCCTTGATGTCGAACAATACGACCAAACTTCCCGGGATTTTTAACATCAGCCGAAACAACCGCGCAGTCTGATTTGGTATCATTCACTTCACGCAAAATATTTATGATGTCGACAGCTTCGATGAGCGGGTGATCGCCATTTAAAATTAAAATCGTTCCCGTCATCGTGTCAGGCTCTGCCGACTTCACCGCATCGGCAGTTCCGAGTTGATTCACTTGAGGGAAGCATTTAACTCCCATCGGTTCGACAACCTTTCGAACAAGCGCTTCACCATGACCCACAACAACTCGAATCTCGGAAGCTCCTGCTCCACGTACTGCATCGATCACTTTTTTGATGATCGGTACCCCTGCCACTGGGTGCAGGACTTTAGGCAAGGGAGACTTCATTCGAGTCCCTTTTCCAGCCGCTAAAATAATGACCGAGAACTCTTTGTTTACAGAAGGTGTATTCGTCGTAGTATTCATTGCCGCGATACTAGAGTTTTGAGGCGAAATAGTCCAGCAGAGGATCACTTAGCCAAAGGACATCTCCTGCAATCTTCCTAGCTCGACAAGCGAACGAACATGCCGCTAAAGTGAGGGGGTGCCAAGGTACTTTTCAGTCACACCGAGTTGGAAAAAAACCGCACTCGGAACCGACATTTCTCTCTACTCATCGACGCCGCTAGATAGCCTTGCGTCTCAGCAGCCCATTTTGTTGATGGGAGGCATCCACGGCGATGAACCCGAAGGTGTTGAACTCGCTGAAAAATCGCTTCAGTGGCTAAAATCTCAGCTCCCAGAGTCAATTGCCCCATGGATTTTGATTCCTTGTCTGAACGTCGATGGCTTTAAAAATAATTCAAGGGTGAACGGCCGAGGGGTTGATCTCAACCGCAACTATCCTTCTTCAAACTGGTCTTCGGCCTTTGAAAAAGAGCGGTACTTTCCCGGAAAATCGCCGGCGAGTGAGCCTGAGGTCCAAGGTGTTGTCGAACTCATTCAAATTTTTAAACCAAGGCTCATTATTCATTGTCATAGCTGGGAGCCATGCGTGGTTTGCACAGGAAAACCAGGCTGGAAAGATGCTGAGCGATTGGCAGCGGCATCTGGATACAATCTTCAGGAGGACATTGGATATCCAACTACCGGCAGTTTAAGTCAGTACGGGTGGCACGATAACAAAATACCTGTAATCTGTATTGAAGAACGTGACGGAGTAACGGATCTCACTCCGATTTGGCCAAGATTCGAAAATGGAATTTCCGCTGTTTTCAAAGATAAAGGAATGCGCAGTGAAGTCGATCATCTTTGACCTAGACGATACTCTTCTCGACACGAGCGGATTTTTAATTCCGATCGCAGCTCGCGAATCGTGTCAGGCGATGATAGATGCAGGCCTTAACTGCGACATTGAAACTTGTCTGAGTGTTCGCACTTCATTGCTCAAATCAAATCCCCGATCGCAGATCTATCGCGAGTTGGCAGAAAAAATCGGTGTACGAACCGATACGTACATCAACGATGTAGCCTTTGCGGGTCACAAGGCATTCCACAGCAGAAACGTAGAAGAAAATATTCGCTTGCGAGATGGAGCGATTGATTTACTTGAGTCTCTGAAAGGTCGCTACCGTCTCTTTCTCGTTACGGCTGGCGATCCACGTACACAGAGTCGAAAAATTGAACTTCTTAAGATTGCGCGCTTCTTTGAGCAAATTGAAATTGTCGATGTGCTCACTGAGACCAAACAGCAAGCATTCACAAAGTTGCAAACAGAATTTGGCGGAACTCCGTTTGAATATCTGAGTGTTGGTAATCGTGTTGATAGTGATATTGCGCCTGCAAAACGCCTTGGGTGGCAAACTTGTTGGGTTCGCTACGGCGAACATGTTCACATGAAACCTGAAAACGCTGAAGAAACTGCAGATTTTCAAATTGAGGAATTAAAGGATTTGCCTCAAGTATGCAGTCTTTAAAATCTAGCGTGCTAGTGGTCGGACATCCGACCCCTACGCAAATTGGTTTCGGAGCAGACTTTGCCACCGATTTAGTTGAAGCACAAAAATTTTTAGAATCAAATGCCTATAGTGTGGTGGCTTTCCCCGCAAAGTTACTCTCTGCCTCAACATTTAAAGCTGTGGCTGACGCATTTAACTCTCACCATCCGTCGCCTCAAAAAGTTTTAATTGCTGAAGGTGCCAACGCTGATCAGTTGCGCCGAGCAATTAATTTAGGTCACGTCTTTAAAGTCATTCAAGAATTCGGAGATCAGCAATTCGACCACGCAGTTGAAGAGGCTTTGAGCGAACACTTACTTGCTCGACAAAATTCTCAACTTCTAAATTTAGTGAACGAACAAAATGAAAGCTTAAAGAGACTCTCATTAGATCTTGAAGATCGAGTTGAAAAGCGTCAGAAATTTTTAGAAGACACTCGCGCAAAGCTTTTACAAACAAACCACAGAGTCGAAGGTTTGCACCGAGCTTTCGTCGCCGTTCATCGAGCCACTAACGTTGCCGAAATGGAGCGATTAGTGAATGAAGCGCTTAACAGCGCTTTAGGTTTGTCTTGGACACGCGTTGTATTTCGCTCTCAACAAACCTCAATGGGCCCTGCCCAGCTTGCTGAACGGCAAGGCTTGGTTGTATTTGATTCGCCTCTTACTCGAGGAGGCGAGCAAATCGGAAAAATTTATTTCGCTCGAGAAAAAGATCGTCCATTCACAAAAGACGAAGGTGCTTTTTTAACACAAGTGACAGACGCCGTTGCTCTCGCAATGGATCGACTCTTAAAGCTCGAGCAGAGCGAGACCTTAAAAGCTCAGTGGGACGCAACATTCGATGCGATCATTGAGCCAGTAAGCTTAATGGATCGGGAATACACTCTCCTTCGCACAAACAAAGCTTACATCAAACACACAGGCTTAGGATTCGATAAGGTTATCGGAAAGAAATGCTACGCTGTTTTGTTCGGAAGAAAGTCACCGTGTGAAACTTGTAAACTGGGCCAGAGCTTTAGGCTTCCGCCAAAGAAGACTCCTGGCGATCAAAATGTCATCTTTGATGTGCACAGCCAGTCACTACAATTCAAAGCAGAAGGTACGACTGTCTATGTGAATATGTATCGCGACATTTCGATGCAACAAAAGCTCGAGCGACAGATTCTAGAGAGCGCAAAGATGGCAGAGCTCGGAACTATCGGAAGTAGTATTGCGCACGAGCTTAATAACCCGCTCGGCGGCATGCTCTCATTCTTACAGCTCATTCAAATGGATCTTAACGGGAACGAACCTTACTTTAGCGATATTCACGACATGGAAAAAGGTGCTCGTCGATGTCGCGAGATCGTACAAAATCTTTTGGGCTTCACAAGAAAATCTACGACCGATGAAGTTCGAGATATTGATCTTCGTGAAGTCGTCAATCAAGCGCTTAAAATTACTGAGTTACAAACGCGTGCAACAGGCATCGACGTCACCGTTTCTGCGCCAGAAAAACCAATAATGGTGAGTGGTCAGTTCAACTATCTCGCTCAAGCAGTCAGAAGTTTTTTACAGAACTCGCAAGAAGCGATCGCAGAGAGAAAACGTCGCGAACAAAAACATAGTGGGCAAATTACAATCGTATTGACCGAAAGCTCTTCTTCTTACATGTTGGTGATTGAAGACAATGGAATTGGATTCGATTCTGAAAAGTCCGATCTCGACTCGACTGGATTCCCGCACAGAAACGCACAAAAACATAGCCAGCTCAGCGGGAGCCTAGGCTTCACAGTAGCTTTGCAAATTATTAACGATCACGGTGGCCGCTTGGATATTTCTTCCAGTCCAGCAGGTGGCACGCAGGCAAAAATTTCCTTCCCGATTTCTTCACAACAAGACTGAGATCAAGCGCATCTGTGTGTCGTCAACTAGTTAGCCAACTTTCAGCTCTGGCCCTCCGAAGAGTCGTGTCTAGATTTTGGCGTCCTGATGTGTACGGGGCTTTGACGGCGCCAAAATTACAGTTACCATTTCTATATACGCCATCATCTCTGAGAAACAGTCAGTAAGGCCAAGAACGCGGCAGGATGCCAAGCGGTTGACGGATAATAAGTCAGGCTGAACCAAGGAAGGGAAGTCGATGCAAGCTCAAGTTTCTAATAAGCTGCAAAGAATTTTAATAGTAGATGATGAGTCAAGTTTGAGAACCGCTCTCTTTAGAGTGTTCGATCGACAAGGTTTCCAAGTCATCACTGCTAATTGCGCAAAAGAAGCTGACACGCTCTCTGGCTCAGACCAAGCAATTGATCTTGCAATCGTTGATTTACGATTGCCCGATGGTGACGGCATGGATTTGATGACTCGCCTCAGAGCCACTCATCCTAATATCCAAGTAATTATTTTGACTGGCCACGGAACAATTGAAACTGCAGTCAGAGCAACACAGCTTGGTGCGTTTCACTTTTTAACGAAGCCATTCAATTTAGAAGAGATCGTTGGTCTTGCAAACAGAGCCCTTTCTCTTAAGAGCCTGCAACAAGAGAACCAACAACTTAAGTCTGCACTTCATAAGAAGTATCGTTTCGACAATATTATTGGACAAAGCAATGAGATCAGAAACGTTCTTCAAATGGTCGAACGAGTTTCTGATTCTGATTCTACCGTTCTTGTTACAGGCGAGAGCGGAACTGGAAAAGAGTTAGTTGCAAAGGCGATTCACTACAATTCTCCTCGCTCAGATAAGCCTTTCATTCCAATCAATTGCGGCGCGATTCCTGGTGAGCTTCTTGAAAGCGAACTCTTTGGCCACATTAAAGGTGCTTTTACTGGCGCGATAGCAAATCGCGTAGGTCGCTTCGAACTCGCTCAAGGTGGAACGATCTTCTTAGATGAGATCGGCGAACTTTCTCTTCCGCTTCAAGTAAAGCTTCTTCGTATTCTTCAAGAACGTAAATTTGAAGCAGTCGGCTCAGCGAAAACTGTGTCTGCTGACGTGCGAGTGATCGCGGCAACAAATATCAATTTAGAAAAAGCAGTCGCAAAGGGACAGTTCAGAGAAGATCTATTCTATCGCTTAAATGTGATTCCAATAGTGATCCCTGCTCTTAAGCAAAGACGCACAGATATCCCTTTACTCCTGCACCACTTCGTTCAGCAGTTTAATGCTTCAAAGAATCGTTCGATTGCAGGCTTCTCGCCTGAGTCGATGGATTGCTTAACTAACTACGGCTGGCCAGGAAATATTCGCGAGCTTGAAAACTTAGTTGAGCGTCTCGCGATTTTAAAAGGTAATGGCATCGTTGAAAAAGTTGATCTACCTGAGCAATACCGAGTTAGCGCATCGCTAAACTTAGGTGGCGGCGCGGGCGCAGTCGCAGCAGGTGCTGGCACTGCTGACTCATTTGAACTTCCAGATGATGGAATGGACTTCAACACGGCAGTAGATTCATTCGAGAACGCGTTGATCTTACAAGCTCTCGAGCGCACTGGCTGGAACAGAAACCAAGCAGCGTTGCTTTTGAAACTCAATCGAACAACTCTGGTCGAGAAGATTAAGAAAAAAGGCCTTCGACCTCCACCAGGTGCAGAAGTCTAATCACTTGAATTAAAAATTTCAGAACTTCAAGGCCGCTAATCGCGGCCTTTTTTTATACCGATTTGAACTATCGGCAATAGTTTGGATGTACTGGTCGACCGTCATTCATTGCGGCCCAGTAAGGAGTCCACTGGTAGCAATAGATGTAGCCATTCCACGAACGGCCCCACTGGAAAACTGAAGGTCTTACGCGCTCACAGTGAATATTTGGCTGAGGTCTTCCCCAATCTAAAACATTACCGTGGCGATCAAACGCGTAACAGTAACCGAAACCAGATTGAGAGTATCCCCAGTCATATTGAACTTTCGATTTTTGTTTTTTCTGATCGGGAGAATCTTGATCAGGGAAACCTTGATCCGGATGACCTTGATCGTTTTGGTCAGCTTGATCCGATTGATCTGCTTGATCATTTTGACCAGCCTGATCCTGCCCTGGTTCTGGCCACTTCTGCTGAGTCGGCGGCGGAGAGCGATCGCCCGAGTAAGTATCGTCGCTTGCGAAAGCAGGACTATTGCCAAGTAGAAGCGCTGTAACTGCTAAGTAAACCAAATGCATTTTCATCGATCTCTCCTTAATCTAGCGTCTCATTTTGAGACGTAGGTCTCGATTCGTTGGTCAAAACGATATCCAGACTTACCGTCCATGGCTAGTGCAGATGTCTAATAGAAGTACAGGAGATGCGATTTTCTTTTGCCGGGCATCGCCGTAAACCCAATTGGGCCGTGGCTCTCTGGCACTTCGCTTGCTTCCTTTAGCCAGGTATGAAGATGCGTGCGAACTTTAAAAGTCTGATCATTACGATTGTTGTGCAGATCATAACAATTGCCTCGCATGCTTATATTCCAGAGCAGCAGCGCAGCTTGAACTTCGGGTTCCAAAATCGCTGCCGAGATTTCAGAACTGCTGAAGACTACAGCAACATTCCAATGATTCGTTCGCTAACAGAAATGAACCAACGGGATATCGCCGCAATTATTCCCATGTCATCACTTCAAGGTTCAGACAGTGATGGAGCGCTTGCCTCAAAAATCATTACCCACAGTTTAAATAGCTTCTTTAGATCAGAAACGATTCAAAACACGGGCGTGGGCCGTGCAGCCGCATCAGTTGAGCGCGCTATGGATACTAACGTTGCTATGGGTGGCCTTGATGAGGGCACTGTTCACACAGTTAACTTTAAAATGAAAGCGACAGATGCTCGCGCAATTTTAGCTTATGACGGATTTATCGATTCACAAATTAGCTATCAAGTCGGACATGACCGCGAACTCAAAGTAAGTATGTTTCAAAAACTCAACAGCCAAGCGAAACTTGTTTTTGATAGCATCGCTAAATCCGACGACACAATTCAAAAAGTCAGTTTGAATCTCTCATTCTAACTTCTCGCCGATATCTTTTCGGAACTGCATGCCAGGCCACGAGATATTCTCAATTTGAGAGTAGGCTTTCGCAATTGCATCTTTCACGTCGCGACCGACTCCGATGACATTTAAAACTCGTCCGCCATTTGTAACAAACGTTCCGTGATCTTCGTTCAACGCACCTGCGTGAAGAACGTATTGATCTCGGCCTAATGATGAATCGTGCGAGACGCCTTTGATGCTGACGCCATTACGAGGAGAGTCAGGGTACCCTTCAGCCGCCAAGACAACACATGCCGCTGCTTCATTCTTCCAAGAGAGCTTCGGAAGCTCACCTTCCGCCACCGACTTGAATACACTTCCCCAATCTCCATCAAGAAGCGGGAGAAGCACTTGTGTTTCTGGATCGCCGAATCGCGTATTAAACTCAAGCACGCTCGGCTCAAGCTCGCCTTGCGAGTTTTTCGTAATCATCAAACCAATGAAAAGCACTCCACGATAAACGAACTTACTCTCAGTTAGACCGCGAAGAATTGGCTTCATCACGTGCGTACGAAATTTCTCTTCAAGCTTTTGATCAATTTTAACAGGCGCAACGGTGCCCATGCCGCCTGTGTTTGGCCCCTCGTCGCCATCGAGTAAACGTTTATGATCTTGCGACAGCGGAAGAGCTTGATAGTCGCGACCATTTGTTAAAACTAAATAACTTATTTCAAACCCGGGAGTGAATTGCTCGAGCAATGCTTGATTTCCCGCATTTCCAAAAATTCGATCTTCAAAAGTTTTCTTTGCAGCCTCTTTTAATTCATCTTTCGTTTTACAGATGAACACACCTTTTCCGGCTGCTAAGCCGTCGGCCTTTAATACGTAGGGAGGAGTAAAGTCGGAGCAAGCCTTTAATGTTTCATCGATGGTTTTTACGATGACGGATTTCGCTGTTGGTACTCCGAACTCGATCATAAAATCTTTTGAAAACACTTTACTGTTTTCTAAGCGCGCAGCCGCGCGATCGGGCGCAAAAACTAGTATGCCATTCTCTCGAAGATGGTCACTTAAACCGAGTTCGAGAGGGCCCTCTGGGCCGATGATAACGAGTTCAATATTTTTCGATTTAACTAGACCTACTACATCATCGAATTTCTTAAAGTCGATTTTGTGACATTGAGCTTCCCGACCCATCCCGTCGTTACCTGGAAGTGCGTGGATTTCTGTGACTGATGGCGATAAACGAAGAGCGCGAACTAATGCGTGCTCACGTCCGCCTTGCCCAATGATCAATACATTCATGTTTCAAAGCTTCCGCCTAATCCAACTAGCCAGTCAAGTTTGACGGGCCTTGCATCAACTGAATCTTTCCCGATAAAATCGACTCTTACTTTCAATAGCGCCCAATAAGGAAAATCTCATGGAAAAAATTGTTGTTATCTCTGGTCAAAGAACTCCGTTTGGAGCATTCGGTGGGTCGCTAAAAGATGTGTCGGCTACTCAGCTGTCAGTTGCCGCAGGACAAAGCACGCTTGAACAAGCTGGCATCAAGCCAACAAAAATTGATCATGTAGTCATCGGCAACGTCGTCCAAAGTGGATCAGACGCGGCTTATTTACCTCGGCACGTTGGACTTCACTTGGGTGTGCCGGTTGAAGTCGGAGCGCTCGCAGTCAATCGACTTTGCGGAAGTGGCTTTCAGGCATGGATATCTGCTGGCCAAATGCTCCTCACCAACGAAGCTAAGTGCGTTCTTGCTGGCGGAGTTGAGCAGATGTCGCAAATTCCTTATGTGCTTCGAGGGGCTCGCTTTGAAGGATACCGAATGGGCAACGCGCAAGTTGAAGATCTTATGACTTCTGCGCTCACTGACGCCTATGCCGGAATGCCAATGGCAATCACAGCAGAAAATTTAGCAGAGAAATACGATATTTCTCGCGACGCTTGTGATGAGTACTCGATGTTGACGCAAAAGCGCTACGCAGAGGCATTAAGCAAAGGATTTTTTAAAACAGAAATCTCGGCAGTCAAAGTCACAACTAAAAAAGGTGATTTGCTAATTGAAAAAGATGAACATCCAAAACCAGATGTTTCTGCAGACAAAATTAAAGGATTGAAGCCGCTTTTCAAACCAAACGGTACCGTCACTGCAGCAACAGCATCTGGAATTGTTGATGGTGCCGCTTCTTCAATTTTAACAACCGAGTCTGAAGCAAAGGCACTTGGCGCAAAGCCAAAAGTGCGAGTTCACGGCTGGGCGTCGGTAGGTTGCGATCCAAAGATTATGGGCATTGGACCGGCTTATGCGATTCGAAAACTTCTAGATCAAACCGGAATGAAACTTTCGCAAATTGACCTCGTCGAAGTAAATGAAGCCTTTGCTGCTCAGTATTTGGCAGTCGAAAAGGAATTAGGCCTCGATCGCACCCGCACAAACGTCAACGGAGGTGCGATTGCGGTGGGTCATCCACTAGGAGCTTCTGGTACTCGAATCATGAATCACTTAATGTATGAACTGGAGCGCAGACAAGCGCGCTATGCAATCGGCAGCGCCTGCATCGGCGGTGGCCAAGGAATCGCAATCTTAATAGAACGAGTGTAAGTGATGGAAGCCGGAGAATTTAAACTTCAAGAACGAACAGCATTACTTGTTGGACCGTGTACAAGCACGATTCAATCGATCGCGATGACTCTGACAAGTTTTGGTTGCAGCGTTGCGATGGTCGATGCCAACGCTGATACACACGCGCGATTCGCTGAACGACTAATGGACGCACGAGAAATAAATCCAAAAGCCGGAAGAGCTGCCGCATTTAGTATTGATTTAAAAACTCCGAACGGTCCAAAAGATGCTGTTGGTAAAGCTGCCGAATCATTTGGTGGAATCGACATCTATGTTGATGGCTCAATCTCTCTTGATACTTCGAGTTTGAAGGATTCTTCTCCAGAAGATTTAAAACGTCTTATTCATGAAAATTTCGAAGTTCCTATTTTAATCACTCATAGCGTTTTAAAGTTTTTAGAAGGGCGCCGACGTGGCCGCGTAATTTACCTCACTTACGACATTCACGCTGCGGGCTTCCCTCCTCATTCAGTTGCAGGTGCTGCTCGAAATGGTCTCGTCAATTTTTCAAAATCACTTGCACGCGAAGTTGCCGCAAGCCGAGTAACAGTTAACTGCTTGTCGATGGGAGTCACTGAAGAGCTGCTTCTTAATTACGGCAAAGGGCAACTCAGCATTCAAGCCGCCCAAACTGAACTTCAAAAAAAATATCCAGACGCAATTCTCACTGAAGCCGACAAGATCGCACAAACCGTTGCGTTCTTAGCAAGCTCAATGGGCGCTGGCGTCAGCGGCCAAACCCTCACCGTCTCCCAACGGTAGCTGCTACCAGAGTGTAGCAATAGTGCGTCATAAGGAGTTCGCTTGAAACCGTATATTGCTCCAGATTTTTACGATGTTGATTCGATGTTCTCGCAAGAAGAGCGAATCATTCGCGACACTGTTCGTGATTTTGTAAGCGCCGAAGTTATTCCAATTATTGATGACTGCTTTGTGCATGATCAGTTTCCTTCGAAGTTAATTCCGGAACTTGGCAAGCTCGGAGTCTTTGGCCCAACAATTCAAGGTTATGGTTGCGCAGGATTAAATTACACGAGTTATGGCGTGATCATGCGTGAGCTTGAGCGTGGTGATAGCGGCCTACGATCTGTCGTAAGTGTACAAGGTGCACTTTCAATGTTCCCGATTGCAGAATTCGGAACTGAAGATCAAAAAAATAAATACCTTCCGAAAATGGCTAAAGGTGAATTGATTGGTTGTTTTGGGCTCACCGAGCCCGACTTCGGATCAAACCCTGCGGGCATGGTGACGACGGCTCGCAAAGACGGAAACGACTACATTTTAAACGGAAGCAAGATGTGGATCACCAGTGGTAGCATCGCAGACCTTGCGATCGTTTGGGCAAAAGTTCCTGAAGCAGGAAATAAAGTTCATGGCTTTATTGTCGACAAAGGGACAAAAGGCTTTCGAACACGCGACATTCACAAAAAGTTTTCTCTGAGAGCCTCAATCACATCAGAGCTTATTTTTGAAGATGCACGAGTTCCAGCTTCGAATATGCTTCAAGTTGTCGGATTCAAGGGCCCGTTCTCTTGTTTAAACAATGCTCGCTACGGAATCTCGTGGGGAGCACTGGGCGCCGCTTCCGCTTGCTTTGATGAAGCACTCAATTACGCAAAAACGCGCATTCAATTTGATAAACCGATTGCTTCATTTCAGCTCGTGCAGGCGAAACTGGTCGATGCCTTTACTGAAATCACCAAAGGCCAATTACTCGCGTATCAACTCGGCCGATTAATGGACGAAGGAAAAGCACAACCAGTACAAATTTCGATGGCGAAAATGAATAACGTTTCGCAGGCTCTCAAAATTTCTCGTGTTTGTCGCGATATCTTAGGCGCATCTGGTATCACTCACGAATACCAGGTCGGTCGACACATCCTCAACCTTGAAAGTGTAAATACTTACGAGGGAACCGAAGATATCCATCGCTTAATTATTGGCGAGCACATCACCGGCATCGGCGCATTCCGCTAACGCACTCCCGCTACCAAAAGGTATGAACTACCTTTTGGCAGGGTCACTTTAAAATTAAATTGTCGGCGTTGGTGTCGGAGTCGGTGTTGCCGTTGGTGTTGGCGTAGGGGTTGGAGTCGGTGTTGTCATCGGCGCGTACTTCACCGCAAGTGCTGCAAGAAGATTGCGAAGATCCTGAAGGCGATCTACGTCTCCGCGAGCGCAAACTTCATCTGATTCATCTCGCTCTTCGTACATCACAACTGGAGCAGAGGGCGTTGCAGTTAAAGCTACCTCAATTTTTTGCGAGAGTAGAATGTTAGCGCTTGAATCTTCGCAAGACTGTTGTTGAGCCGAGTCTTGAGAAACGACCATATCAGTCGCTACGACCAACTGATTCAAGTCATCGGCTGAAAGATTACCCGTGCGTTGACCGTCGTTAAACGTAAAGCTTCCGTCCCAATTGAATTTGAGTGATGCAGTACCTTCGTTGCAAACTTCGCCAGGATCAGTTGCCTCGATGCAATCGGCAGACAGCTGAATACTTTGCCATTCGCGCGTTGATTGACCTGAATTGGCTGGCGGCGGTGTTACGTTGTTATCATCATCATCACTGCATGCGGCGAGCATTCCGAGTGTTGCGAATCCTGCGAGTAAAAGTTTTGCGTTCATTTTAGTCCTCCTAGAACTTTTGATTGAAACCAAAAAAGCATCCCGAGAAGACTGAACTGACCGCCGAGTTACATCAACAGCTCTAAATGATTTTGTACGAATGTAGATGAGCTATAGAAAGCGAATACACAGAAGTGTCCTTACTTAGCTCAGTCGCATGAATAGATTTAGTGAGAAGAGACATGCTGTCGTCAGCGAATTTAAAGCTTTTTCCGAAACACGATGTCGCGCGCTTTTGGAACATTTTCGCCCGAGACATAGAGTCGAGTGATCGATCGGGTTTCTTCGTACTTTCTGAAAATCTCCGAGCTCTCTTCGATCGGCATGATTTCGCCAAGCGGATCGAACTGATCAACGACGTAGATTGGAAGCTTATCTGCAGGAGCAAGAGTGTGATACTTCGAAAGCTTCGTTGATGAGCTCGCCATGATGACGTCAATACCCTCAGCTTCAAGACTATCTTTGATCTTCTGAGGTCTTTCGCTTGGGCCCACAGCGTGATTTTCAAAAACCACTTTGTAGGACCGTCGCTGACTAATTCTCCGCGCCCATTGATTCGGTGACGAAGCTAAATGCTCATACAAAGAATAATCAGTCGCTCGAATGTACTCATCTAAGTTCGGCGAAAGCTTGTATGTGCAATCAGGTGAAGTGAGGTAACGAAGAAGCATTTCTTCGTAAATCACACTCTTGTGATGGAAGTAGACCATTAAGTACATGTGATGACGAGAAATCAAAAAATCATCGAACGTATAAAGTGCACGTCGATCAAGAGCTAAGAATAAATCTCCACCCCGTTGATGGTACGTTAAATTACCAAGTAACCAGCTGCGCTCAAATTTTCCGTAGTTGGTGCCGCAGAAGTATGAATCGCGCTCAAGATAATCCATTCGATCACAATCAAGTTCTGAGCTAACAAGCTGAGAAAGAATTTTTCTAAAATTAAAACCGTTTTCGATGAAGAAATCATCTGGAGCAAGTAGGTTTTTATCGATCAAGCAGGCAACGTGAAGTGGATCAATGTCGCTAAAGTTCTTGCGAATATCTGCGCTCAACTGAGAGTCAGTTAAAAACTTGATCGTGTAATCTTCGTGATCGGCGCGACGATCAGAGGTTATTTCAAAACCCGCTGCCCGATTCTTATAAGCAGCAATTTTTAATTCTGAAAGTTGCGGCATGACTTCTTCGGTCGTGTGGCTCAACGGACCATGTCCTAAATCATGTAACAACGCTGCTAAGCGAGTACATTGACGTAATCGATTGCGAGTCGCTTCGCTCTTAAACGGAAACTTTCTAAACACCACATCGAATGCGATACCCGCTAAGTGCATGACTCCAAGAACGTGAATGTATCGATTGTGAACCGCACCCGGGAACGAATACTCCGCAAAACCAAGTTGCTTAATCTGCCGAAGGCGCTGGACAGGGGCGCTATCGAGAATAGCTAACTCTGCCGGACTAACTGGCATTGAGCCGTGTATAGGGTCCTTAATGTCCATAGGGCTTTTAGGTACCAGGTTCCCTTTGCAGAAGCAACGCGTCGACTGCATTTTTTTCGACCCTTTATTGACCGAAATCGCCTGCTCGATTGTATTAAGAAGAGCGCATCACGAAGCCATTCATCCAGAGGAGCAATTATGATGGAACAGTACCACGACCTCCTTAAGCTCATCCTTGATCACGGAACAGAAAAAAGCGATCGCACCGGCACTGGCACCTTCAGTGTGTTTGGTCACCAAATGCGCTTTGATCTCGAAAAAGGCTTTCCGCTCGTTACGACCAAAAAAGTTCATCTCAAGTCGATCATCTATGAGTTGCTTTGGTTCCTTCGCGGCGACACGAACGTGAAGTGGCTTCAAGAAAACAAAGTCAGTATTTGGGATGAATGGGCAGACAAAGAAACTGGCGACCTCGGCCCAGTTTACGGAGCTCAATGGCGTTCATGGAAAACTCCAGACGGACGAACCATCGACCAAATCACCGAAGTCATTAATCAAATTAAAACCAATCCTGATTCTCGCCGCTTGATGGTGGTTGCATTCAACCCAGGTGAAATCGACAAGATGGCTTTACCACCTTGTCATGCGTTCTTCCAATTTTACGTAGCTGGTGGTCGTCTGTCTTGCCAGCTTTATCAACGAAGTGGCGATGTGTTTTTGGGAGTTCCGTTTAACATCGCATCTTATGCACTACTCACAATGATGGTGGCACAAGTCTGCGGCCTTCGCGCGGGAGAGTTTATTCACACACTCGGTGATGCTCACTTGTACAAAAATCACATTGAGCAAGCGAAACTTCAATTGTCTCGCGATCACAAAGCATTGCCAGTAATGAAGATGAATCCAAATGTGAAATCGATTTTTGATTTCAAGTACGAAGATTTCACTCTTGAAGGTTACGATCCGCATCCTCCTATTAAAGCGATAGTTGCAGTTTGAGTAACATGGTGAAGGCACCAATGATTTTAAGCGCAATCGCAGCGATGGCCCGAAATCGGGTCATCGGAATTGATGGCGATCTTCCCTGGAACATTCCTGAGGATTTTAAATTCTTTAAAGATAAAACAAGCGGCCATGCAATGATTATGGGCCGCAAAACTTTTGAATCTTTGCCGCAACCATTACCGGGCCGCTTTCATATTATCATTACTCGACAAGATGACTATGCTCCGCAGCTTCCTGCTAACGCAAAGCCAGGCACCGGAATCAAAGTCGTAGCCACAATTCAAGATGCAGTTGAGTTTGCGAAGACGAAAGTCGCGGTGTATGGCGACGAAGTTTTCATTCTCGGTGGCGGAGAAATCTACAAGCAGATGATGCCACTCACCGACCGCATCTACCTCACCGAGATTCACCAAGACTTTCCGGGTGACACAAAATTTCCTGAGTTCAGTAAGTCCGAATTCGTCGAAGTCTATCGTAGCTCACGCAAAGCCGGAGAAGGCCCCAATCCTCCCTCAGTCTCATTTGACTTCGTCACCTACGAACGCAATCGATAGTTTGCCAGCGCCGAAAGTCGTCATTTCAATTTTTCATACTGTATAAACAGTAGACACTCAAATCTAAACAACAGCGTCTTCGCTGGCCAATGGTTTGCAATTCTTTGGGCAGAACGAATTTCAAAAAGGAAGACGCCGTGAAACTTTTGATATTGTTGGCTTTAATTTTTCCCACTTCAAACGCTTTTGCGATCAGCACTTGCGAGAAGACTGTTGTTCCTCTAGCTGTGCAAATGGCTAAGGCGAGCGGACAAGGCCGATTGTACGTCAGACATTTCATCGATGTCTCTGCTGACTACTCTGAAATCATTGTAACCCTCGGCAATGTCGATGGATCACGATTAGGAAGCTTCAAAATGACGATGGGTGACGACTACAAACGCGTTCGCAAATGCATCGTTAAGAGAGTTGAAGCTCTCTAATGAAAAACCAACTCACGACTCTTCTCGCATTAACACTACTCGCTTCACTTGCAGCATGCTCGAAGCCTTCAGCTACTGGCGTAACAAAGAGTGCTGATGCGGCAGATGCATTTCAAGAGAAGAGCATCGCAAGAGTTGGGCTTTCAAAACAAATCGCGCTTACGTTCGATGACGGCCCTTCGGCTGAACACACAATGCGACTACTTGATATTTTAGAAAAAGAAAACGTAAAGGCTACGTTCTTTGTTAACGGGAAAAACATTAAGGGCAACGAATCAGTCATGAAGCGTATGCATGACGATGGTCATGTCATCGCGAGCCATGCTCAAGACCACGTACATCTTCCAAAAACTGCAGCTGAAAAAGGAATGCGCGAAGTGTTTCATCAGGTAATGGACACTCACCTCCTTATGAAACCTTACGTTCAGCCCGGTGGTCGCTTGTACTTTAGAGCTCCGTTTGGCGCCTGGAAATCTCACTTCGCTCCCTTTTTAAATGAAGATCAAGTTCTTCGCGACTATATTGGACCGATGTTTTGGGATATTGGCGGAGAAATTTCGCGCGATCCAAATACCAAAAAGATTTCTTTAGATGCTAACGGAAATCCGCACACGGCAGCTGACTGGGATTGCTGGACCGTTCGAAATGGCCAGCAGACTTTGACGCTTAAGCAGTGCGCTGGCGGTTATTACAACGAAACGTTGAAACGTAATGGCGGCATCGTCCTCATGCACGACAAAACATCTCAGACAGTTGAGATGACTGCGAAGCTAATTCCTATCTGGAAGAAACAAGGCTTTAAGTTCGTAACTCTCGACGAAATCAAATCGCTTGATCAGTACGCTGATGAAGCAGCAGTGATCGCAGCTAAAGCCCAAGAACAAAGAAACGTTAATTAGGAGTAATGATGAAAGCACTTTTAGCGATCTTAACAATGGTTTTCGTGTTTGAAGCTAACGCAAGCTTACTAGTTAGCAAGCCAATCTATTGCCGCATTCAAGGCGACAATGGTCGTTGGATGTTAACTATTAAAAAAATGCGAAATGGCAACTTCGCAGTTAATGATGTCGATGCTGGACAAAACTTATCTAACGATCCAACTCGCCTTCAACTCGACACTCGACCCCTCATTGGCTTTTTGAGCTGCCGTGGCGCGGCTGCCGATATCGATCTTCTTTCTGGCAAAGGCGTTGCTGGCTATAAATACGACTCGGGAATTCTGGGCGGCGGTTGCCAAAACATGAAGGGACAAGTTTCTCTTTGTAACAACGAAGCTTGGCCTCAATAAAGTACATATATAAGGAGAGACATTGTTCTCTCCTTCTTTAGTCTAGCTCTGCCAACTGCGGAGCTTCACTCCCTCTCGCAACTCGCTCTCAATCGAGCCCGCTCAGAACTTCACGGGACGTCGGTCCAGAAAATCTCAAAAAGAGAAATACGTCTCAAGGATCAGATTGAGACGCCGATTAGTTCAATAGGAATAAACACCCAAACAGCTACACGGATGTAGTTGTTGAATCTTCACGGAGGAGGAAACAATGGGTTTACGTATTAACACAAACACGGCTTCATTGAATGCACAGAGAAATCTGATGGGTTCGAAGTTGGGTTTAGATAAATCACTCGAGCGTTTAAGCTCAGGATTCCGAATCAACCGCGCCGGTGACGACGCTGCAGGTTTGGCGATCTCTGAAAACTTGAAAGCTCAAATTCGCGGTCTTAAGCAAGCACAACGAAACGCACAAGATGGTGTGTCACTCGTGCAAGTAGCAGAAGGTGGACTGAACGAGATTTCCTCGATCATGATTCGACTTCGAGAACTAGCAGTGCAAGCAGCTTCTGATACGATCGGTCCAGTAGAACGTCAGTTCTTGAACGTGGAATACGATCAGTTAGTATCAGAAATCGACCGAATCTCAGATGGTACTGAATTTAACGGAACTCAACTATTGAGTGGTACTGGTTCAGTCTTGGATTTCCAAGTCGGAACACGTAACGATCCAAATATCGACCGATTGTCGTTCGACGCTTCTAAAGCAGATGCTAACAGCGCTGCCCTAGGCGTGAACTTGACGAGTGTTGCTGATAAAGCTTCAGCTCAGAACTCTCTTTCAGCGATTGACCAAGCGATTGTGTCAGTATCTGCGATGAGAGCCGACTTTGGTGCGATTCAGAACCGTTTGCAATCAACGATTTCAAACATTGCTGTATCAACTGAAAACATGGCCGCAGCTAACTCACGAATTCGTGATGTGGATGTTGCTGAAGAGACAGCTGAACTAACTCGTAACAACATTTTGTTGAACGCAGGTACTTCGGTACTAGCGCAAGCGAACCAGTCAGCTCAATCGGCTCTAACACTCTTGAACAAATCATTAGGTTAATGATTTCTAGCTCCCCTCCCAACCTAGCTTCTTAACTGAAGCTAGGGTTTGATGAAGAACATAACTTCATCTTTAGAGGGTCAGCTTAGCCAAAAAGTGTAAAGCCGTTACTTAGATTTTTATTGTGCTTATTTTTTGCTGAATTGATCTGTTTCCTGCTAATTGGGGTCGTGAAAGACCGGCCCCAATAATTTGTCGTAAGACAAATAGATGTTAGGCCTCAAAGGTAAACGTTGAAGACAGGATTGTCGCACGCGCTAAGCGCGCTGTTTGTCGTTCTGCCGAAGGCGGACGCTGCTACTTTTGCGACTCGAGCAACTTTGCTCACTCGCCCGATTCTCCGCTCACAGAGCCGATTTCCACCGAACCACCGCATAAAAATCTGGACTCAAAAATAAATCGTATTTTGTCGATGAGTAAGCAGGGATCTTTATGTTGAAGATTCTCATTAACAATTTTTCGCTTTCAGTATGAGAGCGTTTGCTGCACTGACGCAGCTTAATATCACGGAGGATGGGACCATGCAGGGAGGATAATATGGGTTTACGTATTTCAACGAACGTGGCTTCTCTTAACGCTCAGAAAAATTTGGGTGGAACACAAAGAGGACTCAACACGTCGCTCGCTCGATTAAGTTCGGGATATAGAATCAACCAGGCTTCAGACGATGCAGCCGGCCTCGCGATCTCAGAAAACTTGAGAGCGCAAATCAGAGGTCTTCGCCAAGCGAACCGAAACTCTAACGACGGTGTGTCGTTAGTACAGGTAGCTGAAGGCGGTTTGAACGAAGTTTCAAACATGTTGATTCGACTTCGCGAACTAGGAGTGCAAGCAGCGTCAGACACGATCGGCGATACAGAACGTAAGTTCTTGGACGTAGAATATCAGCAATTAAAGTCTGAAATTCAACGGATCACAGAAGCTACAACGTTCAACAATCGCGATCTGTTAAACGGTACAGGTGGAGTTTTAGACATTCAGGTTGGCGTGCATAACGATGCATTTAAAGACCGAATCTCTTTCAACGCTTCTGCCGCTAACG
Organism: uncultured Bdellovibrionales bacterium; assembly: GCA_964543475.1. GTDB lineage: Bacteria > Bdellovibrionota > Bdellovibrionia > Bdellovibrionales > JAMPXM01 > JAYSYM01. The sequence goes on along the minus strand of CAZIYJ010000001.1, from coordinate 594,942 downwards.
CTTCCCTCGAGTCACTTGGCTTAACCGCTGAAGGACTAGCAACTAAAGAGGGCGCACAAATGAGCTTAGACGTAGTTGATAGAGCAATGGTTTCTGTGAACGCGATTCGTGCAAACTTTGGTGCTTTGCAAAACCGTTTGCAATCGACAATTCAAAACTTGGCAATCGCCGATGAGAACTTGTCAGCTGCAAACAGCCGAATCCGAGATACAGACGTTGCTGCAGAAACTGCAGAACTCACTCGCAACCAGATCTTGATGCAAGCGGGTATCTCAGTTCTTGGCCAAGCAAACTCAATGCAACAAATGGCATTGAAATTGTTGGGTTGATAATCAAAATGTTTTCACGCTGCCCGCTTTACTGCGGGCGGCTTTCTCTTTCAAAAGAAATGAGAGCCAAGGTCGGCTCCCACTTTAACAAAGGATTGGTTATGTCTTCAGTCATCACAGAATGGACAGGCTCTCTACTTACAGTCGTCGCAATCGCCTCAGCGTTTGCAATGTTCAGCCTCTAACGCACCTTTGCTACCAAAAGGTATGAACTACCTTTTAGCGGCGGGATTTTTTCTTGCTGTGCTTTTTCTTTGAAGACTGATTGCTCTTTGGCTCGGCTCGCTTAGCTTTTTTCTTTGAGTGGCGGGCTTCGGCCTTGCGCAAATTCGGTGCTGGGTGAGTGCTCTTGTCGCCTTCGATGTGATCGATGAATGCATCAACATCGAAATCTTTTCCAGCCTTCAGTGATCGACCACGACCAGCTTTTTTATTTGGAGTTGGGCGAGACAATGAAGCTTTCTCTGCAACTTCGGAACCCTCTGATTCTTCACCCTCAGCCAATACGAATTCGATGCGACCCATCTCTACGTCGACCGAAGCGACTTGAATGCGAATCTGATCACCGATTCTGTACTCCATGCCCGTGCGCTTGCCTGACAATCGAAGATTCTCGTCGTCGAACACCCAGTAGTCATCGCCCAAAGCTTCAACTTTGACCAAGCCGTCGACATCGTAAGTTCTTAAAAGAACAAATACGCCAAACTTCACTACCGAGCTAATCACTCCGTCAAACTCTTCGCCGACGAACTTAGAAATGAATCGCGCTTTCTTAATTGAAATTAACTGACGCTCAGCCTTTGTCGAACGCTGTTCGCAAGAGCTAAGCATCGTTCCCGCAGTTGCAAGCTCTTCTTCGGTCATTCGCATTTTTGCATACTTCGGATATAGAATGCTCTTCGCTAACCGATGCACAATCAAATCTGGGTACCGTCGAATCGGTGACGTGAAATGAGTGTAGTGCGAAAAACCTAAACCAAAGTGACCAACATTATTTGCTGAATACTGAGCCTGATTCATTGATCGCAATGTCAGAATATTTAAAATCGTCGCTTCAGGACGACCCTCGAACGATTGCAACGCTTTAGTGAGCTTCTTCTGCAGCTTCCCGCCTGTCATCTCTGCGTCTGGTCCACCGAAGTTATACAAGAAACGTTGTAGCGCTTCGATGCTTTCGGCTTTTGGCTCTTCGTGAACTCGGAAAATGGCTGGAATATCGTTGTCAGTAAAGAAACGAGCGAGAGTGACGTTGGCGATCAACATCATCTCCTCAATCAATCTATGAGCAAACAATCGCTCTGATTTAATGATGTCGATTGATTCTCCGAGCGCATCAACCACAACTTGTGTTTCAGGAATTTCGAGATCGAGTGAACCTTCTCTGAAACGTTTTTGCATGAGAATTCGAGCTAAATCAGCCGCGCGAAGAATTACTTCTGCAACGTGAGCGAGCTTTGCTGGAGGCTGACCATCAATCACTTCTTGAGCCTCCCCGTACGTAACACGAGCTTTCGACTCAATCACTGCTTCGTAAATTCTTGATTCAGTGACGTTACCTTCGAAATCAATCTGCATTTCACAAACGAAACTCAATCGAGCAACGTGAGGATTCAGAGAACAAAGTTCGTTTGAAAGATTCTCGGGCAACATCGGGACAACATAATTCGGGAAGTAAGTCGAAGTTCCCCGCTCGTAAGCATCTTTATCGAGCTGCGTACCTGGCTTAACGTAATGACTTACATCTGCAATGCCGACCCACAGATGAAATCCATCTTCATTGTTTTCGACGTAAATTGCGTCATCAAAGTCTCGCGCGGTCGCACCATCAATCGTAATTAAATCAAGGTTGCGAAGATCTTCGCGATCTTTCATGTCTTCTTGAGTAACCTCGTGGCCATAAGCTTCGGCTTCGGCCACTGCTTTAGGATCAAACTCATTAGGAATTTGATGAGTGTGAACAATGCGAAGTACGTCGTTCAACGGATCATCGATATCACCAATGACTTCGATTACTTTTCCGGTGAATTCGTTTCCGCGCTCAGGGTAATGAGTGATCTCGGCGACAACTGTATCGCCTTCTTTTGCTTTTCCTGCGTACTCCGCTGGAATACGCAAATCAGTTCCCCAACCTTTGCCGTCGTCCATAATGACGCCGTACTTATTGTCTACGGGAAGATATTTGCCGACAACCTTAGTCACCGCACGAGAAACAATTTTAACAATCTCACCAAACAAACGCTCTTGGTCGCGTGATTTGTAAACTTCAATAATTACTTTGTCGTTTGTCATGACACCCGTCATGAATTGACGAGAAATATAAACATCAGGAACGTTTGCATCATCAGCAATCACAAAACCAAAACCATCTGGATGTCGCTTTACTGTTCCTGATACTTTTGGTTCTTCGAATGCAGTTTTAGTTCGCGGCTTGTGATTATCTACTTTTGTATCTTGTCCACGTCGCGGGCGTTGATCGCCTCTGCTTGGTCGCTGCTCATTTCGACTTGGCTGTTGCGGACTCGCTTTTTTCTGAGTGCCGCCGCCAGGACGGCTTTCTTTTCGTTCTTCTCTTTTATCATCACGCCGATCTTCTCGTTCGAATGTAGAATTACCGAAGCCAAATTTTTTCGATGCAGGCTTTGCACTTTTCGCTCGTCGCTCAAGGTCCTTTTCGAATGGACTTTTAAAACCCATTCCGCGTGCATTCGAAGAAGACGAGACCATATTACGAACTGACCCTTGACCAGAGCGCGGTGCACGAGATTCACGTGGCTCTCTCGGTTCGCGGGGCTCACGAGGATTGCGAGGTTCGCGCGGCTCTCGTCCACGCCGTTCGAATCCAGAACGACGCTCATCGTCTGAAGAGTGGCCACCCGAGCCACCTTTTTCAGGATCAAATGCCATTAAGTCAGCGTAGCTTTTAAATTTTCGATTTGGATTTACTTCACCAGGTTTAGAAGAGGGCCGATCATCATTTCGATTAGGTCGGCTTGCGCCTCCGCGGTCCTCGCTTCGATCCTTCGAGCGTTTATCTTTGTTTCTTCCCTGATTTCGTCCGTGGCGTTTCATTGGTGTGTTCTCACTCCCAAAATTCTATTGGGACAAACAAGCGATTACCACCAAAATTTTTGTCGCGGCATGGGGCCACGTTCGAGATAGCGGCTTCGCAACCGATTGTAACGCTCATCAGAAGAGATCAATGGACGATGAGGTAAATCGAGCAAATAAGCTTCTGCCTTAAAGACGTTTTTTGAACTGCTTCTCCAGTCAGCTTTTGAGTCGTCTAAGTTTGCAACCTGGTAAGCCGTAATTCGACCTGTTTTATCGACGTAAGGATCAAAATAACTCCACACCAAGTCACGAACCGAGCGGTAAATCGCAGGTCGCCCGTGCAATCCCGCATCGCGAGATTGAGCAACCGTTCCCCATCTGTTTTTTTCTTTGTAAAGAAAGAGCACATGATCGAGACCATCTTGGCTTTCAATACTTAATACCAAAGGCGGATAACCATGCACTTCAAGAATTGCAGCCGCGATGAATGCGCCTTCGAAACAATGTGCTTTGCCGACCTTTAATGCGGCCTCGGCCGACCTTTGAGTCGGTCCATTTTCTTCCCGATTGTACGGAAACGTTTTTAAAAAACGTTGTACGTGTTTTGGTGTTTTTAACTTCGCCGCAAGCTGATTAATTCTCATTAGTCCTCACAGGCTAACCGCCGAGCGCAGAATTTACAAACGCACTGACGTTTTAGAGTCATAAAAAACAGAAGCTCAATTCCTGTGCCATCGAAAAATGAGTGATTTCGCGGAGTGGTCACAATGGCACCATTTTCGCTTATGGATCACCTCGCGATCATCTTAAAAAAATCCATTCTATCTCTGGAGGGGGAATTCGGTGCAAAAGCAGAAGCTATCATCACGTTTAAAATTCACTGCCGCTGCCGCTTTGCTTGCTGTCTCATCTTCAGCGATCGCAATGGATTCTACTGAAACTCTTCCGCGAACAATCAACAGCCCGCAATTCCGATACGGAATTATGGATGGAGCTGACAAAAAGTTCGACGCTACCGGATCGCTCATCACGCAAGTCGACGCGAACAGCATGAATTTTGGGATGGCTCAAATCATTGCACTTGATCCAAAGGCACTAGTACTAATTGAGGCTCTCAACCAGGCTTCTCCCGGAACCGGAAACAAATTGAACCTTGGAACACTTAAGATCGATGCTCGCCCCGAGGTTCGTTACATTGCCCCAGTCTTCGCTCGCGGAATTACTAAGAAGTTAACTCTGGCTGTTGCGATTCCTATCATCAACTACACAAACAACGTTGAAGTTTCGCAAAGCGGAGTCAACAACGCTGCAGCACTTCGTGCAGAAGCTGGCGGAAGTTTGGGAGCGCAAGGTGAAGCTGCATTTCAGATACTTCAAGCAGGTGTCGTGGCTGGGCTAACTGACTCACTTCAAAAAGGCGGCTATAAGCCGCTTGTTAGTCGCCAAGAAAGCCTCGTTGGCGATCTTCAGCTCCACGGCCTTTATAACTTCTATAACAACAAACGCTTTTCAGCTTTGAGCAAAACGATTGTTTCTCTTCCGACCGGCAAACAAGATGACCCAGATGATCTTATGGACTTGGGTACTTACGGTGAACTTGCTGTCGAGCAAGGATTAGTCGGCAACTTAAGTCTTTCTAACCGCATCACTCTCGCTGCGAAAGCATCTTACAAATTAGTTGCTCCACTCAACTCTGACGTTCGAGTACCAAGATCAACAGGAGACGCACTTCCTGGTCTCGATCGTAAAGAAACAGTTCTTCGCGATGGCGGTGACACAACTACTGTTGGCACATCCGCAACTATCTCTGTGAACGATGAGTTCACTGTTGGTTCAGGAATTGACCTTAGCCATAAACAGAAAGATCAACTCTACGGATCAAACGAAGATTGGGACTATTCGATCCTTGAAAACCGAAGTGAGCAGACTGCCGCTAAAGGTAAAATTGGCATCGAGTACTCAACAACCACAGCGTACACCAAAGGCCGAACAAAAATTCCATTTAAAATTGCTTACGAGTTCGCGAATACCTTTGCAGGCAAAAACGTTTTGAACACAAGCGTGCATGAATTTGCACTCAGCTTGTTCTTCTAGGGGATGGCAATGATAGTACGTTCACGACAAACAAAAGTTATCGCGTCTCTTCTGGCAGCATCGCTACTTGCCTCATGTGCACCTAAGGTGAAGTCGACGACCTATCCAGAATCACAAACCGTATTCGAAACTTCGCTCAAAGACTCAAATCTATCCGTAGAAGAATTAGGTGCTGAAGATCTACTTAAGCACCTCTCTGCTGAACAGCAAATGAAAACGGGAGAACTCTTCAGAAGTGTAAGAGGACTCTATTCACTCGCAAATTTACACGACCGCCCGGCGCTTAAGATTCTCGCAGACGGCATTAACGAACAGTTCTATACAAGCGTAAACACCACAGCAAAAGTTCGTTTTGAAAAAAGCCCGATTGTTCAAGCTGCACTCGGCTACGGCAAACAATATGCGGACCTCGCGGGAAATCTTTTGAACCTTATCGAGGGAAGCGTCAAAGCTTATCCTTGGCCAGCGAATGTTAAGTTCGCAGACTACCAAATTGAGTCTCAAAAATATTTCAGTTGGTTGATTTCGCAAGTTCGCGTTGAACTGAAGGCAAAGAAAATTTCAGTAAGCGACGAATCAATCGCGGAGGTTGAAGCGCCAATTCTTGAACTCTTCAACGAGCAGCAAGCTGGATTCAATGAAGCAGTTGCTGGAATTCAGAATGCTGATTCTGCAGCGACGATGATTTCAAATCTTTCAGACTTTTACGACACACTTGGATTAGATATCTCTGAGGAGAGTCTTTCTGATTTAGCGAAGATAGATGCTGCCGCGCAGGCAGTAGCTCCTAAGATCGATGCGATCACCAGTAAAGCCTCTGCAAAAGCGGTCATCGATGATTTGAAATCGATTTTGTCGGCCGAAGAAATCACGGCAATCGAAGCGATCAGTAAGGCAGATGCAATTAAGGTCGCATTGACAAAATCGGTTGCTGACGCGGTTCTTCGAGCAACTGAATCAGCTGCAGCGAAATTCACGCTACCGCAGCTTCCTAATCAGCTTCTGCAACTCGGCTCAACTAAAATTGGAATTGAGCTGGATCAAATTAAAGCCATCGCTGCTGATCCTAAAGACTTTATCAAGAAGCTAGCTGCTCAGTTCGGTGAAAATCAGCTTGCTTCGGCTCCAGCCGGAATCACAGGAATCGAATCGTCAGAAATTGATGTCGTTTTCCAATCGAATAACTTAAAGATTTCAGGCAAGAAGACAAAAGAGCTTAAGACTTCTGCTGAGGCTATTGGCGCATCACTTTCGAACTCAATCGCCCAAGTCATTGAATCAGACAAGTCGATTGGCGACACCGCAACTGACGAAGAAAAGAAAATTAACTCTCAACAAACAAACGCTCTCTTAGTTTCACAGTTAAACAAACTCGTGCTTCTTGGTGGATTCAAAACAGAAGACAACAACGTAGCATCTTATACGACTTCGCAAGACCAAAACTCTACGCCAGTTGAAGTTCTTAATCAGAAAGCGACTTCGAACACTGTCTCTGCAGTAAGTGATGAACTCGTCGTTGCTCGCAACCTAACACCAGTGTCGACTGCTAAGAATGTAAGTGTTCGCGGGCAAGCGGCTTTGCTGCAAGGTCTGAGCGACACAATCGCTTACCTACGCGATTGGAAAAAGAGCGGATTCGAAGATGGCCTAGGAGCATTCACCATAGCTAGCGCGCTCAAGCTTGGCTCGGTGATTTCAGAGGACTCAGAAGTTACTGAAGGTCCGCTTGCTATGAAAATTTTCGATAAGTCGACGATGTTTGCCTTTGCGATCGCAAACGCAGCAGCCGTTCTTCAAAACACTAAGAAAGACGGCACACCGTTTTACTTAGTTAGCCCTACCGAAACAGCGGAGTGGCTAAATGAACCTTCAAAGAACAGCCTTCGTGCGACTGCTGGTATCGTTGATATAGTTAATGGTCGACGTACTGCGATCACTAGAATCGGCGACGTGGCTCGATACATTCTTGCTATTTCAAGCTTCTTAGAAGCAACGAACGGCATTGAGAAAACAAAATCAAACTTACTTAAAGCGCAAGATGAAAAAACAGGACGACGAAAGCTCGATGACTTGCTTGAGGCGCGTGAGCAATTAAAAATGCTTTTGACTGCACTTGCAAATATGCTTTCTGGAACTCTCCAGCATGCAGACGGAAGCTTTGCTGCTCAGTTTAACAAGAGCACTCGCAAGACATCTGGCAAAGCGTCGGCTGTCGATGCAGCACTTGCGGTTGAAGCCCTTGTGAAAGTGGCGAACGAATTTGGCGCAAGAGTGTACAGCACCGCTGCTCTAGAGGGTTATTTTGCAATGAATAGAACTTTGTGGAACAGCGACCTTAAGTTCTACGCGCAAGAAGCCGGCAAGAATGTTGTACCGACCTACAACGAACTCGTCTCGATTATCAACTCGATCGATACACTTGCTCCACATATGCCATCCAACAGCAGAGCTCAGTGGCAGACTATTGCACAAAACTGGGCTGGTGCTTTAGAACTTCTCGCCAACAACCTTGAAGCCGCAAAAAAGTAATCGCTCACAGCCTTTACAATATTAAGAAACTTGAGACCCGCTGGTGTTTTAACTAAGGCAGGTTTTTCTTTTTCTCGACCAACTTCCCTACACTTCACTGCTGTTTCAACTTAAACTCTGACCACCAGCCTCGAACCAGGGCTCCTAACTCCAAACTGTTGACTCTGAACTCTTCGTCTTTCGTCGAATCAATTTGCAACATTCGCCGCTAGACAAATTTTCTGAAATCACTCAACTGCCGTGACCCTTTAAACCCGCTCTCACAGCTGATTGTACTCACTTCGTCATAGTTTTCGCTTGGCCCAAAGCTTGCGTTATTCCCCTTTGCCACGTGGCTCAAGGGAGACTTATGAAGGATCTATTTAAAATAGCTACTCTTCTTAGTTGCGCAGTTGCCGCTGCAGGTTGTTCTAAAGCAGGGTTTGAATACACCGGTGAAGTACTAGTTCCACTCGGAGATCGCTTCACAGAATCATTCACTCAAAACAAAGCTCAAGGCGAAGTTGATATTTTAATTATTAGTGACAACTCTGCATCAATGGCTGCGCAACAAATAAAGCTTGGGGAGCGCTTTGCACAATTCACTTCTGCTCTCAATCAAATTGATTATCAAATCGGTGTCATCACAACCGATGTAGAAGCCAACAATAATATTAGCAAAGGTGCGTTGGTCACTTTGCCTGGCCTACCAACACGAATCTTAAAGTCCGGAACTGCCAACGCCGAGGCGACTTTTGCATCTATGGTGAATGTCGGAATAACGGGATCTGGAAACGAACAACCCATGCTCGCTGCAATGATGGCGTTTGATAAGCGCAATAACGAAAACACTGGCTTCTTTCGCGACTACACTGATGTAGCAATTTTGGTTCTAAGCGATGAAGACGAAATGAGCGATGGCACAACTGGAACTACTGCATCTGAAGTAGTAAAGCACTTCCAAGGAATTTGGGGAGAGAGCAAGCGATTACTTTCTTTCGGAATTATTATTAAACCAGGTGACCAAGCTTGCTTAGCACAACAACTTGCCGAAAGCTCGGGAGGATCTTACGGAACGCGAGCCGCTGAACTTGCCACTCTCACAGGTGGTGCGACATTTAGTATCTGTGACTTGGACTATAGTGAGTCATTAAAGGCGATCGGTGAAAAAGTTCGAAACCTAGTTTTCTCAATTCAACTTCAACACACGCCTGTTGCGCGATCAGTACAAGTCGACATTTCGAGCGGAGAAAAAATCGGATTCCGCGTTGAGGGCAACCGTATTATTTTTGAGAGGGCACCACAACAGGGCGCTCAGATCGTTGTGACCTACAATATACCAAAAGTAGAAGTTGTGGTGACCAAGGCAAACTAAGGTGAACAGCGCTAAACACTAGCTTGAGGTTCGTGTGATAGACTTCATTAAGAGAGATCTTAAGGAGGCTAGCAATGAACAACTGGAACCGTCGACCATCTGAACGTTATGATCGCGAAGACTACTATCGAAATAGCAATCCCGACCACTACACCACTGAGAATGAAGAAGGTCGTTGGCATTTTGCCGGTAAATTTGAGGATAAAAACGATCCGACTTATAGTTACGCAACTCGCGAACGCGATTTGATGCGAGAGTATCCGACATATCCTACGAATGAGCAGGAATTTTATCAGCGACACCCCTATCTGAAGCCGCAGAAGAAACCGCAATGATCTTTGGTGATTATCCTTTTACAGCTTTGCTCACGAGCTTATCGTAGATTCGTGACGGAAGCCATTCGCCTACGTGCATTTCAAGTCTGCTTTTTACTGGGGCAATAATAATTCTAATTGGAGGATTTGTCGACTCCAGAGCAGCCGCAACTTTACGAGCTACGTGAATTGCCGGAATTGAGCGATCAGCAATGGTCTGAACTATTTCTTCAAAGCGCTTCAACCGTTTTTCATAAAGGGCAAAGCGACCCGGTAGACAATTTTGCTCCGCTGTTTCTTTGTTATCAAATCCCTTGCTCCAAATTTCTGACTTGATGGGACCCGGCTCAATTAAGATTACAGGGATACCAAAAGGCGCAAGTTCTTGGCGAAGCGAATCTGATATTGCTTCGACTGCGAATTTACTTGAACTATACGCTCCCAAAAAAAGTGACGAGACTCGACCACTGATTGAGCTCACATTAAAAATTCTACCGCGCGATTCTCTAATGACAGGAAGAAAAACCTGAGTCGTCTCAATGAGACCGAAGAAATTTACATCAAATTGCTTTCTTAGCTCGCTCACTTTTAATGCTTCAATCGGCCCTGCTAAAACAACACCGGCATTGTTCACAAGACTAAACGGCTTAGCGGGATCACGGAGGTTTGTTATTTGCTCAAGGCAAGTTTGAATTGTGTCAGACTTCGCAACGTCAATAATTACGGGAATAATCAGTGAGTTTTCTGCGATCAGCTGATCGCCATCTTGCGATTTACGCACGCCTGCAAAAACTTGATGTCCAGTCTGGGCCAGAAAAACTGCAATCGCTCGGCCAATACCAGTAGATGCACCTGTAATCAGAATTGAATGTTTCATACTCCGACTCTACAATGTTCCAATCTTCTTTCAAAAGGATTCGTATGAAACTTTCTCTTCAGTCTCGTCGAGATTTTTTAGAGTTTTTAGGTCGCTCTGCAGCAGCAGCCTCAATTGCTACTTTGAGCGGATCCGCGTTGCTCTCAGCCTGCGCTTCGCAGCCAAGACATTCTAGCGATTTAGCTTTAGACCGACTCCCATTCACTCCGCTTATGCCCACGCGTGAAGACGCATTGATTTTAGCAGGTGGCTTTACGTATTCGATTCTTGCAAAGCATGGCGACACCATTGGCCGAAATATAAAATTTGGAATGAATAACGACTACACAGCGTTCTTTCCTCTTACCGCCGATGGGTCAGACGGAGTTCTCTGGGTGAACCACGAAGATCTCAATACAGTCTTGATTCCAGGTCACAGTAACAAGAATCGAAGCAAGGCCGCTGTCGCAAAGGAACAACTTGAAGTAGGCGGAAGTTTAATTCGAATCAAGCAAAACAAAAGCACTCAACAATGGTCTCTGGTAAAAAATGATAAATACAATCGACGCATCAGCGGCGCCACGCAAATTCCGATTATCAGCGCGCGACCAGTTTTTGGAAAGACTTCAGCAAAAGGAACTTTAGGCAATTGCGCTGGCGGAGTGACTCCTTGGGGAACCCTACTCACTTGCGAAGAGAACTACCAAAATTTTTACGGTGAAGTAATTTTTAAAGCCGATGGTTCACGCGAACGGACGTCGTCAGTTGTTCACGGTTGGGAGTCAGCCGATGATCAGCCCCCTGAACATTATGGATGGGTAGTTGAAATCAATCCGTTCACAGGAAATGCAAAAAAACTCACAGCGATGGGCAGATTTGCTCGCGAATGTGCAACTGCTATAAAAACTCCTTCTGGAAAGTGCGTTGTCTACTCAGGAGATGATGCCAACGATCAATGCGTTTATAAATTTATAAGCGATCGCGCCGACTCTCTTGAGACCGGAAAACTTTATGTTGCAGATACCAAGAACGGAAAGTGGCTTTCGCTCAGCATTGACGAACAACCGCTTTTAAAAGAAAAATTTAAAGATCAAACCGACGTTCTCATTCGCGCAAGAGAAGCTGCTCATCTCATTGGTGCTACTCCCCTAGGTAGACCTGAAGATGTCGAAATTGATCCGCACACTGGCGATGTGCTGATCACGCTGACGGCTCACAAGGTCAACGATGTGCCTGTTGGTCAAATTTTGAAAATTTCAGAAAGCAATCGCGATCATCTTTCTATGAGTTTTAAAGCTTCGACATTTTTAATGGGCGGAAAAGAAAGTGGATTTGTTTGGCCTGACAACCTTGCGTTTGATCCAGCTGGAAATCTTTGGATGACAAGCGATATCGCTCATTACCAATCGGTAAAACCAGAGTACAAAGACTTCGGCAACAACGGTCTGTTCTTTGTACCGATGTCCGGAAAAAATGCAGGGAAACCTTTTCAAGTCGCCTCGGCACCCAATGATGCTGAGTTCACAGGGCCAAGTTTTTCTCCTGATGGCAAAACTCTTTTCTTATCGGTGCAGCACCCAGGCGAAGGCAGTAAGTCATTGAAAGAACTCACGAGCCATTGGCCAGAAGGTGGCAGTTCGATCCCGCGATCTTGCGTGGTCGCAATTCAAGGCCCCGCTCTCGACGCTGTTATCCAAAAAACAACTTAACTTTAACTCGGCAATTGAGTACGGTCCCTTTCAACAAAGGGAGGGGACGTGATTAGAGTATTAACTTTAATTCTCTCAATTGGTTTTTCAGCACAGGTCTTTGCAGCAACTCCAAAAAAAACTGCAGGCTTTATCCCCGTTTCAAAAGCACTTAGTCTTTACGTCACGCACGAACCAGCGACTGCAGATAAATTGACGATCGTTATTCTTAACGGACTTACTCACACCACTGAAAACTGGAAAGCATTTCTAAAAAGTTTTAAACGTAACGGTCACGGAGTCGTACAAATCGATTTAGCAGGTCAAGGCCAAACACTTGCGAAGCACGGCGCTGTTTACAATGTGATTCGATATCAAGAGCAAGCCGTTTACGTTAGCCGAATTATCAAAAGCTTAAATTTGAAATCGAAAGTTGTGATGCTCGGCCTTTCATACGGTGGAGGAATTACAACTTACTTCGCATCTAAATATCCGCAACTTGTTTCGAAAATTGTCATATTGGCTCCTTACACTGAACCACAGCCTGATCAAGACAAATGGATCCGCGATCAAATCGCTGCAACTCGCATTGCTTTCCCTTACAACCCGGCAACTGACGATGAGCTCTACGACTATTTCTTAAAACAACTTGTTTACACAGTTTACCCAACTGCCGAACCTGACTTGCTCCGTATCCCTTTCAAACTCGAAGCAGTTTTCCGCATGGTCCAAGGAATGCGTAAACTCCACACCGCAAAGCACTCTGCTACTCTTCCCGCTCACTCAGTTCATTTAGTTGGCGGTGGAAGTGATCAATTAGTTAGTCCTAAAATTCTCGATCGATTCTGGTCATCGATTCCAGAAGCTTCAAAGGCGAGCAGACTCACGATAAAAAACACCGATCATGACCTCATAAAGCTTGAGCCGAAGGTTGTAGCTCAGTGGGTGCAGCGAATTTTAGCTAATGATCCACAAACTGTTGGTGGCAAGGTGACTGAAGTCACTCCTTGACTCGGTCTTTAGTTATTGGTGGACTTTCTCCAACCGAATAATTTGGAGGATCCCTAATGACTTCTTTTCTATCTTCTCTTTTCATTTTCTTAGCTTCATCAGCTGCACTAGCTTACCCTTCGGTAGGCGACTACGCGATGATGAGCGGTACAGCGACTCAAGGCGGAGTGAATGCCATCGTTACTCTTGAGCGCTCAATCGTGAGTTTCGATGTAACTACAGATTCATTCGCTGTGGTTGAGACTCAAACGATCAACGGACAAGCTCAAACATCAACAATGTCTTCTAAGAGCGATGAAATGATCACTCAACAACAAGTAAACGGAATGCTTACTTACTGCACGTTGTCTGGTGGCACGCTTGAAACAATCACTGTACCTGCGGGAACATTTGCGACTTGCAAAGTGCTTACTGAAGACGAGAACGGTCATCAAGAGGGTTTCGTTTGGGTGGGTGATGTGACTTTTGGTATCGTCAAGATCACAGGTAAATCTCAAGGCGCCGATTACACTTTTGAGCTCGCTTCGTTCCGCTCTGGAAACTAATTAGGTCAAAACTATTGTTCTACTAAAGCTCGAGCTTGCCTCGAGCTTTTTTTTATCGTCTAAGACAATCAATGAACTTTGATCCGATCGGCCACATTGAGTCTTGCTACAAAGAACGCTTTGGAACCCCGAGGCAGTCAGGCCTTGTTCCCGATTCGTGGGCTATCTTAAAACTTCGTCCAGAACTAAATTTATCAGACGCTCTCTTTGGCCTTGAAGGCTTTTCCCACGTTTGGGTGATTTTCGTTTTTCATCTCAACACGAACAAAGGTGTTAAGACTCGCATTCATCCTCCCCGCATGAATGGCGAAAGTATTGGAGTGTTTGCAACTCGCGCCCCTCACCGCCCCAATCCAATTGGACTGTCTGTAGTCAAAATTGAAAAAATTGAAGGTAACAACGTTTATCTTTCGGGAGTCGACTTTGTCGATGGCACGCCAGTGCTCGATATCAAACCTTACCATCCACAAGCAGATGCAATTGCTGATGCGAAAGGTGGATGGACAGAGTCGCGCGATGAAAGAACTGTGACCGTTTCGTTTGAGCCTGAAGTCGAAAAGCACCTTCAATCGCTCGGCCGCCCCGAAAGAACCCCTGAGCAGCTTCGCTCGATCATTGAAAAAACTTTAGAGCTCGATCCGAGGCCCGGCTTTTACAAGGGCACCCCAGAGAACCCCGACCCCTACATGGACGCTTACGGATTCTCTCTAGAGGATTATAACGTGGTCTACCGCATGGATGGGTCACTGGCTCGGGTCATCGCTATAGAGCCGGCTCATCAGTCTCGCAAAACCCCTCCAAAAGCCTAATTTGACCTTGCTTACCTAGGTAAATTCGCATTAACTGCCCAGCGGAAATCGACGTACTGGAGGATCTATGAACCTTGGAAACGTTACGAATACTGCGATCACTGCTCCACCAACTGGAGTGAGAAAAGTACCTGAGCTGAGCTTAGGCGCTTACACCGGCGGATCAAATCTTGATCGCCAAAAGTTTATCGACGACTTCTACTTAGGCTTAAAAGATTACGGCTTCATCGTTTTAAAAGATCATCCAATTCCTGACGGACTTCTCAACAAAGCTTACGCATTGATCGAAGAGTTCTTTGCTCTTCCGACCGAAACGAAAATGAAGTACGCGCTTAAAGATCGTGGCTTCCAACGCGGCTACACTCCGTTCGGAACTGAACATGCAAAAGACGCTAAGGTTAGCGACTTAAAAGAATTCTGGCACGTTGGTCGCGAACTTCCTCCGGGACATCGCTACGAAACTGATTATCCAAAGAACGTATGGCCTGCAGAAGTTCCAGAGTTCGAAAAGACAATGAAAACGATCTACACCGCTCTAGATGAGACGGGTAAAATTATGCTTGAGGCGCTTACTCAGCCTCTTGATCTTCACAAAACATTCTTCAGCGACATGATGAGCGAAGGAAATTCAATTCTTCGTCTTCTTCACTACCCGCCGATTCCACCAACTGCAGATCCACGCAGCGTTCGCGCGGCGGCTCATGAAGACATCAACCTCATCACAATTTTAGTAAGTGCGACCTCGTCTGGTCTTCAACTGAAAGATCGTGATGGAACTTGGCTTCCAATTGAATCTGATCCGAATACTTTGGTTGTTGATGCTGGCGATATGCTTGCTCGCATTACGAACGAAGTGATTCCATCGACAACTCACCGTGTGGTGAATCCAGAAGATGCAAAGTCTTCTCGCTACTCTATGCCTTACTTCATTCACCCGAACCCTGATGCTTTGTTAACTTGCTTACCAAGCTGCCTTGGATCGGGAGCGAAGTATGCGCCTATCACAGCTCAAGACTTCTTAATGCAGCGACTTCGCGAGATCGGATTACTTAAGTAATATGTCACAAAATACATTCGGCGCGCGCCAGATGGAGCCGCGCTTCGGCTTTGATGTCTACAAGGCATCGGTCAAACTCTTCGAAAAACATCCGCTTCAAATTTTTCTTCTCGGCCTCGCTTATCTTCTGTTTGTATTTTTCTGTGCCGTAGCACCTCTGTTAGTGCAAATCGCGCTCGCGTTCATCGCGCCGATTATGGCGATCGGAGTTCTTCGTTCTTTGAGACTGCTCGATTCGACGGTTGAGAAGATCAAGATGAAGCAAATTGGCGACGTGTTCTTTGAGCCCGCTCGTAAAGAAGACTATTTCATCTTGGGCGCAGTCAACGTTGGGTATACAGCGCTGACGATTGTTTTTACTTACGCCGGAAGCGTTGGCAGCTGGCTCTCGTTTCCCGTTGCGATTCTTTATTTAGCAATTACGCATTTTGCTTACCCATTAGTTGAGTTCGATCGAGTCAAGCCTATCGATGCGCTCAAGAGCAGTTTGCAAATTTCGAAATTGAATTGGAAAGTCGGAGTAGTCTATTTCTTGGCTACATTGCTTTTTGCACTATTAAGTATTTGCGCTCTTGGAGTTGGCTTTTTCATATTTTTCCCACTGACGCTTATTAGCCGTTACGTTTCTTATCAAATCATTCTCAATAAATAGTTAGTCGAAGTTGAAGCTCGACCTTTAATTTTGACTAACGTGTTTACACCGTACGCCCTAAATCGGCATTTCCCACCTTGTCGGGTGGCCATATCCCTTCAGTTATCGAACTGTTAGGCATCAAAATTGTAAACAACCCGATTAATGATTTCCTCATCGATTAAATTACTACTCGGTTTGCTCCTTAGTTTCTTGGTTACACCAAGTTATGCGGCACAGACTTGCCAAGATGTTTTCGTACGCAAGATTACTCCTGCGAAAATTCGCACTTACGAGGCTAGCAAAAACGTTTCACAATACATTCGAGACAACGCTCCCGATTACTGGCGCTGGTCAAAATCAAACGGTCGCGACTACTTCGGAAATTTGATGGATTTTGAAGGTCTCGTGATTGGCGACGCTCACCCGGGTAACTTTATTTATTCGCCACTCTCAGGGCGAATGAAGTTCTTCATTATGGATATTAAAGACGCCGGAAATGGCCCATACATTAGCGATATTGCTCACCAAATCATGGCAACAAACGCTGTTTTCAATCGCCGCGAAAAAGAGGATATCGATCGTTCAACCGAACGCCAAATGGAAGCCTACCTCGCTGGTTTGCGCAATGAGAAGTTCGAAACTCATGAGCGAATTGACTGGATTTTTGAGACTCGAAAACGTGAGTTCGACGAAGAAGTTCAAGAGTATGTCGAAAGCAAAACGGTCGGCTCTAAATTCAAATTTAAGGAAGATAAACTTGAGCGACTCTCAGACCACGTAAAAGGAAAAGAAAAGTTGGCGCTGCTCAAGAGCGAAATGACCGACGTAATTTCAAAAACCATAAAAGGTGCCAAGGTTTTGGATTTTGCTTTCCGCCCTCGTGAAAGAGGTGGTTCGAAAGACCTCATTCGTTACTGGGCACTCGTAAAAAATGGCAAAGAGAATATCATTTTAGAGTTTAAAGAAATCGATGATCCGGCTGTTGCTCAATATACAAAACAGCTTCCTGCGATTGAGCGCTTTAATCTAGTCATGAAGACTTTTTGGAATACGAAAGATGATCTTTACCAAGCGGTCTACCTCGATGGAACGCCTTTCTGGATGCGTCCTAAAAAAGTTGATGTGTTTAGCGTTCCTTACAAACAAAACGATAAAGAAGAGCGTAAATTCTTACGGCACCTAGCTGCTTACGAAGCTTACTTGATGGGTCGTTACCACGGTAAGCAAACGAAAACGAAAGAGTACGCAAAACTCATCAGCAGTCGATTCGACAAGATCGTTGAAGAAATCAACGAAATGTCTGACGACTATGTTGATCGACTAGTTGAGCGTGTAGAAGAACTCCAAGAGAACGAAATCTTTAATTAATCTGTTAAACTTCTCGAAGCCGCTCTACGGCACCGTGCGAAGTTCATTAACACTCTTACATGCTTGTCTAACTTTTCGACGGTCAAAAATAACCCGCAATTTCAATTATTTAGGTCACTTTCTGAATTGCGAAAAGTGAAATGTTCACGGCACCCAATGTGCACTCAATTTGGATGTCTCGATAGTTTTTTTGTTCGCAAAGGACGTTGTTATGCGCGGATTCGGAACATCATTAGGTCGATCACTTCTCTTCGCTTTGGCAGTTGCTATTGCGATTCCATCGCATGCTGCTGACTCCTGCAACGCAGTCTTTAAGAGACTTACGGCGTTTGATACAATGAACCGTCTTCATGATGAAAATCTGCGCCAAACTTATTTGTCTGATCAAACTCCCCGCGTAAACAAATCATTCGGTAGCGACATGCCAATTCGCCATGCTTACGAAAAAGAAGGTTTGTTCTACGAAGAAATCGCCCTTTGGTTCCCGAGCTTGAAATCAGCTGCAAAACAGAAATTGGAAAAACGTTTTGAAGCTGAAAGAACTTTGCGACCTCAACAGCGTCTCTTGAACATTTGGTTACAAAAAATTAAGCCAGAAGCATTCGTAGACGCAAAAGCACAATTAGCGTGGAAAAGCGCCTCTCCTCAAGAGCGTCTCAATCAACTGCTCTTGTTGGATGATCCATTTCAAGTTCTTAGAGTGAAAGATCGTTCTTATTTGTTCGAACACGAAATTCTAAATTTTGATGATACTCAACGTGGACCACTCGCACCAAAAGAAACGACTATTGGCGACGACCTTGGATCATACGAAGTCCGCTCTGAAGGAGCGATGGAAGACCGCGCGGCTTTTAGAGTTAATCGCGAAAAAGTTGAAGTCTACCTAGAAGGTAAAGTCGGGCACCAACATAAATTCCATGCTTGGCCGTCGAACGAAAAGTTGCGAACAGAAATTGCTCCTTATTATATCGAGAAGTTAGATGCGACTACCCAGTACTTATGGTGGCGCCAAATGAACCGAGACCCAGAAAACGTTTCTAGCATCCTCACTCACCCGTATTTGGGTCTTTATACGAGAGCATCACTCAATCGTTTGCACCGAGCTGTTGTGAACAACGAGCCAAAGCGTTTTAAAAATAAATTTCGCATGATCGGAGCACGAGCATTCCCGGGTAGCGAAAAGCTTGGTCAAAAGCGCGACGAATTCATCGTCGATTGGGAACTACGTTCTGGCAACAAAGGCATGAAGCGCGACTTTATCGAAGAAACCGTTGAAGCTCGTCTCGTCTCTGGCGACTACACTGGCATAAAAGACTACCGATCGTACGAATTTCATCCTTCAGCTCCCATTGAACAAATTGCTTCGCGATTCCTCGGCAAAGAAGAAGTTGCTGTACTTAAGAAATTTGAGGAAGTATTCCCGGCAATGAACTGGTCACCAAGCCTTAATTCGAATAACCACACACGAAATCGAATTATTTCTCCGCTCTTGCCTTACGAAAACCGCTTGAACATTGCTTACAAACTTCAGGCATTTCATAAAGCGCAGAAAATTTACTCAAACCAAATTGTTGCCATCGCAAAAAAGTATATCAATGAGATCGAAACGAAAAGCTTCCATCCAACTGCTCTTGGCAATCTACGCGAAAAGACAACTGGCAAACTTGAAGAGGCGATGTTCAACTTTGCAAAAGTAGTGCGACTTGATTTAGATTTCGAGCGTTACTTGCTGCCGCCACCGACAAATTTCCCGAAACTTCAGGTCAAAACCACAGGGCCGATTGATACCAACAAAATCGATCTTGGAATCGAATATTCGTTCCGCTTCCCGCTGGAAAAGCGTCCTGAGATTCAAGATGATGCGGCAATTGACATTGAACGATTTGCGAACAGTCTTGCAGAAAGTTATGGAACCAGAACTGAGTTAAATAAAAACGATAAAGCTCATGGCCACGGCATTTCAATTAACTTTAAAGTTCCAGATTCTGAAGGGCAACAATGGCGCGCGGAATGGGATGGAATTCAGCGCCGATACGGAAAAGGCGGAAAAGTTCTTCGTGCATATGGTGGCCACATCGAGGTGGTATCGCCTCGATTCTCTCCACAGAACATTGAAGGCAGTATTAGTAAGCTTTTCCAAACTGCTCGACAAAGTTCGCTAATTCCTAGCCGAGCTGCCGGCGGTGGACACGGCAATTTTGATTTAACATTCCTTAAAAACTTGCCGCCTGAACAAGCAAGTCGAATCGTACTCAACTTAATTTCGTATTTTGAAAATAATCAGCAATTGATTCTGTTCATGTGGATGCATCCACAACGGACACACGCGGCTCGCCCAATTGATTTGCACCCGAAGCTTGCTGAAGACATCCGCAATTTCAGAGGCGATTTAGTTGAACTTGGTCGCTTACTTTACCAGCGCCGTTATTTCAACACTGGCATCGGCCGAAAGCCAAAGTACGTACCTATGAACCTCACTCCGCTCATGACTCCGATATTGCCACACAAGTATCGATACGAGTCTCTTGATATCAAAAATCCAGAGCTACAGTGGTTCCCGAGCTTTGGAAATGTTGAGGGAAGAGGCGAAGCTCGATTCTTCGACGCTCCAACAAACGAACATATGGCTGGATTACAAATTAAGTACATGCGCGCACTTATGAATAAGACTTTCAATGCGACTGAGCCTATCCAGCTCAATCCTAAATTTGAGTCTAAAGATCTTGAGCGCTGGAAAAATGATCCAGAAGCTTGGATAAATGAAGCAACTGGGCATCTGCGCGATTTGGGCTTAGATCCTCAGGAATTCATGCCGCTTCTTTGGGATTCCTTTACGATTAGAAATAAATTCGTCCCAGCTAAAAAGAAACCTGAAGTCCAAAAGTTCGAATTATTCTTAAAGCCAGTTGATGCTGTTTCTGAAGCAGCAGCTGTTGAGCGCGCCGGCTAGAATTTTCTTGCCTTTAACAGAGTTCGGCCCCTAAATCTTTGTGGGGGGAATAATGGGGTCTTTTCTCTTTCGCGTAGCAATCAGCATTAGTATCATCATCTCGGCTACTCACCCTGCAAGTGCAGCTTACAATCCGCCTGCACCAGGCGGAGCACGGGTGCAAAAAACCGGGGAAGATCCCCTAGTGAAAAATTCTTGGCACCTTTCCCACATTAATGTTTTCGAAGCCTGGAAAAAAACTAAAGGTGACCCACAAGTCACAGTTGCAATCATCGACAGCGGCTTGAAATACAATCATCCTGAATTTACGAATCGAATTCATTACAAGCATTTAGAAAAACTCGATGGCCTCGACCAAGACAACAACGGTTTTATCGACGATTTGATTGGCTGGAATTTTAACGAAGAAATCCGCCTACCATTTGACGATAACGGACACGGAACATTTGTCGCTTCGATTCTTGCCGCTGAATCAGATAACGGTTTAGGCGGATCAGGCATTTGTCCGAAGTGTTCGATCCTTCCTCTTCGATTCTTAGATGCCGACGGGTTCGGCGATGACGTTGATGCAATTCGTGCGATCAATTATGCCGTGAACGAAAAAGTTTCAGTGATTAATTTGTCGTTTGCGGGTGAAGGTTACGACCGAACTCTTCACACGGCTCTAAAGAATGCGCTCATTGAGGATATCGTAGTTGTTGCTGCTTGCGGTAACGATGGAATGAATATCGATAAGGAAGATATTTATCCTGCGAAGTTTCAACTCCCAAACTTACTTTCTGTTGCTGCGACAAAAAAGGATGACGATACGACTGCTCGTTCGAACTATGGCCTCGCCTACGTTCACATCGGGGCACCAGGCGTAAATATCTGGGGCCTCTGGGAAGACGAAAAATGGTATCGCTCAGACGGAACTTCGTTTGCAACCCCAATCATCTCTGGCGTAGCAGCACTTCTCCGCTCAGCACATCCCCGCCTTTCAGCAACAGAGGTTGTTGAGATCATTAAAGCGACAGCACGAGCGGCAAAGCCCTTAGTTAACAAAGTACAAACCGGCGGAATCGTAGATGCTGGTGCGGCGATGAAATGCGCGGGCTCGGCGAACCTAAATTGTCTTGGAAAAGACGCTCGACTTCGAATTGAGTCAGCACGACAACAGATAAAAGAAATCAAAGCGAAGTTGAAAGAAAAGTTAAAAGGAAGAAAAGCTTAACGATTTAAGCGAGCAGCGAGGTGTCGCACGAGAAATCGGGGCGACACTCTTAGACTTTGAACAATTATCTTGTTCATTAATCCCGGCACAACCAACGCGTCACCTTTCATCATTGCATCGTAGCCAGCTCTGACGACTGGTTGTGAATTCGCAACTACACCTTTAAATAGCAAAGCTGAATCAACTTTTGCGACTTTTGCAAATTCAGTAGCGGTTGCTCCGGGCGCGAGGACTGTGCAACTCACTCCAGTTCCGCTGAGTTCTTTGTGCAAAGCTTCGCTGAATGAATTAACAAATGCCTTCGTCGCAAAGTAAGTCGCCATAAATGGGCCAGGCTGAAAACCCGCAACTGAACCCACATTAAGAATTCGTCCGAAACCGTTTTCTCTCATTGAGGGAAGATACAAATGAGTCAGTTCGACAAGAGTTCGAACGTTCAGATCGATCATCTGTAGCTGTCGATCGATTGAGAGTTTTGAGAAGTCGCCCGCTTCTCCAAAACCTGCATTGTTAACAAGAAAATCAATTTTTAATCCAAGCGACTGAGTTCGCTCAAAAAGGCGTTTGCCTGCGCCGGGTGAGCCAAGATCCATTCCAATGACATACGCTTTTGAGTTCGGGAAAATCGCCTTAAGCGAATCTGCGACCGCCTCAAGCTGCTCTTTTCTTCGAGCAACAAGGACCACTTGATGTCCGTCTTGAACAAAAAGTTTCGCAAACTCAATTCCTAAACCGGCTGAGGCGCCGGTTACTATCGCAATCCCCATAATCCCCTATTGGTAGCTGCTACCAGAGTGTAGCAATGGTGCGTTATTACATTCGTAAGCGCTGAAGGCTTTCGCGGAATCTGCCTGCTTGAGCGTTCTGCTGTTCAAGCAAAGACTTGTCAGCCGTTACTAATTCTTCTGGCGCATTTTTCAAATAGTTTTCGTTCGAAAGCTTTCCGCGTAATACCGAAGAGTCCTTCTCAAGTTTTTCCATGAGCTTATTAATCCGTTTAATTTCTTCTTCGATATCGACTAGGCCTTCGAGCGGAACAATAACGTCAACACTTGCATCCTGCAAACGCACCGGAGACACAGCACACTTCGCAAGTGAACCCGCCTCTCCGATGTCACATGATTCAAGGCGAGCTAGTCGCATGATCACAGTCTTATTCTCCCCTAAGATCTTTTGAACACGAGCGTCGAACGGAGCCAACCGAGCTTTGATTGTCTGCCCTGGCTTGATTTGATTCTCACCACGAATGTTTCTAATCGCAGCGATCGTTTCTTTCACAAGCTCCATTTCAAATGCAGCCTCTTTACTTCCGATCGTGAGCCACTCTTTATCATTTCTGATAGTTGGATAAGCCGAAATAATACAGGCTTCAGATTTAATTGGAAGCTTCTGGAAAATCTCTTCAGTGATAAACGGAATAAATGGATGAAGAAGTCGCATGATGCGATTTAATGTCTGCGCTAGCACAAGTTGTGTTGCTGATCTCTCGGCATTTGGTTCGCCATAAATGATTGGCTTCACGAGTTCGACGTACCAGTCGCAGAAATCATTCCATACAAAATGGTAGAGCGAGTTAGCCGCATCAGAGAAGCGATCTTGATCCATGAAAGACTCAATGTCTTTTTCAACCTGGCCCGTGCGATAAACGATCCACTGATCGGCAACCGACAAGTCAGCTTTGTTTGGAAGAGACTTCACGCCATCGGCCGGAACTTTGAAATCATTCAAAGCGCCTAGGCTAAAGCGGGTTGCATTCCAAATCTTGTTCATGAAGTTGCGATAGCCCTCGAGACGCTGCTCTGAGAACTTCAAATCACGACCCGAAGCAATTTGCGACATCAACGTAAATCGCAATGCATCGGCACCGTGCTGATCAATGAGCTGAACCGGATCCAGCGCATTACCAGTCGACTTCGACATTTTCTTGCCATCAGCATCGCGAATTAAGCCGTGGATATAAACTTTGCGGAATGGAACATCTTGTTTGAACGTCAAACCCATCATCACCATTCGAGCCACCCAGAAGAAAATGATGTCGTGGCCAGTGACGAGAGTACTTGTTGGGTAGAATGTCTTGAGTGTTTCTGTTTCATTTGGCCAACCCATTGTCGAGAATGGCCAAAGAGCAGATGAGAACCAAGTATCAAGAACGTCGTCATCTTGACGAAGCTTTACTTCTTTTCCGTAGTGGGCTTTTGCCTGCGCGAGCGCATCGGCTTCGCTATTGCCAACAAAAATTTGGCCATCATCTCCGTACCATGCAGGAATTCTGTGTCCCCACCAAAGTTGGCGCGAGATACACCAATCTTCTAAAATGCTCATCCAGTGCAAATAAACTTTTGTCCAAGACTCTGGCTCAAATTTCAGAGTACCTGTCTCGACCACTTGTCGAGCTTGCGTCGAAATCGCTGGCGTACGAACGAACCACTGCTCAGACAAGAATGGCTCAACCACTGCACCCGTGCGAGAGCAGTAGCCAATCGACATCTTGTTAGGTTCATCTTTTTGGAGACGACCTTCAGCTTTGAGATCTTCAAGAACTTTTTTGCGAGCCTCTTGAACTTTCAAGCCTTGATATTTTCCACCGTTCTCATTGATGGTGCCGTTGCGATTTAGAATATTGATAAACTCAAGCTTGTGACGAACTCCGACTTTGTAATCGTTAAAGTCATGCGCAGGAGTCATCTTCACAACGCCAGAACCAAATTCTTTATCTACATAGTCATCTGCGATGATTGGGATTTTACGATTTGTCAGTGGAAGCAAAACATTTTTGCCAATCAGCTTTGCGTATCGCTCATCTTGCGGATGCACCGCTACAGCTGAGTCACCAAGCATTGTCTCTGGGCGAGTTGTTGCAACGGTAAGAATTTGCTCTGAACCTTCAACTGGGTAGTCGATGTAGTAAAGCGTGCCTTTTACTTCTCTGTGCTCGACTTCTAAATCAGAAATCGCACTCTCAAGAGGAGGAGACCAGTTAACTAAGCGAGTACCTTTGTATATTAAATTGCGCTTGTATAAATCAACGAACACTTTTTGAACCGCCGTTGATACACCTTCATCGAGTGTGAAAACTGCGCGATCCCAGTCACATGAATCGCCTAAGCGTTTCATTTGTTCGTAGATGCGAGAGCCGTATTGGTGCTTCCACTCCCAAACTTTTTCGATGAATTTTTCGCGACCTAGTTCGTGACGGCTGACGCCTTCTTTCTTCAATTCACGTTCAACAACTGACTGAGTTGCGATACCCGCGTGATCGGTTCCGGGAAGCCAAAGCGCATTGAAGCCGCTCATCCGCTTGTAACGAATAAGTACATCTTGAATTGTGTGATCGAGTGCGTGGCCCATGTGTAGCGAGCCGGTGACATTCGGAGGAGGAAGTATGATTGAGAAAGGTGGTTTTGTTGAAGCGTCTTGAGCTTTGAAATAGCCCTTTGTTTCCCAAAACTTGTAAATGCGTTGCTCAACATTTGTTGGTGAGTAACGGTCCTCTAGAGTGGACTGAAAATTCTCTGACATTAGACCCCCGAAACGAGAAACCAAGTTATCGTTTCAGAGGACGTGAGACAAGGTCTACTAACGGATCTTGTAAGGTGCGAATTCAGAAACATTCATTTTATTGATCTCTTGAACTGCTTCTAATTCTTTGCGAATTTCACTGTCCTGATAGAGCTCAAGAGCTGGCGAGTCGCTTGCGACGTCAACGCGTGTCGATTCAGATCTGATCGTTTCGACCGCTAAACCAGAGCCCTTCACGTTCGCCCCAGCAACGCAAAACCCTACTAACAACAAGATCGACCCTAATTTAAATGCGTTTTCTGACTGCATCGTAGCCTCCGATACCCGAATTAGAGCAATCCAGCGGCCGCATCTCATCTCCAATACATTTGAATACAGGGTGTTTTCAGGGGGTTACCTAGGAAAACCTTACTTTCGCAGTGCCGCTCTGTGCGCCCGCACAGCGTTAAAGCCCCCGCGCAAAGCGCAGAACCTTTGCTCGACCTTCTGGCGGGAGTCTGTAGCCCGGCGGCGGCATTTCACCACTTTCAACTAAAAACTTGATCGACATAAAGTGCTGTCGCTTGAGCGATCCTCGCGCTAGAAAGCCCGATTCTGAATGACACTTCACACAGGTTTTTACGGTCAGCGATTCATTGTCGAAAGGTTTATTGAGCTTAAGTGGAACATCCGACTCCGCTTGAGGAGAATCGTCGGCCGCAACTTTACCGTAAGTTTTGATTCGTAAATTCCAAATCGCGAGTTTCAATCGATCTTTGATCGAAACATTCACTTCCGAATCAAAATTTGCACGAATTGCGCGCGGTCCATTTGCGTGACAAAGGAAACATGAAACTTTTAAAGACTTCTTCTTCTCGACTTCAAGAATTGCTTCTCCAGGCTCGAGCTGAAAATACTTTGCCGTTTTTGGTTCCACGGTTTTATCAACAATGATCGCGATACGATCCCACTTTTCAAACTCCTCATAATAACCGCTATGACTTTGTTGCATGACCCAAACGTCTCTGTTTGCTGATGGGTAATATGCAACTCGGTTGAAAATTGGTTTTGCATCAGGAGTTTTTGATTCGCGCGACTCGAACGCAATTGCATCTGAGTCATTAAAAAGTACGATCGCACTGCAGACAACCACGATGATCAAAAAAACTAGCAGAGTCGCAAGCAGCGCGAAGACTTTAGATTGTTTCACAAGTGAACTCTGTGGTTTCCCCACCAACCACAAGCACGCCGTCTAATTTATTTTTACTCGGCTCCCAGTTGGATGGAAACTTCGGCTGCTTCGTTCTTCCCGGACCGACATGATCACATCCTGCTCGCGTGCAACCGATCGGCTCTATTTTAAGACTGATCGTCAACGTCGCTTCTTGGCCAGCGTTGTTGAGCTTAAACGAGTGCGTCCCGAAAACGTCGCTTTGCGGAAGCTCATAAGTACCTTTCAAATCAAGCGTGGTATACCCATCGATCACCACCACCTGGCTCACGGGAACACGTGAAGGATATGCTTGTTGTTTGGCGACGACGTAAGTCCCGTGGTTTGGGTAAACACCCTCACAGAAAAAATCGGCCGCTTGAGCACGATTGCTCGCCAGGGCTGCGAAACAAAAACTTAATACCTTTACTTTAGCGTTCATAAAAACTCCTCTCGTCGTTAAAACGACGTACTGTCTGCGTAATTGCATTAGGGAGCTTTTACAGCGATCGTTTACTATCCGTAAAACCGATTGTTTTAATATGATGATCGGTTTATCTAATGATTATGAGTCTATCTTCTATAAATCTCGATGCCTTTCTTGCTTGTGCCCAAACCGGTAACTTTACGAGAGCGGCCGAAAAGATCCACATCACTCAGTCGGCACTCTCTCAGCGAGTTCAGAACTTAGAAACTGAACTAGGCACTAGCCTTTTTATCCGCGACCGCAGTGGTATTCGACTCACAGAGCAAGGAAGCGAGCTTCTTCGCTATTGCCAGGCCAAAACTGCTATTGAAACTGAGGTCGTCGATCGAATAATGGGTGCCGCAAGTGACGAATTGACCGGAGTCATAAGGATTGGTGGATTTTCATCGGTGATGAGATCCGCTGTACTTCCAGCCCTCGCTCCCCTCCTAGAAAAGTATCCGAGAGTGAAGCTCGAACTGATTTCCCGAGAGTTAGAAGAGCTACCTGAGCTGCTAAAATCCGGCGAGATTGATTACATGATCCTCGATCAAAACTTAAATCGCGAAGACATCGAGTCCGTTCACCTCGGTGATGAGCTAAACGTTTTAGTTCAGAAGAAAGGCTACAAAGGGCCGGACATCTATCTCGATCACCACGAGAAAGACGAAATCACTTTTAAATATCTGAGACTGCGATCGAATGATCGGGCTGCCAAAATAGACCGTCGATACTTAGACGACGTCTATGGTTTGCTTGATGGAGTGAGACTAGGACTCGGGCGTGCAGTATTACCCTTGCACTTAGTGAGAGGCGATAAAGATATAGTGGTAGTTGAAAAGGATAGAACTCTAAAAATCCCTGTCGTGCTCCACCACTATGTTCGCCCTTATTATAGCAAGCTTCATCGCGAAGTCGTTCGGTCCCTCACTGACAACTGCTCACGTCTTTTGAATTAACTAGAGCTGTAAGCTTGAGGTGCCGCCGAGAAGTACAAACACATTGATGTATTTCTTCTCGACCTCGGTGGCCACTTTCATTGATCTCATTTCATCTTCACAGATAATCACAATTGGCTGCTCTTTTTTTGCCTTAAGAGTTTTCAACTGACGAAGAATCTCGTTAGCCGCCATTGAATCATCGGCAGCATCGATCGCAATCGATCCGGTAAAGTATCGGTGACCTGCCCCTTGCGATGAGCGAGTGCTCTCGCTACGTAAATCGAAATACGTAAATGGCACGCGATTTTTAATTAAGTTCTCGAGCTGATACTCCCCGATTTTCATTACGGGAGAAGTCGTCGTCGGCTTCAACACCGCGAAATCTGCGCCTGGCTTTGGAGTAAAGCCAACTTCAGGTTCATGTCTTCGACCATCGTCAGGCATTCGGCGATACATCGATAGAGCTAACACCGCCGAGCCGCTTGCGATCAGACCCGCGCTTATGAACGGAGAAGCGGGCCCATACTTTTGATACATCCATCCGCCCAGTGCCGGCCCCAAAATTCTTCCAAGTGATGCAAGACTGTTTGTTACGCCTAGAACGGCGCCCTGCTCTTGAGGCGAAGTCAGTAAGCTAATCATTCCCAGATTAGGCGGGCGCATAATTCCGTTTGCTAATGCGAAGACGGTCATCGTAATTGCCAGTGGCCAAACCGACTGACTTAAAGCTACTCCGAATAAACTCAGTGAAAATAAAATCAGGCCGGTGCAAAGTAACTTTCTTTCACCAAAGATCGGCATCCATTTACGAATAAAATATCCTTGGACGACCGTCATGATGACGCCCATGTAAGCGAAAGCATAACTTGCAGTCGATGTTTCCCAGAATAAAACATCTGCGACGTAGGGAAATAGCATCGCTTCCATTTGTGCCATCGCTAGGCCACTGATGAAAAAGATAAGAATTAGCTGACCGCTCACTGGCTTTCGTAAATGCGACCAAATTTTTTTGAAACGGTTGCGACGATCAACTTGTGCAACAGACGCACGATTTAAGCTCTCAGGTAAGACAAAGTATGCGAAAACTAAATTCACCGCGCAGATCAGGCCCGCACCGAGAGCCGCAAAGCTAATTCCAAACGGAGGAGCACTTCCGAAACTCTTGCCAACATTCGCCAGCAATGCGCCAATCAACGGACCAAAAATAAACCCAAGTCCAAACGCAGCGCCAATGATGCCCATACTTTTTGAGCGATCTTCAGGTTTTGAAACATCGGCGATGTAAGCTTGAGCTGCAGCGATGTTTCCTGCAAATGCTCCGGCCAGTGCCCGAGAAATGAAGAGCATCGGTAATGTGGTGGCAAAGGCAAACATGAAGTACGAAGCTGCCCCACCTGCAAGACTTGTTAAGATCACGGGCCTGCGGCCAATGCGATCACTCAAGGCGCCCCAAAATGGCGAGAAGAAAAATTGAAAGACCGAGTAAACCGAAAGAAGAAGGCCAATTTCAAGCGGAGAAGCATTGAACTGACGCGCCAAAAATGGATTGAGCGGAAGAATAATTCCGAACCCAACCAAATCGATAAATACGGTTAGAAAAATGACTGCCAGAGGAGAACGACGCATGCGCTTTCAAGCTGTCACAAAATTGTCTGCCCGTCCACGCTCATGTTAGCGTCAACTGCAAGATGACGAAGCTTCGATTCTACCTACTCACTCTTGCGATGATTCTCTTGCCTCAACTCCACGCAAACGCGTTGAACAATCCACCTTGGCGTTGGAATCCAAATGTCTGGCGCATCTCTCTGGCCGGCAATTACGTTCACACAAATCAAAACTACGACACTGAAGCTGGAAACTTTGTCGAACTGCCCCAAGGTAACTACCTTGAGACTTACGAATTTCTTCCGCGAGCACGATACAACTTCTCTCGATCATTTAGCGTCTACTCAGGCCTCAACGGAGCTGATGTAACGACTCAAACTGGCGGGCGAATACGTAAGAAGTCTGCTGTTAATGAAGTCGTGCTTGGAACTGACATTCTCGTTTATAGAGGTTGGGCGCATCTGATTGCTTCATTTGAAGGTGGC
This sequence comes from uncultured Bdellovibrionales bacterium, assembly GCA_964543475.1. Classification (GTDB taxonomy): domain Bacteria; phylum Bdellovibrionota; class Bdellovibrionia; order Bdellovibrionales; family JAMPXM01; genus JAYSYM01. The sequence goes on along the minus strand of CAZIYJ010000001.1, from coordinate 564,935 downwards.
TACCCTATTTTTAAAATTGATACTCAAACTAGCGATCCACTCACAAGCGACGGCGTTTGGTACGCACAGGGTCAGCTCTTTTTGTATCGGCCCTGGGGCTTTTTGAATTCATACGCACAGCTCGGATTTCGCGGGCGCGGAGAAGGACTTGCGCAACTTTTGCTTTATGAGTTCGGCCTTGAACTTCCTTTTAGCCGCAATTTTTTAATCGGAACCGGAGTCGGTGGTGCATCGACGATCATAAAAGACGAACTCACGTCCACCGAAAGAAGCACAGTCACTTCAAGAGTGAATGGCGGAAGTCACTACTATTACGCTCACGATCCTGAATGGATCGAGTGGCAAGCCTGGGTTGGCTTTAGCCCTGTTAAGGCCTGGCAAGTAAAGGGCGGATATGCGCAAACTTTCAACGGCCGAAATGGCGCCCAGTACCCAAAAATATTTTTAAGCCTGTCGTTTGATTTCGATCCCAAGCCCGACCGCGGTAGCTTTGATCAGTATGAAACTAAAGGATCAAATCCGAAGCGGCGCAAGAAACCACGCAGCCCTAAGAAGCGCGACTCATTTGAGCCGGATATTGATCAAATCGATGAAGAACTCTTCGAAGATGAGAATGAGCCATTCCAGCGAAAGTCATCGTGGGACGACCTCGATTCGGCAGAGAGTGTGCTTGAAAAAAATACCCTTCCTCGATAGCGGTCAAAATATCGGTATTTGATGCGACTAACGGTTTTCAAACTTGGCTTTTAGCTCTCAACCAGATAGCTAATTGTCACAACATAGTTGGGGGTTTAGATGTCAAAGTTTCAGGTGCTTTGTTTATCGATCGCAGTTCTGTTTTCAGTTGGCGCTCAGGCGCAAGTCCAAGGCAAAGACGACGACGGAATCATTGGCCAGCTCCAACATGAAGCCTCAAAAGGACATCGAGAACTCTCTTACAACACGGCTCGGCAGTTTCTTTTCGGCCGCCTACATCTCAAAGAAAACAAAGGCTCATACTACGTTCAAGACGTATACTGCATGAAAGACTTCACAAAATCAGATTTCTCTGCTCAAGAGGGCGTTGGACCCAATCGAATTCCAGATAGCAACATCTTGAATTGTGAACACACTTGGCCACAAAGCCGCTTCAATGATCGTTTCCCTAGAAACGTTCAGAAAACCGATCTTCACCACTTGTTCCCGACAGATTCAAAAATGAATGCGATTCGCGGCAACTTCAAGTTTGGCGAAGTAAATAATCCTGAGAAGTCGCTCCCTTGCAATACTTCTCGCCTTGGCAGAGCACAACAAGGTTACCGCTTTGAGCCGCCAACAGAACATAAGGGCAACGTAGCTCGCGCGCTGTTTTACTTCTCGGTTCGGTACTCAATTAAAATCGATTCAGATGAAGAGCAATTCTTGCGTCAGTGGCACCAAGAAGATCCAGTTGACCAAGAAGAGCGGGACCGCAACGTTGCGATTGAAAAAGCTCAGGGGAACAGAAACCCATTCATCGACCGCCCCGATCTCGTAAGCAAAATCAGTAACTTCTAGAAATGAAAAAGGCTGCCCTCGAGCAGCCTTTTTTTTCGTTCTGAATTGTATCGAAGGCAGCTATTCGATTTTGCTGCCGGCGCCGCCGTGAGCCTTCATACCGAAAGTCGCTTGGAATACATCGGCTGAGTCATCTTGAAATGAAAGTCCGTTGCTACGCAAAGTAGGTACCTGGAATTCAGGCATCAATGTGTGAGCCTGATCAAGCATGCTGATGTGGCTTTGCACGATTGAACGAAGACTTGCTTCAAACTGCATGCGTGCGCGTTTCATTTCAGCAATGTCTTGATAGATTTTGCGAAGTGATTCGCGAGAATCTTTTACGACTAATTCTGCTTTTTGTTGAGCGTCGTTTAAAATGAGCTTTGCTTCGCGTTCAGCATCTTGTCGAATTTGTTCAGTCATTTTCGTTGCTGTTGTGATTGCACCCTTAAGCGCTTCATCGCGGCCACGAGCATCAACCAATTGTGCTTCTTTGTCTTGAAGAGCTTCTTTAAGCGCGTTGCGCTCGCGAATAACTTCTTCCATTTGATCAGCAACATCACGAAGAAAATCGATCACTTCATTTGGGTCATAACCCATCATCTTTTTCGCAAACTCTTTATGAGCGATATCAATAGGCGCGATTTTCATTCTTCTTCCCTCCGTGGACAAATGAAAGCTCATCCGGTCTCCATATATTAGATGCAGCCAGGCTACTGCGCCAAGGTCCAGTTGCGGATAGCTAGACCATCGTCTCGTGACGTGAATGTAAATACTACTTAACTGTACAGCCTTGCCACACCTGGCGACCGCCAATCGTCGTTTAATAGCTATACACCTGGCCCAGGGTTGGCAATAGACAGGAGCCTATGAAATCAATTTACTCAGCCCTCTTCGTCGTCGCTACTTTATTAACTACTGCTTCTGCTAGCGCTGGAATTGTCGCGACTTACTCAAAAGGTGCGTGGGATTCAGCAAAAGAGACGCATGTAATTCATGTGTCACAAGGATTTCCGTTTCCATCTGTTGGTTACACGCAAGCCTCTGTCATTAAAGAGATGTACCCTGACAATCAAATCCTCTTCATCACGACATTACCAGATGCGAGTAGCTCGAACTATAAAACAAAAAGTCGCGCACTCATTCGCGCCGATTTTTCAATCGCAGAAGAAACTTCAGAAGTTGTAAGCACAAAAGTATTTTTGCGAATTCTCCGTCAGTACTCGAGCAATATTCGGTCACTCGATATTATTGGACACAACGGAGTCGAGAAAGGTCCTTGGCTTCATGATGATCCAAATCGATTAGATTACAAAAACGAAGCTTTGATGAGTTCAATTCGTTCGCTCTTTAATCCTAAGGCATACGCCCGCCTGCAAGGATGCAACACTGGATGGAATGTCGCTCCTAAGCTTTCAAAAGCCTGGGGCATTCCTATCTTGGGAAGCTTCACTTCGACTTCATTTTATTTCTTAGCAAAAAATGGCGCCTACGAATTGCTCCATAGAGAACTACCGCAAGATCGTCTTTCATCTTTCGATGCATGGTCTTTCGTGAGTGATAACGGAGTCGCAAGCCGAACTGATTGCCCGTCGGGCGTTTGCCTCACACTTATGCCAGAAGCGGCACCCTATCATTTTCAGGCACACAAGTCGTCTCAAGCAGCTTGGCTTCCATTCAGAAAAGTAATTTGCGATGCATCGATTGCAGACTCACGCTGTGAAATGGCCTGGGCAGAAGGAATACTTACTTCGATTACTCCACTCCCGCGTAAAACGGCTTTAACTGACAAAGCTGCATTCAAAGAAATGCTTCAGTTCTCACTATGTGCAAGCTACTCAGACAAATCGGCTCAAGCTGTCTGTATGAGTAAAGTTCGTCGTGAGCAAAGCCAAGGTATTTACAGTCTTCCTTACCGAATCGGTACAATGCTCAAGTGCTCAGGCTTACGCGCGTGTAACTTCGTACAAGATTCAATCGACCTTCGCAAAAATTCATCGAGCTCATCAGAGAATACGATTAAGTTGTACTTCGACCATGCTCTACGCGGGCACGATCTTCTTGGCGGCAAGCTTTAAAAGTGTCACGTGACAGTTCGCGGGTTGAGTGAGTATAAAATCGTATGGAAACATCATCGCCGCATTTTATTTTAAGTTGGTTGGTCTCTGGATTAGCTGTTTATTTAACTTCTAAGTTGGTCGCAGGATTCGAAGTCCGCGGCTATCTCTCAGCTCTTCTTGCGGCTCTCGTCATTGGCTTCGCAAACGCAGTGATCTGGCCGATCCTCGTCTTCCTTACACTGCCAATTACCATCATCACTTTTGGATTATTTCTTTTCGTAGTGAACGCAGCAGTTTTAAAAATCTGCGCTGCACTCTTGCCAGGATTTGCAATCAAATCGTGGCTCTCGGCGATCATCGGTTCGATCGTGCTCACGCTCGTGAACATGTTCCTTCGCTACGTTTTATTCTAGAGGCATATGAAGTCGATTCTGCTATTGATTTTTTTAGCGGGGCTTAGTGCGGTGGCATTAGCGGATTCCAAGACAAATGGGGCCGAATTGCTTCACCGTTTTGATAATGGAGTTCAGTTTAATTATTCTGACCTAGCATTTCAATTCTCAGTAGCTTACGAGCCAAAGGCAGACGGGAGTCATGGAGATGACAAAGATGCGTTTGGAATTTTAAATGTTACAGGCAAAGATAAAAAGATCGAAAAACGCATGGTGCTCTATCCAGGAGGCAAGCCTCAAGACTTCAGCGCTGGGAGCTTATGTCTTCGTGCGAGCCTAGAGCCACACAAAAGCAATGTTCTACAATTGAAACTCTATAAGCTGAGTTGCTTGAAAAAATAGTGAGGCGCTCAGCAAAGCACTCGATTAAGACTTTGCTGATGTGCGGGTGATTTCTTGGTCGCGTAATGCGGCTTTCTCGAATGAATATCGTAGCGCACGCTCAACTTCGAGTTCCCGCATTGATTGAAGGCCGGCAGCAGTCACTCCCTTTTTAGAAACAACTCGCTCCTGAAGTTCGTTAAAAGGAATTTCCTGTTTTTCCGCAATCATTGCAGCACCCATGAAAGTCTCAACCACCATTTTGCGTGCGGTGACTGGCTCGATTCCGTGCTCCATGATCCATTCTTGCCAATACTCCATGAGTTCTAAAATAAATCCGGTTCCGCTCGCAGCAGAAACAGTTAGAGCTTCGAATTGCTCGCCTTCAGGCAATTTTACTACGAAACCCATCGGCTTTAAAAAATCTTCGACAACTCCGAACAGAGCTTCTGAGTTCGCCGCCATACAGTAACCGATCACTCCGCGCTGAATGCTTGACGGGGTGTTTGGCATAATCCGAGCTAAACTTTTTACTTCGGGCAAAAGTTTTTTCAAAGATGCAAGCGAGTAGCCCGCCGCAAGTGACATCACCAAATGTCCGTCATGAAACGATTGAGCAATTGGCTCGAGTGCTTCAGTCAAATCTTGTGGCTTCACTGCAATAACAACTGTGTCGCACTTTTCGATCAAAGCTTCGTTTGTCGTTAAATGATTAATGCCGTACGTCTCTTGTAATTTCTGAGATTTATTACTCGCACGATTTGTAACGTAAATTTGGTCAGCGGTAAGAGTGCCAGAATCGATCAGCGCTTTAATCATGGTCTGAGCCATGTTCCCTGCACCAATGAATCCGACTTTGCGATTCTTCATCATTGGTCAATTAATTCACAAATCCGGCTTGGTGTCTACGACCGCTCACCGAAAATTGCAGTGCCCACTCGAACATGAGTCGCACCCTCTAAAATCGCCCACTCAAAGTCACCACTTGTTCCAATAGAAAGAATATCAAAGATCGCTCGAAGCGCAGGGTCAGTGATCTTGTTCTTTAGCTTAAGAAAAGCTGAGTTCACTTGAGCGAAATAGCCTCGAGCGACTTCTTCTTGCGAAGCCAAAGGCGGAAGCGACATCAAGCCTCTCACTCTTACTCCCGGCATGAGCAAAACTTCTTTTAGAAAATCGTCGAGGTCTTCAATTTTAGCTCCACCTTTTGTCGCTTCATCGCCGACATGAACCTGCAAAAGGATATCTTGGGTGACTCCTTTTCGCTGCGAAACTCCCGAGACTTCTGCTGCTAATTTTGCTCGATCGATCGAGTGAATTAACGAAGCGACGCCAACAATTTGTTTAATTTTGTTACTCTGAAGACGACCAATAAAGTGCCACTCTAAATCGTTTCTTGATTCGGCTTTCGGTAAAAGTTCTTGCACATAATTTTCAGCGAAGACAGTTTGTCCTGCGGCTGCCGCCTCATTGATCAGCTCAAGAGGTTTCGTTTTGGAAACCGCAACCAGATGAATTTGCGAGGGATCACGGCCCGCTTTCACGGCCGAAGCTGAGATCTTTTCGCGAACTGTCTTGAGATTTTCCGCGACTGATTTATTTTCTGGCGATCTTCCAGCCATTTTCTTTAATCAACCTTTCAACAAGTGCTACTGGTAAACCCATTACGTTTTCAAGAGAGCCATTCAGTTTTGAAATAAATGTCGCGCCAACACTTTGAATTCCATAAGCGCCGGCTTTGTCCATTCCATCACGCGACTCAACATACGATCGAATTTCATCGTCGGGTAATTTTCGAAACGTCACTTCGGCAATTTCGTGAGTGACTACTTTCTTGTCAGTACTTAAGTCCCATAGACAAACGCCGGTAATTACCTGGTGGGTTCGCCCAGACAAACGTCTGATATGTGACTCGGATTCTGACAGATCTCGAGGCTTGTTTAAGATCTGGTCGTCTATGACCACGACAGTGTCTGCAGATAACAGCAAAATATTGCGTGTTTTCGGTAGCTTAGGTGACTCGACTAAGGCCTGGGCCTTCTGCTGGGCTAAATCCTCTATTTGGGCCCGCAAGCTCAGGTTTTCCTTAGGAATTTCCGATATTTCTACTGAAGCAACCTCAAATTCGAAACCGGCTTTCTTAAGTAGGTCACGTCGGCGCGGAGATTGAGATGCAAGTACGAGCGTGTGCATGAGTTCATTCTCAACACACAAAAGGTAAAAATGGGAAGCGATTTAAAACTTTACGCAGCCATAATGTTGATCGGATTTGCGATCTACAAAATCGTATCGACGTTGTTTGCGAAAAACGATGAAGTGGAAACACTTCAATGGGCGCAAGCGGATGCACCAGTAAAGTCGAAGTCTGGCTTGATCGAACTTTCTCGCACCCTCACCTACCAGTTCACATTGCAATGGGCTGTGCGAATCAAAAATCCTAAGTATCGAAAAAAAGTTGAAAATAAAATTCTAACTGCTGGAATGGGCGCTGAGCTTAACGTTGATGAGTTCATCGGAATGCAACTTTTGTGGGGAGTACTATTCCCAACGATTCTTGTTATTCTGAATTTCGCACTTCAACTTGGTTATCCGCCAATTTTCTTTGTCGCTGTTAGCCCTTTAGGTTTTTACATTCCACACATGCACGCAAACGCTGAGAAGAAACGACGAACAGTTTCTGTTTTGGCTGATCTTCCGTTCTTCATCGACTTGCTTGCACTTGCAACTAAAGCCGGAGTTGATTTTCAAGGTGCGCTCCAGCGCTTGGTTGAAAAGGCGCGTGGTCAAAGCATTTTGGCAGACGAGCTTGATAACGTGCTTCGCGATATCACGCTTGGTAGCTCAAGAGCAGACGCTCTTCGTAACTTGTCTCGCAGACTTGATGTTCCTGAAGTATCTAGCTTGGTGAACGTTCTTGTTGATGCCGACGCAACTGGTGCAAGTGTGGTTGACGTGCTTCGCGATCAATCAAATCAGATGCGTGTTGAACGATTCGTTCGCGCAGAGAAAGCGGGCGCAAGAGCGTCGCAAGCAATTTTGATCCCATTAATGATTTTCATATTACCAGCAGTGTTTTTAATGTTGTTTGGTCCAGTGGTCTTACAGTTTATGTACGGAGGAAATTAGCAGTGGCTCAGTTATTAAACCAATCACGCGGAAATGCTCCGATTGCGACTTCAATTGAAGTGGCAAGCGGATTCTATGCGCGTCTGATGGGTTTAATGTTCAAGAGTACTCTAAATCCTCATACCGGAATGTGGTTCCATCGCTGCAGCGGCATACACACCTGCTTTATGAGATTTGCGATTGACGTCATCTATGTTGATAAGAATTTAAAAGTTAAACGTGTCTACGAAAATTTAAAGCCGTGGAGAATGACTCGCTTCGTAAGCGGAGCAGATTCAGTTTTCGAATTGCCGGCTGGTACTGTTAAAGAACGAGAAGTGCAAATTGGGGATCAACTCTATGTGGGCAATTAGAATATTGACTGGCCCACAAGCGGGCCAAGTCTTCAATATTTCGCAAGTGCGCACGACCATCGGTCGAGGCTCGAGCTGTTCAGTAACGTTGAACAGTTCTGGTGTATCGAAAGAGCATGCAACTATTGTTTTGACTGAAGATAAACTGATTATCTCTGATCTGAATTCAAGTAATGGCACATTTGTTAATGGTGTCCGTGTTCAAAATCAAAAGTTAAAGAAGGGCGATAAAGTAGCTCTTCACGATATTATTTTTGATTTAATTGATTCGACTGATCACGTAGCAGTTAAACGTCCAGCTGCCCGACCGCGAGCGAGTCACCCACCTACTTCAAGTGGCAACTTGGCAATTCAGCAGCCGTGGGGAATGAACCACGAGGCTCCTCAGCCTCATCTTCAAATGTCAGCACCAAATTCTTCTGCAAGCCCTCAACAAAGTCAGCAACCACAAGGAAATGCTTTTGAAGTCCTGAAGGCACAAGCAGAAGCCTACGTTGACGCTGTAGTGATGCCAGGAATATTTACGCTGGCGAAGCGATTCGAAATTCGTTGGATTCTTGCGGGTTTCGTTGCGCTCTATATATTACTCGTCACCGTGCTTGCGACTATTCCTATGTCAAATCTCATTAAGTCGAGCATCCAGGCTGAAAGTCAGCGTCGCGCTTTGACGATCGCTCGAAATCTCGCAGTTACAAACCGTCAGGCGATTTTAGATAAAATGGAAATTTCAGTTTCCACAAGTCAGGCTGATCGCGAAGAGGGCGTATCAACTGCTGTGATTATTGATTCCGACGATGGTCACGTGATCGCTCCTGCTAATCAGCGCGGTAGTTCAATTGATAAGCCGTTCGTACATTCGGCACGCAAAGAACATCGTGAACGAGAAGTCGTCCAACAAATTGATGATTCAACTGTCGGAGCGAGTGTACCAATTACTTACTTCAATTCGAACACTGGTCAGTCAGCTACAGCAGCTTATGCAGTTGTTCTCTATGACATGGGAAGTACAGCTCTCAATCGCGGGCAAACATTTAGCTTATTCTTGCAAGCTCTTGCATTTGCCAGCCTACTTGGAGCGATCTTGTTCTTCTTCTTCATGCGTGTTGTTGAAGAACCAATTCGATTGCTCAATAGCGAACTTGATAGTGCACTTCGTTCACAACGAGATCACGTATCAACTCCGTTTGTCTTCCCTAGCCTTCAATTGTTGACCAACAATATTACGAGTGCTCTGGCTCGAATTGGCAAAGGTGGCCACGACGCAGCTCCAACTCTCAACACTACTCATCGTGAAGCAGAGGCTGAGGGGATCATTGCAATGATTACCCTTCCCGCAATTGCGATTAGTGCTCTCGACAGAAATATCATCGCCTGTACTCCGGCCTTCGAAGACTTGATAAAGTCGATGGGCTCACTCAAGGGAATGGCTTTAAAAGATATTTCTGACCAAGCCTTACGCGACAATATCTCTGAGATTATTTCGATTCTTCAGTCTCAGCCAAATCAACAGGCTTTAAGTGAAATTCCTTTTGCAGGAATGCCGCATGAAGTTTGTGGACAAGCGGTCATGTCGGCGGCCGAACCTATTTACTATATTATTTCTGTGAAGCCGATCGTAGTTCAAGGAGGGTATGTCTAATGACAAGCTCACCTCCTAAGCTTCAGTCAGCTCAAAAAGTTACTCTTACTATTAAGAGCGGACCTAATCGCGGAGAAATCTTTCAACTTCTACCGCCAAAGGTTTCTATTGGTCGCGGCAACGACAACGACATCGCTCTTCAGGATGTTAAATGTAGTCGTAACCAGGCCGTCATCCACGTTTCTCCGCCTCGATATTACGTTGAAGACGTAAGTTCTCGCGGAACAACGCTGGTAAATGGAAATATTGTAAAGGTACAAGAACTTCGCAGCGGAGACTCAATCACTGTTGGTGAAACTCAAATTGATTTTGTCGTTGAGTCAGCAGATTCAATGCCCGCTTTGCGATCAGAGCCAAATGCGCCGTCTTGGAACTATCAAACCGGTCCTGCGCCAGAGGCTCGTCACCGTGAGAAGACTTCAAAACCAGAAGGTAGCAATCGCGTTCGCTTCTACATGGTTGTCGGAGTCATCGGGTTTGCTCTTTATCTACTTCTGAGTGGCGATCCGACGAAAAAAATCGAAGACACTCCACTTCGATCTCCAGAAGCAATGGAAAAAGATCTCGAGAAAACTCAAGAGCGCCTGGCCAAACTGGCTGAGCAAAGACAATTTAGAAATCCTGAAGAGAATCAGAGATTCCAAGAAGCACATCTTCACTACTTGGCAGGCTTTAGAGATTACCAAAAAGGTGGATACGCAAGAGCGCTGCGAGCATTTGAAACGGCTCGAGCTATCGATCCGAACCATGAACTTGCAGTTCGCTATTCAGTCTTAGCTGAACGAAAGCGTGATGAGTGGATCACATTACAAATGATGGAAGGCCGTCGTTACATGGAAAAGAGCATGTTCAATCGATGCTCTTCGGCCCTTGATAAAGTAATGGATGAAATTGCAAATGCTCAAGATCTTAAGTTTAAGGAAGCTCAGGCTTTAAAAGCTGAGTGCGAATTAATGAGACGAAGGAAATATTAGTGTTTAAGTTGAAAGTGCTCCTCCACGGAGCTGCATTCAAAGAATTAGTGCTCAATGAAGAACGTGAGTTCATCATTGGCCGTTCTTCGTCTTGCGATCTTCAACTAGGCGAGCAAAACGGCATTTCGCGCCAGCATCTTCGCGTCTATTGCACGAATGGTCAGTGGTTCGTCCAAGTTCTATCGAAATTTGGAAACGTGATCACCAATGGTGAAGAAGTAAAGTCGCTTGAGCTTCACGAAGACACTATCTTTAAGCTTCCTCCATTTGATTTCTTGTTCGTACGTCACCAAGAAGAAATGCAAGCTGTAGAATCTCAAATGCAAGATGAAGGATCTATTACTCCTGCAATTGTTGCGAGTGAAGAATCTTTCTCAGAAAAAACAGCAGTTTCAAAGAGCGCAGGCCATCCGTTCGTTCGCATTGTAAATCAAGCGACCGGAGAAGAGCGTTCAATTAAGTTAACGGGCCATGAATGGGTTGCGGGACGCGATGACGGAAACGTTATTTTCCTTAACTCTCCGAAGGCGAGCCGAAAGCAATTTAAGATTCGCAGAAGCGGTCATATTTATCTGATCGCGGATCTCGGTAGTTCGAATGGTACTGTTATCAATGGAAGCCGCCTCAACCGTGACGAAGAACGAACTCTACAGAGCGGCGATGTAATTTCAATTTTAGGTCTTTCGGTTCACTTCGAAATCCGAGATCCTCACTTTGAAAAGCGCATGACCGAGATTCCAGCTGAAATCTTTAATCCGCCAGCTGTCATAGAAGATGATCTACAAAGCCTTGAGGAACTTCCTCCGACCCTTGCCTTCCCGCAGTACCCAGTGGTGCAAGGCCAAGGCGGCGTGATTCGTCTTAATGACGATCGATTAAGTCGGCTTCCGATAATAGGCAAACTGCCAGCGAAGAAACGTAAATTTGCTCTTCTATCAACAGGAGTGGTTGGTCTTTTGTTGTTCTTTATCATGGGCGGAAGCCCTTCTGAGAAGAATCTTCCGAAACCGCCACCAGAGCAAAATCAGTCTTTTGCAAAGCTTTCGTCTTCGCAAAAGCAGTTGATTAAAGATTCGTATAACCTCGCAAAGAGCCTTCAGATGCAAGGCAAGTATGCGCTCGCATCTGAGCAACTTGTAAAAATTCACGAATTGATGCCCGAAGGGTTCTTGGACTCAAACAAGCTAGCAGAAGAAGCCAACGAAGCTGTGAAGTACGAAATGCAGGTTCAAGAACTTCAAGCTGAAAAAGATCGAATGGAAAGAACTCAAGCAGAAGTTAAAGCAATTCTCTTTAAGTGTGACAAAATCGCCAACCTCACAACTTCAGTTGATGAGATTAAAGAGTGTCTTGCACGGGCGTTCGAGTTAGATCCTGAAAATATTCAAATGAGTCAGATGATTGGTAGAGTCAGCCAAAAAGCAGAAGACTCTCGCATGCGTGATCAGAAAAAGAAAGACTATGCAGTACGAGTCGAACGCGCGCGAAGTATCTATCAATCCGCTCGTACCCAGGAGAATCAACGAAACTGGCTCTCAGCTCTTGATGCCTACAACAAGTTAATTAAGTCGGGTCTTCCTGATCCAGACGGACTGAAATCTCGTGCTGAGCGTTCAATTGCTTCGATTCGGCAGAACATGTCAGCAGAAATCCAGAAGAACATTGATTCATCTGAAATGATGTTTAAGCAAGGCAACTACAAAGACGCTTTAGCTGAAGTAAGTCGCGCCCGCAAAATTGATCCGAATAACGATAAGGCTCGCGATCTTCAATCTTCAATCACTCGTGAGCTCAACAGCCAACTTCAAGAAATTTACTCAAACTCAGTTTTGGATGAAGGCCTCGGCAATATTGAAGCTGCCAAAGAAAAGTGGCGCAAGATCATCGAACTTGATCGGCGCGAAGGCGAATATCATAAGCGCGCCAGAGGAAAGCTCAAGACTTACGGGTCTTCCTAAATGAGGGTGACTTGATGAGACTCAGCTTCAATGAGCGACCATATTCGGGAAGCACCTTTAGGCCTCGCCCCGAAATTCATTTTGACCCGCAAACAAATCTCCTGATTGTTGCAACTCCTTGGGGACCACGTTCGGGTGCACGCAAAGCAATTGATCGAATGTTGAACTACTTGATGCTCGCTCAAGGCGACAAAGAAGTGACCTCACCCTTTGAGCGTCTCTCATGCCTTTCTGTTGCAGCAAACAACCTCCGCACTTCGGCGCTCTTAGCAAATGAAGCCATTTTTCGAGATGACAATAAGAGTGAATACAAAGTTGGAGTCGAGATCTTTGCAGCCTACTTCCAAGGTAACGAAGGAGTCTGGGTGCAAGCTGGACATCCCCATATTCTTCTTTCTCGAGCCGATAATTCGGTGACTCCTCTTGGCTGCCCGACAGATTTGTCGTTTGATTTAAGCTCAAAAGAAAACTTACTTGCTCCGCTGCCAAGTTTGCTTCTCGGTCTCGACTCAACGGTCAACCTCACAATTGGAAGCTTCAGAGCGCAGATTGGTGACAAGATTGTACTACTCAGCCACTCACAGCCTCCGCGCGAGATATTTAGTTTTGAGTCAGATCAAGTAAGGCTCGACACTTTAAGCAAATCGATTGCGCAGAAGGCACCTGATATTGCGTTTTGGCTCGGCATCTTAGAACTTCGCGCTTCTTAATTTTTAGATTTTTAGACGTTCACGTAATTGAATTCGAAATCTTCGCGCATCGGGAAGACTCAAGACCAAATCGACAATTGTTGGCTGCGATGGTTGATCGAGGCTGACATCCCAGTCTGCATCGACCACTAGATTTTGTTCTGCAACTCGTAAATCAATCATTCTTTCGAGATAAATTTTTGCAAAGTTCTCAAAAGCCCTCTGCCGATCTTGATCATCACCGTTTTCAGAAATGAGATCATAGAGACGCAAAAGCTCTTGATTGTCACAATCACGTGGAGCCTTTGATTTCTTGCGCGAAAGAAGATTTGTTGCATGCTTTAAACACGCACTTGGATTCGCTTTGGATTTTTCGTTTAAATTTGCGTCAGCAACAAATATCCAATCTTCTTTGGTCGTACGCGCCGCTGCCTTAAGCTCTTCCCAGTCCCCGCGCCTTAAGGCAAGTAGTGCTCTCCAGCCGCTTAGCTGAGCATCGTTTTTGTAATTGTCAGAAAGACGCTTTAGCTGATTGATTGCTTCTTTGCTCGGACCACGAACATTCCAAAGGAGTTTTCCGAGCTGAACCTTCGTGGCTAAATTTTTTGCTAGCCCCACCCATGGCTGAAGACCTCGCTCTCGCGCGAAATTTTCGTACTCAACTGTTTTTGAAAATCGTGAATCACCGCTCGGTAATGGGCTAGTTTCAAAGTTATCAAGGAGCGTGTTGTAGAGCTTTCGATTCTGATCAAACAAAAAGAAAAGTGGACCTTCTCGCAAACCGATCCGTGTCCCACAACCTATTCCTTGTTGGCCACACCAGGCAGAGCTACTCAAAATCCATTTTCTTTCGTCGAAAGATTTTGTATTGGGGCCCTTAAAAATTGAATTCAAACTTTGAACCTTGTAAGGGGCATTTTCTGAAGGCGCAAAGCGATCTATCAAATCAAAAACAGTTGCACCCACATCAACTAAACTTACATTTGAGTCGTAAGTCCAATTTGAAGGCTCATCATATTCTTTGCGCGGAGGCTTGATCATCAATGTGACTCTGGTGCCTTCAGAGAAAAGATTGAGTGGTTTGATCTCGGCTGGCCGCCCCTGAACTGGGTATCCGTTTAAACCAGCCAAAATCACAGTCGATTCCGCCCACATCTTTTCGTTCTTTAGCTCGCGAATGAGCCGATAGAGTTGCGTATCGACTTCGTGAAATTGGCTCTGATACGAGCTCTCTCGGACCATTCCAAGCTCATCGGTCGTTGCGAAGTCTGTGAACTGAAGATCACCGATAAATAAGACACCCAGTGATCGTTGGTTTCCAACATCTTCGAGCTTCCATTCTAAAAAGCGATTAACGACCTCAGCCGCTGGGCGATAAAGCTTATTCATTGTGGGAGTAATGTTGTCTTCAAATATCTCAAAGCCTTGGTTAAGCGCAGCCTTTCTGAAAACTGGTGCGCCACCAGAAAAGAAGGCCGTCTGATAATTGTTTTGATAAGCGGCTTCGGCGAAAGTGACGATCTTAGCTGGGAGAAACTGATTTCCATTGTGCCATACACCGTGTTCTGGTGGATATCGGCCACTCAACACAGAGGCTATTGTCGATTGGCTAAGAACCGATGGAGTAAAAGCATGGGTAAAACGAACAGACTCGTCGCAGAAGATCTGAAATCCACTGCCACCCTCTGAGTCTGAATCATTACAAGTGACAGACGAGAACGAGAGTCCCTCGACCAATATCAAAATTACCGAAGTCTGCTGCGGAGCCTTACTGCTGCAGCCCAAAAGAACTGTGCAGAGCAATACAATTAGCAAATGGCGAGCGGTACTTTTCATCACGACAAATGATACCTTGACCGCCCATTTAAGCTCCAGCCAAAATATGGCTGTTTTAAACTTCAGGAGTCAAAAATGCTTACGGAAAAGCTGTTCAACTTAGCGCAAGGCGGAGCTGAAACTATCCTTTATATCTTGCTACTTCTTAGCGTCATCAGCATCGGCTTGATTTTAGAACGCTTGGTGACTCTTGGTGCGGTTAAACGCAAGAGCGACAAAGTTAAAATCCGCATCAAAGAAGCACTAGCAAGTCACAACTACAGCGATATCGAAGAACTTGCCAGAGATCGCGACTCACTCGAAGGTCGGGCACTTTCTTACGGACTACGTCATGCAAAAGAGAAAGGCGTATCTGGACTCGAAGAAGTATTTAGCGCCTACGCTCTAGTTGAACGCCCGGCACTTGAGCGATCACTCAACTTCCTCGCTACCGTCGGATCAAATGCTCCATTCATCGGTCTTCTTGGAACAGTTCTCGGGATCATGAAAGCGTTTCGCGATCTTTCAAATAATATCGGCGCTGGCAACGAAGCAGTCATGCTGGGAATCGCCGAGGCACTCGTTGCTACAGCAGTTGGTTTGATCGTGGCAATTCCGGCCGTCATTGCCTATAACCACTTTCAACGACAAGTCCGAGGATCGATGCACAGTCTTGAAAGTGTTCGTGAGCTTTGTCTCGCTTATGCAAAAGGAAAGGCGTAACCCATGGCTTCGCGCCTAGGTGGAGACGACGATCATCCAATAGCCGAGATCAACGTCGTACCTTTAGTCGATATTATTCTAGTGGTTCTCATCATCTTCATGGTGACAGCACCACTCGTCCTAAAACCTTCGATCGACATTAATCTTCCGAAGGCATCAAGCGGAGAAGCAACTCCACAAACACCTCTTAACATCGCATTAGGAACCGACGGAACGCTGACACTCAATGGTCAACCATCGACCCTCGAAGCCATTACAGCTGCGGCTTCTCAGCTAGCGATTGAAAAGCCCGATACCGCTGCGATATTGGCTGCTGACAAGAGCGTTACTCTCGAGCGTTTAACCGAAATTATTGATATCGTGAAGACTGCGGGAATCAAAAAAGTAGCGTTCAGTATCGATAAAAAATAGCCAAACCTTAGTACTTAGACTGTGCGAGTACTTCGTTAATTCTTCCGCGCAATACTGGCGGAGCCTTTTTTAAATTTTGCTTTAGCATTCTCGTCGCAACAATCTGCGGGTAGTTCAAAGTAACTTGAGTGGAATGCTCTTCAGCCTCTTGATAGATTGGGCCTTTTGAACTGCAGTCTTTGAAGCTTAAACAAGGCTCCTCTTGCACAATATTCGCAAGAAATTCGACATCTCCGGGCTCACTGATCGAGCGACCAATTAAAAAAGCAATAAAGCCCCGTCCATTGCGATGTTCAGCCGGAAGCTTTTGATATTCATTTTTCACCGCGTTTTTGAGTGCGGGAGAAAGTCTCTTCAACTCGATATCAATTCTCGGATCGTTATCTTTGCCGCTTTTGATAACTTCTCTTAGTAGATCAAGTTTTCTTTTTTCGTCAGTCGTGAGCGTCGCTCGAGATTGCGCAACTGCCGTAGTCTTAACGGACTCAGCTCTAGGAACAATTGTGAGATTTTGAGCTTTAGATTTTTTATCGGAGAGGTGGTTGAGATCGCCAGTTGATTCTTGGCCATCCTCAGACTCCGGAGCTTCTTGCACTTCGTAGCGGCTAACGAGAGCGAGCACAAAAAGGCTCGCTACCGCGAAAAACAATATTCTCTTACTGGACACCGAAGTCCTGTTTCATTTGCTCTTTCGCTTTAGCGTTGGTCACGCGACCAATCTGATCGATTGCATAAAGGTCCGCATCCATTTTTACTTTTTCTGAGCAAGTCTCGCAGTTATCAGCAACGTTTCTCAAAAAGATTGTTGATGATCCGTAAGAGCCAAATGGCGTGTTATCACAGGCTGCTTCACCTTGAAGTAGCCGACCCGTCCAAATGCTCTTCATGTCTTTGCCGTTTTCGTCTTTAAACGGAGTTGGACAAGTAGCGTGAGAAAAATTGCCGTGCTTCACTTCAGTGTGTCTAGCTTCGTGATAAACGATCATTAATCGCGCCACTGTCGGATGGCTGAATTGAACGAAGTTCTGTGTTAGCCACATTTTTGATGGCTGAAAACTCATCACGTACGCAACTGCGCCGTCGTTTCTCACTTCGTATCCAACCGACTTCACGCGAGATAACAACCATTGACTTAAAGTTGCACCATCCATCTTTCCAAAAATTTGAGTGAAGAGAGGTGTTGGCTTCGTGCCGCTGATCGAATTAATAAAAACAATGTCATCTTCCATCTGCTTCTTTACAGCTGGAGCAACATTCGCATCGTATTTCAAACCCGAATCGAAGTTGAATTCAAGTTGCTGCTCACTCGCTTGAGATGCAGTCACACAAAAAAGAAGAACTAAGGCTGCTAAAAATTTCATTGGCTACTCCTTAAGGTTTGGCTGCTGGACTTGCAGCGTGACTGCCAGTCTTTAAAGGCTTTTGGATAATATGAATCGCATGACCCAAAGCTGCTTCTGCAGCCTCCATCATCGTTTCGCCTAAAGTTGGATGCGGATGTATCGAGAGCGCAATGTCTTCAATACGTGCGCCCATTTCAATGGCTAGAACGGCTTCTGAAATTAAATTCGATGCTTCAGGGCCCACAATATGGACTCCCAGAACAACGTGAGTTTTCGCATCTGCAATAATTTTTATGAAGCCATCGGTTTCCATGATTGAAACTGCGCGGCCGTTGGCTGCAAACGGAAATTTGCCGATCTTCAATTCTTTATGGCCAGCTGCTTTTGCTTCGTCTTCTGTCATTCCCGCTGAAGCAATTTCTGGATCAACGAAAATCACTGCTGGAACAGTCTTCGCATCATAGGCGCGATTTTTTCCGGCGATCACTTCTGCAACTAGTACACCTTCATGCGACGCTTTGTGAGCGAGCATTGGCTGTCCTGCGATATCACCAATGGCAAAAATATTTGCAAGATTGGTGCGTCGTTGAGCGTTCGTCTTAATGAAGCCACGCTCATCAATCTGAAGACCAATCCCTTTTAAGTTCATCTCATCAGAGTTTGGTTTGCGACCAACAGTCACTAAGATCTTCTCGGCTTTAAGAACTTGTTCTTTACCTTGAACATCAACCGTTACCTCAACACCTGAACCAGACTTTTTGTAGCTCTTTGCTTTTGCTTCAGTGATGACTTCAACGCCGTTCTTTTTCAAACGACGAGCAACCACCTGAACAGCTTCAGGGTCTGCAAGACCAACAAGTAAACCCTTCGCGGCTTCAACAACTGTTACTTTTGTTCCGAATTTTGCGAGCATCGATCCAATTTCAAGACCAATGTATCCGCCACCAATGACGATCAAACTTTTCGGAGCATCGCTAAGAGCTAAGCCACCCGTTGATGACATCACAGTTTTTTCGTCGAATTCGAAACCAGGAATTTGAATTGGGCGAGAGCCAGTTGCAACAATGAAGTTTTTCGCTGTAACCGTTTCAGTTCCGTTTTTACCTTTAACAGTGAGCTCTTGTGCAGTTTTAAAAGTGGCTTCACCGCGAATGATAGTAACGGTGTTCCCTTTAAGAAGTTGCTCAACTCCTCCGGCCATGCGATCGCAAACTGATTGCTTCCATTTCTGCATCTGTTTCATATCAACAGACACTTCGCCTTTAATATTGAAACCCATTTCTTTTGCATCGTGCTCGAGACGATGAAGAAAGTGTCCTGCTGAGATCATCGCCTTTGACGGAATACAGCCGACGTTCAAGCAAACGCCTCCCATGTACTCGCGCTCGATAATACAAGTCGACAACCCTTGTTGCGCTGAACGAATTGCAGCAACGTATCCACCAGGACCTGCACCAACTACACAAACATCAAATTTCTGAGCCATAAATACTTCCCAAATCTGCAGAGCGAATTTTTAACGTAACGGGCCTACATCATTTCGAGCATCAATGCGCCCGGGTTTTCGATTTTAGCGATGAACGACTTCATGAACCGAGCGGCAACTGCGCCGTCGATCAAACGGTGATCTGCAGTGATTGTGAAGTTCATCGATTTAATTACATCGAGCTCGCCGTTTTTAATCACAGGCTTATCAACGATTTTGTACATACCAAGAATTGCAACTTCTGGGTGATTGATGATTGGTGTTGCGTAAGTTCCGCCAACAGATCCGATGTTTGTGACCGTGATCGTTGCACCCTTCATTTCATCAAGAGCAAGTTTTCCGTCTCGGGCTTTCGTTGCAAGTTCAGTAATTTCTTGGCTGATCTGACTTGTCGTCTTTTGATCGGCATTTTTAATTACTGGAACAAGAAGCCCCTGCGGAGTGTCGGCTGCGAATGCGATGTTAAAGTATTTTTTGTAAACGATCTCTTGAGCTGCATCGTCAATTGAAGCATTGAACTGAGGGAACTCACGCATAGTTGCGATAAGTGCCTTCATCACAAACGGCAAGTAAGTGATTTTCACTCCTGACTCTTTTAACTCTTCACGCATTTTCACAAGCGAAGTCACGTTTGCTTCATCAGCCAGCGTGAAGTGCGGAACGATTTGTTTGTAGAGCTGCATGTTCTCAGCAATTTTCTTGCGAATGCCTTTAAGCGGAACGCGCTCTTCAGCAGCACCTGCTGGTCCGTTGTAAGCCGGGCGAGGGATTTGGCCACGAGCAATTGTCGGAGTTCCAGCAGAAGTAGCACCAGCACCATTGCCACCAGCGATATCTTCGCGTGTCACTCTTCCCGCAACTCCCGAACCATGAACTTGATTAATGTCGACATTCATTTCGCGAGCGAGTCTGCGAGTTGCAGGTGTCGCAAGAACTTTGCTTGATGCTGCTGGCGGATGAACTTCCATCCCGCTAGCTGATTGCTGAGCTCCGTTCGCAACTGCTGCATGCATCGTTGGTGCTGGAGTTTTAGTGGCCTGAGCAGGCGGAGGAGTTGCAGTTTTAGTTTCGGCTTTTGCCGGAGTTGCTGTCGCGCCGTCGGCATCGATCACAATCATCACCTGACCAACTTCAACAACGTCGCCTTCTTTGAATTTCAATTCTTTAACAACGCCTGCTGATGGAGAAGGAACTTCAACGGTCGCTTTGTCAGTCATCATTTCAGCAATGGCCTGATCGGGCTCAATCTTGTCGCCTGGCTTTACTAACCAGCTAACTAATTCACCTTCAGTTACACCCTCACCAAGTTCTGGTAATTGAATGTTCTTTGACGCCATTGCGCTCTCCTTCGGGAAGTCTCTGACTTCTGCTGTTTAAAATCTCTTGAGGAGTATCACAGCGCCCTAGGGAGAAGGAAGCATCGAGAAGGCAATTCTGCCCGTTTTCATGAAAATCTACGTCGATTTAACCAGATGGCGTACGCCTGAATGCCCATTTATATACCAGCGCAGGCAGGAACTCGGACTTACTCGCTGGTGAGGTGCTCAAGTGTCCACTCGCCTTGATCTGAAATGCTTCGGCTACGAAGCTTCGCATTATCCGGCTGGTTACTTGTCATTCTGTACTCCATGACCAAGATGTCAGAGTGGCCTGAGTCATCTGTCATCTTTGCATCTCTCCAGCCGATTTTATCGAAGCTTTCAACTTTTATTTGAGTACAGCGCGCGTTCTTCTTTGTCACATCACCATCACACTTAAATGTGTAGCGATCTCCCGAAGACAACTCGCCTTTGCATTGCGCGTTCATGTGATTAATCACATTCCAAACAACCGAAGCTTTGTCGAAAAGGTATGAACTCTGAATTCGAGCAGGACTTCCAAGATCAACTTCTTTTCCCGCTTCGTTTACAATCTTGCGACACTCAGCCTTCCACAAAGTTTGATTGGGCCCAGCAAGAGTGCTCGCAGTCGGCTTCACTTCTTCAGCTGCTGCAGACGGAGAAGTATCGGACTGCGATTTCTTGTCGCCCGACGCACAACTGACTAAGAACAAAGAAGCCATCAACAAAATCAATTTTTTCATATTATACCACAATAAAAAAGGGAGCCCTAAGCTCCCCTTGAAAATTTCCGCGCTAGCGCGGAGAACTGCGCGAGATTCCGCGCAGTGATCTACTTCTTACCCAAGTGACGATCGATGATCGACTTGAATTCTTCGTAAGGGTAAGCGCCCTTTAAAGAAACACCGTTCACAAGGTAACCTGGAGTTCCGTTGAAACCGAATGACTCACCTTCTTTTTGGTCAGCACTGATACGTGACTTGACAGCTTCAGAGTTGATGTCTTTCGCTAGGCGAGCCATATCAAGGCCCGCTTTTTTCGCAGCCTTCTTCAAGTAAGCTTCGCCTGAATTAGAATAATCTTGTTGGTCGTCGAAGATCATATCGTGAAGTTTGTTTGCCTTCTCGATGTCTTGAAGAGCAGCGGCTTCGTAGTATTGAGAAGCGATCATTGCAACAGGGTGAATACGCTCGATCGGCATGTTTTTGAAAACAACTTTTACTTGATCGCCATATTCTTTAAGAACTTGCTTCATTGTTTCGTGACCGCGTTTACAGAATGGGCACTGATAATCAGAGTATTCTACGATGATCACTTTCGCGTCTTTGCCACCTTTGAAAGCGCGATCGTCAGTAACGATTGGCTTTTTAGGATTAGCGAATTCTTCTTCGCGTTTTTTCGTTTCTTCTTCACGGAAACTACCCTCTTCTTTTGCGCGCGCAGCCTGAGCTGCTTCATTAACTACGGCAAGAAACTTGTCTGGGTGTTTTTTAATTACTGAGAAGAGAACGTCTGGGTTGTCTTCCATTACTTTTTGAAGTTGTGATGCTGATGGTGCGCACCCTACGAGCGAAAGACCTAGGCCAAGAGCAGATACTGCTACCATCAATTTTGAAAAAAAGATCGATTTCAAGAGAGTCCTCCAGTTGTTTTGAAGACATCATTCTGCCATCATTAAATCTATGAGCAAGTTATTTACAATTTTCGCGACACTCCTCTTGTCACTGTTTGTCACTTCATCTGCCTGGGCAAAAGTCGAGTACGACTCAAGCCAACTCATGATGCAAAATTCAGAAAAGGTGACAGAGCTTGTGCGCAAACGCATTCAGCGAGCGAGCGAAGTGCAGGAGCAGCAAGACGAAAGCGCGACTGTCATGGCTGAGCCTGAAGCACTCGAATACCTAAAAGACGCAATGCGAATCGCGTTAGCTCGTCCCGATCAAGATGGTCTTCGAGGAATTCTGTTTGCGAGAATTCGCCGCGAACTTAGCGACCTCAACTCAACCGAGGTAGTTTTGTCTCAGCTAGCCGATGAAAGTCTGGCTGTGCTCAACGATAAAAAGGCGGCGGTCGCTCACCACGCAACTTATATTCTCGTTCTCGAAAACCTCATGGCTGAAATCAAACCTGAGCTCGAAAAGAACAAGACCTTCCGCGAGATGGTCGAAAAAATTCGTGATGCAGACATCAAGGTGTCAAAAGACGTGCAGTCACAACAAAAGCTTAAACTCATGCAAACACCAGTTTCGCCTTCAAAGACAGCCAGTTCGATCCTGCCTAAAAAGAAAAAGTAGTCCTAAAACTGGCCTGAGTTTACGGCCAGTTTCAAGCGTCAAAAATCAAGCGCTCCCTTAGTTCAGCCGAAAAAATAGATATCAGCGGCTAGTACTTTGGAGTTCATACTTGGTTACTCGATTAGACGGAAAAATGATTCTTTGGACTGCTACTTTGGTAGTGCTTGTTGGGTTTATCTCAACACTCACCTTACTGCAGCCCCCTCCCGGATTCGAAGATCCGCAAGAGACAGTTGTTACTCAGACGGAATCACTAACACCGAAAGGTCGCGAACCTGCGTCGATCAACAGTGCCGTAAAATTTGATTCGATGAGCCTCGGCGGAAAAACAAACTTACAAGCTGTCGATCTAATGATTCCATGCGATGGAATACAGAAGACAGTATTCACTCAAAAAGTTGAACAGCTTCGAATCAAAGGTGATTCTTGTTTCACTGAAAACTGGCAGATTAAAAAATCAAGCATTCAAAATGCGGCAAATGGTTTTGTCGCAACTGTCTTCTTCCCGTCTCAGAAATCGTTCACGACTGATTACATCTCTCTCGCTAACGGAATCAACCGCATCGTGATCAAACATCAATTTACAAACGGAAAATTCGAAGAGCGGGAGTACGTGGTCGAACGCGAAGTTCAATAAGCGTTCGCACACTTCATGCCTTCTTGCCCTCATGCTTGCCTTCATGCCTGCTAGAAAACGTAATTCAATCCCGCCAAGTACAATGACTCGCGAGTAGAAATTGGATTGTGATTCGTATAAGTCGAAGCCGTTAAGTTCGCGCTTAAATATGGCGTAAATGCCTTTGTACCAATAATCGCCAGAATACCTTCAACATTTTTATAACGACTTTCGGCGCTGATCGTCTTGGTAATTGGTTTTCTTAAGACGATGATGGATTCATTTATTTTAGGGCCAGTCATTTCAAGAGTCGCTTTTGTCTCGACGATTGGATTGAGAATTTCGATATCAGCTTTGCCGCCTACTAAATCATAACGAGCTTTCACTTTGAAAGATCCTGAACCCACATTGGCTTGAGAGATTCGCTCTTTCGCTTCCCAGACCGATTTTGTTTTTGGGTCACTCTTCATGAATTTTTCGAGGTGATACTCGGCAAGTTTTTTAACCATGTAGTTGGCGTAAGCACGCTTTTCAATATCTTCTTCTTCCGGAGAACCTCTGAATGTGTATAAGTCGGTGTAGTAAGTGAATCGGTTCGGAGAGTTGTACACTCGCTCCGCTTCAGTTCGACCAAACTTTTGCTCGTAACGCTCTCTAAAATCTTTTGTCAGTTTCTCATCGAAAATTTGCTGTTGAAGTGGAGGACCCAGTGGAGTCGGGGCTTCAATCATCGCCAATTCAGAAATTACCTCTGTGCGCTCATTTTCAACTTCACCGATATAACCATTATGTGGATTGTACTCTCGAGCATAGGCGATCGATCCCATCACAAAAACCGCGATGAATGAAACGATCGATATTTGAATTTTATTAAGCTCGATCTTCTTCAAGGTACACTTCTCCAAGGGCCAAACAGTGCAAGTTTCGGGCTTGATTTTGCAACTGGACCCATACTTAAGCCCCTGTAATTATAGGACAATTGGCCCTACGTTTGGCTCCTACTATCGACCGTTGTTTAGGAAATTACATCAAAAGCCAAAAATACTCGTCATTTCCGTCATTTAAAGCCATCCTACCAGAGCAACAGGAAGTGACGAAATTGGACATACATCAGCAAGAGTTAAGACATAAAAGCGACCTCCATCTCAGCCGCAAGATCTGGCATCTGACAGGGGTCGGAATGCTCATCCTCCTGTTCAATTTTGCTTCGCCACAAGTCTGTTGGATCCTCGTCTTGCTCGGTATCGTGACAATTGTTCCACTCGATTATTTTCGCCGCAGAAATCCAGAGTTGAATCGCTTTGTGTTGAGAGTGATTGGTCCGCTCATGCGTCAACATGAGTTCAGCCGCCTTTCTGGGTTAAGCTGGCTTCTCCTCGGATTTGCCCTCGTTATGTTCCTCTACCAAAAAGAAATCGTGAACGTGGCGATGCTGTTTTTAGCATTCGGCGACCCTCTCGCAAGTTACTTTGGAATCCGATTTGGTAAAGACAAGTTGGTGGGAAATAAAACGCTGCAGGGAACAATGGCAGCGTTCGGAGTCTGCACAATTGTTGCGACGATTTACTATTACTCAAATAACATCATGCTCGAGCGCGTTCTCATTGTTGCTCCTTTATCGGGACTCATTGGCGCCCTGTCTGAGCTGGTTCCAGTCGGGAAAATGGACGACAACTTTACGTTCCCCGTCATTAGCGCCTCGTGTCTCTGGGTTCTCTTTCAACTTTTTGGCGGCGTGACTCTTTAGTCACCTAGTTGTACTCGAGCGATTTTTAGACCAAACTAACGCCATGGAAATTCAAAATACAAATGTGAAGCTTGGTCGCAAACGTCTCCGTCAACGCATGGGAATGCACATCTACGTGCTGCCAAATCTACTCACAACCGGAAATTTATTTTTTGGCTTCTATTCAATTATCGCCTGCATTAAAGGCGAATATCTCAATGCTTCTTACGCAATCGTCGCAGCTGCAGTCTTCGATACACTCGATGGACGTGTTGCTCGCATGACGAGAAGCATGAGTCAGTTCGGAGCTGAGTACGACTCGCTTTGTGACTTGGTCAGCTTCGGCGTAGCACCGGGGCTTCTACTTTACTTATGGGCACTCCAACCTTTCGGCAGAATTGGCTGGCTCGCGAGCTTCTTGTTTGCAGCTTGCGGTGCACTTCGCCTTGCTCGATTCAATGTTCAAGCAACGTCACTAGAGAAGGCATATTTTCAGGGGCTTCCGATTCCAATGGCAGCCGGCATTGTTGCGAGCTCCGTATTGTTCTTTACAGAACTTCAGCTAGAAGCTTGGCGTTCTGAAGGCCTTCTTGCGATGAGTTTGCTACTCGCGTTTGTAATGGTGAGCAACTTCCGCTATAGAAGTTTCAAGGACGTCGACCTAAAACGCAGATTGCCATTCCCTTACCTGGTAGCTGGTGTTTCCTTGATCGTCGTCGTTGCCATTCGACCAGAGGTTACGCTTTTTGTTGTATTCATGAGCTACGCAGTACTTGGTGCCGTTTTCGGAATACTAAGAATTGGCAAGTCGCCTCCAGAGCGTGTACTTAATCCTCCCGTCGAGCATGGTGACGACCTTCATGAGGTAGTCGACGATGAGGAGTCGGAGTATGAAAAGCCCTAATCGAGCGATTAACGTCGGTGTTGTCGGTGCAACAGGCGTTGTTGGTGAAACGTTCCTTCAAATTTTAGAGCAGCGCGATTTCCCGGTCGGAAATCTGCGTCTGTACGCGAGCAAAAACTCTGAAGGCCAAACGCGAAAATTAAACGATCGCTCTTTTCAAATTGAAATCCTAAAGCCCGGATGCTTTGAAGGTCTCGATCTTGTGTTCTTTTCATCAGGCGATGACATTTCAAAAGAATGGGCCCCAGAGGCAGTGAAGGCGGGAGCATATGCCGTCGACAACTCGGCTGCATTTCGCATGGATGAAAATGTTCATCTTGTGGTTCCAGAAGTAAATGGCGATTTGCTCGCAACTTTAAAATCTCCAGCAATTATCGCCAACCCCAACTGTTCAACAATTCAGTTAGTTGTGGCCCTAGCTCCACTTCAAAAAAAATACGGTTTAAAGTCAGTTCGCGTTTCGAGCTATCAATCTGTTAGCGGCGCAGGCCGCGAAGGATTAGAAGAATTAATTGATCACACAAAAATTGCTCTTGAGGCTGAAGAGCCACCGGCATCTAAAACTTTTTCGAAGTCGGTTGCCTTTGATTCAATTCCGCAAATTGGTTCGTTTAACGACGAAGGATTCACTTCAGAAGAAATGAAGATCATAAAAGAAACTTCGAAGATTTTGCGAGAGCCGAATCTTCCGGTTTCTGCATTCGCAGTTCGGGTTCCGACAATGAATTCTCACGCAGAGGCCGTTTGGGTAACTCTCGAAAAAGCACCAAGCGACAAAAATGAAGTCGAATTAACCTTGGCAAATGGCAAAGGCATTCAACTTGTGAACAATGAACGAAAAGTCTCATCAGGACCTTCGTCTGTTCCGTATCCGACCCAGGTCATTGCTTCGGGAACCGACCCTGTTTACGTTGGAAGAGTCCACCGTGACCTTGTTGATCCGAATACGTGGCTCATGTGGGTTGTCGCTGACAATTTACGTAAAGGTGCTGCTCTCAACGGATGCCAAATCGCCGAGAGGATTTTTGACATCACACCCCACGCATGATGCAATACGTTCATGACACCAAGATTTGCATCACGACTTAAGCGAACCAACACGCTAGCAGCCCATTTCTGCGCATTCGCTTTTACTCTGTCGTTTGCAAACGTAGCATTCGGCGCGATCAAAATTATTGCTGTCGACGGAGCTTCGAGTACTGAAAACGTTAACTCTGCTGATACTGAAACTCCGGTAATTTTTGGTGGAGTGACGGGAGTTTCGGGAGCGTCAGCAACAACAACTGGTGCAGTTTGTTCTGGCACTGGACTCTGCAACACATGTTCAACTGCAACAGCAACAATAAATGCTGGTGCGCCAACACCTTGTAACACTCAGGCAATCACCCAAACCACTCGCCTTACGATTCAGTTCACAGCGGCCAAAGCCGGTTTCCCGATTCTCATGAACGAAGAAAAAACCACGATGATCGCCGTAGGAACAACTTCGGTTGCGGTAGGAAGTACCGCTGAGATCATCGTCGAATGGCAAGATATCTGTTCTGAAATGGACGATGTCGACACAAGCTGTAATCCAACGGCAACGAATGAAGTTGGTACAGACACTTTGTTCATCGGCGTTACCAAAGATGACGACAACACGCTCGACGATGCGGATGATGAATCTTCGCAAGTGACTTTTACAGTTTCTGATTCGATGTCGGTCGCTGGCTACGATCTCGCGCCAGTAAGTTGCGCCACTGCCGGCGCAAGCGATATCGCAATTTGTGATTACGCAATTCAATCAGGAGACGGAAAAGCAGTTCTTACCAATCTAGGTAAAACCGGAAACTTTCCGGCGATCGAAGGAATTAACATCAGCGCGATGAGAGTTTTCTTTGAACAGTGCGGATGGGGACCCGGAGCTGTACTCGCAGGTTTCGACACAATCGCTCCAGCGTCAAATTTCGTCGATCTTGCAATCACTACTGATGAAAGCGGCGTCCCTGAGCTCGAGGAAAATGAAATCACCGGGCTCGCTAACGGTCTCACCTATTGCACGAAGATCGGCCATGTCGACCAAGCAAGAAATGTTGGTCTCTTCACGCCCGATACTGGCGATGAGAACTGCCCAGTAAGCTACCTCAAGGATTCAGCCACAACATTTTTCGCTAACTCTTGTCACATCGCTCGCCCCGACGAGGTCCTTGGTGTACTCGCCGAGAGCTGCTTCATTGCAACTGCTGCTTACGGCTCACCCTGGGAAGCAAAAGTTAAAACCTTCCGCGAATTTAGAAATCAGTTTTTACTCTCAAACAAAGTTGGCCGACAAATCGTAAAGTTTTATTACGAGAACTCGAAGGTCTTCGCGAAAAAAATTGCCAAGAGCAACACGGCTCGTGCGATCACCCGCGGTGCACTTTCACCGATTTGGTTATTTGCTCGTGTTTCGTTAAAGATTGGTCTTCTTGCGACTACACTTCTTACGTTTGCCCTATTCGCTTCACCATTTGCGTATCTCGTCTATCGCCGTAAGCAAAAGGCGGCGCTGTGAAAGTGCAATTAATCAAAGCATTAATTGCACTTGTGTTACTGGCATTTGCGCTTAACTACATGCCTCAGGCCAATGCTCAAGACGGACCAGTTGAAGAAGGCGAACTGCAAGTTGAAGAACAAAATCAAGAGACTCAAGAGCCAAGCGCAATCAGTGACTCACTTCAAGATGATGAAGCTCCTCCTCCACCTGAAGCTCCTTACCCAGGCGCGGCTGAAGAAGGTTTCGCGCAAGAGGAAATCGATGAACCTGCAACATCTTCTGTTGCACCAGCAACTCAAACGAGCACTTTAGAAAAGCCAATCGACAAGAGTAAAGATGGAACGTGGTACTACGGTGTAGAAGAGTCAGATAAGACTTTTGGCGCTTCGTTTCGCGGCGGAATGTTCGGAGCTCCCGAAATTCGCAATCCAAAAAACGGATTTTTCTTCTCTCAAATTTATGAACAACAAGATATCCCAACTATCTTTTTTGATTTCGAGTGGCAGCTCAAAACTTTTCTCGGATCATTCGCCGCAAAACTTGGTTCCGGAATTTTTTATGTTCAAGGTGAAGGAAAATTTGCCGACAGCACTCGTCAGTTTGACTCACCACCAGAAGAGTTCACATTCCTGATGTTCCCAAATACCGTGAGCGCCATCTACCGCCTTCGCTTTCATGAAAAACAACCGATCATCCCATATGCTGAGGCAGGTGCTGGCTACTTCACGTTCATGGAAATACGAGACGACGGAGACTTAAAGTTTAACGCCGCACCCGTAACATTTTTATCTCTTGGCGCTTCGTTCTTACTTGATTGGCTCGACCCCAAAGCCGTTCGCGATCTTGACCGCGAGTACGGCGTCAACCACGTCTATCTCACAGCCGAATACCGAGAGATCCTCGGCCTCAACGATACCTACGATTTCACGTCGCGAGTCATCAGCGGCGGGATCATGATGGAATTCTAATAGAGGATCGGGTACAACCCTTGCCTCATGACAGAAGAGCTTGAAGAAACGAAAAAATTCAAACGAAGAGGCGAGCATCGCGTTCGCTTAACGATCAGTTACGACGGAACTGAGTTCGCTGGTTGGCAGCGCCAAAACAATGCGACATCTGTTCAAGCGGTCCTTGAGAAGGCACTTTCTGAAATCACGGGCGAAACTATTTTGATTCAGGGAGCTGGGCGCACCGATTCGGGCGTGCATGCCGTAGGGCAAGTCGCTCACTTCGACATGGATCGACACCCCGACACTGTTAATCTTACATATGGATTACGCGGCTTCCTCCCGCCATCAATTGTCGTAAAAGAGGCTTTTCACGCACCAAACGACTTTCATGCAATGTCTTCGAGCATTAAGAAGACCTACCATTATGTGGTTTTAAACCGTGAAGTGCCGAGCGCCTTAAGATTCCGATACAGCTACCACCGCCGAAATCCGCTTGATCTCGATTTCTTAAACGAAGCTTCCGAATTTCTTTTGGGAAAACAGGACTTTAAGGCTTTTCAGAGCGCTGGAACTGAAGTCAAAAGTACGGTCAGGGAGATTCTGGCGGCACAATGGACACGCCAGAGCGAAGACACAGTTGAGTTCGCGGTCACCGGAAATGGCTTTCTAAAACAAATGGTGCGGAACATCGTCGGTACGCTGATTGAGATGAATCAAGAGAAGGAATCTCCTAAGCGAATTAAAGAGATTTTAGAGACACTCGACCGCCGTAAAGCTGGTCCCACAGCCCCGCCCCAAGGCCTTTATCTGACTCGGGTTTATTATCCCCCAGCCCTTGACAACCAGTGCCGCAAACTCTAAAACCGATGACTCGGTAAAATTTTTTGGAGTCTTTATGAGAACTTGGAACCCATCAGGGAACGATACAGTTGAGCAAAAGTGGTGGATCGTCGATGCGACCGGCAAGAACCTAGGTCGTATGTGCACAGAAATTGCCAGCATTCTTCGTGGCAAACATAAGCCCACTTTCACACCTAACGCTGACATGGGCGACTTCGTTATCGTTATCAATTCAGAGAAAATCGAAATGACCGGCAAAAAGTGGGACGTAAAACAATATTACCGTCACTCTGGTTACTTCGGACATCTTCGTTCACGCTCAGCTTCTGAAATGCGGGATTTCGATCCTACTTTCATTATTAAAGACGCGGTTGAAGGCATGCTTCCGAATAACAAACTTGCTAGCCGACTACTTACAAAACTTAAAGCATACAAAGGTTCAGACCACCCTCACGCTGCTCAAAAGCCTGAGACGCTGACTTTAAAGTAAACGGAGATCTGATTAATGGCGAAAGCAGCAGCAGCAACTAAACATTTCTACGCTACCGGCCGACGTAAAACGAGCTCAGCTCGCGTTTTCTTGAAGCCAGGTTCAGGCAAAGTCACTGTTAACGGTCACACTCCTGAAAAATATCTTTCAAAAGCAACTTCTCGCATGGTGATCATGCAGCCATTCCAAATCGTTAACTCTCAAGGCAAATTCGACTTGATGGTAACGGTTGCTGGCGGCGGAGAATCTGGACAAGCCGGTGCAATTCGCCACGGCATCTCTCGCGCACTCGTTGCATTCGACGAAACTCTTCGCCCAGCACTAAAAGCTGCAGGCTTCTTAACTCGTGACCCTCGTATGGTTGAACGTAAGAAGTACGGCCGCGCTGGTGCACGTCGTCGCTACCAATACTCAAAACGCTAATCTTCATTCGCTCTCACAGCGAAAGAACGAAAAAACCCAGCTTCGCAGCTGGGTTTTTTTTGGCCTACGTTATTTTCGAAAGGTCCGACTCAACTACATGCTTGAGCATGAGCAGAATGAGCGGGCGTAAACTTCTTTATCTGAACTTCCGCCGTCGATGATCACAATAGTTTCCCCTGTCGATTGAGCAAAGTGACTGAAGCCACCCTTGTCCACGACATTAACAGACAATTGGCGCCCATCAAGTTTACCCGTGCAAACCGTACCGCCAAGCTCGGCGCCGGCAGCGATACGATCGCCGTATCCACGCGAAACTTGTCCATTTACAACAAGTTTGCACTCGAGGGTGTCAGCTAGCGCAATTGAACCTGACGACAAAATTAGAGCAACTAAGATAGCTTTCACAAATCCTCCGGGATTATTCGGTTTCATTACGTCGAGGAGAGTATCTTGAATGGGAGTGGGTTTTCAACTTTGGCGGGTAGCCTTACTTAAAACTAACAAAGTTGAAGTAAATTTTATTTGAGTGGCCAAAAGTTAGTCGCAAGAAGGTTCGGGCCTACCTTAAGAAATTCGAAGTAGCTCGATAATCTCTTGGTCGACTTCATCAGGATTCACAAGCTTTAAAAGACGTTGGAGTAAGACATACTCGTTAAGATTTTTGAGTTGCTCGCGAGGAACAAATGGCGAAATTCCGGTGGTCTGAAGCTTTTCGATTTGTCGTTGGCTGATCTCAGTTCCGATTTTCACGTAATGAATATCGCGACCGTTCATTCTCAAATGAAGGTAAATATCAAAATTGATGCGCGTATCTTTAACTAAGTTTTTGGGATCAAGAAGATGCTGAGTGCTGCTGGTGAGACCCAGTTCTGGAACCTGAACCGCCTCTGGATAAAAGACAATTGCAACTTCATTCTCATCTGATACGCCAGCAACGTAGACTCCAGATGTAATCAAATCTGCAGGTACCATTTGTTCAGTGAGGAGTTCGACTTTGATTTCGTCTTGAGTCCAGTCGAAACCGAAAGTTCTTAAATAATCATAGAGCTGCGTTTGTACATCACCAAGCTTCGGAACATCAGTCTGCGCGGCGATAATGAATGTCCCAACTAAATTTTTAGAGTTGATCGCAATTACCATTGAGCGAGTGTAGCTATCGTTCCGCTGAGGAACTAATGCGTTCGGATTGCAAAACTGACTTAGAACATTGTTCAAACAGCCACTCATGATTTTCTGCATGTCTTCGGGCTGTCGCAAAGTTGCAGCTATTCCACCGTCTTCGATATCCGAGAATTCAATTGGCCCTTGTTCACTCGTGACTAAATCCAAATGTTTATAAAATGATTTCTGAGTCAAAGGCGCAAGCATGCGAACAGGAGTGTTTAAGATCTCGGTGAACTTCGTTTTCACAGGTGGGAGTCTGAACTTTGTCTCCACGGTCAACTTCACTGTCCCAATAGTTTGGGCCTTGTTGAGAGGCGGAGTGAGAAGACGAACTTTCGTTTCAACTTTACTCGCCTTATCTTCTCTTAGTAGAACGATCTTCTTATTCTTGCCTTCGGCCGCTTTACGGCGTTGCTCATTCCACATACTCTCGCGGGCTTCAGCTCGCTCCTGCTCCGCCATTTTTAACTTTGCTAAATTTGCAAGTTGCGCAGCTTTCGTTTGGAAAGCTTTTTGGGCACTACGAATTAACTGAATTCGCTGGTAAATGTTTTGCGCATTCGCTTTCGAGTAGAGAATGTTCTTCGTCTTAACTTTTGTGAGGCGCCACATACTCTGCTTATCGCGAAGCTCTGAAATTGCGATGACTGGCACATTGAGTTCGTTTTCAATTTTTTGCGGCAATTCATAAATATCGATTTTAGGATTGTCGACGCTTAACATGCAGTAGTCGACTGCACCGCTTTGGATAATCTTCATCGCGGCTTCGACTGAACTAATCGGATAGACCAAAATGTCGCGTACTTTGAGTTGCTCGAAGGTCGTTCGCAATTCGCCAGGATCACTGACGAGAACAATCATCTTATAAATTTTTTGAACCTTGTTTCGAGTCACTTGCGATGGTCCCCTACGCTATCCTTATCGGAATAACGTGAAGGTCGATTGAAGATTTTTATTGGATAAATTAGCAGGACTTAAGGCTGATTTAGCATTTTGATTCGGTAAGAAGCTACTTTCAAACCGTTGCGAGCTGCTTCTTCGTACCAAGAGAGTGCTGATGCAAGGTCAGGCTTTACGCCTGCAGTTCCAAGCTCGTAAATCTTAGCTAGCTCAAACTGTGCCTTTGCATCGCCAGCTAAGGCTTTTGCTTCAACGATTTTTAGAGCGTCAGCTTGAGAGACCGAAGGGCCCAGCGTAACAAACAGTGCGATGACCACTGTGCAGAATAATTTCAATAGATGTGTATTCATAAGTGTCTCATCGGTGGATGTAGGACATCGCTTAATGAGCGTTACGATTTAATCTTAATCAAATTTAAAAAATGAATGTGTCCCAGAACGGGACAGATCGATCAAGCTTGCGACTATTCGTCGAGGACGTAATTCGAAGGATCGACCGGAATGTTATTCACGCGAACTTCGTAGTGAAGATGTGGACCAGTCGAACGGCCAGTATTACCAACGGCAGCGATGACGTCGCCGAGTTTAACTTTCTGACCAACTTCAACGAACAATTGTGAAGTATGCCCGAAGCGAGTGATGACGCCGTAACCGTGATCAATTGAAACTAGTTTGCCGTAACCAGAATCGTAACCCGCAAAGCTCACGACACCGTCTGCTGGCGCCATGATTGGAGCACCAGGAGATGCAGCGATATCTAAACCATTATGCATAACTGGGCGACCCGTGAAAGGTGAAACTCTGTAGCCGAATTTAGAAGTAAACCAACCTTTTACAGGCTTCACACGCGGAGTTGCTGCTAGCAAACTTTGTCGCTCAGAAAGCGATTCCCAAAGTTCTAAGATGCTCTGCTCGCGAAGACTTGTGTCTTGAACCGATTGATCGATGCGAACTGCAAGAGATGCATAATCTCGCTGGCCCTCTACTGCTAGCTCACCTTGAAGTTCATCAAGTGGCGGCTTTTCAAAGAAGATAGAGTCTTTTGATAATTCAGATTCCATTTCGCCAGTTAAAGGCGGAATTGAAGAAGGCTGGCGATCTCCGAAAGACTGACCGACACGAGGCAACGGTCCAACTGCTAGACGAAGGGACTGATCTTCAGCCTCAACATTTGTGATCATCTTAAGCTTAGTAACAAAACCCTTCACTCGCTCTAATGAACTTTCGAGTGCGTTTAGCTTTCCCTCGACGACTTGGAACTGTTCTTTTAGCTGACCGTTCTCTGCACGAAGGCGACGGTTCTCTATTGATTGTGCTAACAGGCCAACATAATCGACTGCGCAAGCTGCTGAAATAACTACAGCTATTACAAACAAAGCAGCGGCTGATTTGAGCCAAGCAGACGAAACAGAAATACGCTTGGTAGTTCCCTTTCGATCGCTGACTATCAAAAACGTGAACGTTTTTTTCTCCAAATGAGACGCTCCTGAAAACAGTTGTTACTCTCTTTTCGGCACATTCCGAGCCGCTTTAAAGGCCGGATTCAGTACTCTGCTGGAGCCAATGTAGAAAATCCTGCCCCTTGCGTCAAACCTAACGAACCTAAATGCCGCCTAGCGACGGCTGGACTCAAGTCGATGCTCGGAGCGCAAGCACGGTAATGTTGTCATCGCCACCGTTAGACTTTGCTTCACTGATACATTTTGCAACGATTGATTTCAGATCACTCTCATTGCAGATTTCGGCGATTTGTTTGTCATTAACTAGCCCCGACAATCCATCTGAGCACATCAGCACTAAATCGCCTGGAAGAAGCGAGCGTTCCACAATGTCGCAAACGACATCTTTTTCAAACCCAACACTTCGAGTGATTACGTTTTTTGCGCCAGATTTTTCGATGTCTTTTTCGGCAAGCATTCCGGCGCGAACTTGTTCGTTCACCCATGAATGATCTTCAGTCATTTGCCAAAGTTTTGATTTCGAAAACAGATATGCGCGTGAGTCGCCCACGTTAGCAATATAAAGTGTTCGATTAATCCAGTAGGCAGAGACTAAAGTCGTGCCCATTCCTTCAAGTTCTCGATCTATATTGTGACTATGATCCCAAATTTTTCCGCTAGCTTCACGGTAAGCATCAGCAAGTAATTGTCGCGGAGAAGGTTTACGTTTATCTGATTGTGCTTTGAAGATAAAATCACGAACGGTCTGCACAGCCATGCTGGAGGCTACTTCCCCGCCTCGATGTCCACCCATTCCATCTGCAACGAGATAGAGACCAAGAGATTCATCTACAAGAAATGAGTCCTCGTTTCGTTCGCGCCGTAGCCCGATGTCTGTCTGGCAATACACCTCAATTTGCATCCTCTTTATTCTATGTAAGGGAGAACCTCACTCCAAGGCTAAATTTCCGAGAAAGTTAACCAGCTGTGGAATAATGAAAATTAAGCGTTCGGCGGCCAAACTGACTAGCCTTTTTCAAGCCCCCCGACATCTCAATTAGTAGAGCTGATCCGCCGATAAATATTTAGGTGAGCATGAAGAAGAATACTTCGACTATAGCCATTTTAGTGTCCCTACTGATGCATACTGCATTCGTGGGAACTATTTGGTTTTCGCCTAACCTTTTCAATCCCGCAAAACGAACTGTGACCGAAGTGGAACTTTATGACGCTGAGGAAATGCTCAAGCGAATGAAAGAGCTCGACGCGACAAAAGGTCAGATCGTTGATCAAAGCGAAAAAGCTGTGAACGATGAAGTACCAGAGAATTCAAAATATCTTTCTCGTCACAATCAAAAAGTAAAAGAAGAAACTCGCGCTCAGTTAACTGACAAGTTTCGCAATTCATCTGGCACTGGCGGCGTTGTTTCACAAAAACGTGAAGCAGGACAGGTTGCAGAAAACGTAAAGCCGGCAGAAGACTCAACTGATGAGACAAAACAAAAAGACATTGTTAAACATAGAAATGGTTTAGCAGTTGGCAAGACACTCAAAGATTTCAAGCCTGACTTTAAAATTGGTCCTAAGGCAGATACGGTTGCATCGGGAGG
This sequence comes from uncultured Bdellovibrionales bacterium, assembly GCA_964543475.1. Classification (GTDB taxonomy): domain Bacteria; phylum Bdellovibrionota; class Bdellovibrionia; order Bdellovibrionales; family JAMPXM01; genus JAYSYM01. Next base: position 528,857 of record CAZIYJ010000001.1, on the reverse strand, counting down.
CGGAGAAGGTCCTTCGGCAACCGACGACAATCTTGATAAGCCAGTTGGAATGGAAACGATGCTCTCTACTCGTGAGTTCGTTTACTTCAGCTACTATAATCGCATCAAAGATAAGCTTCGCCAGTATTGGGAGCCAAAAATAAAAGAAAAGGTCACCCGTATTTTCCGCCAAGGCCGAACGATTGCTTCGGATGCAGATAAGATTACAAAGGTGATTATTGTACTCGATGGCAAAGGGATCCTTCAAAAGGTGCAAGTGGTTGGAGAGTCTGGGGTGAGTGACCTAGATGATGCTGCGGTTGAGGCATTTAGAGCCGCGGCGCCATTCCCGAACCCGCCAAAGGGAATCGTTGAACAAGACGGCTTAATCCGCATTCGATGGGACTTCATCCTTGAGGCTGACAATACACAACGTATTGAGAACCTTTATTTTGCTCGCCAGCTCGAAGACGACGCTTCGCAAGCACAGTAATTTCGCCCTTTCGCTTTACCCGCCTACCCCTCCGTGTTAGACCGATTGCTCTAGACAATTCATTAAGGATAACAACGGCATGAGCACAAAAAAGTTCTCTGTGAAGAAAGAGATTCTCGATAAAGTTTGCAGTCGCGCGCACTACCTAACGACGCAAATGATTTGGCAAGCAAACAACCGCGATGACGTAGAAAAAGGCGATCCAAAAATTGGTGGTCACCCGGCGGCATGTGCAAGTTCGCTTCACATTACTGGCGCACTTCACCTACTTGTAAAAACTGGCTTCGACTATATCGCGAACAAACCTCACGCAGCACCTGTTGATCACTCTTACAATTACCTAATGGATTTGTTCTTGAATCCAGATCTCTCAAAACTTTCGCAAGAAGAATGCGATCAGGCGATGATGGGCCTTCGTCACTTTGCAAAAAATGGCGAGCCAGTGTTCCAGTCTTATCACTCTGCCTACGATTCTGATCATCATGGCTTTTTGCCATCGGGCACAGTTGGTATTCCGCCAGTGAATGCAGGATACCTTGCTCACGCTTATCGTTTTTGTAAGGAGCATGGCTACGATGTTCCAGATGCTCACTTTTGGTCGATCTTAGGTGACTCTGAATTCCGCGAAGGTTCTTGTTACGAAGCAATTCCTGATTTTGCAGAACGTGAACTCGGAAACTTAACTTGGATCATCGATTACAATCGCCAATCTCTTGATGGTCACCGTATTACCAATAAAGAAATTATGAACGGTACTGATGACACCCGAATCGAACGCACAATGCTTGCGAACGGTTGGGAAGTGATTCAGGTTCGTCACGGCTTACTTCGCAAGAAAATGTTCGCAAAGCCCGACGGAAATCTCTATCAACACTTTTTAGAAGAAGAGCTTCAGGATTACGAATTACAAGCGATGCTTCTCGTTGAAGACATGGCAGCACTTCGTAAAGGAGTTCTTAAGCGCTACTCAAAACTTAAAAAGTTCTTAGATGGCATTACTGATGCTGAGTTACACGATTCACTTCGCGATCTTGGTGGCCACGATATCTTTGCTTTGGCTGAAGCCATGGAGCAGAGCAAAGTTAATAAGCGTAAACCAACTATGATCATCGCTCACACTGTTAAAGGTTGGGGACTTCGATCGGCAGCCGCTCCTGGCAACCACTCTGCCCTACCGACTCAAGATGAAGTTGATGAGTTGCAAGTAAGACAAAAGCTTCCGAACGGTAAAATGTTTGCTCGTTTTGATAAAAAATCTGAAGAAGGAAAATTTCTCGCTGACCGCGGAGAACAACTCTACTCAGACATCAAAACTGAATTCAAACTTCGCGATAAGAATAAGGCGATGTTTGCTAAACGATTTGCTGAACATGGCGAAATTCCAACGGCTTTCGGCATCAACTTGAAAATGGCTTCTTATCCACACACGCAGTGGATGCTCGGCCAATGTACAGCTAAACTCACTCGTATAGCGAACACAGCTGATGGCCAGGCCGAGAAGAAGGCCTTAACTGCTGACGAGAAATCTTGGAAAGCGGCAGCTGAGCTGTTTGTGTCGATGGCTCCTGATGTGGGCACGAGCACAAACTTAAACCCAGCAATGGACGGAAAAATTTTCGGAGCAGCAATTGTTCCCGACTACGAAACTGAGTACGGAACAAAAGATAAGAAAACTCCTGACTTAGTTCCGGGCGAAGACAAATCTGACCGCTTCATTCGTTTCGAAATTGCTGAAGGTAACGTTATGTCATGCGTTGGTTCATACGGACGCATTCGCGACATGCTCGGCGTACCTTTGTTACCTTTGATGACTGTGTACGACTTCTTCATTAAGCGCGCACACGATCAGTACTTCTATAACTTGTACTGGAAGTCGTCTTTCATTTTAGTTGGAACTCCTTCAGGCGTTACACTTTCACCAGAAGGCGCACAACACGGATGGAAATCTGATCTTCAGATTCCAAATCAGATTACTTGGGAGCCATTCTTTTGCATAGAGCTTGAGTGGATCTTAGCTGATGCGATCCGACGTCACATGCTTGGCGACAACGAAGGGCGCTCAGGCGTTCTTATCCGAGGCGTTACTCGCGGTGCCGATCAAAAACTTTTGCCACTTTGGTTAAAGCGCCAAGCGCGCTTCAAACAAAATCTAGAAGGTCAGTTGCTCCACGCAAAAGCGTTCCCAGTTGGTGGCGCAGTTGACGAAGCGACAATTGAATCTGTGAGCGAAGAGCAAATGATGGAACAACTCCATGCTGATGTTCTTGCTGGCGCTTACCACCTCATCGATTACCGTGGCTACGCAGGCTATGAGCCTGGTGATAACGTAGTGAATATCTTTGCGATGGGCTCACTAACTACCGAAGCTATTCGTGCATCAGAACTACTTCTTGAGCGCGGCATTTACGGAAACGTGATTGTTGTTACTTCGCCAGATCTATTTTGCGGAATCAATGCTCACGAAAATAATTACGATCTTCTCAAAAACCGACTCGGCATCGACGGAAACCTTTACCTGCAGCCGGCAGGTGGCCTAAGTGATGGTGAACTGATGACAGTTGCTGGTCGCCGCATTCCGGTTGTGAGCGTTCACGACGGTGAGGCTGGGTTACTTGATAACATCGGTTCAGCATTAGGTGTTCGTCATGAATGTTTGGCTGTTCGTAAACACTCTAAATCAGGTCGTCCGACTGATATCTACGCTTACCACCACATCGACGCAGATTCTGTTGTTGAGGCGGCCGGAAAAGTATTGTCAGAGACAGCTCTTGAAAGTGTTCAGTTGAGCCCGCGTCTACTTCAGGCTTTAGGTATGCAACAGCAGCAACCAGCGAGCACACAAAACTGGAGAGACTTGTGGCCCGAAGTGGCCCAAGGCACAAGCGGCCACCGCCGCGACGATCACTAAGAAGCCCGCAGCATTAGAAAATATTATTTAAGTTAATTTTAAGGGCGCTCAACAGAGCGCCCTTTTTTATTTCGGAGAAGAATTGAGCGGCGCTTTATCAGCAGCGCGCACAGCAACACACTTACTTAACTCATCATTCGCCTCAACCCATGCTCTGCGAGCATAAGTAGTTAAGGTTTTTGCAGCACCAAGATGACGCTTACTCTCGCTCAGCAACTCTTTGTTACAAAGATTATGTGGGAACAGTCTTTCGAAATAGATTTCGACAAGATTGTCATTCTCTTCCCAATTTAATTTTCGTGCTCGATCAAAAAATGGCTGAACATATTTTTGTGTTAGCTCGGGGTGATCGAAGTCGGCAAACTTACCGCTAGCTTCACGAAGCGTTGAAAAAGGAATATCTTTTGCGTTGTCGAGCGAGCGCCAAAACTTAGCTTTTGCATCTGCTGTCGGTACTGATACACGTGAGGTCTCTGCATTTCGTTTTCCGGTTGCAGTTGGATCTCGCTTTTCTTCTGCGGCAATGAGAGTTGCAACACCCGTGGCATCGAGGCGAGCAAGCGTTTTAACAATCGCCCACCGACGATCCTGATCCATATCTACTCCAGAAACTTTTGTTTTTCCCTCGAGAATTGACAATAGCCGTGCAACCGAATCATTCGTAATTGCAATTGAAGTATAGAAATCAAAGAACACCATCTTAAGATCAGCTGAAGTTTCTGACGCTAGTACTTTGTCCCAAATTAAATTCTCAAATTTTGGAGCCATGTTCACGCGTTGCACACGAGTTAAGTAATGAAAATAGGCTTCACGAATAGAACTGTATTTACCCAGGAGAATCGAGAGAACTTCTGGATCTTTTTCTGACTCAAGTCCGGTGAGGACCATATTGATGTAGTCGCTAACCCTAAGTTGCGTGTCGCGGACCATTTGATTGAGAGTATTCCATACCATCAAACGAGTCAGTGGCTCACTCAGATTTCCCTTAAGAACTTCTCCGGCGTTTTTTAGTGAAATCGGATCAAGCGCAAAGAGTCCGTAGTCTTGATCGTCAACGTTTGCGTAGACAAAGTCTGGGCAGGCTCGGCCGACGGCTTCCTCGATTTCATTTTCTCTTTTTTCATAGGAGACATCGAGAGTATTTTTTCTTTCGAGATTTCCCTTAGCATTCTTGCTGTAAAAGCCGATTCGCGTGCGATGCGGAGACAACACGCCAGCTGTGTTCTGAAGCTGTATCAGAGAAAAATCAGAAATTTTCTTTGTTAAGGGATCACACGTCCATTCAAGGCTAATTCGATGAGGTCCGGCGGTTTGTAGCCATGCCCTTGTCCACTTATTAAGATCGATCTTTGCGGCTGTCGCAATCTCATCGGTAAAATCGGAACGGTCAGTGTTTCCAAAAGAATATTTACTAAAGTAGCTCTTAAGACCACTTGCAAAACCTTTTTCACCAACAAAGAAATGCAGCTGCTTCAAAGACGCCGCCCCTTTTGCGTAGGTAATTCCGTCAAAGTTAGATTTCGCTGCGCGAACGTCTTTTACCGGGGTTTCGATTGCATGAGTTGTTGAGAGTTGATCTTGCCAGTAACCCCATCCTTTTTCAGAATGAAAATCTAGCCAAACACCTTTTGAATTCAGAGCTCGCTCTTGAGCAATGCTTGCAAGGTAAGTCGCAAAGCTCTCGTTAAGCCAAAGATCATTCCACCACTTCATTGTGACTAGGTCACCGAACCACATGTGGGCCATCTCGTGAAAAATTAGATCGTTCCGATTGTCTAAATCTTTTTGCGTGGGTTTGCCTCGATAAATGTTTTTCTCGTTGAGAGTCACCGCTCCCGGATTTTCCATGCCGCCCCATGCAAACTCAGGAACAAACACTTGGCCATATTTTGAAAACGGAAGAGCCACGCCAAAGTAATCACCAAAGAACGTAAGTCCCTTCTTCGTCACCGAGAAGATCCGCTCTGCATCCACATATTTTTTTAGCGATTTACGCGCATAGAGCTCGAGCGGAATTTTTCCTGCCGTATCTTTCCAAACTACAAAGTCACCTGCGCCAACAAAGAATAAATAGGTACTAATTTTCGGAGTTTGTTTAAAAATAGTTGTTGTCACACCACTCGTCGTCGATTGCGATTCAACAAGTTCATTGCCAATCGAAGTCCATCCGGCTGGTGCTTCGACAGTGAGCTTAATTTTCGCTTTAAGATCTGGTTGATCAAAACAAGGAATTAAAGTGTGAGCGCCGTAGGGCTCGAAATCTGTATAAATATATTCGGCCTTATCTTCTGGATCCTCAACTCTTTGAAATCCATCGCCCTCTTTACTGAACTCTCCGATATAGTCGATCTCGACTTCGACTTTCGAAGATAGATACTTAACTGGAATTTCTATAAAGCCTTTATCATTCTTGAAGTCTGTTAATTGAGTGCCATTAACTTTAACGGTTCCGATTTTCTTTGTTTTGAAATCAATGCTGAGCGGAGAATTCTTCGAGTTCAGTTCAGCACGTAGAACTGTGTGGCCAGAGTATTCGTTTGCGCCCTTTTTCAAAACAATATGAACATCGTAATCGACATTCTTAATCTGCTTGCGCCGCGACTTCGCCAATTCAAAAGTTAGATTGTCCTCGCTTTTCCTGTTCGCAGAAAAACTTTGAAGACTAAAGAGCAGCGCAAAAGAAAAAATAAATAATTTCATAAATCCTCAATCTAGCTTAATCGCCAGGGTCATGCCTTCGGTGGTAGGAAGCATGCACGACATAAATTTAGTTTGATCACTCAATGTCTGATTAAAGGCGCGCATCGCAGTCCACGCTTCATTCGAAACGTCATCTGGCTTGATGTCATGTTTGACCGCGCCAAACAATAACGTGTTGTCACCGACAATCAAACCACCGGTGCGAACATTCGCTATCGCCCATTTTAATATTTCAAAGTATCCATTTTTATTCGCATCAATAAATACTAAGTCAAACGGCCCCTGCGCTGAAAGTTTAGGTAAGTTTATGGCCCAATCTCCAGCGACGACTTCGACTCGATCGGCAACTCCACACTCGCTTACGCTTCGCTTTGTCTGCTCAACACAAGTAGGATCTTTTTCTAAAGTATAAAGTTTGCCGTCGGCCGGCAGCGCACGAGCGATCCAAGTTGCGGAATAACCATAGAGAGCACCAACTTCAACGACTTTCTTGCAATTAAAAGATCGAACTAAAAATTGAAGAATTTTTCCTTCAACCGGAGACACATTTATTCCTTCGCGATCATTCTCACGAAGCCGCGAACGAATCGCCTTAAGACCTTCGTCTTCACTAGCGAAAACTTTTTGTATGTAGGCCAAATCGCCAACTAAATCAGGATTTCTCATTACGGGAGGATAAAGCGCCTCAGCGCTTATTTGCAACTAACTGTCTTTATCGACCGCAAGTAATTTGCGAGAGTAACTAGATCGAGTTCTTTGCCGGCGACTACGTAGGGAAGAAGCTTGGGACTCAAGCGCGAACCACTTGTTAAAATACTTTCAACACGCGCAGGCGATGAACTAGCTCCGCAAGCCTTAAGGTATCCAATGACCAATGCCGCAGCTCCGCTTACAAGTGGCGCTGCCATTGATGTTCCCGACAGCGTGCTGTAGCTGTTTCCGGGAAACGTTGAATAAAGTCCGACTGATTCACCAAACGAACTTGTTGATCCGGGCGCAGCCAGCTGAACGATGGCTGGATTATAATTACTAAAGCGGCTTAAGTTGCCTGTCGCAACATCGATTGATGCAACGCTAATCATCCCGACAATTTGCCGACCGTAGGCTGCCGGAGAAATGAAGTCCCCACTCTCAGGAGAAGAATTAAATTTGATCCCCTCATTTCCCGCCGCCGCTACGATCAGCGCTCCGCGACTGACTGCGTATCGCAACGCTAGTGACATCGTTCGCGAATATTCTCTTCCAGAAAGACTTAAGTTAATGACATCGGCACCATTGCGACCTGCATAACGAATGGCATTCTCAACAATAGAACTTCGAGTGGTCTTATTGGGACCGAAGACATTGATCGCCATAATTTTCGCGGTCACTCCGACACCAGTGCCACCCACTCCATTTCGCCATCTTGCACCGGCCAATCCCGCAACGTGAGTACCGTGCGAACCTTCGATTCCCGAAACTTGCGGCGATGGGTTTGAGATATTGCTGCCGAAGTTGTATCCGATAACATCGTCGATATATCCGTTGCGATCGTCGTCGACTCCGTTACCCCCAACTTCGCGCGCATTCCGCCAAGCCCCGATCGCAAGATCTGAGTGATTCATATCGGTGCCGGCATCGATCACTGCGATCGTCACAGGTTTTCGCACCATCAACACTGATTCAATTCCACTAATACCTTGATCAAAACGTAGATAGTTTAGGTGACCCTGACGCGGGCGCCCAGGATCTGCAGCGATTCTCGGCGACTGCCCAATGAGAATCTCACCATCATAGCCAGCCGAGTGGACGCATTTTTCTTGGCCAACTTCTTGCTCTATGAGGTCAAACGATACGCTTGAGTTCATTTCGACACCAACTGAGTACTCTTCGATGGCTTGCGCAAACTTTGCTCCTTCATTGAGCACAGAATTGAGTAAGCCTCCTGGATGGAGATAACGAAGCTTCTCAGCGGCACATCGAGTATCGACGACAAAACTCACTGGGGTTTGTGGGGGAAGTTGACGATCAAGGACCAGCAAATGGGAGGAGCTAAAGTCTTCCCAGGCAATTTTAGATATTTGTGCATTGGCCCGTGCAGGAGGTAGACAAAACAAAATTGCGAGTGCCGCCATGCTAGACACTGACGCTCTCGCAGCATCCTTAAAAAATTGACTTTTAGACTCTACAAAACTAGTTACCACATAGGAATTCTAAAGGGCCGGGGAAGGCTCGCAAAGGGGATCAGTATGTTATTTGGAAAACTGCAAAAGTTAACGATTTTGGGAGTGGTTGTCGCATTTGCTGCTACTGCTTGTACCAAGAAAGTTGACGACAAAGACACAACACTCAACATCGCTTTAAAGGCGAACGTAAAAGGTCTCGACCCGATTCGCGCAAGCGATTTGTATTCGAGCACTGTCATCGGACAATTGTTCGATGGGCTACTTGAGTATCATCACTTGAAACGTCCGTTTGAACTTCAGCCTGCGATGGCGGAAGCAATGCCAGAAGTTTCTAAAGATGGACTCACTTATACTTTCAAAATTAAAAAAGGCGTAAAATTCTCTGACGATGCCGCTTTCCCCGATGGCAAAGGTCGCGAAGTTACTGCTGAAGATTTCGTTTACTCTTGGAAGCGTTTAGCAGATCCCCGCAATACTTCTGAAGGTTTCTGGATCTTCGACGGAAAAATTAAAGGTTTGAACGAGTGGGCAACTGCAGTTAAGGCTGAAAAAGCTGACTACAGCACTCCGGTCGATGGACTTCAAGCAACTGACAAACACACACTCGTTATCAAGCTCACTCAGCCGTATCACCAGATGCTTTGGGTTCTTGCGATGACTTACGCTTCGGTAGTTGCAAAAGAAGCGGTCGATAAATACGGACAAGAAGTTATCAACCACCCGGTTGGCACTGGCCCGTACAAATTAGAAAACTGGACACGCAATTCGAAAATCGAAATGGTGCGAAACCCGAACTATCGTGAAGATGTTTACCCATCTGAAGGAGAAAAGGGCGACCAAGAAGCAGGCTTACTAGCTGATGCTGGTCAAAAAGTTCCGTTCAACGATAAGCTCGTCATGCACGAGATCACTGAAGATCAGCCACGTTGGCAGAACTTTATGAAAGGTAACCTCGATGTTGAGGCGATCCCTAACGATAACTTCGACAGCACTGTAAAAGACAACAAGCTAGTAGCTGATGTTGCAAACAAGGGAATTTCTCTTGTCATCAATGCAAACCTTGATGTGACTTACATCGCGTTTAATAACCAAGACAAAATCATGTCGAACAAAAATCTTCGCCATGCAATTTCTCTTGCTAACGACGTTGAGACTTCGATTCCAAAGTTTTACAACGGCCGCGCGATCGTTGCTCACAGCCCGATTCCTCCTGGAATCGATAGCTACGACGAAAACTATAAAGGTCCTCGCTCAAAGCGCGATGTTGAAGCTGCTAAAAAAGCTTTAGCTAAAGCCGGTTACCCAGAAGGTAAAGGGTTGCCTGAGCTCACTTACGAAAGCATGTCGGACTCAAAAGGTCGTCAGCAAGCTGAGTTCTTTGCTCAGAACATGGCCGAAATTGGTATTAAGGTAAAAATCAGCCCGAACACATGGCCTCAATTCCAAGAGAAGATCAAAACCGGTCAGGCTCAAATTTGGGGAATCGCTTGGGGCGCTGATTATCCAGATGCTCAAAACTTCTACCAGTTGTTCTATGGCAAAAATTTGCCTCCGGGACCGAACGATTCACGCTATTCAAGCCCGGCGTTCGACAAAATCTATGAACAGACTCTCAATATGCCGCCAGGAGCAGCTCGCACAGCGCTTTACCACAAGCTCCGCGATATCTTGGCTGAAGACTCTCCATGGATTTACAACGTTCACCGCCTACGCTATGCGACAACTCACGGCTGGGTGAAAAACTACAAGTACAACGATCTTTCGAACGACTTCTTGAAGTACGTAAAAGTTGACCCTAAAAAACGTGCAGAACTGAAGACGAAACTATAAAAAACGCCAGAAATGGCAAGAATCTTTAGTCAGTGAAATCTTAATGTTTTCACTGGGTAAGCTAATCTGATAGAAAGCCCGCTAGTAGCAAATGCTCAAGCGGGCTTTTTTGCGTTTGGTGCCAAAAAACCATTCGCAAGTACGGCACACTTGATGCTTAACGAAGGTTACTAGGTCCACAGTGCACCGGCCAAAAAACGAAGCCAGCAGAGGGAGCGTCACATTTTTATCTACATCGTGAGACGAGTCTTATACATGATCCCGATCTTGTTCGGCGTGACACTTTTGCTGTTCATGCTTTTCAACGTTTTCGGTGGTGACCCCGCACAACGCTTCGCCGGTAAGTATGCAACTGCCGCTCAAATTAAAATTGTACGCGCTGAGCTCGGACTAGATCGTTCAATGCCGGAGCAATACATTTATTTCGTAAAGCAGATCGTCACTTTCGATTACGGGAGAAGCTGGGCCTCTAAACAACAGATCAGCACGATGATCGATGATGGGATCGGCGCAACTCTGAGCGTGATGCTCCCGCCATTTTTTGCTTCAGTTCTGTTTTCAATATTTCTTGCGATGGTGGCTGCAAGATTTAGAGGAAAGTTTTTTGATCGAGCCATCGTTATTGGCTGTTTAGCCTTCATGAGCATTAGTTCGTTAGTTTACATTTTATTTTTCCAGTACTACTTCGCTTACCACTTAGGTCTCTTTCCAATTTCTGGCTGGGATCCTAGCTGGACAGATCGTTGGGCCTACTTAGTATTGCCTTGGATTATTCTTTTCGTTTTGAGTTTAGGTAGCGAAGTCCTCATTTATCGAACAGCGATTCTCGATGAGGCCTACCAAGACTACGTTCGCACAGCGCGAGCTAAAGGCGTGACAACTGCGAAAGTTTATTTAAAGCACGTTTTAAAAAACGCGATGATCCCGATCGTTACCATCGTCGTGATCGGACTTCCGTTTCTTTTGACGGGCTCGATTCTCATCGAAGCGTTTTTCGGAATTCCGGGCTTAGGCGGAACGATGGTGAAAGCACTCAACGATTCAGACTTCCCGGTTATCAAAGCGATGACTGTCATCACTACTCTTTTGTATATGCTCTTCAACCTCTTAGCGGATCTTGTTTATGCAGCTGTCGATCCGAGAATTAAGTTGGGGTAACCATGCAATTTCTAGCTCCAACAGCATTACCAGTTAAACCACAGCGCAATTCTCTTTGGTGGGATGCCTTCCGAAGAATTCGTCGAAACAAAGTTGCGATGATTAGCTTGGTCGTCATCATTGGTTACATCATCATTGGCGTGCTCGCTAAAATCGGAATTTTGTACCCTGACGTGGCGATTCCAAATCAAGCTCCGGCTTACAGTCCGTTTTCTTGGGAGCATCCATTTGGAACTGACATCTTTGGACGCGACATTTTAGCAAGAGCGATCCATGGCTCAGCGACTGCTTTATCGATTGGTCTGATTGCCTCTGGACTTTCCCTTATTATCGGAACATTCCTCGGCGCACTGGCTGGCTACTTCGGTGGAAAAGTCGATGCGTTTATTACTTGGCTCTACACGACGGTCGATGCGATTCCGTACATCTTGCTCATTCCATCACTCGCGTTTGTGATGGGCCGAGGCCTGATGACAGTTTATGTGGCGGTCGGAGTAACGAGCTGGGTTTCTACGTGCCGAATGATTCGTGCAGAGTTCTTTAAGCATAAAGAGCGAGATTATGTTGCAGCGGCGATGGCATTGGGCGCTAGCCACAAACGACGTATCTTCATTCACATTCTCCCAAACGTACTTCACGTAGCTTTTATCAAATTCGGTTTAGGATTCGTTGCAGCAATTAAAATTGAAGTTATTCTTACCTTCTTAGGGATCGGCGTTGATCCATCTGTACCTTCGTGGGGATTGATGATCGATGACGCAAAACTAGAGTTAGCTCGACCTTTCTGGGGTAACCTACTTGCTGCTACAGTATTTATGTTTGGATTGATTCTATCATTCAACTTGTTCAACGATTCGCTTCGAGAAGCTCTCGATCCGAAAATGAAGAATAAGTAACTTAAAAAGGCGAAGCTTACGTGGCACTTCTTGAAGTTAAGAATTTGAAGACAGGTTTCAAAACTGACGAAGGTTCATTCCTAGCCGTCGACGACATTTCATTTACGGTCGAAAAAGGAAAAACTCTCGGCATCGTTGGTGAGTCAGGTTGCGGGAAATCAGTAACGTCACTTTCGATCATGCGATTGATACCGAATCCTCCTGGCAACATCGTTGGCGGAGAAATACTTTTCAATGGGCGTGATCTTCTAAAATTATCTGAAGATGAAATGCGAAAAATTCGTGGCAACGACATTGCGATGATTTTTCAAGAGCCGATGACTTCTCTCAATCCGGTTTTCACCATCGGAAATCAAATTGGCGAGGCGATTGCTCTTCATCAAAAAGGTCTTTCAAAAGCTGAAGTTCGCGCCAAGACAATTGATATGCTTAAGCTTGTGAATATGCCAGAAGCTGAAAAGCGTGTTGACGAGTATCCGCATCAACTTTCAGGTGGAATGCGCCAACGCGTGATGATCGCAATGGCACTCAGTTGCAATCCTTCGTTGCTCATTGCTGATGAACCAACGACAGCTCTTGATGTAACAATTCAAGCTCAGATTCTTGATCTCGTGCGCAGACTCCAACGTGAACTTCAGGCCTCGATGATCTTGATCACTCATGATCTTGGAGTTGTTGCAGAGACTTGTGATGACGTAGCGGTGATGTACGCTGGCCGCATCGTTGAATACGGCTCGGTCGAAGATATTTTCTATCGTCCGAAGCATCGCTACACTAAAGGTCTCTTGAATTCGATTCCGCATTTTGAAACTGGGCATCGCCGCGAGCGCTTAGAAACTATTAAGGGCTTAGTTCCAAGCCCACTCAACTTGCCAAAGGGCTGCCGATTCGCCGATCGTTGCCCAGCGGTGACTGATGAATGTCGCGCTAAAGATCCTGCCTTGTTACCCTTCGGCGCAAAACATTTCGCAGCTTGTATTCATCCGGTCCCTGACACTGTTGGCAAAGAAGGACAACCCCACGCATGAGCAACACACTCGTTCAGGTTAAAGATTTAACTAAAGAGTTTCCTATCAAAGGCGGACTTTTCTCTCGCCAAGTTGCGAGTGTAAAGGCCGTTCAAGGTGTTTCGTTTGAAATTAAAGAAGGCGAAACACTTGGTCTCGTCGGTGAATCAGGTTGCGGCAAATCAACTCTTGGTCGCTGTATCATTCGCTTAATTGAGCCAACGTTAGGCTCAGTTCATTTCGAAGGAAAAGATATTACGGGCCTTGAGGGTGAAGAGCTCAGGGCCCTTCGTCGCAAAATGCAGATCATTTTTCAAGATCCGTACGCAAGTTTGAATCCGCGAATGACAGTTGGATCAATCATCGCAGAGCCATTAGTAATTCATAATCTATTTGATTCTAAAAAAGATCGCACTGATCGCGTAAAGCAATTATTAGAGACAGTGGGCTTGCGCCCTGAGCACATCAATCGCTACCCGCACGAGTTCTCTGGCGGTCAACGTCAACGTATTGGTATCGCTCGTGCACTTGCAGTTGATCCAAAATTTATCGTTTGCGATGAGCCGGTTTCGGCACTCGATGTTTCGATTCAAGCGCAAGTGATCAATCTTTTGATGGATCTTCAGCAAAAGCTTGGTCTTACTTATTTGTTTATCGCGCATGACTTAAAAGTTGTTGAGCATATCTCGACTCGCGTAGCGGTTATGTACCTCGGCAAAGTTGTGGAGCTTGCTCAAGCAGATGAGTTGTATTTACATCCGCAGCACCCTTACACGCGCGCATTGATGTCAGCGATTCCAGTTCCAGATCCGCGCCATCGTGATCAGCGCATTCTCCTACATGGTGATGTACCTTCTCCGATCAATCCTCCAGCCGGCTGTCACTTCCATCCGCGCTGTCCAGATATGATCGAGGAGTGTAAGGCGACTTGCCCGTCGCTTCGCATGACTCGCCCTGCTCACGACACAGCTTGTATTCGCGCTTGATCGGCGAGCGTAGGTAGCCCCCAAAAATCTAGAGTTTTTCCGCGCCAGCGCGGAAGTTTCCTAGACTATTTCCGCGCTGCGCGGAATTTATCGTCGCTTGCTGAAAACAATCACCTACGACAAACTACCCAAGTGAAAATCATCGCCGCTCTTTTGCTGCCTCTTATTCTATTCGCGTTCACACCCGCACATGCTGCGAGTGGCGGCTGCATCGGTATTCAAAGCTATTGCGATGGTATGAGAAAAAGCAGCAGCTCATCTCCTGCTTTCCCTAGCACCTCATCTTCTGTGAGTCTTAACCCCGCAGCGGTTCCGACTAACAAAAGCCTTGGATTAGAGATGATCTATTTCAGCCCATCTCCCGACTTCGCACTTGTCACGGGCACGGGCCGAGTCGGAGCAGCACTCTCGCCAACAAGTGCCGAAGAAACTTTCTTTGGTAATCCGGGTTTTGAGTTCTCAGATGATTACTTACAAAGGCACATTGAGAAGAAGAAGTTTGATTCGAAAAAAATTGCGCTCGCGACGGCCGTAAATATCTGGGACAACAAATCAAAAGGACTAAAGAAGCTCTCACTAAATCTCGGTCTGCTCGGTCGATACAACAAGATCACAAAATCTGTTAAGCCTGGAGCGGGCCTCTCGGCGGTCGCAGGACCACTCACGCTCGGATATGCGCAAGCACAAGACGAATTTGGAATCGATGATCCCACATTCACCCCTTTCGAATATCAAACAGAAACTTTCTCTGCAGGCTTGTCGTTAACGAGTCTTGCCATCGATTACTCAAGCCTCACTTTAACGGCTGAGGATGGGTTTGAGCCAATCAAGATTCAACTCGTCACGGCTTCGCTCTTACTTAAGAAGTGGATTATCACGGTTGCTCAGCGAACTGAAAATTCTGATCGCCCCGAATACGATGAAGCGACTCAAAGTTTAATCTTCAAAGAGAAGAAGACAGATACATTCTTAGGTTTGCAGTATGCTTTGCACAAGAAAATCTTGATCGGAGCTTTTTACAATTATTACTTGCTCGACGACTTGTCGCTTGGGCTTACAGTCTTTGCTTTTTAGAGCGATTGATTTTTGAAGTCAGCAGACCAGAGATCTTTGCTGAGTAATTTTCTTTACCCGATTTTTTGATGTCGATATCAATAGAAACAGCATCGCATTTTTTTGTGAACTCGAGCACATTCGTTTCATCGTATGTACCGTCAACGTCAGATACCGAGTAAGTCACCGACAAATTGTATTTGTCATATGATCCGCTGAAGCCACTTTGAGTTGGATTCACTTGGCCATTTTTCAATTCGAAAAAATAGCTGTTGTGACCAAGCATTCGCTCGTTACATTCGATGACTAAACCTTGAATGCGAAAAATTTCGTTATTCTTTAATGTGAGATAGCCGCCAGTAACTGCGCACGCGGTGTACGCCTGGCCATTTTCCTGAAGCTGAATATCGCCACCTAGCTTGTAGGTGTAGTTTGGCTTTGCTTGCAAACAAGCTGAAGCTGAAGAAACGCCAAACATGATCGCGATTGCTGTAAGACTTCTAAACACGCCCGCTGCTCCTAAGAATTCAACTTAAGTAGAGTGTGAACCGTCTTCTTGATCTTTTCAATATCGAAGGGCTTCTTGATGTAATCATCTGCACCAGCGTCGAATCCGCGCTTAACATCTAGATCACCTGTTTTACCCGTGACGAAGATCAAGGGAATGTGGCGGAGATCTTGGTGCTCTTTTAAAAGTTTCGCAAGCTCTAGACCATTGATCCAAGGAAGACCAACGTCGAGGATGATTAAATCAATCGGTGTATCATCAAGCACGTCAGAAAGTTGAGTGCCGTCGGCCGCAGTTTTTACGATCATCCCGTCAGCCTCGAAGATTCGCTGAAGAGCTTTTCGCATCGTCTCGTCATCTTCGATGACTAATAAAGTTTTAGGAGGATCTTTTTTCTTATCGCGGAACTTATCGAGGCTAACAACTGTTTCTTCACGCATTCGTTCGCGCGTGATCTTTTCAATTCTCTTCACCAAATCCGTGGTGTCGATTTTTTTACTCACCCTGTGCCTCTAGCCATCTCTCTGCGTCGATCGCTGCCATACATCCGGTACCAGCAGCAGTGATCGCCTGACGATAAACGTGATCTTGCACATCTCCCGCAGCAAACACTCCATCAACGCTTGTGTAAGTCGTAGACTTAGCAGTTTTAATATATCCCGTGTCTTCAAACTCAACCTGACCTTTGAAAAGATCAGTGTTTGGCTTGTGACCAATCGCTATAAACAAACCACCAATTGGTTTATCGTACGACTCACCGGTTTTAATATTTTTAATTTTGATCGCGTTCACAAACTGCTCGCCCATGATGTCAGTCACTTCGCTATCCCAGATCGGTTCGATCTTTGGATTGTTCAACGCACGATCAGCCATAATTTTCGATGCGCGGAATGAGTCACGACGGTGAATGATATAAACTTTCGAAGCAAAGCGCGTAAGGAAGTTCGCTTCTTCCATCGCCGTGTCCCCACCACCGACAACTGCCACTTCGACGTTTTTGAAAAACGCGCCGTCACAAGTTGCACAAGCTGAAACACCTTTGTTGTACCACTGCTTTTCGTTCGGAAGGCCCAGCCACTTCGCACTTGCGCCCGTTGAAATAATAACTGTCTTCGCCAAGTGAAGATCGTTCCCGACCCAAACTTTGAAAGGACGCTGTGAGAAATCAACTTTCGTAACGTTTCGAGTGATGAAGCGAGTTCCAAAGCGCTCTGCTTGAGCACGGAATTGCATCATCATCTCAGGGCCAGCAACTCCTTTAGGAAAACCAGGATAGTTTTCGACATCAGTTGTGATCATCAGCTGACCGCCAGCTTCTTCTCCTTCAATCATCAATGGCTTAAGAAGCGCGCGCGATGAATAGATTGCCGCAGTTAAACCCGCGGGACCCGATCCGATAATTAAAACTTTCTCGACGTTTTGTTTTGCTGCCTGGTTTTCAGTACTCATAAAGGCTCCGAGACTCTGAAGTGATTGGAAGGAAGAATAGCTGACTCAGCCGCAAGTTACAAAACCTTGTGCCGGCGCGGCAATTAGAGAATTATAGGTCTAGATGTCTGACAACAAGCGCCCAGAAACACATAAGGTCGGATTTTTAAAATCCCGACCCGCTATTGAGGTAACCGCAGGAGCGAATCTCATGCAGGCCCTATTGGCGCACGAGATTCCAGTCGCGAGCTCTTGCCGTGGAGATGGCGTCTGTGCGAAATGCCGCGTGCGCATAGCCGAAGGCGCTAAAAATTTAAGCCCTGAAACTGAAATCGAGGCCATGAGGCGAGATCAGTTCGATTTTGCGCGTGATGAGCGTTTGTCATGTCAGGCAGAAGTTTTGGGCAATATCACCATCGACACTCCCTACTGGTAGTTTGGCACTGGCTTGGGATTTGGCTTTGGCCTTGCAATTTGAGTTGCTCCTAAACGGGAGGATCAAATGAATAGGGTTAGAGTTCAGATATTAGTGATTTTCGTCCTTTTTCTCGGATCGGTGGCTTGCACGCCGGACAAACCAAAACAACGCGATGACCAGTGGAGGTTCACTCCCCCAGAGATTGTGATGCCTTCATCTGAAGGAGCGGAGCGAGGACGCTTAAAAGTAGGTGAAGCCTCGCAAAAAGCTCTGCCGTTAACTGCAGAGCTTTCTTTTCCGGCGATCACACCAGATGTGATTCTTGAAATCGATTCTTTGTGCATTCACGATAGCACCAACTTCGAAGAAACTTTTAGCATCCATGCTCCTCAGACTTTGCAACTTGGAGCCATTGTCCCAGCGCGGGCACTTCTTTCAGCGAGCCAAGGGCCGATCGAATGTAGCTTCGACTTTTCTGCAGTCAACGAGCATCGCTCTCGACATCATTTCTTAATTCCCGGAGTAAAACTTATCGGCCAAAGTGATTTTGGCGCGATGGTTGTATCGAAAAAACTTGAGCGAATTTCGCCGGCCAATTCTTCGGAGAATAAAACTATTGTCGCCGTCGAAGAGCTTGATCAAATCGCAGTCGACAGCGAACTGGTATCAGGTGTAGCCGAACTTGCCTGCGCCGATTTCACAAGCCGAGTGAAATTTAATTCAGTTGATACAATTGATTGGAAGCAACTTGCCTATAAACAACCAATCGAAGTTCTCGAAAAAGTTTTAGCGAAATTTCGTCAACCATGTCGGATAGCACTCAAAGACCTTTCGGGCTTGAGAGCAGAAATTTCAGCGAACTTTACTCTTTTATATCCGGCACCAGAGCTCGAAATTTTCGCTCAGGCCCCTGCTTTTGACGGTCCTCCCAATCAGAAAATCCGCGATATTTCGATTCTGAATCTAAAAATTTCGAATCCTTCTAACATCGATCAGTTCTTAGAATTGGAAAATAGGAGTGCTGATCCGCGAGTTGTCTGGACAGCAAATAATCGTCAATCTGAATCAGGCTATCACTATTGGTTTAACTTTCACCGAAGCGCTGAAATCTCTTTTGCAATTTCAGGGTCAGAAAAAATAGTCACGGCCTTAGGCAAAACCGTTTTCGTTCTAAAAGCAAAATCTGAAGCTAGTGTAAGTGTGATTGCGAGCAGTTATTACGTAAATGAAACTCCTGGAGGAGCGCATTCCGGCTATCTCTTTGTACTGCAGCAGCCGATTCGACTTAGGCGTCTCGAAGTGGTCGGAGATCTTGATACTGCCCTCGCGCGAAACACGATTCAGGTTGCTGACGAAATACCGATTTTCAAATTGCTCCCCCATCACTTAAGCGAAACACAAATATACGTTCCGCATGCGAAGGTAAAAAAAGATTGGGAGTTCATAGCACGCAGCTTAACGGAGAAGCCGTTCCCCGCGCACTAATTAAATTTTCTCAAGTTTTGCGTAATTAATCTTTAAGCCCTGGTTTAAAAACAAGCTTTCGAATTGTGTAACGAAGTTAAGCGACTTCCATTCTGAATTATGGAGGTCGCGACTTTCTGCTGTGAGTTTGTAAGGGCCGCGCTTGAAGATCTCGATGGCCCATTCAAAATATGGAAGCGAATCAGTTTTGAACTCAATAAAAGAACCTGGTCGCTGAAGTTCAAACGTTTCTTTTAAAAACTCATCTTGTATCAATCGATTTTTGTGATGACGAATCTTTGGCCATGGATCTGGGAAATAGATAAAGATGTTATTCAGTTCACCGTTTTCAAAAATGTCCGGCAGATAAGAGGCGTCGTAACGAAACATCCGCGCATCTTTAAGACCTAAACGTACAGTTCTTCGAATCGTTTGAACGAGGGGTTTATATTTTAATTCCATCCCGAGAGTTAAGCGCTTGCCCTCTTGCTCAGCTGCTAACTTTTCAAAGTGAGATCCGTTCCCAGTTCCGATTTCGAGATCCAGAGGTTTATCCACAGAAGCTCCGGCAAACCCAAGCTCGCGCCACTTCCCTTTTAGAGTTTGGGACTTTTCTTCATCATACGCCCACTCAGCAAAGTCTTCTTTCAAAAGCTTTACGTAAGGATTCACGTCGAGATTAAACATTTCACGCGTGAGGCTGACGCGGCGGTTTGGGCTGCGGGGGTCCACTGTTTTTACTCCTAAGTACTTGGCTCATCAGATAGCATATTTGATATGAAAAATCTAATTTGTGCGCTCATCGTTTCACTTTCTTGCTCAACTGCATTCTCAGTCCCATTTGAGGGGCAAAAGATAATCGTTGCCGGCCCTTCCCCCTACTCGGCAGAAATAGCGCGAGATATTTACAATCAAGGTGGAAACGTCGTCGACGCAGCGGTCGCTGTTGCTCTCGGGCTTTCGGTAACAACACCTTACTACGCTTCTTTAGGAGGCGGAGGATTTGCGCTCGTAGAACTCGGTAAGGGAGTAGAGGCTATCGACTTTCGCGAAACTGCTCCGAAGGCAGCACATAAAGATCTTTATAAAGATCAACCAAAGAATGCTTCGATCGATGGCGGCCTTGCTGTAGGTGTTCCAGGAATTCCGGCTGGTCTTAAAGCGCTACATGAAAGATACGGTAAGCTTCCATGGAAAAAACTTTTCTCTCACGCTGAAAAGTTAGCGACTGACGGATTTCAAGTCAGCGGAGAGTGGTCAACTTATGCCACGAGCGAATGGAAAAGATTTAACTCTGCAGGAAAGCGAATTTTTGCGAAAAATCAGCCCGAAGGTCAGCCACTTCTGCCAGGAGACATTCTCAAGCAAAAAGAATTAGCCACCGCACTACGATTGTTTAGAGACAAGGGCTTTGATGGCTTCTACAAAGGCCAAGTTGCAAGCGATGTCGTACAGGCAGTGAAAGCAACTGGCGGAGTGATTGAACTGAGCGATATGCATGACTACAAAGTTCGCTGGCTTAAGCCAATGGAAACAAGCTACCTCGGTCATACCGTTTACATGATGCCGCTTCCGAGTAGTTCTGGAGTGGTTATGACAATGGCGTTGAAACTTGCAGAGCGAATGCAGTTATCAACTCTCGCCCCTCTTTCGTCTTCAGAGATGCACCTTTGGGGAGAAATACTTAAATTCTCGTTTAGACAGCGAATGGATCTAGGTGATCCAGATTTTTCAAAAAAGAATCTTCAGGCGATTGATTACGAGGGACTAACAAAACAGTTCGTAGATAAATTTAAAACCAATCGGGTGATGAAGTTAGAAAACCATTCGGCACAACTTCCAAAAGAAACTCAGACAACTCATTTCTCTGTTTTGGATTCAAAAGGGAATTCGGTCGCAATGACGATTACACTTAATGGAGTGCACGGTTCAGGCGTAATGACTCCACGATTCGGGATCATGCTCAATAACGAAATGGACGACTTCAACACACGACCCGGGCAACCGAATATGTACGGCCTCATTCAAGGTGATGCAAATAATGTCGAGCCTGGAAAGCGGCCTCTGAGCTCGATGAGCCCGACGCTTGTAAAAAAAGATGGGCAAATCGTTCTTTCACTTGGATCACCGGGAGGACCGAGAATTATTAGTTCAGTCTTGCAAGTCCTTCACCGAGTTGTCGGAAATAACTTCGACATAGATCAAGCGATTCAGTCGCCGCGAGTTCATCACCAGTTTTCGCCAGACAAACTTTTTGTCGATAAGCGAAAAGTTTCTCCCGATGTTCTTTCTGCACTCATAAAGCGCGGACATAAGATTGAAGAGTCGAATGTCGCAAAAGTTTATGGCGTGAGAGTGCGAGAAAATAAAATTTTAGAAGGTGCGTTTGATTCGCGTGGCGAGGGCGCCGCTGGCGGACAATAAAAAAAGCCGAGCTATTAACTCGGCTTTCAAATTCGCATATGCGAATAATTTTAGCGATTACTGAGCTGGTGTAGCAGAAGCCATTGGGTCAGTGCCCATAGTTTCTGGGTTTGTCTCAGTAGGTGCTGTTGCAGCGTCAACTGGAGCTGCTGCTGCGTCGCCAGTCGCTGGTGCTTCTGCTGTTGCTTCAGCTGGTGCGTCTGTAGTTGCTGCGTCTTTATTGCAAGAGCATCCTGCCATCATTAATACTGCTGTCACTGCTACGAAAAATTTAGCCACGATGGGCCTCCATTGTTCTATAATTGGTTTCAAAACCAAACGGTTGGCTTATACATAGCTGAAATTTAGGAGGTCGCCAGCAAAAATCTGGTCGATCTCAGGAATCTGGTGCGTCGCAGCTTTGCTGAATTTGCCAGCAGTGGCTAGCTGGGGCCCTGCTGAGATTTCGTGCGAAATTTTCGCGGCTCTTGGGGACTAGTCAGTTCATCAAAATCGATTAAGCGTTTTTTCTCGAATGGCTCACGCCGAATAGGACATTCGATCACATCGCAATAGCGACAGTAGGCTTTTCGACAAGGATCCAAGTGAAGGTGTAATTCTCCATCGTAAGGATACTGATTCATCAAAGCTTCTTCGAAGGCGTCGGTATAAGTGTGAGCCTGCCGAACATCCCAGTACTCAGGCACTACGGCGTGCGCATCAATATGATGGTAATGTCCTGAACGCATCACTCGTAAATGATGAACTTGAATGATTCCCGACGGACGATCGCTTCCGATCAACCGAAGAATCGCGCGAATGATGTCGTCGTTTTCTTCATCAAGCAGTCCACCAAGTGATTCGCGAACAAGTTTATAACCTGTATAGGCAAGCAGACCTGCCACAACAATTGCGCAGACGGGATCAATCCACTTAAGCCCGGTCCATGAAACAAGGCCAAGTCCTACCAAAACTCCAACGCTTGTCACAAAATCACTCATAACGTGACGGCCACTTGCCTCGAGCGCAAGTGACTTATCTCGCTTACCTACACGGACGAGAAATATCCCTAACAATAAATTAACGAAGCCAGCTCCTGCGACGAGCATCGCACCCGAGGCTAAATTTTGAAGTTCTTCTGGGTACAAAAGCGCTTTCACTGCTTCAAAGATAATTGCGAGCGCCGCAAATGAAATCAAACCGCCCTCGAAGGCCGCTGAAACATATTCTACTTTTCCGTGACCATACGGATGATCTTTATCTGCGGGACGAGCCGAAACAATCACAACTAAAATTGCTAATGCAGCAGTGACAACATTAACGATTGATTCAAGAGCGTCAGAGAGGACAGCTTCAGAGTGGGTAAGATTGTAGGCCCAGAATTTGAACATCATCAGTGATGTACCGACCACCAAAGAGATGATCGATGCACTTTTGATGAGTTTCTTTTCCACTATCCTACTCTTTTTCCTGTGGTTTGAGCTTTCAAGGCTTCGAACATTTCGACGACCCGAACGCAATTCTTACCTGCATACTTTGCCTCGTAAAGGAGGTTATCTGCAACACGAACTAGCGTGCGAGCATCGATGTCAGGAGTGCGTGGATCCATCACAGCAACCCCAAGGCTTGCCGTGAGTTTCATTGAGCAATCTCTTGTTGCGAAGGTGGCCTTCTCGACAACGTTCCGAAGACGTTCTGAGAATCGCGTGGCACCGTCGCAGTTAGTTTCGACTAAAACTATTAGGAATTCATCACCGCCGTAGCGCGCAGCAAAGTCGTTATCTCTTATGTTTTGGCGTATGAGCTCACCGACTGAACTTAAAACGAAACTTCCAAACAAGTGATCGTGGGTATCGTTAACTGATTTGAAGTTGTCCATGTCCATCATCACAACAGCAACACTTCTGTTGTAACGAACAGCGCGCTTGATCTCTTTATCAATCTTTGGATAGATCGATCGCATGTTAAAGAGCTGAGTGAGATCGTCGATGTCGACAAGCTCTTGAAGTTTGTTGTTAGCGGCAGTGAGCTGATCGTTTAAGTCTTTAATTCGAAGTTGCGCGCGCACTCGTGCAAGCAATTCATAAGGGTCAAACGGCTTTCGAATGTAGTCATCCGCTCCCGCATCTAAACCGTGAATCACGTCATCGGTTTCACCGCGTGCCGTTACGAAAATGACTGAATGGTAATGCGATTTCTCGCGGAGCTTACCAAGCACTTCAATGCCGCTAATTCCTGGCATGTTGATATCGAGTAGCAACAAGTCAGGCGCAAAAATATCGCACTTTACCAACGCTTCTTCGCCATTTTCTGCGTTCTCAACCACGTAGCCTTCGTGCTGAAGAGTTGCAGCAACTAAACGGCGATTATCGTGGTCATCATCGACGACTAAAATGCGGCGCGGGGTAACGTTCTTTGGCATACAATCAGGTTATAGACTTAGGCGATTCTTGTTCAGACCAGATCAACTCTTGCTAGACCTCTGACCCGCTAAATTGCTATGTTTCTCGGTATGGCAAATAACTACTCTGACCTTCACTTATCGATCGACGAAACCTGGCAGAAAGTTTGGGAGTCGAAGCAGGCCTTCAAAGCTGAGGACCCTACTGGGAATTCGGCCGTGAAACCAAAGTTTTACGCACTCGACATGTTCCCGTACCCGTCTGGCGCAGGACTCCATATGGGACACATGGCCTCATACACTCCCACTGATGTCGTTTCTCGCTACAAGAGAGCAAAAGGTTTCAACGTTCTGCACCCAATGGGTTACGACGCTTTTGGTTTGCCGGCAGAGCAATATGCCATTCAAACCGGAATTCATCCGGCCGTCACAACGGAAAAGGCGATCGAAAGTTTTAGAGCGACACTTAAGTCTTTTGGATTTTCATTTGATTGGTCTCGAGAAATTTCAACTTGCGATGTGACTTATTACAAGTGGACGCAATTTATTTTCACAAAACTTTTCGAAAAAGGTTTGGCTTACCAAAAAGAAGTTCCAGTGAACTGGTGCCCGGCACTTCGAACTGTTTTGGCGAACGAAGAAGTTGTTGATGGCAAGAGTGAGCGCGGTGGCCACCCTGTCGAGCGTCGTCCGATGAAGCAGTGGATGCTCAAGATCACATCGTACGCCGAAAGACTTCTCCAAGACCTCGATAAAGTAAATTGGCCTGAACGTACAAAAGAGGCTCAACGAAATTGGATTGGCAAAAGCGAAGGTGCTCGCGTTCATTTTCCGATTGATGGCTTCGATCAAAAACTAGAAGTCTTCACTACTCGCCCCGACACCCTCTTCGGTGTGACCTTTATGGTAGTTTCACCTGAACATCCAATTTTAGAAACTATAGTTCCAGAGGCGTTCAAACCTTCAGTGAACGACTATAAAGTACAGTCTTCTCGTAAGAGTGAAATCGACCGCAAGGCAAACGAAGAAAAGACGGGCGTGTTTACCGGAGCTCATGCGCTTCATCCAATTACTAAAAAACATATTCCGATCTGGACAGCCGATTACGTTTTGATGGATTACGGGACTGGCGCCATCATGGCGGTTCCTGGACATGATGAACGTGACCATGAGTTTGCACATCAGTTTGGTCTTTCTGTCACTCGCGTTTTGAAATCTGAAAACGGTGACGATGCCTTGCCGTTTGTTGGCGAAGGTACACTTGTTCACTCTGATTTCCTTGATGGTATGACCAAGACTGACGCGATCAAAACAATGGTTCAGCATTTGGTTGATCACAATTTGGGTGAACGAACAATTCAGTACAAACTTCGCGACTGGTTGTTTAGTCGTCAGCGATATTGGGGAGAACCGTTCCCAATCGTTCATTACTCAAAATCAGGAATGAAGGCGCTTCCTCCAAACGAATTACCTGCAGTTTTGCCAAACGTTGCCGACTACGAGCCTTCAGAGCAAGGCGAAGCTCCGCTTGCGCGAAATGCTGATTGGGTGAAGTACAAAGATCCAAAAACTGGTGAGGAAGGTCGGCGCGAAACCGACACGATGCCGGGCTCTGCGGGTTCATCATGGTACTTCCTTCGATTTTGCGATCCGCAAAATGCGAATGCACCTTTTGACTTCGAGAAACAAAAATATTGGATGCCGGTCGATCTTTATGTCGGCGGAGCGGAGCACACGGTTGGTCATTTGCTCTACGCTCGGTTCTGGCAAAAAGTGATGTTCGATGTTGGGCTTGTCTCGACCGATGAGCCTTTCCAAAAGCTTGCGCATCAAGGAATGGTTTTAGGACTCGATGGTGAGAAGATGTCAAAATCTCGCGGCAACGTCGTAAATCCTGACGAGATGAAGCACAAGTACGGTGCCGATGCTCTACGTCTTCACATTTTGTTCATGGGCCCGATGGATGGCGACAAACCTTGGAACGAATCAGGTATCGACGGCGTCATGCGCTTTTTAGACCGCGTTTGGCGTTTAGCTTGCGACGACGAGGGAAAAGTTCACGCTAACGGTAATGAAATCCCAGTTGAACTAAATCGGACCATGCACAAGACGATTAAAAAGGTTCAAGAGGATATCGAGACTCTCGGATTCAACACTGCGATCAGCGCAATGATGATTTTTGTGAACGAAACCTATAAAGCTGGGGTTCGCCCTCTGCCACTTGTGAAAAATTTAGTCCAATTGCTTGCTCCTTTTGCACCTCACATGTGTGAAGAGCTGTGGAAAAGGCTCGGCGGCGATGGGTTAGTAGCATTAGCTCCATGGCCTAAGTTCGATTCGGCTTTAACGATCGATTCGACCGTTACGATGGGCGTTCAAGTGAACGGAAAGTCTCGCGGAGCGATTGAAATTGCGGTCGACGCAACCGAGGAAGCAGCTGTGGCTCTGGCTATGGCCGTTGGAACCGTTTCAAATGCAGTTGGCGGGAAAAAACTGACCAAAGTAATTTACAAACCCGGCAAAATTTTGAACCTAATCGTCCCGAATTAATGTATACCCAAAATCATGAAAGATTTTAATGAAAGCGGCGCCTCTTCGGTTAACTCTGAACAGGCGAACAGTAACTGGGGTATCGAACAATCAAAAGATCTTTACGGTATCGGCGCCTGGGGTGCCGGCTACTTTCAGGTCGGAGAAAATGGTCAAGTACAAGTAACTCCGCACGGGGCAGAGGGTCCTCGAGTTGACCTGCTTGATTTAGTTAACGATCTTCAAGATCGCGGAATTCAAGTTCCGATGTTGATTCGTTTTCCTGACATCACTAAATCTCGAATTGAACTTCTCAATCGATGTTTTGCAAAAGCCATCGAAGAGCAAAACTACAAAGGCCACTACCGCGGCGTTTACCCAATTAAAGTAAATCAGCAACGTCACTTGGTCGAAGAACTTGTTAAGTTCGGCCACTCACACAAGCTTGGTCTTGAGTGCGGTTCAAAACCAGAACTCTTAATTACTCTTGCGATGATGAACAACCCAGATGCGCTTCTCATTTGTAACGGCTTTAAAGACGTTGAGTACATTGAAACTGCCGTTCTCTCGTTAAAACTCGGTCGCAACACAATCATCGTTGTCGATCGCGCGGCTGAACTTCCAATGATCATCGCTGCAGCTAAGAAATTTAATACAGCCCCTAAAATTGGTCTTCGCGCAAAGCTCCACTCAAAAGGCGCTGGCAAATGGATCGATTCATCAGGCGATCGCTCTAAGTTCGGTCTGACACCATCAGAGATCGTTGATTGCGTAGAGACTCTTAAGCGCGAGAACATGCTCGATAGCTTAGAACTCATTCACTTCCATATCGGCTCTCAGATTCCTTCGATCTCTTCAGTGAAAAACTCATTGAAAGAGGGAACTCGCTTCTACACTGAGCTTCACCAGATGGGTGCCAAGCTTAAGTACATCGATGTGGGCGGCGGTCTTGGAGTTGATTACGACGGATCAGGTTCTACTGACTCATCGATCAACTACACTGAGCAAGAATATGCGAACGACGTAATTTCAATCATCCAGAGCACGTGTGATGAGCGCAACGTTCCGCATCCGAACATCGTCACTGAAGCTGGTCGTGCGCTCGTAGCGCATCACTCAGTTTTAATTTTCAATGTCTTGGGCGTAAACGAAGTGATGAAAAAGCAAGTGACCGCTCCGGCGACAAAAGAAGATCACAGAGTCGTTCAAGAGCTTGGTTACATCATTGAACAATTGAGTGTTAAAAATCTTCGCGAGTTTTATCACGATGTTCTTCACATTAAAGATACCGTTCTTCAGCTTTTCACTTTCGGAGTATTGAATCTTACTCAGAGAGCAAAAGCCGAAAACTTGTTCTGGGTGATTGTCACGAAAATGGAAACTCTCGCGCGCACGACTCCCGATCTCGAAGATCTGGTATTGCCGCTAGAAGATTTGTTGTCAGACACTTACTTCTGTAACTTCTCAGTATTCCAATCAATGCCTGACTCATGGGCCGTGCAACAGGTTTTCCCGGTCATGCCAATTCATCGCTTAGATGAAGAGCCAGATCGCAAAGCCATCTTGGTTGATTTAACTTGTGACTCTGACGGTAAGATTCAGCAGTTCATCGACATGAATTCGTCTCTGACTAACAAAACTAAGAAAGGTTCTCTCGAAGTTCATACACTTTATGACAACCAGCCTTATTACATGGGCGTGTTCTTAGTCGGAGCGTACCAAGAGATCTTGGGCGATCTTCACAATTTGTTCGGTGATACAGACGCGGTTCACATCACAGTGACGAATCTAGGTTACACAGTTGATCACGTCGTTGAAGGCGATACAGTGACTGAAGTACTTAGCTACGTTCAGTACAACCGCCCAGAACTCATCGAGAGCATTCGTCGCGCAAGCGAGGAAAGCATCACATCGGGCTCAATCACTAAGCACGAAGCTCGCGCCCTCATGAAGCACTACGAAGAAGGCTTATCGGGCTACACGTACCTCGAAGACCCCGACGCCTAAAAGGTGCCATCTTCCTTTTTGGCCCGCGGTGCATAAAAACGTGAGGGCGCTCAAATGGCGCCCTTTCTTTTTGCTGTTTCACCTAGTTTGTTTAATTCATTGTTTGCCGTAACGTTTCTTACTACGCTTTCTTTCGAACTATAAAATTCGGAGGATCATGATGATTAAGGCTTTATCGTTGTTTGTTGCGCTCTCTTTTGTCGGCGCAAGCTCGTTTGCATTTGAAGTTAAGAGTTCAACTAAAGTTGGTGACTACGTTGAAGTCGTGACGACTCCTGCATCTGCAGGCCAAGGCAATCTCGACATTTTGTTTGTAATCGACAATTCAGGGTCAATGGCGTCATACCAAATGACCTTGCAAAACAACATTGCTTTGATGATCAATGCAATCGGGTCGGTGAAAGGTGCATCAATTCATGCTGGAGTAACTACCACTGATGGCGAAGACAAGATGGGTCAGCTCGTG
This sequence comes from uncultured Bdellovibrionales bacterium, assembly GCA_964543475.1. GTDB lineage: Bacteria > Bdellovibrionota > Bdellovibrionia > Bdellovibrionales > JAMPXM01 > JAYSYM01. The sequence continues at coordinate 500,058 of CAZIYJ010000001.1, read as the reverse complement.
GGCTCTCCTCGGGTTGCGGTTAGCAGTTCCCCGAATTTTGAGTCAGATTTAATGCGAAACATGTTGGTTGGCACATACGGTTCGCCATACGAGATGCTTTTCTCGCCAACAATCGCTGCACTTTCGGAGCCTCTCGCATCAACTCATAATGCTGGTTTTAGACGTGCTGATTCACACCTAGCAGTTGTGTTCCTCACCGATGCAGAAGATCAAAGCAAAATTTCGTCAGACGATTTTGTTAGTCAGATAACGGCAATTGGCAGCATGGGTTTGTCGACTTATGGGTTTATTATACCTTCAAATATCGCAACTGGTCAGTCTGCTGGCTGTTATCGTGACAATAACGAAGAGCCCGTTTTAATTGAGGGAGCGATCAGCCGTTTGAACGGTGAGATTTACAATATTTGTGAAGCGGACTTTGGCAAAAACCTTGGAACTATCGGCAGCAAACTCGCAGTTAAGATTGATCGTTTAATTAACCTTCCAAACATTCCACAGCTCGCTACTGTTTCGGTTCGTTACGGCACGACGATGCTTCAGTTTGGTGATGCACGCCTTGGATGGACTTATGATTCTATCGAGAACGCTGTGATCATCGGTGATATGGTAGATTTCTCAACTCAACCTCTTGGTACCGAAATCCGCGTTCGTTACACTCCAATCGGTTGGTAAAATAAAAAAGGGCGCTTGAGAGGCGCCCTTACTTTTCTCGGGTGATCACAGCCCTAGGCTTTGACGTTAAAACCTTTTTTCTCGAGGAGTGAGCGGATCATCTCGCGCTTATCACCTTGTATTTCAACTCGGCCTTCTTTCCCGCTCATCGAGTAAGTGCCGCCACTACCACATTTTTTCTTGAGCTCAGCTGCCAAGTCGCGAAGAAAGATTTCTTGCTTTGGAAGATCATCAATTAGCGTGACGACCTTGCCTCCGCGGCTTTCGACTTTTAATTTTGCAACAAAGTTAAATTTCTTTTCCATTACTTTCGAGGGTCAAGTGCATCGCGCACGCCTTCTCCAATTAAATTTGAACAAACAAGCGTGAGAAACAAAGCCGCTGACGGAAACACGGCAAGCCACCATGCGATCGTAAAATTTTTGTAGGCTTGTTCTAATAACTCACCCCAGCTTGGAGTTGGAGCCGGCAATCCGAAGCCAAGAAAATCGAGCGCCGCTAACCCCGTGATGCTTCCAGAGATTATGAATGGGCTCATCGTAAGCCACGGCGTGAGACTATTCGGCAGGATATGTTTGAATATCTGTCTATTTTTGTTTCCACCTAGTGCACGAGCAGCTTCAACAAATTCGCGTTTGCGAAGTCGCAAAAATTCTCCGCGAATATAAAGTGATACGCCAATCCAGCCAAATAGTGTTGTGAGAATTACAAGCAGCCAGAATCCAGAACCAAAAATAGAAATAATTGTGATCAGCAGTAAAAGCCACGGCAGCGATTCCATTACTTCAATTACGCGTTGGCCAACTAAGTCCACCCAGCCACCATAAAATCCCATAAGCGCGCCAAAGAAAATTCCTAAAAGCGAAGTCGCGAACCACACCATAAGTGCGTAGCCCATCGAATATCGAAAACCGTAAAGCAGCCTTGCTGCGACGTCGCGCCCTCGATCATCAGTCCCAAAGATATTGTCTTGCGATGGACCACTCGGAAAGCTTTCTACGCCGGTATTAGATTCGTAAGGGTCCCATTTGAGAATTGGCCAAGCCGAGAAGTCTCCATCACCAAGTTTGACTTGTCGATAATCCATTACGATCAGATCATCTCTGCCAAATTCAGAACCTACATAAGTCTTTAGAACCGGAAAATAGTTCTTTCCCTGGTAATGCAAAAAGATTGGCTTACTGTTGGCCCAAATCTCGGCCGTACAGCTGAAGAACGATAAGATTACCAAGGCCCAAATCGAAATCATCGCGCGTTTCGATTGCCGAAAGCGTTTCCACCTTTTTAATGTTAGATCGTTTTTGATAAACCGTTCAATCATGAGAAATCAATCCTTGGATCAACTACTACATATAAAAGGTCTGCAATGAGACGACCAGCCAAGAAGAGAAGACTTTGTATGAATATCAATCCCATGATCACATTGTAATCGCGGGCGTTGATGGATGTCAGACCAAGCTGTCCCATTCCATCGAGCTGAAAAACTCTCTCGATAATAATTGAACCGGCAAAAAAAACTGAAAGAATTCCGCTGAGGCCCGTGACGATCGGAATCAATGCATTCCGCAACGCATGTTTCATGTAAACGATCTTTTTTGAAAGCCCCTTGGCTTCAGCTGTGCGGATGTAATCAAGCTTTACTACATCTAGCATTGAGTTCTTCATTAAAAACGTAAGGAATGTGAAGCTGCCCACCATATAACAAATTAAAGGAAGAATCATGTGATGAGCACGGTCGATAAATTGTCCAAATAGGCTAAGTTCTGAATAATTATCTGAAGTCATTCCGCCAATTGGAAACCAGTCGAAATAACTTCCGCCCGCTAAAAAAACGATTAATAGGACGGCCAACATGACTGGCGGAATCGAAAGAAGAATAAAGAGCATGACACTGCTCACGCTATCAAATGCTGTTCCATTTCGAACTGCCTTGAGTACTCCAAGCGGAATACAAATTATGTAAGTTAGAACCAAAGAGATGAGACCGAACGTCAGCGAAACTGGCATCTTACTTTTAATGACGTCGATGACTGGTTCTTCATAAGTGAAGCTGTCACCAAAATCGAGTTTCGAAATATTTTTAATCCAGATGCCGTAGCGAATATGGAGAGGTTTATCGAGACCATATTGTTTGCGAAGCGCTTCGATGACTTCCTGAGAAACGCCCGAGTTTCCAGCCTTACCACTTTCGCCAAAACGGATTTGCTGAATTCTCTGCTCAACTGGCCCGCCCGGAGCGAGGTTGATAATTAAAAAGCTAACAAGTGTGATCCCGAACAGAGTCGGGATCATGACCAATAATCTTCGGAGTAAGTAAACTGCCATCGAGAACTAGTTTACTTCGCCGACCACCAAAAATCAGTTCCTATATCGTAAACGAATGTTTCTTTCGGCTTTTGAACGTTAGACGTATGGCCGTAAAGTTCGAATTTGTTGTTAAACAACCACGCATAAGGCGCATCCTCAGCGATTTGTTTGTAGACCTTGCGGTAGATCGCAATTCGCTTCTTCTTATCAAGCTCCTGTCGACCTTGGTCTAACAACTTATCAACTTCAGCATTTTTATAGCTAACAAAATTCGACCCGCCCTTGACTGCACTTGATGAGTGCCAAATCTGAGTTGGATCAACCTCAACACTTCCCGCTCCCCAAGCCATTGCAACAGCATCGAAGTTCATGTCATCAACAATTTTTGAGAAAGCATTCCACTCAAGAAGCTTAATAGACATATTAATGCCGGCTTTTCGAAGGTCCTCTTTGAAAATTGTGTAGTACTTTTCTGTGTCCTTGTTTGCGTGTGAAAGAGAGAACGTGAAGTCTACTTTCTTACCATCGATTACTTTGTCGAGAGTTCCATCTTTGTCAGAATCTTTCCAGCCAGCTTTCAAAAGAAGTTCGCCAGCCTTTTTAGGGTCGAACGCGAAAGGCTTCACTGATGGATCAGCAAATTCACTTTGCACGTACCATGGGCCTGCAGCCAAAACTGACATCCCGTATCTAAATTTGTCGATCATTAACTGGCGATTCATTAAGTGCGCGAGCGCAATTCGAACTTCTTTTTCTTTGAAAACTGGATTGTTGAGATTCCAGCCGATGAATCCATAACTTTTCGGTGATTTGTTTTCTACTTTGACTTTGAAAACCGATTTTCCCCACTCAGGGCCAACGGCTTTCTTCGAGTAAATTTCAGCACTCATAGTGTCGTAATCAACCTGGCCTTTTTTCATCATTTCTAGAGCGACGTTTTCATCTTTAACAAATCGAAAAACAAGTTTCTCAAAATTGTTTCTCCCTTTGTATTCAGGAATTGCACTCCCCCACCAGTCTTTGTTCTTAACTAAAGTGATGCGCTGGCCCTGCTCGTACTTTTCAATTTTATATGGCCCTGAGCCAATCATAACCTTGTTAAGCTTCACTCCCTTTTTTGCGTCGGCGTAAATGTGCTTGGGAAGAATTTTAAGGAATTGAGAAATCACTTCTAAGTTCTTGAAATATTTTTTCTTCGCTACGAATCGAATTGTAAGTGGGTCGACGATTTCAACTTTATCGATTGATTCGAAGTAAGTGCGAAGCGAAGCCGCATTGTAAGTTGGGTCAAAAATTGCATCGTAACTAAATTTAACATCTTCTGTAGTGACAGGTTTTCCATCATGAAACTTCGCACCCGCACGAAGCTTAAACGTGAAGGTCATCCCATCTTTTGAAATTTCATAAGACTCCGCAAGTCCCGGCTCCATCTCGTAGGTATCAACATTCACTCCAAGAAGTGAATCAACAACATAGCCCCGAATTGCAAACCCATATGCATCACCCATGGTAATTGGATTTAAGGTTGGGGGTTCGCCCCGGAGGTTGTAATAAAACGTTCCATTTTGTGGGGCGCTTGCGTTTCCGAGCTGTTGAATCTTTTGGCCCTGTGCCTGCGCAATAGCACCAGTAAAGAATCCAAAGAACATCAAGATCACGATCGCTAAAAACTTAACTTGCAACATATAAACTCCATTTTTTCAGTGGTATGACTGTAACACGAGGTGAAGTCGTGGTATCAAGCTTTCTCTAAGAGGTAATTATGAGTTTCGATCCAAACAGTACAGCCACTACTGATTCGGGAATTTTCGGTCTGCCATTTACTCGTGACGAGTCGAAGTTGGTTCTCATTCCGGTTCCGTGGGAAGTGACGACGTCATACGGTGACGGTACATCGAGGGGCCCTGAGGCGGTTTTCACCGCAAGTCATCAAGTTGATCTCTTCGACATCGAAACTGGCGATGTTTATCAAAACGGCTACTTCATGGAAGAGATTCCTAAAGATCTCGTTATCCTCAATGACGACATGAAGGCTCGTGCGCTCAACATTGCGTCAGCAATCGAACAAGGCATGGGCGATGAACCTCAATACAAAAAAATGCGCGAACAGGTGAACGAAGCCTCAAAGAAACTTAATAGTTGGGTTTATGCGAAAGCAAAAAAAGCTCTCGATGACGGCAAAATTCCGGCAGTTTTGGGAGGAGATCACTCGTCACCTTTAGGAGCCATTCAAGCGCTCAGTGAAAAGCATGGCAAAGACTTCGGAATTCTTCATGTCGATGCGCATGCTGACCTCAGAGATGCCTACCAAGGCTATCAACACTCGCACGCATCAATCATGTTCAACGTTATGGAAGCACCCTTCGCTCCAAAAAAGTTAGTTCAACTTGGCATCCGCGATTTTTCTCCGGGCGAATATGCCTACATTCAGAAGAATGAAGCTCGAGTAAAAACTTATTTTGATCCGTTAGTGAAACGTCGCCTCAACAAAGGCGAATCGTGGCAAGCGGTTTGCGATGAAGTGATCTCTCACTTACCGAAAAAAGTTTATATCTCTTTCGATATCGATGGCTTGAATCCTGATCTTTGCCCTAACACAGGAACGCCGGTTCCTGGTGGCCTTAGCTTCGATCAAGCATTAACGCTTTTTGCAAGTCTCCACGAGAGCGGCAAACAAATCATTGGCTTTGATCTTTGCGAAGTTTCTCAACCTCAAGGTGGCGACTCATCAACAGCAAGTTCAGAGTGGGATGGCAACGTTGGCGCTCGCATTTTATTTAAGCTCTGCGGATGGACGATGGTGACCAATGGCTTTGCCGCGGCGCGGGCCAAAAAGGAAGATGGCACCTTATGAGTGAGTGGTGGAAGGATGGCGTTCAGTTTGAATGTCAGGGTTCGGGGAAATGTTGTGTGTCGCACGATCAGTATGGGTTCGTTTATTTAACTGAATCTGATCGCAAGAACATGGCAAAGCTGTTGAAACTTAAGCTCCTTGATTTTGAAGTGCAGTACTGCGACGTCACTGATGGATTTTATCACTTAAAATTAATCAAAGATCCTGCATGCACATTCTTAAAAGACAAACGCTGCACAGTTTACGAAGCCCGCCCCACTCAGTGCAGAACTTGGCCGTTTTGGCCCGAAGTGATGAACGCGAAGACTTGGAAAAAAGAAGTGAGCGCGTTTTGCCCTGGCGTCGGTAAAGGCCGCGTATGGTCGGCTCAAGAAATCGAGAAGATTATGGCCGAGCAGACTAAATCAGAATCTGAAACCTGATATGAATTTGCTCCGCAAATGAAAAAGGGCCAAGCACCCCTCGTGCTCAGCCCTTCATCGTCATTATTAATTTCGAAACTATCGGCCAGCGTAGCGCTTCTTAGTCGCTTCACGAATTTCTGCGCCCTCGATACTCAAGCGAGTCCAAGGAATCGCGCGTAAACGCTCTGGCTCAATTGTCTCTTCGGTCTCTTCACAGATCCCGTAAGTGCCGCTCTCGATTCTGGATAAAGCCATTTCGATCTCGAGTAGCTGTGCACGAAGACGGTCGTGCATAGAAAGGAATTCCGCTTCAGCCAGTACTCTCATAGTCTGGTCAGCCTCATCTCCACCCTTATCTTCTTGATTTAGGTGAGTGCGCGCTTCTTTCACGCGGTTTAATAAATCGGCCTTTGCGTCTAGCAGTTGCTTCTTGCACTCAGCTAATAGCGTAGCCATTTTCATTTCCATTCTTGCCGCCCCCCTCAAAGTAGCAAATCACGATGCAGAACAATTGAACTGACACTGCTTAGTGTGCGTTTATAACGCAGTGCCAATTTGGAACTGGTATATTTAGACACAAAGCCAATTCCGATTGCAAGTGCAAAATCTTAAAAAATCTTACACCGCGTAAATATCAGAAATAGAGACGTAATTTGCCACGGTTGAGTTTCAATTCAAGACATGATTGTGAAAACTTAAAAAGCCTAACCGAACACTAAAATGCAAAGAAACCTTGCAGGATGAAGGTCTAGTTGCCTAAAAAGTGATCTCCATCTTCTTAACTGGGTACCAAATCGCGCGATCACTAATCCAGTAGCGCTCATTGTATTCATCGATCACTTCAATGAATTCACCTTCTCCACCGATTCTTCTAAATGGAGTGTATTTGTCGGCTATCGTCATTTCAGCCAGTGGAGCTGTGGTGCTGGGTGCACGGCGAAGTTTTGCAACCTTCGCTTTTACGACGGCGCAAGGCACTCGCCCGCTCACCGAATTTGATGGCAGCCAATGCTTTTCGCCATCGACGTCTTCAACTTGCGTCCAATTTCCTTTTCGGATTAATCGCATGAGCGGCATATTCTTCGTTACTACCCAAGTGACTGGCGCTTTTGAATTTGGCTCGGCACGCATAGTTACTTTCGCAGCTGTCACGCAGACCGGAGATTCAGCTAAAGCGTGATCAAGCGGGAGTAAAAATAGAAATGAAAAGAGAACGCGAATTAGCACAGTGAGATAAGCCTAACAAACCTGTGGTTGATCTCCAAAAACACAAAAGATTTTGCGACCTAAGGTTTGTTTGCGCGGTTACTCGCGCTCTTCAGTAGAAGAGATGGGCTTCACATCAATCACTTGCGGAGTGACATCGCGCTCAGATCTTCCAACAGGACCTTGGGTCCTACCAAAGCCTTGTGAAGGTCCGCCCATACCGAAGCCAGCACCAAATCCGCCATTGAAGACTCTGAATGTTCCGTTTGAGATTTTTCGAGCTAAATAAGTTCGAACATAAAGAGAAAAAATATGTCGCGTGCCCGGAAGAATTAAAAGCAAACCCATTACGTCTGAGAAAAATCCGGGGAGCAAAATAAAAAAACCACCAATGAACAGCAGCGCACTATTAATCATTGATCGCGCAGGAACTTTGCCTTGCGCAAGTTCAGACTGAACGTTCATGAGTAACGTTCGTCCTTGAGCTTTTATAATCAAAAGTCCGAAGAAAAATGCTGTGAGCGTTGCCATGAACGCGTTGAAAAAACCGTATCTCTCGACGACCTTCACGAAGAGATAAATTTCAACAAAAGGCCACGCAATAAATAATAAAAACATCTCAGTCCTTTAGCTCAAGATAGACTGGAGCATGATCAGAACCCTGAATATCATCGAACACTTCTGCATTTACCAAGTCTGGCAAAAGATTTTTAGTAATGCAGAAGTAGTCAATTCTCCAACCACGATTGCCGACTCGGGCTCTCTCGTACATCGCCCACCAAGTATATCGATCAGTTGCATCGGGATTAAAATGTCTGAATGTATCGACAAAGCCGAGTTCTAAAAACGAATCAAACCAAGCGCGTTCTTCAGGAAGAAAGCCACTTTCGTTAGCTAATCCATTCGGATTATAAACATCGATTGCTCGGTGAGCGACATTGTAGTCGCCTGTGACCACGATCTTTTCACCTTTTGCGATCAAAGGTTTCAAGTGTGTGTTCAGATCTGCGAGAAACTTTTGCTTGTAGCTGTGTCTCACATCGCCTGAGCCACCATTCGGAAAATAAATATTGTAGAGAAGAAACTTCGGAAACCGAGTGATGATCACTCTTCCTTCAGAATCGTATTCGGGCTTGCCAATTCCATACTTCACGTCGATTGGCTCCGCCTTAACGAAAGTCGCCACTCCCGAATAGCCCTTTTTCTGAGCCGATGACCAAAAGCCTTGCATTCCAGCAAGGTTGCGGATGCCAGGCTCACACTGGTCGACATGGGCCTTAGTTTCTTGCACACAAAAAATATCGGGGCTCTCGCGCTCGACGAACTCGACTAGGCCTTTTTTGTAAGAGGCTCGGATACCATTTACGTTCCATGAAATTAGCCGCACAACAGTCTCCTTCTTTGACCTTTGGCGCAGACTGCTAACTATTGCCGCTCTGAAGGCTTTCTGGCAACAATTTGAGGTTCTTTTTGATAACTAAGTTTAATAAGGAGCTCCTATGCCAATGATCGGACAACCAGCGCCACAGTTTACTTGCCCAGCTGTGATGGACAAAGGCGAATTCAAAGATGTTAGCCTTTCTGACTATCGCGGAAAATGGGTCGTGTTGTTCTTCTACCCACTCGATTTTACATTCGTTTGCCCAACTGAAATCACTCAGTTCCGCGACTACTTAACACAGTTTAAAAAAGCAGGCGCAGAAGTTATCGGCGCAAGCGTTGATTCAGTTCACTCACACAGACGTTGGATCAAAGACGATCTTAAAGATCTTGGCTACCCACTTCTTGGTGACGTAACAAAACGTGTTGCTCGTGATTACGGTGCATTGCTTGAAGATAAAGGCATTGCGACTCGCGCAACTTACATCATCGATCCAGAAGGCAAACTTCAGTACATGGGAATTCACAACTTAAACGTTGGACGTGATGCAAACGAAATTCTTCGTGTAGTGACTGCGCTTCAGTCTGGCGAGCTTTGCGGAGCTGGCTGGAAACAAGGCGAAAAATTCGTTGTCCCTAAGTAATCAGTCCGACAGTTATAAAGAAGCCTGCGAATTATTCGAACGCCTGTATCCAGAGACAGTGAAAGCTGTCTCACTTACAGGTGGTTTAGCGCAGGCTCTCGCTCCCACTCTGATCTCTCCTCACACACTCACTCTTCCGAAAAAAATTCTCGAACAGGCAAAATCCGTCATTCGTAGTTTTTTTGAATTACGGCAAAACGAAAATTATGTTTCGCACGTTGAATCTCAGCGCGCTGGTGATTTGCCGTTGAATAAAAATTTTTCGGCACTGATGAGTTACGACTTTCATTTAAATGAGAACAAAGAATTAAAACTAATTGAGATTAATACCAATGCGTCTTCGGGCCTCTTGGTGGATCTTCAGTATGAGCGCGCTCAAGTTTCAAGCCCGTTCGGTTTAGATTTTAAAAAAGATATTCTTGCGACGTTTCGCGAAGAGTATGCGCTTTGCGGTTTTGATCGAACGCTAAAAACAATTGCAATTATCGACCACCAGCCACTGCAACAGAAGATGTATATTGAGTTCTTGATGTACGCAGAGCTTTTTCGCAAAGCCGGCTTTGAAGTCATCATCGATGACGAAAAAACTTTTCGAAATTCTGCCTCAGGCTTAGTGCATGAGTCAGGTAAAACCATTGATCTAGTCTACAATCGGCACACCGATTTCTATTTGCTTACTACTGATTGCGCACCGATGCGCGAAGCCTATCGCTCCCTTAAAACTTGCTTCACTCCTAATCCTCGTGAGTATGCACTTCTTGCTGATAAAGAGCGCCTTCAAGAAATTACTCGAGATGGGTTTTTAGAGGCGATGGGGATTTCGCCTCTGGCGATCGATTCAATTCGCAGCTGCCTACTGAAAACTTTTTCTTTGCATGACTTCACTCGCGAAGAGGCCTGGGCTCAACGTAAGAAATTTTTCTTTAAGCCTGCTCGTGCCTTCGGCGGAAAAGCTGCCTACAAAGGCTCGTCGATTTCTCGTGGACCATTCGAACAACTATGGGAAGGCGATACGATCGCTCAAGAGTTTGTTCCAGCACCTGAAATTATGTTGCCGACATCTGACGGAACTCCGCTGAAGTACAAATATGATCTCCGCTTCTACGTCTACAAAGACAAAATTCAACTTTGCAACGCTCGCGTTTACCAAGGGCAAACTACTAACGCCACTACAGCTGGCGGCGGCCTTACTCCAATAGAGTTCACTTAAACTTAAGTCTGGTCGCGTAGCCAACTGGCCGACTCGCTAGCTATAATTTGTCTATGAGCGCGTTAATTTTTGTTTTCTTCTCCGCCATCGCAATGGCCACTCCAGATCTTCCCGATTCAGTCGACTCCACCCAGTGGATAGAGCTGTCAGGTGACAACGGAAAAGTAGTAACTTTTATTCACCAACCGCCGACTGCGAAAAAAGTTGATGTCGAAAAGCCATCTTTCCTATCGATCTATCAAATACCAAAAGAGCCAGACACTTTAAAAGTGATGGCGCAAATCAAGCGAGAGTCGAAAATCATTTTAGATCTTGCTCCGGCAAATTGTTATGAAACCGATTCGCAAGAGCCCGGCATCAAACAAACTTGGTGTGAAAATGAAAAGCCCATTTTCGTTGTCATCGTCGAAGGTGGAAAAGTCACGATGAAAGAAAACGAGCGCACCTCAGCGATTCTCGCAAAGCTAACAGACGGATCAAAAAAACAATGAGCCGCCTAATTTTGCTTTTTTCAATTTTAGCTCTTTCATCGACGCTCGAGGCAGCGCCGAAGTGTAAAGAGCCATCGACAACTCAGATGGCTAAAATCGTTTGCGAGAGTGCAAAGGCTGCTGGCCCACAACGATCAGCAAAAGATTGGGTGATCGCTTGCGGTAAAGGCGGCGAGAGCACTACTCGTGCCGTAAGATCGGCCGGCACGACAATCGTGAGAGTAGGAAAAAAAGCTGGGGGCCACGCTTTTGACTTTTTGAAAGAAATGGGTGCGACAGTTGCAGATCCAATGGGCAAACTCAATGGCATCCGTCATAACTTTTCGACTTACGGCCCAGTTGCTGCTCGCTACTATGGAAACAACATTAAAAAAGCACTTTCAGCTGCCGCTCAAATTGATGCAAGAAAAGCGGCTTCGACTTTTGTGAGTGGGACCCAAAATCTTTTTACAAAACTTGTTAGCGATACAGGTGAGCTAATACGCCTGACGACACTTGCCGGAAATACTTTCGCATGTGCTCCTCCGGCACTTCAGCAACAGATGATGTGTCAGTTTATTGGAGAGGCTTCTGTCAGTTACATCAAAGGAGCTGGTCCGATTTCGGCAGCTACTCGAGCTACACAGATTGCAACAAAAGCAAAAGCGATGGCGGCTGCCGCTAAAAGAGTGCGTGGTGGCGACGCGGTGATTGTAGCCGGCGCGAAAAAGAAGCTTGTAGCTTCAACCAAAGAAACAGTTTTGAGAAAAAGCCCCGATGGCACTGCAGTTGTCAGATCAGTGAGCGAAACAGGACGAGAAAAAATTTACCTCGATGAAATTGTAACGACCCCCGCAAATAAACAAGTGATCGAGAGATCTGAGATCATTCGAGATGCAAAGAGTTTAGCAATCGATTCGAACTTCGAGGCAGGAGCGAAATTTGCGCAAATGTCTGCGCATTCAAATCAAGGTGGGCATTTAGTCAGTTTCGATCTTAATTACCTTGGAAAGGTAAATTATTTTCCGGGAGGAACCACAACCGGTAACGACTATATAAAACGAGTCGGCGAAATTATCCGATCAGAAGTTAGAGACCCCACTACTACTGTTTTCAAAAATGGTGGTGATGAGTTAGTTGCTGTCCTTCCGACGAAAAATCCCGAAGATGTTCAGCGCATTTCACAGCGTATTGCTGATAGAATTTTTAATGACCCTGAACTTAATCAGATTTTTAAAGACGCGAGAACGAAACGAGCTGCTGCGATTCCGAGAGGCACTACGCCGACGGCCGACCAGTTAACTCCCCTTCAAAGTATTTCGAATTTGCGTCCTAGTGTTTCAGTTGGGGCGACTCGCATTGTGGCAGCTGACACTGCAGAGGAAACTTGGGCACGAGCGCTTATGAGAGCCGATGAAGCCGGAGCAAAATATAAAAACGATTTGCGAATACTTCACGGAACATACGACGGGAAACAAGGTTTAGCTGGTAGCACTTCGACAGCTCGCCCGAATCCACGAATTCTTCCGCCAATGCCTTTACCGAATTAACGGAAGCGGCAAATCACTGATTCCAATTCACCTTTGATAGCTTTGATGTTCACGTCAAAGAAGCGGCCGTTTTTCTTGCCGTTCGGATTAGTTGGGTCAGCTGGCGCCCGAACTTCTAATGTTCCAACAGCAGAGTCTGCGATTTTGATTTCGAACAAACCCGATTTGATATTTACGGAAACGAGTTTTGCTGGAATTAAAACATTCTCTTTCACCGGTGCCGAGATTTCGTATCCCGATGAAAACTGAATCTTCTCAAGTTTCAAGTAAGGTGTTCCTAAGTAAGTTGAGTCTTGATTCTTACAAGCCATTAACTTATTGCCTTCTTTATTTACGCAACCCTCGATCGAGATATGATCGTTCTGCCCGCTGCTAGTTAGGCAATCGAAACGCTGTCCCGTTTGTGCGGCGTTAGCTGTGACGTTCAACAAAAGAAGAGACATGGCGATGAGCGTTTTCATAGGTACTCCTGAATACATTCCGTTTTGCTAAATCTGTGCCGGGCACAAAGCCAACTGGATCAAGATAGCGTGCTCTTACATACCACAATCTCTACAAAGTGACTGTTTTTGTTAAGCAAATTGAAGAAAATCGCCCAACCTAGAGTTCTTCAAATCGTTGTTCAAATGCATTGTCAAATTCGCGCTCTATATCTTTTCTATCGATTCTCCAGAACAAACTGAAGTATTTCGATAGTCCCTGCTCGCGAAGTAAACCACGTGCTCGAAAGTTAAGTTTTATCTTTTCTACCTGTGATAGCGAATCTTGCTCCGCTGAATCACGATAGCCACCGAACCGCCGTAACATACCCACTACAGCTGTCGTCAAATTCTGTTTGTGCTGGCCAAAGCCATGAGACAAATAAAATATTGAATTCAAACCATCGATACTGCTGACAGTCTCCACAGCAAGTCTACTAACTGCATTACCGACATTTTTGTTTTTAGAAAGGTCTTGGTCTTTCATCAGTTTGGTGGCGATCTTTGCCGTTGCAGTTTGTAAATCGACGACCGCCTTCGGCGCTGCAGCTGCAGCAGGCCAATGCACGAGCAAGTCATGAAGATATTCCTGTGAACCTGTTGCATCGATTGGCCATTTTTTCTGCGCAAGCAAAGATAGATACTGCTGCGGACTAATAAGTCCCTTCACTTCAGCCGGCTCATAAAAGCTGTGCGGACTTCCATCTAAAATCAACTTCTGATGTAAACTCTTTAAAGTCTTAGGAGTCGGAACAATCAAATGAGTCTCTGAAATGGCCTTGATTCCGTAAGACTCTAAGAACGGTACGATTCTAGAGTGCTGATAAATCTGAGGAAGATTTTTTCCGTACATTCCTCCGACAAAACCGCCTCCAGTAATGTCGCCGATGTTATCCTTAAATTTAATTTCTAAGTACTCTCGTCCATCGCGAGAAATTGGCGAAATACTTTCGTAAAATTGAGGATGATCGCTAAGCATCTTGCTCGATAGTCTTTGGCTTTCAGTTAAGCCAGTTTCCAATTCAACAATCGAGATGACTGCTTTATTTGAAAAGATGCTCTGGCACAACGAGGCTGCGTTAGCCACAACGCTAAATTGGAATACACCTGTCAAAATGATTGCCAGCAGAAGAGACCTAGATCTCATATATCTCCATTGTCGCTACTTGATGTAGCGTCTGAAATAGGATGTGCAATTAGCGACGCAATCTAAAAAGCCTGTGCGTTGGTCTAGCTTTTCGAGCTAATAATCAATTCTAGTTTAGGCTCTCAGCGAGCCCTCGCGTACAATCAAGGCAAAGTATTGAAATAGCTTTGTACATCCGTGTACATAGCTCGAACCGAACGGGAGTTAATGTCTAAAAGACGACTAGCGCCGCTGCCTACGAATCTGGAACAGCACAGCGCACCCTCGATTTCGCGCAACCCTGCACGCAGACCGCGTGCCGTTGAAAAGTCGTATCACTCGTTCGATCAAATCAATGGAACTCACCCGTATCAAGAAGCTGTGCCCGAAGGATATCTTCTCTATCCAGTGAAACAGCTTAAGGGAGGGAAGATTGTTTACTTCAACTTTGCTCTCGCACAAGACATGGGCCTTATCGCAGAAAATCACGAAAAAGAATTAACTCCTGATCTCACCGAAAAAATTCTCGAGACTTTCTGTATTCAAATTATCAACGAATACGATCAAGCCAACGGAACAAAGATCGCTAAAGAACAAATCAAGCCAAATAAGTACATGGCAACTCGTTACTTGCAGATTCAGCACAGCAATAAGCAAGGCAAAACTTCTGGTGACGGACGAAGTATTTGGAACGGTATCATCACTAACAATGGAATTACTTGGGATGTCAGCAGTCGCGGCACCGGAGTGACGGCCCTCGCACCAGGTGCCGTTGTTGCCAACAAGCCACTAAAAACTGGCGACGATTCGTTTGGCTATAGCTGTGGACTTGCAGATACTGATGAGCTTTACGCTTCAGCCTTGATGTCTGAAGTTTTTCATCGTCAGGGTATTGCGACTGAAAGAGTATTGGCCGTTATCGATTTAGGAAATGGCGCAGGGATCGGTGTTCGCGCTGCCCCTAATCTACTTCGTCCCGCCCATTTATTTTTGTACGCAAAACAAGGTCGACACGACTTACTTAAGCAATCATTCGATTATTTCATTGATCGCCAAATTAAAAATGGCGCTTGGCAAGTTCGCCGCGGTGATTACGATAAAGTCTTGAACTTAGTCAGCGAGAACTTTGCTAAGTTCGCAGCTCGTCTTGAGCGCCAGTACATCTTTGTTTGGATGGAGTGGGACGGAGATAATATTCTTGGCGACGCCGGAATTATTGACTACGGAAGCGTTCGCCAGTTCGGGCTTCGTCACGATCAGTATCGATACGACGACGTTGAACGGTTCTCGACAACACTCAATGAGCAACGTGGTAAGGCTCGCAATATCGTTCAAGCTTTTGCTCAAGCTATCGATTTCGTTAAAACAAAAACGCGAAAGCCGATTGAGCAGTTTGCTCAGCACGAAAGTGTTCGCTTGTTTGATAGCCGCTTCGACCAAGGGTTACGTGAAGAGTTTTTAAAGCAGATCGGGCTCAGCGAGGATATTTCTAAAAAACTTCTGAAAAAGAATGCGAAGTTAGTAGAGGATCTTTATCACTCATTCTCTGTTCTCGAGCGAGTGAAAACTAAAGCGAAGCAAGCAAAAGTACCAGACGGAGTTAATCGGCCTGCGATCTTTAACATGAGAAATGTACTTTGCGAATTGCCTAATAAATTTGATCCAAAAAACATCGTGAAAGATTCTGAATTCTTAAGCCCGATTGAATTTTTAAGGTTATCAGCTTCAAGTCATTCGAAGCGAGCCGATCTAAAACTCTCTAATTCACTTAAGACCAAAATTAGAAACTTCAGCGCTTGCTATACACAGCTGCTTAAAGTTGCGATCGAAAATAACCCAACTAAAACTCTGCGAGAGATTCGCCAACAAGCTTCTCTCGAAAACGCCCAAGGCCGAATTACCGGAAACGCTTCTCAGTTTTTAACAGAAGCCATTTTAAATTCGAAGCGCTCTGGGTTTACCCATGCAGAAGCACAACTTGCGATGGAATTATTTGTAGAAAGTCAGGCCGGACAAAAAAAGAAGGCAAGCGGAAAGCTTGTGAACTTAAAGTCTAACGTCGGACAGCTGTTCCAGAAACTCGTCCAGATCGCCCGCGACTACCAAGAAGAAATTTAAATACTGCCTGAACAAGCGATGGCTCTTTTGATGCTGTCCGATTGATTTGTGCTTTTACCCACTGGCGAATAAATGGCGTTTCAATTTCTTCGTCAATCTCATGTGCTTTGTTAAATTCTTTCCAAAGAATATTTAAACCCGCAGCCTTTAATTTTTCGACGTGCTCACGTGTTTCAAGCATCGGAAGATCTTCATCAAACACACCATGGGTCACAAGCATTGGCGTTGCAAACGACGACTGCGTAAGCTTACGCTTCCAGTTCTCAAAGAAATAAATGTAGCCACTGATTCCAATAATGCCTGCAACTTTGATCCCAGAATTCATTGCGAAGTCACAGCTCACAAGACAACCTTGCGAGAATCCATAGAAAAAAATTTCTTCTGGCGGCCAACCTTGAAACTCAAGTTCGTGCAAAAGAGCCGTCAGTTTCTTTCGAGCTAGTAGAACTCCATTGGATTGTTTTGGTGGGAATGCATACCAAGTAAAGCCGCCGTCGTAGCTTCGAGGGGCGTTCAGCAAAAGATAGTTCATCTCAGGCAGCTTTAGCTCTTCTTTGATTGAACGAAACGACTTCAGATTATCGCCACGCCCGTGAAGTACGATCATAAGGCGCTGCTTGCTCCTAGGAACACTAGGGGCTGCGGCGATCCACTCATACTGTTTAAATTCTTCGATAGCGGGCGCTTTTGCCATGGGACCAAGGTTGTAACACGAGCCTAATTCCGACTAAAAGCAGCTTTTTAATCCCCCCCGAAAATGATAGGGTACCGCCATGTTTATCGTTACTGGAGCTACGGGCTTTATTGGCAGCGCAATGGTGTGGGAACTCAATAATCGAGGGATCACCGATATCGTTTGCGTCGATGCAGTTACTCCTGAAGCCCGCCCAGGCCTGCTAGCTGGTCGCAAGTACTCGAAATTCCTCAAGCACACTGAACTCTTCGACTACTTAAACCAATCTGAAGCTAAGGCCGGGGTCCAATGGATCATTCACATGGGGGCCTGTTCAGATACGACCGAACTCAATGTAGAATTTTTGAAAGAAAATAATACTCTTTACACTCAACGCTTGTGGGAGTGGTGCACTTCTAACAAAAAGGGCTTTATCTTTGCTAGCAGTGGCGCTGTTTATGGCGCTGGAGATGAAGGCTTCGACGATGCGAGCCCACCAGATATTTTCAAGCCGCTAAACCCTTATGGTGAATCTAAAGCTGCCTTTGATCGCTGGGCAGTAAAACAGACCGCAACTCCTCCCTCATGGTTTGGTCTTCGGTTCTTTAACGTTTACGGTCCAAACGAATATCACAAAGGAAACATGTCGAGCGTCGTCTACAAGGCGTTCAATCAAATTAGCATTAAGGGTTCGCTTCAACTGTTCAGATCGCACAATCCAAAATACAAAGATGGTTGGCAGCTAAGAGATTTCGTTTACGTTAAAGACATCACTCTTTGGATGTATGAGTTAACGAAGATGTCGTCGGGTTCCGGCATCTACAACATGGGTTACGGAAAAGCTCGTGCATGGATGGAATTAGCTGAAGCAACTTTTAAAAATATGTCGCGCCCATTAAAGATAGAGTGGATCGACGTGCCCGAAGAGATGCGCCCTCGCTATCAGTATTTCACTGAAGCGAAAATGAATCGCGCTAAAGCTTTGGGTTTAAGCGAACCTCAGTTCCCTCTTGAAAAAGGAATTGAAGATTACGTTCAAAATTACTTATCGAAAGTCGATCCACACTTATGAGTTTAAGAGATGTACCTCCGCACTTGAAGCGATACGTGGTGGAGCAGGATTACTCCCGCTACACTCCGATCGATCAAGCTGTCTGGAGATGTATCATGCGACAGCTTCGCGCTTACTTAAGCGAGCATGCGCATCCGTGTTATCTAGATGGACTTGAAAAAACCGGAATTGATGTTGATCGAATTCCATTAGTTGACGAAATCAGTCTCCGTATTCAAAAGTTTGGCTGGAAGGCTGTTGCTGTCAGCGGATTTATTCCTCCCGCAGCGTTCATGGAACTTCAAGCACTTGGATATCTACCGATCGCATCTGACATGAGAACTATCGATCACCTACTTTACACTCCTGCGCCCGACATAGTTCATGAGGCAGCAGGGCATGCTCCGATCTTAGTTGATCCTGCATTTGCTTCTTATCTGAAGAGCTACGCGCAAGTAGCTCGAAAAGCGATTGTGAACAGAAAAGATATGGAGTTGTACGAGGCCATCCGCATTCTTTCAGACTTGAAAGAGGCCCATAATTCGACTCCCGAGCAAATCAAAGATGCTGAGACAAAATTGACTGCCGTAAGCGCCACCATGGGTGAGCCTTCCGAGGCTGCACTACTCGGAAGAATGAATTGGTGGACGGCGGAGTATGGATTAATCGGAGACCTAGAGAATCCGCAAATTTTTGGCGCCGGAATTCTTTCATCGGTTGGGGAAGCGCGCAGTTGTCTTGATCCTAAAGTGAAAAAAATTAAGCTCACGCTTGATTGTATCAACTACTCTTATGACATCACTGAAAAGCAGCCACAACTCTTCGTCACTCCTGACTTCGAAACTCTCGCTCGAGTTCTTGATCAGATGAGTGCAACGCTTGCATTTAAAAAAGGTGGCGTTGAAGGTTTGCAAAAAGCAAAGACGTCGGGCCTTGTAAATACCGTAGAGCTCAATTCGGGTTTGCAGATCTCAGGCGTTTTAAAAGACTTCATCGCTCACAACGGCGAACCTTGCTACTTACAATTCGACGGCCCCACTCAGTTATCACACGAGATGAAGCAGCTCGCGGGTCATGGTCGCGAACGTCACCCCGAAGGTTTCGGAGCTCCGGTTGGCAACATCGAAAGTCGGCCTGATTTTTCATCGTTTAAGATGGGTGATTTAGTAAAATTAAAATTTGAATGCGGCGTTGATATCGTCGGTAAATTTAAAAGCTCAACTCAAGTTAAGAACAAAATAGTTCTCGTAACGTTTACCGATTGCACTGTGAAACTTGGAGATAAAATTCTCTTTGATCCAGCTTGGGGCGAATTTGATTTGGCTGTCGGCGAAAAAGTGACTTCAGTGTTCGGCAGCCCTGCAGATCGCGAAGGTTATGGATTTGCAGACGACTTCGTTGCCAAAGTGATTCCACGTCGAATCTATTCTAAAGAAGAATTAGCAAAACATCGTCTGTACGCTGAAATTAGAACTCTTCGTGAAACTGTCGGGATGACTGAGGCAGAGCGAATGAAGCGTCTTGATGAGCTGATTGCTGTGCTCGACGAACGCTATCCGGGAGAATGGTTAGCTCGACTTGAAATTTTAGAAATCGGAGCACCGCTACCTAATAAGCCTTCTTGGTATCCACGCCTGCTTGCCGGCCTGAAAGCACGAACTGAATTTGAAGATTTGGATTCGCCTTTACGTGCAGGCCTTAAGATCCTTAACTTATAGTCATGGCGCAGATCATCCCGCCTTTCTCACGCATTAATGTCGTTTTAGTTCGCCCGATCTATCCACGCAATGTCGGGATGTGTTCTCGAGCCATTGCGAACATTGGTGCAGGCCGTTTGATTATCGTTGGAGCTGGATTCGATCATCAAACTCATGAAGCTCGCCAAGGTGCTGCTAACGGCCAGCGTCCTCTAGAGCAAGCCACGATTTACCCTTCGCTCGATGCTTTCTATGAGGCTGAGGGAACCGGAGTTCGCATTGCTCTCACCGGAAAAGACAATCGTCTACGGTCGCCTGAGATGCTCGACACTAAACTTGAATCGTTGCTGTTTTCAGAGAATAAAATTCTTGCGGATCAGGGTGATGCGAGTTCGCGTGATCTTTTTAATATAGCTTCACCTATCTATTTATTCTTCGGCCAAGAAGACGACGGACTTTCAGCTGAAGACATGAAGCTTTGTCATCACTTGTGCTCACTGCCGGTCGCAGGTGAAATTTCGTCACTCAATATTTCGCATGCCGTGCTTTTGTCTTTGCACATCGTCGCAGGTTTTTTGAAACGCATTCATGCATTTGATTCGGTTCCCGTCGAAGCACCGCCTTTGTCTAAGGCCTATTACCCAGAAAAAACAATTGATGCTTGGCTTGAAGCGCTTGGTTTCTCCCTTGATCAACCTAAAGTAAACGTCGCTCTTACTCTTCACCGGATGCTCCTCGAGAACCAACCTCGAGAAGAGGATCTTCGGTTGCTTGAAACTATTCTCCAGCAAAATATTCGTAAGCTGAAATCGAAATAGCAGGCGCTAAACGTCCCCTGTCAAACCAGTAGACACCCCCTACCCCTCAATGGCGCATTAGTGCTTTTCCTATGGGGCACGAGGGTTGCTCTTCAGATGCCTGATCATTTTAACTACTGGAGAATTTATGAAAATCGTTTTAGCCGTTTTATCTTTATTAGTAAGTGTTTCTGCTCAAGCTGAAGTGCGAAACCAGATCTTTCGAGTGAACTCTTTAAAAGCCGAAAACGGCATTTTAGAGGTCTCTTACAGAACTGGCGGCGGATGCGCAAAGCACGAAGTTAAATTCGAAGCTGAAGTTATTGTTACTCAAAGTGGCACATTCAATTCTGCTGATATTCAAATTAATGTCTTCGACACTTCTCCTACTGAAGATATGTGTGAAGCAATCATCTCTGTTTCTGGATCTGTTGATATCAAGAAATTAGTAAATGAAGCGCTCGAAGCAAAAGGTCTTTTGGGTAAAGCAAATCCTTACGAAGTGATTTTGCCACGACTTAGCATTCGATAGCCTTTGCTCGCGCTAATAGTAAACGAAGTCAGCACCAATGGTGCATTTAGGTTCCACATGCGCCAATTTTTGAATTTTAATCGGCCATTATACTCGCCAAAGCTAGCGACGTTGGCCGTCATTTTCTTTTTGGGAATTCCGGCGACATCCTTTGCTTCTGCTAGCTGTCGAGCAGTTTTCCATGTCTCAAACGCCGCAGAGTACGTTGTTCAATCTGTTAAAGCTGCGGATGCGAAGACACGCCCAGCTTCTAATTCAGTTGAAGTAGATTTTCAACGTGATGCTGATCTCGTTCTCTTTTTCCACCCGAAAGATGCAAAGAGCATTTCGGAAAAAGGATTTTTGAACCAACATGAATCGGGTAAGTCTTCTGGGTTTTTCGGTACTGCCTTGAGAGAACAGGTAGAGAACTCAATCGTCGGTATGCAGCTTGATAATTTTGCGTCAAAAGGGCTTCGTCCAAAGAGCGCGCTCGTCATCGGAACGGACTCGCTTTCAGGTATAGTCACTGGTTACAACGCCTCTAGCCTCTACGGGGGAGCAGGCGCAGTTCTAAAATCAAACGTAAAGCAGCAAGCCATCTGGACATATGGAGACAGTCTTCAAGTGGGCCAAGAGATTATCCATGGACGTGTAAAGCCGGAAGACGTACCTAAGCTTCGCGGAACATTCAATCGTAATTGGATGGCAGCGCGAGAGACCTTGCCAGAGACTCGCCGCGAACCAGAGTTCATTGAAGCGTTAATCTTCGGAAAACTCACGCTCGACAATGTAGACCATTTTATCGTGCAGTACGAGTCGTCTGCAGCAGCACTGATGGATTTTGGAAAACCCATTTACCTGGTCACTTATGATTCTTCTAACGGTATTCAATTCAAATATAAGCGCATACTAAATTTTGGCGAAACCATTCCAGAAAATTTGCCTCGCACGCAGAAAGAAAAGATTCTCGATTCGATGAAAAGATATCGCGGCAAACATAAGAGTCCAAAGATTGGACTTTATCCCTCTTAGAACAGTCCGGTGAAGTAAAGATCAGGGCCGAATTCGCGCCACTTGCCTTGGCGAAGTTGCGCGCGATGAGCGAAGGCCGCTGTTGATAGGTCTTCGGTCCATGCCATACCGTCGCGGCCGCCAAGAAGACTTGGTGCCATGAATAGATGAAGACGCTGAACCACTTTAGCATTTAATAAATTTGAGAATGTTTGTGCGCCACCCTCGACAAAAATTGAATTCACTTTCAATTCAAATAATCGCTTAAGCATGTAAGCGGCATCTAAAGGCGGATTCAACAGCTGACGAGCGGTCGCGGCTAAATCATCTTCGTGTGCTCCACGATCAAACGGAACTTCGATGAAACGAATTCCCATCGCCACAAGCTCTTGCTTCTGAAGATGATCTTCGGGAGACAATGCTCTCTCACTTAAAACCACAATTACTTTTTCAGGTGAACGCACTGATAAAATCTTAGAGCTAGGCAGATCGTGTAACGTCTTGCCGCTTGGGTCGATCAAGATAACTATATTTCGCTCTTCATCGAATCCAGGCAAGCGAACATTCAGAGATGGATCATCAGCGACGAAAGTGTTTCGACCAATCATCACAGCGTCGTAATGAGCGCGAAGATAATTTGAGTAGCGACGAGCATGTTCTTCGGTGATCCATTTGCTCTCGCCAGATGAGTGCGCCATTCGGCCATCCAGTGTCGAAGCGACCTTAAGAGCGACAAATGGAGTCTTGGTTCTCTGCGCATGTAAAAACGCTTCGGCGACTTCCTCGCATAAGAGCTCCAGGGCTTCAGCATCAAACGGAATCGCTTCTCGCACGGTCAGCGCTTCGATCCCTGCAGCGTGAAGGATCTTTGCTCCTTCTCCCCGAACCTGCTCAAATGGATCTTCTACACCGTACACGACTCTCTTTAGAGGAAGCTTCGCCAATGCCTTGGCACACGAACCTGTTTTTCCCTCGTGAGCACACGGCTCAAGCGTCACATAAAACGTTGCGCCTTCGAATGGTTTTAAATCTTTTATTTTGTTGAGAGCATCGATCTCAGCGTGAGCGAACCCGTATCGATGATGGTGACCACTCGTCAAAAATTTGTGATCTCGATCAACGATCACACAGCCCACAGGAGGATTAGGCGAAACAAAGCCAATACCTCTGCGCGCTTCTGAAACAGCCAAACGCATACAATCGGCAGCCGTGATTGACGTGCCGATTTCTGGAACCGGAAGATACTGTGCTAAGAACTCTATTTCTTCTGCCACGATTTCCAATATTCACTGAGTTCGACAGATTCTAAAACTGGATCGCGATTCAAAGGCCAGCGAGTGTCGACCATTACCGCATACTCATCAGTGTGAGTTTTTGCTTTTGCCTTCTCCATCGCCTTCGGATGTGGACCATGTGGAAATCCGGCAGGATGAAAAGACATCATTCCGGCATGAAGATTGTCGCGACTAAAGAAATCTCCTGCGTGATAGAACAGAACTTCATCGTAGTCCATATTCTGATGGTAGAACGGCACTTTGAGCGCATCACTATCTTCTTCAAGAGGACGCGGGACGAACGAGCAAATCACAAAGCCTCGAGCGACAAATGTTGTGTGAGCACTCGGCGGCAAATGAGCTCTGTGGCTCATGAGCGGCATGATATTCTTCATGTGCAGAGTGAATGGGAAGAGATCACCCTTCCAGCCTTGAGTATCAAAAATATTTGAATCGTAAACGATACGCGTAAGTTGCTCAGTGTGTTTTATCTGAACTTCTTTTACGTCGATGCCTTTTTCTTTCATGAAAGTGTAAAGCGACTCAAGCTCCGGCTTACCGATCGCATTGATATCGTAGACCGCGTGTCGACCTGCGATTCCGCGATCAGGCTCCTGATAATGGCTTGTTCGATTTTCAATTAATAAAAATTCGCAATCTTGCGAGAGATGAAATGCATGAGTCACACATTTCGGAATAATGACGTAAGTGCCAGGATCAAATTTTAGCAATCCATACTCAGTCATGATCGAGCCTTCGCCCTTATGACAGAAGTAGAGCCAATCGCCATCGGCATTGCGACGAGCTTTTAAATCTTTTTCGCCTGCGGCCGCTTTTAAATGCAAGTACGAGATCGTTACATCATTGTTATAGAGCAGTCTCTGGCCTGCGAAATCTCGGAGAGCATTGCCTTTCAGGCCGATGACATCAAACATCCGCGGCTTTAGTGGTCCATCGATCTCAACCCAACGTGTGCTTGGCTTTTCCTTGATCAAGTGAGAGACGGGTCCGAAAAATCCGCCCTGCCCCTGCTCTTCTTCGTACATTCCCTCAGGAATTCCCTTGTGAGCTTGAGTTGTAGGTCGGCCTTGCGTGTAATGATGCATTAAAGAACTCCGCGTGCGCGTTGATCTGCTTCCATCGCATCAAACAATGCCTGGAAGTTTCCGTCTCCAAAACCCTCGTGGCCTGCTCGCTGAATAATTTCAAAGAATACCGGGCCGAATTGGTTCTTGGTAAAGATCTGAAGCAAGTAACCATCGTGATCGCCATCAACCAAAATTGCATTTTCACGAAGCTTCTTTAAATCTTCTTTCACGTTCGGTACGCGATCATTCAAAGCCTGATAGTAGCTCTCGACAGGTCGATCTAAAAACCCAACTTGATCTTTTGTGAGTGCACCAACAGAAGCGAGAATGTCGTTAGTTAGAAGTGCGATGTGCTGAATTCCAGAACCTTTGTATTCATCAAGGTACTCTTGAATCTGTGACTTAGAATCTGATGGTTCATTAATTGGAATCGAAAATTTTCCGCAAGGCGACTTCATCACTTTTGAAAGAAGACCGGTGGTTTTTCCTTTGATGTCGAAGTAACGCTTTTCTTTGAAGTTAAAAATGTTGGTGTAGAAGTCACACCACTTTTGCATTTCACCGCGAGGAACGTTGTTCGTTAAGTGGTCGATGAATAAAAGACCTTTTCCTTTTGGCTGATTATCGCGAACTGTGTAATTGAAAAGTTCGTCGTATGCGTTTCCGTTTGCACCATACTTATCAACGAAGTAAATGAGTGAGTCGCCGATGCCGTAGATGGCAGGCATCGTCCATCCAGCTTTTCCTTCATCGTTCGTGTAAGGCCGAGCGCCTCGCTTAACTGCTTCTTCGAAAGCTGCCTTCGCATTTGCAACTCTAAACCCAGTTGCGCAGACTGAAGGACCATGTAGTCGGCGGAACTCGTCGGCAAAAGAACCGGGTTCGCTATTCAAAACAAAGTTGATATCGCCTTGGCGGAAGAGCTTTAGCTTTTTAGTTTTGTGTTCAGCAATTGGTGTCATGCCGAATTGAGCAAAAACTCGCTCGAAATAGGCTGGCTCTGGCCCGCAAAATTCGATGAACTCCATACCATCAAGACCGATTGGATTGAATTCCATAACTACTCCCTGGTAAATCCCGGCCAACCTAGCACGGGCATACGGTGGAGCCAACTGAGTGAAGCGTCTATTGCTGTCTTGGTCTTTTAGTGCGCTGCGATATCGCTGTAGAACTGGGTCACGTGAGGGTCAGTTCGAATAGCGCGCGGCTGCCAAGCCTCAACCCACAAATCTGAGCCTTGCGAGATTCGACTCAAAGCCACGTAAGCCTGGCCAGGCTCCCAGAGTTGCTTGAGATCAACCCAAAGGCGATCGAGTGTCGCACCCTGAGCTTTGTGAATCGTACTCGCGTAAGCGAGCGAAACCGGAAAGTTAGTGGCGCTTGCTACTACTTCGCCATCAGCATCGAGCAGCGTGAATGACTGTTTTTCAAGTTCAGCAAGACGACCATTGAGCAGTCTAATCTTCAGAGCCTTAACCAACATCCCGCCCATTTCAGCGTTAATTTTTTCAACGTACCCTGTTGTGCCGTTCACCCAACGACCTTGCGGATCGTTCTGGCGAATCATCACCAAGGCATTTTCTTTTAAATGCAAAACTTCGGGAATAGGAGCCACTTTTTTTAGTTGCTCAACAACCCGCGCCTGACCTGTGTAGACCGTTTCAAGTTTAATCAAAGGAGTCTTAAGCTCATTTAATTTTTTCAAATTAAATTGATCTGTTTGATCTCTCCGAGGGAAAAGTCGTGTTCCCGAAAATTCTTGGTCGCCGGTCACAATTTTCGAATTTAAATAATCAACAACTTCTTGGGTGACGTTGCCCTCACGAACTTTGTTGAGAATGCGCATGTACTCTTCATCTCGGCAGCGAGTTTGAGTGCGCAAGTACTCAGTTTTAAAACCACTCCATGTCCAGACCGGATGTTGAAACGCCCAAGACTTTGCAGAATTGTTTCTTTCAACAGGAGGAAGTTGAGCAAAATCTCCGACTGCAATGACGCGAAGTCCGCCCCAAGGCTCATCACTGTCTCGAACGCGCCGACAAATAATTTCAGCTGTAGCGAGAATCACTCCCGAAAGCATCGACACTTCGTCGACGATAAAGCCGTTAATTTTTTTCAAACGTCTGACAACTTGACGATTGCGGGCTGCTTTTTCGATCGTCGCCTCAGGTCCGCCTTCTAAAATGCCGAGTCCAAAAAAGCTGTGGAAAGTTCTCCCGCCCACTAAAACCGCTGCTGCACCCGTGCTCGCAAGCACCGGAAATTCTTTTGTCGATTTGTCTTTTAGAAAATATCGAACGAGAAAACTCTTGCCGCTACCCGCGCCACCAGTCAGAAAAACATTTCCGTTTCCCTGGAGGCTGTCAAAAGCGCGTTCTTGGCATGGTGTGAGCAAAATCTTTGATGAAGACATGTGCTATGAACCTAGCATAAAATGCTCCCATGCGAACGAAATTACTTCTCACTTTTGTTTTAAGTCTCGGAGCTTTTTCGGATGTTTTCGGAAGCTCTCCCCAAAAAATCGAGATGCGATCGCTCGATGCCAGTTCAATTATTTCAGAAGTCAAAAAAAGTAAGGCGAAAGTGAAGGTAGTGAATCTTTGGGCCTCATGGTGCGCCCCGTGCATTAAGGAGCTACCTGATTTCGCAAAGGCTGAGACTAAGCTTAAAGACGTCGAATTCTTTTATGTCTCGGGAGATGACGACAAAGACTTAGCAACTGCAGAAAAATTTATCGAAAACGCCGGAGTTAAAGGCACTAAATTTCGCTTGAATCCCGTTAATGAGCAGGCTTTTAGGGCATTTTCACCATCGTGGTCAGGCTCTTTACCCACGACTTTTATTTACTACGGGGAGTCAGTGAGTGATCAAACGTCGAAACCTCTCGACGAAAAACGCCTTTTAGAGTGGGTAAATTTCCGTTTAAAGCATCCGCCGCGCAAATCCTTGATTGATAAGCCAAGCAGTCCTAAAGTTAAGAGCTCGCAAGGAAGAATTATGAACAACCAAATTGAATTTGAATCTAAAAAGACGAATCCCGACATTACCTCGGTCCAAGATGTCGTCGCTGAAGAGCTCGATAAAAAGCGCTCTGAAGTTGTTCTTATTGATGTTCGCCAGCCTGATGAATTCACGGGCGAGCTCAGCCACATACCAGGAGCAACTCTTATCCCGCTCGGAACACTGCCTGAAAAACTCAGTCAACTATCAAAAGATAAAACTATCGTCTTCGTTTGCCGAAGTGGCGGACGATCCGCACGTGCCGCTGCTCTCGCTAGTGAGAATGGCTTTACGAGCGTTTACAACCTAAAGGGCGGAATGCTCCGCTGGAATGAACTTCAACTAGCAACGGAAAGCAAAACGCTGTGAAACTCGAAAAAGTTTTCGTCAATCGCACTCTCAATATGCGAAAAATTAAATATATCGGTCTTGATATGGACCACACTCTGGTTCGCTACGATAGCAAAGCGTTCGAAGAACTCGCTCACCAAATCATGCTCAAGAAACTTGTTGAGCAAAAAAATTACCCAGAGGCAATTCTCCAACTTAAATTTAATTTCGATTTAGCAATTCGTGGATTGGTGATCGATCGACGAAAAGGCAACTTGCTCAAAGTAAGTCGTCATAGTGCGATCCGCTCAAGTCACCACGGAACAAAGCCAATTGATTTCACGACGCAACAAAAGATCTACAAGAGTATCTACATCGACCTTGGCGAAACCGCTAACTACGCTGCTATCGATACTGCCTTTTCGATCTCGATTGCCACTCTTTACATGCAGCTAGTTGATTTAAAAGACGATACTTATCCTGACATGCCGTCGTATGAAGTCATTGCGAATGATCTCATGAGTGTTCTTGATCAGGCTCACGCCGATGGCAGTCTTAAGTCTGTCGTTGCAAAAGACCTTGCTCGCTTTATCGTAAAAGATCCCGACACTGTCGCGGGCCTCGAGCGATATATTCGCCACGGTAAAAAAATCTTTGTCCTTACAAATTCAGATTATGCTTACACGAAACTTTTGCTCGATTATGCAATTAATCCATTTTTGAAAGATCATAAAAGTTGGTTAGATCTTTTTGAAATCGTTGTGACTTTGTCCGCAAAGCCAAAGTTCTTCCTAGATACTACCCGCTTTCTAAAGGTTGATCCAGAGACTGGAACAATGACCAACTTCGAAGGTAAACTCACCAAAGGTGTTTACCAAGGCGGACACGCCATGAAATTCACAACCGACCTAGGCCTTGAAGGTGACGACATTCTTTATGTCGGCGATCACATTTATGGCGACATCCTCAGATTGAAAAAGTCTGTTAACTGGAGAACTGCTCTAGTTGTCGAAGAGCTCGAAGTTGAACTTGAGAGTGCAAAAAAAGCAGAGGTTAATTTTTCTGAGATTCGTAAGCTTATGGATGCGAAAGAGCCTCTCGAACTTGAGCTCGTGAATATTATCTCGACGAAAATCGAAACTGGAAAAGAAGGCGACGATTCGCGAGTTAGCTACTTACAAAACACGATCACTGATCTTGATAAAAAGATTAGCCATTTGATTCGCACTCAACAAAGCAGCTTCAATCAACACTGGGGTGAGGTTTTTAGAGCAGGAAACGAAGAGTCTTACTTTGCTCACCAGGTTGATCGATTCGCTTGCGTGTACATGGCAAAGATCGCTGATTTGCTTGAACTCTCGCCTCGCACTTACTTTAGAGCAAGCCGACGACCTCTCGCACACGAACTAGCACTAGATCTAAGCTAGTCCGGAATATAAACCTGCAATAAATAGTCGTCTTCAGACTGCTCGACAAGAATTGCCGTTAATTTGTCGAGCGGAAGAAGGTTTCGGTAGTTGTGCCTACTGTTTGCAAGTTGCGCGCACCCGAGATCATAAAGTCCTTGAGTATCTCTCATTGAACCAACGCACTTCGGGTCGTTTTTATATTCTCCACCTTGGCGAAGCGTCAGCTGACCAACCGTTAGTGCTGGAATTTTTCGCTTGAGCGCTTCTTCAAATCTTCTAATTGGATTTTTTAAAATCAGGTGCGAAGAGAAAATATTTACACTGTAGATCACTAAAGTTTTTCCAGAGTCGAGAGCGCGCTGAATTGTTTCGGACTCTACTGTTAGATCATCGTCGCTGAACATAAAATCAAATGTCTCGACCTTTAATTCAGTAGGAAGAGCCGGCCACTTTGGTTCTTTAAGGACGATGATGTTCGGATCCGTCTCCGCAAGTTTTTCTAAAAATCCAATGACGATATTCTGGTAGGTTTCAGGTTGCGGTGGAATGCCAATCACTATCATTTTTCGATGACGAATTCGCTCGCCAAGACTTTCAAAAGCGGCCGCGCCGATTTCTTTTTGGGCTGCAAACTGAGTGGGAGTGATGAGCTCAACCGGAGACTGAGTTCCCATCGAAAGCAGCCAAATGAGTCCAGCTCCGGCAGCAAGTGAGCTAAAAAAGATCGCTAAAACGTACTTAGTTTTCATTAGGGGGCTAATGTAAGCGGAGACTAACCGCTATGCCAATCTAATTGCGATCTTAAGGGAGTTGGGTTACAAATCTCGAATAAGAAAGGACTTGATCCATGGGACAGGTACCTGACGTTAATTACCTCCTAATTGGGGGCGGCCGTTTAGCTCGGCACCTACATTTTTATTTGCGCAGCCTGGATCTGAATCTTCAGACCTGGACAAGACGCGAACCGGCTTCAGAACTCAAACTGAAACTCGGAATGGCCTCGCACGTTCTTCTTGCAATTCCAGACCGCGAAATCGAAACCTTCATTCAAGCTCAGCTCAAATCCTTTAATGGAATTGTTGTCCATTTCTCTGGAGCGTTAGCGACGCCACTTGCTAAGAGCGCTCATCCGCTGATGACTTTTTCAGATCAACTTTATTCGCCTGAAAAGTATCGAGCTATTCCATTTATTATCGAGGACTCAAGCGAGTTTTCAAACGTACTACCCGGCTTTCCGAATACGAGTTTTAAAATCTCGGCCGATAAAAAGGCGCTTTATCACGCGTACTGTGTGATGAGCGGAAATTTTACTACTCTGCTTTGGGAAAAGTTTTTCTCGGATTTAAAAGTTGAGCTGGGAATTCCTGCTTCGGCGGCCGAAGCCTATTTGAAACAGATCGCAGCGAACCTAGTTGAAGTTGCTGAAGGTAATGCATCGACCGTGGTAACTGGCCCTTTGGTCCGCGGGGATTTAGAAACAGTGAACAAGAATCTCGAGGCTCTTGATAAAAACTTTGATCGCTACGCCGGAATTTATCGGGCGTTTGTGACTGCTGAGTCTCACAGGTTTTCAAACATTGCTGCACGATCAGTGCGGCCGAATATCAAGGAAGACTAAATGCAAAACGTACTCGATTTTCAAAAAGCCAAAGTTGCTGGACAAAAAATTTCGATGATTACTTGTTATGATCATTGGACAGCAAAAATCGTTAATGATTCGAAAGTTGACTGCATTTTAGTTGGCGACAGTGTTGCGATGGTTGCACATGGTCACTCGACGACTCTGCCAGCAACTGTTGACGTAATTTCTTCTCACGTAGAAGCCGTACGCAGAGGAGCACCGAAAAAATTTATCGTAGCTGACATGCCCTTTTTGGCTCATCGTGGTTCGATCGATTCGACAATGGCTGCAGTCGCGCAACTCATGCGCGCTGGAGCACAGGCCGTGAAGATCGAAGGCATTGACGGAAGCGATCAGGCGATTCACCACATCGTTGAGTCTGGTGTACCGGTGATGGGCCATCTCGGATTGACTCCGCAATCGATTCATCAGTTTGGCGGATTTAAAGTTCAGGCGACTCAGGAAGACGCCGCTAAAAAACTTATCGAACAGGCAAAACGAATTGAGAAAGCCGGATGCTTTGCTCTTGTTCTTGAATGCGTTCCCTCTGAAGTTGCGCGCAAGGTGACTTCAGAACTCTCGATTCCCACTATCGGAATTGGCGCCGGCGTTGATACTTCAGGCCAAGTTTTAGTTATGCAAGATCTTCTTGGCATGAACCCCGAGTTCTCTCCAAAGTTTGTAAGACGTTTTCTCAATGGGCACGAGCTGTTCAAGGCTGCCTTTGATCAGTTTGATAAGTCTGTAAAGGAAACTCAGTTCCCGAATGAAAAGGAAAGTTACTAATGCAGATTCAGCGACTACAAATTCATCGCTCTATGACCGAGTGGCAAAACTGCCGAGCCAAGTACTCGCCTACCACGCGAATTGGCTTTGTACCGACAATGGGTGCTCTTCACAAAGGGCATAAGGCACTTCTTGAGCGCGCTCGTGCCGAGAATGATGTCGTAGCACTCAGCATTTACGTCAACCCAACTCAGTTTAATGACCAACAAGATCTACAGAATTATCCACAGACACTCGAAGCCGATTTGGCAATGGCCGAAGCTGCGGGAGTTGATCACGTCATTTTGCCAAAGTATGAAGACCTTTATGCAGACGGATATCGATATCAAGTCACCGAATCAGAACTTAGCAATACACTTTGTGGTGCACATCGCCCGGGCCACTTCACCGGCGTATTAACTGTTGTGATGAAACTTTTAAACCTCACTCGACCTGCCAAAGCTTACTTCGGAGAAAAAGATTACCAACAGCTTCAGCTGATTAAAGACATGGTCGCTGCGTTCTTTATGCAAACCGAAATTGTCGCCTGCCCCACTGTTCGCGAAAGCGATGGTGTTGCCATGAGTTCACGCAATACAAAATTAGATTCGGCTGGGCGAGAGAAGGCCACGGTCTTTGCTTCGATTCTTAAAAATGCGACCGATTTAGAAAATGCAAAAATAGATCTCATAGAAAACGGCATCGAAGTGGATTATCTCGAACAACGAGATGGAAGAAGATTTGGCGCGGTCAGAGTGAAAAGTCCAAATGGCGAAGTAAGGTTGATAGACAATGTCGCAGAATAACGATCGCAGTAAAATTCTTTTTAAGCTCACTGGCTCAATTGCTTGTTTCAAAGCTGCGGCTTTGATTTCGAAGCTCGTTCAGAATAATTTCGAAGTGCAAACTGTTGCGACCACTTCAGCACTTAAGTTCATCGGCGAAGCTACGCTAGAAGGACTTACAGGCCGCAAGGTGCTAACCGACACTTTTGCTACGGGCGATTTGATGGGACATATCAACTGGGCGAAGTGGGCAGATTTAACAATCGTCTACCCAGCTTCAGCAAACACCATTAATAAATTTGCCAACGGACTTGGCGAAGATCTCATTTCTACTTTGTTTTTAGCGCATTCATTTAACAAGCCGTACCTAGTTGCTCCGGCGATGAATACAAAGATGCTCGAGCATCCGGCGACTCAAGAGAGCCTCAAACGCCTTCGCTCATATGGAGTTGAGATTTTAGAGACTCGCTCAGGAGCACTCGCTTGCGGAGAAGTGGGCTCGGGAAGATTGATTGAGCCAGAAGATGCGCTTAAAGAAATTAGTAAACATTTGGCGGTTCAAAAGCTTTCTGAAAAATTCGAAGGCTCAACTGTTTCGGCTAAGAAAGTTCTAGTTACTCTTGGCGGCACCCGCGAAACGATCGATGGCGCTCGCTCAATCGCAAACACCAGCACTGGAAAAACCGGAAACGTCATCGTCGATTACTTAAATGACGTCGGCCACAATGTTACTGCTCTAGTTGCGAAGACCTCTCCTTTGCCAAAAGGTGCAAACAAAGTTCTTACGTTTGGTACCTACGCTGATCTCGACAATGCACTTAAGACTGAGCTCTCTTCGGAGAGCTACGATGCTGTAGTTCACTTGGCTGCGGTCAGCGATTACTCAGTAGAGACCGTCGAAGTTGATGGGGTTTCAAAGATCCCATCGATGGACTTGAAGATCTCAAGCCAAAGCGATTTAAAATTGAACTTAAAACGAAACCCAAAAATCATTGATCAGCTTCGGTCGTACTCGGTCAATAAAGACATTCAAGTCATTGGCTTTAAACTTACAGCACACGCAACTGATGATCAGGCTGCCGAGAAAATCGATTCTCTCATTAAAAGCTCGGCAACCAACTTTGTGGTTCATAATGACTTATTTGAAATCACGAGCACCACTCATCCCGCATCTGTCCTTGATCATCAAGGAAAGTTGATTGCGAGAACCGGAACAAAAAAGGAACTAGCTGAAAAGCTTGAGCAACTCATTCGCGAGGTCGGTTTATGATCTTATGCCTAGATGTTGGTAACACCCAAATTCACGCCGGTGTTTTTGAAGGTGATCGACTCAAAATGCAGTTCAGAAGAACTTCTGAGTTCCGCGCATCGAGCGATGAGCTCGGGTTATTTTTGCGAAATGTACTTCGTGAGAATGAAATAGATTATAAGTCGATTCATCAGATCGCGTTTTGCTCTGTGGTGCCCGACGCAGTTCACTCTCTTCGCAGTTGCTGCATTAAGTACTTCAATCAGAATCCTTTTATTCTGCAGGCCGGAGTTAAGACCGGTCTCAAAATTAAATACCGGAACCCGCTTGAAGTTGGTGCAGATCGCATTGCTAATTCGATCGCAGCTACTCAGCTCTATCCGAATGAGAATTTAATAATTATTGATTTCGGAACGGCAACGACGTTTTGTGCAATCACTGCTGAGAAAGACTACTTAGGCGGAGTTATCTTGGCAGGCTTAAGAATTTCGATGGAAGCTCTTGAAACTCGTACAGCTAAGCTTCCTTCAGTCGAGATTTTACCAATGAAAGAAGCATTGGGTCGCTCGACTGTCGAGAGCATCCAGTCAGGCCTCTTCTTTGGTCAAATTGGAATGATTAAAGAAATTAAGGAGCGCCTGATTCAAGAGGCGTTCGCCGGAAAGCCCGCAAAAGTGATTGGCACTGGCGGCTTCTCTTCTTTATTTGAAAAAGAAAATTTGTTCGATGTCACTGTTCCTGATTTGGTTCTTCGTGGTTTAAATCAAGCTTTGAAAATGAATTCGTGAGGTAGAAAATGAGATCATCTTTTTTAAAATGCAAAATTCACCGCGCCACTGTTACCGATGCCGACCTTTCGTACGAAGGTTCGATATCGATTGACCCTGCACTTTGCGAAGCTGCTGGTCTTCGTGAGTTTGAACGAGTCGAGATTTACAATTGCAATAACGGCGCACGATTTGCGACCTATGTGATTCACGGAAAGAAAAATGAAATTTGCCTCAATGGTGCCGCTGCGAGAATGGTCCTCAAGGGCGATATCGTAATTATTGCGGCATTTGTTGATCTTGAAAATGATGAGGTCAGCAAGCATCGGCCAAATTTAGTTTTCGTAGATGAGCAAAACAAAATTAAGAGCGTTACACACGCTCACTAAGTATTCTCTCCGCGATACCAAAGAATGGCTCCGATGGGGCCATTCACTTTGAATGCTCCGAGATCTTCTCTAAAGATCTTCTGATCTAAACCCAAGAACTTTGCACTCTTTGACTCCGACGAATTTGGCGACAATGGGTCATACGCAAGAGCTGCTTGAATATCAAAGTTCTGAATCATTTTACCAGCTAACATAAGTGAGGCACGGTGAAGGTAAGTGAATTTTACCGAACGATTTTGCTGTGCAAAGCTAGCTACTCCCGCTTTGATAAAACCAGAATAGTCTAGTCGCTTGTTCTCGCAATTTTGTACCAAGAGAATGTGCTCGACAGAGTCCGAAGTTTTCGCAAGTAATTGCTTGAGGCTAGGCGCAGTACAAGATTCAATGATCATCTTCGCGAATTTTAAATCTTTAGCCGATTTGATTTCAAAGCCACCAGCCAGTGAAAGCTTGTTGTCGCGAATCATTCCGATTTTTGTAACGGCCGCTGGAAGCTCGCTTACTAACCGCGGATAGATTTCTAGCGCTTCAGCCTGAATTGAGAATCGTAAGCTTTCTAATGTTTCGCTACTCTGTGTTCGGGGCGACTCTGAATTATTGATGATTTCAGCGGTAATCGATTGAGATCTTATGTTACGAGAAAGAAATGAAAGAGCTGTGCTTCGCTCTAAAAGGCTGAGTCCGCTTAAGTCTTTCCAGATCAAGCTTCCGATCACACTTCTTAATGAATATGAAGTTTGAGTATTGTCGGTGTTCGATTTCAAACCGCTGCAATACGAGATTAGCTCAGCGGGACGCCACGCAGATTCGCATAGTTGAAAAGTTCCCAATAGATCAGAGGGCCAATCGTTAACTTCGCTAAACTTTGCGATTCTTTGGTTTGCGGGATCATGCAACTCTAGCTCACCAAGGTAAAGCGCAACTATAAGATCGGCATAAACTTGGGCCCTGAGTGGATTATTTAATACTTCAGATGACCCGACTTGGCGAAGCCATGCCTTAATTATCGCGTGCTCAAGTTGTCCCTTTGCCACTGCTGCGGTCTTACCAATAATAACGTCAGTTGCGCCGATCGAAACTCGCACAGGGTGATCTTGATCGATCACTATAGTAAGTGGCTGCTGAGGAACTCCGATAATACGAAACAACGCACCTAGCGCATTCACTCGTGAACTAAGATTTTGA
This sequence comes from uncultured Bdellovibrionales bacterium, assembly GCA_964543475.1. GTDB lineage: Bacteria > Bdellovibrionota > Bdellovibrionia > Bdellovibrionales > JAMPXM01 > JAYSYM01. Next base: position 464,033 of record CAZIYJ010000001.1, on the reverse strand, counting down.
AGGAGAAATTGATCCTCAACTGTCGTTGTACTAAACGAACTCGTCGTGTTGTTTGAGACCTGTAAAAGTTTTGAAACTATCGACGGAGTAAACTGAACTTGAGGCTTTGTAATTAGACTTGCAGATGCGGCGTAAAGTACGACTGAGCCGATACAGAGGACTCGAATGAAGAGATCACTGAGTCCCATGTGACTTTCCTTACTTGATCAAACCAAGAGACTTCTTCTGAGCAACGTCTGACAATAATGCTTCGATGCTTGCTTCAACAGTTGAAGAGCTATCAAGTACTTTCATTTTCATCACTTCGCCAGTTGCAGAAACGATGATGCCAGTGCGAATTGAGTTCTGTGCTACAGCTACGCTTGGCTTTGCTTCGGGAGCAGTAGTTCCAGACTGAGCCGAAAACAATTCTTCTGACTCCTCTTCTTTAACTTCTTCTTTTTTAGTCTCTTCAACTGCTTCAACAACTTCAGTTGCTTCAACTGCAATTGCTTCAACGTCTAGTACGCCAGCAATCATCGTGCACTCTTCTATGCAGATTAATTTGATTTTGTATGTGTTGGCTTTTCCTTTAACTACATCGACTTCACTTAATGCTTCACCTTTAATTGCAACTAGTCCGTCTACAGACTTCTGTGCTTCGTCGAGGTCCGCGCCTACATTCTCAAGCTCAACTTTCACCAAAACTTCGTTGTCGTCAGATTCGCCAAGTGCGATTGATTTTATGTGTGGGTAGTTAGCTAGTTCTTTCGCCTCAGCTTTTTCCTGGATCTTTAGCAGACGTGCAACGTTTGGCTTTTTAGTGCCTTCACCTTTAATGCCCGGCCCGCAAGCCGCTAGTGAAAGTGCTAAACCTGTTACTGCCAACATCGATAATGAAAATGTCTTCATCTGCTCTCCTTGAGAGAAACTCAGTTCTCCGATGGGAAGAGGGAGCACATTATGTACCAGAATTTTGAGACTAGGATCGAAACTAGAGGCTTATGAAGCGCTAAACTTACGGAACTAGAGGAGAAAGACAATTTTGGCTTCACGGTGACCATACTTTTTACAGATCGGACTGTCGCCAAAATGAGTTGCGCCCATTTTCGCAACGGACTTGGCATTTTTACTTGAGGTCTATAAAGAGAGTCTTGAATCGTTTAAACTCCCTCCGTTTATAAAATATTAGACTCATTACATTTGTCCGAGGAGGACTCGATGAAATTTTTAGTTTTAGCCGCTCTTACTTTAAGCTTGAACAACGTAGCACAAGCTCAATCGTCTGTTTCGACGAACCTTCCAGAAGTGAAAGACGTAAGTATCGAAATTATTGGTGGTGGCGGAATTGCTGCTGTTCAGCCTTATACGATGATCAATGTTACAATCAATTCATGTGCAGTAAAGAGTCTCGACATTCAGACTACTCAGTCTGGATCTGTTACTTACATTGAAATCGTCGACTTACAGCCAATTGACTGTGAAGCCATTGGTACAGATCGCGTCTACAAACTTCAAGTCAACTCAGATGCACGCAATTATAAATACGTTCTTAGAAACCCGATCGCTCCAACATATTCATCTGATATTCAAAACTAACGTTTTGGGATTCCGGCTTTTGAAACGCGCGCAGGGAGTGGATGGCCGATATGTTCAGTCATCCATTTATTGAGTTCGATCAACTTCGAAAGATCAGTCCCGGTGTTGTAGCCCATTCGTTCGAGCATGTAGACAACATCTTCGGTCGCAACGTTGCCTGTAGAGTTCGGCGAGTAAGGGCAGCCGCCAAGGCCCCCAAGACTACTATCAAAAACAGTAATTCCAAGATCAAGGCTCGCGAGAATATTTGCGAGTGCGGTCCCGCGAGTGTCATGAAAGTGCATCGCAAGTCGCTTAGCACCAACCGCATTGATTAACTTTGAAACCAATCGCCTGACTTGAGCAGGGTCTGCAACACCGATTGTGTCACCAATCGAAATCTCGTAGATGCCAAGCTCGGCAAATTTCTTTACGAGCTTCACTACTCTGGCCTCAGGAACGTCTCCCTCAAATGGGCAGCCAAAACACATACTCAAATAGCCACGCACTTTGATTTTGTTCTGCTTGGCAATCTTCAGTACTTGCGCGAAACGCTCAAGACTCTCATCGATGCTACAATTGATATTTTTTTGCGAGAATGCTTCGCTTGCCGAACCGAAAATCGCAACGTGCTTAACACCTGCGGCAACCGCGTCGTTCATGCCATGAACATTTGGTACTAGCGCAGACAATTCAGCATTTTTAGAGAAAGATTCTTTCTGAGCTTTTGCAAAGAGCTCAGCTGAGCCGATCATTTGCGGAACCCACTTAGGAGATACAAAGGCACCAATCTCTATTTTCTTAAGTCCGGCATCAACAAGCTTGCGAGAAAACTCGAGACGAATTTCTTGGCTTAAAACTTTTTTCTCATTTTGCAGGCCGTCTCTTGGGCCTACTTCTACGAGTGTGATCTTCTTTGCCAACTTAGACCTCTATTCCAACTAGAAGTTGCCCGAGTGAAACTTGGTCGCCAACTTTGCACTTCACACTTTTCACTTTACCACTCACTGCGGCCTTAAGGCTGTACTCCATCTTCATCGCTTCAAGAACAATGAGCAACTGCCCGACTGTCACTTCAGCCCCTTCAGCTACTGCAACCTTAGTGATCTTTCCTGGCATCGGAGCAATCGCATCTGCGGCCGACTTTCCGGCGCCGGCCTTACGTTTCTTCGAACCCCGCTTTTCAGGTTCGTAAGTAAACGTCTCTCCATCTAAGTGAACCCACAAGGTTTCACCGAGGCGCTGAACAAAAGCAGTTTTAGTTTGCCCATTCACTTCGACAGACATTGGTTTCATGTGTTTCTCCAATGCTGCTGCCAAGGGGACACTATTGAATTCCTAGCAGATGGCTGATTTCCGATGGCAGATGCGGTAGCGGAGCTGTACACAGCCTTCGCAAAACTCTCCTGCTCTTCCGACATCTTTTGCGCTGGCAACCCTTCGCTCAAATATTTAGAAATAAATTGAGTCGTCATTGTTCCGTCGACAAATTCTGGGTTCATTAATATTGCTTTTAAGTACGGAATATTCAGTCGAACACCAAAAACAAAAGTCTCATCTAAAGTTCGAAGCATCTTTCTGATTGCGCGAGGTCTTGTTTCATCCCAAACAATAATCTTTGCAACCATAGGGTCATAGTAGGGAGTAATCTCATCGCCTTCTTCAAATCCGACTTCGAATCTTCTGCCAGGCCCTTCAGGAAAGTGCATAGCACCGAGTTTACCTGTGCTCGGCATTCCGCCTCGATACGGATCTTCTGCATAGACTCGGCACTCGATCGCATGGCCTCGCGGAATTAAATCTGTCTGCTTCCAAATCATGAACTCGTCTGCTGCAGTTAGAATCTGCGCTTTAACAAGATCTACCCCGAGCACCATTTCAGTCACTGGGTGCTCAACTTGCAAACGAGTGTTCATCTCTAGAAAATAGAATTTTCCGTCTTGAACAAGAAACTCGACAGTTCCCGCTCCTCGGTAATTCGCCTTTTGCGCAAGATTCACCGCAGCCTTCGCCATCTGCGAGCGAAGATCATCAGTTAGACTTGGAGAAATCGCTTCTTCGATAATTTTTTGATGACGACGCTGAACGCTGCACTCTCGGTCGAAGAGATGAACACATTTCCCGGTCGAATCACCAAACACTTGAAACTCAATGTGCTTTGCTCGGTCTAAATACTTTTCAAGGAAAACTACTTCAGATCCAAATGCACTTTTTGCTTCTCTTTGCGCGCTCGAAATTAATTCTTCTGCTTCAGCACGATTGCGGATCACTTTCATGCCGCGACCGCCACCGCCCGCTGCAGCCTTGACGATAACTGGGAATCCAATTTTTTCGGCTTCGTTGATTAATGTTGGTAAACTCTGATCGGCACCCATGTAGCCAGGGACAGTTGGTACATTGGCTGCTTGAATAAGTTGTTTAGCCGAAATTTTGTCGCCAAGGGCTCGAATCGTTTCGGATTTAGGACCAACAAAAATTAAACCTGCATCAACGACAGCTTTTGCAAAATCTGCGTTCTCAGACAAAAAGCCAAATCCCGGGTGAACGGCTTCAGCGCCCGCACTCAAAGCCCCATTGACGTTTGCTTCAATATTTAAATAGCTCTCGCTCGTGGGTGCAGGACCTATACAGATTTTTTCATCCGAAAGTCGATACGCTCTGGTTTCGGTATCGGCCTCGGAGTGTAGAAGCACAGTCTTGATGCCGAGTTCATGGCACGCACGAATAATACGAACTGCAACTTCACCGCGATTTGCGATCGCAAGCTTCGTTATTTTCACAGCTTAACTTTCCACGATGCATCTTTTTTCGCGAAGAAGGCTTTTAGACCCTCTTGACCTTCATCACTCACGCGACGCTCAGCGATTGCCTCTGTTGTCAGTTCGCTCGACTCAACACTAACGCCGCTTGCTCCGACGCTACGAAGAAGTTCTTTCGTCGACTGCATGGCTTGAGGACCGTTGAGATGTAAGGCTGCTACCATTTTTGCGACAAAAGACTTTGAGTCAGCCTCTGAGCCCACATGATGAACTAAGCCCATCGCGCCCGCTTGTGCCGTAGTGAATACTTCACCCGTAATCATAAAGCGCTGCGCGTGGCCCCGGTTAGCCTTTTCAAGTACGTACGGAGAAATTACTGCCGGTAAAAGTCCTAGCTTCACTTCGCTGAAACAAAATTGAGTCTCCGCTTCAGCACTTACAATATCACAGACCGCGACGAGCCCAAGAGCTCCGCCCATGACATGTCCTTGAACACGGCCAATGATTGGCAAATTACACGCCCGTATCGTCGCGAACATCTCGTCTAACGCGTGCGCATCGCTTCGGTTTTCATCGAGAGTGTAGGCAGCCATCGACTGCATCCATTGAAGATCTGCCCCAGAGCAAAAAGATTTTCCTTCACCCTCAAAAACCACACATCGCAATCTCTTCTCTCGCGAAAGGTTTCGGAAGACTTCAGTAAGTTCCAAAATCATTTGCTGATCAAGAGCGTTGCGAGCTTCTGGCCTGTTGAGAGTGATGTAGGCTGTATGATCAACCGTTTCGAATCGAACTCTTTGCATTTTACATCCTGAACACGCCTTGCTTGCGTGCTCCCCATTCGCGATTGCAGCTAGCACTGATTCCCAATGCTAGGACTCTTCGAGTATCGGCCGGATCAATGATTCCATCGTCCCAAATTCGCGCTGTTGAATAATATGCTGAACCTTCAGATTCGTATTTAGCAATTGTTGGCGCTTTGAACTGCGCCTGCTCATCGGCTGACATCGACTGCTTTTTCTCAGCTAGCTGATCCATCTTCACAGTGAGTAAAACATTTGCCGCTTGCTCGCCGCCCATCACAGAAATTTTTGCGTTTGGCCACATCCAGAGTTGTCGTGGTTGAAATGCGCGGCCACACATCCCGTAGTTTCCTGCACCGTAAGATCCACCAATGATCACAGTGAATTTTGGAACATGGGCGTTACTCACGGCCATCACCATCTTTGCGCCGTGCTTAGCGATACCTTCGTTTTCATATTTCTTGCCGACCATAAAGCCCGTAATGTTTTGCAAGAACACGAGAGGGATATTTCGCTGCTCGCAAAGCTCAATAAAATGCGCGGTTTTCATCGCGCTCTCACTAAACAAGACGCCGTTGTTAGCAACTATTCCAACTGGCATTCCCCAGATGTGAGCAAATCCCGTTACAATTGTTTTTGCGTAATTCTCTTTGAACTCATGGAACCTGCTTGCATCAACAACGCGAGAAATAATTTCGCGAACATCAAACGGGGTGCGAGTGTCTGCCGGAATCACTCCGTAAATTTCTTCAGGCTTGTAAGCCGGCTCTTCGACTTCACGAATTTCAAACGGATAAGTTTTTTTGCGATTTAAGTTAAAGACAATGCTACGGGTGATTTCAATCGCGTGGTCATCATCTTCGGCCATGTGATCAGTCACGCCACTAACTTCTGAGTGAACTTCGGCGCCACCAAGCTCTTGCGCTGTCACGACTTCACCAGTTGCAGCTTTCACGAGTGGCGGCCCACCAAGAAAGATCGTGCCGTTACCTTTGACAATGACATTCTCGTCACTCATTGCCGGGACATAGGCTCCGCCTGCTGTACAGCTTCCCATCACAACTGAAATTTGCGGAATTCCATCGGCTGACATACGAGCCTGATTATAAAAAATTCTGCCGAAGTGATCTCGATCAGGAAAAACTTCTGCTTGGAGGGGCAAGAATGCGCCACCACTGTCGACAAGATAAATACACGGTAGCCCATTTTCTAAAGCTACTTCTTGCGCGCGAAGATGCTTTTTCACAGTCATCGGAAAATAAGTTCCGCCTTTGACTGTCGCATCGTTTGCAACGATCACGCACTCGGTGCCGTGAATTGATCCGATACCCGTGATGACACCTGCGCCAGGAGCAGAACCTTCGTACATATCCCATGCTGCGAGCATTGAGAATTCTAAGAACGCGCTATTTGTATCTACCAGCGCTTCAATTCGTTCGCGCGCTGTTAGTTTGCCGCGAGACTTGTGACGTGCAACAGCCTCTTCACCGCCTCCACCTTTTACAATTTTCGAACGCTTCTTCCACTCTTCAACGTGTGAGAGCATCGCTTGGCGATTTGTTTTGTAATCGGCATTGCCGGTTTCGAGCATAGTTTCAAGTACGGTCATTTACTTAGAACTCCCTAGTGCTAACTGGGCAGCAAATTGCCAATCGATTGAAACTTCGGCAATGAGCTTGTCGTGTGAGTCATAAATTTTTACGAGAGCATCAATCATCGGCTCTTGCTCGGTACGAAGTTTGAACAAAAATGCCTCTCGCTCTGACGAGCTTAAAGAGTACCTGGCGACAAGGCTTCCGCGTGGACTTTGCAGAATCTGAGCCTCGAGCCGTCGAACGCGCCGACGAGTAGCAAGAGCACTAAGATGACGATCCCAATAAACCTTGCTTGTAAATTCAGCTAAAGTGCAGAGCGCTCCCGTGTGAAAATCACCACTATCAGTTAAATTCTTCCAGCGCTGCGGGAGAGTGACCTCAACCAGGTCTTCTTCGAGCTTTGAGATTTGAAGGCCCATTCCGACTACGAACGGATCAGTGATATTTGACGCCACGCTTAAGAGCTCACGACTGAGCCGAGGCGATTTTTCCTCGATAAGCGCCGCAACTTTTTGCGGATTGCTGATCAAATCTTGCATCTGCGTTTGAAGACCAGCACCAAGCGCTTGCGCAAGTTGCTTAAGCTCCTGAAGTTTGTCTGAAAATACTGGCTTACGAGGCATGATGGGCATTACCATAGCCATGATTCGCTTCTATTGTGAAGCCCTTTAATGCAAAGGATCTCGCATGAAATACGTTTGGTTGTTGATTCTAATTTTGGGCCTCAGTTACACATGGGGACTTGGTGGTGCCGAGCGTGATGAGCGCATCGCCGTAATGACCGATCGACAGTTTGAATTGGCTGATTTAATCACTCAATCAATACAAGAAAAGCGTCCAGAAGTTACAGGTGTAAACTTCTCTCAGCTCTACACTGAGGTCATTCGCCCTGACAAAGAGTTAACTGCGCACTACAGATACGAAATCACATCGAAGCAAAACGAAGAAATCAGCACTGAAGTTGTTGAAGGTACATCAAAGCTTGTATCTGAAAATGGCACTGACTGGACTGTAGTAAGTTCGAATGTAAAACAACCGGTAATTGGTTTTCAAAACGGCGAAACGGTCTCACGCGAGCAGCAGAAGTAATGACTTCGGTTAGCGGCCTACTCGCCGGCGCGCACACAGTTCAGCGAACAATTCAGATTGATGAAGAAGGGTATTTCATATCGGGCGAGCTGCGAGTTGCAGACCCCGCCTATGGATCTCATCTTTTTTCTCATTTAGTCATCGATGATCGCGGGCGATTTATTATCAATGATCCTCGCGAAGGATTTATTCTCGTCGAAGCATTCGACGCACCTTTTATTGCTAAGCAAATTCTTCGAGAAAATGGCAAATGGATCGCGCAAATGCCATATGGGTTCACTCGAGAGTTTGATCTCTCAACTTTGAGACTCGACGAATGGGATCGATTTCACGGAAGAACTCAACAAGGAATTCCATTCGTGTTTTCGCGAGCAGCGCAGAGCGAGTTTTTTAACTTAGTTGATGCGTTCGATGATGAGTCAGTCACTGTCGATGGAGTTCAATTCGAAACATCACCGCTTCTTACAGCAAAAAATGAAGATGTTAGTTCTCCAAGTTATTGGACTAAGGCGTACACCGATGTTGCGAAACCTGGGTGGGAATTAGAAGAGCCTAATCCTGCTCTAGTCACTGCTCTGCCTCCGCTCAAACTTCAGCCGATGAGAGTGCTCGTACTGGGCGCAGGCTCTGGAAACGATGCTGCGCACTTTGCAAGTCTCGGCCACCACGTAACAGCGGTCGACTTTAGCGACGAAGCCATTCAGCGCGCACAAAAAAAGTATAGCTCGCAACAAAATTTGAAATTCGTGAAAGCAGATTTATTTGCACTGCCTCAAGAATACGTCGGCAGTTTCGACATGATCTTTGAGCACACCTGTTTTTGCGCGATTGATCCTGAACGTCGAAGTGAAATGATAAAAGTTTGGCGCCGTTGCTTAACTGACATCGGCCACATACTTGCGATCTTCTTTACAATCGATCGACCCAACGGCCCGCCTTTCGGCGCCACAGAATGGGAACTTCGCGAGAGAATGAAAAAAGGGTTCCGCCCACTGTACTGGATGCGACTCAGACAGCAGTCACATCCAAGTCGACAAGGCATGGAAACTTTGGTGTACGCGCAAAAGATTCCATTCGGCCTATAAGTTTTTCCTTTCCCTAAAATGCTTCCTATCAGCCATATACGCCCTAGCGGCGTCTTTATAAGTAAAACTTATGGATTCGCAAAAAACTTCGAATTTGTTTAATTCTGCCGTTCGAGGGAGAACCTTCTACCTAAGCACAAGCAGAACGCTTGTTGCTTCTTCAGTACCGGGGGGTCCATGAAGAACAATTTGAAGACGCCGAAAAGTTTGTTGAGCCTACTGTCGCTAGTTGCGCTCGTTGGTTGTGGTCAGCGCGGAGGGGGCTTAGCGACTGACCAGACTGACTCGAGCATTATTGGTGGCAAGGCAGCCGTCGCCGGCTCTGTCGTTGCTACTCAGACAGTTGGGCTTTACGACACTGCTCTCGGCTCGGTGTGCACGGCTTCAATCTTATCGAGCAATTTTTTGCTCACAGCTGCACACTGTGTTTCTAGCAGCAAGGCCGCTAACATGGTGGTTATCTTTGGACCAAAAATTTCAAAGGAAGGCTCGTCACTACGCAAAGTTTCTGGTTTTAAGTTTCACAAAAAGTGGTTAAGCGTCGGTTCTTCAGCTGACTTAAAAGATCTTGGCGATATCGCAGTTATAAAGTTTGAAGGCGGCTTGCCGGCTGGCTACCAACCTGCTCGCCTTCTTAGTGATGCTTCAATGCTGGCTAAGGGCAAAGATGCTTTACTCGCTGGATATGGCGTTACTGATGGCGTAAAGAAAACTGGAAGCGGATCACTTCTTCGAGTGGTTACAAAGATCGACAACCCAGTTTTCAGCGCCACTGAAGTTTCACTTGATCAGACAAAAGGTAAAGGAGCATGCCAAGGCGATTCAGGCGGGCCTGCTTACGTAATTGATAAAGACGGGAAACTGTCTTTGTTTGGAGTTACTAGCCGAGGTGAAGATGATACCCATGATACTTGCGGAGCGAAGGCTGTCTACACGAACGCACTCGCTTACAAGAGCTGGATTAAGGCGGCAGCTGCTGCTCTGAACTCACCGAAGAGCGCAATCGTTACTAGCAATGCTTTCGAAGAGGTTACACAAGTCGCTCGTCAAAACTAAATCGAGAATAGCTGTATAATAAAAAAAGGGCTCGGCATTTTGCCGGGCCCTTTTTATTTGTAAGTTTAAAAAACTAAATTACTGGCGAGCGCCGAATTTGATTTTAAGTTTAAGACCGCCCGAAGTTGTGCTGTCGATGCCAACCTTTGAACCCATATAAGTAGTGTTTTTTCCTTCGCGCTCTTCGCGCTCTCTTTCAACCGGAGTTAGAACACGACCACGCATTCCGCCAATCCAAGGTGATACGCTCCATGATTTTTCATTACGTCCAGATTCAGCATTTGGATCTTTGAGTTCAGTGACGCGATGAGAGTTCATTTTCTCTTTTTCTTCTTCAGAAAGATATTGAGTGATGTCGATCACTTCTTTCTTTGTGCTCATTCGTTCTTTAAGCTCACCCATCTGTTTAATAGCTTTAACTTCAGCGTCTGAAGCGAAAGCTGGGGTTGCGAAAGTAGCGGCTAGTACTAATGACATTACAAATTTCATAGAATTCTCCCTTTTTAAAATTTTGGTCACGTAGGGAGTTAGTACAATGTGTGTGCCCTGCGGGGATCACATATAAGAGATCTACAAATTGTTAGGATGGCGAATTGTTGTACAGGTGTTAGGTCTGATATCAGATATCGCGATATCGGATATCCGATATCTGAATGGCTTCGCTAAAAGAAAGGGCCCTAACACTTGTAAGTGCTAGGGCCCATAATGAGTGTGTGCGTTCGTTGTAAGCCGGATTCTGTCATAAGCTCTTGGCGGTCACACAAACCAATTGAGCTCGGGACGATCATTCCTCTATGCCGACGATTACTCGTAAGCTTTAGCGATCTTACCCGGAAGTCCCTTGCGAATCACAAGTTCACACCATTACTGATGTGAGCGCTTCCCTATTTGATCTTGCTCCACGCAGAGTTTGGCTGTTTTCACTCCAGCAGCTCCCCTACAACTTCCCGTTCCCGGTCGTAGGCTCATAGCCCTGGACATTCTCTCTGTTCCACTGTTCCTCACCTTGCGGTGGGGGGTCGTTAACCCCTGCGCTATTCTATGGAGTCCGGACTTTCCTCGATTTACCTGCAGAGCAGGTAATTAACGCTAAAAGCGCTCGCGATCGTCTACGTACGCACTGGTCAAGGAACCTAACAGTTCTCCTCGAGGAATACAAGATTGAGACAATCGGCCCGAAGGGCTTCCTAATTGTTAGCTAGTGAAATCGGTTACTTACCAACTACGTTGTTTCTCGCAATGTAATTAAGCCAAGCTCAGAAATCTTTGGAAAGTCTCACAATCGGTCTCAACTTAGGTCCAACCAGACCCGATAAATTTAGTGAGTATTTAACAAGAGGAGTAACCATGCGCTCAGCTGTACGTGTTTCAAATGCGCAAAAAGTTTTCTACGCATTCATGCTTGGCTTCGCAACGTTCTGTATGTTTGCTCAAGTAGTTTCGCGAATCATTTAACTGATTAGCGTTTTGCAGGCTTTGTTGAGCTTGCGCCAGGCAAGCTCGGGCCGCCGCGGATTCTTGCTCGAAGGCTAGTACACGAATAATTGATAATTTCGGTGCTCGCCTTCGTTAGTTTTTGCATATTCATTTTAATTACAGGCAACGGATCAATTCGACTGCCCTTATCTAAGGTCGCTTTATAAACTTCAAAATGTAAATGTGTTCCAGTCGAGCGACCCGTCGTTCCCATTTTCCCGATCTCTTCACCCGGCTCAAATCTTCGTCCTGGCACTGCAGGTGGTTTCGACATTTGGTGATTGAACGCATAGTACATTTGCGGATTCGTGTAAGTTAGACTCTTCAATACAGTTCGCCAGCCGTATCCTTTTGACCAGCCGTTTGAAACGACTTCGACTTTATCAGGTGCAACAAGCTTAGTGCCAGTCCCTGACGCGATGTCGACGGCTCGATGATCTGTCGAAGCACCTTTTATCGGCGCCTTGCGAGCGCCATACGTTGAAGTGATCACACATTTTGAAAGACAGTCACAAGTTGGAGGGTAGAGCGCAAACTGTTTAGGATTAACCACTGGAGCAGGTGCCGTGAAAACCTCATCGTGCGGGTCATTATCAGTAAGCACGAAATTTCCAGACGGCTCTGGAAGCGCATTTAAAAATCGTGCGTAATTAGGATTATTTCTAGAGGTGTTTCCCGCAGTTAGTCCTACGGCACGTAGCTTTTGTAATTCTGAAAGCGGGATATACATCGCACCCGTAGGAACGTTGAGCATGGTCCCAACTCCATAGGGATTTGCTGTGCGATCTGCTTGATAGCCATCAAAGCGATTTACTAATATTCGAACCATCGGACCATTCGGCGTATTCGTTACGATCGTGCCTCTCGCTAAAACATCGTTCATGATCCGAGTACCATCAGGCGCGATAGATGCAATGATGGTTCGATCATCAATTGGGACTTCAATTGGAGTTTTAAAGAAGCGACCCATCACTCTGCCGTTAGCATCAAAAACGGTAGTGAATTGCTCGCTCACATTAATGCGCTCAAAGGTTACTCGCGCGCGATCGTAAGCAAGATCAGTTTGTGCAACCGATGATTCCGGAAGAAGTAACGAGAAAATAGATAGAAAAACGAAGACAAGACGCATGTTTACCCTTCGACAAAAGAGCTGCTCGCACAAAGGGCCTGAATGAATATTTAACGTTTTCACGACTTAGTGTCTGTTTCTAATTGAGACAAAGTTTTGATGAGGGAACTGATTTCTTCCTCGCCTCTTCGAGCTTCCAGTCAAATTCGAAACTAAAAGTGTGCACCTTACCTTGGTGCTTAAGTTGAATCCATGCCCGATAGCTATCAGACTGCATCGACTGGCCGTGTGAATGAGTTGCCAATTCAATTCGAGGACCTCGTTCATCTTTCGAAGGGTCGCCAGTAGGGAGCGGCCAAACAGCGTGAAGATGCAAAATAGCTTTCTCTGCAGCGGTCTTGCCCTCTCTTCCAATTAAAATCGCGTGCCCAAAACTCTCGAGCCACGGATCTAGGTCCTTCACCTGTTCGAACACACCGTTTTGTTTTGAAAGGATTTCGAAATGCAATCGAGGAATGATCACTTGGCAGTGTTCCATAGGAAGAATTTCAAGCTTGATGAGGTAGTCATCGAAATATTTCCAAATTTTTCCGTCACTGCCTGGCTTGTCTGTTGAAGGCGCTACAGCTTTGCGAGTCGGACCATTAACATTTAAGTCGTAAGGAAAATTGAGCATCCCGTAGCCCATTGGCATCACTTCAGCAAAGAGAAAGTATTTTCCTCCGCTCGGCAGAAGAGTGGGAAGTGCAAAATTATCTGGATCATTCGTTTGCGAATTCGCGTTCAGATAAAATGCCTTCGCTGAATGTGGCTTTTCTTTTGGATGAACATGCGCAAAGTGTGAGAGATCTTCACTCACCACAATCAGGTGCATAGGCTTTGTGTGCATCACGTGAAAGTGATGGGCAATATCGCCAGTTACAGAATCGCGAAACTCAAACTCGAGTTTCGAATTTTTTGTCGAGTCGGCAGACGCTCCCACAACTCCATCAACCCAAAGTGCTGTGTTGAGCTGATCGGCGATAGCTTCAAAACAAACAAATGAGAACAATAGAATTGAAAGAGTAAAGCGCTTGACCACTACTTACCCATGAAACGAGTTACGAAAAGCCCATCTTCCATGCTCGACATAATCACTTTGCCTGATGCGAAGTAAGGATAAACTTCCCACACACCTTTGAACCCCGGTGGAGAAGGCGACTTGTTATTGAAGAAAGCCACCTCTACTGGATTGAGCGGATCGCGAATATCGACAACTCGATAGCCTCCGCCATAGTGTGCGATGTGCGCGTAATTTCCCTTTACATGAACATTGTGCGGCAGATTTCCGTCGCCAATGTATTTTGAAACCGCTTTTGGGTTTTTCTCATCAGAGATATCCCAGATTCGAACCGGGCGACCGCTTGTCTCTTCAGTAGTTAAAAGAAACTTGTCGTTGTCGGTAACTGACATGTTGTGAAATGAAACATACGGAGCAAGCTCATCACGAGTTCGAGAAATCAAAACCGGATTAGCGGGATTTGAGATGTCGTAAATCGAAAAACTCTTTGAGAAAATTTCGGCCAAGTAGGCTCGATTACCTCTGACAAACATATCGTGCACGTAAGTTGTGCCGTTAAACGTTCCGATTTGCTTAGGAGCGACTGGGTCTTGCAGACTCCAAACTGTTACTCCCATATTGTCGCCGCCAACCGTAAACATCAACGCGCGGTCTTCTTCGATCTGTATCGTATGATTGTTCGGATAATCTTTTAATGTGTGAACGAGCTTTGCTGAAAGTGGCAATCCAGATAAGTCGATGATTTGCACTCCAACAGGAGCATTGTCTTTTACAACATAAGCGTAGTGCTTATAAGTTTTTATTTCTGTCCAGCCTGATCTGACTGGGCTTGGAATGTAAGCGACTTCAACTAAGCTTGGCGCATCAGTAATGTCGATAATCGACAAACCTGTTTCGGGACCCAGCAGTGCATATTCTCGACCGTCAGGTGCTGTGTAGCCCCACGATCCAGAGTATCTAACTTTCGAGTAATTATTAAATTGGCCAAGATTTTCTAGCGGCAAACTTGCTTCAAGATTTGAAACTGGTGCTAAAGCTAAAAAGGCAATTAGAGTTAGAAGTCGTTGCAACGAGGCCCCCATTCCATTGTTGGCTAAACTGACTTCAAAAGCTTAGCCTCGACTTAAACAAGTTGGAAAGGATTAATTCGAATCAAGCTTTGTTGAGCTGATCCCAAGTTCTGCGCAGCTTATCTCGCAACGTATCTTCAATAAGCGGCTTAAGAATGTAATTGTTCGCACCGGCTTGAATAGCTCGGATAATCTGATCTTGTCGACTCTCACTGGTTAAAAACACGAATGGAATTTTAGTCCACTCAGGCTTTCGACGCACCGAAGTCAGTAGGTCCATTCCTGTAAGGCCAGGCATTTTCCAATCAGAGATAATAAGTTCAAACGGTTTATAGGTCTCGGTTGCTGTTTGGAGAGCTTTTAAAGCCTGCCCTACGTCGTCAGCTTCACTGATGTTCTGGAAACCTAAATTCCGCAGAAACGTCGTGATAATCTCTCGGATAGGTAAAGTATCTTCTACTACTAAAATTTTGGTCGTTGGTGGGAACACGTGATTACTCCTATAAAGAGGATAGATTTAATCATCTAGCTTGCCAACTGGTCCGCAGGTCGAGATTCGTGGTCTATCTGCGTTCAAATAAGAAAAAGAATTTTCCGTCAGGATACTTAAACATTATCGATGTCTTCACATATCCCATTCGTTCTTCTGGCGTGCCGAGCACGAGTTGGTTGCTCTTGGTCCCTATCATGGCTCTCAAGTCGCTCGGAAATTCTTCTAGCTTTGGCTGCGGAAATTCAACCAACGATGTTCCAGAATCGGATAAACAACTCTCAACATCTTTAACTTTAGAATGCTGGTCGATGACTCGCACTTTCGAACGCAGTTTGAAATAGTCTATGACTGATTCAGAGGCGGCAAAAACTCTTTTAGGCAGCTCTGCTCCTTGGCTACCCAGCCAACAGCTCTCAAGACCGACATCGGCCTTGGACATGAGTAAACTAAAAAGAGCTAAGTCAGTTTCCTTCTCCATTCCTTGCGCTGGTCTTGGTAAAAAACCAAAGCACAGGTAGAGGGCAAAACAGGCCACGACCAACGTCGACACAATAGCAGCAATTTTAATTTTAACACTCATGACTCGCCTCGACCTTCTCCCTGAATTTCGTTATCTGCCCGTAAGTATGCTCCTACAGACTCATCTTTTGCCATTCATAAGCCGTTGTAAAGAGTGAACAACTGAAGATTGAAGTGAAGAGGCTAACTTATGAACAAACCGAAAGATAGAGCGCAAGGAGTAGCGGTAATGATTGTTGCACTTGGTGCGGCCGTCTACATCGCTGCTGATTTAGGGTTTTCGGGCTTTGAGTTTATTAAAAAGCACTCATTCTTTAACGCTCCCTCTCAACAAGAGCCTAACTCTAATGCTCGCGCAACAAACGAAATTAGAAATGAGCTTTTGACGATCTCAAAAACTGTTACGTCAAAGCAATCTGAACTTGAAGATTTAAAAGCGAAACTCTCTTCGATCAAACTTGAGATCTCAACACGACTCACTGAATTAAAGAAGTTAGCGAAACTTGAGGCTCGTGGAAATCGTGAGCTTGCCTCTATTGATGACAATCGATCAGAGATTGAAAACAGGGCCGACCAAATCTTTCAAAAGTTTAGTCAGCTATCTGATATTCAAGCGGCATCAACAGCTTGGAACATCGGTGAGTATGTTTTCGAGACGATACTAGATAATGAAGGCCAAGAATCTAATAAGTGGCAAAACTTCAGCCTACAAAATCCTTTTGCACCTGAGTCTGCTTATTTGAAGCCAGCGGGATTGCGTTGGGCACAAATTGTTTCAAAGTCTGCGAAAGATTTAGAGAGCAAAAAGATTGCTGTGCGTTTTGATAAGACGAATAGCGCCAACTTCGACCGCGCAGAAGTTGTACGAAATTATTTAGCAAAATTAGTCGGTGAAAAGGTCAGCGTAAAATTAGAAGGAACAGAATCTAATCTTTTGCTCTCTGAAGCCGGAGTCGATGTCCTCATCGAATTAAAAAACCAACAGGGTGATCAACAATGATGAACGCCTACATTATCCGAAGACTACACTTAGTTTTTCTAGCTGTTCTCGCAACAGCTCTACTAACTTCGTGCACCAAACCCGAGCTTTTGACGGCTGAACCATCAGCTCTTGATCTCGACACAAACGCACCAAGTTGCCCAGGTTTCGTACCCGCAACTGGAGTTCAGGTAAGTCCTGGGCCGGCCCTCACATTGAACTGGAATGAAGGTACTGATGATCTCAGTCAATCTTCAGCAATTACTTACCAGATTTTTATGCGACAAGGTGTTGGATCATATGACCTTATCAGCCCAACTAAAATTGTAGTGGGCGCAACAACAACACAAATCACTTCAGGCATTCAACTTGGTGGAACCTATACACTCTTTGTTCAGTGTAAAGATGAAGCGGGAAATAGATTTCCGACAGCTCCAGCTAACGAACAATCAGTCACTGTCAACGATGCATCTCCCCCATCTGCGATCACCGACCTAGACGTAACGAACGAAAATTTCACTAGCTTACTTATAGCTTGGTCAGCTTCAGACGACGGCGCGGGCGGGTCAACTACATCGCAAATACGCTATCGACTTTATTATTCGACAAGTTCGTCGGTCAGCACCGCTGGTGCACCGCTAGTAACCCTCACGGGCACTACCTCTTATTCGCATACTAGCCTTACACCCGGCACCGCTTACTACTACCGAGTAGTAGCTGTTGATATTGCTGACAACGCTTCAGCCGACTCGAACGAAGCGACAGGCAGCACATTGACTGATTCCACTGCACCAACGTTTGTACCGAACATTACGCTCGGAGCAATTACAACAAATAGTATCGTTATGAACTGGACAGCAGGGTCTGATAACGTAACTCCTGTTGGCGGCTTGCGATACAATATCTATCGATGCGCAGGCTCAACAAGCTGTGATCCATATTCTCTACCAGCTGTTGCGCAAACTGCAGCAGGCGCTGTCACTTATAACCACACCGGGCTTGCATCTAACACTATTTATGTAGTGGGCGTTCGTGCGGTTGACTCAAGCAATAACGAATCAAGCAATACCGATGCTGAAGTGTCGAGTACGAACTACAACAGCACCGGAACATTTACTATTTATCCAACTACCCAAGAAATGGGAATTCGACTTGGTCAAGGTGTCGCTGTCGGTAACGTCGTCGGCGCAAGCAGCGGCGTAACCGCCTTCCCTGATCTACTTGTCGGTGCTCCGAATGCATCTGAACCAGGAAGTACTTATTCAACAACTGGCTGTATGTACGTATTCCCAGGAACTGCAGTCGGAACTTTTGCCACTACTCCTTCACAAGTTATATGTCAGCCTGCCGCGACTGGTAACGGAGGGAACAGCAGAAACTTTGGTACTACTATCGCAGTAGCTGATATGGACGGTAACGGAAGTGACGACATCGTCGTTTCTTCTCCGCAACAAAACAGAGTTTATATCTATAGAACTGTAGTGTCGGCTGGAACTTTGAGCATTAGCGCATCACCTACAAGCATTTCAAATGGTGCAACGACTACTTTCGGATTCGGTCTTTGCCTTGGTAACTCAGATAACGTTGGTCAGCCAGACGTCTTCGTTGTGAACTTTAACGAAACTTGTACGACAGCTTGTGGTGCCTTAACTAACACAGGAAACGTTACAATTTTTGCTAACGCTTCGAGTGCCGGAACATTCGTCAATCCAACGCTAACAACATCGATTAGCCCAACACACTCGTTGGTCGCACCACCAAACAGCTTCACTCTTCAGAACAGTGAATACGTTGCGAGGTCTTGTGCAGTTGGAAGATTTGATCCATCATCGCCAGGTACAGACGTTCTAGTAATTGGATCAGGTTCAGTTGATCATGACGCTGCTGGCGGAAACAACGATGGTATACTTTCTTTCTATCGTCGCGGTGGAGTGAACACCTGGAATTATCAAAACACTTTACTTAGCTATGACTACAATATCTCTGGTCGCGACACGCTTTGGGGTGATGGCCTTGCAGCTGGACAAGTTGATGGAATTGGCGCACCGGAATTGTTTGTAAGTGCACCAAACGAATTGACTGCCGGTGGAGCAGTGTACGGTTACTCTGTAACCACTTCTGCGGGTAACTTCACGCTCACCGATCTTGGAAGCTACTATTATGGTGGTAGTGACCAAAACAGTAACTCGGCAGGCTACGGAGTTTATGCTGCAAACATTTGGGGCCACGTCGATGGCAAGCAAGACTTAGTCGTAGGCGCACCGCTTGACGATCGCACACTGACTGTAAGTGCGAACGGAATCGACTTAGGTGACGTTTTCACTTACAAAAACACAGCGGGAATTCTTGACTCTGCGATTCAGCAAAAAGAATTCGATGTCACATCAGTCAACGCTCGAATCAACAACGAATTCGGTCGCGGTCTTTGTCGCGGTGACGTAAATAACGATGGTCGCGAAGATGTGATCGTCGGCGCCCCAGGACAGGCTTACGACCCGACTTCTCTTGTCTATGCGACGACCCAAGGCGCCGTGTACATCTATTATGGTGTAGCATCTGGTGAGATAGATTTCGCGAACCCAAGCGACGTAAAGTTTAGTCCAGGTAACCAAGCCAATGCGAACTACGGTTACTCATGCTTAGTTATGGATTACAACGGTGACGGATTCGATGATTTATTGGTCGGTTCCCCTTATCGTGACGTTGGACCAAATGCCGATCGAGGCGCAGTCTTTATTTATCAAGGAACAAACAACTCGCCGCTGCCATCGATTGCATCTGCGACTCTCAATGCTCCTCCATTGTTAGCAAGCGTTAGCTTCGGGTGGACAATGACCAAAGGCGACTTTGACAACAACGGTTATGACGACTTAGCAGTTGGTGGGCCGCTCTTTGAATCTGCGGGAGTAAATGACTCCGGCGCAGTCTGGATCTTCTGGGCAAACGACACGACACACGCGATTATGTCGAATACAAGCGTCACTCAACTCCTCATGCCTGGCGGAAATGCTGGCACGACCTGGAACCCAGATCTAGCTAACAACATGCCAGCGTTCAACCGAGACACAATCACTGCGGCGTCTCGTGTTGGTGGTGTTGTGACTATCACAACCGCTGGAGCACATGGCTTAACAGTTGGACGACTTGCGACAATCTATGGAACAAGCTTGTATAACGGCATACGAACAGTCACTGCTACGCCAACTGCCAATACATTTAGATTCAACCTTGCTGGAGCAAACGATTCAGCTACTTTGTCGAACGCCTACTTTGCATCGTTCACGACTAACAACATTCGGTTCGGCTACTCAGTCCAAGCCTATCCAACAGTAACCGGTTCATCGGGAATTGACCTCGTGGTCTGTGCTCGAGACGCTGATACTGGCGCGGGAGACATCGACGGTTCAGTAGGAGCACTCACTGATATCGGATCTTGTTTCACCTTCGAAGGTAGAGTGAACGGTGGTTTAGGCTCGAGCTACTCGATCATGACCACGCCTCGAAACGAAATTAGATATCCGTACAGCCACACAAGTTATTCTGCGAACTCGCTCTTCTTCGGTTCGAGCATGACTGTCGGCGATTGGGACGACGACGGAGTAAATGACCTTGTGATCTGCGCATTCAGAATGCGAAACGTGCCACTTGCATTAAACAACGTCGGCGGATGTTTCAACTTCCGCGGACGAGCTGACGGTACTGGTGGGTTTGATTCTCTTACAGGTCATCAATCGAATTATGCAGGTCCACCAATTCGTTACACACCGATTGCCGACGGACACTATTATTCTGACAACTCAGAGGCAGGCTTAACAGACTTTGGACATAGTGTGCTTCTGACAGATGTGAATAATAACGGTCGCGACGATCTGTTTATGGCTCAGCCGATTACAGACAACTTCGGCGGACCATCTAACCTCGGTTATAACAGCGGTAACGTCTTAGTAATCCGCGGAGGATTTTAATATGAACGCGATCAAATTACAAAAAGCATGTTTGGCTTTCGTGATCGCACTCGGGCTCACAGCATGCGCATCAAGCTCAAAAGTGATTGTGCGAAGTGAGCCTGCAGGAGCGAAAGTCTACTTTGTTGATTCAGTCCAAGGGAAAAATTCTCTGATTGGTGTAACGCCTTTGAGCTTTGACAAAAAAGAAAAGGCAAACGGACAAGAAGTTATTCAGCTCAGAGTCGAAAAAGACGGCTATGAGTCGAAGTACTCATCTGTTGCAGCATTCTCGGGGCAAACAACCTTCGTCGATTTAAAGCTTCGCGAAGCACAGGTTGCGAAAGCAGAGATCAGAGACGCTTTCGAAGCAGTTCGCACTCTCATGGCAGACGTTAATCGTCTCGTCATAGCGAAGCGTTTTTCGGATGCTTTAGGTCGAGTTGAAAAAGCTTTAGAACTCGACACGAAAAACGCAGACGCCTTAGCAGCCAAAGGCTCAATACTTTACTTAATGAAGGACGCTGAAGGTGCCAGCGTTGCTTGGAATCGGGCCTTAGAGGTCAATCCAAAACTTCAAGCCGTACGTGATGCACTTTTACAAATGAATTTAGAAAACGATTTAAGCCGCATGCCGGCTTCGCAGGAGAAACAGTAATGAAGTCATATTACGCAATTTTAGGTTATGTACTAGTCGGATTTTTGACTTACCTTGCGATTGCAAAAGGCACGAGTAATCCTCAGGTCTTCTTGAATCTTCACGGTATCGGAATCGTCTGCGGTGGATTAATTGTGGCAGCACTTGCCAGCTTCCCCGGCCCGATTCTCTACCGAACTTTCAAGTCGGCTATGAATAGTCTTTCGAGCAACGGTAAAGTGAGTTCGCAAACGGCTGAAGAAATTGTAAATTCAGCGACGGCTTACCGACGCGGGCTGACGGCTTTCGAAAAAGAGCTTGAGTCAGTTCAATCACCAGAAATGCGCGATGCCGGAAACTTGATTCTTGAAGGAATCAAAGGCGAAACGCTAGATGAAATTCTAGATCATAGAAGTGATGAGCTTCGTGCATCTACTCAGACTGAGTCGACTGTTTGTTTATCACTGAGCAAGTACTCACCTGCTCTTGGTCTTGCAGCAACGGTTTTAGGTCTCGTAGATATCTTATCGCAACTTGGCGCTAACGACATCGGCGTCCTTGGTGCAGGTATGGCAGTAGCACTTTCAGGAACCTTCTACGGAATCTTCATGTCAAACTTAGTGTTTGCTCCAATCTCAGAACTTATTACGAGTGCTGCTGAGGCAAAACTTCGTGAACGCGAAATGATCCGCGAAGGTGTAAGGGCTTTCCTCGAAGGAAAAGATCCACTCGTTGTTGGTGAGCTTGTAAATTCATACTTGCCTACATCTGACCGAATTGATTTCACTCAGAAAAAATTTAACTCTTCACGAACTGTTGAAAGTCGAGCGTCATGAAAAAGCAACACGTTCACGGGAAAATCAAACTAGAAACAAAGCGCCAGCAGGAGCTTTGGATCTATTCTTTTGCAGACATGTATATGATTCTCTCTGTGTTCTTCATTTCAATAGCAATGATTTACGCGGCAAAAGCTAAGAGCGCATCAAATCAAACAGCCTCGGCTGGACGTGGCTTAGCTTCAGTTGAATCATCTTTGTCGCTTACTTTCGAGCCTGGCTCGGCTGCAATTGCGGCGGAATCTGAAGAGTCACTCTCTTTACTTCTACCAGTTATTAAAGCTTCGAAAGCATTAGTTGATGTCGAAGGTTACGCTGACGGCAGCGGTCTTCGAAACAAAATCGAGTTTAGTTCAAACTTAGATTTATCAAATGCTCGTGCAGTTCGCGTAGCTGAGTGGTTGATGAAGCATGGTGTACCACCACGCCGCTTAAGAACTTTCTCTTATGGCGATGGTTATCAAGTTAGAAAAACTGAAGACGCTCCAACAAATAGACGCGTCGTTGTGAGGCTTTTAGCTTCGCAAAATTCTGAACCTCGAGGTGATCGGTGAAACGATTATCGTTTGTAGTATTATTCATCGGACTCTTTTTGAACGCTGCCGCATTGGGCGCAGATCGAGCCGCGATTGTCCAAGGTCGAATTCAGGGCGCACTTAACAATGTGCTACCTAAGACAGACTATCTGGTCATCGTAAACAGACTCGACGACCTAGATTCGGGCGGAGTACAGGCACCACTTAGTGGTGAAGTTCGAAATCTTCCGGGTCTAACTGTTGGCGTTGATGCTCGGGGCGAAATTGTAAATAAAGAAGGTGCGATCGGAGAATACAACGGTCCAGTTGCAATCAATTTGATCGTTGATCCAGCTGTTCGCGGCGATACTTTTGAACTTATCCGTAAGACAATTCCGGAGCTTGCTGGTGGAATGCGTGATCTTGACGAATTTAAAGTCACTCGTGCGGCTTTACGACAAGCGCCACAGCCAAATCAAAATGCACCTCAAGTTAATGTAACTAATCAAGCTGGCCAATCAGGCTGGGCAGATTTAGTTCGACACGCGGCTGTTCTGTTATTGCTAGGTGGAATTTTAATTTGGTTTATGTCGAGAATCTCAAACAAAGACCAAAAGCAAAGTTCTCCGAATCAGGCTCAGCACGATTCTCCAATCAAGTCTGCCCTCGCTGAGAAACTTAGCTTTGTTGATCTTGATCCGGGAACTGTTGCGCTTTATTTATTGAAGCAGCTTCACGAACGTCGTCCAGAAAAAGTATCTATTTGGGCTGCGCTCACTGAGCCATCAGAACAAAGAAAAGTTCTTAAAACTATTCCTGGGTGGGCAGCAAGCTATCTAGAGAAGCAACTTCGTGTAAAACCAGACGAACAGATTCAGGATTATTCAACTCTTGCTTCTAACATTTACCGCGAGATCGCAGTCGTCGAGCTCAACTTGGTAGATGATGAAGATAAGATGCGAAGCTTTTTAGTTTGGTTCCCGGCAGCAAGCTTACGACTTGTGTCACGACATCACTTAATGTCGATCACAAATCCATCAAAAGAGACTCTTTTGAAGATTCGCCAAGATCTTGGCAATTTGGTTAAAGTCGATACTCTTAATATGGAAGAATCTGTAGCTGAGCCAACTACAAAAGAGATTCATGCTTGTTTCACTGAACTAAGTAAGTGGAAATCAAGTGATGTCCTCGCAGATCGCGCAACAGAATTAGATTTAGTCCATAAGCTCGCTCGAGTTATTAACCAACTCACTGAGTTTGGTCCAATCGCTCAACAGCTTACTCAAGCTAAGTCAAAGTTACCTGAATCAGATTTCAAAAAGCTTGAGGCTTTAGTTGTGTCGGCAGCGACACCTCATTCATGGCCCGAGTCAAAAGTGAAAGACTGGTTACGCCAAGTCGATCCACAAGATTATCAATGGTGGCTCAGCGTTACGTCGACTCAACCGAACTGGGATTTAAAGAAGCTTTTGCGCCCTCTTAGACTTTCGATGTTTACGCGTGCAGCTGAAGAGCCAGAATTTAAATCGTGGAAAGAAGATGTAAAAAAAGCGGCCGCTGTTAGACTTCTTGAGCAACTTAGAACTGTGCATCACCAAGCGGAGAATTCTAGTCATGTTGAGGCTGCGTAACCTCGGTCTAATTTTCAGTGCAGCCCTTGTTACACTCCTTGTGAGTACTCGGGCTTTGGCTGTTACCGAAGTCATCGGATACGGTGGACTGCAATCATTTAATGCCATATCAGGCTGTTGTGTGTCAGTTCCTCCGAAAGCTACATACGGAGTTGGTTTACGACTAGAAGCACTAGAGGGAATCTACCAAGTGCTGGGAATAACTGACTTACGCTGGTCAGAGATTACGCTCCTCAAAACTCATTATCTCAAAGGTCGGTTTTCACAACTCGACCCATCAAACGATGAAGACATTTCTGTCACCAGATATGATCGATGGCAAATCGCACTTTCGTATGGCGCCGGATTTTTTGTTCATACAACTCAACAAACTCGTCTGAATCTTCCCGTTTCTGTTAACGGAGTGCTTGCCATGACTCACCTTGAGGCTCAGTATTTGGTAAGTGATCAGTTTTCGCTCGTCGCCGTCGCGCGTGGGGGCGCAGCTATTTCACTAGATAACCTTGGATTAGTCACCGGTGCACTTGGCGGCTTATCCTTTCGCTTCTAGTAGGTACGATGAAACTTAAAAGTACGAAATTTTATTTTATCTTATTCAGTCTGGCTTTCTGTTTTGGATTTACACCCAATGCTTACTCACAGTCAGATCGTATTCCACCTGAAAACTTTATCGCTGACATTCCATCACTCCCTGAACTAGGAAATTTTAGAGTGACCTGGTATTTCTTGCGGCCGCCGCATCTTTGGGTTCAAGACCAAGTCGTTGATCTGAGCAAAATTCAGTGGCCGCTCTGGGAAGATTCAGTACCTATCGTTCTCTCTCCTCCAGGCGGAGGCGTTAAGTCGACTTTGATACTTGAAGATGAAAATGGGAATGTACTTAGCAGTAAGCCGTTCACTAAGCCCGTCTCGATGGAAAAGTATGAGCTGACACTTGATAAGATAAAAAATTTTAAAGTTCGAATTGAAGATCAAAAGGGACGCTTCGCGCTCACTTCAAAAAGTTATCCTTGGGTTAAGCGTAAAGAAGTCTTTCATTGCAATGTTGAACTACAGTCAGACGAGTTGATTACAAAAAACCGTCGAGTTGCAGGTTGTTTAAATACAATTAAGAACATGGCCGCTGAAAAAGATAAGCAGTGGTATGCAATTATGGATTGGCCTGATCAGCGAGATGCAGAAGCAAAAGCTTTCGTAAGCTCGTGGGATCGCGATCTTCGATCGGCTTATCGAAAACAGCTGCACGCCTATGAAAGTAACCGCCAACCAAAACGACGGTTTACCGCTAGCGTTGGCATTACAAGAAAAGAATTGGCCGAGAAAATTGTCTTTAATAGCTTGGCACTTCCAAAGGCAGAAAAAGTTATTATTCCACCCACGCGAGAGCAGATTGTTGCTCAGGCCGGCGAACACGTTTTGTCTGATGGTTCAAAGTTAGAAGTCTTTTCTTTTGCGAGCGATTTCTCTGAGAATAGATCAAAAGCAAATTCAGTTCTTTCGCCAATGATCACTGTGCAGTTTGTTGCCGGAGCCGCTGAAGCTCCTCCCACACTTCGTGCTACTGAGTTTCGTGAAGCTCGCACCGGAATTGCTGGATTCTTAAGACCTTGGCGCGGAAATTTGTTTTTCACTTTCAACCGATTAATTTCTAATCGCGGCGAAACTGCGAACTTCGGCAACGGCCCTGGAATTGATCTTCAGTATTCTTGGAAGAAATTTGATGTAAGCCCATACTTAAGATTTGAAAGTGGTTTATATCACCCTGGCTCAACTCTACTTATTAATGAAGTCGAGGTTGGCGCTAAAAAAGGTTTCGGATTCTTACCGGAGTGGCTAAAAGTTGGAGCGGGCTACCATCAGTTCCAACTTGCCGGACGCAACCCAAGCAGCACTCGACTCGGTAAAATAGACGCAATCGACGCAGGGCTATTCGCATCGAAACAATTTGAAAATGAATTTTTAAGATTTCAGGTCAAAGGCTTAGTCGGATCGAGTCTCGGGATGGATGCTCAAGTCGAATACGGAAAACTTTTAAAAGATAAGTCTGAAATACCTTATTCGGTCTCAGTCTTCGCCGGCTTCACTCGATACGCTGGCGAAGCGACAACCATTACCCGAAGAACCGAGACGTTTACAGAAGACCGTTTCCGTCTCGGATTCTCATTTGGGTTTACAGGTCCTGACAGCCACTAATTAACGGCGGCGCGAGCGTTTGCGACGCCACCGGTGACGCAGTTCTTCTTCCAGTTTTTCATTGGCACTACCGAAGAAAGCAGTTTTGCTTTCACTTGCTTCGACGTTAAATTCGGATTTTGGCCCAAGATTAATGCTATCACACCACTTACATGTGGAGTTGCCATCGAAGTTCCGCTCAGCGATTGGTATCTCCCATTTGGAGCAGTGCTAAGAATGTTCGATCCAGGCGCTGCAAGGTCCACAGAGACACTACCGACGTTTGAATAATCTGCCTTGTATCCTATTTTATTCGAAGTAGCCGCTACTGAAATTACATTTTCATTGGTACTAGAAGCAGGACTGAAAAAATGTCGATCGATATTTTTCTTATAGTTTCCAGCTGCAGCGACCACTAACACACCCTTCTTCTCTGCATAGTCAATTGCGGCTTGAATGACTGCATCTTTACCTTCACCACCCCAACTGCAGTTAATAAGCTTCGCTCCGTTATCGACGGCATACACAATCGATTTTGCAGCGTTCACTTCACTGCCCGAGCCGCTTCCACTGATGAACGCAACATCCATCAGTTTCGCGCGAGGCGCGACACCCGATATCTTTACGCCTTCACGAGCGGCAATGGTTCCAGCAACGTGAGTGCCGTGATAGTGATTATCTCTTTTAGAAGGTCTGTTCGTTACAAAGTTCCAGCCGTGAATATCGTCAATATACCCATTATTATCATCATCGATGCCGTTACCTTCGACTTCATCTAAGTTCGTCCAAAGATTTTCGCGCAATTCGGAATGGGCTGAATCAATTCCTGTATCCGAAACAGCAACTGTCACTCCCTCGCCTTGTGACAAAGTCCACGCGGTAGAAGCTTCGATAGCCTTTAGGCCCCAAAGCTTTTTGTATTCTCCTCTATAAGGTTGCACGAGTTGAATTTCGCCTACTTCGCCAAGATCTTGAAGACCTCTTTGCGAAGACAAATCTTGTTCTGAAACTAAAATTCCCAACTGTGGAATTTGATCAATAATTTTGAATTGTGAGGCTGTCTCTGAAAAGTTGCTAAGCGTACTTGCCCTGTAGGCCCGTGGAGCTGCAAAAGCGTTTTGTGAAAATACTAGAAGTGACGAGATGAGCGCGGAACTCAAGAACAAACGATTCATATTTTGATCCCCCAAAAGTCCATTTTGAAGGAGATGCGGGAGAGCTCAGAGTCCCAAACTGTTTGGGCTGGCTCTTTTCTAGAAGTAAGTCACAATTTTCGCTCGTGCGCGAACGACTTCAGTCCTGGTTAATTCGATTATGGTAGCCATACTTGAGAAAAGTTTTTACATAGATGCTTTTTAGTAGGATGAAAAGCATTGAAAAGTTAGTCTTCCCGGGCATGAAGTTCGCAATATTTTGTCTTCTAATTATTTCGACCTTTTTAGCGCCAGCTACTCATGCTCAAACTACAGATTCGGCTTGCTCGGCATCTGAAATTTACAGAACAAATAAAAATCTAAAATTTGTCGACCCTTCATTGGCGTCTAAAATTAGTAAATGCCCTGACGATCAGACAGCACAGCTTCGGCTCTTAGGTTTCACAAATTCGGTTAAAAACACTTCTTTGAGACTTTTTCTTTTAAAAGAACTTATCGAAAATAAGAGCCGATTGGCCAAGGGTATCTACGCACTTGTTAAGCTCAACACAGAGGCGGCGAAACGAACGCTATTTGAAATTTCGCAACTTCAATACGGCGATGTCGAGTTAGGATCTGCCGTTCGTATCGTAAACAGTCCAATTAGACTTTTAGGAAATGTCGGGCTCAGTGGCAGCTGTCATCACCAAGACTTTGCATGCGCCCTAATTAAACACGTAAATTTTGCGCTGGACGAAATTCGCAATGAGCAAAAGAGATTGTGGAAATCTGTATCTGCATTCGACGAGAATATTATGGGCGCGCTTGAAGCTCAAAGTTTTGCAGCAATTGAGGCTGCATATTTAATTGAGCTCTATCGTCCATCTCTAGATATTTTCACATCGACGGATTCTGCAAAAATTCGACGACTTTCGGTTACGTATCAGAAAACTACTACTCAGATGTATTCGGGCGACAACAAGAGACTACGAGAATTGAGTGTGTTCACATTGGGCAACTGTCTCTACCAAGGGTCTTGTATTGTCGATCGGCCCTTAGATGATTTTATTTTAAATGACTTTGCAAAGAGCAATGGCTTCCATCCAAACGACTGGTTTGGAGGAAGAGATTTTTCAAACATCACTGGCCACACATCGAAAAGCCCTTTGAGATCACTTTACGGAGTCAATGCGAGGCGCGAAGTGTTTTGGCCTTGGCATCGAATCAATGAGCCGCAGACCGATCTAAACTCGACTCGTGTTTCAGTTATTTACGACGAGAACAACGAACCAAAACTTATTGAAGTGATCGCAAGAGATTATCTGTCGGCTGACGCTGAAAGTAAAAATGATGGCTGGCTACCCTTTGTTTACGAAAAGAAGTGGGGTCGATGGCTGCCCGTCACAGAAATCAATAATGTGCCCGTAAAAAAGTTTTGCATTAGCTGCCACAGCACATCAGACAATCGTTTTTCGCCCTATCCTTCGAATCTAAAGACAGCAGAGGATTTTTTAGATGTGGGTTATCTGGACAAAAAGCAGATCGAACTATTCTTAGAGTTTCGCGAGTAATTTAGACTGTCCTAACACTGGCCTAGTGAGAAATAGACCTTGCCTCCCAAGAGGCCTTTGATAGCCTTTTGACCATGACGTTAAAAACATTGATTTTGCTATTGGTTAGTACCACTTCATTCGCAGCCGATCCTATCGAACCCGTTACACATAAACTATTTGGTGTTGGATTCCGAATACAAGCAGAGAGCCCAAAACTATCTAAAGAGATTAACGATTACATTAAATCGAAGATCAGTTTCTATCAGGCGGCTTTTGATCCGGATTGTTTCTATAAAGGCTTGGGTAATACACTCTGCGGGAAAGAGCAACTGCCTCCCGAGTTTGCGACTTTGATTGAAAAGATCAAAACTGAAACTCAGGGAAAATTTCAGCTCGAAGTCGAATCTAAATCAAAAGATGCGCCGGCGAAAATCCGCGACTATGGCGGAATTGCTCAAGGTGCAGTTCTAGAAGAGTTAGCTCGAAAGTTTTCTGAAAAGTGGTACGGAAATTTTGCTGGCGACATTTTCATTTCGCCAAATTATAAAGCCGAAAGTCTGGTTTATATATCTGACTCGATTTTACCAGATACCCCCTATGCAGCAGTAGACATGAACGGCGGTTGGATTTCTTCGAGCGTTAGTCCCGATCACGGCGGCAAAGTTCGCAACGCAAAAAAGACGGATTTCGATTTCGATAAAATCGTCTTACTAGCTAATTCAAACTTCAATGGTGCTCGTTTGGACGCATGGTCCACAGCTTTAGTCGAGGGTGGAATTGATTTACTGCGACATCTGAAAAGTCTCAAAGAGTTTCAGGGCCAGTGGACCTATTTGTACTTCGATAATAAGGGTAAAATTGTATGTAGCCCTGAGCTCACTTGTGAACTTAGCGATTCAACAAAACGGATTGTTCGAATCGACTGGGAACAAAAGTCAAAAAAGAGGTAGCCGATGTTTGCAAAAATCTTTACCGCGACACTTTTATTATCATTTTCTGTAGCTGAAGCCGCATGTCGATTTCCAGCACAA
Source organism: uncultured Bdellovibrionales bacterium (assembly GCA_964543475.1). GTDB lineage: Bacteria > Bdellovibrionota > Bdellovibrionia > Bdellovibrionales > JAMPXM01 > JAYSYM01. Next base: position 433,971 of record CAZIYJ010000001.1, on the reverse strand, counting down.
AAAGTGGATGCACAGGGTACTTACGCGCTCCCTGCCGCAACTGCAGATGCACGGTCTGTTGGGCGACAAATGATGTACAAGTGTGACTCTGCCGGCACCAAAGCAGCAAAGGGAAGCAATGTCTGCATTCAGTTTTTTGCAGCTGTCGGTTCTCCCGCTTACGGAGTCGATAAAAATGAAAAAGATAAACGGGGAAAACGCGATTATGCGCACGGTGCAGTATTGGTTCTCGATGGAACCTCGGGAGAGTTAGAAGAGATTAGACCTCTCAACGCTGAAGGCCATCGCTACAATCTTTATGCGTTTAATTCTGAAGGTCGCGGCAGTATCTACAAACCTTTAGCTGGCGAGTACCGAAATCGTTTGTTCGATGCTGCGAATGGCCTCATACCAATGGACATGTGCGGCCGCCCGAGTGACCCTTCAAAACTTGATCCCGCCGAGAAACTTTTTTACTTTAAACTCAAACCTGATCGCTCAGTAGCTACTCGAAACAAATGTTTAAAAAGCCTTGATCCTGATTCACGACTTTACAGTGTCGATGCATTTTCTGATCTCTATAATCTCGATCGAACAAGTGAAACGACGACAATCACAAGCCCGAGCGTTCGAAAGGTTACTTTGTCAAAGGGCCAGCAGCTTGGCGGCACTTACGCCCGTGTAACAGCTTATGTCGATGAGGCTCGCGATATCTTAGGTTGCTACCCATCGAAGGCCACACAACGCGGTGGCGGATACTGGGGCAAACTCGGCAATCGATTCAAAGGCAACTCTACCGTTCAGTAAAATTCGACCCTGAAGTAATTCTCTAGCCGTCAAAAGTTTAGACGGCTTCATTCCCTTGAACTTCATTCAAGAACGCTGAATCTAAAATGAACCGGCATAGCTCGTGCAATCATCCCGCTCGAGCAATTTTAACCCGGAGATTTTATGTTTAAAGCGATCATCCTCGCGATACTAGCCACGTCAAACTTTGCTTTCGCACAAGAAGCAAATGACCCTACTCCCGAACAATGTTTAGCACTGTTCGCTGAAAATTATGTTCCTGAGTACAATATGCCAAACGACTACATTCTATCGACTGATCAGAAAGCAGTATCAGGCGCACTCGATGTAATTAAATCAAACGGCTTTTCAGACTGGGTTATTGGGTTCGCCGATGCAAACCTACACAAATACACTCAAGCAGTAGGCATTGTTTTCAACTACATGGATGAAATCCATATGATCGTCACTTCGATCAATGTTGAAGCCGGCAAATGTCAGGTAAAAGAAGTCATCGACATCAACACTGTCGACATTGAAAAAAACAGCGACCGCACCTTACTCAAAAAATACTTCTTGGGCCTTCCAAACAGTAAAATCAAGGCGCTTGGTCTCGACGAAATTCAAAACGAAGTGAAGAACAGACTTCTCGGTCTCGATTAAGCTCAGTTCTCAAAATCAATAGCGCCTCTTGCAGGCGCTATATGATTAACTGAAGAGACATTTATTTCCCGTACAGCACAGAAATTGTGGATTGGTTGGCGCCCGCGCCACCATTAGCTACAAGAATATCCATCAGACCATCTTTGTTAAGATCGGCAACTGTTGTTCGCATTGGTGTCGGTCCCGTCGCATATTCCATCCGAGAACTGAACCCCGTTGTACCGTTACCCAAGAAAACACCTACTGTATTCAGTCCAACACCGACATTCACGTTGCTTGCTACGACTAAATCTTTCAGACCATCTCCATTGATATCAGAAACAGTTATACCGTGTGGTTTACCAACACAGGCAAGCGATAGCCCAGCAGTGAACACACCTGCACCATTGTTGGTAAATTGAGTGACTGTGTCTGCATTGTAAGCTGAAACGACAAGATCCAAATCTCCGTCTTGATCGAAGTCTACTGATGCAACACCGCGCGGGAAAGCCCCAGTAACTAGTTCCGTAACTGCTCCGAATGTTCCGTCACCAACCCCAGCCATAATCCCTAGCTTGTTGGCGCTTTCAGAAACCACCGCGATATCTAATTTTCCGTCTTGATTCCAATCACCTAAGATTCCGGTTTTGGGATTGTCACTCACTGAATATTCTATTTTTTGAGCTACATCGAAGCTTCGATTGTTATTGAGCAAGACATAAACTTTGTCAGTCGCTAAATCCGATGTCGCAATGATATCCAAATGGCCATCGTTATTAATGTCACCCACATCCACTGATGTTATAGAAGAAAGATTCAGATAAATATTTGCATCAAAGGTGCCGTCACCATTGCCGGGAAAAATATTAATTCCCCATGCCCAGTAAAGCCCTACAATTAAATCTGGATTTGAATCACCGACTACATCCGCAATCCTTAGACCCTGCGGATTACTGGCTTGAGGGTTTAGCTGATAAGCCGGAGCGTATCCGCCCACGCCATCAGACAAAATAACACTGACATCACTTCCAGCTCCACCATCCGCAGACACGATGTCTAAATAACCATCGTTATTAAAATCAAAAGTTATAACGTCTCTCGGAAAAGCTGTTACACCCATCGAAACAAAATTTTCAAAAGCATTAGCTCCATTCAAACGGTAATACCAACCATCTGAAGTGACCACTTCATTAAGATCTAAATTAGAACGTATCGAAACAAAATATCTTTGCTGATCAACAAGATTTAAACCCGTCAATTGAGCATACAAAACGTTGCCCACACTTGTCCAAGACATGATGTCGGTGGCACCAGCTGTCGTACCAACTGCTAATTCGTATTGAGATACCAACGAAAATTTTGAATCGGTCCATCGGATTTTTGCAGAACTTGTCCCGAGATTGAACCACGAGGCATCCAAAATTGTTAAAACGCGAACCGAGCTCTCCTCAGTCCTCCCCAAAATCTCACCGTTCAACGTACAGCCAGAAGCAATGAGGCCACTGAAAAGGAAAAAAACCAAGCGAGTACGAATATTCGAGCAGACGTTCAGATAATTCATTGAATACTTATCGGAACATACAAAGGCCCAGTAAAGACCTACTTTTCGGCAAACTTTGATCAGAATGAGACAGTTAATCAAGGCACTCGATCTCGATTAATATCGTCGTGAATTGAAATTTCAGAGCCCGTGCAGTGCGGGCTCCTGATACATGAATTAATTAACTAAGGATTCAAAGTTACAAAGCAGTCGTAATAGCGATTTGCTGAAATTGTTTGGCAAGAAAGCGCGACGAGGCCACTCGAGCTTGCAAAGCTATTTCCATTTAAGATTTTACCTAACATGTTGTTCTGATACTCTCCACCGAAAACAAATGGAAATGGGCTTCCTAATACTTGTAGAGGGAATTTAAAGACGCAGCTGTGGCTGGTTTCTTTCTTGTAATTGACGAAAGTACAGACGAAGCGATTGCCAGCTGGTTCCTTTCTTTCTACGTACTGAGTCTTCGAGCGCCGGTCGCAACCTGGTATAGAAGATGGATGACCATCGCTTTTTCCACTTTCGCTAGATTGCTGAAGGCATCGGTATTCTCGTTTCGCCTCGAAGGGAAGAAAATTGAAGAGTTCCTCCGCATCTTGCCCATCTACGAAGAATTGATCATTAAATATTTGTTGCTCGTAAGGCGTTGCATTGGGGAAAGCAACACCCCAGCCCGCGTGGGCGAAGTTAGACGATGCCAATAGAACAAATATCGAGAGAGCCGCCTTTTTCATATCTTTAGTCTCCTTGTGAATAATCTGAATTTTCTTTTAGAGAGGGCCGGGCGACTTATCAACTCTATTAGGGCTATATATGTATAACTCTAAGTTATTGAGACCCAGGGCCGAACGTCGCGTACCAAGAGTTAGTTCGCATCGCTATGTGACAGATCTTTCTTAATTGGCTGGATCCTTAGACAATAAAACTAAGGAGTCTTTATGAGCACATACGTCGATGGTTTTGTAATTCCGGTTCCGAAAAATAAAGTTAATGCCTATAAAAAAATGGCCAAATTGGGCTGCAAAACATGGATGAAGCATGGTGCATTGGCTTATTTCGAATGCGTCGCCGACGATATCACGGCACCTTACGGAATAAGCTTTCCGAAAATGTGTAAAGCCAAAAAAAATGAAACTGTGGTCTTTGCTTTTATCGTTTTTAAATCAAAAGCTCACCGCAAACAGGTCAATGCAAAGGTACATAAGGAGTTTAGCCAAATGCCTGGCGCCGAAAATTTCGCGATGCCTTTTGACGCATCGAAAATGGCTTACGGCGGCTTTAAGACGCTAATTCAGGGATAACAGCCGCTTAGGCAAATTCAGCTACAAATGTAACGCTCAAAAACTAAAGAGAATGCATTTACCGTTGCCCAAATTTTTAATGTACTTCTATTAATACATTAATTAATGTTCATTGATTACAAACCTTTTTGCGCCAATAGAACGGTGATCCGATCCTAAACTCCGATTTCAATCTTCACTTTCACCGTCGATTTTTAAGAGCGGTTTACAGCCTCTTTCTTAGAACCTTTGCGGCGTGCTTGAACTTTGCAGTTAAGCGAGTCGGTCCGCCTGGCTCGCGCTTCGTTATTTTTTTAAATCCACTCTATGAAACTGCAGAGATCGAAGGCGCAAAGCCAGTTCTGATTGTTCCTAACACGGCTTGGTTTGCTTCTTCCAAAGGAGTTCAGAGTCTCAAGCGGCTGCTTTCAAAAATGCCTTTTCTCTCTCCGATGAGTTTAATGAGCCATGATGAGCTTGATGCGTACGAATCAGTTTTTGAAAACGAAAGCTTTGTTCTTCTTAAGCAGCTGCAAAAACTCAGTTGTTTATTGATTGAGCCTGCAAAACAAAAGCGCTCTCCGAATTTAAATTCGGCCGCGCGCCTTCTAGCTAGCATGGATCTCGAGACCATCACTGATGCGAAAGGAGTTAATGAAGCCATCGTTCAACTTTTGAACTCCTTTGCTCACAAAACTCTTGGTGAGTGGCGTCTGCCGAAAGACAATCTACTCCTGCCCAAGATGAACTCTGCCTTTTTCTGTCTAACGTTGGCCGATGAGCGAACTTCAGAAATAGAACTGGGAACTCCTTTTAGACTTGAACCGTCTGCACTGTTTTTCTGGGCGCGCGTTTGCCCAGGAGTACTCGAGGGCAAGTCAGCACCACTAGCTGGAGAGCCTGCCATTATCGAGAAGCTCGCAAGACAAAATGTTGCAGCTGAATATCTGATTCAACTCACTGAATCTAGATTCGACGCTGCTCCTGCCGAGTGGATCAGAAGAGAATTCGAAGAACCAGTCAGCGAACCTTCAAACAAGTTAACTGCAAGCCCAGTCGCTGCTGAACCGTATTGTATTCGGCCGTTTGAACAGATGCGCATTACTTGCGAAGGTGATGTCTTTATGTGCTGCTGGCAAGATCGACCACATATGGCGATTGGCAACCTTTTGAAGAGCAGCACTGAGGAGGTTTGGAATTCTCCTTTAGTCACTCAAACTCGCGACTCCATTCTCAAAGGAAAGTTCCCTAAAATATGTCAAGCGACTGAGGGCTGCCCTTACGCTTTTTCCGAGAAGCTCCCCTCTCCAAGTTTTACTACACCGTCTCACCCTCATCAGATTGATATCAATCTTCCGAATTCACATTGCAACATCGGCGGCCGAAGACCTACTGCTGAAAAACCCGCTTGCATCATGTGTGAGAGAAATCGAGAAGGTTATCGCTTTCAAGATGAGGAAAATTTTGAATTAGTTCTCGAAAAAGCATCGAATCTCCTCCCGCACCTAAGAAACCTTCACATTCAGGGAGTCGCTGAGCCGTTTTGGAACGACGCGATTTTCAAAGTTCTCGATAAAGTTAATTTCGATGACTACCGTGATAAAGTTTATGTCTCTACCGTCACGAACGGCACGATCTTCGATGCTCGAAGACAGAAGATGATTCTTGAGCGTTGCCCAAAGCTTCTCGTTAGCTTTTCGCTCGATGCAAGTTCTCCCGAAAGCTATCGCACGATCAGACGTCTTAACGCATTTGATGTTCTACTCAAAAACGTTCGAAGCTTCGGAGAAATACGGCGTAACTATAGCGGAGCTGCATTTCGAATTCAGAACAATATCAATCTTATGAATATTGATGACGTCGAAGGGATGGTTCGCTTCGCAGCCGAAGTCGGAGTTGATGAAATTGAACTTAACCCGACCGGTGGCGGATTCGACTTCTGCGTCAATCCAACCAACGCTCACCTCTTCGCCGAAGCCGAGCGAAAAGCACGAGCCGAAGCCGACCGATCTCGCGTACGCTTAGTGATCTTGCGCCCTCTCGACATGGGCTACAGCACTCAAGCCATAGCAGAGTCAGTTTAAAATATTGGTAGCGTTACGCTGAAGATCGTCTCTTCAGGCTCGCATTGTTCAATCCGGTACCAACTTTCTAATAGTTTCATATCCGCGGCGCGAGGATTGAGCGACTGACGAAGCAACAAAGGAGATGAAGCTATTAGAGAGTTGGTAGGGGCTGAAGGACTGCAAAGGGCTCCTGCCCTTTGCCCTGCGGGCTACGCGCAAAAATAGCTTCCTGCTATTTTGGCTGAACCTTCTTTCAGGCTCAAGATCTGCAGCCACAAAATAAAAAACCGGCACACGGCCGGTTATTCATTTTGGTAGGGGCTGAAGGACTTGAACCTTCGATCCTCCGGTTATGAGCCGGATGCTTTAACCAACTAAGCTAAGCCCCCAAATAGAAAAGGCCACTTGGTCAAAAGCGGCCTTTCTAAAAGTATCTGTTTGGAAGAGCGAGCGCAACAACCAGTGCTTGTTAGTCGTTAAGCTCAAGGCTAGCGACAGCACCGAAGTCAGCAAAGTAAGTGCTTAGATTTGCTGTAACAAAGGCAGACTCGTAAATTCGGCCCTCTGCACACTGCGCAAAAGTCTCAGGGTTGCGCCAATCCTCAGAAGTCGCATCAGACAGATCGCAATCAGCAGTCGACCAAGCTTGTTGGCTATATGTGATTCGGTAACCAAGCAGTGAAGTTCCGTCCATCAGTTCTTCAATCTCGTCTAAGCGGATATCACCGAGAGCAGCAACATCACCTTCTAAGATCGTGTCGCCCCAAACTTGTGCCTGTGATTGAGCAATTGATAAAAGCTGCTCATGGAGGCTCTCGTCGACTTCAACTAAGTCCTCTGAGTAGTTATAGACTTGTGAAGTCTGAAAGTTGCGAGGAGTGATCTGCTCGTGAGTTTTTAGATAATCTAAAAATCGCTCGTAAGCTTGCGCCGGAGCTGGGATTTGAAGAAGTAAGATTGTGAGTAAACTAAGAAGTTTCGTCATGCCCCAGTTCTGCGCTTCTTCTCTCAAAAACGAAAATACATAGCAATCAACTTACTATGCACTATAAGCATGGGATATTTTGCGACAATCTCAACTTCAAGCTTCGTCCGCAGTCCCACCTCTCCCCGTTCTTCGACCTAGATCGAAAACTAATTCGTCGTTTTCCTCGTAAATCTGAACCTAAAATTATTGTTTGTTTTCAATAGCTTAACGATTTTTTCTGTTTTTTCGACCTAAGCCACTCTTGATCTATAAACTAGTTTGTAATACAAACCGAAGAGTGATGCAGTTGAACTTTGGGGGATCTTTGATGAGAGCGGATAAAAGTCCAGACGACATAGAAAGTGCACTTCAAGATATTTTGAGCATGCGCCAGTCGATCCAGGCGTTTCAAATATCAAAAGAAGGAAAGATCACTCAGAGCGTTTACAAAGCTCAACTTGCGCTTCAGGGAATCGCTCTGGCACTTGCATCGATCATGTTGGTAGTTGAGCTGGTGGGAAGTAACTTAATAACTGCTCACCTACTTAAGCCGCTACCCATTGCATACGCAAATTTCTACATCGCACTTTCAATTGCAGTCTTTCTCGTAGGCTGTGTGATTACGAGTTACAAAGTTGTTGGAAGAGCCGCAGAAAAAACAGGGAGCGACGCTGATCAGTTCATTCGGCGAAACTTTTCTTATCTACAAAACTTAAGTCACATTTCTGACCTAGCTGTGAAATTTTTTGTCCTCTCGCTTTTACTTTATGTTGGCCGTCCCGACTTAATCGCAGTTTCGCTTTTGGTTTTCACATCCGACTATTTACTTCAAGGTCGCTTCTTCGTTTATCCACCAAGATATGCACAAGTTCTCGCAGCACTTACTCTCGCCTTGGCTGGCTTCATGTTTTTAAATGACATCCCGGTTGTGCTATGGCCGCTACTTTGGTTTTTCTTACTCACATGTTTCTCGATGGCTCAGTTAAGAAAAATGAAACGAGTCGAAGATTGAACTCTCGAGATTTTTTAGCAACGCATCCGCTACTCAGCGATCGTGTTCGACTCAGCATAATGGGAATTTTAGTTTCTGCTGGGGAACCCGTGCAATTTAGCGAATTAATCGAAGCTCTAGATTTGTCTAAAGGGAATCTTTCTGCCCATATGTCAAAACTTGAAGCCGAGAAATTGATTATCGTAAATAAAGAATTTGTAGATAAGAAACCCAGAACTACGTACGAGTTTACAGATCTTGGAAGAAAAGCTCTATCAGACTACCTAGAGCAGGTTCAAAAAATGCTCTTAGCAACATCAACGAAAGGGAAAAAATGAAAACGCTCTTTTTAAAACTCTCTCTTGCTACTTGGGCTTTGACCCTCACAGCCTGCGGCGGCAGCCTTATACCTGAAGATTCCAACACAGAAGAAAAAGCGCACGCCATCGGACTTGAGGCACATAAACAACAAGTGCGCCGCTATGACTGCAATAACAATTTGGTATCTGACAAAATTGAAGTCGTAAAGCCGGCAACTAAATTTATGCAAATTCCTCAGACCAAGGGTGGCGCAATCACTCATTCTGATATTCGAAATGTTCGCACAGACTCAGCGCCTGCAGTAGTTAACGGAACAAGCTTTACAATTGATACAAGCCCCGGATTTTTAAACATGCACGTGGCGCGCGGAATAAACGAAATTCAATACACTTACAAATTTCACAATGGCGATAGCGAAGTCGGGAAGAGATTTATTGATGTAACATACTCAGAAGTTACGCTCCCTGGTGTCTCGGAAGTTCGCCCTACCCCTCAATATTGCAATCCTACTCCGACCCCAACTCCAGCGCCTTAGGCCCACGCAGAAAATAAAAAGGCCGCCTTTCGGCAGCCTTTTTTAGCAGGAACAGATTTTTTAATTATTCAGAGTCGCTGTCGCCCCAAGTATCGATAAACGTCTTAAGCTTACCGCTTCGGCTTGGGTGACGAAGCTTACGAAGCGCTTTCGCCTCGATCTGACGAATACGTTCTCGAGTCACGTTAAAGTCCTGACCAACCTCTTCGAGAGTGTGATCTGACTCTTCACCGATACCAAAACGCATGCGCAGGACTTTTTCTTCACGAGCGGTCAAGGTCGCAAGAACTCGGCGAGTCTGCTCAGCGAGGTTCAAGTTAACGATGGCCTCAGCTGGGTTGATCACCTTTTTATCTTCAATGAAATCTCCGAGGTGAGAATCTTCTTCTTCGCCTACTGGAGTTTCAAGAGAAATTGGCTCTTTTGCGATCTTCAAAACTTTGCGAACTTTATCAACTGGCATATCCATTTTCTCTGCGATCTCTTCTGGCATTGGCTCACGGCCAAGTTCCTGAACAAGATAACGAGATGTACGAACGAGCTTGTTGATCGTTTCAATCATGTGAACAGGAATACGAATTGTACGTGCCTGATCGGCAATCGCGCGAGTGATCGCCTGACGAATCCACCATGTTGCGTAAGTTGAGAACTTGTAACCACGGCGATATTCGAACTTATCAACGGCTTTCATCAAGCCGATGTTTCCTTCTTGAATCAAATCCAAGAACTGAAGACCGCGGTTTGTATACTTCTTTGCGATCGAAACAACGAGACGCAAGTTAGCTTCAACCAATTCTGCTTTTGCAGCATCGGCTTCTCTCTCACCCTTCCAAATTGAAGTGTAAGTGTCGCGGATCCACGTGAAGTTCATTTCAGTGTCATCCAAAACGCGCTTTAGGCGACCCTCAGCTTCTTCAGCCTCGAGTACGTACTGGCGATACTTCTGGAAGTTCAAGCCAGTGTCTTTGATCATCTTCTGAAGTTCTTTTTCGTTACTCTCAACTTGTTTGTAGCGAGCAACTAAATCAGTCACGTCTTTAGAGAACGTGCGCTCTACTCCGTCTTTAATACGACGACGTAAAATCGTCATACGGCCAACGAGGTTTTTAAACTTCACAACAATTCGATTGATCGTCTTACGATTAAAGTTGATCGACTCGAAATTCGCCATCAACTCTTGGTTGTAGACGTCGAGTTCTTTTTCGGCTTCAGCCTTAACTTTTGGATTCACTTTTTCATCGCGCAAGATTGCAAATGGCTTTGCAGCTTTTGCTTGGTACTTTTTTACTTCACCGATCAATTCGTGAATCTTATCGATGTATTCTTGTTCGTTGTATTGAGTCTCTTCATCTTCGAGACCGCGGAAGATCGCTTTAACTTTGATTCGGCCTTCGTCTAAGCGACGACCAAGCTGAATGATCTCTTGAGTTCCGATTGGGCATAATAAGATCGCGCGAACGATTTCGCGCTCACCTTTTTCAATTCGACGAGCAATTTCAACCTCACCCTCTCGAGTTAAAAGAGAAACTGATCCCATCTTGCGAAGATACAGACGAACTGGGTCATTACCCTTTACGTCTTCTTGCTCTGCCTTTTCATCTTCATCGGCTTCTTCTTCGTCTTCCTTATCTGGGTCGCCAAGGAAGCCAGTGGTCTCTTCATCACTGTCTTTTTTAGCCGCTAGTTCCGTAATAATTACACCACCGACTTCAAGCGCATGCATGAAGGCGTCAAGTGCCGACGGTTCGATGATTTCAGCAGGTAAAAGATCGTTGATCTCTTCGATTGTGAGGAAGCCTTTATCTTTGGCTAACTTCGTAAACTTCTGAATTTCCTCTTGAATCAAGGCGTGCTGTTGCTCTGAAGTGAGCTCACCAGTTGGTGCACTTGATTGTTCTACTGTAGGCTCTGCCATTAACGTTCCTTCTTCTATTCAGCTTTAAATCGTTTTCAAGCCGAATAAGCGCGAGTTACTCGTGTCCGTCGGTCTCTTTAACTTGCTTCACTGCTAGTCTGTCCCGCTGCACATTCATAAATTGTTCCAAAGTTTCATTTCGATCGTGGGCATTACCATCACGCAGCTGATTTGCGATCGCTTTTCCCTGGTTCTTTAAGAACCGTTTGCGAATTGCTGCGAGGTAATCGGTCATGATCCTTCTCTCCGCGTCCGCCTCATCTCCGGTTGTGTTCTTGAGGCCTTGAGTAAGTTCAAGCGCGCTCGTGATTACACTCGGGTCGTCGACATAGGACATCAGCGAAGCGGCTAGACTATCAAACCCTGAAGGATTTTGTAAATGTTTAGCCAGAGCCATACGTGCAAGTTTTCGCAAACCGTCATCCATGAAGAATTCGAACACGCCATCGCTGTTCGCTTCTTCAAAAAGTGTTCGGTTGTGTAGGAGGATGCTAAGCAAAATCGCCTCATCCTTTGGTGATTTTCCTATAGAAACTTGCTCGGGAAGCGATTCATTTTCATTTGAAGGAGTTTGCTCAGTTGGCACGGTTTCTTTCGCGAAACTGACTCTTGCTTGCGAAGAGTTCGGCGCAGCTTTTGCAGACTGATTGCGAGACCACTCTTGGAGCGTTTTACGAATCCACAAAATCTCGACATCGAGTCGCTGAGCAAGCTCTCCGATGTAAAGTTCGACCAATTGTTGGCTCTCGGCGGCCTTGAGTAACGGAGCAACTTTCATCACAAGATCAACTTTTTCGCCTGGCGAAGCCTTGTAACCCTCTAGCCATCGCCCGATCACCAGTGAGAATAACTCGCGGGCTCCGTCTAAATGTTCGTTCAATGCGGCCACACCGTGCTCTTTAACAAAGTCATCGGGGTCTTTGCCACCAGGCAAGAAGCAACCTTTCACACGCAAGCCACTTGCGAGCAAAATTGGAAGACTTTTTTCTGCAGCATTCATTCCTGCTTCGTCACCATCAAGAAGCATCGTCACTTGTGAGGAATATCGTTTTAAAAGTTTTGCGTGCTCAGGAGTGAACGCTGTACCCAAAATTGCCGCGCAGTTTTGAATGCCGGCAGAGTAAAGCGCAATGACGTCCATGTAACCTTCAACAATGATCGCGCGATCTTGCGAGCGAATAAATTTTCCGGTTTCATGAAGCCCGTAAAGTACTTTTCCCTTAGAGAAAAGCGGTGTTTCAGGAGAATTTAAATATTTAGGATTTTCATCAGTGTAAGTGCGACCACCGAAACCAAGCACATCTCCGCTCGGAGAAAAAATTGGAAACATAATGCGGTTACGGAACAAATCAAAATAATCGCTACCTGTTTTCTTTTTCTTAATTAGTCCGAGAGTCTCTGCTGCGGTTAAAGGCGCACGTTTTGAATTCAAAACATTGATCAGCCCCTGCCACTCATCACCAGTCAAACCTACGCGAAATTTTTCGATGATTTCAGCGTTAAGGCCGCGTTTAACTAAGTACTCTTGTACCGGATGCTCTTCAGGCAGAGCCTTGATCGCTTGATGAAAGTAAACAGCCGCAGCTTTGTTTACCTTTAGCAAAAGATCTCGGCTTTCACGGGCAGCCGCTTGCTTAGGGGCCTCTTCAGGAACTGGAATCGACGCTCTTCGCGCTAAATATTCAATCGCCTCTCGGAAATTGAGACCCTGATACTCCTTTAAGAAAGTAAAGAGGTTGCCGCCTTTTTTACAGCCAAAGCAGTAGTAAAGTTGAGAGCTTGAAGAAACTGAGAAGCTCGGAGTTTTTTCGGAGTGATCTGGAAACGGACAGCGACCCCAAAGGCGATCACCTTTTTCACGTAGCTCAGTATGCGTACCGATGATATCGACGATATCATTAGCTTGCTGAACTTTTTCGATGAAGCTTTCATCAAAACGCACGCGGTCGCCTCTCTCTGCGAAACAAGTTAATTATTGAAATCTCAGATGCTGCAAATGCCTATGTACTTAGGCGGGCTTTGGCAATTTCACTGATAGTTTTGTTATCAGCGGCGCCACCACTGCGTGCGATCGCTTCCTTGATCACTGCGCCCATATCTTTTGGAGACTTGGCTCCGGTGTCAGCAATGACTTTGCTAACGATCTCTTCCACCTTTTCACGAGACATCTGTGCAGGTAGGTAAGTTTCGAGGAGTTTGAGCTCAGCTGTTTCAGCGTCGACAAGATCTTGTCGGTTCGCAGCCTGATATTGCTCGATAGATTCTTTTCTTTGCTTCACGAGCTTCTTGAGAACAGTTTGAAGTTCGTCTTCGCTGATGGGTTCAGGTCTGAGTTCGATTTCGCGATTTTTGAAAGCGCTTTGAACCATACGAAGCGCACTCAGCTTTGGTGCATCTTTCGCCTTCATTGCTTCTTTCATATCGTTAGAGATCGATTCTCTTAAACCCATTTAAGTACTCCGGAAATTAAACATGGATCCCGGCATACCCGTTAACTGGTACGCTGGGATCCCTGAAATTAAAAATTATTCGCGTTCAGTGCGATCGCCCCAAGACTTTTTCGATTTCTTAAGTAGACGCTTGCGCGCAGAGATCGATTTTTTCTTCAAACGAACAGATGGTTTTTCATAATGTTCGCGTTTTTTTACTTCAGACAAGATGCCTGATTTTTCACATGATTTTTTAAATCTGCGGAACGCTTGTTCGAAAGCTTCCGAATCACGTAGCTTAACTAGTGCCAAGAAAATCACCGCCCTCTCGATTGGCCGAAAATAGATAGATGAATCATATAGCAGAGCGGCGTCGCTCTTGACAAACCGTAACGATCAAAAGTACTTAAACCCTACTTTGGTGCACTGCACAATGAGAGACATGGCTGAAAATCTGAACGTTGAAAACGACATTGTATGGATGAAACGGGCTCTAGAACTGGCTTCAGAAGCTGAAAAGCTGGGCGAGGTACCGGTGGGGGCAGTCGTCGTTTGCAATGGAAAGATTGTCGCCGAAGCCTACAATCGAAAAGAAGCTGATAACGACCCTCTCGGACACGCTGAAATTTATGCTCTTCAGGCAGCAGCAAAAAATTTAGGCCGATGGCGCTTAAGTGACTGCACCCTCTATGTGACTCTCGAGCCCTGCGTAATGTGTGCCGGCGCGATTATCCATTCGCGAGTCGATCGCGTTGTTTACGGCGCCGCCGACCCTAAGGCGGGAGCAGTTCACTCAGTGATGAATCTTTTCACGAACGCTAATTTTAACCATTCTCCAAAGGTCACACCCGGAGTATGTGAAGAGCTCGCGTCTACTCAGTTAAAAACTTTTTTCAAAAAGCTGCGCTCTACGAAGGAAAGCTAAATTGTTCCGTGCGACCTTAGATTTCATTGGATCAGTTCCCTATGTTTCTTCAACTGCTGACAAAGCAAAATACTCGGCTTTGCGATCGATTGTTTTTGCACTTGGCTTTGTCAATCTGGTGACGGCGCTTTTCATGAGCACTGACTACGTCAACTCGCCAGGGATGAACAATGAAAACGTGCAGTTGATTTGGTTTACTTGCATCGCACTTTATTTTGTCGCTTGGTTTGTTCTTAGGACTCGCTTTTATAAGTTGTCGGTTTGGATTTGGTCGGGGCAACTCGCATGGAGCAATTTCACTTTAGTTCCAATCCTTGCAACTCCAGCGGACGTGTTTGTAATTCAGATTTTTTTAATCATGGCGCTGATGGCGTTTTCTGTCTTTCTTCCTAAAAAGCAACTCTACTCGATCGTCTTGTTATTTTTCATTTCTGGCATGAGCGGAATCTATCGCGCAGGCCTTATGCAAGCGGAGCTTGTCACCCTTTACACTTTTGCTACCGTCACTTGCCTCGGAACAATTGAATTAATTCTTCGAACAAGACTAGCTGAAGCAAAAGAAGCCGAGCTTACACGTGCTCGTGCACTTCATTCTTCACGCCTATCAACTCTAGGAGAAACAACCGCATTTTTGGTTCACGAGGTTTCATCACCCCTGACAATTCTTGCTGGCCACCTTGAACTTGTCGAGAAACGTGAAGACTTCGATTATCACGTTTCAAAAATGAAAAATGCTTTAGATCGCGCGATCGATTTTATTACCTCGGTTAAGAGAATGGTGCGAGCCAATCAACCTAATGAATACGAGATTGTACGACTATCAGAAGTACTGAAGATGGTCTCTGACCTCGTAGTTCCGAGTCTCCGCCGAAAGAATATTCATCTTGAATTTGATTACACAGAAGATATCGAACTGAATTGCCGTCCAGCGGAAATTGCTCAGGTGATAATTAATCTTGTGAACAACTCAGCTGACGCAATTGGGACAGGCACTGAACGTTGGATCCGAGTTGCTTGTAAAGCTGCAGGAGATTCTTACGACATTGAGGTCAGTGATCCTGGAATCGGAATTGATTTGGCCCACGCGCAAAAAATCATGGACCCGTTTTTCACAACCAAGTCCACCGGCTCTGGGATTGGCTTATCTGTCGCACAGCAAGTCGCCTATCACCACGATGGAAGAGTCGACATAATTTCGTTTAAAAAACCAACTGCAGTTCGTCTGCGAGTTGCATTAACTCCTGCGTTCGTACGTTTGGGAAATAGATCAATCGGTTCAGCGCACGGGCCTTAAGTGGCTACTGCGGAACCGGCACGAGCAAGAAAGTTTCCTCACAGCTGAAGTTTCCTTTGCTGAGGAGCTGATAACGAAGGCCCGTGTGAAGGTAAGTTTGGTTAGAATCTAAAAATGTTTTCCAATCTCCAGTTTCAGCTGCGCGGCTCCCCGCGTTTGTAACGTCGACATCGTACCAGTGCGGAACTTTTTTCGGATACTCCGTGAAATAGACTTTCGCGAAGTAGAAAGAAAATAGCGTGGCGATCAAAACTGCAATGCTGGCCGTTTTCTTTGAACTGCCAATTACGTGATTTAGTAAAACACCTGTCGCAATAGCAAGAAATGGACTTCCTCCAATAGATCTTAGCGAGTGAGGAATCGATTCCCATGTGAGTGAAGCAACCGCAATCCCTGTCATAAAACCCCAGAGACCAAGTGCTATGGCTGCCTTCGATTCTGAATCAAACTTAAGTATTTTTCCTTTTGTCCAGATCGCTCGAATTACCAAACCAGCAATAGCAAATATCTCGAGCCAACTTAAAAGACCGAAGCTACCCGTTGAATGACGAAGGTTATTGTCGCCACTTAAAAATAAATATTTAGGACTGAGATGCGAAAAAATATTCTGAATGAAAAGAACGATTCCGTAAATTTTTGAGGAAGACTCGAAACGTTCTAGCAAAACTTGAGGAGCAAATACGCTCAACATTTCAAATCTGCCCTGAATCTCGCCTGATAAAGTGACAACGATCATGGGAATTGAAGTAAGAAGTAGCGCTAAGAAAAAAGTTATTACTGACTTAAGGGTCAATCCTCTTCGCATGTGCTGCAAAAAGAAAACTGCAGGCAAAAGAAGAATTACTTGGGCGCGCATCGGCGGATAAGTATATGCGGCTAATGAAAACAGAATCCCAGAGATCGCGGCACTTCGCACGCTTCGAGAGCGCAGAAAAAAGTAAACTCCCCAAGTCAGATACATAGCTGCGACCGGTGGGTCCCAAGCAATTCTTGAAAATTGAAATATCCACGGAGACAAGGATGCAGTGAGCGCTATGAGCCAGGCTGCTCTTCGATTGACGAGAATATCACCAATGAGGAAGAGCCCCAAAATTGTAAGTATCGAACAAAATGCGACGAAACTCCGAACCTCAACAGTTGTTTTGCCGAAGACCGATAACCAGCCTGCAAGAGGGTAAATGTAAGGAGCCGTGTAGAAGGCGCCTGCTCGATCAAATGCAGCAAAAAAGATGGGAAATTTGTCTCCCAGTTCACCTTTGCCAGTTTCACTCACACAAATAGCGTTAACGGCACCGCCTGCTTCGTCGACAAAAAATCCGGGCGGACTCGAGTCGATAAAGAGCAATCGACTAAAAGTCGCGACCGCAGCGATACAGATAAGAAGGCAAAGGCTAACTTTCAATTTCACCTCAGTTATGTCTGAGAAAAAAGGCTAACACTAGGTCGAGATAGCGGCAAGAATGCTGAGCAGCGATCCGAAGTTAGTTGTTGATCGCTTCGCTCAGATTTACTGTTTGATTGCTGTGGACATAAAAGAATGGAAAGCAACAGATCGCAAGTCATCTGATCGTCACCCTTGGGAACGAGCTCGATCTGCTATCATTTTTGACTTGCTCAGAGATTCGCTTAAGAAAAAGTCTGAAAAAGTTAATATTCTCGATTTCGGCTGTGGCGATTTAGCAGTTGCACGAGACTTATCTTCGGTTTTGCAGAATGCAGAGTTTGTTGGGATTGATCGCGCTTACGAAGAGCTGGGCTTAGCCGAACAAATCAAAGCGTTAAGCTCTGGCGTCTCGATCAAAGGCCTTTTCCCTGACCTCGATCGCGCAGAGGCAAGCCTCAACTTTTCGGCTGATGTAGTTTTACTCCTAGATGTACTAGAACATTGCGAAGACGACTCCGGAGTTTTGCAAAGAGTTCGACTGAGCAAATTTGTAAATGAAAATACTTTGTTCGTCATCACTCTTCCCTCGCATCAGCAGCTCTGGTCGAAACACGATTTATATTTGGCACACTTTAGGCGATACAACACCGGGCAGCTCACAAAGCTGATCGAGTCAGCAGGCTTTGATGGGAGAATTCTTCAATCGGGGTATTTTTTTGCGTCACTACTTTTAGTTCGTAAAGCACAAGTTATGCTCGAGAAGGTTTTTCCGAAAATCGTTTTTCCTTGGTCAAAAGTAAGTGCAAAACGAAGAGTTTGGCTTTTGGACAACTTTGTCGTTCAGATTTTGAAATTAGATTATTTGCTCGGAAAACTTTTGCGCTCGGCCGGCGTCAAAGCGCCCGGCCTTTCTTGTTTCGCAGTATTTAGAAGGCGCAGTTGAACAGCTATTTACATTTTGCAAGCTGTTTGGCTGATTCTTCGCTCAGTTTCATATTTGTCTTCTGAGAGAATTAACTCTGCTAGAATCTTGCCGCTATCGGCATCAACAAAATTGATCCACGATTTACTGTGTGAAAAAACAGGAACGAATGTGACGTCTTGGAGTCCGCTAATACTGTGAGTAACAGTATCGCAACTAATACTCTGTTCCGAATGGCCTGGCCACATACATTCGCCATCAAGAATACTGCAGCCCGTACCTGGAACCCATGACTCAACAATTCGACAGTTTTCTTGAGTGGTCCAAGAAGAAATCACACAGCTGCGGTTTGCGATTTTGGCACCGCCTATGTCCTTACTAGTATGAAACTGTTGGCCTGATAAATTAAACTCTTGTTTTAGATCTGCAGCTTTCACTTGAAGCTTCTGAAGATCATAAACTTGGTCTTTATTTTTTGGTGTCTTGAACTCAAAGTTTCGCTTCTTTCCTCCAATCACAAGATCGATTTCGATTTCGTCACTATCGATATCTAACTTAGCGGCATACTGCCCGGCCTGAAGAACTA
Source organism: uncultured Bdellovibrionales bacterium (assembly GCA_964543475.1). Classification (GTDB taxonomy): domain Bacteria; phylum Bdellovibrionota; class Bdellovibrionia; order Bdellovibrionales; family JAMPXM01; genus JAYSYM01. The sequence goes on along the minus strand of CAZIYJ010000001.1, from coordinate 415,409 downwards.
AGTCGCCCTTCTTGAGTTGAATCTTTAGTGGCTCCTTCACAACAAGATTTGCACCAGCATTAGCGATTTGTGGTCCCAAAATTCCCAATGCAGCAATGAATACTAGATACTTCACGTAACCCCCGTTATTTTTCTGTTTAAAAATATTTGGACACTAAGGGCTTTGCAACGCGTGTACCATCGGTGACAGTGTCACCTCGCACCCTAAAAAAGATTCACACGACGTAGGTCGTGAGATTGAAACAACATCAATATAGTTAATGTCGAAGCCTCTCTCTCTCTCTAATCTAGAGTGCATGAAGCAACTTGTATCTCTCCTGATCTGCTCTCTCATTTCTCTTTCATCGTTCTCTGCCGAAAAACCAAAGGACTGGCGCTTAGCGGTCGGCCTCGGTCCAAACTTCGGGCTCGATTTTGTTGATGACGAATTAGAAAGTGATTTTGGATTTGGAATCTGGGGCGACTACTTTTTTGAAAAGCAATGGTTCGCACATCTTGCCTATGACTTCTTTCAATTCGAAGGAAATCCAGACATGCAGAGTTTGCTCGCTGGTGTCGGATATGAATTTAAGCCTTTAGGAAAACGTTGGTTTCCGTACGTTGTCTTGGGAGTTGGCGCAAGTCGAACTCAGGATTTCCCCATTGGTATCGATGATCAAACTGCGCTTTCATTGAATTTGCGACCTGGTATTGAATTCGCCATCAGCAACAATTGGTGGCTGGGCGCTGCCTATGAATTCGTTCACGTGTTTGCAGAAGGCTCGGAAAATGGCGCTGACGTTGCCCTTCCGATGTTTAGCTTGGCTTATCGACCAAATCGTTTCGCTGATAAAAAACAAGAGCCAGTGAAAGAACCCGTTCGCGCACAGGATAATGATTCAGATCGCGATGGAGTGAAAGACTCGATCGACGCCTGCCCTGGAACTCCGATTGGAACTCAGGTAGATGAGGTAGGCTGTGAACCAGAAGAAGAAGATACGACGACGGATAGCGATGAAGACGGCGTAGCGAATGCCTATGACCAGTGTCAAAACACTCCGCGCGGAAAAAAAGTAAATGGCTTCGGCTGTCAGGTTCAAGAAAAAATTCAGATGAAGCTTACGATTAACTTCGACACAAACGAAGACATCATCAAGTCGAAATATTACGGGCAACTCAACAAAGTCGCTCGCTTGATGACTCGGAATCCGAAAGCGAATCTGTTAATCGAAGGTCACACAGATGCAACGGGAAGTTTAAAACACAACATGGATCTCTCTCGACGAAGGTCTGAGTCGATACGCACATTCTTAGTCGATGGGGGATTGGTTGAAGCTAGTCGCGTTCGCGCGAAAGGCTTTGGTCCAACTCAGCCAGTAGCACCAAATAATACGGCTGCAGGTCGAGCAAAGAACCGCAGAATTTTAGCTACGTTCTTCTACTAGTGATATTCTTTTAGAGTTACATATAAAATTTTTGGAGGAGCCCCATGCTGGCTAGATCTTGGAAAACGATCATAGGCATTTTCGCGGTTGCGATTCTCGTCGTAACTTTGTTTCAAAACTGCGCGCGTGTTGGCTTAAGTAGCCGCGGCATTCAGTCAGCGATTAAGAACACAAATACTGTTTTTGCCTGTACAGAAGCGACTCGAGTTTGCGAAATCAATGGCCAGCAAGGAACAATGACTTGCACGTCAGGAGTTGATAACGAAATTTGGGGAGAGTGTATAGTTCCAGGCGTTCCTCCAACGACACCTCTTGCAGGTTGTACATTTAAAGACGTCTCATTTAGTCATGGTCAGTCGTTCACCGCATATGAACAAACCACTGTCGCAGCAAGCGCGATTTGCAAAAGTGAACTTCGCACATGTTTAAATGGCGCGATCACTGGTAGCTATCAGTTCCTTACTTGTTCAAATGACAGCGGAGCCTGTAACTTAGGTGGCGTCACAGTTCAGCACAATCAGACAATCGAAGCTTTCGAAACCGCGTCGGTTCCCTACGGTCAAGCGTGCAAAAAACAAATTCGTCGATGTTCAGATGGCGCACTTGATGGAGCGTACAGCTTCTTATCCTGTGTAGCTGACGGACCTGTCGGTTGCGCGTTCAACGGTCAAACCGTTGCGCACTTAAACGAAGTTTTAGCTTATGAATCAGCGAACGTTTCTTACGGCGGAGAGTGTAAGAGCCAAAAGCGCGCTTGTAACAATGGAACTCTTAGTGGCACCTACGCCGCAGCAACATGTATGGTGTCTGCACCGGCTGCTTGTATGTTCAATAACACAAGTGTGCCTCACGGTGGATCAGTCCCTGCCTATCAGGCATCATCTGTTCCATTCGGCAGTACATGTAAATTAGAATCTCGTCTTTGCAGTAATGGTCAGCTCGGTGGAACTTATGGTTTCGGAAGCTGTGAAGTTTCGGGCGCGCAAACTTGCACGTTCAACGGTTCGACAGTCGCACATACTGGCACTGTCACCGCTTATCAAACTTCTGTCGTACCTTTTGGTTCCGTTTGCGCAAGCGAAGTTCGCACATGCAGCAATGGTACTCTGAACGGAAGCTATTTATCGCCGGCTTGCACAGTTGCACCAGCTGCTTCATGTTCGTTCAACAATCAAAATATCGCGCACAATGGTTCAGTGGTGACTTACTCGTCTCCAACTGTTCCTTATGGTTCGACTTGTTCATCAGTTGCTGAAACAAGAGTTTGTCGAAATGGAACTCTCGATGGTTCAAGTCCGTATACGACTTGTGCGACTGCTCCTCCTCAAACATGTGCTTTCAATGGACAGTCAGTTGCCCACGGTGGCAGTGTGCAGTCGTATTACTCTGCAACGGCCACTGACCCCGAAGTTTGCCGAGCAGAAACACGCACGTGTGATAACGGAAATCTGAGTGGTTCATACGGCTACCCTGGCTGTTCGGTTGTTGTTCCCGCAACTCCTACTTGCAACGTTTACTATCAAGCTCGTAACGATAGCAAAATCAGTCCGATCGGTACGAATGGTGCGTGGGCCCTCTTCCATAGCGACGCCAATAAAGACTGTAACGACTACCCGGGCTGCGGAATTCGAATGGGTATCGCTTGTGTCGGTGAAGCGCAACTTCGGTTGAAGTATCAGTTCAAATCGATTTCGATTGATTCAACGGAAATGACGACTCCATGGAGCGGCGTTGATGGCGCAATTCAGTGGGGAGAATGGTCTCTCGTGTATCAGCCGAACCAACCTTCATCAGAATGTAAATCACCACTTCAATGCGGTATTAAAGTAATGGCGGAAACTTTAAACGGTAAGCCATGTTCGATCTCGTATAACTACAAAGTGGATAAATCGAATTACTCACCTGTAGCAGGCAATGGCGCGTGGAGTGTGCTGTCTCGAAGCTCAAACCAAGGCGACAACTGCGATGATGATAACTGCGGAATGCAGGCTCGCTTGTCTTGTCAGGCCGGTGGAACTTATAATCCTCCAGCTGGTGGCGGAGGCGGCGGCGGTCGATTCCACGACAATCAACTGGTTAATAACTCAGCCGATCAGAAAGCCACTGATGAGCGTGCACCAGCATCTGCTAATCCAACCCCTGAAGTTTCGCTTTGGGATCGTATTAGCAGCTGGTTTGCAAACGCATGGACAAGTGTTTTCGGAAATTAGTATTCGCACTGAAGAGAGAAAGTAGAGACGATAAAGTTTGGGTGCCTGTCGCAAAGAACTTTCAGTTTTAAGCGCATGGCATCGAACTTTGAGCCTTGTTCCTCGATGACTTCTAAGTCTGTTCCATCGAAGCAACCCGAAATAATTTGATCGAAAGCTTGTCGGTTAGAAAGATCGATAGTCACTCCCGCGGGAATGACTTCGTCTCCACCATCCATGCTTTTAATTTCTTTAGAAGTTACCAATGTCAGCCCAGCACCCACGATAAGGCGAGCGACGTTGACTCCCTGTGCACCGCCTTGGGTGCGGTCATTACAGCTCATGCTTTCAGTTTCGTTTGCCTTGGCAAACTGAAAAGATGAAACAACGATCAAAGCCATTAAGAATTTCAAAGTTTTCACAAGGACCTTTCAAACATAGTTAACGTTTTCAAACTCTATTTCTCACCTATTTAACTGCGATCTCACAAAGGGCTTTGCCATAAATTGCATTTTGGTTTTGAGAGAGTACAAATGATGCTGGAACATTTGATTCAACTTGTGGGAAGTCACTGCGACGGCTCAAGCCGATCTGAAATCCGTTAATTTCTTTCCACAAATCTCCGTTTGCATCACAGCGAACAATCGCAGTTACTGACATATCTAAACTTGAAACAGTTGTTTCATCAGTTGTTCCTATAACATCGATACCGAACTCTGAGCAAGGATACGAGCTCATTGCATCAGCGTTCTGCTTTTCAAAAAGAATTTTTCCGGTAGAGTCGACAGCTTTTGCAACATTACCTAAATCGCTGCCGTCAGATTCGAACGAAAAACTAAGTGGTGTAGCACTGTTGATCTCGGTGCAATTAACAGTCATGTTTTGAGCCATTGCTGACACAGAGAACAAAGATACTAATAAGAAGGCTTTCATAATTTTTCCTTTTCTAAAATTACAATCGTCGGGGAATGTAACACGACCCGCTCTTGAACCAAAATCCCTCGCAGAAAGGCATGAAATTTATCTCGGGTTGTCGAAGAGTTTGTCGATTTAGAGCACGCGGTATTTAAATTGCTTTGGTATACCTACATGCGAACGCTTGCACCTCAGAACAAAAATGCCCCAGGCAGACTGTCAAAACTTTTGACAGCTATCCGCGTAAATCAGCTCGGATTAGCGCTCTCTAGCCTATTGGTTCTAAGTTTTATGATGCAGGTGCCTTCCGCGCGCGCTGACTCGAGCTGCCAGCTAGTGTTTTCGAGAGCAACTCCTAAGGTTTGGAAGCCTTCAGACCCTCTCCAGTTTGGCGAAATTATCACCTCGCTCAATCCAGTTAAAAGCAACGACAAAGACACTTCCGTGTTGAAGGATTCCGTAACACAACTCTGGCGAGTGCAGGCAAAAGCAAATTCTGTTTCGAAGTTTGTTCTTGAGCTTTCAGAACCACTAAGAACTTCTGAGCAACTCCAAGAAGCGCCGTACTACGATATGATCAAAGAGACTAGACTCCGCTATTTCCCACATCAAGATGTGGGAAATGGCCTTGTGCTAAAATTGAAAAGTAATCAAAAAGATTTTCGATTACGTCTTCGACTTCACGGAAAATCGAATGAAAGCGACATTCCTTTTTCAGCAGTTGCCGATATAGAAGTGTCAAATAAAAGTGGGCTAATCAAAATTCCGTGGAACAAATTTATCATGGAAAATACTTTGACCCAAACTCCTACGGCTCTTTTGAATTTTAAATCGACTCGTGTCGAAAACTATTATGGCGAAGGGCTTCATGCTGACTTGGTAAGTTCTGCTCCTCTCGATCAACCCTATTTGGTAAAAGCTGGCGCGAGCTTTGAGCCGGCACTTCTAGATATTCGGAAGGTGTCGTTTGAAGTGACACCTAATGACTCTTCTCAACCGATGCAGTTAGTTCTTGGCGAGTCGCTCTATCGTGACTTTAGCATCGACTACTTAACAAAAAATCGAGTCTACCTAGAACATGCACTGCAGATGATGCTCCAGATGCAGGGCGGAAAAGATTTTTTACCGCATGTTTTAAAAAAGTATAAAGACTCGGCCGCAATTCGTTTTGCGTTGGAGACAGTTAACCAAGGGCCCGAAAAAATACAGACTGTACTGGAAAGTTACGGATTTAGAATGATCGAAATCCCCGATAGAAAAGTTTCAGTAGACGAATTTTTTACGAAATATTTAGGAAGTGGCCTAATTCCAATTGAGCAGGGAGCATTTGCGAAACACCATGGACGCTATACTCATGTCGCTCAACTGTTGACTCTGCTGCATGGAAGTCTGACGACAACAGAAGCCAATATGGCAACCAATTCAACCAATGTCGGCGACAAAAATATACATCGCGCACAGTATATTCGGATGGTTATGGATGGCATGACTACGAATAGTGGTCCGAAATTCCTTTGGCGAAACGTCTGGAATATTTTCTTTGATGCGCCTGGCGCTGAAGGTCCAAACACTCCGTTATGGTGGGTTGACCAATTCAAGAAACATAAAGTCTTGGTTGAGCCAGCCGCCCTCCCTTAAAACTTATGTGATTAGCTTCCGGCGAGGCTTGCCGATAGTTCTTCCCATTTTTCGTAAGAAACTTCGAGCTGGCCCGAAATCTCGCTTTGCTGCTTGAGAAGTTTAATAATCTTTTCTTTATCGCCGTAAACTTCTGGATCAGCGATCTGTGCCTCAACTTCTGACTTTTGCTTTTCAAGCTTTCCAATTTTTTCTTCGACTTTGGCAAGTTCTCGCTCCCAACTTCGCTTTTGGTTAGTCGAAGGTGTTTTATTGAGCTGTGGGGCAGATACTGCTTCAGCCATAACCGCCGCTTTAGGCTCATCAATTCCGGACAATTGATTCGAGGCTTCTCGCATTTTTCGCTGAAGGTAATCTTCGTAAGTCGAGGTGAGATGCCTGACCTCAGAACCGGTGACAGATGGCTCAATTTCTAAAACTGTGTCGACCAGTGGCGAAACAAACTCCCGATCATGCGAAACAAGGCAAAGAGTTCCTTCGTAGTCGATGAGAGCATCAAGTAAAACTCCTCGAGATTCTACGTCCAAGTGATTGGTCGGCTCATCGAGTACTAAAAAATTTGAAGGCGACAAAAGAAGTTTTGCGAGCGCTACACGCGCCTTTTCTCCGCCCGACAAGACTCCGCAACGTTTCTGAACCGCTTCTCCTGAAAACAAAAAAGCGCCCGCGATGGCTCGGACTTGAGCGATCGGCATCTCCGGGGCTACAGCTTCTAGTTCTTGAGCGATCGTATTTTTCATGTTCAATGTCTCAGCTTGCATCTGAGAGTAATAACCAACTTTTACTTCGTGACCCAGGCGAACTTCTCCTCCGGTGGGCCCTAAAACCTGTGCAATCATTTTTAACAGGGTCGTCTTTCCTGCGCCGTTAACCCCGACAATTGCTGTTCTAGTCCCTTTTCGAATCTGCCAATTCAGATTTTTGAAAAGTGTCTTTTCTCCGAAGCTCAGTGATGCATTTTCGACTGTCACAATTTCTTTTCCGCTATGCGGAACAGGTGGAAACCGAAATTTTACGGTTTGGCGCTCATCAGGGAGTTCGATTCTCTCCATCTTCTCAAGTTGTTTGAGTTTGCTCTGCGCCTGGCGAGCTTTCGTTGCCTTTGCGCCAAATCGCGAAACGAAATCTTCGATCTCGGCAATTTTACTCTGTTGGCCAGCATATTGCGCGCGAAGAACTTTTAAACGTTCTTCCTTTTGAATCGCATAGGCCTCTAAGTTGCCTTTGTAAGTCCAAATTTTTTTCTGATCAATTTCGATGACTTCGTTCACGAGTCGATTCAAAAAACCCGTGTCATGCGAGATAACTAACATTGCTCCCCGTTGTCGTTGAAGAAATTCTTCAAGCCAGAGGAGTGATTCTAAATCTAAGTGGTTGGTCGGCTCGTCTAACAATAACAAATCCGGATCCATGATGAGAATTCGCGAGAGAGCAACTCGCATGAGCCAGCCTCCGCTGAATTCTTTCAGGTTTCGACCGAAATCTGTTTGTTTGAAACCCATTCCGCCAAGCACGGCTTTGGCTCTAGATTCTAGAGAGTATTCGTTAAGGTGCTCGAGCTCCTCTACAAGCCGGCCGTATCGTTCAAGATCTTGTGTTGACGCTTCAACTTCGAATTTTTCTTCGTATTCAGTTTTTGCTTTAATCAACTGCTCTCGTCTGCCATCGAGTCGCATGGCTTCTTCTAATACCGATCGGCCCGACATCTTTGGAATTTCTTGCGGGAGATGACCAATAGCGAGATGTGATGCACGAGCCACTTGCCCTTCATCTGGGTGCTCTTCTCCGATGATCATTTTAATCAACGTACTCTTGCCTGCGCCGTTTGGACCGATCAAACCCACGCGCGAACGTTGGCCGATGAATGCGTCGGCATTTTCGAAAAGAGTTTTGGGGCCAAATTGCTTTGAGAGCGACTGGATGTGAAGCACGAACAGGTCTTAACATATAAAAAAGGAGCAGACCAGCCACTCCTCTCGCTTCTAAATTTTAAATTGAGATTACATTCCGTCTGAAGTCGATGTTCCAGTTTCAGAATCGATCGTAGAAGGCGAATCTAACGAATCATCCATTGGCTCTCTGGTAGTACCGCTGTCTGAAGGGGTAGTGGTCATTCCACGCTTGTTCTTTTTATGCTTCTTTGCTTCGGTATCGTAAGTTGTTCCAGACTCTACATCGTCAGACCATGTTTCGTCGTCAGTTGAGAGATCGTCATCAGGTTCCACAGCCGCACCTGAAGATGTCGTTCCAGAAGAAAGAGAGTCGTCATCCATCACGTCTGAATCCGTTACTGTACCCATATCGTCGGTCGTGGTCGTACTGCTAACTACTTCTGGTGCTGTTGCCGGCGCTACATCGGCACGATGATCTTTACTTGCGCAACCCACTACAGCTACTGAAAGCAAAGCTGCTGCTAGAATCGTCTTATTAAATTTCATAACTTCTCCTTAAGGTTTTAGTGCACTAGCACTACCGAAAGGGTACGTCGCAGATGGATGTCATTCATGTACAAGCATTGAAAATTCTTTTTCAAGACGGCAACTCTTGGGAATAAATGGCCCGTAATTACTTAATTCCAGCAGCGTTGAGAATGATGAGAACTCGTTCCATCTCAGAAACCACTGTTCCCACATCCGTCGAATATCCGTCTGCCTGAATTTCTCGGGCAAAATCCGGGGTAACAACTGCGCCGCCAATGACCACTTTACAGTTAAGTCGCTTCTCTTTAACTGCGTCGATGACGACTTTCATCTGCATCATCGTTGTTGTCATGAGCGCTGAAAGCGCAATCACTTGCGCCTTTTTCTCGATAGCCGTTTTTAAAATTAACTCTGCATCGACATTTCGTCCAAGATCTACAACATCGTAACCAAAGTTTCTGAGCATCAGGATACAAATGTTCTTACCGATGTCGTGGATATCGCCTTTTACAGTGGCAAAGACGATTGCGCCTTTTTCTCCGCCGTCGGCTTTTCTCGCGGCAATCAAAAGTGGCTCAAGTATCTCGACACCGGTCTTCATCGCATCTGCAGCCGAAATTAGGTGAGGAATAAATTTTATTCGCGCCGCAAACAAATCGCCTAAGTAACGGATTGCAGGCGTCATTACGTTCATGAAAAGCTCCATCGCTTTTTCAGGAGACTTTTCTGCAAACTCTTTTGCGAGTTTCTCGATTTCGCCCTTTTGTCCTTCAACAATTCCTCTGAAAATCTTTTGTTCAAGCTCAGGAAGCTTAGATACGAATTCAGGCTCTTGTGGCCCGCGTACTTCTTTTTTCTGGCCCTCTACTCCACCTTTTGCGATTTCATTGTTTCGTGAGCCCAGCTCGATCTTCTGAGCAAAATGCGTAATGTAGTTTTCAATTTGATCAGGCTTAGTACTCCACATATCCGCAGCAGCAGCTATCACGGGACCAAGCTCCTCGGTAACCGACATAATCGCAGAATCAAGACCATGAGTTACAGCAGAAGCTAGAAATGCATTATGAACAATCGTTCGATTCGGGAGTCCAAAGCTGACATTACTCAAACCGAGAGTCGTAGCTGAAGCGGGATAGTATTCTTTAACGAGAGAAATGGTTTTGAGAGTGGCCCTTGAGCTATCTCGCATTGCCGAAACGACTAAGCCAAGAACGTCAAACACGACATCTTCTTCTCGCATGCCGGCTCGATCAAAAAGAATTTTAAAAAGTTTCTGTGCATTCTCAAGACGCTCTTCGGCTGTTGGCGGAACAAAAGTACCCGTCACCATCGCTACAACAGCAGCTCCATGTTTACGAACTACAGGGATCATCTCTTCAACTTTTTCATCTTCGACATTGATCGAATTAAGAAGAGGTCGACCATAATAAACATTTGCGCCAGCATCGAGCGCATGTGAGTTGGCACTATCGATCATCAGCGGAACAGGAATTCTGTTTTGAACGGCGACCACAGCGTCTTTCATCATCTGAACTTCATCAACGAGCGGTACACCAACGTTGATGTCTAAAAGCTTTCCGCCTCTTTGCATCTGTAATTCAGCGTCTTGAAGAAGAAGTGAGAGATCTTTGTTTTTAAGAGCCTCGCTTAATTTCTTTCGGCCTGAAGGATTCATTCGCTCGCCAATGGGCATGAAAGGATAAGGACCACCAAGCATAACCGATTGAGATAAACTCGACACAATCACCCGCTTGGGTTTTTGAGAGAACTTTGGCTTTTGCCCTTTTACTCCCTCGGCAACTAATCGGATATATTCAGGCGTCGTCCCGCAGCAGCCGCCGATTATTGATGCTCCAGCATCAATAAAGCGCTGAATATAGGGCTTCATATCCTGCGGTGACATTGGAAACGCAGTCCGTCCATTCACAATTTTTGGAAGACCGGCATTTGGCTGCACTGTAATCGGAATTTGTGAAATCTTCGCCATTCGCTCGACGATCCCTACCATTTGCTCAGGTCCGGTCGAACAATTAACTCCTACTGCTTGGCAGTGAAACCCTTCTGCGATCGCAACGATGTTCTCTGGCGTGGCTCCCGTGTCGGTAATGGCATCAGTATTAAAGGTCGCGTGAGCGATGATTGGAATCGTTAGCGAAACTCCGCGAATCGCTGACAATGCACATCGTAGTTCGAGTGAGTCGAACATCGTCTCAACGAGTATGGCATCAACGCCAAGCTCCACCATGATTTTTGCTTGCTCGTAGAGAACGTCGTAAACTTCGTCAAAAGATTTGTGACCTGTCGGAAAAACCGTTTCTCCGCTCGGTCCCATATCACCAACAACAAACGCACGCCCATTTGAAGCTTTTCTTGCTAATTCAATTGCTCGCGCATTGATCTCGCGAATTCGACCTTCTGATTGGTACTCCGCTAAACGCCAGCGAGAAGCACCAAAGGTATTTGTAATTAGAATATCTGCACCGGCATCAGCATACTCTTTGTGAGCGGCAAGAATAATTTCGGAGTTTTCCATCATCCAAACATCGGGGGCCATACCAGCTGGTAAGCCACGATTTTGGAGAAGTGCTCCCATTGATCCATCGAGTACTAAAATTCTTTTCTGCAACTCATCAGTTAAACGCAATTTCGGCTCCACAAAGATTTCATTTTCCACCAAAGTCTAAATTTCGAACAAAGATGTCCTGAAATTCATCTTGCAGAGCAAGTTCGATTTGCTCTGAACGTTGGCGGATGTCGTTTTCCATTTTCTCTTGTTCGTGATCAGACATTTGTGACCAAACGAGAGTACCAAATAACGAACTATTACCTATTTGTTTTACAGGGATTTTTTTGGGAAGCAATCCCACCACATCGACCGACTCCAACCTTAGATGCTGCGCAAAAGTTCCGGCCAAATATATGGCATTTGGAGTGGTCTTCGAGCGATCGATAAGGAGTTCGCATGCTGACCTTGTTGCAGATTTTGCCAGTTGGAACTCGCGAACGTCGTCTGCTAGGAGCGATATTTCATCGGTGATTCTCAATGATCCTTCGCTCAAATACCCGTCTGGGTTCATGAGTCCGTGAGTCGAGGCCTCTGCTAACAGATCAATCAGTCCAGAGCCACAGATGCCACGCGCTCTGTCTCCGCCAATTGTTTCAAGTGTCCAACCCGACTTGTAATGAGCAACCGAAATTGCACCTGGCTCTGCGCGCATCCCTTGAGAAATATTTCCACCTTCAAACGCTGGCCCAGCAGGCGCGCTACAAAACCAAAGTTTTCCGGCTTCGTCGCACAGAACAATTTCAGTATTGGTTCCAATATCAACAAGCATCCAGGGTCTTGGGGCTTTTAAAGTTTGCTCGAGATATAATATTCCCGCAAAGGTGTCGGCTCCGACAAATCCACCGAGCAGCGGAAGTGTTTTGATTTTCAATGTTGAAATAAATTGAAATGATTTTTGCGTCTCGCTGTTTACCGTTTGCGAATGGGTCGCAACAGGTTGATAGGGAGAAACCGCAAGAGTCGTGATGTCCCAACCCTGAAGGAAACTGACCATTGCTGAGTTCCCGGAGCAATAAATGGTTTTCCCTTCAGTCGCTATCTCAGCATCTTTATTCAAAGTCTGAACTAGGAAATTGAGTGATTCAAAAAGCGAATTTTGTAACGGTTCAACACCCTGGTGTTGAGCCACGTTTAGACGAGTCATAACATCTGAACCAAATTTCACTTGTCGATTTAACAAATGAGATTCAAGGGCAATTTTACCTTCGGTTGAAGGAACACTCACTACCATTCCGGTAGAACCTAAATCACAAACAAGCGGCGAATCTAAATTGGGCTTGAGACCAGTTTTGATTAATCGCGGCTTTGCTTTAAAGCTTTCAGTTTCAGGAACTTTAATTGTGCATTTTGTTTTTGGTCGGCTTTGGCACGAAAGACGCCAGCCTTGCTCTAATTCTTGCGGTCTAAACGCCTGCCGATCTGAAGAGGTGATCCCGAGAAAACCTTCTCGCAACTGCACACGACACTTCTGACATGAGCCTTTACCACCACATGCGGCATTAACGAAGACACCCGCTTCACGTAAGTGATCAAGAAGTGTCAGGCCACTACGAAGCGAAGTCTCGACTACTCCGTCAGACACTTCGGCTCGAATTTTCATTTTTGATCACCAATTGTTCCAGACATAACTTCGAGAGCAAATTTTACTTTGCCAAACGGAGCTGACACACAAAATCCCTCGCAACTCGAAGTTAATTTGTCGACACATTTGCGGGCGATATCAAGACCGCGCTTCATCGCCTCGCTTGAATCGCCTCCGGCCTTTGCCATTTCTTCGATGACCCACTTCGGCACATGCACACCGGGAACTTCGTTCGCCATGAACTCGGCATTTCGAAGACTCGTGAGCGGCCAGATACCAACTAGATGCGGGCGATAGTTTTGCTTTAAACGATCACGCCACCGCAAAAAACTTTCAGGATCAAAGATTGGCTGAGTCACTGCGTAATCAGCTCCCGACTCAACTTTGTAAAGCCAACGTTGGTGTTCTAAATCTAAGTTGATAGCGGTCGGATTACTTGCGACACCGATTCCAAAACCAGTCCCGGAACCAATTTCATCTCCGGTCGGAGAGATGCCCTGGTTCAAACAGTTGACTAAGTAAGTGAGACCGATTGAATCAATATCGTAGACGCCAGTTGCATCTTTGTTTGTACCAAGCTTTGGCGGATCACCGGTTACTAACAAAACATCTCTTACACCATTTACATAAGCGCCAAGTAAATCAGACTGAAGCGCAATAAGGTTTCGATCGCGAGTGGTAAAATGCGGAATCACCTGCAGTGATCCTTTTCGGTGTGCCACGTAGCTTGCAATATGGAGACTGCTAACGCGAGTACTTGCGCGCGCACCATCTGGCACATTCACAAAATCTACTCCGGCGGCCTCAACCACATCTAAGCTTTCTAAAAATCCTTCAAGCTCAGTTCCTTTTGGAGGTAGGACCTCAATCGAAAGAACTTTCTTTTTTGTCTTTAATATTTCGCCGACGCGAGAAGTTTCAGAAACCGAATGTTTCGCCAAAGGCTTTCGCATTTGTGAGCGAGCTTTTGCCACAAGGCGATCAGTTTTAGATTCCAATATCTCAACATTGATCTCTGGATCAGAAATCTCACCAGCTGCTTGCGCGCGTACCATTGCAAAAGCTGCTTTGATTGCACGAATGTGCTCAGGCCCAGTTCCGCAACATCCGCCGACTGCCACAGCACCCGCTTGCGCATAACGTTTTGCAAACTTCGCAAGGTAGTCAGGGCTCGTCATGTAAAAGTAGCGACCATTAATCGAACGAGGAAGGCCTGCATTTGGTTGCACAACAATTGGTTTAGACGTTAAGGGCCTCAAGATTTGCAAGGCCTGAAGCAACTGCGAAGGGCCATCAGAGCAATTAAGCCCTAGCGCTTGAATGAGGTCTGACTTACCGAATCGCTCAGCAAACTCCGCAATGAAACCTTCTTTTGAAACGGCTGAGTGAATTGAGGCGAGAATTGGTCTCTTAGCATCGACGTCGCGAACTCCTGCAACTGCAGCCTCTAGCTCATCAAGATTCGAGAAAGTTTCAAATAAGTAAAGTTGATAGTCCTCGCCGCTAGATACAGCTGCTCTCGCAACTTCAGCAAACTCCGCGCGAACATCAACTAAACTTATCGACCCGAGGGGCTCAACCAATTGTCCCAGTGGCCCAAGTGATAGTGCAATTCTAACTGGCCGATTGTTATGTTCACGATATTGCTTAACCGCACTATTAGCATTGAGGAGCGCTGCCTTTATGAGTTCAGCTTGCTTTGAATCGATATCGAAATTTTTTAACTGAGTGCGAGTTGTAGCAAAAGTGTTTGTCGTAATGACATCAGCGCCGGCATCTAAATAGTCGAAATGCACCTTTTGAACGTCAGCAGCAGAACTGAGGTTAAGTTCTTCAAAAGGTCGATTGATGAAGAAGCCACGGTTGTAGAGCTCGGTCCCTACTGCTCCATCAAAGATAAGCAATTTTTCGTCTTGAAATATAGTGGTTTGCACCCAAGAAAACTATCAGTCCCCGGGTGCTCTGTAAAGGTCAGTGGTTAAGGGCAGTAAGTTATTGGAGTTGGGTAGCTCTTGTACCCACCACCGCCGCCGCAAGGGTCAAAGTTTTTAAAGCACGACGAATATGCATAGGATCCACTTAATACCCCGTTATTACACTGTCGCTGCTGAGAATAGGCCGCGCATGTAGTTCCATATGAAGCTTCGTCTATTGCATAAGCCGTAACACTCGCACCATGAAGAACTGTAGCTCCATTAAAGCTACAAGACGCAGTTCCTCCACCCGATTGTACTGTACAGCTCGAGAAGCCATGTGATCCCGACAATGCTCCCATGTTACAAGATCGAACTTCTGATACACACGCCGAACCCGCAGGAACTGACGCGGCTGCGAATGCTGTTACACCAGTTGCGTGAGCGACAACTGCACCGTTGAACGAACAATCCACAACACAAGAAGTGTACTGGTAGGTACCAGCTAAAACTCCATTTGTACAAATTCGGTTTTCTGAGGCACAAGCTCCGCCTACTACGCTTCCAGTTTGGTATGCAGTCACAGCTTGGCCATGAGGAATTGTTTGGCCGTAGAAACTGCACGAAGCAGTCGCTGTTGGACTTTCAACGTAACAGCCTCCGAACTGATAAGTTCCAGAAAGCATTCCGTTCGTACAAGTTCTTGCTTGAGAAACACAAACGCCACCTGAAGCAACCGATGATGCTTGATAAGCCGAAACTGTTTGGCCCTCAGTCAAAATTTGGCCCGCAAAACTGCAAGTCAAAGAACCTACTGACAAACTTGCCGAAGTCACACTGCCAAGATCAGGCGGAGGAGCAGCAGCACAGTTCTGAAAAAGAACACCGCATGTTGAAAGCGCAAGTGCAACCGTAAGGTAGGATTTCTTCAATTGTTTCATTCAGTCTCCCCGAGTTCCTTATCGGAGATACAAGAGCAAATATGATTCCAATCGATAGGCGTTTTAACTATATCTAGCTGGATATATTTTGTTCATCGCTCATTAGATCTACGGTCTCAATACGAGACACGCATCAAGCTGAGACACTAGATTTTCGCCTGAATGACCTTCTGAAAAATCGTTCCAAAAATGTTTTTCCCAGAGGAGTCGCGCATCTCGACTTTGACAGTGTCGCCGACTTTCATGAAGGGAGTTTTGGGAGAGCCGTCTTTAATTGTTTCGATCATACGCTTCTCTGCCAGACAGCTACTACCAACTGTCGGATCTTCGTTGGCAACAGTGCCGCTCCCAATAATTGTTCCGGCTTTTAAATTTCTCGTGCGGGCTGCGTGCGCAATCAACTGGCCAAAATGAAAATGCATTTGTCCTGCATTTGCTTTTCCGAAAAACTGACCGTTGTATTCAACATTAAGTGGAAGATGCAAGCGACCATCTTTCCATGCTCCGCCGAGTTCATCTTCAGTTACTGCAAATGGTGCAAATGCTGAAGATGGTTTGCTTTGGAAAAACCCGAAACCCGCAGCAAGTTCTTCTGGAATTAAGCCACGAAGAGAAACATCGTTGACGATCAAAAATAAGACGATGTGGTTAAGCGCATTTTCTGGAGTTACGCCCATAGGAACATCGCTAAGAACGACGGCTACTTCAGCTTCAAAGTCAGTCCCGTGCGCAAAATCGATCTGCGGAATATCTTCAGTCGGAGGTAAGAAGTCGTCGCTGCCGCCTTGATACATCAACGGAGTCTGAAAAAGCGATGGCGGCATCTCGGCCTTGCGAGCCATTCTGACAAGTTTTACGTGGTGCAAGAACGCGGAGCCATCGGCCCATTGAAAGCATCGAGGGAATGCAGAATGAAGCTGTGTTTGATCAATGGCAAATGCATCGGTGCGCTTACCAGCATTTAGATCTTTGTAAATCGCCTCAAGCTTTGGTTTGCTGGCATTCCAATTTTCGACGGCCTCGCGTAAAGAAGGCGCTACATCAGTTGCTTTGACGGCTTTTAAATTATCTTGGCTCACTACGATGAGTTCGCCATCTCTGCTTTTTGACTTCAAAGTTCCTAGCTTCATGCCAGTAGTTCTATTATGCTCGAAAGCTGTTGTCCAATGGCTGGAGGCTTGAAGTGGCTGAATTCACACTCTACGGGTATTTTCGCAGCTCTGCATCGCACCGTGTGCGAATCGCAATGAACCTAAAAAACCTCAAATACGATTACAAGGCTGTACACCTAATTAACAACGGCGGCGAACAACACAATCAGGAATACAAAAAACTCAATCCGAGCGAGCAAGTCCCCACACTTGTCCACAATGGTAAAGCTCTCGGCCAGTCCATAGCGATCATTCAATATCTCGACGAAGTCAGTCCAACTAGCCCCCTGTTTCCGATCGATCCTTTCGAAAAAGCACGCGTCATTCAATTCTGTGAAATCATTAACAGCGGAATTCAACCACTTCACAATTTAGCTGTTACAGATGAGCTTGGTCGACGTGGCCTTGACGAAAAAGCACGAGGAGAGTGGATCACCCATGTGATCTCAAAGGGCATGAGCGCACTTGAACTCTTCTTAAAAGACACGGCCGGCACCTATTGCTTTGGTGGTGCTCTTTCTGCAGCCGATGCATTTCTAGTTCCGCAAGTTTTTGCGGCCAAGCGGTTCAACACTCCCACCGATCAGTATCCGACCGTGATGCGGGTGTTTGAAACCTGCAGCAAGCTCGAAGCGTTCAGAGCTGCTGAACCTATGAATCAGCCCGACGCTCCAAAAACATGAGCTATTCGTTTTTAAATTTTCAATCTGTCAACGGTCCACAACTCCAACTCGTAAAAGTTACTTCGGCCGATTTGCCTGACCTAGCAAAATCATTGGTAAGCCCGACCACCTGGTTTTCACTCACCCGCGGCATAACTTCGACAGAAGCATTCTGTACCTACTTTCAAAAGATTATAGAAAAGCAATCACGAGGCGAAGTTCTGATGGTCGCCGCTAAATTTAACGGCCAATTTGTAGCAAGCAGCGTTTACCAATACCCAAATGAAAATTTTCGCCGTGTCGAAATTGGTTTCACCTGGGTCGCAGACAAATGGCAAAAAACTTTCGTTAACTCTGAATTGAAATTATTAATGCTCGACTATGCTTTTAACGTGATGAAAGTAAATCGAGTTGAATTCTCGGTTCATCCTACAAATGAAAAATCGAATCGCGCAATGAAGAGACTTGGCGCTACTCTCGAGGGCACACTAAGAAAGTGGCGCTATATTGAAAATCTCGACGACGGAAACCGCAATATCTATAGCATCATTGATGATGAGTGGCCCCGCCTCAGAAGCCAATTAATTATCCGTTCTTGATGATTTAGGAATTTGAGTGGAGTAAGCGAAGGCTCGCTGCGAATAGCAGAATGCCCATGACGTGATGAGCGACCGTTAAATAGAACGGAATCAACATCATCACATTCGCGATTCCAAGGCCAACTTGAATCAACACTGCAAAGATGATTAGTCGTGCACTTCTGCGAACGTATAAATTGTGGGTCGCACGAATCATTTTTAAACCAATCATGACGACGTAGGCACAAACGAAGTACGCAAAGAAGCGATGAAGTACTTGAAGTTTAATCGGCCCTTCGAACGGCTCAGGAATCCACTGACCATTACATAGCGGGAAGTCGACACAAACTGAACCGGCGTAAGATGTGGCGACCAAGCCACCTAAGAGCAACTGGCTGAAAATAAAAATCGGAGTCAGCACAACTAAGAACCTTAAGAGCGGCGCTCGCAAAGCTGCTCCTGAGGTGGGATCCATCGATCCGGAACCAAACATCGCTCGCCCATCTGCGCGCGCAGGATCTGCATCTTTGAGTGATAAATAGCACCAATAGACACAGCCAAAGAAAACTGTAGCGAGTGCCAAGTGACTTGTGACGACTTCAATCTTGACGAGTTTTAGTACCGTCAGCCCGCCCATCACAATCTGTGCGATCAAAACGATCGAAGCGACAAATAATAATCCGCGAACTTTTCGAATCAATTCGTCTCGAGATCGCCAAGCATAAAAGAGACATCCAAAAAAGAGAATCGCAACAACGCCAGCGTAAGCGCGGTGAATGAATTCAAAATAAACTCCGGGATGATAATCCGGAATCACTTGGCCAAAACAAAGCGGCCAGTCAGGGCATGTGAGCCCTGCTTTCTTTGCGCGAACGCCCGCTCCAAGGCCCATCAATCCAAGAGTCAGAAAACAAAGGAGAGCAAGGAAGCGAGAGAATCTACGCGCGATCACAGACCATCACCTCTCACACGGAAGAAGTAAATTAGACGATCGAGCACTGGTGCCGCTAAGAAGATCAACATAGAAAAATTGACCCACAAGAAAAAGCCAAGCCATCGCTCACGACCTTCGCTTCTGTAATACTTTAAAAATTCATAAAGCACCTTGAAAGCCGTCGGTATAACAAAAACTAAATAGGCGATTCCGGGACTAACGAACCAAGGCGATGCGAGCGCTAGACCCACATAACAAAATGTGTAGAGCCCGATGTGATAGAGAGTTGCGTTTGTTCCGATTTGCGCTGGCAAGACAGGAATTCCGCCGAGCACATAATCATCTTTGTACTTAATCGCCAGGGCCCAGAAGTGCGGCATCTGCCACAAGAACATAATCATGAATCCATAGACGCACGCAGGATTAAAAATAGATTGCGCGTGACCTGCATACCCGATCACAAACGGCATTGCTCCTGGAATCGCTCCGGGGACAGCTCCAAACGCCCACTTCTTTTTCCAATAAAGAGTGTACAAGACGTTATAGAAAAATACTGTCGCTAGCCCCGTAATCAACACAGTTTGATTTACAAACGATGAAACAAAAATTCCTAAGCCGACAAATGCAAAACCAAGAAAGTAGGCTTGAGCGCGAGAAATCTTTCCGCTTGGAATTGGACGATTCACAGTTCGCGGCATCTTCTCATCGACAGATACTTCTTGAGCTTGGTTGAGAGCGAAACTCCCGGCTGAAAAAAAATAAAGAGAAAGTAATGTGAAAAAATAAAGGACCCAATCCCATTCAACAATGATGGGCAGGCCCATAGCGTAACCGGCTGTACCGGTTAGGAGTACGAAGACAATGATCTTCGACTTAGTGAGGTCTAAAAATAGCCGCATCCTTAGAGTGTATTGCCCTGGAAGATACGAGTGATGTCATCAATAGTGACGAACATCCAGAGTACGATTAAGAAAAACGCACCACTCGCAATGATCACGCGATTCATCATGTTGTCGTATTTCAAATGCATGAAATAAGCGAGAACGAGAAGTGCCTTCACGCTCGCGATTGCAAAGGCAATCACGGCATTAAATGCACCGAAATCAACTCGTGACGCTGCAACCGTTACGACAGTCAGAGCAATCAGCGCCGCAAAAATAGTAAGATACGTCTTCAGCGGAATAATATGGTGACTGTTCTGGTGTTCCCCATGCTGAGAAGGCAAGACGTTATTGCTTTTGTTACCCATTTGCTACCTCACGATACCAAGTAAAGAAGTGGGAATAAGTAGATCCACACTAAGTCGACCAAATGCCAAAATAATCCAACACCCTCTACTGGAGTGTAGTAGTCAGGTCCAAATTCTCCGCGAAGAGTTCTTACAAGAACCCATGCGATCAAACCCATTCCCGTCACAACGTGAATCGCATGCAGACCTGTCATCATGAAATAGAATGAGAAGTAGAGAGCTAAGTTCTTAACTTCACCAATTTCACCGCTGAACATCGAGCCTGGGTAAAGGCCCTCATGAAACTTATGCGAGTACTCTACCCACTTAACTCCTAAGAAAATAAATCCACAAACCAGCGTGATGATTAACATCAACGCTGCCATATTTTTATTTCGAAGCTGATTGTAGTAGATACCCAATGCCATAGTTAGCGAGCTGAAAAGAAGGACAACAGTGTTCACTGCTCCCAACTTCCAATCAAGGTGGGTAGAGCCAGCCTTGAAGAGCTCAGGATACATACGGTGGAAGAGAGCATAGGCAACGAACAAACCACCAAACATTAAGATTTCGGTGCAGAGGAAAAGCCAAACGCCCTGTTTTGAGCTCTGGTATTCGTGTTCTGCATTATCGAAATGATGGGCGTGTGGACGCTGGCCGTTTTCTTGGCCAGGAGAGTGAGTGTTAGCGGTACTCATATGGACCTGCCGTTACGATTGGAGTTGTATGGAAGTTCTCATGCGGAGGAGGAGACGATGTCGTCCACTCCAACGTTTTTCCACCCCAAGGATTGTCCCCAGATGGAATAGTTGAGCGATAACCTTGAATGAAGTTAATAAATCCAATTACGAATCCAAGCCCGATCATGTACGAACCGATTGTAGAAATCTGGTTCAAACTTTCGTAAGCCGGAATGTAATCGAAGTAACGACGAGGCATTCCCATCGCACCTAAGATAAACTGCGGGAAGAACGTCACGTTGAAGCCGCAGAATACTAAGAAGAATGAAATTCGTCCGAGCATTTCAGGGCATACTTTTCCGAACATTTTCGGGAACCAATAAGTCACGCCACCCATGATCGCCATTAAAGTCCCGCCCACCATTACATAATGGAAGTGAGCTACGACGAAGTACGTGTCGTGGAAGTGAACGTCGACGGCCATTGTCGCCAAGAAAATTCCGGTAACGCCACCAATGGTGAAGAGGAAGATGAAACCAAGAGCCCAAAGCATCGGGACTGCTAAGTTGATCGAACCTCTGTACATCGTTGCGACCCAGTTAAATGTCTTAATCGCTGTCGGTACACCAACAAGCATGGTGATGAAAGAGAATAAGATACCCGCAATTTCAGATTGGCCCGACACAAACATATGGTGTCCCCAAACAAAGAACGAAACTGCTGCAATCGCCAAAGATGAGTAAGCAATCGCTGTATATCCGAAGATTGTTTTTCGAGAAAAGGTAGCGATCAACTCAGAGATCACACCGAACGCAGGTAAGATCATGATGTAAACAGCTGGGTGAGAATAGAACCAGAAGAAGTGCTGGAACATCACCGGGTCACCGCCCAATGCTGGGTCGAAGAAACCGATTCCGAAAATATTCTCCATCGCAAGCAACAACACCGTGATTGCAAGAATCGGAGTCGCTAACACTTGAATGATCGCAGTCGAATAAAGCGCCCAAACAAAGAGTGGAATGCGATTCATCGTCATTCCGGGTGCACGCAACTTATGAGTTGTTACAACGAAGTTTAGACCGGTGAGAATTGAAGAGAATCCGGCAACGAATACGCCGAACGCCATCATCATTACTGCTGGTCGAGTTTGAATTGAGTAAGGAGTGTAGAATGTCCAACCCGTATCAGCGCCACCAAAGAAAAGTGAAGCGAGTGCAATTCCGGCTCCGACTAATAAGCAGTACCAACTTGCTAAGTTCAGCCGCGGGAATGCTACGTCCTTTGCCCCCAAGTGCAGCGGTAAAACAAAGTTACCAAGGAACGCTGGAATTCCTGGAATGATAACCAAGAAGACCATGATCGCTCCGTGATAAGTCATCACACGGTTGTACGACTCTGGATTAAGAATCGTTGGTCCCGCAGCAATCAACTCAGTTCGCAACAGCAACGCTGCGATACCGCCAGTTAAGAAGAATATTCCTACTGTGATTGCGTACAAGATTCCGATTCTCTTGTGATCAAGAGTTGTCAGCCAAGACCACAACCCTTTTTGCCAATTTAGATAATTTGTACCTTGAGCGTGAGCGCCTGCCATAATATTTGCCCCGTCTCCTCTTATTTTACAGTTTTAATAAATTCGATTAATTGACCAAGTTCTTCATCTGATAACTGACCCGCATACGCAGGCATTGATGATGGAGGACCGAAGCCCTTCACCACTTTTGCATTCGGATTAAGGATCGACTCGCGAATATAGTTTTCATCGACAGCCACCGACGATCCGTCAGCCATAGTGTGCTGCTTTCCGAAAGCACCTTTCCAAGTTGGGCCTGTCATTGCTGAGCCATCTAAACTGTGGCAACCGATACAAGCGCGCTGTTGATAAAGTACTTTTCCTTTATCTGCTAAGCTAAGTTCTTTACCGCCAGTTGCTCCAGCCTCTTCTCCGCTCAACCAAGTATCAAACTCTTCAGGTGAAACCGCTTTGATTTGTCCGCGCATCGCCGAGTGACCACCGCCGCAGAATTCTGTACAGAAAACTTGGTATGTTCCCGCTTTATCAGCTTGAAACCAAAGTGCTGTGTAGCGACCTGGAACCACGTCTTGCTTTACGCGCATTGATGGAATGTAAAAGCTGTGAAGAACAGGTCGATCAGCCGGATCGGTGCCACCTGGATTGATCTTGGTAGAAGCCATAATCAATTTTACTGGTCGTCCGATAGGAACAACCATCATCGCAGGAGCAACCTGGTTTTTGTCATCAAGGCTGTTAATAACTTCTTTTCCGTTTTTATAAACGAATTTCCACTCCCACTTTTTTGCGAATACGTGCACTTCAAGTGAGTTATCTGGGAAAGTTCGCATCTCGTCGTAAACTATCCAACCCCAAGCGAACACAAACATGAAAATCACAAATGGGATAAAGCTCCAGAGGAACTCGGCAGTGTGATTGTGCGTGATATATGCCGACTTCTGATTCGTAGAAGTCCGCTTGTACTTGATCACGAAGTAAATCATCCCGCCAACAACGAGAATGAATGAGATCAAACTCGAAATGATCAAAAAGCCGTAGATCTGATCTACGCTGCGAGCGATCTCGTTGCCTTGTGTAGGCGAGTACAGGCTTTTTTGCGCGAAAGCCAATTGCGAACTGAACGTTGCAATTAACCCCGCGATGCCTGCACGCCACCGGATTGTGAGCGCCACTAATGGCGACTTAAATGGATTCTGCAAACTCACGACACTTCTCCTTGAAGCCGAGCTCTCTTAAGGGCACGCCGTTGGCGCCACCAGTAAGGAGCGATGAACAAAGCTAAAATCAATACTGTTGCAGCACCTGCAATTCGCATAACTCTCATTGCAGCTACCGCATATTTATTTTGTTTTGGATCGTAATGAAAACAGTAGAGAAGGAATCGATCAACGATTGTTCCCACTGTCCCTTCAGAAGCCTCAAGCAGGCCAAGTCGAAGTGATTTTGGTTCGAAATGAATACCGTGAAGGTATCGAGAAATTTTGCCTTCTGGCGAAAGCATAATCGCAGCAGAAGCGTGCGCAAATTCTTTGCTCGCCTCATCCCATTTAAATTGAAAACCAACTTGTTTTGTC
Organism: uncultured Bdellovibrionales bacterium; assembly: GCA_964543475.1. Classification (GTDB taxonomy): domain Bacteria; phylum Bdellovibrionota; class Bdellovibrionia; order Bdellovibrionales; family JAMPXM01; genus JAYSYM01. The sequence continues at coordinate 391,480 of CAZIYJ010000001.1, read as the reverse complement.
AAAGCTTCAATCGAAGCCGCGGACCCCGTAAGAAAGTGCCAACCCTCTGCTGCCTGAGAGTTTCCGAATGAGCGCAGGTAAGATTGCTTTTTCTGACTCGCAAGCGTTGGAGTTTCTTTTTCGTCAAAGCTAACAACAACGTACTCAAAATCTTTTCCCATTTTGAGGGAAACTTCTTTGAGAGCATCTACCATTCCGTTTAAGTGAAAGTTACAGAGCCCCGGGCAGTTGTAGTAGGCAAGAGATAGTAGGACCGGTTTGTTCTTGTTGAGGTACGTGCCGATTGTTACGTCGTTACCGCGATCATCTTTGAAAGCGATCGTCGGATCAACATTAGAGCCAAGCTGCTCAGTGATTCCAACATTTTCAAGTTGCTTCGGCATTTCGTTCGGAGTGCCTTCGCCTTCACCCTTGCGATCAGCTTGTGCAAATGCATCGTTCGCGTTCATAGCTAGCGCTAGAGCGAAAACGATTTTTACCAATGCTGAAAGCGCGCGAGTTGAAATGAACATTTGCGGCTTACTGTGCTTTTTCTTCTGTTGCAGCCGGAGCCGCTGCTGCTGGCGCCGCTGCTTCTGGCTGCGCCCCTGCTTCTGGAGCAATTTCTTTTAAATCAACACCCGGGTGAAAAATCAAAAGTGCGATAAAGAAAATAATTGAGAAAGCCATTGCAGCTATGAACGTAATTAGTCCGCCGCGATTGTAAGACTCTTGCGAAAATGTTTCGTTAGATGAAGCCATTGAAGGCATCTCCTTGGAGGAAGTAAACATCACTGATTTCGCTTCTTTGAATCTCATCTTAGCACTCTGAAATCAAGAACGAAGACAAACAGTTAAGAGTTAAAAGTGAGGAGCAAAAAGTTCGAGTTTTAGTGAAGAGTGAAAGTCGCAGCGATTCTTCGAAACTTTTGCCATTTGCTTGGACCATAACTTTCAACGCGGACTTCTAACTTTTAAGTCTTAACTGCTGAGTTATTGGGCTGCTGACAATTTTGGCCTCCACATGTTTCCACATACATATCCCCATCATTAGAGTGATTGTTCTAACGTGTACCCTCGCTGATGCGGCGAATTATTTCATATGACCACTCTCCAGCTCGAACACGTTTGCGGAAACGCCGATAACTACCTCGACTTTGGGCCTAGCTTGACGAGTTATAGTGCAGCCGTCGAAAACCGCACTCATGAACATACAATTCAATTTCAAAGATCAAAATGTGGTGGTCACGGGCGGAGCTCGCGGCATCGGACTTCAAATTACTCGTCAGTTTCTTGAGGCGGGAGCAAATGTCGCCGTTTGGGATTACTCAGAAGAGACCCTCGAATCAGCGAGAACCGAACTTGCGAGCTTCAAAGGGTGTGTGCACTTTCAACAAGCAGACGTAGCAAAGTTTGCGTCGTGTGAAGCCGCTGTTAATGCTCTTCCTTGGCCTGTCGATATCGTCATCAATAACGCCGGCATCACTCGCGACAAAAGTTTAGTGAAGATGGCACCTGAAGATTGGCAGTCAGTGATCGACACTAATTTAACTGGTGTCTTCAACGTTACAAAATCAACTCTTCCAAAGTTTAATCCGAATTCAACAAACAAGCGGATCATTAATATTGCAAGCGTCGTAGCGCTCTACGGAAATTTTGGTCAGACAAATTATGTTGCAGCAAAAGCCGGCGTAATTGGAATGACAAAGACTTGGTCGCGCGAACTCACTTCAAAAGGTTTCACAGTTAATGCAGTCGCACCAGGCTTTACACTCACACCGATGGTGGAGGCGATGCCCGCCGACGCTCGCAAAATGATCGAAGAGAAAATTCCTGCGAAACGTTTTGGCAAACCTGCTGATATTGCGAACGCATGCTTGTTCCTTGCGACTCAAGAAGCTGGATACATCAGCGGCGCAACTCTAAGTGTTGATGGCGCATTAGTTTGCTAGGAGCTTTTCCAAAATGTCTTTCGCTCATCTAGACGATTTTCAAATGCATTATGAGGTGTTCGAGGGAATCGTCCCTCGCGACACTTTAGTTATTCATGGAAATTTGGCTTCCAATCGCTGGTTTTACCCAGCTGTAACGAGCTGGAAGAATGAATCTGCAAAAGACAATCACCTTCTGCCGGGAAAATTAATTCTTGCAGAGTGGCGCGGCTGCGGACAAAGCGCTGCCCCTAATTCGATTGATGATTTGAAAATCCAAAATCTTGCGAAAGACTACATCGATCTACTTCACTACCTTGGAGTTTCGAAATGCTCTGTCATCGGTCATTCGACTGGCGGAGCAATTGCGCTATTAGCAATGGCTCGCGCACCTCAACTTTTTGATCGTGCAGTTTTGCTCGATCCGATCGGCCCGAAGGGTATCGGCTTCAGCGAAACTATTAAAGACGGCTTTATCCGAATGAGCAAAGATCGAGAGTTCTGCGCTGAACGCCTGGATTACACGATTCATAACAATGATAAGAACAGCAAATTCTTCGCTGCCATTGTCGATGATGCCTTCGGCGTCGCCTCTGAAAACTGGCTTGGCATTCCGTTTCATTTATCGAAGCTCGATATAACTTCAGAAGTTCAGCAAGTCTGTCATCCAATTCAGATTTTGCATGGTGAATTCGACAATGTTCTTTCAATCAAAAGTTCTCGAGATCTTCAGACGCTTTTACCGAACGCAACTCTTGTTGAACTTAAAGACCAAGGGCACTCGGCCTGCTTTGAAAACCCCGAACTTTTCGTGCAACTGACGAATCGATTCTTATATGCAACCTAATTTTGTTTCGAGAGGTGAATCATGTCACGTAGCTACATCGCAGGAACAGGGCTTTACGTTCCTGAAAACAGAGTCGATAACAAATTTTTCGACACAAAATACAACCGTGACATGGATACATTCCTACGCGAACAGAGGAACATTTTCCACCGTCACTTCATGTCTGAAGACCAAGCAACATCAGATCTTATTTTACCAGCCGCAGTTGAAGCTTTAAAAACTGCAGGCATCACGGCAAAAGATCTCGATCTTATAATTATCGCAACCGACACGCCTGATTATATTTCTCCTTCGACGGCTGCAGTTGTTCAGCACAAACTTGGGGCCGAAAAGGCTGGAACGTTTGATCTCAATACTGCGTGCGCAGGTTTCGTTACAGCACTCGATGTGGCAAACAAATATATCGTGGCCGATGAACGCTATAACAATATATTAGTTGTCGGTGCTTACGGCATGTCGAAGTTCTTTGATTGGAGTGATCATAAGGTCACGAGTGTTTTTGCCGATGGAGCTGGTGCTGCAATTGTTAGACGAACAGATTCAAAAGATCAGGGTATTCTCGCGTCGCACTTAGCGACCGAAGGTGTTTATCACGATTACATGGGAATTTACGCTGGTGGAACAAAGTTTCCTATTTCTGACGAGACGGTTGCTAAACGTCAGCACTTGCTTCAATTCGTGAAACGCATTCCGCCTGAAACAAACGGAATTCAATGGCCCAAACTAACGAACACTATTCTTGATCGCGTTGGGGCAAAAGTTTCGGAAGTTGACCACTTCTTCTTTACTCAGATAAATATTGGCAGCATTCGAGAGACCATGGATAAGCTTGGCGCACCACAAGCCAAAGCCCATAACGTCATGGATAAGTTCGGCTACACCGGGAGCGCATGCATTCCGATGGCTTTGGCCGACGCCGCCCGCGCTCACAAATTGAAAAAAGGTGATCTCGTTTTACTTCTTGGCTCGGGTGGCGGTATGAGTATGGCCGCAATGGCCATGAAGTGGGGTTACGACACTTGATCGAAACGATAAATTACGACTGGTTTCAACATTGGAAGAATGAATCCCCCGATGCCATCGCGTTCAAAGACGGCGAAAGCGGCCAAGAGTATTCGTATTCGACGAGCTTCAAAGCGATCACAACTCTCGCTCATCAACTTCGTAAGCAATTTAATATTTCTAGTGGAGATCGAGTTGCTGTTCTCTCGATCAATGAAGTTGAGTACGTGTTTTTGTTTTTTGCTCTTCAGCGGCTCGGCGCGGTTTTAGTTCCTGTAAATTTTCGACTCACTCCACGCGAGATCAGTCACATCGTTAAAGACAGCGAGCCAAAGCTCCTTGTGTATCAAGCGCAGTTTGAAGAAGTGGTTTCTCAGGTAAAGGGCGCAATCCCGACCTGGACAGTTGAAGGCAGCCGAGGCATCAAGAAGTTAGTTGAGATTGCATGTGCTGCGACTCGCGATATCGGTGATCTTCAGTACGCGAAGTTTGATGGAGAATTTGAAAAGCCGTGCATGATTCTCTACACGTCCGGAACAACGGGTGCACCAAAAGGCGCAGTCATTACTCCTAAGATGATGCACTGGAATTCTGTGAGTACCGGCCTTCGTTTAAATTTAAGCCAAAGCGATGTACATGTCGCATTCCTCCCCTTCTTTCACACTGGCGGCTGGAATGTTTTGCTAACGCCATTCATTCATCGGGGTGCAAAAACAATTTTACTAAAAAAGTTTGATCCTCAAACTTTAGTGAGCCTTTGCGAGCAAGAGAAAGCGACGATCTTGTTTGGAGTTCCGACGACAATGGAGATGATTGCGCAATCGCCAAACTTTCCATCAAGTGATCTCTCCAAAATTCGCTATGCAGTTGTAGGTGGTGAGCCAATGCCACTTCCGCTGATTGAAGTTTGGCAGAATAAAGGTATTCCGATTCGCCAAGGTTACGGACTCACCGAGTTCGGGCCGAATGTTTTCTCGTTAAATGAAGAAGATTCTATTCGTAAGATTGGTTCGATAGGCTTTGCAAATCCGCACATTCAAACCCGCCTTGTCGATGATTCAGGAAAAGATGTTTTGCCGGGTGAAATCGGCGAGCTACTCCTTCAGGGTCCTGCGCAATCTCCTGGCTACTGGAGAAATGCAGAAGCTACAGCATCAACTATTAAAGACGGATGGCTTCACACTGGCGATCTTGTTCGTTGCGATGCCGACGGATATTTCTATGTCGCAGGCAGGAAGAAGGATATGTACATCAGCGGTGCTGAGAACGTTTATCCCGTCGAAGTAGAACAGTTCCTTCGCTCACATCCAAAAATTAAAGAAGTCGCAATTGTGGGAGTGCCAGACGAGAAATGGGGCGAAGTTGGCAAGGCTTTCGTAGTAACGAAAGACGGTGTCGAACTTTTAGCCGAGGAGCTCATCCAGTTTTGCTCGGGACAACTAGCCAAATATAAGGTCCCGAAACATATTGAATTCCTTAAGGACTTGCCAAAAGGCGATAGCGGAAAAATCTTGAAGCGCCAGCTCCCTAGAACGTAGTACACTTAGTACATGCGAATTAATCTACGTCTTACACCGGTTTATATTTGTCTTTTTGCACTTTCGGTTGCTTGCCAATCTTCTCCAAAATCTCAAATCCAAAAATTAGATTCAGTCCAAATTGGAATGGATAAGGCGCAAGTTTTAGAAACCACTGGCGTCGGCCCACGCGTTAGCGAAAGAAAAAGCGGTCAAGATCGCTGGATCTTTGTTGTCTACCCTGATCGCAGCGAAAGCGTCACTCATCAAAAAGAAGTTCGTTTTGAAAACGGCAAAGTGGTCTACACCGGCCCCGTTCAAAAACCTGCAATCAGCGCTGCCGAACAAGATCGCCTCAATGCGACCGCCAAAAATGACAACGTCAACATCGACGATGAAATCAAACGCTCTCGAAAACAGTCTGTAGATTTGCGCGAAGAAATCGCGAAAGACATGCCGGCAAAACCAAAGTTCGAAGAGATCGCACCAGCCGATGGGTCTGCTTCACAGTAATCTGCAGTCGAACTACTTCTTCAAAGTAATCGACTGATCAACATCATCAGGATCAAATTCTTTTTTCTTCTGAGCAGAAGCTGGAGCGCGTGGATCAGCACTCTTTACCGACTCCTTCTTTGGCTTCGGAGTTTCTCCGTAAACCGTTCGCATTTTGTGCAAGAAAGAATCAAGCTTTCCGTCAATGGTGACGTCATTTTCAAAACTGGTAAACGGCTGAAGAGAATGGCGCGTATACTTATGCTCAACTTCTTCACCCTTTTCAGGGTGCTGGAATCGAATGTGTGTTTTGGTTTCTTCGTAGTCAGCACTCTGAGCTTTAAGCTCTTTGTAGAGCGCAAACATTTCTTTGTGAAGATTTTCTTTTTGCTCAGCTGTAACAGCGCTCTGCTTGCTCTTTGCAAGATGATGAATCTCGTCTTCTGTTTTTCTGATTTGGGCGTCGAGCTTCCCTAACTTTGCAGAGTGCGCTTGATATTCGCCGCCCTGAGAAGATAGCGGAAGAAAGATAATCGAAGCTGCGACAAGAAATGCGAGCCAGAATAGATCACTCAGAAATGCGCGCTCGAGCTGTGCCGCCCGAACTTTTGATCTAGAATTTTTCGATCGTTGTGATCGCATGCTGCTCCCAAGTAATCGTAAGCGGCAGTCGCTTGAGGCGATTCACTAAAATGGAAGCTTGAACAGGTGAGACGTTCTTGATGAGAAGCTTTCCATCGCGAATCTGCCCCAGTAGATTTTTTGAATCAAAACTGAAGCGACTATCGTTCATAGCTTCTCGTAAGGATTCTCGAATCTCTTTAGAATCCAAACCATTTATAAACAAATTAAAGAGGAATGGGCCATCTTTTCCCTGTGAAAACTCTGAGTTCGCGTAGGTGCTTACTCCGAGCGGATCATTGGGAGACATGACTTCATCAGTGACCGGAACCATCGGGCTATCTACATCAACTTGTTGAAATTCTGGTGTATCAACTTGAAACACTGGAGAAGCGGCCTCCTGAGCGGCAGACGGCTCTGGAGCAAACATTGACTCGCCCATGGCGTTGTCAAAGGCCGAAAGATCAGGCTCCGGCAAGGGCGCTTCTTGTTCGTTGAGAGTGTCTCCGTCAGAAACTTTCGCAGTGCCATCGAATTCAACGAAGACGACCGAGTTGCAGCTAGGACAAGTGATCATCCCAAAATCTACATCGAGCTTCGAAGAGCACTTTGGACACTGAACCATTAAAAGAGTTTCTTCTTTTTGTCTTTTTCAACTTTTCTACGATCAGATCGCGACATCCCTGGGTTTCCGCCACCGCCGCCACCAGGGCCTGCGTCAGCTGAGTCACCACTTGAATAAATTAATCGCTGACGCTTTGGCTTCAGTGCCTCTAGCGCATGATCAACGGATTCGTCATCGGTCTCTTCGGCTTCATCATACTCATCTGCCTGGTCACCTGCGCGACCGCCATTGAGATCAGGTGAATCCGGATTGTTCACTACCAGTTGAATCTTCATGATCTTCTCAACAGCTTCGCCTTTAATTGCAAAGTTCATCTCTTCGAACATCTTGAAAGCTTCTTGTTTATACTCAATCAACGGATCTTTTTGGGCGTAGCCGCGCAAGTTAATCCAGTCGCGAAGCTGATCGATTCCCTGAAGATGATCTTTCCAGCGCTGATCGATCGTTTGGAGCATAACCATTTTTTGAACTTGCTGGAGATGAGGACCAAGTTGACGTTTCTGATTTTCGAATGTGTTTCGAATAACGCCTTGAACCGTTTCATTGATTTTTTCAACCGTCAGCTCGGAGATTGGACCAAAATTTACGTCGGCCCCAAAACCCGCCATCAAAGCAGTTCTTAAACCTTCGATATTCCAATTCTCTTTTCTGCCTCGCTCATCAACGTACGAATCAAGAACATGCGATGTTACATCGCCGAGCATCTCACGGAAGATCTCTCCCATTTTTTCGCCCTGAAGAACTTCGCGGCGCAAACCGTAAATCGCCATACGCTGCTTGTTCATCACGTCATCGTAATCAAGCAAGTGCTTACGAATATCAAAGTTATGTCCTTCGACTTTTCGCTGCGCACTTTCGATAGAATTTGTAACCATCTTAGCAGTGATCGGCTCGTCTTCAGGAACATTAAGCATTGTCATAATTTTTTGAATACGCTCGCCATTAAACTTGCGCATCAAATCGTCATCTAACCCCAAGTAGAATTTTGATTCACCTGGATCACCTTGACGACCCGAACGACCACGAAGCTGGTTGTCGATTCGTCGAGACTCATGTCGTTCTGTTCCGATGATGTAGAGGCCGCCAGCTGCGACGACATCTTTTTTATCGGTTTCACATTTTGGCTTATATCGGTCAACCGCCTGCTTGTATTCGTCGCTCGTCACATCCGGATGTTCGTGCTTCGCAAGAGCTTCAGCATTTCCACCTAGCACAATGTCAGTACCACGACCCGCCATGTTCGTAGCGATTGTCACAGCACCTTTGCGTCCTGCCTGAGAAACAATTTCTGCTTCACGCTCGTGATATTTGGCATTTAAAACGTTGTGAGGAATACTTTGCTTCTTTAATTCACGAGAGATCACTTCAGATCGCTCGATACTCACTGTACCAACGAGAACAGGCTGACCCGTCTTTTGGCGCTCAACGATGTCTCTAACGATCGCTCGATATTTCGCTGGAGCATTTTTAAATACAACGTCGTCTTGATCTTTACGCAAAATCGGACGATTCGTTGGAATCACAACGACATCGAGATTATAAATCTTTTTCATCTCGACAGCTTCAGTCTCAGCTGTACCGGTCATGCCTGCAAGCTTGCTGTACATTCTAAAGAAATTCTGGAACGTAATGGTCGCAAGAGTTTGGTTTTCGTTTCTTACTTTTACGTTTTCTTTGGCTTCAACTGCTTGATGAAGACCATCGCTCCACCTGCGACCTTCCATTAGTCGACCCGTGAATTCGTCAACGATAATGATTTCTCCATCTTTGATCATGTAATCAACATCAAGTTGATAGAGGTGATGCGCTTTCAAGCCTTGGTAGATGTGATGCAAGAGTGCAATGTGCTCTGGATCGTACAAGTTACCAATTTTAAGTAACTCTTCGGCTTTTGCATTACCCTCTTCTGTCAAAGAAACCGTGCGAGATTTCTCTTCCATCGTGAAGTGAGTTTCTTTTACCAAGTGAGGAATGATCGAGTTAATTATTTTGTATTTGTCGACAGAATCTTCTGCAGGTCCCGAGATAATAAGTGGTGTTCGGGCTTCATCGATTAAAATCGAGTCACACTCATCGACAATTGCAAAGTTGAGCGGACGCTGAACGTACTCACTCAAATCAAACTTCATATTGTCGCGAAGATAATCGAAACCTAATTCATTGTTGGTCGCGTAAGTAATATCGGCCCGGTAAGCGTCTTGGCGCTGACGATCAGAAAGATCGTGAGTGATAATTCCAGTTTTCATTCCAAGGAATGAGTAAAGACGACCCATCCACTCAGCATCTCGGCGAGCAAGATAATCATTCACTGTGACGAGATGTGCACCTTTACCTGCTAGCGCATTTAGATAAAGCGGAAGTGTGGCAACAAGTGTTTTACCTTCACCGGTTCTCATCTCGGCTATGGCGCCTCGGTGAAGAATCATTCCACCGATTAACTGAACGTCGTAATGTCGCATGCCGAGAACTCGAAGTGACGCTTCTCGACCGACTGCAAATGCCTCGGGAAGTAACGAATCAAGTTGCTCGCCATTTTCAAGTCGCTGTCGAAACTCAACTGTCTTTGACTGAAGCTCTGTGTCTCTAAGAGCTTTCATTTTCGATTCGAGCGAATTGATTTGAGTGATTAGCGGAGACAACCGCTTCATTTCACGTTCGTGTGCCGTGCCAAATACTTTTGATAAAACTGATATGATCATAAGTGCTTATAGGTCCTTTGAGAGTCCCTATAGCCTACTCCTCCAACTTTTGTAAAACAAGCAAGTGTCGAGAGTGCTCTACCTAGGTGATTTCTGGAGCGTGATTTGTCGCAATAGTTCGAAAACTGCGATCGCAACAGCATTAGAAAGATTCAAACTGCGCGTTGGTCCGTCCATCGGAATGTAGTAAGTCTGCGCGTCATTTTCTGCGAGCATCGCATCAGTTAGTCCGCTTGTTTCCTTCCCGAAAACAAGCCAATCGCCTCGACGGAAGTCTGCCTCGTAAAGACTCTTTGTCCCTTTTGTTTCAACCATGAAAACTCGAGCAGGACCGGGCGCACCAGAGTCGACAACTTTGCGCCATGCCGCGTAGCTTTCATGCTGATGAATTGAAAGGTGCTCCCAGTAATCAAGGCCAGCGCGCTTGACGCGACTTTCGGTTATTTCAAAGCCAAGCGGGTGAACTAAATGAAGTTGGGACTGAGTGCCAACGCACGTGCGAGCAATGTTCCCCGTGTTCTCGGGAATGAGTGGCTCAACGAGCACAACCCGACAAAGCGGGTCTTGTTCGGGATTATTAAAGGTATTTGAAGACATCTTGTCCAAGTGAAGTCAGAGCAAGTCTTCGACCCTTGTCGACCACCAGCTCAAGTTTCAGCAACTCACGATACAAATTGAGATCAATCGGAAGGATGTCACGGCCCGAACTTTTTCCGAGCTTCACAACATATGAACGTTGTTTTTCGGTTAACTGCTTAGGCAATGCTGGTTTTTCTTGAAGTGACTTTTTCCAATCGCCATCCGTTACAATTTCCGCTCTTGGATTTAATCGTTTCAGATTTACGCTATAGACTTGTGTGAGTAATTTTTCGCCTGAGGCAGTTTCGGCTTCAGTCAAAAGGCGATGAAAAAGACTTGAGTCTAATTCGACTTGTGAAAAGCCATGAAATTGATCAAGCAGAGGTATCAAAACCTCAGGCTTCTGAACTTTGATCAAATGACCTTCAATTTTTTGAGCACCCTGCGCGTGAAAGGCTGGATATCCCACAGGTAAACGGAAAATCGTTCCAAACACAGTACATGGTTCTGAGTGCTCAATAGCTAAGGCAATACGGTCATAATGGACCATGCCCTCAGAAAACGAGCCATAAACAAATAGCAAATCCCTCATCCGGTCCCCTCCAAGAAAAGGACGGTTGTCATACCAAAGCCGCTATTTGAGCGCAACTCGGCTCAAGCAGATTGAAATAAAACTTTTTTTTAAAAAATGTCTTGCGGAAATCCGGTGTTTTGCGACCATGACGTCAATGAGTAATGAAGATTTCGTTCCCTTTATGGGCTACATGTGGATTCAGGTTGAAGATGGTACGATCACGATTGGCATCAACGAAGATGGCTTAAGTGAGATCACCGAGATTACTAAGGTCAACCTTCCAAGTGAAAATGAAGAAGTTGTTGCAGATGAAGTTTGCGGAGAAATCGAAACTGAGTCTGGACCACTTAATCTTTACTCACCGGTCGATGGAAAAATCATCGAAGTAAATGGCGCGGTTCTAGAGAACCCATCATTGATCGAAGAAGATCCATTTGGTGATGGCTGGCTTTTCCGCGTTGAGCCTGAAGATGCTGACGATCTTGAAGAGATGGAAGAAGAACTCTCTGATGAGGATGAAGAAGAAGACGACGAGTAATCGCCGTCTTACTTTAGTTCTTAATCCAACCCGACAGCTCTAAAATTCGCCCCATAATTGCTTCAGAAACCCAGACATTGCCATTAGCAACCTGATTTCGAATCTTTGGGTCGTAAGTTCTTTGTAGGGAATCACCGTAACTGTTTCGCAGTAAGAATTCACACGTGTTCTTAGTTTTGTTAAAACGCATACCGATCACGCTCGATGCGTGGCCTGCTAGGCCAATCGGCTTTGATAAGTCTTCTAAACTTTTCTCGTCCCACGTTAAGTAAAGAGCACGACGTTCTGCAAGTTGTGCCTTCATTGCTTCGGTGGTGTATTCCCCGATCTGATAGTGCCATTTAAAATTAAGCTTTTTTCGAGCACCGCATATCTGATCGAACAGCTCAGCTAAAGGGAATTTTTCGTTTCTCAACTTCTTAAAGTGTTCGACCAATTCCCAAACAGAAGTAGTTGGAAATATTCTTTGAAACCTCGGAGCACGCGCAAAGACAAATCTTTGCACTTCAATGTCAGACATTGCTCCTCTTGAACGATGTTCTGCTACAAAGATAGCTGCCTCTTCGACTTCTTTAATAATGTGAGATGCATTCGGATCTGACGATGTGATTTTATTGCCCGCGCACACGCCCACAGTAGAGATAACTGCGCCGATATCTACTAGGCTTCCGCCACTGACGTCAGTTAACTTTTGCTCTTTCAAATTGAGTTCTTGAACACGATGTTGAGCGACCTGAACTGCTAAATCAAACGATGAGAGATTTTGACCAATTCGTTGTCCGACTACGTCAGCTCCAGCATACGAATAACACCAGCCTAGAAACTTTTGGCTTCTAGTAATGCCGAAATTAAAATCTTGGCGAAGATCTACAGTCGGACAGCTGCTAGGATCAGCGCTGTTCGCTCGGGCCAAATTTGGGCCTGCAACTGTCAAAAGAACCAACAGTAAAAACGCTCTATTTTGAATCCAGCCTATCGATTTCATATGAAGTCTATGGAGTGCAATTCTGAACCCATTTGGTCCAGTGCCGAATCGACTCTGTTTTCGATGGCACAATTTTTTCATTTATAAACTTTGAACGAGTTCTTTAGTGCCGTAATGGCCCTGAGGCGAACCGAAAGGAATGTGATGAAACTTCGATTAATAGTCATGATTGGATCTTTGATGATGAGTTCAGCCGGATTTGCCCAGGTTGACGGTGGTCTTCGCAATGAAGATCGGCGAAGTGATCGTCGTGAGCAGAATAACCAAGCCTCTTCTTCTAAAGATTTTCCGGGTGCGATCGAAGCAGGTAACTATTGTACAACTTGCGCCTTCGAGAACCGAACAGATGTTCCAACTTCTGGTAGCCCAAAAGCTCGCGATCGCTTTTTAGTTAATAACGATCGTGACTCAATCAATGCTCGTTGCCGAGAGCTCGGCTATAGAAGAGGCGAAGCGCTGCAGTGGTATTCGTATGCAGAGTGGTGCCGCTATAAAAACGCGAAAACTCGCACTTGGGACCCCTACTATCGCGAATGGACATTCGGCGCATGCCGAGATGGAAACGTGAAAGTCGCGCGCTGCTACAGCCGATAGAGTTACTCTGGCTTGAGCTCTTGCTGCCCGGCTGGCTGATCAAGAGTGATTTCTTGAAACTCATTTCCGTCGAAGCGCACTAACTTAGAGACTTGGTCCAAGACAGTGGCAAGGTTCACGGGACGTTGCCAGACCGACTGCAAGTTCTTAAGCGTCTCTTTCATGTAGTCGGGCTGCATCTCTACTCCCTCAAAATTATGAGTGAGAAGAAGTTCGCCGCGATTTTCAAAATTCGCATCTTCAACATAAATAATCGGCTGACCAAAGTTGGTTAACTGAAATAGCAGTTGCTGTTTAATCGCTGGAAAGTCGCGAGTGTTCACTTCGTATCGACCAGATCTTTTGTTGAATTGATAAACGAAGAGTTTATTTCGCACACAGAAATCTTCGGTTAAGAACTCGTCAATAAAAGTAACGTCGTTATAAGTTTTGCGAACATCAAAGATTTTTTTGCGGCCAAGGCCGGTCTTTTTATCCCAGTTATTTCGCTCTTGAATGTCGGTACATTCGTTCCACTCTTTACCAAAGCGGCCTTTATCCCAGCGATCTTCAATGTCGCGGAAGAGCTCAATACCCACTTTGTAAGGATTAAAACCACCTGGCTGCATCGCCATCGTACCAGCGTGAGCATCAGCAAAATCGATGATCTCACTATCGCGCATGATTTTTTGTGTCATCATTTTTGAATGCCAGTAAGAGGCCCAACCTTCATTCATGATCTTCGTCATACCTTGGGGAGCAAAGTAATAAGCTTCATCGCGAATAATCGACAGCACATCTTGTTGCCAGTTTTTCAGAGGGGCATTATGCATGAGGAACTGTAAAATATCTCGCTGAGGTGTCGCCGGAAACTTCGAAGCTTTGCGAGCTTCTTCCAAAATCTTTTCTTTTTGATGCTCTTTAAAATCAGGCGGATTGATGTACTCATCCATGTAGTCGCGTTCGACTTTTAATAAGCCAGCTTCGCGACCCTTTTCGACTTCTTGCGATTCACCTGATTTGGTAACGTAAGGAGAATAACGATCGATTAAATTCTCTAAGCTTAAGCATCGATCAATAAAGTCTTCGACTTCATCAACGCCATATCGATCTATGTATCGGCGAATGCGAGTGGCATGATTAGCAACTGCATCCATCATCTTGCGATTAGTAGGTGCAAACCACTGGTTGTTCTTAAAGAAATCGCAGTGGCCATAAACGTGTGCCATTACTAATTTCTGATCCACCATGCGGTTACCTTCCATAAGGTAGGCGTAGCACGGGTCAGTGTTCACAACCATTTCGTAAATTTTAGACAGACCATATTGGTACGACTTGGATAGCTGTTCGTACTCCATCCCGAAACGCCAGTGTGGATATCTCACTGGAAAACCGCCATACGAAGCAAACTGATTAATTTGATCGTAAGTAATTAACTCAAAAATCGTCTCAAACATATCGAGTCCGTAATCTTGAGCGATTTTCAGAATTTTTACTCGTTCTGCTTCTAGTTCGGGAGTGAGGTTAGCCATTACTTCCCTTTCCCTAGGAAATCTTTAATGGACTGCAAAATTTTATCTCGGCTTTCAATGCGCGAGAAAATTAGTTTTTCATTGGCCGGAAACTCTCGCTCTAAATCTTTTAAGAACTGACCACTTCCGTATTTGCTCTCGACTTGCCCGTAACAGAACGTGTTGCAATTAGGTAAGAAGAATTCGTTTAACATTTTCATGCAAAGGCGAGTGTCTTCGCCACTCCAGTTATCTCCGTCAGAGAAATGAAATGGGTAAATATTCCAGTCGCGCGGATTGTACTCATCTAAGATCATTTGCTGCGCAAGCTTGTAAGCAGAGCTAATCAATGTTCCGCCTGACTCGCTTGTTGAGAAAAATGTTTTCTCATCAACTTCTTTTGCAGCCGCATCGTGAATGATGAAGCGAGTCTCTAAACCCTTGTAGTGTTTTTGTAACCAGGTGTTAATCCAAAAGCTCTCAAGCCGAACGATTTCTTTTTGTTCGTCGCCCATTGAGCCAGAGACGTCCATCATATAAATCACGACAGCATTTGCATGCTTTTGCTTTGACTGCTTATAGCTTTTGTAACGCATGTCACTTCGCTGCGGAATGATCATCTTCGACGGATCGTAAATTCCGCTCGAGAGGTAACGCTTCAATGCATTTTTGTAGGATGATCTAAAATTGCGAAGTCCTTCTGGACCGACCGGTGCAAGTCCAGTGAACTTGCTTTTCATCGTGTCCATTTTTGGTGGACCTTTTGGCTCGATGTTCGGCAACTGAAGTTCTTCTCCTAGGATATTTGCAAGTTCATCAAGGCTCATTTCGGCTTCAAGTTGGTGCTCGCCTGGCTGATTGCCAGCTTCCCCGTAACCATCTTGGGGTTCACCATCCATCGCATCGCCCGGCTGCCCTTGCCCCTGGCCGACTCCGCCGCCCTGCTTCGGACCATATTTAAATCGAGGGATATCGATTGATGGAATCGGGATCTTGACGATGTCGTTTTCCCTTTTTCCAATCATCTCTCCGTGGGTCACGAACTTCTTAAAGTTCTCTTTGATGCGCCCACGGACGATATCTTTAAACCTGCTATGGTCTTCTTTAATTGCCATTATTGTTTCTTTACATCGCCACGAGCGAAAATACTCGCTACATAATGGAGCACGTCGGTTGCCGAAATTTCGTCATAGCCGAAGTCCTTGATCAAACGAGTCTTAACAATATCAATTTTTTCTTGCGTGTCTTTATCCGTCACACTCGAAACCAATGAAGTTAACTTGATCGAATCTTTTTGATCTTCGAAGAGCTTCAATTCAAGCGCCTTATATAATCGCTCGTTAGTCTTGTAATCGAACTTTCGACCTTCAATTGAAAGAGCACCGATGTAATTCATGATCTCGCGACGGAAATCTTCTTTACGAGACTCTGGAATTTCAATCTTCTCTTCGATTGATCGCATTAAGCGCTCATCCGGATCATCCATCTGGCCGGTAAAGGTATTTCGAACACGCTCTTTTTGCGTGAACGCTTTTACATTGTCGATGTAGTTACCGCATAAGCGAGCAAGTGCTGAGTCATCAGCACTAATTGCACGCTGCACTTCACCTTTGATGATCTCTTCGTATTCTTGCTTAATGACACCAAGCAATTCTCGGTATTCAGCTTTTAATTCTTCATTCGCAATCAACGAGTGATGGCGAAGGCCCGACTCAAGCTCGTTCATCACCATGAACGGATTCACTGAACCGCGATTATTTTGCTGAGAGTTAACAAGAGCATTTGAAAGCTTATCTTGAATGTATCGAGGCGAAATTCCCTCTAACCCTTCGCGAATCGCTTCCTTACGAAGTTCTTTGACGTTGTCTTCAGTGTAATTCGGAAGACTTTTCCCATCGTACAGCTTCAGTTTTTGAAGTCGTGTGAGATTTGCCTTCTTCGGTTTCTCTAGGCGAGTAAGTACCGCCCACATTGCAGCCATCTCAATAGTGTGAGGTGCAATTGAAATTCCGCGAAGTCTGCGGCTATTGAAATCCTTTTTGTAAATGTTCACTTCGTGTTTCCACTTAGTGATGTACGGAATATCAATCTTAACTGTTCGATCGCGAAGAGCTTCCATGAATTCGTTGTCTTGAAGGCGACGATATTCAGGTTCATTCGTGTGACCGATAATAACTTCGTCGATATGCGTTTGCGCGAATTTCTTTGGTTTTACTCTGTGCTCTTGCGAAGCGCCGAGTAAGTCATACAAGAACGCCACATCAAGCTTTAGTACTTCGACAAACTCAATCATTCCACGGTTAGCTACGTTGAACTCTCCGTCGAAGTTAAATGCGCGAGGATCAGAGTCCGATCCGTACTCAGCAATCTTACGATAGTTGATATCACCCGTTAACTCCGTTGAGTCTTGGTTCTTTTCATCTTTCGGCTGGAAGGTGCCAATACCGATACGATCGGCTTCGCTTAAGACCAAACGCTTCACGCGAATGTGAGAGAGCACGCGACCGATGTCGCCGTTATATCTTTCCATCAACTGACGGAAGATGAAACGCGAAGGTGGAGATAACTCTCCTTCGATGTTCACTCTGAATTCGGTTTTGTTACCACGATTTAATTCTTCAATAAATTTCGGACGAAGATCGTCTGGAATCAGCAGAAGCGGTTCTTCGTGCATGGGCGACTCATAAACCCGAGTGTCTTTTCCGAGTAGTCCATCGAGTGTGTTGTCTGGATCAACCCATTCAAATGTGTAGAGGGCTCCGCTATCTGATTTCGAGTAAGCCTCAACACCCTTCTTCAACATTCGACAGATCGTTGACTTAGCGCTTCCCACCGGACCGTGAAGAAGAATCACGCGCTTCTCAGTTCCATACCCAAGAGCTGCGGATTTTAAAACGTTCACTAATTTCATGAGCGGAACATCGAGCCCGAAGACTGCATCTTTTCCGTCGTTATCAATGTCGTCAAAAAATTTAAAGCGAATCACTTGTTTTTTAAAGTCAGTGTATTCTTCAGTCCCTCTCTCAAGAATCATTTCGTACATGCGCTGAAACGCATTGCGAGTGACCTTCGGATTTTCTTTAACGAGGTTCAAATAATCTTGGAAAGAGCCTGACCATGTGAGGTCACGGAATTTCTTATTACCCTGCCATTCCGAAAGCATCTGAGTGAGATTTAAATTAGAGTTCGCCATTCGCTCTCCTTGTAAATGCAGCTGACGTCTCGTCCTGAGACGGAAAACCTGTCCACCTACTAGAATGATAAACCTAAGTCGGGGTTTACGGTTAAAAATTTTGTTGGGAATCTTTTCTGTGCCACATCGATAGGGAATTGAGACAGAAACCAAAAGCTTCTGTTATAGCTCACCTAAGGGGGCCACCGAGACGTAGAAGCGATCTAGAGATTTTCTACCTTGTAGTTAGTCGGAGGCACTAGTTTGAAAGTGGCTTCGGTAAACTCGACCTTCGTCGTAATCTCTCGAATAGAAAAATTACCCTCAGCTCGCGGCGAATCTAAAACAAACTGCCGAGGACTCCCCTCGCGTTTGCGCCACACGACCGACGCTGATGTCGCAGCATGTGTGCAACGTTGTTCAGAATTGTCGTCGCATGACCAACCTTTTCGCTCATTTAAGCCATTATCAAAAAGCAGATCCATTAAAATTGCAGGCTCAATCGGCAGACGAGCAATTCTTCCCATGGCCTGAGCTGTTGCGGGAGCATCGATAAATCGTTTTTGCTGAGGGAGAAGCGCCTGCATGCGATTGTTATCAATCACGATACTTGCAATCGGAATTCCCAACTGTGTCGTAATTTCTAAACGAAGCTGATGAGGCTCTTTTGCAAGAGCGTCCATCACCAAATTATTCGACTTATTATTTTGCTTATCTTTAATTGCGAAGCTGCCATGCCACTGTCCTTCTCGTTTGCCGCGTTCAGCAATTGGTTTCGGAGCAGTGGCGCAAGAACTGAGGCCAAGAAGAAAACTAGTCGTCGTTAGAAGCCGGCATACGACCTGCAGCTTGTCCGACTTTTTGGATTTGCTTATCAACTGAAACGATTTTAGAGCGAATCTTTTTAGCATTGTCTTTGTTGCTTTCGGTTTCGATTGCACGAAGATACATCTTCTTCGCTTTCTCAGGCATCTGCGATTTATAGTACGCATCTCCTAAGTGCTCTGCAATCACAGCTTCTGTCGGCTGTAAACGATAGGCAGCCTCAAGAATTTTAACTGCATCAGTATTTTTGCCACGTTTAAACAGCACCCAGCCCAACGTGTCCATGATATAGGCGTCGTTCGGTTGAAGAGATATTGCTTTACGTACCATATCTTCTGCCGATTCTAAATCGCCACCGTGCTCAGCATATGTGTAGGCAAGGAAGTTGAGCGCCTGTACGTGCTCGTTATCCAACGATAGCACTTGTTTCATGCTTTCGATTGATTGTTGAGTGCGACCTAAGCGATCTTGCACAGAACCTAAATAAAAACGAAGCTGTGCGTGCTGCGGAAACTTCTTAACTGCATCAGTTAATAGCTCATGGGCCTCATCAAACTTCTTTTGGTCATCAAGGAATGATGCATAAAGCGCGTAGAACTGAGCATGCTCAGGCAACGCAGCGATTCCACTCTTTACAGTCTCCACTGCTTTGTCAGACTTATCTAAAAGCTTATATAGATACGCCGTGTGAACAATTGATTCTGTGTAGTAAGAGCTTGAAGCTGTAATTTTACTGAAGTGAGAGATGGCACTCTTAAAGTCTTTTACCTCTTCGTACACAGCGCCTAAATAAAATCGCACTTTATCTGAGTACGGAGCTTTGCTCAGAATGTCTTCAAGCTTTAAGATCGCTTCTGTGAAAGATTTTTTCTCAATCAAGATATAAGCCATCTTGATTTTTACATTCAAATCTTCTGGATCAGTTGCTTCGATAATTTCAAATTGACGATACGCTTGTTCGTATTGTTCGCGGCCAACATAAATTTTGCTTAGAGCTTCGGCCACTGACATTTCAGGACCCCATTGCTCTTGGTAAGCTTCGTAAACCTCAATAGCTTGATCAACTTTCTTGTGATCTTCGTAAAGCTGACCAATGGCGATAACAGCATCAGTAAATGGTGGCTTTAAGATCAAAGACTTTTGAAACGCAAGTTCTGCCTTTTGAAAAAAGCCTGGCTTCTTCTCTTCAACTAAAATTCGACCAATATAGTAAGGAGCTAAGTGCGGACTTTTATTCTTTGGGTTATTCGAAATCGACTGAAAATGGGTAAGTGCTTCAGAAAACTTTTTTTGCTCAGCAAGTAAAGCGCCAATGAACATTGGTGCTTCTGTGTTGTCAGGCTCAATTTTCATCACTTGCTTATATTGAACTGTCGCGTCGTCATACATGCGTAGTGCCGAATACAAACCGCCTAGAAGAAGACGAGCATCTAAATTTTTAGAATCAGCTTCGATAGCTAGCTTACATTGTTCGATCGCTTCACTCACTAAACTTTGCTTTACGTACTCCGCTGCTAAGCGAAGACGAACAATCGCTGATTTTGGATCGTAAACGAGAGTGAGTTTGTATTCTTCGATTGCGCGCTGAGAGTTACCCTCAAGAGCGTAAGTGTCAGCGAGAGTGAAGTGATAGTCCGCTTGGGTGCGAACATGAGTTCCATCAATCGTTGGTTGAGCCGCATCTTCTTGCGGGACAGACATGCTCGCTGGCGCACGATTCACGATGTCCATCGAGGATTCGCGGTAGTACTGCGCACTTGCATGCTTCGTTGAAGTCGTTGAGCACGCTGTAGTGAGCAAGCTAGCAACCAAAATCAGTATGAAACCTTTGGGCATAAACCCCTCTTTTCCGTCTCATTCAGATCGGTAATTTTTTAGAGGGTCTTGATGGAGGAGTTCTCGGAATGGTTCGTTTTTAGAGGGAACTAGCCTAAAGCTAGACCATTCGTTTTCGGGAGAATTGTGAGGGTGCGACTACTGTTTATCGGTGCGATAAACAAAGCGAATATCGTCTCGATCTAATTCGCCAACATCTAGTGCCGACGTTCCATTGGGACCGCCTGACCAGACTGCGACTTCCACTACTTTGCCGGTTTCTTCGCGAACGACGTTGTAGCGATAAGCATGTCCCCAAGGGTCTAAGCCGATCTCGCCACTCTTAGTCTCAGGCTTAGCAGAGGCCGGTCTGCGGCCTTCTGGGATGTTTTCAATTACGTTTGTTGCATCTGGTCGAGAAGCTAAGCGGAAGGCCAGCGCCTCAGCTTTCATCTTTGCTTGAACCCGCTTGTGGTCGGCAAACACCTGGCTAAGGATGGTGCTGGAAACAACTGTCACAACGACTAGGAGAGCCACCACGAAAATCGCGTCGATCGTACTAAATTGCTGATTTTCGTCAGGAATATGCGACATCCTGCTTATCCTCGCCATTGGTTGTGAATTTATTCGGCAGGACCAAAGTAAAACTAAATGGGAATTGTAGGTTTTTCGTCATTTTGTAGGCGCGAACTAACAATGAGACGCTTCTGACAGTCAGAATCCCGGACTTTCTCGTTTTGATTTTACGGAGTTTTGGCTTCTTGACATGACATATCACCGGGTCTATTGTCCCGGCCAATAAAGCGGCTTGTCAGGGATAAGGGGGACTTTAAACGGTGCTTAAACCTTACCAGCTGCAAACAGATCCTTTGGGAGGCAATTTGATCAATCCAATTACTGAAACAGTTGCTGCTGTAAAACCCAGCTCAAAAACGAAGATCATCAAGCGCTATCAGAATCGAAAGCTCTACGATACTCAGCAAAGCTGTTACGTAACTTTAGATGACATCGCTAAAATGATTCGCACAAGCGAAGATGTGATGGTGATCGACAACAAGACTAAGAACGACATCACTGCTGCTACTCTTACTCAGATTATTTTCGAAGCAGAAAAGAAAGCGTCTCAGTACGCCCCACTTTTCACACTTCGCGAAATCATCCAAAACGGTAACGGAAGCATCTCTAGCTACTTAGCAAAACTCGGTGCATTCCCGCACGATTACGCGCTAACAGCTCCGGCAGTAGTTGCTCCGCTTAACGCTGACAAAACTTCTTTCGATGACTTAAAGCAAAGCCTCGAAAACAGAGTTGCGAAAGCAGCAGCGGCTGACACAGCAGATTTCGCAGCTGGTCTTCCTCGTGTTGACGAGCAGACTCCGAGCCTACCGAATTCAAACCGCAGCTTAAGCGGCGGCATTAACCAGTAAGCTTCTTAAAATAATTTAGATTCTTTGAAAACCCTGAGGAAACTCGGGGTTTTTTATTTTAGGCATTCACGTACGGCACAGTAAGCTTCAACTTGCTGCAAGTTCTCGAACACGTTGATCCCGTGAGCGCGCCAGCCAAAGAAATCGGTAGGCTCTATAAATTTAATTCCGAGGTTCTTAGCGAACAATCTGTCGGCATTGCTGAAGTGAGTGCCTGGTGAGCCGTCTGGATGTGTGTCGACACCCTTTTTGTAAGCTGAATCACCAATCATGATCGATTGAGAGTAATCGACCGATGCTCCAAATTCCTTTTGAAGTCTGCGCTCAAGTTCTTGCGCCATTCCGGTTTCGGGCTTTCTAAATTCGTTTTTGACTTCGGCGAAGTCATAATAGTGAATCGTAGCTGCGGGCATCTTTTGTTTAATCTGCTCGACTGTAAACTTGAGGGCGCGATCAGCAATCTCCTCTGTAATCATTCCTGCAGCGATTCCACCTTGATTAGAGACGATCATTAAAAGATATCCCTGTTCATTTAATGCCGCCAGAGCGGTTGCAACGTTCGGAAGAATCGCAACATCTGTTGGAGTATTAGCAGAAACTGAGCCCGATCGCGAGACACGAAGTGTGCTGTCAGCGTCGAGAAACGCAACTTTTACTTTTTTGTTTTGAATTTTGAAATCGCTAAGAAATGTACGTCGTTCGGCTTTGTACGACTCGGATTTATTCGCTTCCGCTCTCTCGTTGAAAGCAGATGACTGCGTTGCAAATCCAAGTAGACCAAAGCTAACAGCAGCTACCAACGAAAGACTTTTTAATTTTGTCGACATAACATCTCCGAAGTCACCGAATTGATTTTATTTCTCTATTGCAAAGTTACAAAGTTGAAATCGCAAGTCATCGCTGCGACATCGCCCGAGCTTGTGCGTAACTCGAACTGTCTGCAACCGATGCCAATGTTTAAGAAGCAATAAAGATCGATAGAGGAGGGCGGGGACCGAATTACGCTCATCGATGTACAAAACCTTAACAGTCCACGGGTTCAGATTAGTTTCGTATTTCAAGGTGCAAAGGATGTCGTTTTCCTCACAGTAGTTCTCACAAAGCAGACTTCTCTCTAGACAGTGTCTAAAAAATTCCGCCCTACTGCGAGCCAAGTGCTCACCAGCCGGTTTTGAATTTGCATCTCTAAGAGTCATCAATGAAGGGTTAACCAGATGAGATTGTCCCGAATTGGAACAGCCGCGGTTTTACTTGCCAGTGTGTTTGGTGCTTCAGCGGCATTTCAAAACTGTGCGCCGCCCGTTGCTCGATTAAATAACGACACTCCACCCATTGAACTGCAGTCGCTCGATAAACTTGAAGATGAGTTAAAGGCGCTTGCTGAAGCAGATCTCACTTGCAACACTTCTGCCGATTGCGCCTTGGTGAATGTTGGGGAAGCACCGTGTGGCGGATGGGACTACCAGCTAGTTACTTCGAAGTTGGGCAGTCAATACCGCGCGGTGGTTTCGTTGGCAGAGGAATATACTTACCAAGATAAAATTCAAACGCGACCCGATATCGTCGGCATATGTATGTTGAGAATTCCTGAAATTGCAAAGTGCGTCGCCCACTCATGCACAAAAGAACTTGATAACTCAGTCTTCTAGTTTATCTGAATGATCTAAATGATAAAAAAGATTTTTGGCCGGGCTTAACTACGATTTCTTTGTCAGCGAGGCCTTCGCCGGAATCGGCGCCAGAAGCGGTAACTCCCGCTACACTTACTTTATGTTTACCCGCTTTTACGAACGCACGTGCAATTTGAAACGTCTGAGGAAGAGTGGACCATTGGCGTAAGTCAGCGCGATCACTAATAAGCATGCCGATCAGTGCAAGGTTACCAAGAAGTTCATTCTTCTGACGGATTTGATCGGCGACTACCATCTTAGTTGCGACCCCAGCCATTCTTGAAGCCATCAGCGATGCATAATCGGCATCAAGAGTTTTGATTGCCACGTCTTCAACGCTAAAAATCGGAGAAGTCGTTAGAGTTTTCGCGCCCACCATAAGCCGAGCGTTTCGAGTATTTGAAGCCACCGGTCTGAGGGTAGGATAGCGTTGATTCTCTGGGCGCGGGTGTTTACGAGGTCCCCAACCCTGCAGGTAGATTAAAACTACTTCGCCGTATGAAGGATCTTTCCACTCTGGACGAACCTTTACTTCTGGAAAAGCTTTCTTCCATTTCGCAACGTCACCTTCTCGCGAAGCCCGAATTGCAGAGCGGATTAAATCTTCTTTTAGGTTCGGAAAATGTGGTGCGAGCTCGTAAGCTTTTTTATAGTCGATGTAGGCATCATCCCACTTGCGATCAGCCTCCCAAGCAATTGCACTTATGTAAAACGCATAGGGATTTTGAGCGAAATCTTTTTTTGCTTCAAATTTGTATTTGTAGAGTTTGTTGTTGAGCTTTCTCGATTCAACCAGTGCTCCATCGAGATCACCCATCATGACAAAATTAATCGCGTTGAGTGCATTGATTAAAACTTTTTCGTAGTCGTCGCCTTTGTACTGCTTCATCTCTTCAGAAAGAAGTAGTGAGCCAGTGATTTTGGAAATCGAGTGATAATCTTGAACGTCTGCAATTTTCTCTGCTTCGCCAAACGCTTTTGCAGATTCTTTGTAACGACCAGCTTGTTGAAGAGCGACAGCGTAATCAAGCTTGTACATGAGCTGATCGCCACCTTCCTTATTAGCAAGCGGCTCGAGCTCAGCGATCGCTTTATCGTAATCGCCTTGTGCAAGAAAGGTGCGCGGGCCATCGACTTTGCTTTGGTAGGTCGCGCATCCGGTAGAGAAAAGAAAAAGACAAGCGAGTGCTAGCTTGGTGCCTCTGCTTGTCTTTTTAGTTCGTGGTTTCAAATTTTTTCCTGTTTTCAACGATTAACTGGGATCCTGGTATACCAGTAGTCGTGTATACGCGGATCCCGGTAAAACTAAAGACCGACGGAGCGCTTGCGGTATTTTTTACGAAGTTGTTTGTAGTCAGACCAAGCGATGACGTTGGTTTTTAAGTTTGTGAGGTTGAGGGTGACTTTGTAGTAAACGGTTTTGTCTTTGCCAACCGCTTGTACGATTGAATCAAGACGACCATTTAAAATGAAGTCTGAACCCGTTTGTCCGCCGGGACCTTTTTTAGTTTCAGAAGAAACCATCCCTGAGTTTTGGTAGTTGTATTCGTCAGCAACGTCTTCACGCGCTTCTTTATCAACGAATGAAACTTTTCCGGTGCGAGCGATCTCTACGCGGACCATGTCCATGATGCTTTGAGTATCGATGTGCTCATCGGTTTTGTTTTGGAGTTTGGTCACCATTAATACTGGCGGACGCTTTGCTTGAGCGATCGAAGCCGATCCGTTCATGCTGGCGACTAGGTCGGCGACGACTTTTTGCATATCAGTTTCAGACCACTGATCGTTCAAATTGTTTTCGCGTTCTACGTCATCGTACTCGCCTTTTACGTAGGCTTTCGGACCACAGCTAGAAAGGGTTGCTAGAGTCATAATTGCCACTAACGCTACGAGAAGCGTAGATGCCTTCTTCTTCATTCTTCATCTCCTAAAAGGGTGTGGATAGAGCCTAACGGAAAGGATTTTCTCACGCAAGAGTATCGAGGGCCGTTTGCCGGAACATGCTAAGTGAATTTAGCGTTATAGCTATTTTAGCGTGCGCGCGAGATTTGCAGAATGTGGTTTTGTGAACTCAGAAATACGCTTCGCAGAAGACGCAAGACATCACTTATTAGAGCTAGCTGCATCAGAGATTGAAGAGTTCTGGGTGCTAGCCTTAAGTCCGAGCAAGCGGGTCCTTGCGCAAAAGATGCTGTTTCGTGGCACCGTCGATGCCTGCATGGTTCATCCGCGAGATGTTTTTCGATTCGCAATTGTTAGCAACGCCTCGAGTATTATCATCGCTCACAATCACCCGAGCGGCGAGATCTACCCGTCAGATCAAGATATTTCGACAACCGAGCAAATGGTCAGAGCCGGAAAGCTACTTCAGATTCCGGTTCTCGATCATTTGTTACTAACGAAAAACGATTTTGCGAGCTTTGCGCGAAAACGCTGGGCGAGATTCTAGTTGCAGTATGGTGGCGGCACAAAGAACGGCGGCTTGAAGCGAAGTGGAACGAGAGGCGCGAGGGTGAGTTGAACCGAAGGTTCACCAATATCTTGCGGCATTCTGTTCTGCGCAACCTTCTTTGGCGACCTCTTTACGATCACGTTGTAATCGGTATCGATCGCGAGATCATAGCCTTGAGCGCGTGCGTTTAAGAGATATTGCCGCAAAAATTTTCGTCGAGCTTCTTCTTCCCAGAACTCGGCATTTTGATCGTCTTGAAGATCGTAAGCTACTCGTTGATCTGGAAGATAATTCTCGGCGTACTTTGATGGATCACGAGGGGCGTAAGTAACGGGTTCATAATCGAGCGGCAGACCTTCAACTGATTGGCGATAGTCTGCTTCTTGGTGATAGCTCGGTGCAGACTTTTGAGATTCTTTTATCATTTCGTGTTCGGCGAGTGTGCGAGAGCGGTTTAGTTTTTCACCGAGCTGACGTTTGTAGTATTCAATTTTTTGTTGGCGCTCGAGTTCAGCTTGACGAGGATCTGCGACTTCTTCCACTTCGCGGCTACCCGCGCTCAACGCATTAACGACCAAGTAAACACCCATTAAAAATACGAATGCAGCAAGGAAGAGCGGCCAGGTCGCCTCTTCTTTTTTTCCCCTCGGTTTTGGGGCTGGTTTTTGCTTCGGATTTTGGCTTGAGTTCATCTGTTCTTGGATCGGCAGAAACTGGACTTTTCTGAAGGCTTTCAAGGATTCTGATCTTCGTGTTTAAAAGCTGCTTGTTTTTGGATAAATATTTGCCGATACCCAAATTAGGTATTAAGATACCCAAATTGGGTATTTAAAAACGGGGGCTTTATGCGCACAAAGAAAAAGGTAGCAAGACGACCAGTCCAAAGCGAAGCCCGAAAAACCGATCTACTCGGGGCCCTTTTTACCTCAACTCAGCAGAAGGTATTGTCACTTTTCTTCGGCCAACCTGAGCGACAGTTTAGCCTTAAAGAGATTATCTCTTTGGCATCGTCAGGCTCGGGAGCTGTTCAGCGAGAAGTTGAAAAGCTATCGGCAGTCGAGCTCTTAAGTACTGTGACATCGGGTCGGGCTAAACTTTATCGAGCAAATCACCAATCGCCCTTATTTGAAGAAATGAAAAGTATCTTTTTAAAAACTTCAGGAGTTCCTCAATTGATAAAAATCGCGCTTTTGGGCACGCAAGCCAAGATTGAGCAGGCCTTCATCTATGGTTCGCTTGCAAAGAAGACGGATGCTGCAATGAGCGACGTTGACCTTTTTGTAGTGTCCGACGACTTAAGCTTAGCTTCACTTTACGAAGCAATGGTTCCAATAGAGGCCCTAATCGGGAGGAAGATTAGTTCAACACTGTACAAATCAACGGAGCTTGCTGAAAAGCTGAAATCGAAAAATCCATTTATTGTTAAAATTAACAAAGGCGAACGAATTAACCTTTTAGGAAATCCTGATGGCATCTAGCGGAAAAGTGCGATTAGAA
This sequence comes from uncultured Bdellovibrionales bacterium, assembly GCA_964543475.1. Taxonomy (GTDB): domain Bacteria; phylum Bdellovibrionota; class Bdellovibrionia; order Bdellovibrionales; family JAMPXM01; genus JAYSYM01. Next base: position 364,149 of record CAZIYJ010000001.1, on the reverse strand, counting down.
AATCTTGTCAAAATTGGCCAGCTAAAACTTGAGCCAGGATCGCAAAGCGAGATTGATGGTCTGATTTCATCAGCCAGGCCAAGGCTTAAGGATTCTGCTAATAAACTGCTAAGCCTCGAAAGTCGGTTTGATCTAAGCTATAACGCTGCACACGCACTTTCATTGGCTGCCCTTAGATGGCACGGGTATCGCTCTGAAAATCGATTTACGGTTTTTCAATGTCTTCAAGATACTCTTTTGATTGAGCAAGCACGGTGGCGAATATTGGACGACGCGCACCGCAAAAGAAACAACGCCGAGTACTCAGGAATTATCGACATCGATGAAGCAACCATAACCGCTGTAATTGAAATTGCAGACGAGATTTTAAAAAAACTTTTGAAGCTTAAAAAACTCAAAGGCTAACCAATCCATTTTAAGCTTTTCCTATCGAAAGGCATTTGTGAGGCGAACTCGTGAAACGGTTTCCTTTAAAGTTAAAAGATGAAGCACAGCAAGAGGCTTACGAGTATTTTGACAAGAATATTCGAAAACTTCCAAAAACAGTAGACGGCAAAATTGATGTGGCATCTACCAGTCTTCAAGATAATGACGTCGATGCCTTTCGGCACGCTTATGTTAGCGGCGTTTTTACAATGGAATACGGAGAACAAGCGGCCGATATTTTTGGACGCTTAAATGAGTTCTTTACTCTCGATCTGTATTCGAATTCAAAAGATCCTCGAGCGCTCAATATGGACCTCTGGAACAATCAAGTGGGAAGATCAAAGGCGAGCAAACTAAAGGATCGCAAAGCTTTATTAAAAAAAGTTCACAAGGCGCTACAGCTTGAGGAGCTAATTACTACGCCTTCGGACTCGCGCAACTTCGACGGAGCAAACATTGATCCCAGTAAAAATTCAAGCGACGTTATTGTTCTTGCAGAGGATCGCAATGGTCGAAACGAGCTATTTTTCGATCCGATAAAGAAAATAGTTTTTACTCGGCTCGAATTTGTGGCTGAAATTCGAAATGGTAATTATCCGACGTACTCGATTCGAAAAATAAGTCGCGCCCTAATTCCCGTTTCAAATCCGGACAAGATAAGTAAAAATAACTTAGGATAGATTATAAATTGAAAAAGCTAATCTTAAAGAATCCTATTTGGTCGACGCTGGTATTCGCATTCATTGTTGTCGCCCTGTATGCTCGACTAGTCGAACCAATCTGGATCGAGGTCACTCGACATTCGATTAAGGCTAGCGGCAACGAACCTCTATTGATCGCTCATATCTCAGACCTGCATATCCGTTCGATCGGTCACCGTGAAACAAAAATTTTGCAAATTCTTGAAAACGAAAAGCCTGACGTAGTTTTTGTCACTGGCGACTCGGTTACTGACAACGGAAACTATCAGGCTGTTAAAGATTTTCTCGAAAGAATCAAATCGCCACTCGGCGTTTGGACCGTCGATGGCAACTGGGAACATTGGCGCCCAAGTGTTGACAACGCACGTATTTCTGACTCAAAACGCATTCGACATTTGAAAAACGAAGCGGCTAGGCTAACTGAAAAAGTCTGGATTGTCGGACTGGATGATGAGCTTGCAGGAAATCCCGACCTAGCAGCCTCAATCGAAGTTCCGAGCACGGCGTTCAGAATTGGTTTATTTCATTCTCCTTCATTTTTCGAAAAAGCCTTCAAACATTTTGATTTGGCTTTAGCGGGGCACACGCACGGGGGGCAAATTCGAATTCCATTTTTGCCGCCGCTTTGGCTGCCTGAGGGCTCGGGAAACTTTGTTGCCGGCTGGTACAAAAGAGGTCGTTCGCAAATGTATGTGAGTCGTGGAATAGGCAATTCAATTTTAGAAGTCCGCTTCTTTTGCCGCCCTGAAGTGGCTCTCATCAAACTTGAACCGTGATGGTATTTATCCGGCACGGAGAGTGCAATCTAAGTCGCCGAATCTATTAACGGAATTGTAATCAAGAAGAGGCATGTATATGGGTAAAATTTTCGGTTTATTGGCGTGTATTGGCACTGCGGCTCTAGTTTCAGGGTGCGTGAAGGCGCCTCAAGGAAAGAACTTTAATTCAGAAATTCGGGATGGAAACGGCGGAATTGAACGCGAAACGGTCCAACTTGATCGAATGCTTCTTGAAGATGAGCCAGTGGTAGCCGAGAAACTGACTTGTGTTAAACGCGAAGAAAGCCAGAAAATCAGCGAAGCTGCTGAAGCAGCGGCAATCACAACTGAGATCATCGCTGATGTTCAGAACACCAATGTTTTAAATGCTCAGTGCAGCGGAAAAGACGTGTTAACTGAAGGCAGAGTTTATGAGGCTTCAGGCTCAGTTATCGTTACAGGCCCAACGGTCGCAGCGACTATCTTCGCGGTTGAAGTTGAGTCTGATCGCACGTGTGCAAAGATCAAATCAGAATCTTCAGTTGCTGATGTTTCACAAACACAAAATAAATCTGTTCTTGTTCTTGAAGCTGATGGAGACATTCAACTTCCAGTTTCAAACTCGTTAAAGCTGAATAATTCGATCAATGTCGGCGAAGGCAAAAACTTAATCAAAGTAAAGTACTTCAAGTGTGATAGCTTTGTTGAACGAATCGGCGTAGCCGGTGCTGCTTCTCAAATATGTGAGAAGAAAACTTTGGTTGCGGAGAAAGAACTTGTTCTCAATGTCGCAATTAAAAAGAACGTGATTGAAGGCGTTCGCACTGAAGAAGGCTGCCCGAAAAAAGAAGAAGTTCCAGCTGGCGAAAAACCTAAGACTGACGGTCAAGTCTAACTGGATGAGTTGGTTGGTTTAGCTGGTTGGTTTATTGGGCGGTTTTACTTTGGCCTGCTCGTTCGCTTGCGGGCCTTCGATCGGTAAGACGATCGTAAACTCTGTTCCCTTGCCAAGTTCTGATTTAACGGCGATATCTCCGCCGTGCTTTTGAACGATTCCATAAGAAATACTAAGTCCGAGGCCTGTTCCTTCACCCACAGTTTTTGTGGTGAAGAATGGGTCGAAGATTTTCTCTAGGTCTGCAGGCTTAATGCCTTTACCAGAATCGCGAATTTTAATTTCAATTCTTCCCGAACCTGGCTGATGATCCGTAGAAATCCAGATTTCACCTTCGCCGTCGATGGCTTGTGCCGCGTTCGAGAGAATGTTCATGAACACTTGATTGAGCTCTGAGGCATAACACATGATTTCGGGAGTAGGCTTAAGATCTGCGTGAACAGTGACGCGGCCCTTAAGCTCACCACTCAACAAACGAAGTGTATTTTCAATACCCTCTTGCACCTGCACTCGTTTAATTTTCGCTTCTTCGAGACGAGAGAAATTTCTTAAACCTAAAACGATGTCGCGTGTTCGGCGCGCCCCGTCTTCGCAGGATTGGATGAGGCGAGGTAAGTCGGTTTGAATGTAAGAGAAGTCTACTTCTTGTTTCGCAGCCTTTAGCCCTGCGGGCCGATTCTCAGCCGTTTCGATGAGCGAGAACAGTTTTGAAGTGTAGTCACGCAAATGGCTCATGTTGCTATAGATGAATCCAATTGGATTATTCAACTCATGCGCAACGCCCGCGACTAATTGACCAACGCTTGCCATTTTTGCAGAGTGCACGAGACGAGTTTGAGTTTCTTTTAGCTCGCTGTACGCAGCTTCGGTTTCGCGAACTTTTCCGTTGAGTTCGTTTCTTGCGGCCCGAGTTCGTCTTGCCATTTCATTGAAGCTCTCGGTTAATGCGCCGATTTCGTTATCACTTTTCACAGGAATTTCGATCGCTTCGTCTCGCTGATCCATGGTTTGAAGAGCATCAATTAATTCGTTCAGTGGCCGCACTGCAAGTCGAACGGCAAACCAAATACCGATCACCAAACAGAAGATGACAAAGCCAATGACCGAGAGAAATGTAATGTTAATATTCTTTTTAATTTCGTTAGTCGCTTTTTTCGAAGCACCGAGTCCAACCATAAATTGAGTGTCGCCCCACTTCACTGGGCTAACGATAAAGCCGTAGGTGTCTTCGCGAATTGGAATTTCGAAAAATGCCTCTTCGCCAGTTGCAACATTTTTAAAAAGATTTGGGTCGTGCAGCTTGAAGTCAGGATGGCTTCCGGCAACTAGCTTTCCGCTCGGATCAAAGATCATAATTTCAAAACCAAAACGAGCTTTTGATTTTGCCAAGAAGTCAGGCCCGAGTCTGATGATCTCTTCAACGAAACCCGCGGTTCTACCAGTTTTTGAATTCAAGCGAACCATTGAGATGAGATCAAGACTGTCTTTGGCCGCGGTTGCGACCTTCAGTTGCCCTTTGTTTACTAACGTTTCGCGATACGAATCAGAAAGATAGATATCTCCTGCACCGGCAGCCGCATCTGGAGCAGTTCCTTGTGGATCAAGAGAAGCAATTAAAAGTCCTTCGCTATTAAAAAGCGACATTTCAGTGACGTAAGTATTCCTCAGCGACTGCTGTGCACTTGCTTTGGCTTGAGAAACTGCGTTTGTTGAAAGGTAGTAAACAAGTGAGGTGTCGTTGCGGTAACGGCCCGCTCGAGTTTCAAGGTAAGTGTCGTAATCTTGTACGAGCGTAATAAATTCGCGAGCATTGCCCTTTAGACGCTGAACAAGTTCGTTGTCGACCGCTTCTTCGTATTTATTTAGTGAGTAGCCCGCAACAAAGCAGAGCGGGACAATAGAAAAAAGAAAGCCCCAAAGCATGAGCATTGTGCGAATCGATCTACGGGCTTTCTTTCTAGGAACTGTATTTTTCATGAGTCTTCAGTGCTGAAATTTATTTCGCGTCTATTGATAGAATAAACCGAACTTGTCCTTCAGGCATCACGCGAGGGTGTGGATCTTTAGAGATCCGGACTGGACCATAGGCACGAAGCAGCTCGAGCAGCCGCTCTTCGCTCGCTTGTGGCAATGTGAAATGGAAGTAACGAAGAGTTCCGCGCTTCCAGCCAAGCTCTACTTCACCTGCTTTAGCGCCACCTAGCTCTTTGATCTGCTGTACGATTTGATCAGAAACGTCTTCGATATTTGGGACCGTCATGAATCCTCGAAAGACAAACCCTTTGGCTTTATCTTCTTTTCGAGGCGGTTGATTTGATAACTCCTCAGTTTGTGAGGCTACTTCATTTACTGCAGCCGTGTCGGCGGCTTGTTGCTCAGGAGTTTCGGCTTCGACTGGTAAAGGAGATCCTGCAGCGATAACAGTTGGTGCTGTCGGTTTTTGTACGGCTGGTATTTGCGCGACTGGTTTTGGTGTCGCAGCTGGCTTAATAATCGCGATGGGCGTTGAAGATGGAGCACTCGCAACTTTCGGCAATTTATCCATCGGAGGAATAGCTCCGGTGAGAATTGGTTTTTGTACTGCAGGAGTTGGTTGTGCTACTGGCACCGGATCTTCTACCGGGGCCCCAGACTCATCGAAGTCGCCACTTGATTCATGCTCAGTCACCGCATCGTCTTGCTCTTGTTCACCGGCTTCTTTATCACTCGAAAGCGGAGCGAGCACTACGGTGTTACTATCTGAAGTTGATCGCTTAATGAGAGTCTTCCAAGGAATAACGACAGCGATCATCGCTATGCAAAGAGATGCAAGTATCGAAGCCAACGACCACTTCACCCAATCGGGGTAATCGCTATAATTTGAAACTTTCTTGCTGATCGAAACAATGTTTTCTGATTCTTGCAGCCGACTCGTTAATGACTCTGAAATTTCAAATTCTGAAAGTCGAGCGGCATAATCAAAGCCTTTATGAATTGTCTGAAGCGTTCGACGGCTTTCTGCATTTTCTTCTAAGTGCTCTTTCACCGCTGCTTTACGGTCGGGATCGAGAGAGTCGATCGCGTAATCGTATAAGAGTTCTTGGCATAAGAAAGGAGTGAGCTTTCGCTTTTTATCTTTAGACACTCTTCGCTCCCTTATCGGCCTCTAGCGCAAAGCTGCCGAGGACTCGAACCGTGCGACTGATTCGATGGCGAAGTGTTCCTATCGATATTTTAAGTGCCTCTGAAACTTCAAGTTCTGAAAATTTGAGAATTTCGGAAAGCAAGAATGTGAGAATCTCTTCGTCGGGAGTTTGTTTGTGAAATTTAATCCAAGGCTGAAGCGTTATTCCAGAGGGAAACTTTCCGAGCGCTTCAACGTTGGGTTTAATTTCTTGTCGTGCCATGCGGCGTTTGTTTGATTCCCAGTACGAGCGACAAAGCTCGATTGTGAGAAGCCTCATCTCTGGCGAGTCAGCATCTAGATTTTTATTGTTTTTAACTTTGTAGGTTGCGGCTGCGCGATCAGAAATCTCGGCAGCCAAGCGTTCGTCTAAGAATGCTAAGAAAAAGAAAAGGGCGAAACGTCGCAAAGAAACATTAGGTTGGGTTTCTTCAGTCATCTGGCCTTTTACTTTAATCAGTAGTTAGCTGCTTCAATAGATCCAACTCATCAAGAACTTTTCCAGAGCCAAGCACAACACACGTCAATGGATCTTCAGCGATCGTCACAGGTAAACCCGTTCGCTCACGAAGTAAGACATCAAGGTTTGCCAGCAATGCTCCGCCACCCGTCAAAACGATTCCGTTATCGACGATGTCAGACGCAAGCTCAGGTGGAGTTTTCTCAAGAGCTGTTCGAACTGCATCGACAACTTCTGACAATGGATCCATCAACGCATCGTTAACTTGAGAGCTTGTGATTTCGATTGTTTTTGGTGCGCCCGCAACAAGATCACGCCCTTTAATTTCCATCACGCGTTCTTCTTCGAATGGATAAGCGTTACCGATTTTAATTTTAATTTTTTCAGCAGTTTGCTCGCCGATCAAAAGATTGAACTGACGACGAACGTAGTTAACGATCGCTTCGTCAAACTTATCGCCGGCAACTTTAATTGATTTACAGTAAACGATACCGCCAAGCGAGATAACCGCGACACCCGTTGTACCACCGCCCATGTCGACAACCATGTTGCCAGTAGGTTCAGTGATTGGAAGACCTGCGCCGATAGCCGCAGCCATTGGTTCTTCGATCAAATAAACTTCGCGTGCACCTGCTGAGTGCGCAGATTCTTTTACCGCACGTTTTTCTACCTGAGTAATTCCGTAAGGAACGCAGATAATAATTCGCGGACGAATGAAAGATTTTTTGTGCCCAGTTGATTTTGAAATAAAATATTTCAACATCGACTGAGTGACTTCGAAATCGGCGATAACGCCGTCTTTAATTGGACGAATTGCCACGATCGAGCCTGGAGTACGACCGAGCATGTCTTTGGCTTCTTTTCCAACGGCCAGAACGCGATTTTGCATTCCGCGATAATTCTTTTGAACTGCAACTACCGAAGGCTCATCGAGGATGATGCCTCGACCCTTGGCGTAAACGAGCGTATTCGCCGTTCCCAAATCAATCGCAATATCGTTAGAGAAATAATCTGAAAACTTATCAAAGTATGACATCGCTGTTTTCCTTATGGTCAGGCTGTAATCCTACAGATAATTTACGTGGTGACGCAAGCATTGCAGCTATGATTATGATGTGAACTCAGGGCATGGCGGCATTAGGCCAGGAAGAGGCCAAGAAAAGGAAAGGCAACGTGAGCATCGATCAGACATTTACTTCATTGAAGACCTTCGTAGAGAGTAGTTCGGCGATCAAAAACACTTTGTGTGCTTTGAAAGAGGGAACCGAGTTCGGAATTACGATTGGTGATGTCGTACAGTGCGCATTGTCGAGCAAAAATGGCGAGGTTGTTCTCGAAAAACGAGCAGCCAATAACCCAGATTTGATTTTTTACGTTAAGCCAGAGTCTGTTGGCGTGATTACTGGGCAAAATGGGGACCAAATGGCCTCATTAACCGCTGCCGTCGGAAAAGAAGTTTTGGCTGGGAATATTCACGTTGAATTGACTTCAAATCTTCGCGCCCTCCTCGACCATGGCTATGTCGAGATGCTCAAAAAAACAGGCGGAGAATGGTCGAACAAATTAATGGAAATCATTACTCAGCAGGCATTCACTCAAGCAATGAAGGCGAGTGCCACCCTCGAAAATATTAAAAAAGCTCTTAAGATCGACAGTCGCAATTAGTTGCAGCTGTTAGCGTGGTAGCGATCTAAATTCGTGCATCATCCAATTGTTGAGCTTGGCTTCATTTACTAATCGAATTTCTTCTTCATAGAGCGCGTTTTTTTCGCTCTGAGTTGAGACCGCCAAGTTTATATGAGTGGCCGTTTTGATGAGTGCAATATCTCCGTATGTATTTCCTGCAGCCAGCATTGGTCGAACATTGTTTGTTCGTTTAAGTAATGCTTCGGCCTTCCCGTCACGCCATGTAATTGGATACTCAACCGTGTCAGTGACGTGAGTATCCAGGACCTTGGTCGTGATTCCGAGCACATGATCGAAGTCGATGCCCACCAAACTTGCAGCAGGTTCGACCGCCCATTTTACAGAAGCCGTCACGATGAACACTTCTACTTTTCGAGATTTCAGAAATTCAATGAGCTCTTTCATTGAATCAAGAACCGGAACTGGATGAATTGAATTGACCGCTTGCTTTGCCCAAGCTCGAACTTGGTTTAAAGGATATCCCTTGTTGATCTGTGCAAGCCAAGCGTAACCGACTCGTGGATCAGGGATTTTGTTAGCGCTGTAGTAAGCCCATGGGTCATCGACACTCTTCAAAGCATCTAAATTGCAGTTTTCAATTTCGTAATCAAAGAAGTTTTCGCCGATATCGGTATCCCAAAGAGTTCCGTCTGCGTCGAAGACAGCGATCGGAGCTGCACCTTCGGCAAGTGCCTGGTCGATTTTAGTGAACAAAGATTTTTTGAACTCGGTCGTGAACTGCGAAAGAGGACCTTTACTTAGTTGTTTCATCGACAACAGTATTCCTGATGACGTGATTTGTGACAATCCGTATGATTGCGCTGTGGATACTATTAAACAGATTCAATATCGAGTTGCGACTTTAAACGATGTCGACCGTGCATTCGCGTTTTCCGAAGAAAGATTTGACCGAAATCTTCCTGAAATGGAGCGCATGATGGCGATGTGGAAGGTTCGCTGGCGCAAAGAAGCGATTTCACACTACTTCAATACTGGCTGGAGTTTTATTGCCGAACTCAACGGAAAGTTTGTCGGCTATTTTATGGCGCAGCCGTTTATTCATTTTCGCGGGCAAACACAAACGGTTTGGGTCGAACACCTCGAAAGTGAAGACACCGTCGCTCACTCGGGACTTATTGAGATTGCGATAAAAGTGGCGCGCGAAAAGCACATGCAAAGAGTTCTGTTTTCAAATGATTTGGAAAATGCACTTAAGGTTTGGAATCCGACCTTGGTTGAAGAAAAAGTTCTCGAAGTCAAGACGACGAAAGGTTAAGTGATGGCAGCTCCAGCGAAATTGTCAGAGGGATTTTCTCCAAAAACTCGATCGGAGAACTTAAAGAAGTTTCAAGAACAAGAGTTCGACCTTGTTATTATTGGTGGCGGGATTACAGGCGCAGGAGCCGCTCGAGATGCAGCGTCTCGAGGAATGTCGGTCGCGTTAGTCGAAATGCAGGATTTTGCAGAAGGTACAAGCTCGCGGTCGTCAAAACTAATTCATGGCGGGATTCGTTATCTTGAAAATTTAGAATTTGGTTTGGTATTTGAAGCGCTCTCAGAGCGCCGTCTACTTTTTGAAATCGCACCCCATCTTGTACACCCACTTCGATTCGTTTTGCCGCTCTACAAAGGTGGGCGAGTTGGAATGTTTAAGATGAGCCTTGGTATGTGGCTCTACGATGCGCTTTCAATGTTTGAAGCGCCTGAAATGCATGAGCGCTTAAGTAAAGATGGCTCGATGAAGCGGCTTCCACTTCTTAAATCAAAAGATTTACTTGGATCATTCGTCTATTCAGACGCGTACATGGACGATGACCGTTTGACGATCGAAACTCTTCGTTCGGCAAATGCTCTCGGTGCAGTCTGCGCTAACTATGTCAAAGCTACAGGCGCAGTTTTCGAAGGAGAACAAGTTCGCGCCTTGATTTGTGAAGATCAGCTGGGTGGCGGTCAATTTACCATTAAAGGAAAACACTTTATTACAAGTGTTGGCCCATGGACTGACAAAGTGGCCTCGAGTATTTTTACGGACTGGAAAAAAGTATTACGCCCCTCTAAGGGCGTTCACTTAACTTTTGATCGCAATCGACTTAACTTACCTCAAGCGGTCGTGATGGCCGAAGGTAAGCGCATCGTATTCGGGATTCCAAGACACGAAATGATCATCATCGGAACTACCGATACTGACTTTAAAGAAGATCCTAGCGAAGTGCGCGCAACGGCTGAAGACGTTCGCTATTTACTTAAAGTCGCAGGAGAATATTTTCCGGGAGCAAAGCTTACCGCAGAAGATATTATTGCAACATATGCAGGTGTACGCCCACTTGTTGACGACGGCTCAGTCACAGAGAGCAAAACCAGTCGTGAACATTTAATTTACCGCGATCATCGAAATGTCACTTTCGTTGCCGGCGGAAAGTATACGACTTATCGATTGATGGCCGAGCAAACGATTGAAGCTGCTCTTGAGGCTTATCCTCTCGAGCAACAGCTTAAATTTGCTCACAACCATACTGATCAGCCACTCAACTCAAAAGCGACTGTTGAAAAGTTAGAACAAAACTTGCGGATGGCCAAACAGTACGGTGCCGCATTCGGTATCGGCGAAGAGGTTGCCGTTCGGTTAGTTGAACGTCACGGCGAAGAAGCTTGGGATATTTTAAAAGCCGGCGCCGCTTATTTGCATAATGGGGATGATCAGCAAAAATGTCAGGCCGTCGAAGCGTCGCATGCAATTCGCAATACAATGTGTATGACTCTTGTCGATTTTTATACTCGTCGTGCGCCGCTATTCTTGTCGTACCGCGATCACGGCGTAAGTCTGCTTCCTACCATTGGCGCAGTTTTCCAGGCCGAACTTGGCTGGAGCGATGCTCGAAAGCACGAGGAGTTTAAGAAAGTCCAAGCGCATATCGATCGAGAGCTTGAGTGGCGAAAAGACTTAGGTCTTTAACCACCTAGCCTCGACCTCGTTATGACTCCCGCTTAGGCGTTAAAAATTAGATAATAATCGAATGATTCTGAGTGGTTTCCTCTCTCTCATTCTTTCAACAGTTTCGTTTGCCGTTGCGCCAATTTGTTCAAACTTAAATGCTGTCACTTGTACTGAAGGAGTCAGAAGCGACGGCACCGGATCGACAGCGCAGGCCGATAGTACACTTTTCATCAAGCAAGAATTCACACGAATGGATCCGTCGATCCGACAAGTATTTGAAGAACTCATCTCAACTTCAAAAGGAAAACAATTAGTTCCACTCGCGATGAAGTCTTGTCGACTTAACGAAACTCGCGAGTGTCGAGATCGACAGAGCCCATCTTGCAAAAAGATTTTAGTGACGTGCCTCAGTCGCCTTTACAAAACAACTGAGTTTGATCCTGCCTTAGCGAGTGTCTATGACGACACTAAAGATGAGAGCAGATTCTTTAGTGCTTCAGACGCAGTCAATCTAGTTCAAAACCCAACGTACCTTGAAGCAGCGAAAAAAATTACTCGCATCAACACTTTTGATGTTTCAGCAGATCTCAAGGCAAAAGTTGCAAACGATCTCTTTCCGACAGTACAAATGCTGTTGAGAAAAAAAATTAGCGAGCTCCCGATTGATGAGCCAACACGTGCTAAATTAGATAAAACAATTGCTAGTGCCAAGTTCGCCGGTGTCCAGTGCCGGAGCAATGAAATCGACTACAGCACTCGCCTCGGAGAAGCACTTTTTCCGAATGCCAATTACGATCAAGACACACACACGTTTTCGATTTGTCCTGCCTACCTTCGCTATTCTTCAAGCGAGTTTGATTTGACCGCTGTGATTGCTCATGAGCTCGCTCATTCGATTGATCCTTGTCAGCTTGGCGGCGGGAACGATGGCGGCGAGCGAAGAGCACTCTCAGAGGCCGACCCCGACAAGGTCATTGACGATAAATATTTAAGAAAAGATTTTATTGGCTGCTTGCGATCGCCTACCTCTATAGGCGCAAAATCATTTAGACCAGTGAACCCACCAGTGTCTGACTCTGAAGAAATGATTGGTAACGATCTTACAAGACTCTGTCAAAGTGATCAGATTAATGAAGTGGTTTCAGACTGGTTTGCTGCAGAAACGTTGGCAGCTTACATTCCGTTACGAAACTCAAAAGTGAAGCCGCCCCTAACGCGGGATCAAGTTCAATCGGGAATGGCAAATGTGTTTCGGTCGTTCTGTAGTCCGATGTATAATCAAGACGGATCAACTGATGTTCATCCCACGAACAAGCAACGACTGAATTCGATCTTTCTTGCGCAACCAAAATTAAGATCGATGATGGGCTGCCCTGCTGAACTTTCAGGAAAGCGATATTGTGATATCCAGAACCCTGCTTCGCTCATTGGCGAAGCTCAAAGGGGTAATCGCTCAACACCAGTTCCGCAGACGCCGAGTGAGGCCGCACAATGAAAAAAATCGTGTTAACGGTAGCAATTATGTTTTGTGCTGCAGCAGCACCTGCAGCCGACAAAATTACGAAAATGAAGCTGACTGTCAGTTTCGGCGATAAACGAACTGTTTTTGAGATTCCTGATTCTAAAAAACTAAATGTGATCGTAAATGGCAGAAAGAAAAATACACTTCGAGGAAACATCGATAGCGCAATTAAACTTGCCACCGCTGCGTCTAAAGAGAAGTCGAATGATAAATCACTTTGTCGACGCAAGCACATTGAGCTGAATTTTTCGATCGATGGAGCGAAGCCAACTGAAACTTATGGCTGTATTGACTCAAAAACACCAGCCGCGAAAAAGTTGACCGAGCTTTCTAATCTAATGTTGTTCATGTAAGGGCCCATGAAATATTTGTTGCTGATCACAGTTTTATTCTTCGGCCCATCAAGCTTTGCGGCTTCGATCTGCACTGATTTGGCGGCTCATACATGTGCTCAGCGTGAGCCAGATGATGGTACCGGAAAGTCTAAGCTGGTTGATCCACTCAGCTTTATAAATTCTGAACTGGCTCGCATTCGGCCGCGGCTTGTTACTGAGTTTACGAAGCTGATTAGTGGTTCAACGGGTGCCGAACTAAGAGCACTGGCCATCCAAGCGTTCAACTTTGAAGAGGAGAAAGCTTGTCTGCCATCGAGCAACAATAGCAATTGTGTTTCGCTCTTGGTTGACCGAATGATTGAAAGCTACAAGCTAAAAGAGTTTGGCCGAGAAGTAATGAGCGATGCGTACTTCTTTTCGGGCGATTCAATTGCGACAGGTAGGCTTTTAAGTGATACGCGTTACTTTGCGGTGGTAAAAAAGATTGCCGAAGAGCAAAAAGCACTAGTGCCTCAAACACTTTTAGAAAATATCGAGAAGAATATTTTTCCGAAAACGAAGGATCTACTTAAAGCTCGAATCAAATCGATGTCGATTAGCAGCGCTCAGAAGGTCGCGATGCTTGAAAAAATAGACTCTGCAACTTATGAAGGCGCAAACTGTGAATCTCTGCAAGACGACGCAAGTGGTATCGCTCCCGCCTTTATTCCGAATGCCTTTTATAATCCAGAAACCAATTCGTTTCAGTTTTGCTTAGGCTACCTCCGAATTTCTGACAGTGAGTTTAATATTGTGCACACGATTGCCCACGAGCTTAGTCACTCGATTGATCCTTGCCGCATTTCAGAAGGTGATATTGTTGCTCCTGCATCGCAAAGAAAAAGTGATGCCAAAGTTGATGATACCTACTTAAAAAAGAACTTTCTCAAGTGTCTAAGGTCAAAAGAATCTATTGGTGCAAAGCGCCTGCAAGACGACACACCAATGCCGATGAGTGCGACTGAGGCGTTGGTTTACAATGACACCCACAGACTCTGCGGCGGTGACGAACTTAATGAGGCCGTGCCTGACTGGTTTGCCGCAGAAGTTGTAGCTGAATACTCTGAAATTTATTTCAAGAATCTGACCAGAACGCAAAAACAAGCGGGCTTTGCGAATATCTTGCGCCCGACTTGCAACGAAACTCGCTTCGATGGAAGTCAGCACCCGAAATCGACAGATCGACTCAACGGATTGATTCTCGTTCAACCGAAGATTCGCACTGAAATGGGGTGTGTCGGTGATGCGCCGAAGAGATACTGCGACATCGACAATCCCGCGTCGTTAGTCGCCCATCCGAAAAAAGAAAAGCCGCTAAAACACGGCTCTCAAAAATCAAAGAACAAAGCTGTTAAGTAACAAGATAAAGTCGCTATGTAATTAGTTTACGTACTTATCGAAGACGCTTGGCTCTTGCATAAGCTTTTCGATCGACTCAACGTCTCTTGGAACACCCGTGGTCAAAACATCGACTCCGGTTTTTGTGACAACGACATCTTCTTCGATTCGAATGCCGATACCTCTGTATTCAGCCGGTGCTGTCGTGTCACTAGCCGGAATGTAGAGTCCTGGCTCGATGGTGAAAGCCATTCGCTCCTCGAGCAAAACAGATTCACCTCGGCGCTTGTACTGTCCAACATCATGGACATCCATGCCAAGCCAGTGGCTAACCCCGTGCATGTAATACTTTTTGAATTCAAGAGAGTCGATCAGCTTTTGCTTGTCTCCACTCAAAAGTTTTAAATCAATCATTGCTTGAGTGAGTAAGTCGATCGCTGTGTCTTGAAGCTTAGTGAACTGAACACCAGGTTTGACCATTGCGATGATTTGATTTTGCACATTCAACACAGCTTCATAAACACGTCGCTGAGCTGGAGTGTATTTTCCATTCACAGGGAACGTACGAGTGATATCTCCTGTGTAATAATTCTTCTCGTAGCCCGCATCGATCAAAAGCAAATCGCCATCTTTACAAGGTTGATCGTTAAAATTGTAATGAAGAGTCGTCGAGCTCGCGCCGCTAGCCACGATGGGATAGTAACCTTCTCTTGTCGCACCCTTAAGGTACGCGACTGCAGTGAGAACACCTTGGACTTGATTCTCTGTTACTCCCGGCTTTACAAAGCGCATGGCTTCGCAGTGAGCCTCTGCAGAAATTTGAGCAGCTTCGCGCATCTGCTTAATTTCGTAATCTTCTTTTCGCAAACGCTGCTCACCGATCAAGGCCCATGAATCGTAGACTGGAAGATGACCGGCGCCGCTTCGTCCTGCTGCCAATCGAACTTTATCTAAAACTGTAAGAAGGCGATCATCCCAGTTGCGATTGATGTTCCAGCGATAGTAAATGCGCTCAACTGGTTTTAAAAGTTCAACGATTTGTTTGTCGAACTCATCGATGTGGTAGCACTGATCAACTTGAAAATTTGTTTGAGCACCTTGAGCTCCATATCGAAATCCGTCCCAAGTTTCACGAAGTTCATCTTTAGGACGAACAAACAAAACTGACTCTGGCTTTAAACCTGGTCGCAAAACCAAAATTGCTTCGGCCTCTTCAAATCCGGTGAGGTAGAAGAGATTGCTATCTTGTCTGTGGGCATAGTGAACGTCGTGATTGCGAATATATTCTGGGTGTGAAGGGACGATCACTGCAGCACCCGAAGCCTGCGCTGCTAACTTTGCTCGACGCTGCTTAAAAATATTTATGTCATGAATGGGCTTACGCATATCTGTTCCCCTAATAAATTTTAAAAGCCGTATTGCGAAACTAAACCGTTTACTTGATCGCGTGCTGACCTAGAACCGGCATCAATAAAGAATCGTCGTTGGTCGAAATCAAGTAAGCTCTTATCACCCGTCGCAATTGGCATGATCACGTTGACTCCCGGAATTTGTCGTTTTGACAAATGCCTGCGAGCCTCACTCCAGAGCACGTTCTCGGCATAATACTCTGAAACCAAGCGATTTGGAAAGAGAGCGCCTTCAGAAAGCACGTTGACGAAAATTATGAGCTGAGCGCCCTTTGATCGCAAGTAAGCTGCAGCCTCTTCAATTGCAAATGGCGAAGCAAGAAAGCCGTTATTGTCTGCGTAGTACGGAAGATACGGAATGCATTTCGACATGGCGTCACGCATTGAACCGCGAGAGAGCCAAGTCACTTTGTTATCGCGGATGTTCGCTGCAGGACACGAGAATGGTATTTTTGATTTTTCCAAACCCGTGGTGCCGACCGACGTCGTGAGGTAGCCATTCATAATTGAAATCTGTTCAGGCTTAATTCGAGCACTTAGCCAGGCTTTGCCAGGCACATCTGATTCTTTAATTTGAAGAGCTTTCCACTCAACGTCGTTCACTTGCCCTTGTTGAGAATAAATTCCGGCAAAGAGTGAGCCCCACTCCATTCCAACAATTGCATCGATCGGAATTTTTGCGCGAGCAAATTCTTTTAAAACTCCAACGTGAGCGAACGCTCTCATTCCGCCCGGCCCAAGAATCAGACCCACCTTAGGCGCTTTTCGATACAAAAAATCTTCAGGTGGAGGAGTCGCTTGCGGCTGTTGTGATCCACCCGTGATGACTGGTTCATTAGGAGCCGGAATAGGTCGCGGCGTTGGCTTCTTTACAGTTTGGCAAGCCGTGAGAAAACTAAATGCGAGCGCGAATAACAGAGGCGTAAACAAAAAATTCTTTGTTACCGTCGCCACCTTCGATTGAGCTTTCAAAGTAATCCTCCACTTTGAGACCGATGTCCGCGCAAGTTGCGCGAATTTTTTCTTCGACTCCGCGGTACAGAGATGGATCTTTTACGATTCCACCTTTCCCAAGATTCGAACTACCGACTTCGAACTGCGGCTTCACAAGGGCCAATACTTTTCCCATCGGCCGCAGCAGCGTTGGCAAATTCGGCAAAATCAATGTGAGTGAAATAAATGAAACATCCACCACAATAACGTCGAAGGAAGTATTGTCGCCCAAACTTGGCGATGACGCCAATAGAGTCGCTGCACTTAGCTCCCGTGCGTTGATTCCTTCTAGACATATGACTCGTGAATCGGCCCGAAGGGGTTTTGCTAGTTGATCATGCCCAACGTCGACTCCGATGACCTTCGTCGCCCCATGCTTGAGTAAACAGTCGGTGAATCCGCCGGTTGAAATACCAATATCTGCGGCAACGGCTCCTTCGACACTTAACTTCGTGTGCCTAAGAGCTCCCTCGAGTTTGAGCCCTCCTCGAGAGACATACTTCTGCACATCTCCCTCGCGAACACTCAGTAGCGATGGGTCGATGACCTTTTGACTCGATTTTTTAACTGGTTGCTCGGTGCCGGTTTCAGTTGTGAACACGAGACCGGCTTCGATCATCTGTTGCGCTTGATTTCGAGAGCTCGCAAGCCCCTGGTCAACCAAAGCTTGATCGGCTCTCATATAACTCGGGTGCGATTAAAGCGTGCGAGTTCACGAAGTGGCTCTGCTTTTGAGCCCCACGACTCAAGTCTAGCTAAGCAGTCTTCAGTGAGTTGGTTGAGAAAAGATCTCGTACCTTCAACGCCCACCAATGCCGGATAACTTCCCGCTTCGGTTTTGTCGGGCAGGTGATCAAGGAGATCGTCGGCGACTTGAAATGCTAAACCCAAATTTTCTGAGTAGAGCGTAAGTTCTTTAATTTGTTGATCGTTTGCAAAACAAAGGTGAGCAGCACCAAGTGTAGCCGCTTTGATCAATGCGCCCGTTTTTAGTTTGTGAGTGAGCTCAACAGTGGGTCGAGTGAGTTCAGATTCTTTGGCCGCAAGATCCATTGCCTGCCCGCCCACCATTCCCCACATCCCAGCAGCACGTGCAAGTTCGCGCACGGCTCTGAGTGCAACCACGGGTTCTTGGTCATAATTGCTTGCGATGATATCGAACGCTTCAGTTAAAAGAGCGTCCCCTGAAAGTAGGGCTGTCGCTTCTCCAAAAACTTTATGATTGCTTGGTCGTCCGCGACGGAAGTCATCGTTATCCATACTCGGTAGATCATCATGGATGAGTGAGTATGTGTGAATGCACTCGACTGCCACGGCGTATGGGAGCACACGCTCGGCTGAATATCCGAGAGCTTCGGCAGTTAACATCGCAAGGGCAGGTCTAAAGCGCTTTCCGTTTTGGAGAGAAGAGTACCGAACAGATTCGAGGAGTTGAGCGAATCCGGTCGAGGCAAAGGCGACCTCGCGATCGCTTGTCATTAACTCTGCAGCTTTGTGTTGAGAGAAATGTCGATTGAAGAAGCGCTCAACTTTTTGAGCGCGTACTTCTAATTCTGCTGCGAGGTCAGTTGGGCGATTATTATTCATTAGCTGCGAAGTCTTTCGTCGTCGCATTTCCGCTCGGATCAACACTCAAAAGCATTTTCACTTTTTGCTCAGCATCTGTGAGTTGAGTGTTGCAATCGCGAGAAAGCTTGACGCCCTCTTCGAATAATTTAAGAGAGTCTTCAAGAGCTAGGTCGCCTGACTCCATTTTTTCAACGATCTGTTCGAGACGAGTAAGTTTCTTTTCGAAATCCATGTTTACTCCTGGCCGGCCGATTTATCGGCTTTTTTATTTTTTGTATTCACTTTATCTACAGCACCTGTCGTGCTCACTTGATCAACTTTTACGATCTCAGCCGTGAACGAGCCTTGTGCCAGCTGCACTTTTACCGACTCGCCAGCTTTCACACTCTTTGAGTCTTTCAAAATCTTTCCGTCTTTCGAGACGAATGAGTAGCCGCGCTGAAGAACCGCAAGCGGACTTACTGAATCTAGTTTGCCAGCTACGTTCGCAAGCTGATGACGAATCCGACTCACGTAATTCTGAATGCGAGACGAAAACTTTTCTTCGATCAGCTCAAGGCCCGCGCGTTGGCTGTCGAAGTAGCGACCGATTGAATTCTCAAGACGCTGCATGAGCTCATCACAGCGAATCGAAGCATCTTGCAATCTTCGCTGCGGATCGATGAGCCCTTTTGCAAGTGTAAGCATGCGCTGTCGATCGAGCGTGAGTTGTCTTGTGATCGCAATTCTTAATGTCTTCTGACATTCGATGACTCGGTTGAGTAAGTCTTGAGCGTTCTTGACTACTAGTTCTGCGGCTGCCGATGGCGTCGGTGCACGAAGATCAGCAACAAAGTCTGCGATGGTAAAATCAATTTCGTGACCGACGGCCGAGATCACCGGCACACGAGAAGCTGCAATCGCCCGAGCCACGACTTCTTCGTTGAAGCACCAGAGATCTTCGATTGATCCTCCGCCGCGACCAACAATGAGCACATCGAGATCAGGAAGCTTATTGATAAGCTCAATCGCTTTTACGATCTCTGCGGCCGCACCATCACCTTGAACTTTGCAAGGAGCGAGCGTGATATGCGCGCCCTTAAATCTTCTCGCGAGAACATTCAGCATATCGCGGATCGCAGCACCTGTTGGCGATGTGACGATACCGATGTGTCTTGGTAACGCTGGTAATGCGCGCTTGCGAGATTGATCGAAGAGACCTTCTTTTTCGAGTTTTGCTTTTAACTGTTCGAATGCTTTTTGAAGTGCACCGGCACCGACTGGCTCCATCGTCTCGACGAGAAGTTGGTAGTTACCGCGAGGCTCGTAAACTGTTACGCGGCCGCGGATGATCACTTCCATTCCATCTTCGGGTCTGAATCTTAATTGCGAATTAAATCCGCGGAACATCACCGCCTGAATTTGCGATTTAGAATCTTTGAGTGAGAAATAAAAGTGGCCTGAAGTCTGCGCTTTAAAATTTGATATCTCTGCCTTCAGCCAAATTAGACCAAACTCTCCTTCGAGAGATTGCTTAATTGCTTTGTTCAGCTCTGACACTGTTAGCACTTCGGGCTCAGCCGAGGGAGAAAATTCTGCGGTCGCTTCTTTGACTTCAAAATTTTTTACTGCGACTTTTGCGACCGAAATTGGATTTACCGCAGGCGTTGATGTCGGTCTGAAAACTTCTGGCTCGATTTTAATTTTTACTGTTTTAGTTTCGGCAGTAGCTGTTTTAGTTTCAGCTTTAACTTTTTTCTTTGGTTTAGCTGCTACGTTGACATCGGTTTGAACATTCTCATTGGAATCAGATACAGCAGCTGGTGCCGGAAGATCCGGTTTAGAATTAAGTAGGTCTTCCCAGCTGAGTTGGTTTTTCGACATCCCTCGCAAACTACTAGCGAGGAGTTGAATTCGTCAATGATAAGGTACCCGCTTAATTTGTGTGTGCGGTATTCGGACCCATCTGCAATTAAAGCTAAGGAAACGAAGAGGGAGCTTTGCTCTTTTGCTTAGGCGAGCCAAAGATTTTGAAGGATCCAGAGACCACCAAGCCAGAGGCTTAAATTGGCAAGAACTTGCGCGCCAACCAGGCGTTGGCGATAGGCTGCGGGCATTCTCTCCTCAGCAAGCTTCATGAGTTTTTCTGAGCTCAGTACGAACGTTACTAGAGCGCCGTAGGCAAACATCACGTATGGAAAAAAGAGATCGAGTTCTTGGTAGTTCACAAGAATCTTATCGGGCCGCAGGCACCGCTTTTGAACGAGACCTAGAGGTAGTTTGCAAGCGAAAAAACGATGTTGTTCTGATTTAAAACTTACCTGGCAGCGTTTAACTATTAGGGAAGTCATTAAACCCCTAGCAATAAGACCAAAAGTATTGAAATAGGCTCTTGACGATTCTTTTCTTTCTGCTCCCATTGCGGATTTTGCGAGCCTTGAGTTAGTATTTAGATACGGTTTCTGTGGCATAACCTCAGAATAAAGAAACCCTACAAGTACTAAGACTCGGGGACTGTCCCTGGTGATGGTGAGCACGCTCGGCCTTCGGGATAACTGAGAAGCCTAAAGTCGCTAAATGGTCGCCCACCTTAAAATACATGGGTTTCCTGTTCTCCGAGCGCCTCAGAAATCGTTTTTTTCGCCTGCTGTGTAAATAGATTTTATTGGTTTTCTTGGTTGCGTGGATCGGACTTTGGCGGCATCAGTTTTGTTTGCCGCGTAGCGCGGAAAAAACCTAGAGTATCGTTTCTCTCGTTCCGCTGAGATGAGTCTTATTTCTCTGATTTGTCGGTCTTCTCGATCTTCTCCGACGAAACACTTCGATTCAAACCCGATGCTTTCGCAATTTTCATGGCGAGGAGATCGCGCTCAGCTTGAATTTGGCTGGTGATCGCGCTGGCATCCCCGTCGTGATTGCAGCGTTGACCGAGACTTAAAAGATGATCGTGCACCTTCCCGCTCTGGAAGATCTTGGAATCATTTTTGAGTGCTTTGCTCGTCGCGTTTTCAGCAACACCGACTCGAAACGGAATGTAACCCTTCTTAACAATGATGTGTCTGTCTTTTCCGAAAATCTTGACGCGGTTTCGTGAGCAGACGAGTTCTGTTGGCTGGTTAAGAAGTTTTTCGAAGTTGGTTTGAGTCGCTTGTTGTGCGTGTGTGCTCGTCGCGCGGAAGGCAGCAGCGAGTAAAAAAGAATTTGAGAAATTGAATTTGTTTGAGAGATTTTCGATGAACGCTCCGTCTGTTACTGCAGCGGTTGCGATGGCGCCGAGCAGCCAGTTAGTGGCTGTAGCTTCGTTAACTAGCTTTTGTGCGTGTGCTTCGGGAATGAGGATAGACCAAATCGTCATTTGTTTCGGTGTGCGTGAATTTAGGTAGGCGTTTGCGAGGTCGCAGGGATCTTCTCCGGTGTAGAGTTGGTCTCTGAGTTTTGCTTGCCATTTATTCTGATCGTTGATCGTCACTGAGAAACGCAACTCATCGTCTTTGATTTCGTTTGGCGCGATTTCGTAGGTTGGCGAATCGAATTGTCGTAGCATGAAATGATTTTTAAGTGCCCACGCTTGGTATTCGGCGAAATTGTTTTCGGAACATGCAGCAGCGAAAACTTGGCTGATGTGCTCGCCTTTGATTGAATGGTTTTCTTTGATGAGCGGCTGCTGCTGTATTTTTGTTGGCTGTTCAGATTTTGTCGGGCTTGCGAGAGCATTTTGAGCTTCGGCGCACGGAACTTTTGCGATCGACGTCGCTATGAGAATTGTTAGAGTTGTTAGAATGCCTTGGCTCATTTTCATTGTGTATTTCTATATTGCAAGGCTGCTGCCATGCGAGGGCTTATAGGTGCGAGTTTGGTGTCTATTGGGTTTGCACGGTGTTAGTTGGTGGGCGAAAACTTTGTGAGTTTTTGTGTTTCATTTCGAGACGATGATCTGCACTTATCAGGTCTGAAGTTCCGCGCGGCGCGGAGAAAATCTAGAAAATTAATTTTTGACGACAGACGCGGGCACGTCGCTTAGCGGTTTGATAATCTAAGTTTCTTCCGCGGCGTCGCGGAAATACTCTAGATTTTGATTTCGTGCTTGCTGGGCCGCCCTCTGCAGTTCAGTGAAACTCTTGAATTTGATTTCTCGGCCGGCTCGTTGTTCCGCGCTGCGCGGAAATCTTCTAGATTTTCTCGAGGAGAATCTTGATTTTTGATTTCTGCGAATTAATTTTTCTAAGAAAATAATTTGTAAGCCTCTTTTTGTTTATCGCTTAACCTTCGGTGTGATTTGTGTTAGTCTCTTTCGTCTTTTTGATCGAAAAAGAAGGAGCACTACATGAGTCACTCTCAACTTAGAAACCTCAGCGACATCCAGCTCGAGAAATCTATCGAGACAGTTCGAACGCGCGAACTCGAAACTTTAAGCGCAATGCTCCAACACCTTCGCGAAATCGATCGACGACGCCTTTATTCGAAACGCGGCTACAAATCGTTGCACGACTATGCAATTCGCAAACTAAAATACTCTGAGGATCAAGCTCATCGGCGCGTTTCTGCAGCCCGCCTCGCGCGCGACCTCCCGGAAGTTGAAGCGAAAATCGCTGATGGATCACTCAAGCTTACTCACCTAACCGATGCGCACACTCTCTTTAGAAAAGTTGAACACACCAAAGAAGAGAAGCTCGAGATTTTGCGTCGACTCGAGAACACAACGAGAGCTGAGGCTCGTCAGGTGCTTCAAGGGGCAGAGGCAAAAGCACGCTATTCGTTTGAGGCCGATAAAAGTTTAGAGGAAGTGATCGAAGAACTTCGAGGACTACACGCGCACTTAAGTTTTGATGAGCTGATGCAAAAAATTTGTTTGCTCGCATTCGATCGGCTTAGTCCTAGTCGCAAGGCTCAGCGGGTTGCGAATAGGGAGAATGAGCAATCAGAATTCCGCGCGGCGCGGAAATCGGCTGCTGCAGCGTTGGTTCTAACTCCACAGTCGTCGACGGACCACGAAAAACCTGCGAAAGATCGCGAAATAGAATTCGACAACTTAGATAAGGAGACTGAGCACCAGAACCCGCCTAAGCGATACATTCCAACAGCGATCAGGCGCGAAGTTTGGGTGAGAGCCGAAGGTAAATGTCAGAAATGCTCATCCAAGTTTGGTCTTGAATATGATCACATTGTTCCGTTTGCGCTCGGAGGAACCAACTCCGCCTCGAACTTGCGACTGCTCTGCAGAAACTGCAATCAGCGAAACGCGATCGAGCATTATGGATTGGTCAAGATGTCGAAGTACTTGTTGTCTGGCGCGGCCGCTCGCAAAGCTCCCCCTTCGAGTTGACCTGTAAAGGAAGTTGGCAGCAGTTTATTGCGAGAACACCTGTCAATTCGTGCGTGTCTCAAATTGAGATTCGCGAGGTGAACTCTTTGATTTCTTAGACCTTTGTCCGATGATTAATTTGTAGGGCATTGATATTTTTGCCCTGTAAGCTGTTCGTTGATTGATGCGTCCACAGATTTATCGCGTTAATCGGAGGAAATTTTCATGAAAGCATTCTTTGTTACCGGCTGCTTTACATTGCTCGTCTTTGGTTCTCAAGTTTTGGCGCAGTCGACTACTACCGTAAACGTCGACAACCGCACACCTGAAGAGAGGACTGAGGATCGAGCCTGCACACCGATCAGAGACGCCAAAAAGCGCTATGATGAAACTTATCCGAAGACGGGATTGGGCCGCAACAAACCAGCCGACGCAAATAAACTCGCGCAGAAGTGTCTTGAAGAGGATCGGGATCCCGATCCTACTGATGAAGGCGTGCTTTGCGAAGAAATCGTCAGTGAATGCAAAATTCTAAATGCATCAGAGCTTCCCGATGCTAAAGATCAAAAAGAGGTTTCTGAAGAGTCATTCGAAAAAGCAGAGAAGGCATTAAAGGAAGAGCGGGAATTGGAAGGCAAGCTTTCTGAAGAAGGAACTGAAATAGCGGAAAATTATGCCGAAAAAGAAACGGCTATTCTAGAAGAAATTCAAGAGCAGACTGAGCGTTATGAGGCTGAAAAAGGGGAAGCTGATGCTGCTGCCCTTGAACAGGTCCAAAAAATTCAACAAACCTTACAAGAGATAAAAGTAAGAAACGAAAACATCATAAAACAAGCAAATCGAGCGCAAGGCCAACGTCAGACTACTAAAGATGCGGTAACTAGCGAGTGTAACAAACAAGCGATGGCAATCTATGCAGCTAAACTCACATACCTCAAAGAAATATCAAAGGACAAAAAGGTTGCGGGCGGCTTTGAAGGAATTCAAAACTACGAACGCTACTATAATTTTCTAATCAGTAAATCTAGACATGCGATTCCGAGCGAGGAATTCACTTTATGCTTCTCAAAGGGAGGCGCGACTGACTCTAGCTTAAGAGCCTTGGAGATCGGCACTGCCTTAACTATGGACGAGCTGGCAAAAGAGATTGAGTCTAACAACTCTCAACGCGATCTTTTGATGCAACAGCTTCAGCAGCGTGTGGAGCTAGAGGATAAAACGAAAACTGCAGCTTACAATCGTCATTTTGCAAAGCTTCAAGCTCTTCAAACGAAACTGCAGAAGAACGATGCGCTTCGGAGATCTGCCAACGGAGTGCTGGATAAAAAGCGTCAAGAGAACGCGAAAGAGTTGCAGAAGCTAATTAAGCGCGTTGATAAACTTAAGCAAGAAAAGGAAAACGCTGAACAACGTTATGCGTGTTTAAAGAATGGTTCAGCGGGCTTCTCTGGCAAATCTGATGTGGACGGATCTGAAATTATTAATAATTTTATTTCTGCCTATAAAACTTTAGAAAATGAATGTTCTATCGGCAACGTGCCTAGCGCTTGCTCGGCTGCTTGCCGGGGCATTAGCGAAACTCCTTCTGCAACGTCGTCTCGCTCTAGCTCCCCAGCGACGCCAGCAGGGGTGAGCCAGTAAGCTGTCTCTCGACGGAGGTCTAGCCATAGACCTCCCCTTATCCCCTCGCCAGTCCCGAACCTCAGTCCCCCGACAAATCGATCTTCACACATCAAGTCATGATCAGCTTATCGCCCGGCATTCTTGAATGCGCGCGGGTTTAGGGCTATCATTGAGCGTTCAAAAAACTCAATAAATTTACAGCGCTTAGCTCTCACCACATGGACTGCACATGACCCTCAAAAAATTGATCGCAATCGTACTTGGGCTCGGATTTGTTGGACTGATTGTTGTCGCAATTTCAGTTGTGATGATCCAAAGCGGACTACCGCAGATTTTAAAAGTTGAAGATTACAAACCGCTCCTCGTTTCTGAAGTTTATGCACGAGGCGGAGAAAAGATCGGTGAGTTCTATCGAGAAAACCGAATCACTGTTCCGTTTGAGAAAATTCCAAGAACGTTTGTGAATGCCTTCTTGTCTGCCGAAGATGACACATTCTTTGAACACGGCGGGATTGATTACATCGCGATCTTAAGAGCAACACTCGCTAACCTAAGAGCGGGCCGAACGGTTCAAGGCGGATCGACCATCACTCAACAGTTGGCAAAAACGCTTCTGTTAAAAGATCCATCGAAGACGCTCACGAGAAAAGTTAAAGAAGCACTCCTCGCCTACCGCATGGAAGAAAATCTAACTAAAGAAGAAATTCTTTTTCTTTATTTGAATCAAATTTATTTCGGTCAAGGTGCACACGGTGTGGGTTCTGCAGCAGAAACCTATTTCAGAAAACCAGTCGACAAACTTACGATTGCAGAAATGGCGATTCTTGCGGGCTTGCCTCAGGCGCCAAGCCGCTACTCTCCGTCTGATCATCCGTTCCGAGCAAAAGAGCGTCAGCGCTATGTACTGAGCCGAATGGCAGCGACGGGTGCGATTACCAAAGAAGACGAACAAAAAGCACTCAATGAGCCAATCAAAGTTTATACCCGCAAAGAGTATAAATCGGTTGCGCCGTTCTTCGTTGAAACGGTTCGACAGCTACTCGTTAAAGAGCTCGGAGAGGATCAAGTCCTTGATGCGGGCCTTAAGATTCACACGAGTGTTGATTTTAAAGCGCAAGTTCAAGCGCAAGAGCAAGTTCGCGCGGGGTTACGAGCGGTTGATAAGCGCCAAGGGTTTCGCGGTCCTCTAAAGACGATCACTGACGAAGAAGAAGTGACTAAGTTTTTGCTCACGAGCCGAAACAAGTTAATGGATGAGTTCAGCCCGATGATCACCATCGAGCCAAGCGGCGAAAAAGCTCAGGAGATGGAAGAGATTAAAATTTATCAACAGAAGAAAGGTAACTCTGTTGATAACCTTCCGGACTATGTGACTATCAACCAAATCGTCGATGCAATCGTCACCGAAGTTGACGACAAGAATGGACTTGTCACCGTTCGCTTTGCTGAGGCCCAGGCCCTCATCGATCTCAAAGATATGGATTGGGCTCGCAAGCCTGACCCAACTGTTCCATACGATTACTCAAAGCCAGTTGCAAAACCATCTCAAGCACTCAAAAAAGGTGACGTGATTTTGGTAAAAGTTTTGGCGGAGAAGTTCTCGTCGGAACGATTGTCAAAAGTTGAACCACCAAAAAAAGGAAAAAAGCCTGCTCCGAAACCCGATCTCTCTCGGTATGACAACTATGCAAAAGTGGCGCTCGAACAAGATCCGTTGGTTGAAGGTTCACTGATCTCTTACGACCAACGCACTCAAGACATTATCGCAATGGTGGGTGGTTTTGATTTCAAACGAAATGAATTCAATCGCGCTATTCAAGCGGCCCGCCAAACCGGTTCGTCATTTAAGGCCATCGTTTATGCTTCGGCTTTAGATAAAGGTTATTCGCCTGTTACTCCGATCGTTGATGCGCCGATTGTGTTTGAAGAAAAAGATACTGAGGCAAGCGAAGGCCAAGAAGAAGAAGTTACTAAAAAGTGGAAGCCATCGAACTACACGAACAAGTTCTCTGGCGACGTTTTGTTTAGAACAGCTTTGATTCGCTCGCTCAATATTCCAACTGTAAAAATTCAGAGTGACGTTGGTGTAGATTGGTCGATGGAGTATTCGCGAAGACTCGGAATCTTCAGCCCACTTAATCGCGACGTGACTCTCTCGCTCGGATCAAGCGGTGTGACACTTTACGAAATGACAAAAGTGTTTGCTCAGTTCGGAAGAATGGGACAGAGAATTCGTCCGATCTTAATTCATAAGGTCATTGCTCCAGACGGAAAACAAGTTCTTGGAAAGACAAGCTTAGACGTTCGTTTCAAAGATGAGATCGCATTACTCGATACAGAATTCGAGACAAGACGTCAGGCGGCGCTTGCGGAAGCCGCGCAGCCAACTGCGGCAGATCAAAACGAAGATGCGATGGGACAGGCTCCAAATAATTTTAAGAAGCCGAATTTATATTTTTCTGACCCAGAGCAATTAATCAGCCCGACAACAAGTTATTTGATAACATCCCTCCTTCAAGCAGCAACGAGCGAACCGGGTGGAACGGGATTGCGCGCGGCCGCACTTGGAAGACCAGTGGCAGGAAAAACTGGAACAACAAGTGGTTACTACGACACTTGGTTTATTGGTTATACTCCGCAAATCGCAACAGGCGTTTGGGTTGGATTCGATCAAGAGAAGACGTTAGGAACCGGAGAAGCGGGCGGACGAACTGCTCTTCCGATCTGGTTAGACTTCATGAAGTTCACTCACGCCGGAGAGCCAGTTCAGTCGTTCCCTGTTCCACCGGGAATCGTGCTTGCGAATATTGATCCGCAGACGGGTAATTTAGCCTCAGCTTCATCTGAGAAAGTTGTGCAACAAGCGTTTCTTCAAGGCACAGAGCCGAAAACTAGCAATGACAGCACGGGCGCAAAAGAGGAAACTGACTTTTACAAAGAAGATCTAGCTCAGTAAGGAACGTAGACAAGTGATTGAAAAAAAGAGAGCAATTCACCTATGGGGGGTGAAACAGAATAACTTAAAGAACATCGACGTGGAGATTCCACTCGGTTCTTTTACTGTTATTTGTGGACCTTCGGGATCAGGCAAGAGCTCTCTTGCTTTCGAAACTTTGTATGCCGAAGGCCAACGTCGCTACATCGAGTCTCTCAACAACTATGCTCGACAGTTTTTAAATAAAGCACCAAAGCCTGATATCGAAGGCATTACCAATATTCCGCCAGCTATTGCGATCGAACAGAAGAATTCGGTCAAAACATCTCGATCAACTGTTGGAACCACAACTGAAGTCATCGATTACTTAAGATTGCTGTTCGAAAAAGTTGGCCAGAGCTTCTGTCCGACTTATGGTTTTGCGATCGAAAAGGAATCTGTCAGCGATGCCGTTCAGAAGACTTTAGATAAGTTTAATGGCCAGCGTGGCTATGTTCTTTCGCCAGTCTACAAGGTAGGCCGAGTTACGACTGACAATAAAAAGCTTCATGCACTTTTAGTTCAAGAAGGTTTTCAACGTTTGTATATCCCCGAAGGGTCGAAGCCTGTAAAAGGTGCGAAGGCTCTTGCGAAAACTGCGCTTAAGAAAGTTTCGAAAAAGAAAAAAGAGTCTGACTCTGGGGATGACACGAAAAAGTCCCTCGGCGCACCTCCCTGCCGCTCGCCAGATGATGTTAAATTACCTGGTGAAGTCGTCGATCTTGATCGAACCTCAGCCGGAGCAAAAGACATTCCTGAAGGTGACTTCTACGTGGTGATTGATCGTATGGGCTTCTCACGAGAAGACGAAGGTCGCTTGGGCGATTCGTTAACTCAAGCGTATCACTCAGCATTAAAATTTAATTCTGATTTAGTCGGCGGCCGCGCCACTGTTTTAACTACCGACGGAAAACTCATGAATTTCTCTCAAGAGAATTCTTGTTCGGTTTGTGGATTTCAATTTCCGGCACTGACGTCGCAGCTCTTTAGCTTTAACAATCCGGTTGGTGCGTGTCCGACTTGTAATGGTTTTGGAAATGTTTTGACCCTTGATGAGGCCAAAGTAGTTCCAAACCCAGCACTTACTCTTGCACAAGGGGCCTTACATCCGTTTACAATGCCGTCGGCTTCGAGCGATCGCAAAGTTTTGATGACGTATGCAAAGAAAGCAAAGATCGACACTCACACTCCGTGGCGTGATCTTCCAAAAGATCAGCGTGCTGCTTTGTGGGAAGGTAACGAAGATTTCTTTGGTGTCGTGGGTCTATTCGATTATCTCGAGACAAAGAAATATAAGATGCACGTTCGCGTGTTCTTATCTCGCTACAAGAGCGGTCTCAAGTGCACAACTTGCAATGGCACTCGCCTTAAAGCCGAAAGCCAATATGTAAAAGTTGGCGGCAAGACGATTGGTGATCTCTCTGGAATGACACTTGGTGAGTTAAGCGAATTCGTCAACTCGCTAAAACTTTCGCCGATGCAAGATGAGCTCGCAGGTGAAATCTTTAGACAGCTTCGCTCTCGTCTGACGTTCTTGTGTGATGTGGGAGTTGAATACTTAACTGTTGATCGACAAACACGAACACTTTCTGGCGGAGAATATCAGCGGCTGAATTTAGCGAAGCAGCTTGGTATGGGCCTATCGCAGACACTTTATATTCTTGATGAACCGACAGTTGGCTTGCATCCTCGAGATAACGATCGACTCATCGGAATTTTAAAACGTCTAAGAGATCTCGGTAATACTCTTGTTGTGGTTGAGCACGATCATGACGTCATCGAGAACTCTACGAACGTTATCGAAATGGGTCCGGGCTCGGGTCACCTTGGTGGAACAATCATTTACACAGGCGAAACAGAAGAATTTTATAAATTTGAAAATTCGAATACGGCGCGCTTTCTCTCTCGGAATCGAAATTGGATTCCTGAGCGCACACCGCGCCCAGTAGACCTTGAAACTTACAAATACAGAGTCGAAATTGTCGGAGCTAGCGGTCATAATTTAAAAAATGTGCACGCCAGAATTCCTCTTAACCGACTGGTTTCAGTAACTGGCGTGAGCGGCTCAGGAAAATCAACCCTGATCAGTCAGACGCTTTATCCTGCGATCGCGCAGAATCTGAAAATCGAATATCTTCCACAGCAACCGTTTAAAGAAATCGTGGGTCTTGATCTTGTTAAGAACGTCGTGTTCTTAGATCAAGGGCCTATTGGTAAAACTGCGCGAAGTAATCCGGTCACGTACTTGAAGATTTACGATCACATTCGCGGAATCTTGGCGAGTACTCCAGAATCAAAACTTCGTGGCTATCAAACCGGTACGTTTAGTTTGAACGTCGATGGCGGGCGATGTCCTGTTTGCAAAGGCTTAGGCTTTGAAACAATCGACATGATGTTCATGGATGACGTTCATTTAACTTGCGACGCCTGCGACGGAAAGAAATTCCGCACCGAGATTCTCGAAGTAAAATATAAAGGTAAGAATATCTTCCAGATCATGAACATGACTGTGAGTGAAGCGATGGACTTCTTCATTGCTTATCCAAATATTCGAAAGCCTTTGTCGTTCTTAAAAGAAGTTGGGCTTGATTACATTCGCTTGGGTCAGAGTGCTAGCACTCTTAGCGGCGGAGAATCGCAGCGATTGAAGATTGCGCGTGAGTTTATTCAAACGCAGCAAAAGGCGACGTTATACATTCTTGATGAGCCAACGACGGGCCTTCACTTCCGCGAAATCGAAATGCTTATGAAGGTTCTAAATAAACTCGTTG
Source organism: uncultured Bdellovibrionales bacterium (assembly GCA_964543475.1). Taxonomy (GTDB): domain Bacteria; phylum Bdellovibrionota; class Bdellovibrionia; order Bdellovibrionales; family JAMPXM01; genus JAYSYM01. Next base: position 333,271 of record CAZIYJ010000001.1, on the reverse strand, counting down.
AGGCTGGTGGCTCGGTGATTTTGATTGAGCATAACCTCGATGTGATTCGCGCTTGCGATTACATCATCGACATGGGCCCAGAGGCCGGCGCAGGTGGTGGCAAGATCGTAGCCGAAGGTACGCCAGAAGAGATCATGGCGAACCGACGCAGCTTGACAGGCCAATACTTGGCCGCTTATTGCAAAGGGACAGACGTAAAAAATAAAGCAGCGAAATCGAACAAGGGCCCAGAAGCACGTGCTTGAAATCAGACAGACATTCGCCCGACTTTGGCCATACATCCGGCCCTTCAAGCGTCAGCTTTGGATCATCTTTTTTAGCAGCCTGCTCTTGGCCATCTTCACTCCGCTTTCTATTCAACTTGTAAATCTTTTGTATAAAGCCTTCGAAACTAAAGACGCTGAGCTTGGTGCATGGATCCCGTTTGCGTTTCCGGCACTTTATTTAATTCTTGGTCCTGCTCGCTACATCAGTACTCGAGAATCAAAATATATCGCTGAGCTTATCGTCGGGCGCATACGAAAGCGGATGCTTGATCAGTTCATGCATTTGAATTTGTCGTTTCACAATAAGTTCGGTTCAGGCTCAGGCGGGTTATTGTCACGCGTGCTTAACGACACGTCTGTGTTGCAAGAAGGTCTGTTCTATTTTGTTGATCTAATTCGCGAGCCCGTCACTGCACTTTTCATCATTGCTACAATGTTCTCTTTGAACTGGAAGCTCACGCTCTTCACTTTTATCATGGCTCCCCTTTTTGGAATCGTGATGAAGCAGGTTCGTCGAAGCCTGCGCAAATACGGATATCTCAATCGCGAAGCGATGGAAGATTTGACCGGCACCTTAAAAGAAAGCCTCGATGGCGTTCGAGTGATTCAGTCATTTAACCTCGAAGAAAAGCAACTTAACCGTTTCGACCAAAACCAGACTCGCTATCTCGACACTCGTCGCAAAATCATTTCTCGCGAAGAAGCTGTCAGCCCGGTCAATGAACTTGTTGGCGCGCTCGCATTCATGGGTCTTTCGTACTTTGCGTTTCAAGAAATTTTCGCAGGTCGATCTTCTGCCGGAGAATTTACCGCATTCATCATGGCCGCAGGTATTTTGCAGCCACCGATCAAGAAAATTCAAAATGCTCTTGTGAAACTTCAACAGACGATCGTTGTGACGGAGAGACTCTTTGATCTAATCGAAAGCACATCGCGCGTACCGCAGATCGCTTCGCCAAAGCCATTCCCTAAAAACTGGTCGACGATTAAGTTTGAAGACGTTTCGTTCTCTTATGGTGGCGAGCGCGTACTTAAGAATGTAAACCTCGAGATCAAACGAGGCGAGATCATTGCTCTTGTCGGAGAGAGCGGCTCAGGTAAATCGACTTTCGTAAATTTGCTTGAGAGATTTTTTGATCCAACCGGCGGCCGCATTTTAATTGATGGAATTTCACTTTCTGATTTTGACCTAAAAGACCTCAGAAAGAATATCGCTCTCGTCACTCAAGACGTATTCTTATTTAGGGACTCGATAGGCAATAATATTCAAGCGGGCGATCTTGCGAAGTCGGTAGCACCGAATGAAGCTGCGAGAATGGCGAACGCTTCTCCGTTCATCGAAAAAACCTCTCAAGGCTACGAGAGTGACGTAGGTGAGCGCGGAGGATTACTCTCTGGCGGCGAAAAGCAGCGGGTAAGTATTGCTCGCGCAATCTATAAAGATGCTCCTGTTTTAATTCTTGATGAAGCAACGAGTGCGCTTGATTCTGTGAGTGAGCTCGAAGTTCAAAAAGGGCTTCAACAGCTCATGCAGGGCCGAACTGTTTTCGTGATTGCTCATCGTCTTTCAACAATCTTTAGTGCTAATCGTATTCTAGTAATGAAAAAGGGAGAGATCGTTGAGCAAGGATCTCACCAAGAACTGCTCTCAAAAAAGGGCGAATATTTCGCATTTTTCTCTCTCCAAACAGGCGTTGGCGGCTAGCTCGCGCTGATTTAAACGTTATTAATCTAAGTCTTCGTTTTGCACTCTTACAGACCAATGCAAAAGAGCTGGTTCAGAGCGACCCTATTATCAATTATATGCGTTTTGGCGTCTCAACACGTCCACTCTGCTGACATGTGCAGTGCCATTTTCGGCAAAGCTCAAAAAGATGCTTTAGATAAGACGGTCTATTTCAATGGCGTACGAGATACAGACTACCGTATTCGTAGAGCTGACCGGTTTGAGCTTACAGAACTTAGAACATTGTTCCGGGACGCCCATGATCTCGATCTAGAGCTCAATAATACTTCGCGATTTTCGTTCAAAAAATATTGGTTAAGAAACGCCGTAGAAAATCAAAGAGCTGCGGCATTGAAGCGATCACTCCTCGCAAAATCGATTTTTAAAAGAGCGCTCGACGACGCACAAAACGACAGACTTTTAATTAGCAATCACGATCGAAATATTCGAGTGATCGTTCAGATGAGTCCGGGGCGCGCTACTGAAATTGCTCTCGATACTCCGCGCATTGCAGACTCAGAAGCCGAACGAGTTTACGTTGAGGCAGAACTTGCAAGAACGCTAAAAGAGATCGAGCGAACTGAACAATATTATATTTATCATCCTCCCACTAAAGAACAAGTTACGAAGTTTCACACCCTGGTAGAGTCATTTGCTCAGTCAAAAACAGTTGTGTTGCTCCGCAAAGGACGCACGCTCCCCATTGATACCAAGAATCTAATGCTCGGCAAAAGCTATCTTGTGATCATCGCGCACGGAAGACTTGTTCTTGGCGACGGCTATAAAAATACGAGCGGCGGGACTGCGAACACTCACGGCCAACTTCGAGACGACCTCGACGTCGATCTCATCAAAGGTCACGCTGGCTCATTGAGATTCAATGTTGATGGCTCTGTTGATATCTCTGGTTACCACTCAAAGAAGAATAGTGAAGAGTCGGCGCAAATGATCTTTGAACTAGTTCGCACGGCATCACCAGCCGGCACTGTGCTTCGCACTACTCCAGGTCGAATCAGCGACCTCTAGAGCTTTCGATGAATTCATCGAAAGTGTATCGTAGTTTTCGGACTCCCGGCATCGCATAGCCCAAGTTGAACCTGATCGATTGTCTCACTATGAGATTCGTTAAGCATTACCGTAGCTTCGAGACAAACTAGACAAAAATTTAGTCATTACCCTTTAGTCGTCCAGTTTATCGACGATAAGTATGTGGTCAGTGTCTGTCAAAAATTCTGACGGGCCAGGATTACGGGTTTAATTAAAGGGGTAGATCGAATGATCAATTGGGATGAGTTTGAACATATACACGTCATCAAGAAGCTAAAGCAGATTTTAAATACTTGGTGGAACATCGACGTTGTTTTCACTGATGAGCGCGGCCACCTTCGTGGTTTCGATCGCACACGCACACATCTTCACCACCCGGCAGTACAAGCCTATCTTGCAAAAGATGCCGCTTGTGAAAACTTCGCTGATGTTGTTGTGAAGACAATTGATGATCTTCGTTTAACTGACAATCGATACTCGGTTCGTCGTTGGGACATGGCAGGATTCGATATCGCCGTATTCCCGATCATGATCGAAAACGATCTTATGGGAACAGTTGTTGCGATGGGCTTCTTTAAAGATGCAGCCAATGCACAACGCTTAACTGAAGTTCGTGAGCGCCTTGCAGCGTTCGGTGCTTCTCACGACATCGTTGAGAGCGCAGTTAACAAGTTCAAATTCTTAGATGATGCTGATCGCTCGCACTTCACTGAGCTCGTTGAATTAGTAGCTCAAGAAGTTGTTACTCTTCATGTTGAAATCACAACTCGTGAAAACCGCATCAAAGAATTAAATAAAGAACTTGGTTCACGTTATAAGTACGAGAACATGATTGGTAAATCGAAGCCGATGCAGTCTCTGTATTCACTCCTTGATAAAATCAAAGGTGCAGATTCAACTGTCATGGTTCAAGGTGAAAACGGTACTGGTAAAGAATTGATCGCAAAAGCGATTCACTACTCTTCAGTTCGTAAAGATAAACCTTTCGTCATTCAGAACTGTTCTGCGTTCAACGATAACCTCTTAGAATCAGAACTCTTCGGTCACGTAAAAGGATCGTTCACAGGTGCTCAGAAAGATAAAAAAGGTCTTTTCGAAGTAGCTGACAAAGGAACATTCTTCCTAGATGAGATCGGTGATACGTCACCGCAAATGCAAGTTAAGCTTCTTCGCGTTCTTCAGGAAGGTACATTCACTCCGGTGGGTGCGACTGAAACAAGACGAGTTGACGTAAGAATTATCGCAGCGACAAACCGTAACTTAAAAGAAATGGTTGAAGCTGGAACATTCCGAGAAGATTTGTACTATCGCCTAAACGTTATCAATCTTCGCGTTCCACCACTTCGTGAACGTAAAGAAGATATTCCATTGCTTGCAGAATTCTTCCTTGCGAAGTCAGCTGAAAAAGGCGGACCAAAGAAGATCCTCACTAAGCGTGCTCTTGAGAAGCTTTACGATTATCCGTTCCCGGGTAACGTTCGAGAACTTCAAAACGAGATGGAACGTTTGTGCGTACTTTCAGGTGTAGAGACAAAACTTACAGCTGATATGCTTTCTCCAAAGATCCTTGAGATCTCTGAAAAAGGTAAAGTTCAGGGCGCACGCGTACACGGTAAGTTGAAAGATGCTCTTGAGGAACTTGAAAGAGAGTTAATCAAGGAAGGTCTTCGCCGTACTGGTTGGAACAAGTCAAAACTTGCAAAAGAACTTGGTATCAGCCGCGCGGGTCTTATTATGAAAGTTGAGAAGTACGGGCTCGATAAGAGACGTCTTTTGAAGCCGTAATAGTTGAAACTGGCAGACGGTCACTCCGTCAGTCAGTTAATCTGAAGCCGTGATCAGTTTGCTGTAACGGTTTAAAAAGGGAGCTTAGGCTCCCTTTTTTGCATTTAAGGCCGTATGGCTAAAATCATGGAATTAATTCTCGATCGTTGCCGAAACGAACGAATTCGATCGGCCCGAAGGGCACCCTCCCGCTTCTCAAAAAATCACCCTAAGTTACTGAAATCATGGTGTTTATCTGATTATTTGAATTCGGTCAGGCCGTAGGCACAGCTCTTGGATATACCCCTCGTGTCCGGACATGCGTTCGGACTGAAAAGGTATTTGTGCAAGAGCTTATTAGACAATTAGATCGCATCTTCAACGGCTTGATTGGTTGCCGACTTGAGTTTCGCTTTCGCGATGAACTCAAAGCTGAGGAGTGGGATTTATCGGAAATTGAAACAGCGATCAAAGAAACGATTTCTTTGCCGTCTTATATTATTTCGAAGAAGGATCGCTCGTTCGGATTTCCAATCGCAATCTATGGCCGCCTCGCGGGGTTAGTAGTTGCTAGTGAGTGGACAGACGTCACTTCAATAAAGGCTTTCGAATTAGCAGAACTTCTCACTCTTGTGTTTTCAAATTCGCTTGAGCAGTCGGATCGACTTCAATTGCTTTCGCGCATGCATTCGCAACTTGAGTTGCTAGAAACTCCAAAGAACGTCATCTCGATTAATCGCCAAGAACAGACCCAGAAACAAGATTTATACATGCAAGCATTGACCCTATTACAAACACCAGAGGAACAGAGAAAAGTTATGCACCGACCATTATTGATTCAAGTAGTTAGCGGCGGAACAGTTGACCGAGTTGCTTTTGATATTCACTCTCTCACGGGTCGCTGGGCTTTTTTGCGCTCTTCTGATATTTCTGCTGACTCCTTCACTGATCTTCAAAAGCTTCGCGAGCTTGGAGCAGCAACAGTTTTCATTAATGACCTTTCAAAGTTAGACCTAGCCGCTCAAGAAAAATTGGCGGATGTATTGTCGGGATTAATTGCTTCTCCATCTGAAGATGCTCCGCATGTGATGGCTTCGATTTCTGTTGATCCGCAAGAGTTACTTAAAGATGGAAAGATGTCAGAGAAGCTCTTCAATCAGTTCCTTACTTCACAGATTCATTGGGGCAAAGGCGAGTCTTTAGACACGATTAACGAAACGCTCGAACAGATACTTTTGCGTTGCGAATTAGTCGTTAACACTCAGCCAGAGTCTCTCCCAACTGCAAAGTTTATCCCGTTCAACTCGAAGTATTTAGACAGCGATAAGCCAACAATCCACTAGACAAGCCGATTGACTAGTTAGGCTCTGCGTTTTTGCGTTTTAATCGCAAGAATGAGAGCCTAACTGCATGACATCATTTGATTCCTTCTTAAAACGCGCGCTCAACAATCGACCGTACGAAGAGTTCCCACTTGCCGGAGATGCTTCGAGTCGTCGTTACTTTCGGATAGTCAGTGGCGAAGAATCAATGGTGCTTATGGTTTGGGAGCCGTTTGTTGATGATGGCAACTATCCGTTCTTAAGCGTTCGCGATCATTTCGAAAAACATGGCGTCACTGTTCCTCGCGTGATTGCAAAATCTCCAGATGAAGGCTTAGTGCTCCTCGAAGATCTTGGTGATCTCACTCTCGAACGAAAGTTTTGGGAGAATCAGAATCAAGAACTCATTCTTCCGTTCTATGAGCAGTCAATTGATGAGCTCATAAAAATTCATTACCACGCTACTTTCGATCATTCTCCCTGCACAGCTTTCAAGGTCGCGTTCGACGTTGATAAGTTGTTGTGGGAGATGAACTATGGTCGTGAGCACGTAATGAAGCTCGCAAAAGTGACTTTGACCAACGCAGAGAACAAAGCACTCGATGACGTCTTCAATCGAATCTGCACGACTCTTGATGGTGAGAAAAAGTTTATCGCTCACCGCGACTATCACTCACGCAATGTAATGCTAAAGCTTGGTAAGACTCGAGTGATTGATTTTCAAGACGCTCGCATGGGCACAATTCAGTATGATCTCGTAAGTCTTCTCCGTGATTCGTATGTGGCGCTTAACGACGCAAGCTCTGATCATTTAATTAATTACTATCTTGATCGCAGAAAAGAGCTGGCTTCTAAGTATAATCTTTCTCCGCTGACTCGTCCTGAGTTTGATCGCGTTTACGAAATTCAGTCAGTACAAAGAACTTTCAAAGCCTGCGGAAGTTTCTCAAGCTTCTACAATTTGCGAAACGATACTCGTTATTTAAAATATCTCTATCAAACTTTTCAGACTGTGAAGAAGAGCCTTGAACCTCAGCGAGAGTACGCTGCGTTTTATCAGATTCTCAATGATCACGGTTTATTTGAGCGAAAGTTTGATGAGCTAACATGAAGGCAATGATCTTGGCAGCGGGTTTAGGTACTCGCCTCCGACCTTACACAAACCATTACGCAAAACCTGCTCTTCCCTTTTTAAATACTCCACTTCTTTACTACGCCGTTGCACTTTTAGAAAAAGCTGGCGCAACACAATTTGTAATCAATGCTCACTACAAGCCTGAGCAAATTATTGAACTTTCGAAAAATATTCCCGGAGTTCGAACTCGCACGATCGTTTCCGTCGAAGACGAAAAGCCCTTGGGTAGCGGTGGCGGAGTTTGGCAGGCAAGAGTTCACCTGCAAGATGAAGAAGATTTTCTGTTAGCTAATGGTGACGAAGTTTTGTTTCCTTCAAAGTCTGATGCACTTCAGTTAATGGTCGATCAGCATTTAGGCGATGAAGCATTTGCGACTATCTACGTGATGGAGCATCAAGATGTCGGCACTAAGTTCGGTGGAGTTTGGGCTGACGGCAACGGCCGTGTGTTTGGATTTGGAAAACAGAACCCTCGGCCCGATTTAAAGCTTCGTGCGTTTCATTATGTTGGCGTGCAAATTCTTTCAAACGGAATTTTTGACTATTTGCCTGAGGGCGAAAGCAATCTCTTGTACGACGCGATGACCGATGCGATTAACGACGGACAAGAAGTTTGTATCTACGTTGATCAATGCAAGTGGTTTGAAACCGGCAATCCGCATGATTTTTTACTCGCAACAAAAGACTGTGTGCTCAACGAACTTCACTCTGAAGATAAATTCTTACGAGAGATTCTTTCTCGTTTTTGGCTTAATGGTTCGGCTGATCTTGAAAATCAGATCAAGGGACAAAGCCTTATAGGCCGCAATGTTAAAGTTGAGCGCGGTGTGCAGCTCTCGGGCTTTGCTGTAATCGGTGACAATGTTGTTTTAGGCGCTGGCTGCGAAGTAAAGAACTCGGTCGTTCTGCCAGGAGCCGTAATTGCTCCCGACACTCTCGTTGAAAATCAAATCGTCTTGCCCGCTATTTAATGAATGCGCTTTGCGATTGCTTGCGCTTGTACTGTCGAGAAACCATCTCAAAAATATTATCTGATTTGATCCCAATATTATCGTCGCCAAGTTTTTTACTTAATCCCGATACGTTCGACGGGTCGCGATTCTTCAAGCCTCTTAAATATTTCGACATATCAAACTTGCTCGATGATTCTTCTGCGGCAGCAAAACCTGCTCCACCACCACCGCCTCCACCATCTTGCAATCCAACTGCTACAACCTTGTTACCAGAAGCTTTCTTCATTGCATCTTCGGCGATCGCAGCGACTGTTGCTTTCACATCGTCTGTCATTTCAAAACCCGGAGCGTTGCCTGATGCGATTGCCGCCGTTGATACTTCACCACCTGGAGTAGAAATTGAAGATCCGTCTGCAGACATAACATAGCCTTTGTCGGCAAGCTGCTGTTGAAGTGCAGCCAAATCTTCGTAGCCACCAGAACCTGTTTGAAAACCAGAAGTGTCAGCTCCAGATCCTGAGCCATATGAGCCACCCATTGATGGCATCGCAAGCGTTGCAGAATCAACTGCTTTCGCATTCTTTGAGCCACCACCCATCATCAGTGCTGAAGCAACTGATGCCGCAGCCATTGCATAGAAAATTGGTTTCTGCGGAGGCATTGCCGCTTGGGCCGCTGCGATAAATCCCGCAGCAGCAATTCCGTTCGCAATCATTGCCTGTGCGGCGCTACCAGAAGAGCTTTTTGCAGTCGAGTTTGTTCCAGCACCAGAACTAGTCGATGAAGTCGTTGGGCTATCAATTGTGCCGATCGGAGTTTCTGCAACCGCCGATTGAGCAATGACAAACGTAATAATGAAAACGAAAGTCGATAGACGCTTCATAACTTCCTTATGGCAAAAATTCAGATTGTTTTTTCAAATATCGAGACGAAACTTTTTCGAATAAGCTCGGTCCGTTAGGACCCGTAATTCCGTCAGCTTTCATCCCAGATGCAAGTCCGCGATTTTTGAAATCAGCTTTGCTTGGTAAAAAACCCTTGAGATTAAATTTTGCTGCGAGGCCATCTAGTAAACCGCCACCGCTTGAACTCTCGCCGCTTCCGCCCCGACCAAATGATGATCCGCCTGCTCCGCCACCACCAGTGAGTCCACCCATGACATCGGTATTATAGGGACCGCCACCACTGCCGCCACCCATTTCTTCGGGAGGCAATGCGCCCGCGCCACCGCCGCCATTCATTCCGCCGCCGCCACCGCTACTGCCTTGTGCTCCTGCACCAGCGCCAGCACCGCTCGCTGCTAACTGCGGAAGCTCATCATCAAAACCAAACATCTCTGGATCTTTTCCACCATCAACAGCACCACTGCCATTACCTACAGAAGAAAATCCACCATCACCAAGTCCACCGTTACTCGCAGTACAAACTGGATCGGCTGGATTCGCTGCACATACACAACTCGGCATCGAAGCCATCGCCGGATTCGAACAGTCCATCGCTGTCGGCGGCATACCACCACTACCTGTCGTCACCGAACTCTGACACTTTTGGCTCATTGCAAAGCCCATAACGTTGCCTAACGCTGACATTCCCGATGCGACAACATTGACCTGAAGACTTTTGCACATTTTGATTGCCGCTCTTGTAGGCGGAAGCTGCTTTTTCGCAATCGAGTGGTTAGGGTCATTTACGTTTTTTGATTGAGGCTCCAATTCTCCTTCAGCCGTGCCGCAAGCAGAAACACATTTACTTAGCTCAGCTTGGCATAGACCAGCGTGCGCGGCATTTGCAATGCCAGAAATAGCTTGAACATACTTGGCTGCTTTACATGCTGCTTCTGTTCCACCCGATTGCATCATCTGCGTTGCATTTCGAACTGCCATCTGAACTTGCCCACTCATGCTGCTATCGCCGAGGGTGCAAAGAGATTTAGCTTTTTCGGCAGGCTCAGAGCAAGACTGCGGCGGCTCGGCAGCCCCTTTAGATCGCGTGACGGTTCGCTTCGTAACTTTACCGTCGACCAACTCTTCGGTTTCAGAAACTATTTCGCCATCAATATTTTCTGTCGCTTGAACGGGCTGCGCAGTAGGGTTGCAGCCTTCGGCATTCGGGTTAGTCGCGCACTCATATTCAGCATGAGCAGTGCTTGCTATCGCAAAGAAAAAGAAGAAGCTTAAAACGAATTTTCCCATGAGTTCTCCCACGGTTTCTTATCGGAGAGATGGGCGGCTCACCTTAGGACAAAAGTCATTGTCTCACTCTGAGACAACTCGAGATTACATGAAGCAATACAGTGATTTAAGATGTCTCATCTGAAGAAAAGTTCGACACCAGTTCAGCGCGAGCAGCGGAAACAATCTACATACGACAAAAGTCGGTATTCGCAACTCACTAGGCTGTTAAAAGTTTTTGAGGTTATGATTGAGGTAGTTCAAAAACAGTTTAGTTGATCGCACCTAACGAAGGACCTCTCGATGTTTCAAAAAGCCTTAACTTATTTGATTGTCGCTTCACTTTTAACGCCGTCATTAAGCGTTGCCGAAACAAAAGAACAACACTACATCTATGGTCGCGATATCGCTGAGTCGTTTGCAAATTCTTGCAGCGAGAAAAACTTCGGCTCGTTCATGAGCTGGGCAGTTAAAAATAAATTTCTTAATCTTCAAATTCCTGACAATGAGGCAACTATCGAAGTGCTCGATGCCGGAACAGCGCTTGTTTATACACCTGACTACCAGTACTCGATTAGCAAAGAGGGCCGAATGCGCCTGACTGTCGATAAAGTTGTCGCGTACGGCGACGACGCCTGCGAAGCCTTCGTCAATTACGTCAACCGAAAAGAGTTTTCGAAAAAATTTGCTCTCAACACCTTCTTGGAATTTCTAATTCCTTCTGCATTCGCTCTTTCGCAACAAGGTCAGTCGGCTGTTGATGCGATCAGGCTCGGAAAAGTTGCGTCAGGCGGCGGAATGTCGAATGCAGTGAAAGCAATCGGCATTGGTGTTGCGACAGGCTTAGTTGGTCTTGGTATTGCTGCTGCCTTTGGAGTTTTTGGATCGAACAAAACAAAAAAGCGTTTTAATAATTTTATTAAAGGTAAGCCACAAATACAAAGCTGTAGCGAGTCTGAAACCATTCTCGTGAGCGGCAAACGTCGTATTACTGTGACTAAGCAAAACGGGCAAGTTTCGATGTCGATGTACGACACCGCAAAAGGCAAAGTTATAGCGACCGACAAAAAGGCAAAGAAGAAAGCCAAAAAAGCTTATGCAAAAATCGCTGATCTCGCAAAAGCATGCTCCTCAGAAGAAGATGCAGGCGACATGAATAGAAGGATGGCTGGTGAAACAGCGACTGCAGTTGCAGCTGTGCAGAGCGCAACTACGACTGCAGCAGCAAGTACTTCGTCTGAAGTTGCAAGCACGCCGTCTCCGGAATCAACCGGCGCATCTCAGTAAGTTAAAAATCTGCTGGAGGTGGATTTTTGATTCGATCGGCACCGACACCGCTGCCGCCGAGCTTATGTTCACCGAACAAATATTCTTTGTGAACTAAGCGAACAGAATAACCAACTCGCCCGCCACTTATGCATGAGCCCGGAACTTGTGGCTGCTGCGACGTCGGAGATTCTGCACATGCTCCAAATTTCTCAGCAACTGCTGGTGCACGTGAAGTGTACTCAACAACTCCACCCTGCACCCAGCCCGTAAGAACATGTTCCCACTGCTTCGCTAAATAGTACGCGTCAGCCGCATCAGGATGCTCGCTCATTGAGCCAAATTGCATTTTCACAGAATTGACCTTTAAGCGATCGTTATCACCTCTTGCGCCAATATCACCCATCGGAGCAATGCCGGTAAACAGATTCTGCGCGCGCACCATATAGTCCTGATAGTATTCTGGATCAATCGAGTAGTAGGCAATATCGAATAGATCTGGCGTAACTGCGGCGATTTCTAAACGACGCGTTTGTCCGGCCTGATTAGCTTTACTGTTCCAAGATAACGGATCGCCCGTAGTCCAAAAATCTTTCAAGATACTTTGAAAATCACTGAAGCTAAATTTTGCACCCGCACTCGGACTAAAGAACGCGCCAGCAAATGCAGTTCGCATGAGCCCAAGTGAAAGTTTTGATTTCAAACCAAGAGTGTCGCCTGGAAACCGCGAGTAGTTAGGAAGAAACAATGCCTTGTACTGCACGTCGAAATCTCCGCGCGGAACTGCGAGTGGATCAACAGGGTCACTTGCTTCAGACTGCGAAGCTTGCGATGGCCAACGTTTTCCGTACCACGGGCCAATTCTTCCGCCGAATGGCTCGGCGATCGCTTTTGCTTCCATCGAAATGGGCTCACCGAAAGGTGCGAACGGCTTTCGTGGTTTTGTTTTTGCCTTTATTCCAACGTATGCAAGACACCACGGATTTTTTTCGAATCCGCGCGACGACCTCAACATACTTTTTCCCTGGGGCTCGCCCGCAAGTTCGCGAAGTTTACCCGACGGATCCATCTGCGCAAGCGTGTCTGAAGTTGGCGGCTGATCGTAAGATTTAGTTTCTGCAGTACACTTGCTCGAACTCCCCGCAGTTTTCAACTCGGTATAGCGGACGATTGGAGAAATGGGAATATCAACGAGCCATGTAGGAAAACCAAGCTCATCGGCCTGTTCGCATCCACCTTGTGCTAACCCATTGATGAGTTCAAATGAACCTTCATCGTTAGCATTGAAGCTTCCCGGCGCCCTATTTGAAGCGGTAAGATTTTTCTCGAGTGTTTTAAGTGCTCCTTCGCGGACGCTTGCTCCCGACACATCAAGAAAATCATCAGCCTTTGACATTTCAGAAGATAGCTTTTGAATTTGTTTCTTTCGCTCTGAAACACTTAACCGAAATGAACTAATCATTAGAGTCGCAAGGCCCCAGTTGTAGGGACTAAGCTTTTGGCAGTTGCCGCGAATAATATCCCGAGCATTATCGAACTGAGTGATGACGGCAGCGTTAAATCCCAAAGACAGCGGAATATATTTTAGAGGTTTCAATTCTGGAATTACCAAGCCCACTGACCGACATTGGTTACCGTCTTTATCTGCCTGCCAACTATCGTTCCAACCTCGATGACCAATACAAACACTAGCGTCATCTCTTTTTGAGTTTTCAACATCGACAAGCTTTTGGTTTTGAGTGATTGCCGGATGAAAGGGATCATCGCTCCCGAATGAACCAAGCACTCGATAGCGCCACGCGAGCAGTTTGTAATCTTGGCGCATTTGATAATTGATGTGAGCGATCATATTCATCGACTCAGCTTGCTTTGATGCTGCGTAGTAGGCGGCAAGATCGACTGAGTTTTGAAGATTAATCTTATCGTGGACGATTAAACCGATGTTGATAACCATGGCGAAGAGCACGAAAAGTACCTGAAAGATCAGTGCGACAAACACTGCCATCTGACCTGTTTCATTCAAGAGAATATTTCGCTTCAACATGGACCTTTAGTTTACCATAGGTTGCGAGCAAAAAGTTTCATTGTTATTCTTGGCGTTGTAATCTTGCTAGCACAAAGGATTCGACTATGGTCGCGCTTCGTCTGTTCATACTCTCGACACTGTTAATTTGTTCTTCAGTCGCACACGCCGATGTACTTTTCGAGGGGTATTCGAAAATTATGCTAGGCGGTAGTCATGTTGGATACGCAGTTAGTCGTTATGACTTTGATGTTAAAAAACAAGAGTTCGTTTCGACCTACTTCATTCGAATTGAAACCGGCGAAGTAAAATTTAGCGAAAGTTTAAAAGCTCGCGCGAATAGTAAGCTTGAGCCGATCAGCTACTTCTTTACAAGACTCGACGGAGAGCCAGCTCCAGCAAAGCCCGGCTCAAAGACACCGCCAAAAACTGCCGCCGAAGTTAAGACAATCGATGCCTACTTCCAAAAGAACAAAATGAGCGCTGTCGTTCGAGAAAATGGACAGACAAAGACAATTAAGAAGGATCTTCCAAAAGGAGCCTTCCTCAGCACATTCCTTTATTACTTAATTTTACAAAGCAAAGAGGGCTTGAAAGTCAGCGACGCAAGCCTAACATTCGATGCGATCGCAGAAGAAGACGCTTCACTCACAAAAGGAACTGCGTGGGTGAAATCGCAGCAAGCTTACAACGGAGTCGATAGCTACAAAGTTTTAAATGTATTTAAAGATGACAATTACATTTCATACGTCACCCCAAAAGGTGAGATCATCGCAACTGAATCACCCGCAAGAAAACTTTCAACTCAGCTAGTAGCTGACATGAAACAAGCAGTCGGTTCTTTATCATTTAAATCAGCCACTCTCGAATCACTCTTTGGTGCTGTGCCAAAAGGTAAAGAGAATGTTCTTGCAAGAACTTCTGGCGACGAAATTCCAGCACCACCTTCAAAGTTGAACACTAATGTGCTATCAACCGCTCCAGACGCAGCGGCTAGCGCAACACCGACCGCAGCCACTCCAGCGGCAACGCCAACCGCAACTGTTGCGCCGAAAACTGGAACACAAAAGAAACAATGAGTTATGTTTTACGGAGATTGCTTTTTGCAATTCCGGTATTAGTGGGAGTTACGACTCTCACTTTTTTGCTCATTCACATGGTGCCTGGCGACCCAATCGAAATCTTACTTGGTGAACAAGCATCGCAAATTGATAAGAGCGCACTTCGCGCTGAACTCGGACTCGATAAACCACTCGCTCAGCAATACGTTGAATTTTACAAAGGGTTATTCAAGCTTGATCTTGGCACTTCTCTCCATTCAAGAAAAAGTGTGAGCGCAGAGTTGGCCGAAAGAATTCCTGCAACAGTTGAACTCACATTTGTCGCAATGGCCATCGCGATCATCATCGGACTTCCGCTAGGAGTACTAAGTTCAGTGCGAAGAAATTCTTGGATTGAGAAATTTCTTAATAGCTACAGCCTTCTCGCTATTTCATCGCCGAGTTTTTGGATTGCACCACTTCTTGTATGGGTCTTTTCAATTCAACTCGATTTCTTCCCGGTCAGTGGGCGAAATGATCTTTGGAGTGTTGTGCTCCCGGCACTCTCAATGGCCCTTCAACTTTCTGCAGTTCTTATTCAAACCACAAAAACTTCGATGAACGACGTGATTCACGAAGATTTTGTAAGAGTCGCCCGAGCAAAAGGTGCACCTCCGTCGACAGTTTACTTTAAACACGCACTCTCCAACGCCATCATGCCCGTCATCACAGTTATGGGTTTGCAGTTTGGTGCGCTCCTCACGGGTGCCGTCATTGTTGAAACGGTCTTTGATTGGCCAGGCGTTGGGCTTTTGTTATTTCAAGCTATTCAACAGAGAAACTATCCGCTTGTTCAAGGTTGCGTACTTTTAATCGCAACAACTTACGTCTTTGTAAATTTACTTACCGATCTTGCTTACGCTTACGCCAATCCACGCGTGAGGTATTCATGAAGAAGCTTTACTTTGGCACGGCACTTATTACTCTCATATTGCTCGCAGCGATTTTTGCTCCGCAGTTGTCTGTGCAAGATCCAAATCAAATGTCACTTCCCGATCGCTACTTACCTCCATCAATCCAGCATCCGTTCGGGCTCGATCAAAATGGAAGCGACGTCTACTCACAAATTCTTCATGGAGCCCGAGTCAGTTTGCAAGTTGGGCTGACCGTCGTGAGCATAGGTGCAATCATCGGATTAATTTTTGGTTCGCTAGCAGGTTTTAATGGCGGATGGACTGATCTTCTCTTGATGCGCATTCTTGATATGGTTTACGCGTTCCCAGGATTCTTACTCGCACTCGCCATGGTCGCAGTCCTCGGTCCGAGTGTTCAAAATTTGATTATTGCTATGTGCCTGACAAGTTGGACCGGGTTTGCGCGTTTGGTGCGAGGAGAAATACTGCATTTAAAGACAAGAGATTATGTCACGAGTGCGCGAGCACTCGGCGCAAGCCCAACAAGAGTTCTTATTCTTCATATCTGGCCAAATTTGTTGGCTCTTGTTCTTGTTCAAGCAAGTTTTGCGATGGCCGGCACAATTATCACAGAATCAGGCTTAAGCTTCTTAGGTCTAGGTGCTCCGCCAACTGTTCCTACTTGGGGAAGCCTCCTCAACTCTGGTCGCCGCGTTATCATCGAAGCCCCACACGTGAGCCTTTTCCCTGGTCTAGCGATCCTCACTCTTGTACTTGGGTTTAATCTTTGTGGCGATGGCTTGCGTGCCTGGTTAAGTCCCCGAAAAAATTGATTTCTTATTTATCGCGTGTTGCAATAGGGTCACGTGAAAAACATCATTGGTCAGCATTTCATCATTGGATTAAAAGGCACGAAGCTCGAAGCCGACGAAGCTGAATTCATCGTCAAAAATAATATTGGCGGCGTAGTTCTCTTTAGACGCAATTGCCAATCTCCTGAACAGCTTCACAAACTTTCAAGCGACATTCAGGCTCTTCGCCATCGCATGCCCGACAAGGCGCCGATTTTTATTTCAATTGATATGGAGGGTGGACGCGTTCACCGACTTCTTCCTCCATTCACTCAGTGGCCCGCACTTGCAAAAGTTGGTGCGCTCGATTCAACGACCGTTGCATTCAAATTCGCCTACGCCATGGGAGTTGAACTTCGAGCTGTCGGAATCAATCTCGACTATGCACCAAGTGTCGATATTTACAGTAACCCTGCAAACACAGTTATTGGTGATCGCGCTCTTGGAACTCATTTCGATATCGTAAGTAAGCTTTCTTCTGCACTCGTGCGCGGCTACATCAAGGCTGGCGTTCTTCCGTGTGCAAAACATTTTCCTGGTCACGGCAATACTCTTGTCGACAGTCACGAAGATCTTCCGGTTGAAGAGAAGTCATTAGCTGAACTTGAAGAGTTTGAACTTCAACCATTTAAAAAAGCTTTCCGTGCGCGCCTTGATTTTGTGATGTCATCACACATTATGTTCCCGAAAATTGACCCAAAGTGGCCGTGCACACTTTCAGAAATTTTCTTAACCGACATTTTACGCGGACAACTTCGCTATCGTGGCCTTGTCATTACTGATGACTTAGATATGGGCGCGATGATTAAACACTGGGATCGAAAAACAATCCCTGTTCGAGCTCTTCAAGCAGGCGCTAATATTCTTCTCTATTGCAACGATCCGACAAGCCCTCCGATTGCAATCGAAGCCGTAGAGCAAGCACTTAAAGACAAAACGCTCGACATCGCTCGCTTAGAGAAGAGTCACAAAGACATTCTTGCTCTCAAAAAAGAGAAGCTCGAAAACCCTGACCCGCTCCCTCTCGATCAAGCTAGCCGACTCATTGCACATCCTGATCATTTGCGCTTGGCTAAATGTATCGTTGATGGCAATGTCCCCGCTGACTTGCTAGATGTTTAAACTATTAATTTTATCTTTATTATTTTTTCAAACGCCCATTCAGTCGGCCGCAGCTCAATTGAATGAGCCTGCCGAAATTATTTTGCCTGCTGTTGAACTCGACGTCATACCCGATCAAGACCGCGCCTCAGAAAATCGCACCACTGTTACCCAAAGAGAACTCGAGCTTCGACAATCACAAACTCTCGCCGATGCACTCAGACACGTTGAAGGCATCACCGTTATTAACAGCGGCGGACCGGGTAAGCCTTCATCGGTGTTTGTTCGTGGTTCAAGTGCAGATCACGTTCTTGTATTAATCGATGGCGTAGAGATGAATGATCTTCTCTCGCCTTCGCGAGGCGCAACTCTTGATCAAGTTTTCTCAGACGAAGTAGAAAGCATCGAAATTTTGCGAGGACCTCAAACTCTTCGTTACGGGGCTTCTGCACTCAACGGTGTGATCAATATCAAAACGAAAAAAGGTTCCGGCGCACCAAAGCGATTAGTGAAAGCTGAAATCGGAAAGTATAAATCAGTTGATGGAATGGTCGGCCTCACTGGTGGTGAACCCGATTCGAATTACGATATTCGCTACAGCCAGTTTCAAACCGAAGGTTTCTCGACAGCAAATACTGAGAACGGCAATAGAGAAGCCGACGGTGCTTCGCAGTCTCAGATCAGTGGCCGCTTTGGCGCAAGACCACTTAAGAATCTCGACTTAGATTTAAGCGCTCGATACATCGACACTTACAACGAAATCGACTTCGGCAGCACTCTGGTTGAAGACGATCCTGATTTTTACACTGATACTCGAAAACTTTTAACATCGCTTCAAACTCACAGCGCTTTTAATAACGATTCGATCGAACTCAATAACTTAATTTCTCTTCAACGCTTTGATCGCGTTAGCGAAAACGCTGCCGACATCGCAAGCCCTTCTACAATCCTTGAAAAATATCACGGCCAGCTTCTTAAAATCGCGAGTTCGATGATCTTAAGGTGGACGCCACGCTACTCAGCCGAAGTGGGATTAGATTTTAAAGAAGATCGAGGTCGAACAGCCAGCCAGTTTGCTGACCAAAATAGTTCTCTTGCTGGAGTATTCATATCGAACACCTACAATAGTTCATCTGGCCTCTTTTTCGACTTCGGCACACGGTTTGATCATCACTTTGTAAACAGCGAAGATTACCTGACCTATCAAAGCGGCGTGGGCTACGCGTTTACAGAAAACACAAAACTTCGAATCGGCGGCGGAACGTCAATAAAGCAGCCAAGCCTTTATCAACTCTATTCAAGTTTTGGAAATCAAAACTTAAAGACAGAAGAGGGATCTGCCGCTGACATAAAACTTGAACATGGATTCGCGCAAGGTTACGGAGCTCTTTCTTCTTCGGTTTTTTACAATCATTTCGAAAATCTTATCGATCTGCGCGGTTCGAATTACACTAATGTTGGCGAAGTTCAAAACTATGGTTATGAGTTGGTCGCTCGCTCTCCAATAGCACCAGGAATTTTAATCGGCGGAGCCTACACAAATCTTAATTCGAAAGATTTAAGCACTGGGTCTCCATTGTTGCGACGGCCACAAGATTCTGCCTCCGCCGATCTACAACTTAACTTCACTCCAACTTTTCAAATTCTCTACAGCACAAACTACGTCGGAAAACGAAATGACATCACTCCAACCGGTGGAGCAAAAGAAATGGGCTCGCATTTTGTCGCGAGACTCGTTCTGAACTACCAACTTTCAAAAGATTCAGAAATTTACACGCGCATCGAAAATCTTTACGATCGACGATACGAAGAAATATCGAATTACGGAACTTCTCGCAGAGCAGGCTACGTCGGCTTCAAATCTCAGTTCTAATTCACCTTTTTTCAATTCTCGCTGCCATTTGAGGGCACTTTTCCCTAGATAAATAAGCTATTTAGCCATTATAGCCGCTCTCACGCCTGGCTCGTTTTTTGGAGTGTGTACTCGTGCGCGTGGAGGTTACTCATGCTTAAAGACAGAGATATCAGTCAACGAACTCTTGGTTTCATCAGCTTTTCATTCCTAGCTCACTTAGGACTGATTGCTGCAACATTCTTAATTCCAAATATGATTAAGGAATCAAAGCAGGGTTCAAATACCGAAACGTATTTGGTCGAAACACCTTCGCAAGCTTCGCTTGGTGAATCTGCTCAAGCTGGCCCAGCAATGATGCCGCCACCAATTGAACAGCCGGCTAAAGTCGTCACTGCTCCGGTTGACGAAGAGAGCGCCATTGCACTTCCAGCAAAAAAAGTTGTAGCTCCAGCTCGCGAAAAGGCCGTCACTGCCACGAAAAAAGTTTTAGCTTTACCAGCTAAGAAGGCCGCGCCAGTAAAGATCGCCCAAAAAGTTGAGACAGTTGATCAAAGCGAAATTGAAGTTAACCAAGCTTTACAAGCCGCACGCGATACTGAAGAGAATCGTCCTGAAGTCGCAGCTGACATCGAAGTTCCAGAAGTAAATGAAGTAGCCCAGGAATCAACAGAGCAAGCCGAAGAAGCAGTCGTAGCTGAAGAACCAGCTGTTGAAAGTGCAACAACAACATCTACTGAAGAAGTTGTCGAAGCTGCTCAAGAAACACAACCAGTTGCGAAGCCAGCGACAGAGCCATTGATCGCTCCAATTAATAGAGGCGCTCAGCTTACTCGTCCAACTGAAAAGGTTGGTGGGTTAGGAACTGCTGGTGCTCCCGCAGCACCGTCTCTAGGTGCAAGCGGAATTCGAGACGCAGATAGCTTGATGGAACAACCGGGCAACGCAAGACCAAACTACGCTGAAGACGATCAGCGCGCAGGTCGCCAAGGTACTGTGATCTTTGATGCTACTGTGACAAAAGCAGGAGTCGTTCAGTCGATTCAAATGAAACAAAGCTCAGGTCATTCTTCTCTTGATTCGAGTGCCTACGAAGCTTTCAAAAAGCATCGCTACCTTCCGGGACAAGAAGGTTCAGTTCGCAAGACATTCCAGTTTGTGTTGAACGGAGAAGAGACAGTTAAGAGCCGCTTGCGCCGACGATAGAAAAGAGGCTCTTACGGGAATGATCCGTTTGGGCATGGATTATTTGAGGCGACGGATCGCCACTCGAGAGTTTCCCAGCTGATTCCTGTAACATACTTTTTTCTATCGATTGAAGCAGAGACATCACCCGCTTTTGAAGTAAAGCTCGTTGGGGAAATCTTAAGTGAATGAGCTAAGCAATTTACCGGTGGAACCGGATTGAGCTTAACCGAATACCGCGCTTCGATATCTTCAATTCTGAACTTGGATGAATAAGGCAACTCATAAATCTTTGCCAACAGTGACCCTGCATCAGAGAAGTAAAGGGTTGTTGAAATTCTTGGAGGATTTGTCTCCTCGTAGATCCAGGCAACTTTGCCAGGCATCATATCATGTCGCAAAACTTCAGTAGGTTTGCCTAGGATTTGTTGCACACTGTCCGCGGAGCTTCCAAGTTTTACTAACTCAATCTCTTCAAGTGAAACCGATTTGCGATCCACTTTATCGGTAGAAGCGCAGGCGGACGCTAAAATCATTAAACTAAGGATTAGCGGTTTCACAATCCCCTCCTGAAATCAGATTAGCACCAAATCGCTGACTAAGCCATTGGCTCGCAAAGGGTGTTGCAGACAAAAGTCTAGGGCGATCAAAGATGAAGTACTCTAGGTTGTTTGCAAAGTCTTCGTCCGGGCCCAGTGCGCCATCAGATTCTACGAACTTTCCATCTCTAGGAAAGAATAAGCCCTCTTTCTTATCCTTCGGCAATCTCCATCTAGTAGCAAACCGATAAGACGCCTTTCTCTCTTCCCCCATCTCTTCATAGTAAAAATGTGCAAACTCGTGAGCCAAGATTCGAGAAAGCCGAGGCAAGCTTCCAAATGCATTGTCAAACAACGCAGTCGAGTTGATTTCGACAATGCTCACAGATGGATTTCCAGTTTGAATTGATTTGTCCATTCTCTGTATGGATTCCAAAGTTTCAGGCCACAGAACTTTTGGTATTTTCTCGATTGCCTTGACTAGCTGAGCCCTTTCTAATTGGCTCCATTTTTTGGTTTTCTCTTTACCGTTCGGCCAACGTGGGTGGCGATTGTTTGAGAACTTGGCGTCGAGATACTTTGCGGCATCACGACTACATTTTGCTTTTAGGTTACAGATCTCTTCGCACTGATCAGTACAAAAGAACGTTCCCATGTCGACTTTTGTAGAAGCACATTTTAATTCACAATCAGATGCGCCCGACTTCAAATTTGCAGATTTAAACCAAGAAAGACAAATCTCGTTTGCAGCAACAGCATTTGTTGAAATGAGTAGTGCTGCTAAAAAGTTTAAAGTTCGCAAACGAGCTTCTCCAAAAAAAAGAGGTAGCCATTTGCTACCTCATTCAAAAATCTATTTTACTTCTATCGATACTAATCGCCGAACAAAGCCTTCGAAGATTTAGAAGTCCCTTTTGAGCGAAGAGCTGCTTTGCGTTTTTTGCCGCGAGTAGTACGTTTGCGAGCGCGCTTCTTTTCTGTGCGGTTCGTTTTTGATGCCATAGTCGACCTCTTTAGATAATTAAGTGACTCAAGGGGTTATCAAAACGACATCCACAAGTCAAACGAATGCCTGATTCCGCCGGCAACCTTGGTGTCCTTCTCAAAACCATAGTCCGCTCGCAGCTTAGGTCCTTTAAAACCTAGTCCCGCAGTAAAAACACGGCGTTCTGGGCCTATCGCCTGGTTCCAGCGAAACCCTGATCTAAATGCCATGAATTCCATAGCTTCGGTCTCAAAGCCCGTCATGAGGTCAGTTTCTTTATCGGGATTCTGATCGGTTGGGCGAACTGCATCTAAACGCACAAGGAGTCGACCTTCATAATTGTAACTTGCGCCAACGCCAATAGTTTTATTGAGGCGAGCGACTGCCGGAATCGAATCTTTGACCGCCAAAATATCACTCGCGACAACTCCAAAGAGAAGCGACTTCGAGTATGCGTACATCAATCCAGCACCACCGTTATACTGTGTGGTTTCGACAATTCCAGAGCCTTTAAAAACATAGCGATGTGCTTGAAG
Source organism: uncultured Bdellovibrionales bacterium (assembly GCA_964543475.1). Taxonomy (GTDB): domain Bacteria; phylum Bdellovibrionota; class Bdellovibrionia; order Bdellovibrionales; family JAMPXM01; genus JAYSYM01. Next base: position 310,595 of record CAZIYJ010000001.1, on the reverse strand, counting down.
TCCAAACGAAACGTTTTTGTAAACGAAACTTGAAACCGCAACATAAATATCTTGTGAACTTGTCTCGCCCACTCCTGGTTTCATGTTCGACTGAACATAGCCTAGAGCTCCCTGAAATATTTTATCAGGTCCGCCGTCTGACAAGAGGGCACCGAGCTGTTGAGTCTCGCCACTTTGAGGATGTTCGGCTTGTGAATAAAAACCAGTTCCAAAATATCTGCCGAAGAATGGAATTGATGCCGGATTTAAAAAAGCAGATTCACTTGGAGAAATTGCCGCGCGCCCTGCTCCGCCCATTCCACTTGCTTGTGGCCCGATGAAACTTTGCGAAAATGCTGGAGTTGATAAAAGAAGAACGAAGATTGAAAATACAAGCTGCTTCATAAAATCAGTCAACAGGCTGGCAGCTAGACAGTCAAGCTGACTGTTATTTTATGCAAATGCTGGCAAGTGCAACACACGCGCGCACAGCCGTAGTTGTAGGACTCGCAACACAGGTCTTCGTGAGATCGTATTCGATCGCAACCATACTCGATGCAGAGCCATAACAAAGATTTTTACCGTCGCCGTATTTTTTAGGAACGATACACTTTCTTGTCCAATCGATAAACCAATCTTCAACTCTTAATGACAATCGAGCACGGCGAAGGAGTTCACGATCAGCCACCGAGAGCGAGCTCGGACTATCTGGTTTTCTTTCGCAGTAAATTTTTGTTGTATCAGTGTTCGCAGCGTTCGTTGTGAGATCACTCGGGTCAGCGATTTTAAATACTAAACTTGATGGACAACTCAACATATTCCCCTGTGTCGCGCCCGTCTCAAGATCTTGTACTGCGGCTGAATTGAGTGCCCAAGTCACACCGGTTGTTGCCGATGGATGCGAATTTTTAAAAGAAACCGATAAACCCTCGCCTAAAACTCGTCCCATCGAATTCGTACGAATTCCAATCACGCTCTTATCGTTAACTGGATAATTAATTCCGAGCACTGAGCTTTGCGAAAGTCGCAACTGAGTATCGTTAAGCCCATCGATAAAGAAATTTAAATTAAGATCACCTTCAAAGCGTGCTCCCTCTGGAATTCCGCTTCGCTTATATCGAACGAGCTTAGTGGTATCTTTGAGAATTTCGTCAGCCATGTAGTCTTCGCTCAACACATCGAGGAGCTTACTGTGATCGTATCCAGCCGTGGGACTACTTGCGCCGACTGGCAATCGCATTGTTTGCGGATTGTTGAGGTCTCGAATTGAAAGCACTGGTTGCACTCCGGCATATTCAGAAACGATTTTTGCTTTCCAGTCAGATTTTGGACGAGCACCCATTTCAGAAATAAAATTCGAAGTTAAGCCGATCCCTGAGTTTGCACCGTAAGCTCCAACTCTAAATGTGAAAAAAGTGCTTCGATCAAAGTTCGTCCCTAACTGATGGCAGCTCATGTACGCCACTTGATCTACTTCGGTATTGAACATCGAAGTTGCACTCGCGCTTGAGTTGTTTTGTGTCCCTGCTTCTTCAGGAAGAGGTGCCGAACAGTTTTGGAAGCCAATGACGACTAGTAAAAAGGCAGCGAACACACTGAATAACTGAGCTTTTTTCATCAGTTAAACTATCGGCTCAAATTGAGAGTCGCCTAAGCAGTTCCGTAGTTTTTCTCACAATGGGACACTTCTTATTTGCCCCTAGAGCGAGTTCATGGTTTTTTGGCCCTTATGAAGGTTAAAAAAGCCGTTATCCCAGCAGCAGGTTTAGGAACTAGGTTTCTCCCAGCCACTAAAACCATTCCTAAAGAGATGCTTCCGATTGTTGATCGGCCAACAATTCTCTACATCATCGAAGAAGCAGTGAAAGCTGGAATCGAAGACATCATTCTCATCGCGGGTCGCAACAAAGAGGCGATCGATGATTTCTTTGATGTTTCTTATGAGCTTCAAGACAAGCTTGAGCGCGATGGAAAACACGAAACTGTTCAGATGTTAAAGAAGATTTCATCTTTGGCGAACATCATTAGCATTCGCCAAAAAGAAGCCTTGGGCCTCGGTCACGCCGTACTTTGCTCAAAGCCGATCGTAGGTAACGAGCCGTTTGCGGTTTTACTCGGCGATGAGTTGATGGTTCCAACCGCAGGGCAAAAGACGACAACAGAAATTCTCGCTCAATCTTACGAGGCAACAGGTTTATCCACAGTCGCAGTTATGGAAGTCGCCGCAAGCGAGATTTCGAAATACGGCATTGCTGAGGGTGAAGGCGATCCGGCTGGAAAAGACAAAACTGGCGCTATGCGCGTCAAAAGCCTCATTGAGAAGCCAGCCATAGGACAAACCCAAAGTCGTTGGGCTCTTCCGGGAAGATATGTTTTCTCTGCAGAAATTTTCAAGTATCTTGAGAAAACTAAGCCCGGCAAAGGTGGTGAGATTCAACTCACCGACGCAATGGTGGAACTCGCAAAACATGAAGGCCTTTTGGCAAAATGTTTTGAGTCACGCCGATACGATGCTGGCGACAAGCTCGGATATCTGCAAGCCAACATAGAGTTGGGACTTGAGCACCCAGAAATCGGCAGTCGTCTTCGCGAGTATCTCAAGGAGCTGGCGAGAAAGATTTAGTCCCATGAAAAAGTTTATCTTCGCCCTACTGATACTTTCTACTTCGCTGATTGATTCTTTTGCTTATGCACTTATCCCAACATCGAAAACAATTCTGAGTCGCGCAGCTCGCCAGCACGGCAAAGGTGCCTATGTTGTTGAGCAAGATGTCACTATTAAAGCTGAAGGCGAGCCCATCGTACTTCGCGAAAAGTGGACAGTCGTGAATGCCGAAGTCATGCGCGTCAGTGTCAGCCGTAAAGGTGCAGAAGATGTAAAACTTGAACTCACCTATCGCGGCGGCAAAAGATCCTTCACAGATTCTCTCGGTACAACAAAGTCGATTGCAACCAGCCCTGAATTTATTGAGCCCTATTTTTATTTTCGAACACTTGGCTCATTTCAGTCTGCTTTGGTGAAAGCGAAAATAGTTCCACCTGACTTTGGGCAACAACCTCGAAAGATTGTACCAGCAAATCCAAAAGATAAGAGCGAATCGGCCGTCATGATTTCTGTTGATGAGCCTTACGTCCGTCTCTCGCGCACGGGCGGAGTTGCGGCCTACGAGCTAGGTAAATTAACCGATAACCCTTCAGGAAATCCGGGCGCCTGGATTGAATCAGAAGCTTTTGCACTTCGCAAAATTAAATTCCCCACTCTCTCTGAAGTTCAAGCCGATCAATATCAAACTTTCGCAAACCAACTGCACTTTCCGCGCGAGCGAACGATTAAGTGGTCTAATCAAGCCGTCAATTACACGGCAACCGCTCGAGTGATTTCGATTCGCGCTGCGACCGACTCCGAAGCTTCAAAAAATTTAAGCTCAGTTAGCGAAAATTCGGCATCGAAGTTGCCCGAGATTCCTGGGCTTAAGGAGTTCTACTCGAGGTTTCGATGAGCGAAACCTTTTGGAAGGTGGCTGTTGAAGCTCCCCTTCCAACTGCTCTCACTTACTCTGTGCCAGCCGAACTCCTCGAGAACGAAAATTTTCGCAGAGGATCGTCTGTTCGGGTGCCGCTCGGACGCAGGAACGCTCTTGGAATATTATTAAATAAAACTCCTGAGCCTGAACAAAACGAATTTAAAATTAAACCGATTAGTAATTTAGATGACGGGCGCCCAGCGCTCCCCGAACCATTCGTGCAGTGGTGTGAGTGGCTCTCAAACTATTACCTTTATCCAATCGGGCAAGTGCTTGAAACTGTTTTTCCTCCTCTCGAAAGACAAGAAAAAGCGAGAGCTTCGAAACGAAAATCAGTGACACCTCAGCTTGAGCAGTCGATTCCGCCGACGCTCACCGAAGAGCAAACGCAAACGATAAAAGCCATCCAGGCTCACGAAGGATTCGCCACACATTTAGTTCACGGAGTCACTGGCTCAGGCAAAACAGAAATCTACATGCACCTACTCCAAGATTTGGTCGCACGCGGTGAACAAGGAATCGTTCTCGTTCCCGAAATTTCGCTAACGCCTCAACTCATTAACCGATTTAGCGCCCGCCTTGGCGACTCAGTAGCCGTCATTCACTCACACCTTACGCCCCGAGAAAAAACAAATCAGTGGTGGGCGATGGTCGAAGGTAAGAAGCAAATTTTGATTGGCGCGCGCTCGGCACTTTTTTGTCCGATGCCGAAATTAAAAATGATCGTGGTCGACGAAGAACATGAAGCAAGCTTCAAACAAGAAGAGAAACTTAAATACCATGCTCGTGACGCTGCGATCATGCTCGGTAAACTTAATAACTGCCCGGTGGTCTTGGGCTCGGCAACTCCCGCACTAGAATCGTGGTCCAATGCAAAAGAAGGTAAGTTTAAACTTCACCAATTAAAGAAGCGTGTCGAAGATCGACCTCTTCCAGAAATTCAGGTCGTCGACCTAAGAGAGATGAAAGACAAAAAGCTTGAGCAGCGGCGATCTTCTGATCTTCCGTTTTGGTTAAGCCAAGAACTTTTCGATGCCATCAAAGAAACTCTCGAGAACAAAGAGCAAGTCGCGCTCTTTTTAAATCGAAGAGGTGTCGCACAATCTGTTTTTTGCACAATGTGTGGCTACACACCTGAGTGCCCGAACTGTGCGGTCAGTCTCACTCTCCACGGAAAAAATCATTTACTTTGTCACTACTGCGCTTATCACGAGTCTCTCACTGACACTTGCAAGGATTGTAAAGAAGGTGAACCTAAGCCGATGGGGCTTGGCACTGAGCTTGTCGAAAATGATATCCAAAAACTTTTCCCCGGAGCCCGCATCACAAGAATGGATCGCGACGAAATCGCGACTCGTGAAGATCTTGAAGGAGCAATTGAAGCGATCGAGAATCGAGAGATTGATATCATTGTGGGAACACAGATGATCGCTAAGGGCCTTGATTTCCCGGGCCTCACTCTCGTTGGCCTTGTGCTTGCCGATGTGGCGTTTAATCTTCCTGATTTCCGAGCAAGCGAACGAAGTTTTCAATTGCTCACTCAAGTGAGTGGCAGATCGGGTCGTCACAATGCTGAAAAGCCTGGCCGCGTGGTCATTCAGACTTACAATCCTGAACACCCAAGCATTCAATACACCTGCAATCACGATTACGAGAACTTTGCGAATCTCGAGTTAAGTTTTCGAGCACAACTTAATTATCCACCTTCATGGCGACTTGCTTCGGTTAGAATCCAAGGCCTAGACCTTGCGAAAGTGAAGGAAGCCTCGGTCGCTATGAAACGTCGAGCTGAACTGCTCCTCACTAAAGACGAAAACCTATGTATGATTGAAGTGCTCGGTCCGGTCGAAGCTCCGCTTGCACGTTTGCGTAGTCAATATCGCTATCAAGTCCTGCTCAAAGGGCCAGATCCCGGAAGGCTTAACCGTTTTTGCAGAGGGTTAGTTCACGATTTGAAGTGGCTTCCGACCGGCGTAAAGGTAGCTATCGATGTTGATGCAATGAACTTGCTCTAAGATCACAAGCAACTTTACAATGTTCACATGTCATCGTGCCCCAACTGCGGAGTAAAAGGTGTCGACCTCGCCAAGGTAGATGCCGGACTCAAACTACATCTTGCATCAACCCAACAGTTTGAAAACAAACCTGTGCCCGATGCTGTGTGCGAAAACTGTCATAATGCTTTTACAAGCTCACTTTCGCAGGGCGCACTTCTTCGACGACAACAATCAGCACGCGAAAATAATAAAATGATGTTGTGGAAATCTCGCGTGAACTTGGTGAAACAAGCCAAATCGCTGATGTCGCAAAAAAATCTCTCAGAGGCGGCTCTCACTTACGAAAAATACCTTCGTGTTTTAGAGATCGTTTACGAAAAAAGGGCAGGCCAACTCACTCCAGAGTTGTTCAAAGAAAAAGGCGAACAGCCAGAGATGACTGTGATCGCTTCGGTCTATTGGGATCTCATGCGCATCTACGACTCAAGCCCTCGCTATGCCGATCGTCAGCTTAAGTCGGCAGAGAAGCTTGCTCAGTTTGCACGCTTCACTCCGATCTTTCCTGACATCGTTAGAAAAGCCGAGATCCATTCTCGAAACGGTAAAAACCCTGCGATGTTCAAAAGATTTTTGGCGCTCTCAAATAAAACTCGTCCGCGTTGTTTCATTGCAACTTCAGTATTTGCTTACGAAACCAGCTCGACAGTTCTTGAGCTTTGCCGTTTCCGCGATCAATTTTTGGCGAACAAAAGTTGGGGGCGGGCTTTCATATTTACGTATTACAAAATTTCTCCGACGATTGCGGAAGCTCTCGACAGAGCCCCTTTTTTAAAGCCGCTTCTGCGGCCGATCCTTCGGTTAGCAGCGAGCTGCGTCAGACGACTTAGGGCTTGAAACTTAACGCACCATTGTAGACCTTTGATACATGGCTCAAACAAAATCTCCTAAAGCATCAGAGTACGACAGCATTGTAATTGGCGGAGGACTTAGTGGCCTTCTCATCGCTCACCAGCTTGAAGAAGCTGGTAGAAAAGTGGCCCTCATCGATTCATTCGACGTGATGGGCGGAAGCTCTCGCGCGATGAAAACACTCCTCGGCGAAACCGACCATGGCTTCCCATTTCTCCCGCTCTCGAATGAGGCAGACCAAAGTCTTGAATGGCTTGGTTCTGTTTTGCAGAACCCGATTGAATCTCAACTGTTAGAAGTGCCGCCAGTAACTTTTGATAATGGCCGATTTCAACCTTTTGTGGGTTTTGGCGAACAAAAAACCGAAGCTGATCGCGAGTGGGAATACTATCTTCGCCCAAGTTTTTACGCCTTTAATTCGACCCCAAAAGATTGGGTAAAAAATCTCTCTGAAACGTTCACTGGCGATATTTTCCTACAATCCCACATCACAAATTTAACGGTCGAAGACGGTTTCATCGTTGGCTTAACTGTGAATGGAACAAAACTTTTCTCGGCCGACCAAGTGATCTTTGCGGCCCATCCGCAGATGCTAGCAAAACTTCTCCCTGACTCAGCAATGCCGGCTCGCACTCGCCAGCGCATGCTTAAGGGTCCTTACTTCACAGCAATTTACCTAGACCTCATTCACAAAGGCCACGTCACTGAAAACCAAGCTGTTCACCTTTTGCGCGGAGCAAATGAAGAACCTTGTGTTGGTCAGTTCTTGGCACCAAGTGAATTAGCCGGAGAAGTTGTTCAACACTCGAAGTGGATGACTCTAATTCCTGCTGACATGACTGACGATGCAGAACTTGCGGCGCACGCATTGAAAATGATCAAGCGTCAAATCAAACGCGCTTATCCGACTGCTCTTGAAGGTCAAATTTACGAGAGAATCTCGGTGAACCCTGCTTCGCACGGTCATCTTGATATCGAGCTTGAAAACGGACAGCTTCCGAAGCTTCCAAACTTGTGGATTTGCTCGCGCTTCTTTGGGCCAGAGCGAAATGCATGGGGCAATGTTGTCGAAGCTCGCACGGTTGTCGATGCGGTTAAGGAGTCAGCTCCAGTTGTTGAACCAACTCCTGGTGTGCGACCCTCGACTCTCGAAGCCTAATAATTATCGCGTTTACTTATCGAGCTTAACTATCGTTTCTCAACTAACTCGTACACGAATGCCAAATTAGGATCAGTGGGCATCCCTTCATTGGCTGTCCACACCATGTCGGGACGATTGTTCGAGAGCCATTCTCCGCCGACAATGTTTTCATTTCTATCAAGCTCGAGTGTGAACGAATAAACTGTCGATTTTAAAGTTGCGCCAACTGCGTTCTTATTTGGTCTAACTCCGAGGGTATGATTCACAGTCATGTCGACCCGCACTTCACGCACAGTTTGTGGAGCTGCTTTATCAGAAATTCCCGAACGCTTTTGCAGTACAGAAGAATAAGATTGAACTACTGAATTCCAAACTTCAGGTCCGCGGTCGACATCTAAAATGATCGGCGATTTTAAAACACCAACCATATTTGTCAGCGCAATGTAAAACGAAGCCGGATTAGTGTCCCAGCATTCCGCATAATCTGAATTAGCTTTATCACATCGAACTCCCATGTAAGCCCCGTAGTGAGCAGCAGATGTGTTCACTGACAGCGCTAGAAGTGCCTTGATGTCGGAAGCGTAAAAAGTGACTAAGCGAGTTTGGCCGCCGATTTCTGTTTCTACGTCTTGAGTCTGAGGCTCTTGATACAAGGCCGTGACCGCAGCGACTGCGTGGCAAAGGCCGAACCATTTTGGTGATGATGGGAGAGCTCGTTGTTTTTCTCTTTGTACTGTTGGGTAATCAAAGCGTCCTTCGATGATGTCATATTTTTCGGCCGGTGAAAGTTGATTGATTTGTGCATCTGACATTCGTGAAACTTGGTCACCCGAATACAGCCGATAAGAATGGGGATTTACTGCCACTCCACCGCTTTCATTCGTTTTGCCAAACTGCCAGCGCCACGCAGCTCCGCCTTCTTGATTCGGCCAATAGGTATCAGACCAAAGATTGCTATTAATCGAACCTTTCGATGGGAGGCTCTGAAAATTATTGTCGTGAGAACTAAAAATCCGCTCAGGATCGTTCAAATAATCCCACTCGCGAAACGCAAAAGCATTTAGAGAAGCCGCCACGAGAGCCACACAGAGAATCATCGATTTTTTGTTCATCCGCGGACAATAGCAAACTCCGGCTATCATTGCCCCTGTTAGGGCATAGAGAGAAAATTTTACTTTCCCCGCCCCAGCAATCTGGGTTTTCGCCGTCGAACTTTTGTACAAATTGATATTCTTTTCCTAAGGTCGCATCTTTCTCGGCGATTTGTAGTTATCTCAACAATTCCGGCTGGGTTTGCCGGTTTCATCTTAAGAGTGCATGACACTTAATACGGGATTGGAAAATGGTGCAGGCTTCACATTCAGTTTATTTAAAGTTTCCACCAGCACCAGGTGCAAGCACCTTCAGTGGCGCCGACAAATATTTCGCTGAAATCCATCAAATGGTAAAACAAAAAAATTATCCGTGTGTCGCCGCACTCAAGTCCGTGCGCGAAAATGAATTCATGGTCGGCGTTTACGATAACTTTGGCTCCGGAAAGTTTTGGAAAGAAATCCGCCAAGACATTCAGTTCTTTTTAAACCGGCAGCAAGCGACTGGATCTACTTATCTTACCTACTGGGCGATCTTCGACGGAGAAAGTAAGTTTAACGAGACTGAGTTCGAAACAAAAATGTGGAATGAGCTCTCGCATTTATCCTCAGAAGAGAAAAAATCATCGGACTGGAGCAGTGATGCCGTTTCCGATCCGAGTCAGCCCGGCTTTTGCTTGAGCATCGACGGTAAGACTTTTTTTATTGTCGGAATGCATCGTCAGAGTTCTCGATTAGGCCGCCGATTTTCTCAACCTGCGCTTGTGTTCAATGCGATTGAACAATTTGAAAACCTCGAGCGTTCCGGCGAATATGAGCCAATGAAGCGAACCAATCGACGTCGCGACGTAAAGTTTCAAGGTTCAGTCAACCCAATGGTCGAAAAACACGGCGACGCCTGGGAAGCTATCCAGTTTTCTGGCAAAGAAAATTCAGCCGACTGGAAATGTCCTTTTCATTTTATGAGTGAGCGGGAAAAAAAATGAACGAAGCTACGCCAATTACTCTACCTCCCCAAACCGGCACCGCCTTTTTACTTAAAAAAAATTCTTTGCTCAAAATTATCGATGTTGCTGGCCAACAGGTTTGCGATTTATTTTGTTTTGCACAACACGATCTAACGGACGCGCTTTCGTCTGGAAGGTCGATCGACTACAACGAAACTATATTTTTATCGGTAGGCCACAAGCTTTACGCAAACTCAGGTAAAGTCATGTTTTCAATTTTAGAAGACAGTTGCGGGAGACACGATTTTTTAGTTACGCCTTGCAGTCAGCAAATGTTTGAGATGATCACAGGCAGCAAAAAACATCATCCCAGCTGCCTCGAGAATCTAACTAAAAATCTAGCTCCCTTTGACGTAAAGCCAGAGCAAATAACAACGACGTTCAACATTTTTATGAACATTCAAGTCGACCCGTCCGGCCGCATTCATCTCAAAACTCCAACCTCAAAAGCCGGCGATTACATTTTACTACGCGCCGAGATGGATCTCGTAGTTGGACTCACTGCTTGTTCGGACGAAGATACGAATGGTGGCAGCTGTAAACCAATCCAATACCTTTGCGATTGAGTTTGTCACAGGCACTGCGGCCCTCTGACCGCGCGTTGCCCGCCAATAATTGGATTTTGACACGAATTAAGCGGATCCTTAAGCTAGACAACATGAATATTACCAGTTTGCTTTTAGTTTTTGCGTTGTCGCCCGCCCAAGCAGCTATTCTTCAAATGCCGGCAGATGTTTTGACTGTCGTTTCTTACGACTCAAAGTATGACCCAAGCCATTCGAATGCTGTTCGCGAGCGATTTGTCGTTCTGAAAGCTCTTGGAGGCGAAGGCGGACAGACCGTCGTCATTGAAAAGTTTGCTCCAGGTAGGTTCGGATCAGCAGACAAGGTCCTCGCCGTTACAAGCAATCCGGTTTCCACGCTGCCTGGGATTCGAATTCAGCTAAAGGAAGCTCTAGAAAAAAATCCCGAATCTACATATGGATGCTGTGAGGTCAAAAACATAAAAAGATCTGAAGTTAATTGGGAATTCGAAGTTCAAGTTGGCAAAGACCTTTTTCGATGTGTCTCGAGCGAGTATCGAGATAAAGGTAAGATCGCTATTAGTTCTTGCTCGAAGTAGTATTTTGCGGTCGGCCGATGTTCAACAACCCGTGATCGATTCGATAAAACTCTAGATTATTTCCGCACGGTGCGGAATTCCACATACCAAGCACCAAAAATGCAAAAGCGGATTGTCGCTCCCGCGAAACCCGCTTTTGTTGATTCTCCAGTCCGAATTAGGAGAGGAGATCCGAAATGCAAACCAACTATTTGTATATTCGGCGTTTCTTGCAAATTACTAAAACCGTTCTGGCAATCCTGTGGCTAGTCTTAAGGATTCTCGAGCATCTAAAGTAAGTTCCTGAATCGTAAAGTGTCTCCAACGTGTTCCTGTCCCATGGTCGGGTCAGCTAACCTCGGAGAGGAAAATCGATGGAAAAGCCCTCGCGGGAGCACCTTATCTTGAATATATCCCCGAAGGGGCTCTTTAAGCCTCCAGAAGAAGCTAAGTCCCTGCTTTATCAGGCAGAAATCATGGATTTTGAGGTTGCCCTCCCCCTCAGCGCCCTGCTACACCATCTCTACGTTTAAGCATTTCGCAAAAAACGATTACACACCTCGCATCTCCATTTGGTCTTTCATTTCGACGAAGTTGAATAAACTTAGCAAATGAAAGCAGGGCGCGAGGGAGGCTCGATTCGACTCTGTGACAAGAACGAATTCGGGGAAACCAAAATAGGAGGCCTTATATGGCTCATGTCACTATGAAAGACATGCTCGACGCGGGCGTGCACTTCGGTCACCAGACACAACGATGGAATCCAAAAATGAAACCTTACGTGTTCACAGCACGTGGCGGGATTCACATCATCGATCTACAAAAATCAGTAGGTCTTGCAAACAACGCTTCTGACTTCATCAAGAAGATCGCGTCTCAAGGCGGACGAGTGATTTTTGTTGGAACCAAGAAGCAAGCTATTGAACCAATTCAAGAAGCTGCAAAAAAATGTGGTCAGTTCTACGTTACTAAACGTTGGCTCGGCGGCATGATGACAAACTTCTCGACCATCAAAGCTTCTATCGATCGTCTTAAAAAGATCGATCAGATGAAAGAAAAAGGCGAGCTCGAGATGTTCTCGAAAAAAGAGCGCGCTAAAATCATGAAAGAGTACACTCGTCTTACAGATTACCTCGAAGGTATCCGTGACATGAAAGATGCTCCTGCAGCGATGTTCGTTGTTGATTTGAACAAAGAACACATTGCAGTACTTGAAGCGACTCGTCTTGGAATTCCAGTTGTTGGCATCGCCGATACAAATGTAGATCCAGAAGTTATCGAGTACCCAATCCCAGGTAACGACGACGCGATTCGTTCAATCAAACTTTTCTCTAACATGGTTGCTGATGCATTCATGGAAGGCGCAAAAGAATACGAAAACAAACTTCGTGCAAATTCTGATAAAGGTTCTGACCTCGAAAAAGAAATGTCTGCTGCTAAGCCAGACGTTGATACTCCTTCGAAGCGTCGCGAACAACGCGGTGGCGCTCCAAGCCGTCCAGCAGGCAGCACTGCTCCTTCTGGTCCTTCAGTTGTTAAAGCTAACAAGCCTGCACGAAAACTCGTTGCAGCTGGTTTGGCTGACGAAGTTGAAATCGCTCAAGAACTTGAGCAACAACAAGAAGAAGCTCCGAAGACTGACGAAGAGTAGGTCTGAATTGTTTTTTGCGCGAGCGGCTTAGTTTATTTAAAGCTGCTCGCCTTATTCTCTCTAAAAATTTAATCCATCATTTTAACCTTGAGGTTTGAAAATGGCTGTAACAGCTACACTAGTTAAAGACTTACGTGAAAAATCAGGCGCCGGAATGCTCGATTGCAAAAAAGCACTCGAAGAAACACAAGGCGATTTCGAAAAAGCAGTCGATTGGCTTCGTAAAAAAGGCCTGAGCTCAGCTGACAAAAAAGCTGGCCGCATTGCTGCTGAAGGAATGGTTCAAGCTTACATCCACGGCGAAGGCCGCGTTGGCGTTCTCGTCGAAGTAAACTCTGAGACTGACTTCGTTGCACGTAACGACGCTTTCAAAGATTTTGTTCGTAACATCGCTATGCACATCGCTGCTGCTGCTCCTCTTGCTGTTTCTGCTGCAGAAATTCCGCAAGATGTACAAGATCGCGAACGCGACGTACTTATGGGCAAAGCTCGTGAGCAAGGCAAAAAAGAAGAGATGCTCGCTAAGATCATCGATGGCCAAATGAAGAAGTTCCTCTCTGAGAGCTGCCTTCTTGAACAAGCCTACATCAAAAATCCAGACATCAAGATCTCTGACTACTTGAAAGAAACAATCGCGAAGATCGGTGAAAACATCGTTATTCGTCGTTTCGTTCGCTTTGGTCTTGGCGAAGGTATCGAGCGAAAGAAAGACGATTTCGCAGCAGAAGTTGCAGCTCAAGCGAAAGTATAAAAGAGGGCTCCCTTGGCGAAAATGAAGTACCAACGCGTATTACTCAAACTTAGCGGCGAAGCTCTCGCTGGTGACAAAGGCTTTGGAATCAATCCCGTTGTCATCAACGACATCGCAAAAGGCGTAGGTAGCGCACACGAAGCTGGGGCCGAAATTGGAATCGTCATTGGTGGCGGCAATATCTTTAGAGGTATCGCCGCATCGGCAACTGGAATGGATCGCTCAAGCTCTGATTACATGGGCATGCTTGCAACCATGATCAACGCCTTAGCACTTCAAGACGCGCTTGAAAAAATCAACGTCGATACTCGAGTGCAAAGCGCCATCGAGATGAACGAAATCGCTGAGCCTTACATCCGCAGACGAGCGATGCGCCACCTCGAGAAAAAGCGCGTCGTTATTTTCGGAGCTGGAACAGGCAACCCTTACTTCACAACGGATACAGCCGCAGCTCTTCGCGCCATGGAAATCGATGCGCACATCGTAATGAAAGCCACTAAAGTCGATGGCGTTTATGATAAAGATCCAATGAAACACAAAGACGCTGTGAAATTTGATGAGCTCACTTACATCGACGTTTTAAATAAGCGCCTGAATGTGATGGACTCAACTGCGATCAGCCTTTGTATGGACAACAGTCTTCCGATTCTTTGTTTCAACCTTGATCAGCCAACAAATATTCTCAAAGCAATCAAGGGCGACAAGATCGGCACATTAATTCACGCTTAAAGGTTTAAGAATTTTTTGGGGAGGATCAGATGTCTCTAGATAGTATGAAGACTCAAGCTAAAGATTCGATGGAAAAAGCAGTGAGTGCTTTGATCAACGAACTTAAGAAAGTTCGTACCGGCCGCGCTCAAGTTTCTATGCTCGACAATATTAAAGTCGACTACTACGGCACGATGACTCCGCTCAACCAAGTGAGCGCGATTTCTACTCCAGACGCTCGAAGCTTTCTGATCGCACCTTGGGAAGCACCAATGGTAAAGGCGATTGAACAAGCCATCGTAAAGAGTGACCTTGGAATGGCGCCGATGAGCGACGGAAAAGTTGTTCGTTTGAAAGTTCCAGATCTCACAGAGCAACGTCGTAAAGACATGGCAAAAGCCATGAAAAAAACAGTTGAAGACGCGAAAGTTGCAGTTCGCATGGCTCGTCGAGACGCCAACGAAGCAGCTAAGACTGGCCTTAAGAACAAAGAGTTCTCTGAAGATGACAATAAAAGAGCTCAAGAAGAGATCCAAAAGATGACGGATCTGTACATTGAGAAAATTGATAAGTTGGCAGTCGAAAAAGAAAAAGAGATCCTAACCATCTAATGAGTCATCAAGTTCCGCAGCACCTCGCAATTATTATGGATGGAAATGGCCGATGGGCAAAAGCCCGCGGCTATCAAAGAACCTATGGGCACTTACGAGGTGCCCGAGTTGCAAAAAACATTATCGAACTCTGCGCTGAGCGCGGAGTAAAATTTCTGACACTTTATGCTTTCAGCTCTGAGAACTGGATGCGCCCATTCTCAGAAGTCACTTTTTTGATGCAGCTTCTCGCTCGCCACTTGCGCAGAGAGCGCGCGACGCTCATGCAAAATAATATTCGATTTCAAACGATCGGCGATATTTCAAAACTTCCTGACATTGTTCAGGCCGAGATTGAAAAGACAATTCAAGAGACTTCTAGCAATAGCGGGATGACATTGGTTTTCGCTCTTAGCTACGGAAGCCATCAGGAAATCACGAACGCTGTGAAATTGATTTGCGATGAAGTAACTGCCGGGAAGCTTGATTCGAAAGAAATTACTCCTGCCCTATTGGCATCGCGCCTTGAAACATCGCACTTACCGAACCCAGATTTAATTATTCGCACAAGTGGCGAGTATCGACTTTCAAACTTTATGTTGTGGCAAGCGGCCTATAGCGAACTTTACATCGCTGATTGTGTTTGGCCTAACTTCAATCGCGAGGAACTTGAGAAAGCTTTCGAAGCTTACTCGCGTCGCGAGCGACGCTTCGGAAAAACATCTGATCAACTTGCTCCCGCCGGCCGCTCTGACGACGACTCGATTGAGCAAGTCGTCTTATGATCAGTCGCATCGTCTCTGCCCTCATTGCCGTCGGAGTTTTAATCGGAGTTAAACTCGGATTGGGAAGCCAGGGCCTAATTATTTTCTCGGCACTTGGTTGCGCTCTTGGGATGATCGAATTTTCAAAGCTCAAACTCCCCGCGGAAACCTCTTACACAAGTCTTCGTCTTTCGTTTTTTATTCTATCGGCAGTTGTGTTTTCGACTTCGGTATTTCGTCCTGATCTTGGACTTCTAGCGTTAGCAATTTGCAGCGTTGCGTTTTTTACTCTCGGTGTTTTATCTCATCAAAAAAATGATTCGCTTAAGCACACTCAGCAACAACTTATGTCCGGCATTTTAGGCATGGTTTATTGCGGAGCAATGCCCGCATTTGCGGTAAGCCTTTTGTATTTACCAAATGGCGAGGCTTGGTTTGCAGGTCTTCTTGCAATCGTCTTTGCCGGAGATACAACAGCCTACTTTGCAGGTCGATTTTTCGGAAAGCGTAAGCTTCATGAGGCAATCTCTCCTAAAAAGACGATCGAAGGTTCACTTGGAAGCCTTGCGGGAGCTGCAATTGCTGGCTTCGTGATGGCTAAATTTTTTATTCCAGAAGTGCCCGTCATTGCGATGATTGCATTAGCGCTTGTTACGAACTTATTTGCTCAGGTCGGCGATTTATTTGAGTCCTTGCTAAAGCGCGTCTCAGATGTGAAAGATTCAGGCGGAATTATGCCGGGCCACGGCGGCGCCCTAGACCGCCTAGATGGCGTTTACTTCGCAGCACCAATTTATTTAGCTCTCGCGATCTTTCTAAAATCGTAAACTAGCAACACTAACTAGACGTGTTTTTTGGTCAAGATGGCCATTCTCTCCTAGCGAAACAGGCTCTCTTTGCCTACAATAGTCAGATGGATTCAATCTTCGGTTTCTTTCAAGATAGCGTGTCGTTTGCCGTTCCAATGATCGTGCTTTTAGGTCTCTTGATCTTTGTTCACGAGCTTGGCCACTTCCTCGTTGCGAAATACTACAAAGTTAAAGTTGAAGTCTTCAGCCTCGGGTTCGGACCGAAGATTTTTAAATTCAAACGCGGCGACACTACTTACGCAATTTCTGCCATTCCACTTGGCGGTTACGTAAAAATGTTTGGTGATGATCCGACAGCACCTGTGTCTGGGCCAGACCGTGATGTAGCCTTTAATCACAAACCTGTAGGTCAGCGAATCGCTGTTGTCCTCGCGGGTCCTTTAATGAATTTCTTTTTTGCTCTTGTTGTCTTCATGATCGTTGGCTTAATTGGCGAGCGCGCATTTGCGCCAAAGCTTGGCGACATCAAGCCAGAAACGCTCGCTTATCAATCGGGACTTCGTTCGGGTGATAAAGTGACAGCTGTCAACGGCTCGAAAGTTGAGACTTGGGATCAACTTAATCAGGCGATCGAAGCTAACCCTGAGACGTCGATTAGCCTTCAGGTTGAGCGCGACGGGCAATCAACTGAAGTCACGGCAACACCAAAGCGAGTAGAAAATAAAAATGTAATGAGCTGGGCTGATGAAGTCGGTGCGATTGAGGGAGTTTCTCTTTCGGCGCGCTCAAGTATCATCGGTGTTGAGAGTCCTAAATCTCCTGCCGGAGTGGCTGGCATTAAGCCAGGCGACATGATTGTTTCGGTTAATGATCAAAAGATTGATAAATGGCGCGAGCTACTTAGCTCGCTCGAAGCAAATACATCAACAAAAGAAATTAAGTTTGGTGTTCGTCGTGATTATTTAACGACCGATGCAGAAACTGCACCGATCGAGTTTTTGGTTCAGATTCCTTCTCAGGCACAAAGCAAAAAAGGTCTCGAGCTCTTAACGGCACTTGGTATGGAAAACCCAGAAGTTTATCTTCTTGGTTTTGATCAGCCGAAGTTGAGCTTACTTGGTAAAGCGAAGAACTCAGTTTCATCAACACAAACTGTTCCGATGGCACCGGCAGAGCGTGCAGGTTTAAAAGTTGGCGATAAGCTTGTTGCGATCGACGGACAGAAGGTTGAAAACTTCGAGCAAGTCAGTGCAATTGTTCGCGGACACAAAGACGAAACTCAGGCGATGAAAATTGCTTTCATCCGCGATGGCGAGCGCCAAGAAGTTACGGTTCAGCCGAATGTTAAAGAGAGAATGAATCCTAATTTCAAAGAAGAAAAGCGTTTTGAAATTGGCATTCGTCCGATGATCGTTGACGCAGTTCCAGCAACGACGATCTGGAAATCATCAAATCCTGTCGCTGCTCTCGAGCGCGGATTCGGCCAAACGATGAAGTGGACAAGCATCACGATTCTTGGCTTCGTTCGATTATTTGAAAATAAAGTTTCTGCAAAAAACATCGGCGGCTTTTTCTCAATTGGCCAAATGGCGCAAAAGTCTTGGGAGATTGGGATCTCTCAGTTCCTCAACGTAATGGCTATTATCTCGCTCAACCTGTTCATTCTTAATTTGCTTCCGGTGCCCGTTCTTGATGGCGGCCACTTAGTGTTCTTCACGATCGAAGCAATTAAGGGCGCACCATTGAGCCTTCGTAAACTTGAGATCGCTCAACAAGTTGGAATGGTTCTCTTGCTTTCATTAATGGTCTTTGCGCTCTTTAATGATTTCAGCCGCATGTTCGGTGGCTCGTAGCTGCCTCGAGGGTTTGGCGATGTTCACACTCGCACTAGAGACCAGCACTGATGCTGGTTCGGTAGCACTACTCAAAGACGAAACAGTGTTATCGCTACGCGATTGGCGCCGAGAAAAATCTCACAGCGAACTTGTCACCGCAACAATAGCCGACTGTTTATCAGAAGCCTCAATCACTGCAAAACAGCTAACTAGAATCGCTGTCGGCCATGGGCCAGGAAGTTTCACAGGGATTCGCATAGCGATCAACGCAGCGAAAACTCTTTCTTATTCAGCGGGCTGCTCAATTTTTGCGACCAACACATTTCGCATACTCGCTGAGCCAGCAAGACTTCAAAGTTTGCCCGTTTTGGGTATGCTCAACGCTCACAAGAACCTGATTTATGTTGCGGCGATTGACCTATCATCCGGAAAATATTCGATCGATCCCGATGCTCTCACTGTTGAAGAGATTGAGCAGAAGGTTCGATCACCCCATCTCTGCCTCGGAAACGGTTATGATCTGTGGAAAGATACTTTCTCTGAGAGTCTTCGCGCAAACTTAGTAAGAGATCCGATATTTTCAGATGAACCATCAGCTGCACATTTAGGCCGCATTAGTGTGACGACCTCGAAAGACGAGTTGATCACTTGGCAGCAGCTGCAGCCCCTCTATATCCGCGCCTCTGAACCCGAAGAAAAGCTTAAAGCTGGATTATTTACCGACCGCTCGCGCATCAATGAGTAGACATATCCTTTGAGCATGATTAACTTTAAGAAGCATGGCTGAAAATACATTGAGCAATAGCAATTTTTACGAGGTTTTGGATGTGGCGATCAACGCTGCTCCAATCGAAATTGAGCGCGCTTACCAGAAGGCAAAGGCCCTCTATTCTTCAGACAATGCTGACTCCCGAGAAACCTTCTCGCCAGAAGAACTCAAAGAGCTTCAAACGATGGTTGAAGAGGCTTTCAGAATTCTTTCAGATCCAATGCGCCGAAAAGATTATGACGAGAGCCGATCTCGACAAAATGCATCGGGCCGTTTAGGCGATGTCGTTAACGAAACCGATGACTACGTTGTGCGCAAACGTAAAGATGCTGCACCTCTTGCTGAAGGTATGGGTAAGACACAATTCAGCACTTATAAAATTGATTCGAATGTTGAAGCTGAGATTTCAAACTCTGACAACTTCTCTGGTCCATTCTTAAAAAAGATTCGAACTTACAAACAAGTGACACTTGATCACATGTGCGATGCAACTCGAATCAGTCGACATTACTTAATTGCAGTAGAAGAAGAAGATGTTAAGAATCTTCCTGCTCCAGTTTTTGTTCGAGGCTATGTTGTTCACATTGCGAAACTACTCGGTCTTGATGAAAACAAGGTGGCGGGTTCGTACATGAAGAACATCAAGGCCCGTCTTGAAAAGTAAAGTCGCAAAACTAGTTCTCACAATCGACGAGTCACTCACCGATATTCGTATCGACAGAGCCCTTGCGACACTTTCAGAAATTGGGTCTCGCTCACAGGCGACAAATCTTCTTAAGATGGGCGCAGTTCGAAGACCTGACGGAAAGATTGTTAAGCCTTCTCATAACACAAAACTCGGTGAAACTTTTAATATCGAAGCTCCGATCATCGAAAATGAAAAATTAGAAAAATATGATTTCAAGTTAGACATCGTTTATGAAGACGATCAGCTTCTTGTTGTGAACAAACCCTCAGGCCTCGTTGTTCATCCGGCCGCAGGTCACGCACAAGACACTCTTGTGAATGCACTCCTCAATTACACTGACGATCTCTCGCTAGGATACAATGAGAAACGGCCAGGCTTAGTTCACCGAATTGACAAGGGAACAAGTGGCTTACTCGTGATTGCAAAAAACGATGACTCACAGAGAAAGCTTTCGCTTCAGTTTCAAAAGAAAACCACCCACCGTCTTTATCGCGCTATTACTTTTGGTCCGATCCCAAAGACGACGGGTACTTTACGATCGTACTTGCGAAGACATCCCGATGATCGAAAACGAATGGCTTCGGTTGCTAAAACACAATATTTGCAATCAGAGGGAATGGGTAAAGTCTCTCAAGATGAGCTTGATCGCCCACCCGAACCTTCTTATGGCTTCGGCAATAAAGAACTTTTGCAAAACGACAGTGCGGCACCGATTGGCGGAAAGCTTGCGATCACTCACTACCGCGTGACTGAAACTCATCCATCGGGGCTTTCGTTAGTTGAGTTGCGACTTGAGACTGGAAGAACGCATCAAATCAGAGTTCATCTTTCGGAATACGGCTACCCTATCGTCGGAGACAACACTTACGGATCACATCGCAGAATTCGATCAGTAAAATCTCTCGAACTTCGAGAGTATATTTCAAAGATGTCGCGATTTGCTCTTCATGCAATGGAGCTCGGTTTTGTTCATCCGACGTCACAAGAAAAAATGATTTTCAAAGCGCCTTGGCCAGACGATTTAATGCCACTCATTGAGCAGTGTGGTTTTTCTCGGAGCTTTAAGTGAACAGGGATCTTGGCGATGTTATCGACACACCGTCAGTTAAAATATTTTTCGGAAACAAGCATTCTACTCTCGAAAACTTGAAGAGAGAGTTTCCAGAAATTAATTTTTTAAGAATCAAGCAAACTCACTCCGACAAAGTCGTACAGGCCAATTCCTTAAAGGAGCAATCAGCTGGTAAGGTTGTTGAGGCCGATGCCCATTACACTCAGTTAAGATGTGCTGGCGTTCTCATCAGCACAGCGGACTGTTTACCTGTGATGGTACATGTACCTTCTTCGGCTCTCGTCATGGGGATCCATGCGGGATGGCGCGGAATCGAAGCCAATATTATTGGGAAGTCGCTCGCCCACCTCAAGCAACTTGGCCACGATATTTCTGATGCACAAGTTTGGATTGGTCCACACATTGGCTTTGGTAGTTTTGAAGTAAGTCTTGATGTGGCAGAGCGCCTTCGAAAAACCTACAAGGAGCTTCCATCACTTGCCTATGGCGAATTCGAGCAGGCGCAGCCTGATCCTAATAAAAAAAGGTTTAACCTCTATTTGATCGCAACTCTCCAGCTAGTCACCGCTGGTATTCATGAGCAAAACATTCATTCGCTCCTGATCAATACTGTGAAGAGTAAGGATCATGAGTCCTTCCGGCGCGATGGCGCAAAGGCCACTCGCAACTTAAGCTTCATCGCCCTCAAACCCGCCCACTAGCTCTTTAGCCCGCAACAGCTACGTTTTGGAAAAAATCCAGCGGCTAAATGCATTTGGCCTGGGAAACGCTTTCAACTTAAGGGTCCTAGGTATCCGTAAATTGCCTAATTTGCTCTTTGTGATTACCTTCCGCTGACCATCAATCGGAGGCTTTCATGAGAATTCTTTTCTCTCTATTTTTTCTAATTGTAGCGTCACTTTCTCCAGCGCATGCAAATGAAACGAATGAACCCGATGGATACACAGAGGCGATAGTCGTTTCTCTTCCGAGTTTTTATGACAACGAAAGTAAACTTTTGAATTCGAAATTCGAAGTCGGCTACATGTTCACATCGATGAGATATCAAGAGCAAAAGATGTATGACTTAGCGAAGCTTAATGGCATCACTGCAGCTTACAACTGGTACAACGATGACAAGAGCTTGAGGATTCGCGGCGAGGCCGATTATTCCCAAGGTAACTATAAGTATTTCGGTCAGTATTGGGGTGGTAAGCCACTTACGATGGAAGGTACAACCGACATAGCAAACGTTCGGGGACTGGTTGGTTCAGCGTATCCAGTTTCTGCGACCGTTCTCGCAACTCCGTACGGCGGATTGGGCTATCGATTTACAAAAACCGATGAAGATCATTCGGCAGGATATAAGAGACATATTACTTATCTCTACCTTCCAGTCGGTGCCGATTTAAGTATGCTTCCGTTTAAGAATCAAAACATCAGAGTGCGTGCGAATTTAGAAGGACAGTTTTTGATAAGCGGAAAAGCCAAAGCATTCATGGAAGAGGATGACTCTCGCTACAACAATCCAGAGGTACGACAAAGTCGAGGATATGGTTTTAGAGCTTCGGTTGCCGGTGATTTCAAAATAGGAAAAACTGTAGCTTCGATCCAGCCTTACTTTCAGTTCTGGCGAGTTGAAAACTCAAACTTGGCGAAACTTATGAAGGACCCTGCAGATCCGTACTACGTGCGTGAACCATACAATGAAACGTCTGCAGCGGGCGCTGTCGCTTCAGTTTTATTCTAGCCAAGTAACTCTTTGCTCAAGTTGGCGAGGAGCTTTCGGCGGCTCGTGATCGGGATAACCCATCACGACAGCACATAGAAGTTCGAGTTTTCCGGCTTTATGCTCAGGCAATTCGGTAACACCCAAAAATTTATCAACATCACTTTTTATTTCTAGCGGAGCACCCATCGTGCAACAGCCAAGTCCTTCTGCGACCGCAGCTAGATTGATGTTCTCCACAGCCATGTACACACTGCCAATGCTTGTGTGATAACGCTCTTCTTCGTCGTTGTAGGAGTAACAAAGAATCACAACCGGCGCTTCGCCGAGCGTGAAGAAAAATCGTTCTGTGAATTGATAGAGAGATGGCTTTAAGCGCTTTTCGAGAATGTCTTTAATTCCGAGCCATGATTTTTGCGAAAGCTGAAGATACTCATCGCGCTTTTTTCCCTGCAAGACATAGAAGCGCCAGTTTTGGCGATTCTTTCCGCTTGGAGCCTGCATCCCTGCCAATAAGATTTTCTCGATCACATCTTTTGGAACTGGATTCGCTTTATATTTTCGAATCGATTTTCGCGATTCGAGAAGCTCGTAAAATTTAGTTTTAAAATCTTCGTCAGTTTGAAACATCATTTTGCTCCGAACAGTAATTCTAATCGACTCAAGTCTCTCTGGGCTGGCAAACCTTTCGACAACCCTCTAACTCGAATGCACTCTGAGAAGAGGTTTAAATCCCGAGTATTTCTAGGCATTTAAGCACGCCAATTGGAAAAATTGCAGGAAAATGAAGGTATTCCCGCTACTTGGATCATTTTGCTACTACCTAACCTATTGAAATCACTGGGCTTCTAAAATCTCTCTTGGCACCGCTTTTGAAGAGATAAGAGACAAGGTTGTTACGAAAAACTGGGAGATCTTATGCTGCAAAAAATCTGGAAGTTTAGCTTTGTTGCACTCTTTGCAGCGTCACTGCTTACAGCACTTCATCCTGAAGTTCGATCGCAAGTTCGCGGCACATTGCTTAGCGACTATCGAATGATTGTGTCTTCTGCGTCGGGTGATCTTCTGAGTGACGGCACTTCTTTTAACATTATCAAAGTGAAAACTCGCAATGATCTCTTTTTAGAAGTCTATCGAGGGTCTCAAGAAGGCCGATTCGAACTAGTTGAGAAAATTCACATGCCTCAGCAGCGCGATGGTTTCTTTAGTTTTAATGGTGAGGCTACGAATCTCGCAGTTGATGATATCGATGGCGATGGTCGGCCCGAAATTTTAGTACCTAGTTTCGATCGAGACTTAGTAGGTCACTTAAACGTTTTCAGATTTGATCCGACGGCCAAGAACTTCCAAAAAGTTTTATTGTAATCTACTTCTTTTTATTTAGGTCGCGCCAAGATTTTCCCTGGCGGGCCTTTGCATCCAATTGAAATTGTCCGACTGCTTTATTATGGCCAGCGTAATCTTTCGAGAACACGTGAGTGCCGTCGTTGCGGCTCACAAAAAACAAGTACTCACTTCGTGAAGGATAAGCGGTCGCGAATAGCGACGCCTTACCAGGATTAGAAATTGGCCCTGGCGGCAGACCCTTTATCACGTATGTGTTGTAGCGAGTCGGCCCAAGAAGATCTGCTTTAGTAATGTTCCCTTTGTACGGGCGCCCAGCATCTAAAATGCCATAAACAATCGTTGGATCAGTCTGCAGGCGCATGCCTTTGTTCAGTCGATTGTGGAATACCGACGACACAAGTTGGCGCTCATCAACTGCACCTGTTTCTTTTTCTATAATACTTGCGAGCGTTACCATTTGGTGCCGGCTCAACTCGAGAGCTGGATTGGGAGTGATGGAGTTATAATTCTGAATGAAATTAGCAATCATGTTTCGCATGACGGTTCGCAAAGTCGTAAATTTTGTAATCTTATACGTCTCTGGGAACATGTATCCCTCACAAGACTCTAAAGCTTCACCCAAAGTTTCTTTAAGGAACTGAGGGTCTCTGCAAAGAGCGAGGAATTCTTTCCCCGAAAGCATTCCCTGGCGATCAAAGAACGCAGCCATTTCATAGATGTTAATGCCTTCTTGAAAAGTCATCGAGTATTCGAGTGATTTACCCGAAGTAATTATTTGCAAAACGTCGCGCGGAAGAGCGTTGCGAGCAATTGCATATTCTCCAACACGCACTTTGGTGCCCGCACCTGCAAAACGTGCAAGTATTCGGAACTTAAAAGCATCCGTAATAAGGCCCTCTTGTGCGAGATTATTTGCCACAGCTTGAAAGCTCTGGCCAGGCATCACATTGAAAACAACAGTGTCAGTAGTTTCGCTTGGTCTTTCGGCCATAAATCCAATTGCTAAGAACGCAACACCGGCGACCGAAACTAAACCAACAATAAGAATGATTGTTAAAATCTTTTTCATTAGTCCTTCAAAGGTTCAAAGTTCAACCCAGGCATCTGCGACTTCGGATCAAAACCACTTGAGTCTTCTAAGCTTGCAACCGGAATTGTACAGTACTGAACAGCATAATGTGCGGTTGGACGATCGTTTCCTGACTTACCAATTCCCCCGAACGGAAGCCGTGAGCTTGCACCGTTAGTTGTTCGATTCCAATTCGCAATTCCCACTCGCGCACGTTGTCGGAAATAGTCAAAGTTCTCTCGATTTTTAGTAAATAAAGATGCAGCCAAACCAAATCCTGTCGAGTCATTAATCTTTAGCGCTTCATCAAGCGTATCAACTGTGTAGATAGCAACGTTTGGCCCAAAAATTTCGGACTTCTGATAAACAGATGCTTCTGAGTGCGCCGGCACCAAACAAATGCTTGGAGTTACATAGTAACCCTTGCGGTCACCCTCTAGCGCTTTACCTCTCATTAATCGCTCAGCACCTTCTCGCTGCGCGATTTCCTGGAAGCGAAGATACTTTTCTACCGCATCAGCATTAATGAGAGGCCCCATAAATGGATTATCTTCCCAGTAGCCGATCGTGAGTTTTTTTGCACTCTCGTAAAATGCATTTATAAATCTATCGGCGATCTTTCGTTGAAGAATAATTCGGCTCGTCCCCGAACATCTTTGACCTGTTGAGATGAATGACCCAACTAATGATTCGTAGACCGCCTTGTTCATATCAGCGTCGTCCCAAATTACCGAAGCGTTTTTTCCACCCATTTCGAGTGCAAGAATCTTCCAGTGATGATCGAGAGTCGCTTGTTTGATTTTCAAGCCTGTTTCATAAGATCCTGTGAACAAAACTCCGTCGACATTTTCGTCGGCCACAAGCTTTCGCCCAGTTTCTCCAAGACCTTGAACTAAGTTGAATACACCCTTTGGAAATCCAGCCTCATGAAACATTTGCGCCATGAGCTGCGCGATTGCGGGTGTCTGTTCTGATGGCTTAAATACAATTGTGTTCCCCGTTACTAGTGCAGGAACAATGTGGCCGTTCGGTAAATGACCGGGGAAGTTGAAAGGACCAAGCACTGCCATTACTCCACGCGCGCGGTGACGAATATAGCCATCGATACCTGGAAGAGCGTTTTCAACTTTTTCTTCGGCCACAAGTTTCAATGAATGTTCGAGGGTGATGTCGATTTTATTCACCATCGCTTTCGCCTCAGTGGCACTTTCCCACAACGGCTTTCCCGTTTCTCGAGCGATGAGCGTCGCTATTTCTCTTTCATGCTTAAGATAAACTTCCTTAAGCTTTCGCATGTAAGAAATTCGAGTTTCTAATGGAGCAAGTGCCCAACCACTAAAAGCCTCTCGAGCGGCTCGACATGCCTTTGCAACATTGTTGTAGTCAAATTCAAGAAGCATGATTTCGTCGGTGAGATCGGCCGGACTGACATCTTTAAATTCTCCGTCGGCACGAGCCGCGCGAACGAACTCTCCGTTTATGTAGTCGCCAAGGAATTTTATTTTTTCAAGTGCCATCGTTGCTCCTTAAACTTTGTGCGAACTGCAAATTAGACTTTAATGGGTGAGTAATAAACTTTCTCACCCAAGTCAGCCTCAAGATCTTTTAGAGCCTGCGGTGGAAGTTGAATACTATCACCGTCCAAATCACATGCGGTCAACTTCCCGCGGAATTCTTTCTCGCGCTTAACTCCAACCAAAGCGAAGTTCTTAAAGCCCGCAGTTTGGGTGGAAGGAACGAGAGTTCCCCACTTTGCATTTTTAATTATTTTTATGTCGTCCATTTTACAGCCGTAGTGTGGTCCACCATCAAATGGATCAACTTCATTTAAGTACTTAAAGCCAATCGACTCTAACAGGTGTTGAGCCGGGCGAGTTTCTTCTCCGACGCGACCGAGTACCAAACGAGCCTTTGCATCGAGAAGAGCCATGTAGATATCTTCTTGCGGAAAAAGACTGCCAATAAATTCTTTGTTCCGCTGACTGATAAGATCAGCCTCTTGATAAGGTAGGCCTGTAAATCTTCTTCCGAGAGCTTCCCAGAATTCAGATCTCCCGCCCTCACTGAGCGGCGGAGTTAATTCGCAAAGCACTCGGTCAGCAAACTCACTTCGCGACATCCCCATGTAGATAAATCGAATTAAACTGATTTGCTTCCCAAGTTTTTCGGGGCGCTTGCGATAAGCCCTATCAACAAGCAGTCCTCCGATTTCAGTGGGCCCATTAGTATCTTGCTTTAACTGAAGAACTTGATGGATAAAGCCAACACCGATGTCTTCGCTGTATCTATCTTTTTTCACCACTTTGAAATAGGAGTGTGGAACTTCTTCAGTTCCGTGTTTTGCAAGGATGAGCGAGCTTCCAACGATTTGCTTCTCTTCAAGATCTTCAATTACAAAAAGATATTCAGACTCTTCGCGCGGCAAACCGCCTCCGAATGAGTTAACGCTTCGTTCGATTTTTTCGCTTAAGATTTTTTTATCAGCAGGAAGATTCAATAAAGAAAACTGGCTGGCAAGATCATGCAGCTGCTTTAAATCACCAGAGTGAACATTGCGAATGATAAAACTCATAAACCAACTCTTCTTATGATGCCGACATAGAATTCAGTAGCCGCCTCGAGCTGGCTAAGTTTGACATGTTCCTCGGGCGAATGTGAGTTACCTACACCGAGCCCCGGACCTATCACTAAACACTCAATTCCAAGTCGAGAAAAAACATTCGCTTCGTTTGTCACAGATTGCGTCCCGCACGCGGTAGGTAAATTCAGCTCGCTAAGCTGAGCCTGACAGGCCTTCGCAAAAGGTGTCTCGAGGCTTGATCGAAAAGGCTGTTTATATTCGGTCACTCGAAAGACGGAGCCAGTGGCTGCACAGGCAGTTCGCAACTTATCCATCCATCCCTCATAGGTTTGCTGATTTACACTTGGCGGAATTCTACAGCAACCCGAGAATTTAATGTGATCGTCGTGTGTTCGGACCATTCCAATGTTTAACGTTGGATACTCCGGCGTAAACGCAGAGTCAGGATAATTTAAGAAATCTTTTTCTAACTCTTCAATTGCACGAGAGAGATGCGTAATTTTTGTAGCAATCGTGTCTTTCAATCCGCCGGCCATGTCGAACTCAAGAACACCTTGAGCAGGAACGGTATTAAAGTTAACGCCACCATCTAACTCCATAACGGCAATGCCATCTGGAAGCTTAGAAAGGTACTGGAGCATTTTCAAAATAGCGCTCTCTCCGTGTTGAGGAGAAGAGGAGTGCGCTGACTTTCCTAAAAATATTTTACTCTGAGACGAGCTTCGTTCATTGGTGTCGTGCTCACGTCTGAAATCTAGCTCTTCACGGGAGAATGGAATTTCGATATCTACGACCGCGAAACCTTTGCCCGCATAAAGCAATCGCATTTCTGTTGGCTCACCAACAAGCGCAAGAGTGGCATTCACTTTTTTCTTTCGAAGAAGTTTCACTGCTCCGGGCATGCCGAGCTCTTCCCCGTAAGTTCCAACTACTACAGGCGGGAGCTTAAATTTTTCTTCTTTTAGCTGCGCAAGAGCGCGAAGTTTACATAAAAAATCTAATTTCACTTCGGCAGAGCCAAGCCCGTAGATGGCCTCTTGGTAGATGCTCGCGCTGAAAGGATTTGCTCCCGTCTTTGTCCAAAGGGCAAAGTTACCGGGATCGACTGTGTCGAGATGAGTTTGGAGCATAAACTCATTTGCCGGACGATCAGAATTTGCGCGAACGATGATGTTCGCCTGAGCACTCCCGTTGTGCGTCTCTTCTTGAATCTCAACGTCAAGACCCCAGCTTTTGGCAATCTGTGAAGCAAACTGTGCTGCTTCAAAATTGCCAATACTCGGACTGCTGTCGATTGAGATGAACTGCCGACAAATTTCGATAAAGTCCAAAATGGGTTGCCTTTACACCATCTCGAGAATTGTTTTCTCGATTATTTTTCCAGCCAACTCGATATCTTTCGATTCGACTACTGCAGGAACTAAAAAACGAAGTCGATATGGATCTTTTCCACACGAAAAACAAATCAATCCATTTGTATAGAGCTTTTGGAGAAGCTTGTTCACAGTGTCTTTGCCACCATCGAGGGGAGTAACTGCAATCATCAGCCCCATTCCACCCGCCTCACGCAACAAACCCTTACATGTGGTTTCGTTGAGTCGGTTCAGCATGCCAACAAACTCGTTATGAATTTTTTGAATCTTTCCATTTTTCCCGAGGTAACCACCTTCTGTGATCAAATCGAGAACCTTCATTCCAGCCGCAAGTGATGCCGTTGAACCAGAAAATGTTCCAGCGACTAAGCCTGGCTGAGGATTGTACTCTTCTGTATAGAGAGTTGCTCCCGCCTGAAGAGTTTTAGCAATGGTAACAATATCCATGTATTGACCAATATCTAAAGTTTCAAATGCGAAAAGTTCGCCTGTTCTCATGAACGTTTGCACTTCATCTGCCCAAACTGCAATTTTCTTTTCTTTGCAGAATTCTAAAATCGGCACAAAGAATTCGCGCGGAGCATTTCTGTATCCGCCCTCTCCAAGCATAGGCTCAAACGAAAAACAGGCAATCTTGCCTTCGTTGTTCGCGACATGTTGCTTGAAAAGTGAAAATGACTTTTCAGAGCTTCTTGGATCATTTTTATCGTAGAATGGAATTCGAAGAACCTCGTTGTACTCAGGCAATCCCTGCTTGTAAGCCGGATTGTCTGTGACTTCGGCCATCATTGTGCTTCGGCCAGCAAAAGCATTGTTCATGCTAATAATTAGTTTTGCCGGTGTGTTTTTTTGGCGTGACATCTTAAGTGCATTTTCGTTCGCCATCGTTCCGCAAGTCGCAAGCCAAACATATTTCAATCGACTATTTTTTGACGCTAGCTCAACAAGCTTCTTACCAATTCGAGTGTATTCAACATTCGGCTCAAGGTTTCCCTGCATGACGACATCCGAGAGCGCGCCACGAATTGTTGCAGCACGAAGCTCTGGATGACTATGTCCAAAAATGTGAATGCCGATGCCGTTGATTAAATCGAGCTTTACACTGCCGTCTTCGATTTCAACATAAGGACCTTGTCCTGCTCCAGTTCCAACGAACGGATAAAAAAGCGGTCGACCGCGATATTTTCCGGTTTCGTCGAAAACTTGCTTTGCGTGATCCGCAAGTTCTGGCGCAGGGCCACGAATTGTTGTTATTGATTTTTCATGATTTGAAGTTTCACGAACCAAATCTTGAATGAGAGATTCAATTTTTGCAGATGTTTCGATTTCGCGGCCGGCTAATTTAGACATACTTACCTCGAGGCTTGAACCAACATTTTACTGCTTCCCTCCTGGGTCTTACAAGTCGTACAATTCTTTAATGCGCTCCAACTTTACTCACTTTTGTCTCTTAACTTTGGCCATCGTATCGGCGGTCATATTTTGTAATGGGTTTGCAGTGGCGCAAGATCAACAACTGCGCAACGATCCGCAGGCCGCAAAAGAGTTGTTTCAGGCCGGAGTAACTTCGTTTCAAAAGAATGAACTCGACCAAGCGCGCGAACACTTTACGGCATCTCTAAAAATTTCGCCCTCGGCCAATACTCTCTACAACCTTGGTTTAACTGAGTTCAAAGCGAAGAACGAGGGACTAGCCCTTGGCCTATGGCGCAAGGCATTAGTGCAGGAGCCGTCAAATACCGCCATCCAAGAGGCCATTGCTTTTGCTGAACGTGCACTTCCTCAACAGCCCGTCTCTAAAGGCGAAGATTTGTTTGAAAGTTTCCATCAAAAATTTCTCGCGCAAACCTCTTTGATGAATTTGGCCATAGTTAATCTCGTCTTTTTAGCCTTTGCCGGATGGATTTTGATCCGCTATTCCGCTTTGAAAAGTCGATCGATCGAGAATGAAGAGCCGAGCCCACCCATCCCGTATATTGGTTTCATTTTCGTGGTCGGTCTTTTGGTTTCAGCGATCGTGCTTGGCGCCAAAGCATACGATTTGACTCTCACTCGCGCCACTATCGCCGAAGAAAAGGTCGAGGTTAAAACTTCTCCTGATTCGCAAGCTGCGACATTGTTCGAACTGTTTGAAGGACTTGAAGTGATTGTGCGACAATCTCACGAAGGCTGGATGCAAGTGACTTACCCGGGCGGACTTTCGGGTTGGGTGCCAGCAAAAGCAGTTTTAGTTTCTTCGGGAAGGCAGCCGTGAATTTCCTCTGGGATAACATTTTTCGTAAAGCACAAGACGCAGATCTTCGAGCTGTTCTGCAAGAAAATATTCTCTTCAAAGATCTTACGAATCGTGAAATCTCATTTCTTGAAAAGGTAGTTCACATTCGCACGTTCCACGCAGGCGAGACAGTGTTTCGCCAAGGCGAAGTTGGTGTCGGAATGTATTTGATCATGAAGGGTCGCGTAGAAATTTACGTTTCTGATCCGCTCGCTCCAAACGAAGACCTTCGCGAAATTTTTGTCACTCAACTTGGCTTCGGAGACTTCTTTGGTGAACTCTCACTGGTCGAAGAAAAGGGTCGCAGGACAGCTTCGGCAGTCGCTCGCGAAGAATCAATTTTAATTGGCTTCTTTAAACCCGACTTAATGGAAATCTTAGCTCGCAGCCCCGGCACAGGTGTAAAGATCATGTTCCGCTTGGCTGAAGTACTCGGGCGCCGACTCAAAGAAACAACAGATAAAGTTTCAGAACTTCGCTCGGCTCTCAAGGAGCTTCGCGCACCACCACCACTGGACGAGCAAAATGGAAAAGCTACAGGTCACTCTTCGCCGTGAGCGACGCCTTAAGCTGATTGCTGTCGGCTTAATTATCGCCTCAGTCATGGTCATTATTCTTGCTGTTCCAAACATGCTGATCTCTTTTGTGATCGCATTTGTCATGAACTATTTAATCACACCGATCGTCGACGTCTTAGAGCGAAGCCGCATCCCTCGACATTACGCAATTCTCATCCCATTTTTTACGGCTGCCGGGCTCATTGTCTTCGGTATCATTCAGGTCTTACCACTTATCTCTGATCAGTTAGCTTTGTTAGAAAAGCAGTTGCCGACTTACCAAGTCGATTTTGTAAACTTGATTAGTCGAACTGAAACGCGATTTAAAACTTTCTTTAATCTCTATAACATTCATGCAAGCGAAGGACTTAACGCTTGGCTCATGAAAAAGACGGGAGAGTTTTCGGCAGCACTTCCGGCAGTCCTCTCGGCTTCACTGACTGTTTCAATACTTGCTCCACTCTTTGCGTTCTTCATGCTTCAAGACGGTCGACAGGTGATTCGTTCGATCCTGCAGATTGTTCCAAACGATTATTTTGAGATGGCTCTCAATCTACAGCATCGAATCAACGATCAGCTTGGCGGCTTCGTTCGTGCTCGCTTTATTGAAGCGGCAATTGTCGGTTTAGTAGTTTGGGTTGGCCTTGCGATTATGAGTTTTCCGTACGCAGCCTTGTTGGGAATTTTCGCTGCTGTCACAAACTTAATTCCCTACATTGGGCCCATCATCGGTGCGGTTCCGGCGGTGATAATTGCTTTGATTTCAGATCAGGCTCGCGTGGTTGATCCGATTAGTTTGAATCTGTTTATCGTTACTTCCATCTACTTATTAGCGCAGCTCATCGATATTATTTTCATCATCCCGTTTTTAGTTGCCCGAATTGTCAATCTTCACCCCGTAACAGTGATCGTAGTAATTATCATTGGGGCCGAGATTATGGGCATTTTAGGGATGGTTATTTCGATCCCAGTCGCAAGTGTGCTCAAGCTCACCCTATCGACGTTTTACGACCATTTGTCTAAGGCACGGCACTAAATATTTCCAAGCTGATGGTTGAATTCCGATGGCTGATGGCTTGATGGCCGTCGCTGTTGCTGGTAGTGTCGGTTCTATGAAACTTCTGAATTTTCCAGTACTTATTCTCACTGCTCTGATCGTTTGTTTAGGCTGCTCTTCATCAGAAAAATTCGACACCTCAACTCCTGAAGGTGCTTTCAAAGCTGCTGAAGCTCTCGAAAAAGATGAACGCTATGAAGAAGCGATTCCAAAATTCCAAGAAGTAAAAAACAAACACCCGTATAGCCGCTTCGCAACCGAAGCTGAGTTAAAAATCGCTGACATTCACTATGCTGCAGAAAATTTTGAAGAAGCCCAAGCTTCTTACCAACTCTTCAAAGAGTTTCACCCAAAGCACGCTCGCATCGATTATGTAACTTTTAGACTCGGCATGAGTTTTTTCATGCAACTTCCCGATACGATTGATCGTGACATTAGCTTAGCTGAAAAAGCTGTGCTGTATTTTGAAGAGGTCGTTCGTAACTATCCAAACTCTCCGCACGCTGCTGAGGCTCAAGAAAAACGAACAGCCTCACTCAAAAAACAAGCTGAAAAAGAAATGTACATCGCAAACTTTTATTTCATTCGCGACATGTACGACAGTGCCTTGAAGCGATTTGAAGTAGTCCTCAAAACTTATCCGAACTTAGGTTTCGAACCGAAAGCACTTTACGGCGCGGCCAAGAGCGCATTCGAAGTTGGCGAAAAAGATCGCGCCGAACAGCACTCAAAAAATCTTCGTGCAGCATTCCCTGATTCTAGCGAAGCAAAACAAGCAGCAAGTGAGTTCAGAAGATATGGCACAAACTGATTTCAAAGAGCTGTTCGTAACAGCTCGCGAACAGTTCAAGAGCGGTAATTTCAAAGCTGCCGAGCAGTTGCTCACGCAGCTGTTGATCATGAATGATCAACACCCGCAGATCTATCATATGCTTGCGACTATTTTTTACGATCAAGGTAAATTCAATAAGGCGATCAAGACTTTCAAGCGAGCTCTAGAAGTTGATCCCACATTTACAGATGCAGCCGTTGGACTTTCAGTCATACTCAACGATCTCGGTCGATACCAAGAAGGCCAGCAAGTCTTTCAACAGGCTCAGGCGGCTCTTAAAAAGAAATCAACTCAGCCAGACACCTATGTAAACGAAAAACTAGCTCTCAAACACGATGAGCTTGGCGAAATGTACTTTCAGCACAAGCAGTTCGCTGCTGCGATGGAACAGTACATGAAGGCGTTAGATCTTTCGAACCGCAAGCCCGAGCTACGAATGAAAGTAGCTGAGTGTTTGACGTTGATGGGCGATCGCGCGCGCGCTTTAAGAGAGTTTGAAGCGCTTGTCCTCGAGTACCCAAGTTTTGTTCCGGCCCGACTGAAGTTGGGTTTAATCTATTATCAATCAGGAAAAGTCGTCCACGCACTCGAACAGTGGGAGACTGTTTTGGCTAAAGATCCATCCCACGCCGTAGCATCTCGCTACATTCAAATGGCACAGGGAACAGGCTCTTCGCCACAATTGTAACGGAGTATTTATTTATGGCTACGCTTAAAGACAGCATGATCGCTTACATCACTAAAGACGAAATCGCTCGCCTCACAACTCGTTTGGCAAAAGAGATCAGTGTTGATTACGCCGGAAAAGAAATTATTTTGATTTGCCCTCTTAAGGGATCAGTCTGTTTTGTTGCAGACCTTATGCGAAAGCTTGATCTTCAACAGCAAGTCGACTTCGTTCACTTAAGTGGCGCGAGCAAATCGGGAACAGTCCGTATTTTAAAAGACATCAGCGTTAATATCCGCGATAAACACGTTTTGATCGTTGAAGAGATCATCGATGCAGGCCGCACACTTGCCTTCTTAAAAGAGCGCTTGATGTACGCTCGCCCAGCTTCAATCAAGGTCGCTACTCTCCTCGACAAACCCGCTCGCCGCGAAATTCACCTAAAGCCCGACTACACCGGCCAAACCATCGACGACCGCTACGTCGTCGGCTACGGCATGGACTCCGAGGAACTCGGCCGCAACTACTCCGAAATCTTCTACTTCAAACAATAGGTGCCATCTTCCTTTTTGGCCCGAGATGCGTCATAAAAAAAGCCGGTCTGAGTGACCGGCTTTTTAGTTTCTATTTCTAGATTAGAGACTTAATTTAGGAATGAGTTGGCTACGAAGAACATTACTGCTGAGTACAGAAACAGGTACAAATAGCGGCTGCGAATCATGATGTGTGCTCTCTCTGATGATGAAAATTCTGTTTACATCAATAATATGAGAGCTTTAACGTTGAATGTCAAACACAGGTCTAGTTCGCCGCAGATGTCCCAACAACTTCGCCGATCAAGTCATAGTCCATGCTGTCAGTGATTCGAACTTTTACGATCGTACCAACTTCAGCAACACCATCATTGATCAACACTACACCGTCAATCTCTGGTGCTTGTTGCGACATTCTCCCTTGAAGAAGCAATTCTGTTTCTTCTGAGAAGCCTTCAACAAGTACGTCGATTTCTTTTCCGATGAATGCGCGATGTTTCTCTCGCGAGATATCCATTTGAAGTTCCATCAACTCATCATGACGGCGCTGTTTGGTTTCTTCGTCAATTTGGTCAGTCATCTTTCCGCCAGCAGTGTTGTCTTCTGGCGAATACATGAAGCAACCAACGCGGTCGAACTGTTGTTCTTCGACAAAATCTAACAACTGCTGGAAGTCTTCTTCAGTTTCTCCGGGGAATCCTACGATGAATTGCGTGCGAATCACTGCTTCAGGAATCTCTGTGCGAATCTTGCGTAGAGTTTCTTCGATCACTTCACGAGTCATGTGACGGTTCATGCGCTTAAGCACAGGGTTACTCACATGCTGAAGCGGCATATCGAAGTACTTAACTAAGTTCTTTCGAGTTTTCATTAGCTCGATCACTTCGTCATCGATTCCGTCTGGGTAAAGATAAAGCACGCGGATCCAATCGAGGCCCGCGATATCAGAAAGCGCTTTAAGTAGCTCTGCTGGCTTCTCGATCGCGTTCGGATCTTTGCGACGTAGATCGAAGCCAAAATCTGTAAAGTCGTGAGAGATCACGTTGATTTCACGAACGCCACTTGCGACCAAAAGTTTCGCCTCATTTACAATGGCGCTGATCTTTCGAGACTGAAGATTGCCGCGAATTTTTGGAATTGCACAAAACGCACAACGCTTAAGGCAGCCCTCAGAAATCTTGAGGTAAGCTCGGTACGAGGGGCCGGAGTTAACTCGAGGAGTGCTTTCTTCTTGAAGGTAAGTCGGAAGATTAAAAAACTTCTTCTGAACATCTCCCTCTTTGTGGTTTTTCAAAATTTTCGCGATGTTCTGAAACTCGCCAGAACCAACAAATAAATCAGCTTCAGGAAGTCCTTCGACTAATTCGTCTTTGTAACGTTGAGTAAGACAGCCCGCTACTACAAGCTGCTTGAGCTTTCCGCCTTGCTTAAGTTGGGCCATTTCAAGAATCTTTTCGATCGACTCTTGTTTAGCTGCATCAATGAAGCCGCAAGTGTTCACGACGACCGTATCGGCATCGTCAGCTTCCGATACTTCATACCCATCTTTCATGAGTTGGCCGAGCATGATTTCGCTATCGACCAAGTTCTTCGGGCAACCAAGACTCACAAAGTGAACCTTCTTGCCAGTCACTGTGGTTAATGTATTTAAAGATCCGTTTTCAGTTTTGACGTTCATTACTTTTCTTTCTCTTACGCGCGCATGTTCTGGAATTGCAAAGGCAACCCAAAGGTCTTTGATTTTAACTGCGCCATGATCGCTTGAAGTTCGTCGATGCTTTTTGAAGTCACACGAACTGTTTCATCCATGATCTGCGCTTGTACTTTTAATTTGCTGTCTTTAATGGTCTTGATAATTTCTTTTGCGGCTTCTTTGTCGATGCCTTGCTTTAACTCACCCTTTTGCTTAAGCATCATCTGCCCAACCGGCTCAACCTTGTCTAATTTCAATGACGACATCTCTACTCCACGCTTGTGAAGCTTTGATTGGAGAATCTCTTTAACGACGTTGATCTTGTATTCGTCATCACCAACGAGCGTAATTGTCTTCTTATCCCACTCGATGTTGCATTTGCTCCCGCGAAGATCGTATCTGTTCGCAAGCTCTTTTTTAGCCTGGTTAACAGCATTGTCGACTTCTTGAAGATCAATTTCTGAAACGATGTCGAACGACGGCATTTCTAAACCTCAGTAAGTAGTTACGTCCGCATTTTTTGGCGGCGTGTAAGCAAATTTATCGGCTGCAATTTTCTTATCAAACGAAATTTTACTAAACACGAATGTAGTTTCGTTGCTTAGCTCATCCCAGTACTTGAGTTCTTTGAGTTGTTGGCTTGTTGAATCAAGGGTGACTTGCGCACGAGCAAACTCGACGGTTCCTGCCTCTGGCTGGAGAAAGTAAGTCGTTGATCCATCTTGCGACGTCATCGCGTTCAGAACTTTGAAGTACTTAGTGATTCCGCCTTTAACTAAGAGACCGATGAAGCTTTGCGAGCGACCTTTTTTAGTTTCGGCACTCGCGCGAATCACTTGCAAAGATGCACCGACTAAATCTTCAGGCGGATATTGAACCACCCAAATATTTTTCTTATCAACCACCACAAGCGATTGCTCTGGCTTATCGATTTCCATTCGCATGCGGCCCTGAGAAATTAAAAGTCGGCCCTTTGATTTGCGCTCTTGATTTAGAATTCCGAGTTTTAAGTTCTTCTCGAGTTCCATCGAAATAGATTTTGAATTTTTATATTTCAAGTCGAGCGCTCTTAAATTAGCGAGATCTTCTTTTGAAGGAGCACGGAGTTTACCGATTTCAACTGGAGAAGATTTTGAGGGTTGTTTTGGTTTTACAACTGGTGCGGCTTCGCTAGTAGAAACAACTGACTCGGGCAAAGTTGAATCTGCCGTCGTTGAAGACTTCGGTTCAACGTGCGAAGTGCTTGCACATGACATCGAAATTGGCGCGATTGCGGTAAGCAAAAGCGTTGCTAATGTGACCCTGATTTGAAACATCGGAGCACCATATCAAATGCCCTAAATCCCCGCAAGTTTTGGCCTTCTGGCTATGGTCCAAACCTCGAAATCTACTGAGGAATTCAAGGCTTTTTGAGCTGCCAAAGCTGTTGCTCCGCTCGTAATTAGATCGTCCACAAACACGATTCTCGGACCAAGTGGCCGTATACCTTCCTTTAATTTGAATTGGCGCTCAAACCGCTCTCTCACTGCTAACCTTTTCTGGGGAGCTAAAGCTAACAAGTCGTTAATCTTCCCCTCTGTAGCAAATTCAAAAGGACTCTCGATTCTGAGACCCAAAACCTCAGCCAAGGCACTTCCCCATGCCCAACCATGGTCATTTTCGGGATCCCGTGCCGATGGAGGAACCACCAACGTGACGTCAGAAAGCGCTCGCTCGACACTCAACCCAAAGGCAAGTTGCTCAGCCAATTTCAGAAATGCAGATGGCAATTTTCCACCCTTTAAACTGTAAATTAGGTTTTCAACTTGAGGAGTAAAGTTCGTCCACACAAGCAATGAAAAAACTTTGAAAGGATAATCGCTAGCAGAAGTGACGCTTGTGTTTTCAGTGAGGCTACGCCAGCAACTTTCGCAGTACAGATCTATCGGAGAAGTTTTTATGAGAGTACCGCGCCCGCAATTCGCACAGGCGCGAAGATGTTCTGTGATTTTATCTAGAGCAGAAAGCATTTACTCCAAAAGAGCAAATGCGAGGCCACTACCACTTCTTACAGTAACCTAAGCGGCAAATGCGAGCTCCGAAACAGTCCGAATCGGTGCGACAAGAAGTTGCCCATGGATCACGGCGACAGCGTCCGGAATCACATTGTTCCCAAGAGAAACACTGATTGTCGTTCCAACATTGTTTCGGCCGACATTGGCCATATTCGCAAATATTTCCGTAACCGCAATCGTAGTCTGAAGAGCAGTTCGCTTGTGCATCGGCAAGGTCAGCGACTACTTCGATTCCTGCGCGATCCAAACATACCTGATCGTCAGCGACTTGCTCATTTGCGAGCGCTGGAACAGAAGCTAAAATTGTGAGTGAAGCGAACGTTAGGGAGATAATGGTTTTCAACATAGTGGATCCTCCAAAGCTATGAAGGTATTCGACATTATTCGTTATGGTAAGGCAACCCTTTCCAGATCGTGAACGCTCGGTACACTTGTTCCATAGCGATGCCTTGGGCAAAATGGTGATTAAATGTGAGAGGCGAAAGGGACCAAGTCCAATCGGCACGCTTCTTTAGCTCTTCGCTTGCACCAAATGCTCCGCCAATAACAACTACGACGCGCGACTTGCCTCGTTCGAAAAGTTTTACAAGTTTTTCGGAGAGCTTTTTAGAAGTGAGCAAATCGCCACGCTCATCACACAAAACAACTAGGTCATTTGGCTGCAGAGCTTTTAAAATTGCGTCGGATTCTTCTTTTAGCTTTTGATCTTGAGAGGCTCGCTCTTGTTTTGCAGGCTTAAGCCGAATGACCTCTGTCGAGACAAACGGCTTTAGTTTCTTAGTGTAAGTGTCAGCGAGTTCCGTTGCCCACGCTTCTTTATGTCCACCAACAAAAACAAACGCGAGCTTCATAAAATCTTATGTGCGCGCAGAAGAAGATTGTGGTTTAGTTTTTCCAGCTTGAGGATCTTTCAACTGAAGATCTGTACCTTGGCGCCACAACTCTTCGATCTGATATTCTTGTCGAACAAAGTCGTAGAACACGTGAACAATAAGCGATCCGTAATCAAGCAGAACCCAGCGACCCTCTTGAAGACCTTCAACACTTTGAGGGAAAACGTTAAACTCTTCTTTCACAGCGCGAACAACTGCTTCGGCAAGTGACGATGCATGGCGGGTACTTGTTCCCGATGCAACTAAAGTGAATTCAGTGGGAGCATCTTGTTTGCGAAGATCGAACCCTTTCACATTAATCGCTTTACGTTCGAAAAGTGCATTAGCGCAAAAGCGTGTGAAGTCCTCATACTCGCCAATTCTTTGGCCAAGTGGCTCATAGAGGCCATTTTTTCGAATGTACTCTTCAACTGGAATCGTGATGTATCGATCAACACTCTTACCCGTAAGAAGTGATTTTCGAACTTCTGTTGCTGAAATGTCGTTATCGGTTAGGCGCAAGAACTCAATGTTGCGACCTGTTTCGAGTTGAATAAATTGACGATCAAAATCGGCGACCAGTGGGCGAAGACCTTCTGGCAAATCTTCAACACCAAATGGAGGATTGTGCCCAGGGCGCGTTGCAACGATCAAATTGCAGAGCGTGAGAAGCTCTTTAAAATCGCGCCATTTATCGAAATCCTCGAGCTGATCCATACCAACGATTAGATATAGGTTTTCTGCTGGAACAAACTTCGCGTAGTCGCGAATTGTTTCGATTGTATAGCTTGCACCTTTGCGGCGGATTTCTTGCTCATCAATAGCAACGAAGTCTGAATACTCCTCGAGGCCTGCGTGAAGCATACCAAGACGATGTTCTGCCGATGCTCCTTCGATTTCTGCTTTGCGAGGGTTTTGCATTGCAGGAACAACGAAGATTTTATCAAGATTCATGCGGCTTTTAGCCGTCAAAATTAAATTGATGTGGGCTGTGTGAAGCGGGTTGAATGTTCCGCCAAAAATTCCCACTCGCTCGGTTGACTGTTCTTGGGTTTGCTCGCTCATTTTTTTCCTTCGAAAACTATATTTCCAACTTCTCTAACTAACTCTGGAATTCCTTTTCCACTCACAGCTGAAATCGTTCGAACATCAATGTCGTATTGCTTTTTAAATTTATGAACCAGCTCCTGAACATCATCAGGATTTAAAGTGTCGATTTTGTTTAACGACACCAGCTGTTTGCGGCTCATCAACGGTCGGTAGTCATGCTGACCGAGCTTACTTTCATCATAGAGCCGAAGTTCTTCCATGATGTCGCCGTAATCTTTCACCGGATCGCGACCAGACACTCCACTTACATCAATCAAGTGAACAAACACTGTCGTTCGCTCAATGTGGCGCAAGAACTGAGTTCCTAAGCCAACACCTTTATGTGCACCCGGTACGAGACCAGGAATGTCGGCAACAACCATTGATCGCTCTTCATCGATACGAACAACACCAAGATTCGGAACTAAAGTTGTAAACGGATAGTCTGCGATTTTCGGTTTAGCCGCCGAGATGCGCGAAATGAAAGTTGATTTGCCTGCATTCGGGTATCCGATTACACCAACATCAGCGATCAATTTTAGTTCAAGCTTAATTGAGCGAGTTTGCCCGGGCTCCCCTGGCTGCGCTTTGTCTGGAGCTTGGTTAACGCTTGTTTTAAAAAATTCGTTACCTTGCCCGCCACGACCACCTGTTAAAAAGACGTAATCCCCAGGCGTACTTAAATCTGCGAGGACTTCGTCGTTCTCTGAGTCTCGAACAAGAGTTCCGGGAGGAACCGATAAATATAAATCATTCGCATCAGCACCGCTCATTAGCGTTGCTCCACCCGAATCACCATCTCTTGCTATGAATTTTTTCTGATAACGAAATTCAACAAGAGTGTTGAGCTGAGGATTCACTCTAAAAATTACGTGACCGCCACGACCGCCTTGGCCGCCATCTGGTCCGCCTCGAGGCTGC
This sequence comes from uncultured Bdellovibrionales bacterium, assembly GCA_964543475.1. Classification (GTDB taxonomy): domain Bacteria; phylum Bdellovibrionota; class Bdellovibrionia; order Bdellovibrionales; family JAMPXM01; genus JAYSYM01. The sequence continues at coordinate 269,580 of CAZIYJ010000001.1, read as the reverse complement.
ATAGACGCACGAAGGAAGCTGACCTTCCCAGGTCCACCTCTTCCCGAACTTACTGTAATGGATACTTCATCTACGAATTTCATGATCTCTCAGACAATTAACTGGTTTTGCTTATCGCAAAAACTAAAAAGAGCAGCTGAATAAGCTGCTCTTCGTGAACTAACTTTTGGTTGTAAAGCTCAATCAGCAACTAAGCTGATTTTTGAGCTGGATAAACGCTAACTTTAGAGCGCGTTTTATCAAGTCTCTCGAACTTCACTTGGCCATCAATTTTCGAATAGATCGTGAAATCACGGCCCATGCGAACGTTTACGCCCATGTGGAATTTTGTTCCACGCTGACGAATGATGATCGTGCCTGGCTTTACCGTCTCGCCACCGAAACATTTAACGCCAAGGCGTTTACTGTGACTATCGCGTCCGTTCTTTGTACTACCTGCGGCCTTCTTACTTGCCATGACTAACCTCGCCCTTAATTACTTTTTCTTAGATGTTTTCTTTTTTGCTGTTTTCTTTTTGCCAGAAGCTTTCTTCGCAGTCTTCTTCTTAGCAGTTTTCTTTTTTCCGCCAGCCGCTGCAGCTAACGCTTTGTTTGTTGGTTTATCGTAAACGCCTGGTCCACGTAAACGGCGATCTCTCACCGGACGTTGATCAGCAGTTTTCAAAGCGTGGATATCTTTGCGCTCTTGGTTCTTTGCTGGGTCAACAATAACAGCCTTAACGTCTGTTTTTGTAGTCTGACCTTCTGGAGAAGTGATTGAGTTAACAAAAAGCTCAGTGAAAAGTTGGCGATGACCGTGCATACGGCGATAGCCCTGACGACGTTTCTTTTTGAAAACGATGATTTTAGGCGCTTGCGCCTGACGAGTGACTGTTACAGTTACTTTCGCGTCTTTGAGTGCTTTGCCAGAGAAAGTTTTGTCTCCGCCAACCATTAAAAGATCAGTCAAATCAAACGTTTCGCCTAGAGTTTTTTCCAGCTTCTCAACACGGATTGTTTCACCCGCTTGAACTCTATATTGTTTACCGCCGGCGCGGATAATTGCGTACATCGTGGCCTCCACCAAACTCTACTTTTCGAGATAAAAGAGACAGCAAACTGCCACGCTGCACCGACTCGTGTCAACCTTTTCAGCAGTAAATTGGACGGCTTACGAGAGATCTCTAGAATCAGAAAAGCCGGCGATTGAGCCTCTAGTGGCGTTTATTTCGAATTAAGCGGTTATTGCCAGCGAAAGAAGCGGCCGAAGGACTTTTAGTCGACGTGGTTTGAGAGGGGCTCGTAAATAAAATCGTGGTCGTAAGCACGGCTTGCGCAGTACTGATCGCCCGCAGTTTTGAATGCCGGAAGGTCGCTCTTGCGAGCCACATAAGGGACGAATTTTCCAAAATAGCTGTCGATTGAACGAGCCGGTGGCTGCCAATTCATCGCGCGAATCACGTTCGGAAAATTACTATCGATGTGGTGGGCGCTGTAATTAGAGTTTTCTGTTTCACCGCCGACTATGAGTGATGCGTGTGCGGTGATGCCTTTGAGTTGCCACATCGTCCAGTTGATCTGACCTGAGTGCTCAGCTTGATTGATTGAGTAATTCAAAGTGGCTGCGATTACTTTTGGATCTGCGTGGTAATTACCCGACAAACCTTGAATCCATGCAAATTTCAAAAATCCATCTTGGCGCTGCCAAGCCTCGAGTTTCGACTGAATCTCAGGAGCCCAATCTTTCGAGAACTCACTCAAATTTTGATATCCAGGTATTTCTACTACTCGTTTTCCGGCTGCAATCGCATGAATGATCTTACGAGCCAAAACTTTATCGGGCTTGGGAAGCTCTGGTTTGAAAACCGCAAGGTAGAGGGCCGAGCGTTGAAACAAATTGTGCCACCAGCAAACACCTTTATTTAAAAGGCCGCCGCGGTTTTTAAAAGTAAGAAGGTTTTCTTTTTCGTAAGAGAGCTCGCGGAAGTAATGCGTCTCTTTTCTCTGTTCGCAAAATTCTTCTTTGCCTTTTGGAGTGTGAGCTTTCGAATGAGCGGTGCTGCCCACGAAAATTAGTAATGATAAAATGACTACGGCGATTCCTTTTGCACGCATAAAGAAATTAGAATCGAAAACGGGCAATTTTGAAAGTGTTATCTAATCTGCGAATGACACTACGATTTTTCGAGGTTCACCATTCTGGCAAGGGCCCAGGTAAAGACTCTTTTTGCTCTCCGCAGTCGTTTTAGCTGATTTTTGGTTTGAAATTGTTGAGAAGAGAATCATCGCTTTTTCAGGATTGTGGGCGCAGGCCTCAACTTTAAAACGCTGAGTCGCTCCAGCCATCGAAAGATCCAAATTCAAACGCTTAATTGTCGCTTTAGCTTCTGAACAGACTTGGGTGATCGAGCCGTAGAAGCAGGCCTTATCCGCTCTTCCGTAAATACTTTCGCTAAAGCCAACAAGTTCTGCGGCTGCCTGAGGCTCGCGCAGCACTACAACTTCACCTTCTCGAGCTTCGGCAGAAATTGTAGTGAGAAGACAGATTGCGAGAAAAACGTTTTTCAATTTCGAACCCCTTATTAAACTGTTAGCACCTTCTAACACTTCAATATGCGGGCCGCCTTAGCTCAAAGCAGATCGAGTTCACTGTCTAAGGTTGATTCGCCTGTAAATGAGAAACTGATCAGTCCGTCAGAAATCTCATTTTGAGACGAGTACTTTAATGCAACTGCGAAACCAAAAGGTATGAACTACCTTTTTGTTAGACGGTGAATATTTCGTACTGTTCGAGGTGGTAACCTGGCTCGAGCTTGAGCACAACAGAGCGACCGATTTTTTTCTCGACGTACTCGAGCATTTCACTTTCTTCTTCGTAGATCCAATCACCAACCGCTGGATTGCAGTGAACAAGAGTCGTTGCGTTTTCGCTTTCGCGAATACCTTCTCGCTCGAGGTCTCTGAAAATCTCGTGGGCAACAGTTGCCTTTTGCTTAATATAGCCTCGGCCTTCGCAATATTCGCAAGGCTCACATAAAGTTTTAATCAAGCTTGGACGAATGCGTTTTCGAGTCATCTCTACTAAGCCGAGCGCCGACATTGACACAACAGCCGTTCTTGCACGATCGCTTTGTAGTTCGCCACGCAATGCTTCGAGAACTTTTTCGCGATGAGAATCTTTTTCCATGTCGATGAAGTCGATAATAATAATTCCACCGACATTTCGAACTCTCAGTGCGTGAGCAATTTCGCGAACGGCCTCTAGGTTAGTTTTAAGAATTGTATCTTCGAGATCCTTTTTCCCAACAAAGCGACCAGTGTTGACGTCGATCACAACCAAAGCTTCAGCTTCGTCGATGACAATGTAGCCACCCGACTTTAGCCAAATTTTTCTCTCCATTGACCGAGATATTTCGAGATCGATTTCGTACTCGTCAAACAACGGACGTGGCTCAGCGTACAAAACAATTTTCTTTTCATACTGAGGCATGAATTGCTTTATGAAGGTTCTAATTTTGTCGTAAGAGTTTTCATCATCAACGATTACCTTTGAAACTTCTTCGCTCAGTAAATCTCGCAAAGCTCGAAGTTCGACATCAAGTTCTGCGTGAATTAGTCCTGGCTGTTTTTTCTTTTCGTATGCCTTATGAACTTCGTGCCACAAGCGATTTAAGTAATCGATGTCTGAGCGGAGTGATGCTTCGCTTGCCCCTTCACCAGCGGTTCTGACAATCACGCCAGCCTTCGGCGCAATCTGCTCGATGATTTGTCGCAGGCGATCTCTCTCGGCTGGATCTTCAATTCGTCTCGAAACTCCGAGATGAAGCAGCGTCGGCATGTAGACAACATGGCGACCCGGCAAAGAAATATGAGTTGTGATTCTTGCGCCTTTAGAGCCGAGGGGATCTTTCGCAACTTGAACTAGGATTTGCTGACCTTCACTCAACAATTCCTGAATACGAGGCTTCGCTACGCTTGATTCGCCAGCTACTTTTTCGCCAGCAGCAGCTCCATCAACCGGCTCTTCATCATCGAGATAATCAGCTTGTTCTGAATCAATATCTCCTCGGACGTCACCGACATACAAAAACGCGGCACGATCTAGCCCAATGTCGACAAAGGCAGCTTGCATACCTGGCAAAACGCGCAAAACTTTTCCGCGATGGACTGAGCCGACTAAAGTCGGGGCCAATTTTCGCTCAATCTTTAAGTCAGTCAGAACGCCATTCTCAATATACGCGACTCGGGTCTCGACTGGCCTAACGTTGATTAAAATCTCTGAAGACAAGGTGCCTCTTTCTCTCGGGAGCCGGGCTAAATCTGGGAGTAATTTCTTAATAACGGCCAATAATAAGCCGAAAAGATCATGAGCGGCCAATCAAATTTACGAGGAAAACAATGGCAAAGATCGACGAGCTATTTAAGATCATGGTGGATCAGGGCGCATCTGACCTTCACTTATCATCCGGCGCCCCACCGATTCTTCGTCTTCATGGCGAAATGCATCCACTTGAAACGCCGCCTTATACGAACGATCAAGTTCAAGCGCTCATCTTTGAGATCTTGAGCGAGAAACATCGTAAAGAATTCGCAACTAACTGGGAACTTGATTGCAGCTATACGATTGCAGGCCTCGGTCGCTTTCGCGTTAACGTCTTTATGCAACGCCGTGGAATGGGTGCGGTGTTTCGAGTCATTCCTGAAAAAATTAAAACGATGGAAGACCTTCAGCTTCCAAAATCACTCTACGATTTAATTAATGCTTCAAAAGGTCTCGTACTTGTTACTGGTCCTACCGGATCAGGTAAGTCGACAACTTTAGCTGCGATGATCAACCACATCAACTCAACTGAGAAGACTCACATTCTTACGATTGAGGATCCGGTGGAGTTTGTTCACCCAAATATTAAATCACTCATCAATCAACGTGAAGTTAGCTCGCACACAAAATCGTTTGCGAATGCACTGAAAGCTTCTCTTCGAGAAGATCCAGATATCATTCTCGTTGGTGAGATGCGTGACTTAGAAACAATTCAGTTGGCACTGACTGCTGCTGAAACCGGCCACTTAGTTTTCGGAACACTTCACACGAACACAGCTCACAAAACTGTTGATCGTATTATTGACGTCTTCCCTTCAGGCCAACAGGCACAAATTCGAATGATGCTTTCTGAGAGCTTGCGCGGAGTCGTTTGCCAATCACTCTTACCAAAAGAAGGTGGCGGACGAGTCGCGGCCCTTGAAATTTTGATGGTGAACAAAGCCGTAGCGAACTTGATTCGAGAAGCAAAAACTTTCCAAATTCCTTCTGCAATGCAAACAGGTCGTGGAATCGGAATGCAAACTTACGAACAATGTATCGATGAGTTACTAAAACAGGGAAAAATCTCGAAGAAAACTGCTTCTGATTTCCTTGGCAAGCTTAGTGGCGAAGAAGGTCCGCCATCACAATCAGGCGGTCCGCAAACCCCTCAGCCAAAACCTCCAGGGTCTCCGAACATGACGCCTTCAATGTTCAAGAAAACAAGTTAGTCTGCTTCTACGGGAGCCGGGTCAACCGGCTCTTCTTCAACGTCAGGCAACGTGAGATCATCTGTTAGCGATTGATAGAGTTCTTTTTGTCCGTCTGAACTACTGCTATCAACCCAGCACTTCAAAAAATCTGACTGATTCGAGCTCTCTTCTTCACACTGTTCAAAATACTTTAAGAAGACAGCTTCACACAAAACGTAAAAGTTGTTTCCCGCTCGAGTGAACAGCTCCTTGAACTGAGAATCGCTTTCGGCAACGATATCATCGAACTGATCTTGCGAAACAGGGGCTGTTACTCCGCGAGCGTGAAGGATGTCATTTAGCGCGATCTTTAACTCGTCCGTAACTCGAAGTTGGCTTGTGCTCCATGCGGTCAGAACCAAATTTGAACAAGAGACGCTTGGCGTTTCATCAAAGATGTCTACAAACCTCTGGCTAGCCGGGAGAGGGTCGTTACTTTCAGAATAATAATAAACTGCACCGAAGATCACTGCGACGACTAGAGCTGTAGAAATATAAAATCGTTTGCGACTCATTAGAAATTAAACGTGTAAGAGACGCTTAAAGGAGTTGGCTCAGTGGCTCTCAATTGTTGTGCCTGAGACATTTTTTCGAGTTCAGGCAAATAATCTTTACCGTAAAGCTCTTGCGGATTATTAGCCGCTTTGTATGTTACGTAAACTGTTCCGGCGATCACGCCAATCGCGAACCCAATTGCAATGTTTTGCAATTTGTCCTGCGGCCGACCGTAGAAGCTTAATGTGCTTAAACCTAAAATTGATCCGCCAAGACCCGCAAACAAGATTGTAGCAAGCTGTCTGCGTGGACCGCCAACACGTGACTTGGTTGTTCCCTCATCACCAACAGGAGCAGCCGGTGGCTGCTGAGCAAATGCCGAAGCCGTGAACGAGAAAATAAAAATAAAGACTACGAGTTTTCTTGCCATGGTCGATCTCCGTTTGCCACTTGCTCAAATGTCGATGATTGAATCGCTTGAGTCACCTTGTTTTCCTCAACTTTTTCCACAAACGAGGCCTGAGGACCTTTATTCAACTCAAGCAGCAGTTTTTCATGCTGAATTTCTGTTCCCACTGCGAGAACTTCGACGCGCCCATCTGAAAGATTTCGAACCCATCCCTTTAAGCCTAATCCAAGAGCTCTCGCGCAGACAAATCTGCGGAAGCCGACTCCCTGAACGCGCCCTGATACTAAGTACTTACGCCCGACCATATTTTGACAATCATGGGACCCGCGAGTAGAAGAATCATTATGCAGAGCACAAGCGTGGCAAACTTAGCATCTTATATCGATCACACACTGCTAAAGCCTGAAGCGACATCTGCTGACATCCGAAAAATTTGTGATGAGGCACGCCGGTTTCACTTCAAGGCTGTCTGTGTAAACTCAGGGTATGTCCCTCTTGCTGTCGAACAGCTAAAGGGAAGTGCCGTCTTGATTGCATCGGTGATTGGCTTTCCTTTGGGAGTTGAGCTCTCGGAAGCGAAAGTTCGCGAAACAGAGTTAGTTGTGGCGGCGGGCGCAAAAGAAATTGATATGGTGATTCGAATCGGCGCTATTAAAGAAAAGAATTATTCTTTAGCAGAGCAAGATATTCGCGCTGTCGTTAAAGCAGCCGAGTCGTCAGCTATTGTAAAAGTAATTCTCGAAACCGGTTTACTAACTTCAGACGAGATTCGGGAGGCCTGTAAAATTTCGGAACAGGCCGGTGCACATTTCGTAAAGACTGCGACCGGATTTTTAGGTCGCGGAGCAACTCTCGAAGACATTTCAATTATGAAAGCTTCGGTCTCAATGAAAATCCAAATCAAAGCAAGCGGCGGAATTAAAACATCTGAGCAAGCTCATGCAATGATTGCTGCCGGCGCCCATCGTCTCGGAACAAGTTCTGGCGTAGCACTCGTTCAAGGGCTTGATGCCCAAGGTGGCTACTAATGCTCTTTCCAAATGAACTGATTAAGAAAAAGCGTTCGGGCTTTGCTCACACACGAGAAGAAATATATTTTCTAATTAATTCTTTTAGCGAAGGCACTCTTCCCGACTATCAAATGTCAGCATGGCTCATGGCCGTTTTCTTTAAAGGCATGACCGACGAAGAAACTGCGCTCTTAACTGAAGCGATGCTTCGCTCAGGAAAGTCTTTAGACTTTTCTCATTTGAAAACTCCGACTGTTGATAAGCACAGTACGGGCGGTGTTGGTGATAAGACGAGTTTAATTCTGGCCCCGATTGTCGCGGCTGCCGGAGTTCCGGTTCCGATGATCGCTGGCCGTGGACTCGGCCATACTGGCGGTACAATTGACAAGCTAGAGGCGATTCCGGGTTTTAGTTGCGATCTTACCCTTGAGCAATTTGCAAAACGGGTTGAGCAGCACGGCCTAAGCCTTATCGGTCAAACTGCCGAAATCTGCCCTGCTGACAAAAAGATTTATGGCCTCAGAGATGTAACTGCGACAATCGAATCTCTTCCGCTCATTTGCGCAAGTATCATGTCAAAAAAGCTTGCTGAAGGAATCAAAGGCTTAGTGCTTGATGTGAAGTTTGGTAATGGCGCCTTCATGAAAACTCTCGATCAAGCAGATGAGTTGGCCACGAAATTAATGGCTATCGGACGCGTTCAAGGGAAAAAAGTTATTTCTTATCTCACGAACATGGAACAGCCGCTCGGTCGCTTTGTCGGAAACTCTGTCGAAGTCGGCGAGTGTATTGCCATCATGAAAAATTCGAACTACCTCGGCCACTCGGCTGATCATTTTGATGACTGCCGCGAATTAAGTTTAGAACTTGCGGGTGCAATGATTTGGCTTGGCGAAAAAGCAGCGAGCGCAGAAGAGGGCGTAAAGATCGCGCGAGAAGTGCTTGCAAGCGGCAAGGCCTACGAGAAGTTCGAAGAGCTTTGCTCGCTTCAGGGCGGAGACTTAGCAAAACTTCCGGTTGCGAAACACTCTTACGTTGTCAAATCTCGAGCAGCTGGCTTTGTTTCAAAATTTAATACCGATCAAGTTGGTATGGCCTCGATCGCGCTTGGTGCTGGTCGTCTAAAAACAACAGACGTGATTGACCCAACCGCTGGCATCTACGTTCATGCAAAACTTGGCGAAGAAATCAGTGTTGGTGCGCCGCTTTTCACTCTTTACGCAAACTCAACAAATCAGTTTTCTACTGCAGAAGATATGCTCCTTTCGAACACGAGTATTTCCTTGCAAAAGCCTACTGTTGCAGCTTTGATAGCCCGCAGGAAGTTATAGCCCAATGATTACAGAAAACCTCGCAGAATCAGTTAATTACATTCGCTCGAAATCAAAGCTCAAGCCTCGCGTTGGAGTAATTCTTGGTTCGGGATTAGGTACGTTCATCGACCAAATCGAAGTTGAAGCTGATATTCCTTACGCAGATATTCCTCATTTTCTTCCAACTTCTGTCGAAGGGCACGTTGGCCGATTAATTTTAGGAAAAGTTGGCGGAGTTCCGATCGCTGCACTTCAGGGGCGAATCCATTATTACGAAGGTCATTCGATGGCGACGGTCGTTTATCCGACACGTACACTCGCAATGCTTGGAATCGAAATTTTGGTAATTACAAATTCTGCCGGTGGACTTGAGCCCAAGATGCACCCCGGTGATTTCATGATTATCGAAGATCACATTAATTTGATGGGCGACAATCCACTCAAAGGTCCAAACATTAGCCAGCTCGGCCCTCGATTTCCAGATATGACCGAAGCTTACGATCGCAAATTGAGCGAGAGAATGGCTGATATCCTAAAAGATCAAAGTGTTGTCCACTGGCGCGGAATTTATTGTGGCGTGAGTGGTCCTTGCTACGAAACTCCAGCAGAAGTTCATCATCTTCAATCTCTCGGTGGAAAAGCCGTTGGAATGAGTACGGTGCCAGAGGCAATTGCCGGAAATCACCTAGGCTTAAGAGTTTGCGGCATCAGCTGCATTACGAACAACGCTGCCGGAATTTCTGCGCATAAACTTTCTCATCAGGAAGTGACTGATACAGCAAAACTTGTTGCCAACAAGTTCGGAAACTTCCTTAAAACTTTCGTAGCCTCTCTTTAATGGGTCTTTAATTTATGGCTAAGCGCACTCTGATCACCAACGGCACAGTCGTCACTATGAACTCGCGTCGCGATGTTTTTTTAGGAGATGTCGTTATCGAGGGTGATGCGATTAAGTTTGTTGGCAAAAAGGCACCTGCTGATCTGAAGAAGGGTGCGAAAATTGTTGATGCAGATAATGCATTCGTTATTCCTGGCCTAATTCAGGCGCACGTTCATTTATGCCAAACTTTGTTTCGTGGCGATGCCGATGACTTAGCCTTGCTTGAATGGCTTCAGCAAAGAATTTGGCCGATGGAGCACGCGCACAACGAATCTTCATTAAAATCTTCTGCGGAGCTAGGGCTCCTTGAAATGCAAAAAGCAGGAACAACGTCGGTTCTCGACATGGGAACGGTTCGTCACACCGATGTTCTCCTCGAGACTGTTGTAAAAAGCGGAATGCGATACTGGGGCGGTAAATGTTTGATGGATCACAAAGATTCATCGGGTCCACTCTACGAAAAAACAAGTTCTGCGCTTAAAGAGACCGAATCTCTTTTGAAGTACTGGAACAACAAGCATGCGCTGGTTCAGTACGCACTTTGCCCGCGTTTTGCAATTTCTTGCACCGACGAATTGTTAGAGGCTGTTGCTGATATACAAGCCAGTGGCGGATTTGTCGTACACACTCACGCTTCAGAAAATTTAGATGAAATTAGAATCGTTAAAGAACGGACCGGTCACAACAACGTTGATTACCTTGCGCACTTAGGCTTTTTGAATCGACGAACTGTGATCGCTCACGGCGTACATCTCACAGATTCTGAGATGAAGAAAATGGCGAAAGCAGAAACATCTCTCGTTCATTGTCCAAGTTCGAATATGAAGCTTGGCTCTGGCTTTGCTCCGATTGAAAAGTTTCACAAACACGGACTTAATGTGGCGTTAGGTGCTGACGGTGCCCCTTGCAATAATTCGATGGATCCTTTTATCGAAATGCGTTTAGCGGCATTGATGCAAAAACCATTGTTTGGACCCGAGGCCTTGCCCGCCCGTAAAGCCTTTGAGATGGCGACTTTGGCAGGAGCGCGAGCTTTAGGCGCTGAAGATAAAATTGGTTCACTAGAAGTTGGCAAACAAGCTGATATTGCGGTTGTTGATCGATCACATATTAGTGTCGCAACAGTTAACGACCCCTATTCGGCCCTCGTTTATTCGTGTTTAGGTCGAGACGTCACCGATGTTTTTATTGCAGGCCGCGAAGTCGTGCGCGACAGCGAGCACCAACTCTTCGACGAGGGCGCAGTGATTGAACGAGCTCGTCGCGAACATAAGAAACTCCTCTCCCGCCTCTAGGGAAAAATTTGCCTACTTCCCCGAAGTCCAGTTTTAAGCAAACTCAGCACTAGAGCCCTTTCTAAGGCCAGCGCTAGAGAGTTGGACTAACCGTCTCTTAGGGAAAATGTGACAATAGAGGTAGTGGTGTGAAGGATTCGCGCCGCTCGATCAGGAGATGACATGGATGTCACGGCGACGCTTCCCAATGTGAAGTTTTTCGGCCTAGTTTTGTGTTTTGTTTTTCTTGCTGCATGCGAAACCTCTACCGATACCACGGCAGTTCCCTATAACTCTCTCAAAAATAGCGACTGCTCTGGCACTGCCGTCGAAAATCGCTACGTCATCAAGTGGAAAGACGGCGAAGTCACTGGCGCAACCTTCCAATCAGAAGAAGAAATGCGAGATATTCTCGTTCATTTTAAAGACGACATCGAGATCGTTGAAGATGATCAGATTTTGAAATCGCATGATTACACAATGTCCGAGGCAGCAATGGCGACTGCCGACTGGGGACAAATTTCTGTCGAAGCATCGAATGCTTGGAATCAAAATGTAAAAGGTGATGGCGTTGTTGTTGCCGTTATCGATTCAGGAGTTGATCGTACTCATTCGCAAATTGCTCCGCGAATCGCAGTGAATGCTGGCGAAGTTGCTGGCAACGGGATCGACGATGATGGAAACGGCTTGGTCGATGATGCTGCTGGATACTGGTTTTGGATGGAGTCGAAAGATGGGCAAGTCATCATTCACGATACACCTGATGTAGTCGATACGACTGGCCACGGAACCCACGTTGCTGGCGTCGTTGCGGCAGATCACTCGACTGGCGGAATAAAGGGCCTAGCTCCAAAAGCGAAAATTCTTCCGATCGGATTCATGAGCACGAAAGTTGTGAACGGAAAAGTTGTCGGAACTGGTGGGGGCTTGCTGTCTGATGCTGCTCGCGCAATTCAATATGCAGCTTCTCGAAACGTAAAAGTTATTAACGCAAGTTGGGGTGGAGCTTACTGCACAAAAACACTTCGCTCAGTGATCGCTGACTTAGAACAACAGGGAATTTTATTTGTAGATGCTGCCGGTAATATGGGGTCGAATCTTGATTTCAGCCCGGAGTTCCCTGCGGCATTTAATCTTCCGGGACAAATCGTTGTTGGATCTTACGGACCAGGCGGATTTCAATCCCAGTTCTCAAACTACAGCACAAGCCTCGTTCACTTACTTGCGCCGGGTGACGATATCGTCAGTACCTACCCTGGAGACGGCATTATGAAAATGACCGGAACTAGCATGGCTTCACCATTTGTCGCCGGTACGGCTGCCCTGTTAATGGGCGATCGCCCACAAGCAAGTGTTGCACAAATCAAACAGGCTATTCTGAGCTCAGTTGTGACCGGAAATTTTGAGGTTGTGACCCGAGGGAAGCTCAATGTGAAAAACGCCCTTGCGGCGATTCGCGCAGCTGTCCCGATTTCCAGCCCATAGATTGCGCTTTTCCCTCTACACTCTACTTGCCTAACGCAGGGCGACCGTAACAATATGCCGAGATGGAAACTACTACTTCATCTACGTCTCGGACCGAATTGCGCGTTCGCGAACTCGAAACAAAAAACAACGAAGCTTTAAAAGGCGGCGGTGCTGATAAGCTCGCTAAACACAAAGAGAACAATCGTTTAACAGCACGTGAGCGACTTGAAGTTCTTTTAGATCCAGCAAGTTTTGTTGAAATGGATCGCTTCGTTACTCACCGTTCGCAAAACTTCGGCATGGGCGACAAAAAAGTTGCTGGCGACGGAGTGATCACGGGCTACGGCAAGATCAACGGAAAACTTGTTTACGTTTACTCGCAAGACTTCACTGTGTTCGGCGGATCAATGTCTCGCACTCAAGCGAACAAGATTCTTAAGATCATGGACATGGCGATGAAGAACGGTGCTCCGATCATTGGCTTAAATGATTCTGGTGGTGCGCGAATTCAAGAGGGCGTTGAAGCACTCGGTGGATACGCTGACATCTTCTTGCGAAATACATTAGCTAGCGGAGTAGTTCCACAGATCAGCGCGATCATGGGACCATGCGCGGGTGGCGCAGTTTACTCTCCATCGATTACTGATTTCATCTTCATGGTGAAAGACACAAGCTACATGTTCGTAACTGGTCCTGACGTGATCAAGACCGTTACTCATGAAGACATCACCAAAGAACAACTAGGCGGAGCGCTCACTCATAATAAAAAATCGGGTGTTGCTCACTTCGCTGCAAACGACGACAAGCACTGCTTGTTGTTAATCAGAGAATTATTAAACTTCCTTCCTTCGAACAACGTTGATGATCCGCCTGTGATTCCAACCAACGATGCTCCTGATCGTATCGAAGATGCATTGAATAACTTCATTCCTGATTCTTCAAAAAAGCCATACGACATGCTCGAGCTTGTGAAGATGACTGTAGATGAGGGTTACTTTCTCGAAATTCATCAGCACTATGCAAAGAACGTGATCGTCGGGTTTGCTCGCTACAACGGGCGCTCAGTAGGTATCGTTGCTAACCAGCCGCAAGTGTTAGCGGGTTGCTTGAACATCGACGCTTCTAAAAAGGCTGCGCGCTTTGTTCGCTTCTGTGATGCCTTCAATATTCCAATCGTTACATTCGTTGATGTACCTGGCTTTTTGCCTGGCTCAGATCAAGAGTGGAACGGGATCATCACTCACGGAGCAAAACTACTTTATGCATACGCTGAAGCTACTGTTCCTAAAGTGACAATCATCACTCGCAAAGATTACGGCGGAGCTTACTGCGTAATGAGTTCGAAGCATTTGCGTGGCGACGTGAATCTTGCGTACCCGACTGCCGAGATTGCAGTGATGGGCGCTGATGGTGCTGTGAATATTATTTTCCGTGATGCCATCAAGAAGGCGAAAAACCCTGTTGATGAAAAGGCGCGCCTAACTTCTGACTACGAAGAAAAGTTCGCTAATCCGTACGTTGCAGCTGAGCTTGGTTACGTTGACGAAGTCATCGAGCCGGCAATGACTCGCAAACGCATCATCGACGCACTTGAGATGCTTAAGAACAAAAAAGATTCTAATCCACCGAAGAAGCACGGCAACATCCCGCTTTAAACGGCTGTAACGTTAATAGGTGCCGTTGGCACCTACGCAGCTAGCGCTGCATTTCGCAATTTTGGAGAACTTGATGTTTAAAAAGATTCTGATCGCCAATCGCGGAGAAATTGCACTACGAGTAATTCGTGCGTGCCGTGATATGGGAATCAAAGCGGTTGCTGTTTACAGCGATGCTGATCGAAATAGTCTTCACGTAACTCTCGCTGACGAAGCTTACAACATCGGCCCTGCTCCCTCAAAAGACAGCTACCTGCGTGTAGATAAGATTTTGGAAGCAGTTAAGAAGTCCGGCGCTGACGCCGTTCACCCTGGTTATGGATTCCTAAGCGAAAATGCTGACTTTGCTGAGCAGCTAAAAGCTGCGGGCGTTGCATTCATTGGACCTACGCCAGAAAACATTCGCGCTATGGGCGATAAGCTTTCAGCATTAAAGCGCATGCGCGAAGCGGAAGTTCCAACTGTCCCTGGTAGCGGCGGCCCTGTTAATGACATGGAAGAAGCAAAGCGCGTTGTCGCTAAAATTGGTCTTCCTGTGATGATCAAAGCTTCTGCTGGCGGTGGCGGTAAAGGGATGCGCGTTGTTCATAACATGGAAGAACTTGAGAGTTCGTTTCGAGCAGCGAAGTCTGAAGGCTTAAACTATTTCAAAGACGACACGGTTTACATCGAACGCTTCATCAACAACCCGAAGCACATCGAAGTTCAAGTGTTTGGCGATAAGCACGGGAACGTTGTTCATTTGTTTGAGCGCGAGTGTTCTGTTCAACGTCGTCACCAAAAAATTATCGAAGAGTCACCTTCTCCTTCTGTTCCACCAGAAGTTCGAAAGAAGCTTGGTGATGTTTCAGTTCGTGCAGCTAAGAGCATCAACTACGTTGGCGCCGGTACGATGGAATTTATTTTCGACAACACGACAAAAGAATTCTTCTTCATGGAGATGAACACTCGTCTTCAGGTTGAACACCCGATCACTGAAATGGTCGTCGGAGTTGACTTGGTTCATGAGCAAATCTCTGTTGCTTATGGAAATAAGCTTAGCTTCAAACAAGAAGATCTTGTTCAGCGAGGCTGGGCCATCGAGGCTCGAATTTGCGCAGAAGACCCAATCACATTTCAGCCAAGTCCTGGGCTAATTCGAAGATGCCGTCACCCGCAAGGCCCTTGGATCAGAACTGATTCATATGCCTACCCTGGTTACGAAGTTCCGCTCTTCTATGATCCGATGATCGCAAAGCTTATTGCTTACGGACCAACTCGCGAAATCGCGATGAAACGTCTTGATCGTGCGTTGACCGAGTTCACCCTCACGGGAATTAAAACAAATATCATGCTTCACAAGTCGATCTTGCGAGCTCCTTCGTTCATCAACGGAACTTACACAACTCAGTTCGTTGAAAAAGAACTTAAAGTTGAGGCGCCAGACTTATTTAAAGAAGTAGATGACGAAGTCTTCTTGATCACTGCTGCGATCGCTGCGTTCAACGAAAAGAAGTCGAAGAACGTTGCAGAGTACAGCATGGCAAGTCGCTGGAAGTCGGTTGCTCGCAAGCAATCGCTGCGAGGATTGTAAAATGTTTTTTGAATCAGACTTAAAAGACAAACACTATAAAATTGATATCACCGAGAACCGCCACTCTTGGAACATTGCTATGCAAGCTGATGGTGGCCAATGGAAGCGCGTTGAAATTTCAAAGCGCGATTTTAAATTGGTCGAAAACGTAATTAGCTTCATCTACGAAGGCCGATCTTACGTTCTAGATGCCTTCGGCTCAGGAATCGAGTGGGATGTTTACACTCGCGGTGCTTACCAAAAAATTCGCATTTATAACGACGAAGCTATCTTGCACGAATCACTCAAAAAAGGTGGCTTGCTGGGCGCTGCAGAACAATTGTCTGCAGGCATGCCGGGTAAGATCGTAAAGATCATGGTAACTCCGGGCCAAGAGCTTAAAGCTGGAATGCCGATTCTGATTATGGAAGCGATGAAGATGGAAAACGAGATGCGCGCAACTCACGATTGCAAAGTAAAAGATATTCTCGTTAAAGCTGCTGACTCGGTCGAATCGGGCCAAACACTAGTAACTTTCGAAACAAAATAAAAGGTACCCGGTTCCCTTTACAGAAGCGTCGCATCATGCGGAGTCTGAATGAGCAAAAAAAGTTCCGATAGAAAATCTAAATTTCAGACTTCGAGTTCTATAGTAATTAAGCCGTTCTATACGACCCAAGATTGGGATCCATCAAAAATTGAATCTGATTTAGGTGCTCCAGGCGTCTATCCCTACACGCGAGGCGTGCAGGAAACGATGTACCGCGGCCGATTCTGGACGATGCGCCAATATGCAGGGTTCGGTTCTGCACGTGAAAGTAATGAGCGCTACAAAATTTTGTTAGAACGCGGACAAACAGGGCTGTCGGTTGCGTTCGACCTGCCAACGCAAATGGGTTACGACTCTGATCACGTGATGTCGTCAGGTGAAGTAGGCAAGGTTGGCGTTGCGATTAGTTCGATTGAAGACATGGAGATTTTACTTAAAGATCTCCCGCTCGAAAAAATCTCAACATCAATGACGATCAACGCGACCGGCGGAATTTTGCTGGCACTTTATATCGCAGTTGCCCGCAAGCGCGGAATCTCTGCAGATAAATTAACCGGCACAATTCAAAACGATATTTTAAAAGAGTATATCGCGCGCGGCACTTACATCTACCCGCCAAAGCCTTCGATGAGAGTGATCACTGATATTTTTCAGTACTGCTCAAAAGAAGTTCCTAATTGGAACACGATCAGTATTTCTGGTTATCACATTCGAGAAGCTGGATCGACAGCGGCCCAAGAAATTGCGTTTACGATCGCCGATGGAATTACCTACGTTCAGGCAGCGATTGATTCAGGTCTTGATGTTGACTCGTTTGCCGGACGCTTAAGTTTCTTCTTCAACGTTCATAATAATTTCTTCGAAGAGGTTGCAAAGTTTAGAGCGGCCCGCCGAATGTGGGCAAAGATTATGAAAGAGCGCTTTAAGGCGAAGAATCCTAAGTCTTGGATGCTTAGGTTCCATTCGCAAACTGCCGGAAGTACACTCACCGCTCAGCAGCCTGAGAACAATATTGTTCGCGTAACAGTTCAGGCTCTCGCGTCGGTGATCGGCGGAACTCAAAGCTTACATACAAATTCAATGGACGAAGCCCTTGGTCTGCCGACTGAGAAAGCCGTAACCATTGCTCTTCGTACGCAGCAGATCATCGCAAACGAATCAGGCGTTGCTGACACAATTGATCCTATGGCGGGTTCATTCTTTGTCGAAAGCCTTACTTCAGAACTCGAAAAGAGCGCTCTAAGTTACATCGATCGCATCGAAAACTTAGGCGGCGTTGTTAAATGCATCGAGACCGGCTGGATTCAAAGAGAAATTCAGCAAGCTGCTTACGTGTATCAGCGTGCCGTCGAGAGCAAAGAAGAAATTGTTGTCGGCGTAAATGACTTCATTCAAAAAGAGACCGAGCGCACAGATGTTTTAAAGATTCACGAGGCTGTTGCGAACGAACAGATTTCGCGGCTCAAGGCATTTAAAGCGCGACGTGATCAGAGCAAAGTAAACGAACAACTCGCCAAAATAAAAAAAGCGGCTCAAGGTAAAGAAAACCTCATGCCGCTTTTCGTAGACGCTGTCGAAGCGAACGTCACTCTTGGAGAGATCTCGGACACTCTTCGCGAAGTGTTCGGTCTCTACAAAGAAACTATTACGATCTAGAACGTTCCTGTTAGTGAAAGCTCTGGTCCGCTTTGTTCGAGCGCAACTGAAACGCCTTCAATTGTTTTGCTCTGTTGAGCCATTGTTACGTAACCAACATCAACGCCGAAATTGCGGTTGAACTGAAACCCTGCTGATGCTTGAAAGCCTACTTCAGAGCTAAAATCTTGTCGGAAGCCTGATTTATTCATAGTAGCGAGGTTGATTCCGCCCTTGAAGTTGACCGTTGGGTTGATTGCGAACGCGAGGTTGCCATCTGCGCGAAGCATTGCAACGCTGTCATCGCCCTGTTCTTTAAGATTGATGATTGCAACGTTTGTTGTAAAGCCCGCGCTTTGAATTGGTAAGTAAGCATATCCAAACGATACGCCGTTCGCGCTATCGATTTTCTCTGTTTGTGATGCGGCGCCGAGCCCTTCAACAGTCGCAGTCATTTTCATCGAAAGAACCGGCTTAACGAAGGCTACGCGAAAACCTTCGCGAAGCGGAACCGTGCTTTTTGGGCTTGAAGCTTCGGCTCTATTTGTTGCCGCTGGTGAAGAGAACGTTGCTTCTGGCATTTCTGCTGAAGCGGAGAATGAGAACAAAACAATAGCGAGTGCGATAGCACATGATTTCATGGGGACCCCTCCAATTTTAGGTAAACCAATTAGATCTACGGAATGGAGGGGTGGCAAACAAATTTAATAGTCTATTTTTCGAAACTGTTCGGCGGACTACTCTTTGTCTTCTTTTTTCTCTTTGCGCGCTTTGCGTTTCTCTTTCATTTCTTCGCGCTTTTCTTTCCACTCTTCTTTTTTATCGTGACGGAACTCTTTCATCGACTCGTGGCATTTTTTGAACGCCTCTTTGTCAGCGGCTGCCGTTACACATGTTTTGTGCTCGTTAAGTTTGGCTAGGCGATCATCGATGCCCTTTAGAGCCTCAGCTTTGTGAGCTTCGAAGCCTTTACCGTCTTTATCTTCGTGATTGTGCGCCTGAACTGACGCTCCAAAAGTAAGTGCACAGATTAAAACTAACATTTTCATGATTTCTCCCTTGTGAGGCTTGATTAGAGCGAAACCGCACCGAGCCAAGCAACGCGACTCAACCAAAACTAAACGGAAGGCCCAAATTACCTAATGGTGACTTTCTTGGGCCGATCGTCACCTCTTTACCGGCACCCTTAGTTAATTCGAACTGAGGGCCTCTATAGGCTCGAATACACTAGGTTTCCTGGCACCCGGCTTGCTTTGGTAGCCAGGTGAAATGAACAAATTTAAATTTGGTAAAATTCTGTTAATGACGAGCCTGCTTATTGGCCTATCGGCAACTGCGGCTATCGTTAATTCGCCTTCGGCTCCGAAGCTTCGACCAGAAGCTAAAACTCAAATTGAAAATTCAGTTGAAAAGGTACTTAAGCAAGTCACGATCGATCCATCTGCGCCACCAGAATTTGACCGCAATTCAATTCTTTCAGATTACGAAGAGCGAGTGACCGATCTATTTGAAGTTGATTCTCGTTTAAAAAATCGCGTTGGCTTTTGGTTCGACATTTACACAAAGCATCCGTCTGAAGATCAGGTGATTCACCACCGTGAATTCCCGTGGATCGTTTATAAAGTCATCGATATTTCTCCGATCATTTATTCTGATAAACCAAGCCGACGCTGGCAACGGAACTTAAAGGCTGAAGCCCATGTTAAAGGCGAAGTGAATTCGATCCGCGCAAAGCTAGTTAAACTTTCTCGCTTGACGAGACCCTCTACAGCGAAACTTTCCGCTGAAGAAGCGCGTCTTTATAATGCAATCAAAACCTTACCTGGTAACTTTTCGCGAAACGCGAAGCTCGCTGCAGCAAGCGTGCGAGTGCAGACAGGTCAAAAAGATCATTTCGAGCAAGGCTTAATTATTTCTGCGCAGTACCTCCAAGAAATGGATCGCATTTTCGCTCAACACAAAATTCCACCTGAATTAACTCGTATTCCGTTGGTTGAAAGCAGCTTCAATCATTTAGCAACGAGCAAGGCTGGCGCATCAGGCGTTTGGCAGTTTATTGGCAACACCGGAAAGAAGTTTTTGATAATCAAAGACGGAATCGATGAGCGACGCTCTCCGCTTAAGTCGACTCATGCAGCGGCTCGTTTACTTAAAGAAAATCACATGATTCTTCAGCGCAAATGGCCCTTAGCAATTACCGCTTACAACCATGGCCCTGGCGGTGTTCGTAAAGCAACTCGGGTTGTTCGCTCAAATGACATCGCAGACATTCTTGGAAAGTATAAAACTAAGTCTTTTGGTTTTGCGGGAACAAACTACTACCCGTCATTCTTGGCTGCTCTCTACGCTGAGAAATACAAAGACGAGATCTTTGCATTTGCTGGCTCGCAGAACATGTTCACAGAAGACAATGTGATTTTGCCTCGCGCGATGCGCACAAACAGCATTCTTCGAGTTACGGGTTTATCTGCTGACGAAGTACTTCTTTATAATCCTGACCTCAAGCAAGCATTTAAGCGCAATACGACTTTACCACGCGGTTATCGCTTACTTATTCCTTCAGATCGTAAAGATGATTTGCGAGCAAAGCTTGCTTCAAAGAAAACTATCGAATCACGTGGTTAATTAGATTCACGAATTTTGAGTCTGCTAAAATTGTTTGCGCAGAAACCGAATCGGTTCCGAGTGGAACAACTGAAATCGTTTTAAATCCAGGATCTAAATTGAGCACAACATAACCGCCGCCCGGAACACCGAGGTTGCCTTCAACTTCTTTTCCTTGAGGATCAAAGTAGATCACCGATGCTGCCGACCCAACGTCAGGATGCACACGGTATGTCTTTTTTGAATTTACAAAACCAACAGCGATAGAGGTTCCAGGAGTTCTTCGTCCTGCGATTAAGCCCTTTAGCCACTTCGTTTTTATCATTGGCAAGTAAGCGAAACTGCTCTGACGAGTCACACTTATTCGAGCCGGCGCGTAGTCGGCAGACGAAGGGACAGAGTTAAGAACTAGCAGCGAGGTGCTCGCTACGTACTTAAGTTCCGCTACTCCGGCTGATCGTTTCTTTTCAGAGTCAAAGCCAAGGCGATATAAGTCTGCTGCAACTTGAGTCTCAGGAGCGAAGGCATCAAACGATTTCACAACCATTCGCTTCCAACTCATTGTTTCAATATCGATTGTTGATACGTGACGAGCGTCAGCCGGGAAGACGATTGGTTCTGACAAGATACCTTGATCTGTTACTTGTACTGCGTGGGCGCCCGAAGGAACAGGCAAGAATGCGTAAAGGCCATTGGCCGTCGTCGCTTTTAGTTTCGGATCTGGAATCATCAGTTCGTTAAAGTAGATTGGAGTTAATGGCTTTTCGGTTGTCATTAGCTCAACATGTGCGCCAGCTATTGGTTTTCCGTTTCGTGTGATCTTTCCCCACACGAGCGCCGTGTCCTGATCAAGTTTAAGTGTCGGATCGTTTGCGTAGGCAAAAGACATAAACGCTTTCAACATTTTGTTTGGATAGAGCGTAAATTCATTTCGACTCTTACTGCTTCCAACTGCGAGTGTTCCCCAGTATCCGGCGCGCTGCACTTGTACGATGACACTTGAGCCCTCGAGAATTTGAGAATCTTCGAAGTGACCATCTCGCTCACTATTTACTCTGTGACCGACGCCCATGATTTCTATCTGTGCGTCGCGAACTGCCTTTTTCACGTCGTTATGACTGTAAGCAGAAAGTATTCTTCCCTCGAGCGTACTTGAAATTGGATAGAGACGAATCGTGACGTCGCTCACTTTAAATTGATTCTTCTTTTTTACTGGAAGATGCACGAGCTCAAGCTCTCCTCTTCCCAACAATTCGCCGCGCTCTGTTCTCAACTCTGCAACTAGCAGTCCTTCACGATTCGGAACTTCGATTGCATAGCGACCCTCTCGAATCCAGACCGTACCGCGCTGCCACTGCTCGCCTTCAACTTCTTGGAAGACGGTTAGCTCATCTGAAGGTGAAGTCAGCGCTAAACCATTTGTTAGCTCAAGAAGTCCGCGAACCAAATGTGGCTGATCTGGATCAATCGAAGTGTCGGGCTTTAAAGAGTCTGGAAGAGGTTTCGGTGGAGCAATCGCTGCCTGATTAACTTCGTACTTACCGTTATCATTAGATTGCGCCGGCATTTTTGTTTGAACTTGGGGCGCCGTTTTAGATGCAATGACGAGTGGCAAGAACAGAGATTGCAAAAGCTCTTCGCGAGAAATTTCGACAACACGATGCTGCGAGCTTTGTGCCATTTGTTTTTGTAGGGCAACTTGTGCTTCGCGCTGATTATCGGCGGCGATTCGCTGCGCGTACGCTGTGAAAATTTCTCCTGACGAGATTCTTCCTAAAGATTTTTTAGGCATGATCGCTTCGGGTGGCGCTGAATTATAAAGATCATCTTCGAGAGCGGCGAATGCGGGAGATGATCTTTCGATTGAAACTTTTAGACCGGTTGAGAAAACTCGCGTTTCGGCTTTTTGAATTTGTGCTGGTGCAACGATAGAGAGAGCAAAGAACAAAAGTCCTGCGAGCGCAGATGGCGTACTGAATTTGGTCGCACGTCTGTCGTTGCGACGTCCGGGTCTACTTAGGTGCTTATACACTTTGCCCTTCCGTGAGCTCTAGTGTTTCTTATGCTTAATCCGTTAGTCCTGAATAGTCTGTTAGAAGGGCTTGAAATCGTCAATAATATTACGGTCATCCCGACGATTGGCTATGTCGCTGGCGATCTTGCTGACTAGTCTCTCAGAGAGCTCTTCATCGAGTTCTGGCTCTGAATATCCACCGCCAATTTTACGCTGGCGAAATACTGAAGCTTCAACTCGGTAAGGTCGGCTGGCGTTGAAGATCGTCGCACGAGCAAAAGCTCGTTCTCGAGAATCCGTTCCGTCTTCATCCCAATTTCCTTTTGGAACAAAGAAGTTTGATTCGTAAGTGCGACCATTTCTGCTCGTTGTTCTGATCCCTAAAGGGAGATTTTTTTGCACAGTTGCACGAACAACGCCCCATGGACGGTTGAATTCGCGAGAGTTTGAAGAGGTTGCGCAACCCATGAAAAAGACAGAAAAAAAGACCAGTTGGATAGTCACCATTGCTGATAAACGTCCCGCTGGTCTTAAGCGTTTCTTAGGGTCTAGGTGCTTTAAAGCGCCTGCAAATTCAATCACTTAGGAATTGCTTCTGCATCTTTCAAGAACTGTTGGATACCCGCAGTAGTGAGTGGGTGGTTAACCAACTGCTTCATTACTTTCAAAGGCATCGTCGCGATGTCTGCTCCCATTAACCCTGATTCAAGTACATGAATTGGGTGACGGATTGAAGCTACGAGAACTTCAGTGTCGAAGCCGTAATTTTGGTAAAGCTCGATGATCTGACCAATTAAATCCATGCCGTTTGTTGAGATGTCATCAAGACGTCCAACGAAAGGAGAAACCATCGACGCTCCAGCTTTAGCAACAAGCAGCGCCTGAAGTGGTGAGAACACGAGAGTTACGTTTGTTTTGATTCCATCAGCTGCGAATCTGCGAACGGCAACTAGACCGTCTTCGCACATAGGAATTTTCACAACTACGTTGTCAGCGATTTTAGCGAGCTCGAGACCTTCAGCGTACATTTTGTCAGCTTGAATGCTCATGACTTCTGCTGAGACTGGACCCTTCACTTCTTTGCAGATCTCACGGATCATCTCGGCGTTACTTTTGCCGGTTTTGAGGATCAAAGTAGGATTGGTAGTTACGCCATCGACCCAACCACGTGCATTACCTTCACGAATATCATTCATATCAGCTGTATCGATGAAGAACTTCACCAGAGGACTCCTTCAGGTGTGTGACACCCGCATTAACATATAGAGGAACAAACCAAAAAGGTGCCTGTCGGCTCTCGAAAAATCAAGCGAAGACGTTCGCCATTCGGTAAAGGCCGGGTTTTTGCCCTACTAACCACTCTGCCGCCTGCAGCGCGCCACGTGCGAACACTTTTCGGTTATGAGCTGTGTGCTCAATTGTGATCGTTTCTTCCTCAGCCATAGCCCATATGCGATGGATTCCAAAAATCCCGCCGCCTCTGATTGAAAGTGGCTGAGAGAGTTTTTCTTTTCTCTCGCCCTGCAAAACTTTTTGAAGAAACAAGGCAGTTCCGCTCGGAGAATCTTTCTTTCGCTTGTGGTGGAGTTCTTCGATCTGAAACTCAGCGTCTTGATATTTTGCGAGTGTGCGAAGCATTTCAGAAACGAGAGTGACACCCATACTCATATTTGGAGCCCACAATATACCGGTATTCCGAGAAGCGGCCCGCAGGGCGTTCTCCTGCTCCGAAGATAAACCAGTGGTTCCGCTTACCAGAGGAATTTTATTTTTCGCACACCACGCAGTAACGCTGCTCAACAACTCAGGCTGTGAGAAATCGATCACAACATCGATTTTTTTCGCATCTAAATCAGAAACTTTTTTTACATAAAGAGGCGGTTCAAGTTCAGCAGCAGACGTTCCGACTCCCGAAACTACCAAAAATTTCTTTGAGTCATTTGCTAGACCGTAAATCTCTTGGCCCATTCGACCAGAAACACCAATGATCGCAATCCTGATATTTTTCGAATTTTTTTTCATCTACAAAAGCCCTACTTCTTTCATCATCTTCTTAAGATCGCTTATGTGAGGCTCTGCGTGCGCCGCAAGTGGCAAGCGCAATTCGCTGCTTTCAATAATTCCCATTAGAGCGAGCGCCGCTTTGATCGGAATTGGATTTGCCTCAGTATAAAGTTGTTTTGAAATGAGCGCCGAGTACTTGCCCATCAAGTCGTTCGCTGCTGAGTGGTTTCCCGCAAGCGCAAGCTCGCAACTTTGAGAGAATTGTTTCGGGAGAATATGCGCAGCAACCGAGATCACTCCGCGTCCACCGGCCTCCATTAGTTTCAAGAATGTTCCGTCATCTCCGCTTGTGAGTAAGAAGTCTGAGCCACACTCTTCAACTATTTGTTTAGCAAGAGCCATATCGCCGGATGCCTCTTTAACGCCGACAATGTTTTTTACCATCGATAGCGTTTTCATACTCTCCGCGCTTAGCGCGGTGATGGTACGCGAAGGTACATTGTAAAGAAGAACCGGAAGCTTCGTTGCATTTGCAGTTTCAGTAAAGTGCGCAACAAGTCCGCGCTGCGGAGGCTTGTTGTAGTAAGGCACAACAACTAAAACTGCATCGGCTCCCCACTTTTCAGCGTCTTGAGTTGCCGCTTTTGTCTCGCGAGTCGAATTTGTTCCCGTGCCGACAACGATCGGAACCTTTCCGCCAGATTCAGCTTTAACGATGTCAAAACATCTCTTCTTTTCTTCTTTAGTGAGGGTTGGGCTTTCGCCGGTAGTTCCAGAAACAACGAATCCATGAACTCCATGATCAAGTTGATGACGGACAAGATTCTTTAATGACCTCTCATCGACTTCGCCATTCTTAAAGGGAGTGACTAGTGCTGTGAAGACGCCCTCGAATTTTTTCACTTAAGTAACTCCTCGTTAACTTTCGCTTCGAATACTAATTTTGCTGGGCCAGATAAAATCGCTCCGCCCTCTTTCGGGAAGATGACCTGAAGAGCTCCGCCGGGCGCCTCAACTTC
Source organism: uncultured Bdellovibrionales bacterium (assembly GCA_964543475.1). GTDB lineage: Bacteria > Bdellovibrionota > Bdellovibrionia > Bdellovibrionales > JAMPXM01 > JAYSYM01. The sequence goes on along the minus strand of CAZIYJ010000001.1, from coordinate 244,167 downwards.
AACTGTGACGTTGGTTTTTCCCTGAATTCCTTTTGCCGCAGCTGCGAGAACCCCAGTTCCGCAGGCCAAAGTGAAGCCTTCAACTCCGCGCTCGAAAGTGACAGTTTTAAATTTAGTTTCTGCAACACGCTCTACAAAAGTGACATTTGAGCCACGAGATCCGACATCAGGATGAAAGCGAAGTGCTTGAACATGATCGAGCATCTTGTACGCCTGCTCGAGCTTAGCAACTTCGACAACTAAGTGTGGAACACCGGTATTAACGAAGAGTGCTGAGTGAACTTCTCCGTTTAAGTTGTATTCCAGCTTTTTCATTTCGATTTTTACAAACGGAAGAAATGCTTCGACTGCGGCATCCACTCCTCGAACAAAAACATCGCCTGCAATCGTACGAAAACTGAACTCAGACTTGCCGGCAAAAAGTTGACCCCAACGCCCCATGCATCGCGCGGCATTTCCGCACATCTCGGCTGTCGAACCATCTTTATTGTAGAAGTCCCAACTAAAAGTAACTTCTGATCCACCGTTTTCGACAAAGACAACTCCGTCGGCGCCAATGCCAAACTCACGATCAGCAAGTCTTCGAACTAACTCGCGGCGATTAAGTGTTGTGAAGTGCTGGAGGCTGGTGGTGCGAAGATCAATAAAGAGAAAATCATTTCCAGCTCCCTGGATTTTCACCAGGCGTAGTGGACCCATTTAAGGTGTTTCCTCTTCTTCGTCATCTGAAGCTTCGGCTTCGGTTTCAACAGGTGGAATATTTCGGAATCGAAAATCTTCTGTGGTGCGAGTAAATGTTGGTTTGCCGCGACCAAGCTCCGCTGGCTTTTCGGGAGGTAGAGGGCGGCCCTTTACTCCACAGCCTTGCGCAGCCGTGAAGAGCAATAAAGACGCTAGAACTTTATGGAGTGTCGTCATTTGATTCGCCTTCAGCAGCAGCAGTTTTTAGCGCTTCGTCTACCTTCTCCACTGACTTACACAACTCAAGATCAAGATTGTAGCTTTTCTTTTTCCGAGGAGTCAGATTCTGGCAGAGACTCATGTATTTTTGAGCTGCCGCACGGTCGGTCGGCGTATCTCCACTCAAAGTCCACTTCCAGTAATAAACTTCTGGGTACTCAGGCGCAGCTGCTTCCCACGCCGCTAGAAGAGACTTTGCTCCCTTTAGATCGTTTTTTCGCTGAAGCTCTCGAAGACGAATGCCTTTAGTGAATCGCTCATTTGCATCGTTTTCGTCAGGCTTTACAGAGAGAAATAGTGTGAGCTGATCGTAATTTTTTTCGCAGTCTGCGAGCTGAAGACTCAAGAGCCTAATGTCTGATGAAAAAGGATTTAATTCTTTAGCCGCAGCAATCTGTTTGCTCGCAGCACCGCAATCCGCAAGTCTTAAGTGCGATCTTCCAAGAGCTTTTAAGATCGAAACATTTCCCTCTTCAAGTCTCAGTGCTTCGTTAAGCTTGTCGATCGACTCTTTTGGCTTCTCATACTCAAGCCCATCTGCGAGCAAAAATAAACTTTGTGCTTTCTCTGTGTAGAACGCGCCCGAAAGTTCATCGAGTGCCGCGACCAATTCTTTGTACGCAGTTGAGTTTTTTGGTTCGCGCGAAATTCCGCGAGCTAAAACTTGAGTTGCCTGAAGCCTGTCGCGCTGAAGAGTTAGGTGCCGCGCCTTCGAGACTAAATCTTTATAGCTCTCGACTTTTTTAGTGGGCGCCGCCGGAGTCGCAGCCAAAACTGTAAGTGAAAGAAGTAGATAAAACATCGAGCCATCATCTCCTCTCCCCCTGCTGGCGGTCAAGAAAACCAAATCGACATCGGTTTCACGTTAAGATATTCTTTTGAAAGGGAGCTCTGATTGCTCCCCTTTTTTATAGTTATACTTCTTTGGTGTATGAGCTGACGAGGACTTGCCGAGGCTTACTGCCATTGGCTGGGCCAACAACTCCCTCGCGCTCGAAGACTTCAACCATTCGAGCAGCACGCGGGTATCCAAGACGGAATTTGCGCTGCAGTAACGAAGCACTCACTTCTTTTTGAGCCGAAACCCACGAGAGAACTTCGTCATACTTTTCATCGTAATCGCTATCGTCCCCATCGCCAGCTAACGGATCTCCTCCGTCTTCACTTCCTTGAAGATCAAAGCCTCCGCCTGTTCCTTCAAGAGCTTTCATAGCTAACGGATCAAATTGTGGTTCGCCCTGGTCTGACCAGAACTTCATGACCGCAGTGATTTCTTCTTCGGTGACCCATGCGCCATGATGACGTTGTGGTTTTGATACACCCGGAGCTAAGAACAACATATCCCCTTGCGCAAGAAGTCGCTCGGCACCCGACTCATCAAGAATAATTCGCGAATCCATTTTGCTCGCAACCTTAAAGCTGATTCGACCAGGAATGTTCGTCTTAATTAAGCCTGTGACTACGTCTTTTCGAGGAGACTGCATCGCCAAGATTAAGTGAATCCCGCAAGCTCGCGCCATTTGCGCTAAGCGAACGACCGCTTGTTCCACATTCACTTTATCTACTGACATCAAATCACCGAACTCTTCTACAACGATCACAATATACGGCTGTGAGGTGTGGTAGTACTGTTCAAGTTTTTGATTTGCGTTTTCAAGCTCGAGGTTTGCATTTTCATGCTTCTCGTTTTCTTCTTTTGAGAACTTATCAACGATCTCGTTAAATGATTCGATCCCGCGAGCACCAAACTTTGACATTGATCGGTAGCGCTTTTCCATCTCGCGAATCGCCCACTTAAGCGCGGTAACAGCTTTACGTGGCTCTCGAATCGGCGGCATTAATAAATGCGGCACATGTCCGAACGCTGCCAAATCAACTTGTTTTGGATCAACTAAGATCAAACGCAAAGTTTTCGGCGAGTGCTTGAACAATAAACCTGTGATGATGCTCACTACGAAAACCGATTTACCCGAACCGGTTGTTCCGGCTACGAGTAAGTGAGGCATTTTACGAAGATCTACGACTTTCGTTTCACCGTCGGCTTGACGGCCCAGGGCTAACGGAAGTTTGTTCTTATCACTCCAGAAGAAGTCGTTTGCGAGAATGTCTTTTAAGAAAACAGTTTCACGATGTGAGTTTGACGTTTCGATACCTACGACGTCGCGACCAGGGATCGGCGCAATAATACGAACTGACTCAGAGCTAAGCGCTAAAGAAAGATCGTCTGCTAGCTCAGTGATCTTTGAAATCTTCACGTCTGAATTAGGTTTAAATTCATACATGGTCACTGCTGGCCCTGGCTTCGCACCTTGTACTTCACCTTTTACTGAGAACTGACTTAGCTTGTGAGTAAGAATCTCGGCTTTGCGTTTGATCTCGCGCTCATCAACTCGAATGCGTGAATCTGGCGGATCTTCTAACATTCCAAGTTCAGGTAGCTTCCAGTTCTCGATGCGGCGTTGAACTTTCGCAGTCATCTTTACTTTTCTTCGCGCCATTGTTTGAACGATCGTTTCGTTTTTCGGAATGACCGCGACGCCTTCAGAATCGGCCGAAGGCTCCTCTTCATCCTCAATTTCCTCTTCATCGTCAGCAGCGTGAGAAGACATTGATATTACAGTTTTTTGTTCCGGAGCTTCTTCCTCATCGGCCGAAGGCTCTTCTTCTTTCTTCTCACCGTTCAAACGAGTCAATAAAGCGAAGCGAAGTTTCTTCTTAGGTATCCCCTCTTCATCGGCTGTGGCGGCAGCCTTTGGCTTATCTATCTTCTTCGGCGCTAGGGCCGCTCGTTCCGCTGCGACCTCTCGGCGCTCAGCAAGCCATTCAGAAATCACACCCCAAACAGCGATTGCTTTCATGGCCCCATGCTTTGGGCTTTTGAAAATTTCACTCACCGGCTTCTCAGTATAAAATATGACGAGAATCAAAGTCAGAGCCCAAAGGATGAGTGACACTCCAACAAAGTTAAAGACCGTGGTGAGCCCGTTTGCGACAAGTGTTCCGAACAAACCCCCAATCGGGATTTGGCCTGAGTACAAGCGAGTCTCAGGGAAATAGAGAGCCAGAAGGCTCGAACCCGTTAAGAGCGAGAGAAACGCCCAAAGGGTGCGTGTATTAGCTATAGAGACTTCCTGGTGGCGGAAGCTGCGAATGCTTAGCCGAATGAAGGCTGCAACCAACAGCCAAGCTGGCATACCCCAGAGCTGATAGAGGAAGTCCGATAAGAAACTACCGGCAAACCCGCAGAAATTATGAACTTTCAGGCCGCTTCCAATCGAATTAAACGACGGATCAGTAGCCCTAAAGCTAAAGAGCGAAAGTGCAGTGAAAAGGCCAAACACAAGATAGAGAATTCCAGCCATATCACGCCGGAACTTAGCAAAGATGACGCCCATTCCTTTATGTTATGGGAGCGCAGAAGCCATGCCTAGTCTGGGTTAGACACTCTTGACTAAGGGCCGTTCGGCCCTTAGGTTGGGCTCCCTCTATAAATGGTGAAGTCCAGGATCCCGGATACTGTTAACTGTATCCATGGATCCCGGATCGTGAACGGGATACTGTGCTCAAAATCAATGAGATCTTCTACAGCATTCAAGGCGAGAGCACTTACGCCGGAGCCCCTACAGTCTTTGTAAGAACGACGGGCTGTAACCTCAGATGCACCTATTGCGATACCACTTACGCTTATTACGAAGGTAAGAAAATTTCTCAGGAACAGATCATCGATGAAATCGCGAAGCACGGAACTGAGTACGTTTGTTTGACCGGCGGCGAGCCCCTACTCCAAAAAGAAGTTTATCCATTGATGAAAGAATTATGCGACCGCGGATTTAAAGTATCACTAGAAACTAGTGGTTCCATAAGTTGTCGTGATGTAGACGCCCGTGTGAAAAAGATTATCGATGTAAAAACTCCCGACAGTGGTGCACCAGATTCGTTTTGCCTCGAGAATTTGGAGTTCGCTGATGTCAATACAGAATTCAAATTCGTAATCTGTAGTCCGCAAGACTTTGATTGGTCTGAAAAATTCTGTAAATCACACGCTCTTGTGGATAAGTCTGTGGTTTTGTACAGTCCGTCATTCGGAAAAATCCCAGAGAATTGGCTTGCAAAAAAAATTCTTTCAGAAAGTTCAAAAGCACGGTTGCAATTGCAACTGCATAAGTATATTTGGTCTCCTCACGTTCGCGGAGTATGAAAGTTAACGGTCTCGAACTCAATGATTGGGTCGGGAATCAGAGGCTTTTGTTCACCATAATTTTGAAACCATTAACGTCTATATAGACACGAAAAAGAGGCGCAATGACACCAAGCCTAAACCACTCAGACAATCTCTTCGTAGCTAACCTTCAAAGCGTAAGCCTTGAGAAATTAGTTAAGAGCAAACTTGAAGTTCTTTTCCAACAACAGAAGGAAGCTCAAGTTGAGTTGAATGGTTTGTACAACATCGTTCTAGAACAAGTTGAGAAGCCACTTATCGAGCTTGCTCTTGCTTCTTATAATGGTAACCAGGTTAAGACCGCTCAGCTTCTAGGTATTAACCGCAACACTCTTAAGAAAAAAATCGACAACTACAAAATTCGCGTTCGTAAAGGCGCAGCTGCGAATCAACCGCAGACTGTTGCTCCAGTTGGCATGACTGCGCCAATGGCAACTACAGTTACAGCGACTCCTGTTTCTGCAACTATGTAATTCGTCGGCCGTCATGGCTGACGCTGGCTTGTTTTTTTAACATGCTCTTACTTTATCCAAACTAAATGCGTATGGTTTCTGGAGGCTGACTTTGTCGGCCCTCGGGACTTTTCGCGAAGATTCAACTTCACAGCTTTGATTTTGGGTCAGCGGTTCAACTAGAATTACACCACAGCACAGTCCCGCAAATTTTCTTTATTAGCAGCTTTGAAAGCGGTATGGATACCGTGAGGGGACGCAACAGTGGCTATGAGAATTCCGCCGCACAATCTAGATGCCGAGATGTCTATTCTTGGTGGATTAATGGCTGACCCCTATGCCTGGGATCAAGTTTCTGGTGTCGTTGAACAAAGCGACTTTTATAAATCAGCCCATCAGAAAATCTACGAAGCTATATACAGCTTGTACGCTCGCAGTCACCCGGTCGATATCATTACTGTTTCGAACTACCTCGCTGATAAAAAAGAGTTAGAAGTTGTTGGCGGTAACGGCTATCTGGCCGACATCATGAACGCGACTCCTACTTCGGCTCACATTGCCTCTTACGCAAAAATTGTTCACGAGAAGGCGACTCTTCGAAAGCTTATTCATACATCGAATGAGATTGTGCAGAAGGCCTACGACGAGTCTTACGACAGCGTTGAAACTTTCTTAGATGAAGTTGAAGGAAGCATTTTCCAGATCGGCGAAAACAAGCAAGGCGGTCTCGTTGGAGCAGCTGAGCTAATCAAAGTTTCAATCGATCGTTTAACTGAACTCTCTACTAATACAAAAGATTGCACCGGAATTTCGAGCGGCTTCAAAGCTCTCGATAAACTGACTTCTGGTTTCCAACCAGGTGAATTAACGATTGTTGCTGCCCGTCCATCAATGGGTAAGACAGCATTTTCACTGAACATCGCTCAACAGGCCGCTCTTCGCGAGGGAAAAACTGTAGCGTACTTCTCGGTGGAAATGGGTAAAGAACAATTGATGATGAGAATGCTCGCCAACGAAGCCCGTGTTCGTCTTTCAGATTTGCGAGTTGGCTCAGTTAACGATAACGCTTGGCCCCGACTTATCGACAAAGCATCAAAGATGGCTGAAGCAAAAATCTTTATCGATGATACTTCAGGTATTTCTCCTTTCGAAATTCGCGCGAAATGTCGCCGGCTCAAAGCCCAACATGGTCTTGATCTAGTCATGGTCGATTACCTTCAGTTGATGAGCTTGAAACAAAAAGTCGAAAGCCGCGAACGAGAAGTTTCTGAAATTTCTAAATCACTAAAAGCGTTAGCGAAGGAACTTGGAGTTCCAGTTATCGCGCTTGCCCAGCTCAACCGGGGTGTTGAAGGTCGATCGAATCGTCGCCCAATGCTTTCTGACTTACGGGAATCTGGATCGATCGAGCAAGATGCCGACGTGATCATGATGCTTTACCGCGATGACTATTACGAAAAAGATAACCCAGATGTTAAGGGCCTTGCCGAAGTTATCATTGGCAAGCAACGTAACGGGCCAACTGGCGATATCAAGTTAAAGTGGGAAGCCGAAATCGGTAAATTCTCTGATATGGAAGGTGGCGGATCAGCTCATCCATTGCCACCACCTCCACCAGTCCAATTCCGTAAAGCACCTAGCGGACAAGGCCCTGGTCCCGGCGCCAGCGCTTAACGAACTTGTTCGCGGATAAACTTTGAAGCTTGACCGCAGGCAGCTGTGCCGTGCCAGTCTGACCTGTCAGACGCGTCCGGAGCTCCTATCCCAAAGTTTTTACAAACGCCATTCAGACTAACTGATTCAAACCGACTATGAAGAGGTCTATCCTCACGTTTGCCATGTCGGTACACATCTTCGCTATTCCGATCACATATATACCGATCTTCAATCACATCTCCAGTTAGTTCAAATGCGGCGACGATTTTACCTGTGCAGTTCTGATCCCAAAAAAATCCAACGCTCACCGCGCCAGAACTCATGTTATCCGAACACGTTACAGTTAGTCGTCGTGCTCCGTGCGTGCGAAATGATTTTGTTTCGCCCGGAAATATCATATTTGATTGTGCGAGGGAGATTTCGCTAAAAGACAAGACCGCCAATGCGACTACTAAAATATTTTTCATACTATTCTCCTATTGAATGTTTGGTAATTAATTGCGACGACCAGAATTTGTTTTATGAAGAAATTCGGCAGCCTTCATGCACACATTTTTAAGGAGCAAGTAGCCGTAATTGTCGTTGATACATGTACCGTTGACTTCGTAGGAACGTATTTGCGGAGCTCTTGAAATCGAGGAACAGGTAAACTGATCTGTTTCGAGATCTCCTGTTAGTTCCACTGCATCCTTAAAGTACTTACAGTCTCTTGCCTCGAAGAAATTAACGGTTTTAGATCGCCGGCCGAATCGATCGGGATAGGACTGTGCGTATTTCTCACATGAGACCACGACAGTTTGACCATTGCTCAGTCGCAACCGTTCAGCCTCACCAGATCTCAAATCAATGTTTGCGTTTGCAGTAGCTCCGACAAAAGTGATCACTAAAGTTTTAAGAACGAGCGTTTTCATTTTTCCTCCTGGGGTTAGGTATGGAGGAAATTTAGCTTAGGCTTTAGGTGAGATCGTCAGAAGAAGTCTGACTTCCTGACATCGATACTATTTAATTCGGTAAGTGTGCCGAACTACTTCGATTTCTAGCCCGCTAGACGATTGTAGGCGCTCAATTAGCTTATAGAATCGAGCGTCCAAGTCGGGAGAATATTCGCAATTCCAAACCTTTTCGATGAGATCTTCTTTTCGAAGGGGAATCTTTGCCGACGTTAAGGCCTCAAACAAAATTGCCTGAAGCCCCTTAAGGTTCGAGGATTGATTACGCTTTCCATTTAAATTCATTCGGTTCAATAGGCGCCGGACCGCATACATGAAAATTGCTTTGTCGTCTGTCGCCACAATCGTCTTAAAGTCTCGCGCATAGCGATTCGGCATAAGTTGTACAAGACTATTCCATTCGGCGACCGCGCGATCCCATTGGCCATCTTGCAAAGCTGAAATTACTTTCCATTTTGTAAAGTACTCGACATTTTGTTCGATCACTTCAGGGCAGTTCGCAGGTACAAGGACCGACAGCTCTGCATTGAGCGCGCTTAGTACTGTTAAATCAAATTTTGCACGAGCCTTATCCGGCAGCGCCTTACAGTGCTGAAGCTCATTTAAATTCAAAAGTGCTTTGTGATGATCACCAGCTCTAAAGAAAATGTCTCCTGCTACTGATCTCAATGTCGCGGCGTCAACCGAATCAAGATCCTGGATTCGCTTAATTGCTAGTTCTATTTGGTGAACTGCGTTTTTAAAATTATCTTGTCGTGAAAACTCACATGCGCGAGCACGCACAACTAAAACTTTTTGCGAAGGGGTCTTTGCGAAGCTCTCTGCTTCGTTTAAAAAATAAAATGAAAGTTCATCAAGACCCAGTCGGCTGTAATAGACACTAAGATTATAGTTCGAAAGAAATAGGCCTCTTGCATTTTCACAGGCGCGATATTCATTAAGAGCATGCATTGCAAATAAGACTGCCTCTTGCCATTTAGATCGATGCGACGCGAGTGCCGCCTGAAGGAAAAACCGTTCGCCAATTAAGAGACTCGAAGTTGGATGTGCACGATCGAGCACTGACTGAGCGGCTGCAAAGTCGTTTCGTTTCATCAATAGCCGTGCTTCGATCAGAGCTTTTTCAGTCAAAGAAACATCTCCGCTCTGAAGAAACTTCGCGGTGAATGCGGTTTCGCCAGAGATGTATGCTTGAACCGCTTCGAAGTAGCGCTCATGACTATTTTTTTGCATCGATGCTCCAAAGCTTTCCATAGCGATACAAAATGACTTTGTTTTGACTACTGTCGTACTTCTCTTGCGCGTGCCTGAAGTTAATAGGTCCGTCTAAACTCTCGCGGCTTAAGCTGAATTCTTCTTTAATTAGAGGGTCTTGGCTTGAGCAAATCAATTTTAGATAGTTCTCGTTTTTACATTGAAGACGGTTCGAACTGCTCGTCACTTCAACTTCACCACTTGGAAGAACGGTTCCATTAAAAGTGTTAATGTCGCTGTAGTCCGGGTTAGAAAACTGCCTGAAGTACTCCCTTTGACCATGATTCCCATTCATCAGGTCATAGTTCCTTCGGTACAGAGTGATTCTGAAATTACTTTCTGATAGCAACTCAAATGTCATCCGCAGTTCGACAGCGGCTTCCAATAGTTCTTTGTGACCGCGGGGCAAAGAGGCGATTAGTTTTTCAGTCGAATCCGACCAATGATATTTTTTTTGATCTTCGCTAAACATGTCGTTTTTTCCGCTAGCGAAAGACCCTTGAAAACGCTTTGCAATCGCCGCCTTCGCTTCGAGAAATTGTGGTTCGCCGAAGTAAACCGGAATCAAATTTGATTTTTCGTGCTCTCGATAGTTATCGAAACCATCAATTTGATACGGCCCCAGTGCTAAAAGGCGCTTCATTCCCTGTTGAGTTTGAATCATCACTCCTTCGGCTGGCTCTCGAAGGAACGCTAATCGATCTGCGGTAGCTAGATCTGGGTTGATCACTATTTTTCCGTTACCGTTTGCTCCGCTATTCTCGCCGCCATTTGCACCGCTGTTTTCACCACCGTTTGCTCCGGAGTTTTCACCGCCGTTGGCGCCGCTATTTTCTCCGCCGTTGGCGCCGCTATTTTCTCCGCCATTTCGTTTTGTATTTCCATCTGAATCGCTCGCAGCTTGCGGGCCGAGATTTTTTGACTGTACAAATCTAATTACGTCTCTAAAAGGGATCACATATGTTCGACCCTGAAACGGCACAAAAGATTTGTTGATGCCGTAGAGTGTTCCGCTTTGACTAACCAAAGCACCGCCGCTCATGCCGAAAGTAATTTCTAAACGAGGAACTTCTAAGACCTTCTCGACGCCTCGTAAACTCGTTGATACTGCTCTGAGTGTCGTGCTGTCGCCAACATCCCAGCGCTTGCCGGCAACAAATGCTTCTTGAGCTACTCCGTTATGAAAACCAAACGAAGCAAAAACACCTTCTTTAAAAGTGTATCTGCGTTCACGCTCGATATCGGGAAGTTTTGAACACTCTGATTTAAGGCTACTTGGAGTACTGAGCAAAGCTAAGTCCGATGCTGGATCAACCTTTACAACCTTCACATCTACAGAGCGATCGAGCTTCCCGAACATGCGCCAGACAAACTGATCTTCGTTTGTTTGTGACAAAAGCTTATGAGATTTAAGAATACAGTGGGCGTTTGTTACCAAATAGCATTTATCAAATTTGAATAAGGTCGCTGTGCAATTTTGCTGAGAGTCTGCGTTCGATGCTCTGAGCGGGAACACCATTGCTTGATACTTGTTCTGTGCGTTTGCCGCCACAGACAATACCAGAGACAAAAGTAGTACAAAGAGTGATGAAAGAGTTTTGACCGTTGCCATGGCTCAAGACTTTGCAAGCCAAGCGCCAAATACGACCCTCTCTTCTCTATTTGATCGGCCTAGGGCACACCTTAGCCGGCAAAGGACTTTACAGGAGCAAACAAAAAAAGGCCTACCGCAATACTGCCGCAGGCACTGACGACTGGTTCTTCGCCATTTGGAATGGCGCTGCCAATACTAGAAAAGTTCTTTGCCTTGGTCTTTTACTTTTACGAGGTAAACCTCGGTCGCAACGCCGTGCTGAAGACCGTTTTTACGGAAGACAGCGCTTTGATCGCCAAATGAAGTGAACACATCAATACGCTTGTTTACGATAGCCGTGCCGACATCGATCGCTTCAAAGTATCCGTCATGGATTGTTCCATCGGGAAGTTTAGTTCCGCGTGCTGCCGGAATGTATACGATCGAATCAAGTGGAATGACTGAAGTATCAACGGCGACTGACTTAAATGCTCGAAGCTTCCGGTCTTCAACGCCGTAACCGTACGGCGCATTTTTACCGCAATAGCGGAAGCGAATTTCTTTTTTTCCGTCTGGCAAATAGTGCCATTGATGAAAGTTAAGAAGCTTTCCGTTTTTCAAACGGCCGGTTCCCTCGAGCTTAAGATGGCGCATGAAGCCTGGCGAAACTTTCGCGAGAATTTTTCCTTCAACGTCATATACGTTTTCAGTTTTTTTACCTGGGCTATTTTCTTCGAGGGCGATCCAATAAAATGACGGGCCGAGCTTTCCGACCAATTCCATTTTACTTGTATCGACTGAATTAAGCAGTTCGCTTTGTGCAGAAGCAGACGGAGCAAATGCGAAGACGCTAAGTGCAACCGCAAGTGAAACGATAACTTGTTTCATATATTATTCCTCCAAGCACCACGACGTCCAGTAACGACGGGCCACTTTAAATTGTAGGGGCTCGTAATATTTAAACGCGTTAGTCCAATCGATACAAATTCTCTCACTCCCGGAATTGCGTAAAGACTCTAAAACTAGACCGAGAAGCAGTTTTCCAGTACCTCGGCCTCGTTGCGAGGCAGCAACACCTATCGGGCCAAGTGAACAATCTGTATTTATGAGCTGCGTCGGCTGCTCAAGTTGAGTTGGCATTCGAAGGGCACCTGGGGTCCAGTTTTTCTCGAGAGGAATCGATCTGCCTCGATTCGCCATTCTCGCAAAACCAATAACTTCACCCTCATTCGTTCGAAGTAATTTCCAAAAAGCTCTCTGAGTTTCTTCTCTCTCAGAAGCCCAGAACTTAAACTCACGAGCCCATCGACCCGGAAACTCTTTCTCCATAAATTTTTCTGCTGTGGATATGTCAGTAGAAGTGGTGACTTCGTTAAACGTGAGTCCGCGTTTTTCAACCTCTGCATGTGCTGTTGAAATATAATCTGTGACCGGTGATGAATTAATGTCGCCGAAATAGTCGGCTGCTTCAGCGCCTTCAAACTTGGCCGCTTGAAGTGCTTGCTGGAGCTTAATTCCCGAAGGCGAGAGCGGAAGCCCGGGCACTAAGTGAAATTCTTCTCCGCCAATCACTGTTTTTACTTTACCGAGTTTTTTAGTAAGTGCTTTTAATTCAGTAACGAATTGCTCTTGGTTTTCCACATGACCCCAAAGCGAAAGCCACATGTTTCGAACAGGAATACCCGCCGCGATTCCCACTTGAGTCGCTGTCGCTGTTATTACCGGTGTACCGGCGAGTTCATGAAATGAGTATGAGATTAGGTTTTGCTTATGCAAATTCCAGTGAAGGTCATTGAAGCGAAGGTGATAGGCGGGGCCATGCTCCGCATTCCACTGCCGGATTATTTCTTTATCTGGAATCATTAAGAAATCGTAAGTTTACTTGGCGGGATTATCCAGCGAGATCTTCTTTTGCCGCGACTAAAACTTCTTGCATGTACTCGGCGAGGATTCTTCGCAAGTCATCGAGAGTGACGTTGTCGGCTTGCACACCGGCTGCAGACATCAACGTTTGTAATTCGTCCTGAATTAGATTTTCTGGTAATCCTGTGGATTCAGTAATCTGTTGAATCAGAGCCTTGCCCATTTGTCGCCCCTCCATGGGTGTGGGAAATTACTCAAAGAAGCTCATTCATAAGCTTCATATCTTGTGAGACAGGGCCATTAAATCGACGGGTTAGTTTTGCCACAAGACCAAAAAGAAAAAGCTGGGCGAGGGCCCAGCTTATCCAAACAAAACCTTATTGAAGCCCAAAGCACAGCTGTGCTGCTGAGTTTACCAAACCTTTTATTTGCGAGTAGCGATGAATTCGTATACCGGAGGGCAGACGAAGAATCGGTTTGCGTCAGCAGCGACTAGGTCAATTTCGGTCAGCGCACTTGTGCACTCGTCTTTTGTTAAACGCCCCATCTGCAAAAGCTTCGGCGCATATTGATGCCACCATGTCACAAGCCAAGCCATCGTACCATCTTCTCCACCTCCACGCGCAACACGCGCATGAAGCTCAAGATGTTTCACTTCAAAGCCAGCATCGTTCAACATTTTCGGAATGCGTGCAGCAATGTCGATGTCGCCTCCGCCATCATTAAAAGACTCAACCGCTGCAGCGACCATTTTATCAATTGCCTTTGACCGCGGAGCCGCTGACATCGACTTCCAATTAAAATAGTCGTGAATTACAAATCGCCCGCCAGGCTTAAGAACCTTTGCAACACCAGCAATCGCTTTTTCAGGGTGCTTCAACCAACAGAGAAGCCATCGCGTATAAACAACATCAAAACTATTTTCTTTGAGTGTCGCCGTTAAATTTTCTGCGTTTGCAATTTCGGCTTTCACTTGAAGAATGTCGCGCAGCTTTGCTTGGTTGTTGAGATAAGATGTGAAGCGCTCTGACTCATCAACGCCGAGGACAGAACCTGCGCTCGTAACAAGTTGAGCTAAATCAAACGTCGCATGCCCCGGACCGCACCCAAGATCTAAAACCTTTGAACCAGGCATTACTCCAGCGCGCTTCCACGCACCAGCTGCAGCGTCCGACCAAATACGATGCTGAATCGCAAGCCTTGTAAGCTCTGCTTCATCAGTTCCAAGAATGTATTCCTTCTCTTGCGCCATTTTGTGTCCCTTAAAACAAAACCCGGAGTTTCCCCCGGGTTCTTTATACTTCGTAATCGCTAATTATTTGTCTAGCTAACGTGATGCCAATGACTAAAGGCGTTCAACAGATACCAAAACTGAAGTCTCGATACCTTCACCAAGCTTAATGATTGCTTTGTGTTGGCCGAGCATCTTGATTGGTTCTTCAAGGTGGATGTCACGGCGATCGATTGAGTAGCCCTGCTTCTCAAGTTCGTTCGAGATATCAACGTTAGTAACAGTCCCGAAGAGTTTATCAGTTTCTCCAGCTGGAGCTTTGAAGTTCAAAGTTAAGCCGCTGATTTTTTTGATAAGCGCTTGGCGTTCGCCAACTGCCTTCTTCTTTTTAACTTCTGCCACTTTTTTTAAGTGCTCAAATTCTTTAACGCGTTTTTCAGTAGCTTCTGCCGCTAGTGCACGTGGGAATAAGAAGTTGCGAGCGAATCCTGTTGATACACTCACTAGGTCGCCAACTTTTCCTAAGTTCTTCACGTCTTTTTGCAAAATGACTTTCATACATTCCTGTTCTGCTGCGCTTGCCAAGACCGCGCTAGCTTTTCAAATGGAGTCACACGTCTTGGATGTGACTTAAAAACCTTTAAATTCTTTTTTAATTCCCGGCGTCTTCTTTTTCTTAAGACGTTCTCGGAACTCAAACCAAAAATCGACAAAGCCAACAAACGCGACGATTGGGAATAACTGCAAGAAAAGCATGATGTACCAAAGGGTCTGCCAAAACGGAGAGACCTTAAACGTTTGGAACACATTGCCAATCACTGCCATTCCCTGAAGGAAGTAAATCGCAACTACGATGTTGAGAATGTTCAAACCTAAAACTTGCGCCCAATTTGTATCGTGCTGAATGAACGCTGCTGCCGCAGAAGCAATTGCAACCCACACAAGTGGTGCAGGTACGTGAAACGCAAGCAACGACTTTGGTTTTGTAACGGCTTCTTTTAAACCAAACCAGCGACGTCCGCGACGTTCCCACATGAGTGCGATACCAAGAGCCAAGATCATCACAACAACAACAAACGAAGGAGCCTGCCACGCAAGTACGTCTGCTTTTACTTCAAGCTGCGGATTCATCTCCAGCGCACGAGCCGTAATTGCTTCAGCCACTTGCTTAACGGCTTGAATCAAATTTGTTTTTGTCACATCAGACCAAATTGCTACAGCCGCCGTTACTAGTCCTGACGTAGCCAAGACTGCAACTGAACCTGCAACGAATGTATCTGAGTATTGTTTTTCGGCTTCAGAGTAGATGCCGATAAGAAGCGTAAGCGTTGCAAAAGCAGCCGACATTAAAATTTGTCCGCTTGCGAGCAATGCGCCTGCTATCGCGATACAACCGGCCCAATACAAAGCTGCACTGTAATTCACACGCAGCAATCTTAACGGAAGAGCGCCCAAGACGATCGTTAGTAACGTCATCAATGCGCTCGTCGTTAAAAGTAAAAAGTATTTAAGCCGAGAGTTCACTAAGCTTCGCCGCCTTCGTCATCGCCGCCGCCTTCATCATTACCGAAATCACGTCGACCGCGACCACCGCCACGTCCGCCGCCATCTCCGCCTTCGTCACCGCCGAAGTCGTCACGACGACCGCGACCGCCACCATCACGACCACCGCCGCGCATAGCAGCTTTGCGTGCTTGGAATTTTGCTTCGCGCTCACGCTCACGTAGAGCAGAGTCAGCTAAAGCTTTTTTGAAGCCTTCAACGAAATCAACAAGGTTAGTGCCGTCAGCCAAGCGTGTGTGCATGAAGCGAATAACTTTGTCGTTAATTCGCATTGTACGCTCAAGCTCTGCTACTGCAGCTGGCTCAGCTTGAAATGTTGCATGGAAATAAACAGCTTTTTTCAGCCCTTCGATTTGGTTAGCAAGACTTCGCTTACCCCAAGTGTCGACGTGGTTAACTGTTCCTTTGAAATCTTTCACGATTGCAGCGTTCTTTTTAAAGAGAGCCTTTTGCTCGTCTTCAGTAGAATCCGGGTGCATCATGATTACAGCTTCGTACGGACGCAAAAGCGTGCGCTTTTCGAGTTGCATAACTTTCCTTTCGGTTTGCCAGCCCCCAAGACCATAACAGGCCTTTTAGGAGCAAGGATGTGTATTGAAGGAAGGGTTTAGCACAGCAGGTAGGGCTCGACAAGACTTGCGCTGGTCTTTTCCTAGGATAATCGTGCTGATACCCTATTATCTAAGGGTTTGAATTTATGAAATTATTCTTCGAAGTTACATCTGGAGACCGAGAGGGGTCGCGATTTGAAATCCGCGACGGCACTTCTATTGGCCGCAAGGGCACAGACGTGGTCATAAGAGACTCAAAGATCTCGAGTCGGCATGCCTCGGTCGAAGAGCGCGACCATGGCTTTTATCTCATCGATGCCGGATCTTCTAACGGCCTGAAAATAGACGGGAAAAGAGTAATTGAGGTTCATTTGCTGCCTGGTGTAGCCATTCAGCTTGGCCGCACCTTTTTAACGGTAATTGATCTCGATGAAGTTGGCGAAGCCGCTGAAAAGCCCGTTGTTCGCAATTGGCAGGAGACTGTTGTTCAAATTGTTAATCGGATGGAGAAAGCTCTCGAAAAAACGCGGACAGCGTCAGATCAAATCAGGATGTTCACAAAACCAGTAGAACTTACAGCCGTCGCCGGCCCACAAACCGGGCAAACCTGGACAATAGTATATGGGCCGCGCGAAATTGGCTCAGAGTCACTCGACATACGCCTACTTGAAGAGGGAATTCCTAACTCTGCTTTTCAGATCGAACAGTCAAACAGCGGAGTCATGCTAAAGACTGAACACGCCGATAAAATTTCACTGAACGGAGTCGCCGGCAAACGATCCCATGCGCTCAACGACGGCGATGAAATTGAAGTTCAGTCCACTCGACTACGAGTGAAGCTTCGCGATCTTTAAGCAGTAGGCACCAATTATGGCAACGAAAGAATTTGAAAAGAAAACCGGAACATTTAAAAGCTTTGATGGCACTCCCGTGTATTACGAAGTGCGCGGCAAAGGTAAGCCAATAGTGATGGCTTACGGAATTGGTTGTCCGATGAATCATTGGATTCATCAGGTGCGCCATTTTTCGCAAAATTACCAAACGATTCTTTTTGATTATCGCGGTCACGGAAAAACTCCAGCTCCCGAAGATCGAGAAAATCTGTCTCTCGATGCGATCGCGACTGACGTAAAGTGTTTGCTCGACCATCTCAAGATAAAAAAAGCGAGCATGTGGGGCCATAGTTATGGCGCACAAGTTTTGTTTCGCGTGCACGAGCTATCTCCTGAGGTTTTTGAGAATTTAGTTTTGATTAACGGTTTTGCAACCAATCCGATTAAAAACATGTTCGGAACAAACATCGTTGAAACAATCTTTCCTTATTTGCAGCTCGGACAACAGGCCTACCCGAGTCTTGTTAGCAAGATGTGGAAGATGAGTATTACTAATCCACTTGCCGTTCCGCTGAGTGCGCTTGCCGGAGGATTTAACTTAAGTCTTACGAGCATGCGTGACATCGAAGTCTACGCTAAGGGAATTGCCTCAATGGATCCCGGAGTCTTTATGCATTTGTTTGAGCAGATGATGAAGTACGACGCTCAACATGTTCTTCAAGAAGTTAAAGTGCCGACGCTCATTATTAGCGGAAGCAAAGACGGTGTAACACCGGGCTCTTACCAAGACATGATGCACGAGAAAATTATTGGCAGCGAAATCCAGCGAGTACCCTACGGCTCCCACTGTACTCAACTCGACATGCCCGAATTCGTAAACCTACGCATCGACAAATTCCTCCACCAAAACAATTGGTAGCTGCTACCAGAGTGTAGCAAGGGTGCGTTATTTCGCGGAGGATTGCGCTTCAGAAACAGAAAAGTCCGAGCTTTCACTCGGACTCGGACTCTGACTTTTACTTTTAACTTTCGCTCTTAACTTTCGCTCTTAACTTTTAACTTCTATTGTTTTGCTTTTGGCGCTTCGGGCTGGAGTACCTTCGCAGCGCTCTCATACGCCATGACAGGTGCGTGGCAGATGCCGTCGCCACCCTTTTCAATCGCCAAGAGTCGAAGTGATGCTAAGCGCTCCATCATGATGTTGCACTCATCGCAGAAGTATTCGCGAACCGCATTGCGACCGCAGGCTTGCGCCATACCTGCACGAAGTTTTTCCCACTCGTCTTTCACACTTGTAACGTTTGCTTCTAACCACTTGTTCGGGCTTGCAGCTTGAGCATTACAGTCGCTTGTTGCTTCAGAATACTTTGTTGTGCAGTAAGGTGATCCATCTTCGTTTGCGCCGAAGATAATTGGGTTACAAATTACACCCTCTGCGCATTGAAGTTTTGGATTTGAGAATGAGCGAACAGCCGCGCACGTCTTCTCTTTATGATCTTCGCTCGAGAAGCTAGAAATGTTTCCGCCAAAAACGCAGACGTTAGAATTTCTCTGCCACCATTCTTTAGCAGCGGCTCTTTTTTCAGAGCGTTGCTCTTTCGCTCCGCAAGTCATTTTCGAAATTCCTGAGCACGGCGCTCCGCCCTCAACGATTTCTTCTGCTGGCGACCGCTCAACTTCTGGAGTTGCTGGATTATCATTTGGCGCATCAATCGTTTCAGCAGGGCGAGCTTTCGGGATCGTGACTGTGACTGCTGCGTACGACTTTCGCCCTTTTCCTGTCGCGGCTTGTTCGCGCTCGGCAGCCGTCGCTGCATTTGTTCCTGTAGGAAACTCTAGTGCTTCTTGGCGAGCGCTCGAGAGTTTATTCCAGCTAGCAGGAGTTACGCAGAAGAACTTTCTCTGCTTTTCTGTCCAGCCTTGCTTAACGATGTAGATTTTCTTCCAGTCAGCCGCAGCACACTGGCCGTCTTTTGTTGTCGCCGCTCCGCAAGTGCCGAGGTCTTCGTCGTATTTCACTTTAAGATTTTCAGAATTACAGTCGTACCCATCGCCACGCAGCGGATCTTTCACCGGCACTGCCAAGTGAGGAGCAACTGCTTTTAATTTTTTTGTTCCGCCGAGCGCAATTTCAGCGCCGATCTGTTTTTCTTGTCCACCAAAGAGCTTCACTGCAAAGTGCGACTCAACACTGTCTGCTCCGGTGTCTTTTGAAAGTTCTTTTTTGCGAGATGGGGCTAGACGCTCCCATGCTCCAGAAGGAACACAGTATTTGCTGCTCGGGCTTCCCATCTGCCGTTGAACCCATGTGTTCTTCATGTAGGCCGAGTGATATCCCGCCGGACATTTTGATAAAAGCGTCGGTTGCTTTTTGCCTTTGTAAATACATGTTCCAACGTAGTAGCTAAATTCTGCTTCTGATGAATCGCAGGTCCATTTCTCAAAGTTGTTAATGTACTGTCTTCGCTCATAGCGAGGACGAATATCTGAAGGCTTTACGCCTGTGTTTTGATATTGAGCGTGAGCTTCAGGAATTAGGGCTTCGAGAAGAGAGTAAGTTTCTTCAAGTGACTTGCCGCCAGCGAACATCGGAAAATCTTTTCCGCCTTTTTCTGCTAGCTGAACAATCATCGCTCTGACGCCAGCAATGTATTCTGCACGCGCTTCAGGCGAGAGCTTCTTAAGTTCGCTGTAACTGATGAGTTGCGGAACACCTTTTGATTCGTGCTCAACTGATGCAACTTCTCTTTCTGAAGCGATGTCTCGCGAACCGCTAGAAGCTTTTTTTCCGCCCATTGCCTGAACGGCCGGGCTAATCGCGAACATTGCACAGAAAATTAAAACCGCAAGATTACGGATCTGATTCACAAAAACCTCCGGGCGATGCTTCGCTCCGATTTAGACGTAAATACAATTCCTCTTTAGAATAAGTGATGTTGTGTACATATAGGAAGAGCACCCATTGGGTGCTCTTAAATCTGGTCCTGTACAAAGGTTAGCCAGCGCTCGACTTTTGTCTGCTAACTATTGAAATTTTACGTGATCGATATCGAAGCCATACGACGAGATTGTTCCATCTGGCTGGAAGACTAGCTTCAACTTCTCTCCTGCATAAACTGGCGAGTAGCGACCTGTAAGCCCTCCACTCAAAGATCCCAATTCGTTGCCTGCTCCGTCGTAAACTTTCAAGTGATCGTAGCCTGCTTCCGTTTCAAATTTGTTAAAGTGAAGTGCGATTTGTTTTGCTCCGGGAACTTCAATTTCATACGTGTAAACAGATGAGTTGACGTAAGGATGCTCAGTTGAAATTGATGTGCTTAATCGCGAAGTCCAATTTGCCGGGTCGTTTACGTCGGGCCCATGCTTTGTGTTTGTGAGTGCCGCGTGCGCATCCACCAAGCCATTTGATACGACTCCACCGTTTAAAGCCGCGAGTGGACGAGATGTTTCGATTAAACGAGTACGAATTTCTTTTGGATCAAATGATTTACACTTAGATGTTTGGCAATAGTCGTTAGCGAGAAGTAGTGCTGCAATGCCTGCGACGTGTGGCGCAGCCATCGAAGTTCCTGACATTGATTTGTAGCCACCAGGAACAGTGCTGTATATATTTACGCCCGGTGCCGCGACGTGAACGGTTTTTGCGCCGTAGTTTGAGAATGAGCCAAGGCTTCCGCGATTATCTGCTGCAGCTACCGATACAATGTTATCTACCTCGTAGCTTGCTGGATAAGACGGACGCGTATCTGTGTTTTGAGTTGCGTTTCCTGCTGCGGCGACAAAAAGAATTCCCGCATCGTCTGCGTCTTTAATTGCTTTTTCAAGTGCCGCAGAAAATCCTCCGCCGCCCCACGAATTACTCATAATATGTGCGCCAGCGTTTCGCGCGTAATCGATACTTTTAATTGCGTTAGCTAAAGAGCCACTGCCATCTTTCGTCATGAATTTCAAACCCATGATTGAGACAGACCAATTTACTCCAGCAACACCCTCTGCATTGTTTCCGTCACCACCGATGGTGCCCGCGCAGTGAGTCCCATGGCCGTGATCATCAATTACGTTTCCATTGTCATTTGCAAAGTCGTAACCATGAATATCGTCAACGTATCCGTTCCCATCGTCATCGACGCCAGCTTTACCTTTTGCCTCAACACTATTGATCCAAGCATTGCGAGCAAGATCTGGGTGAGTGAAATCCACTCCCGTATCAATGACTGCAACAACTACGTTTTTCGAACCCGTTGTTGTGTCCCAGGCTTTTTCAGCATTGATGTCGATCCCTTTGACTCCCGCTTTACCGGCCGGATCTTTTCCGCCAGTGTTCGCAAGACCCCAAAGTTTTTCGAAGCTCGGATCATTCGGCAATTTATTGATAGAGTAAATGTAGTTCGGCTCAGCGTATTCAACCATCGGATTCGCATTGAGCTCTTCAAGCACCGAACGAAGATTGCGCGAGAGATCTTTTCGCACAACGGCCATGTCTTTACGAAGGAGTTCGACGACTTCAGCATTTAAACTGCTAGCAATTTGCTGTGTCGAGAGTAGTGATCGGCTTTGCTTAAGCTGAACAACATATTCGCCTGGAACTGAGTTGTGATTGGCTTGCGCCGAGAATGAAACGAGAAGAGACGCGGCTGGTATTAACCCGCCTAAAGCGCGACCGAACAATTTTCCCATTATTCCTCCATGAAACTTGGGAGCGCACTCTTCCTGAACGCGCGTTCGATCATCTTAACAAAGTTCTAGTTTTTGAATTGGCCTAGGAAACTGAAACTAGCCTTAGCTTTAGGCAAACTTCTTTGGTCTTGGTGACGAGGGGCTAGTGGTCGGCATGCTTTGCGGTCCAAGATCAAATGCGAGTTGCTCTGGCTTTGCTGGACCTTTTGAGAGAGATGGGTTTGCAACGGTGAAAGCTTCTTTCACTTCGACTCCGTATGCTTGGCGAATTAAATTTTTAATGAATGCTTTGGTGGTTTCTTCGGACGCGCCCGGTTTGAAACCAAGATCTTTCATCAAATCGCCGACTTTTTTCATAAGACCCTCTTCCCTGTATTCGGTCTTTTGATGTCGATGCTTGATGAGTTCTTAGATGCAAATCGGTGATGAAATCATGATTAGAGAAACAGTGGAGTTTCTCGCTCAGAGCCCCTCAAAACGGAAACTCCACTTCTATAGTTTAGACATAGAATTCGCGTCTTCGGTTAAAATAATCGTGAGAATTATTAGTGACTTAGGGTGTTAGAGGCCGCGGGCTTGTTTTGCGCAAGGCGCACCTCACTTTAACTATTAGCGGGAGTTTGGATTCAGCTGAAGTGATTCGTCACGTGTGGATTGTAAAAATGGCGAGAACATTGTTCACGGGTGGCCCCTTTAAATCCAAACAGCCGCCAAAGTGACAGTTATCTGGCTTGAGTGTCACCCGCGGAAGTGGCGGAACACCGGGCGACGAAGGATTCTATCGGCTCGGAGGTTCTAGATGAAATTTATAATAGTTCTCATGAGTTTGATATCGAGCGCCGTTAGTTTAGCGTCGGACGGACTGTCAGGTAATTGGGTCGCCGTTGACTGTCGGGAGCCAAACGGAAGAGTCGGCAGACTGCCTCACGAAATTTCAATTCACCAAGCGCCAGTGCCATTAGTAATTCGGGCAAAAGGTGACTTGGCAAATTTAAAGGCTATCAAAATTCAGAGCGAGATCGATGACGATCGTGACGGTTTGATCCTAAAAGACTTTAATTCAGGCGGTAAACTAACGAAGAAAAAGGTCGTCTCGGGTTATCCTATCCCAACAGGGAAGAAAACCAATTACACACTTGAACAGAGCGTAACGAAGAACGGTAACGCTGAGAGATCTGTCTTCGATTGTGCAGAAGACAGCCGCTGCTCTAATCCAAAGGTAATATCACACACGATAATTTCGGCAAATGCGGATGGCTCGCTGAATCTCTATAGATCACACGGGTATATTGAGTACGCGAGCACATGTAAATTAGTAAGACGCTAAAGAACAGCCCGATTAGCCTGCGCCGTCGCCGCCAGCAACTGGCTCGCGATGTTTCACTTTAGCTTTTGCGTAGTCGCGGTAAGTACGAACGATATATTCAAAGCTGATCATCTTTGGACATGAGAGCGAACACGCGCCGGTGTTGCTGCAGTTTCCAAAGCCAGCTTCTTGCATTGTATCCATCATGCGCAAGACTCGCTGATCGCGTTCTGGCTGACCCTGTGGCAACAAAGCTAAATGCTGAATTTTTGCAGAAGTGAAGAGCATCGCCGATGAATTTGCACAGGCAGCAACACAAGCGCCACACTGAATGCACTCTGCCGCGTTGAAAGCCATGTCCGCCGCAGTTTTTGGAACCAACAACGCATTCCCATCGATAGCGTTGCCCGTGTTCACAGATACGAAGCCACCTGCCGAAACAATTTTGTCGAGAGCAGAGCGATCAACGCTCAGATCTTTTACGACCGGAAACGATCGGGCACGGAATGGTTCAATAATAATTTCTTCGCCGTCTTTAAACCTGCGCATGTGAAGCTGACAGGTTGCTGTGCCAAGATCTGGACCGTGCGGATTTCCGTTAATCGTGATCGCACACGAACCACAAATTCCCTCTCGGCAATCGTGATCAAATGCGACCGGATCTTTTCCAGTTTTAATGAGCTGCTGATTGATTACATCGAGCATTTCTAAAAACGACATGTCGACCGAAATTCCTGTCGCATCGTGGTTTTCAAAAAAACCTTCGGTCGCAGTGTTTTTCTGTCGCCAGATTTTCAACTTCAAATTTATTTTCTGACCTGAACTTCCGCCCATGAGCGACCTCTACTTATAGCTGCGAGTGCTTGGCTTAACTCGCTCGAATGTAAGTGGTTCTTTATTTAAAATAGCTGGCTTGCCTTCGCCCGCGAACTCCCACGCAGAGACGTGCGCGAATTTCTCGTCGTCACGCTGAGCTTCACCATCTGGAGTTTGATATTCTTCGCGGAAGTGTCCGCCGCAAGACTCTTGTCTTTCAAGTGCATCTCGCGCCATTAATTCACCTAGCTCAAGGAAGTCAGCCACTCGGCCGGCCTTCTCAAGTTCTTCGTTTAAGTAATTGCGTTCGCCTGGCAAAGCTAAGTTTGACCAAAACTCTTCGCGAAGTTTTGGAATTTGCTCGAGAGCTTTTTTAAGTCCCGCTTCATTGCGAGCCATTCCAACGTTGTCCCACATGATGTGGCCAAGTTCTCGGTGGAATTCGTCGACTGTCTTGGTGCCTTTGATCGAAAGCATTTTATCAATTCGTGCGCTTACGTTTGCGGCCGCTTCTTTAAACGCAGCATGACTCTCATCAACTTTTGGTAGCGTCGCTCCAGCTAAATAATTTCCGATGGAGTAAGGTGCAACGAAGTAACCATCAGCAAGGCCCTGCATTAGTGCCGATGCTCCGAGGCGATTTGCTCCGTGATCAGAGAAGTTGGCTTCGCCCAAAACATGAAGGCCCGGAATTGTGCTCATCAAATTGTAGTCAACCCACAGTCCGCCCATCGTATAGTGAACAGCCGGGAAGATTCGCATCGGAACCTTGTAAGGATTGTCGCCAGTGATTCGCTCGTACATTTGGAACAAGTTTCCGTATCGCTCGGCAATCTTGTCTGCGCCCAAGCGTTTAATCGCATCAGCGAAATCAAGATAGACCGCCATTTTCGTTGGACCAACACCACGGCCCTCATCAACTCGATACTTCGCTTGTCGAGAAGCGATATCGCGAGGAGCAAGGTTTCCGAAACTTGGGTAAACTCGCTCGAGATAATAATCGCGATCTTCTTCAGGAATTTGTTCTGGCGGTCGAGTCTCACCGATTTTTTTCGGAACCCAAACTCGTCCGTCATTTCGTAGCGACTCAGACATAAGTGTTAGCTTCGACTGATAATCGCCCGAAACAGGAATACATGTCGGGTGAATTTGCGTGTAGCAAGGGTTAGCGAACATCGCACCCTTTTTGTAAGCACGCCAAGAAGCAGTCACATTTGAATTTTTTGCGTTCGTCGAAAGATAGAAGACGTTTCCGTAACCACCGGTCGCAAGAATAACTGCATCAGCAACGTGAGTTTCAATTACGCCTGTTTTTAAATTTCGCGCGATCACTCCGCGCGCTTGTCCATCTACTAAGACGACATCAAGCATCTCGCGCCGACTTAATAGTTCAACTTGCTTGCTATCAACTTGTCTCATCATGGCTTGATAGGCGCCAACCAAAAGTTGCTGACCTGTTTGGCCGCGGGCATAGAACGTTCGAGAAACTTGTGCGCCACCAAAAGATCGGTTCGCAAGTGTTCCGCCGTACTCACGAGCAAATGGAACACCTTGAGCTACGCACTGATCGATAATTGAAGGAGAAATTTGAGCCAGGCGGTAAACGTTCGCTTCGCGGGCGCGGAAATCTCCGCCCTTAAGCGTGTCATAGAAAAGTCTGTAAATTGAGTCGCCATCGTTTTGATAGTTTTTCGCGGCGTTAATTCCGCCTTGTGCCGCAATCGAGTGCGCGCGGCGAGGTGATTCATGAATGCAAAGCGCTTTCACTTTGTAACCGAGCTCACCAAGAGTTGCCGCAGCTGACGCTCCAGCCAAACCAGTTCCTACAACAATAACTGTGTGTTTTCGTTTGTTCGCAGGGTTCACGAGCTTGACGTTAAACTTGTGACTCTGCCATTTTTCTTCGAGTGGGCCTGATGGAATCTTTGGATCAAGTTTATTCATATTCTATTGCCCTCCGTTGCCAGCGAAAAACATGACGTAGATCGGTTGAGACATAAATCCCAAAGCAACAACCGCAGCATATATGTAACCAATACAGTTTAACGTTTTCGATCGTTCTGGATGATAGAAGCCCAGGGTCGAAAGTGACGACCACAGCCCGTGACTTAAGTGCAAGCCAACAAAGACAAGCGCTACGAGATACCAGGCAACATAGATCGGGCTTTGAAACACTTCGATAACAAGACGGTGAAGGTCGCGCATCTCGACGCCATCAACAGTTGTTGTGTAGTGCGTGCCGAATTTGAAGGTAATCAAATGAAGAATCACAAACGCGAGGATTAAAGTGCCGTGATAAATCATAAACTTTGACTGAAAGCGAGGGGCCTTTGGGCCGTTGGTGGGCTTCGCAGACTTTTGAGCCTTTGATCTGCGGTTTTCAATTGTGAGCTTCACTCCGTAAACGATATGCAAAAGAAGTGTTCCAACTAAAAACGCTTCTGCGATGTAAATCAGAGGATTTGAAATCAGCGCATGAGAGTATTTATTGTAAGCGTCTGCGCTGACGAGAATGAGCAGGTTTGCCAGCATGTGGGTGAAAACAAAGCCGCTCCAAATTAATCCCGTTAGGGCCATGAGTTGCTTGCGTCCGATTGCAGAACCAAGGTAGCCAATCACGTCTCACTCCTAAGTATTTTTCAGTATTTCACCGTACTCCTTTCAGACGACACCGACAATCCTTTTGCGGCGCATTTTGCCGAAGGTTAAACTTTGCTTGTCGGCCCGATCTTTGGGATAAAAGTCTTCTAGCGAATGAGGACACTGAATGCGAATTTTTGTATGCATCAAACAAGTTCCGGATACTGAGACTAAGATCAAGATCAAGCCCGACGGCGCTGGCATTGAAACAGCCGGAATCAAATGGGTGATGAATCCCTACGACGAGTATGCTGTCGAAGAAGCTCTGAAAATCAGAGAGGCTGGCAAAGCTACGAATGTCACCGTTTTGAGCGTTGGACCAAAGGCTCGCGTTAGTGAGGCCCTAAGAACTGCACTTGCAATGGGCGCGGACGACGCAATCGTGATTGATACGGGCGCAGAAACAGCCGGAGAGCTCGATCAATTTGCTACGGCAAAAGCACTTGCGGCAGCAATTAAAGCCGAAGGCGAATTTAAAATTATCTTAACCGGCAAACTCGCCATCGATGACAATGCGTCGGCCGTGAGCCAAATGCTTGCCGAAATGCTCGGGGCTCCGCACGCCACTGTTGTTTCAAAACTCACTGTCGATGCTGAGAATCTTATTGCTGAGCGTGAAGTTGAGGGCGGAACTCGCGAAGTCATTCAGCTTCAGATGCCGGCTCTAATTGCAGCAAACAAGGGACTCAATCTTCCTCGGTACGCAAGTTTGCCTGGAATTATGAAGGCAAAAAAGAAAACGATCAAAGAGGTTGCTCTTGATTCGCTTCAAGTTTCGGCCGGCGACAATAAAATCAAGTTTAATCAGTTCCAAATGCCTGCAGAGAAACCTGCTGTAAAAATGCTGGCTGGCGACCCGTCTGCTCAAGCAGTAGAGCTCGCTCGTCTTCTTCGCGAAGAAGCAAAAGTAATTTAATTCAAAGTAAGGACAACTTAGTTATGTCAGACATTTTTGTTTTTTGTGAATTTGCAAATGGCCAACTTAAAAAAGGCTCGCTCGAACTTTTAACTGCTGCCCAAAAAGCTGGTGGAAAAGTTCGTGCTGTCGCACTTGGCAGCGGCGCTCAAGGCTTAGTGGCACAACTTGGAGCCAATGGTGCGGACGAAGCTTTCATTGGCGACAACGCGGCTTTCGATAAGTACAACCCAGAGCTTTTCACTCAAGTTGTTTCAGAAATTTTTCAAAAAAATAATGCGGGCGTAGTTCTTGCGTCTTCGACTTCACTTGGTCGCGACTTGTTTCCACGAGTTGCCGCAAAGCTTGGCGCAGCAACGATTAGCGACTGCACAGATTTAGATTTGTCTGGCGGCAACGTAAAAGTACGACGCCCAATGTATTCAGGAAAATGTTCGGCGGCGGTCGAGCTCAACGCTCCAACGAAGATTGTGTTGATGAGAGCCAATCAACTTCCGGTCGCTCCTGCGAATGCAGGCAAAAGTCCACAAGTTCACGCAGTCGCTGCTCCACAATCTAATTTCAAAACTTTGATCAAAGATATCGTTAAAGGCACTTCAGAAAAACTCGATCTAACAGAGGCAAATATTATTGTCTCTGGCGGTCGTGGAATGAAGGAGGCTGCAAACTTTAAAGTTCTCGAGGAGCTTGCTGAAGTCCTTGGTGCTACGGTCGGCGCATCGCGCGCTGTCGTCGATGCTGGTTGGGTTCCGCACAACATGCAAGTTGGCCAGACCGGAAAGACTGTAGCTCCGACACTTTATATTGCTGCGGGTATCTCTGGGGCCATCCAACATTTGGCTGGAATGAGTGGCGCAAAAGTGATCGTTGCAATCAACAAAGACGCTAACGCTCCAATTTTCCAGAAGGCGACTTACGGAATTGTTGGCGACGCGCTTGAAATTGTTCCGCAACTGACACAAGAGTTTAGAAAGCTCCTCCAACACTAATCGTGTTTCGAAGCTATATTCTTCCGTTTATTATTTGGATCATCTATCAACCGCTTCGTTGGTCGTGGCGGTTTGAACTCATCGAATCTCCGTCGCTCAAACTTGCGCTTCAAAATCGAGAGGTTGTTACCTTCGCTCACTGGCACGGCGATGAACTGGGAATTTTGTATCTCCTCAAGCGTTACAACTGCTGCGTAATGACCTCAACGAGCAAAGATGGCGAGCTGATCAACGGGTTTCTTCGAATTATGGGAGTCAAAACTTCAAGAGGCTCTTCGACTCGCGGCGGAGTTTCGGCGCTCAAAGGTTTGCTTCGTCTAACAAAATCTGGATTCAATCCTTGCGTAGCCGTTGATGGCCCAAAAGGTCCGTATCATAAAGTGAAGCCTGGCGTTCTCGAGATCTCTAAACTAACCGGATCGAAAATTTGCCCGTTGGGTGCTTATTGCAACAATGCTTTCGTCTTTAAAAGGTCGTGGAATAAAGCGTATCTTCCTCTCCCGTTTGCGAAAATTTCAGTGGTCATGGGCGATCTCGTGCCCGTCGTCGGCCGACAAGAAGATGCACACGCAACTTCACTCGCCGAACGTCTTGAAGAGGCTTTAGCTAATGCGGGGCGGCTGGCCCTTGATGCTATTGCGGCGAAAAACTGAAGCTGTTAGCCTCATAAGCATAGCCATTAAAGTATCAGAAAAAGTTCCAGCAATTATCAGGGGTTAACACATATGATGCGCAACGCCTTAAGCTCCCTTCTCGCGACACTACTTTTTGTTCTCAGCGCAAACGCTGCCGATGATGTTGTCGCAAAAGTTGGTAACAAAAATATTACCACTAGCGAATTCAACTCGCGCTACGAAGACGTTTTGAAACAAGCAATCAATCCGCCTTCAAAAGAAGTCTTCCTTGAAGACCTCATCCGATACGAAATTGGCGTTCAAGAAGCCGAGAAGCGAAATTTGCAAAACGATGCGGGCGTCAAAGAACGCATTCGCCAAGAAATGTATAAGGGCTTAGTCGAAAAAGAACTCGGCGAAAAAATCAAAGCGATTAAAGTAAATGAAGCTGAGATGAAAGCTTATTACGGAAAAAATCCCGAAATTAAAACAAGCCACATCTTAATCGAGTTTAAGCCTGATGCGACTGATGCTCAGAAGAAGGCAGCAAAAGATCGCGCAAACGAAATCTATAACGAAGTTCGAAAGTCGAAGCGTCCATTTGAAGAGCTCGTTGGGCTTTACACAGATGACGTTCTTTCTAAGCGAAGCGGCGGAGATGTTGGCTGGCAGAGCAGCGTTACTCTCGTACCAAACTATTACCAGGCTGCATTGAAATTGAAAGTGAATGAAGTCACTGGCCTTATCGAGACTCAGTACGGATTTCACATCATTAAGCTAACAGGTCGCCGCTCTTACCAAGATGCAAACAAGCGCCAGATCCGCGCGGCTGTTTTCGATGCAAAACGAAAAACACTCTTTGATGGTTACTTCGTTCAGCTTAAGAAAAAATATCCAACTCAAATTTTTAAAGTTCCGAACTGAGCGAGGTCCTTTTGATCACGCTTCAAAAGTTTAAAAGCGAGGGCATTAAGACCCTCGTTTTTTTATTCTGCGGACTTCTCTCGTGTTCGCTCGTCGTCGGCTGCGGCTGCACCGAGGGCGGACGACTTGCGCGAAAATCAGTCCTCACGATTAACGATCGTGAGGTGTCGACTCAAGAGTTTGCTGATCGACTGGCACTTCAACTCAAAGACTACGATGCACTTCAGGCAAAAGACGAAGTCACTTTAGCTCGAGCAAAACAAGCGGTTGCCGATCAGTTCATTATCGAAACTCTCGTTTCAAGTTACGCAGAAAAAAACAACATCGAGGTCACACAACAAGAGCTCGATGAGGCAATCAATAAAGTGCGCGCCCGGTATCCTGATGATCTTGCATTTAGAAGAGTTCTGGCCCAGCAAAATATGCCCTTTGAAAAATGGAAGGCAGACTTAACAAAATCTCTCTTGCAGCAGAAAATCAGAACGCACGCCGCTTCGAACAGTGCCGAGCCCACAGAGGCTGAGATGAAGAGCTATTTTGAGAAGCAAAAAGCGCTTTTCTCTCGTCCCGCTCGGGTTCAAATTCGCCAAATCTTGACTGACAAGGAAGATAACGCAAGGCGCATGCTCGAGGAAATTCGAGCAGGAAAAGATCTCGGAAAGCTTGCCCAAGAGTTCTCGCTCGCTCCTGAGGCATCAAATGGCGGAAAAACGGGCTGGATCGAAAAAGGCACACTCGAAGTCTTCGATACGGCCTTCAAAATGAATGTTGGCGCAAAGAGCAAAGTTCTAAAGAGCCCTTACGGGTTTCATATCTTCGAAGTTTTAAAGAAAGAACCAGAAGCCCATTTGAGTTTCACCGATGCGAAAGCTAAGATCAGAACGCTTTTAAAAGAGCGCAAAGATCAAGAGGCTTTCATGAAGTGGCTCGAGAAGGAGCTAAAGGCCTCGAAAGTCATGCGCGATGATCAGCTTATTGAAGCGATCCAAGTGACGACCCGAGGGAGTTAACGTGCTTCGTATTTTATTAGTTCTTTTGTTCTCTGTCTCCGCATCTGCCGACGTCATCGAAAGAATTATTGCGACGGTCAACGATAGCATCATCACACAAACTGATATGGATAAGTTTTCTGAGCAGCTCAAAAGCGGCGGGCTCACTGATGACTTACTCATTCCTGATGAAGAAACCAAAAAAGGAATTCTTTCTGATCGAACGAAGCTTCTGAACGTGATGATCGACGAAAAGGTGATCGACTCAGAAGTTCGTAGACAAGATATGTCTGTTTCGATTGAACGTGTTGAGCAAGAGATTCGGTCAGTCGCCAAGAGAAACAATCTCACGCGAGATTCCCTCAAGGCTGCAATTCAAGAGCGCGGTGTAAAGTTTTCTGACTATCAAGACTTCATCAAGCGAGGTCTCGAGCGCCAATCTCTAATTGAAAAAGCGATCGTTTCAAAAATTAAGATTTCTGAAGATGATGTTCAGACAACTTATCTTTCTCAGTCAGGACATCGGGGCGAAGATGCGTTTGAGTACACTCTTGCGCAAATCTTTTTCACTCCACAAAAAGGCGGATCAGCCAAAGCACGCGAGCGCGCACAGTTTGTTTTAAGTAAACTAAAAGAAGGTTCGTCGTTCGAGACTTTGGCTGGCGAGTACAGCGAAGATCCGAATTTCTCGGCGGGCGGGGTTCTCGGCACGTTCAAGACTGGTGAAATTTTAAAAGAGTTTGAGCGAGCGGCGCAACGACTTCAGCCAAATGAAACTTCGGGAATTATCGAAACAAAAACTGGGTTTCACATCATTAAAGTTCTTCGTAAAAAACTTATTCCAGATCCGCGCCTTGAGGGTGCAAAAGATAAAATTAGAAACCAGCTTTACGAAAAAGCTTACAAGAAACAATTCGTCTCTTGGCTAGAGCAGCTACGCTCAGAAGCATTCATTCGGATTAATAAAAAGTGAGTCGTCCTCTCCGCATCGTCATTACCACTGGCGACGCTGATGGCATCGGAACAGAAATCGCTGCCAAAGCGTTAGCTAAATTGGGGCCACAATCAGGGGTCAATTTTTATTTATGGCGATCTCCGCGATGCCCGGCTTCACATCTTCGTCGAATTGATCGGGCGTTTAAGCGCATCACCGTTAGTTCTTGGCCCGAAGCTCACAAGCTTCAGCCCGACTCAAAGAATCAACTCGTCGACATCAACTCAAATCTTGCACCGGCAATGTGGGTTGAATCGGCCGCACAAGCGAGTTTCTTTGGTCATTTAGATGGAATGGCAACCGCTCCAATTTCAAAAACTTCGATTCAAGCCGCTGGCTTCAAAGACATCGGGCACACCGATATTTTAAAGCGTGTTTCTAAAACTGATCCTGTTTTCATGGGTTTTATTGGTGAGAAGTTTAATGTTGTCTTGGCTACAGGACACATTGGGATAGAGAAGACTCCGGACGTGCTGAATGCGCGTGTACTTGAGAATGCTATCAACGCAGCTTTAGAGCTTCGCGATTTGCTTCCGAAAAAGTTTGCATCGAAGCCTGTCGCTCTTCTTGGTTTTAATCCTCACGCCGGAGAAGATGGCCTAATTGGAAATCAAGAGACAAAGATTCACTTTCCTCTAATCAAGAAACTTCGAGAGCAGAAAATCGATGTTGAAGGGCCACTTGTCCCAGACTCTGCGTTTCTTCAAGATAACTGGTCTAAATACTCCGTTTTTGTCGCGAATTACCATGACCAGGGGCTAATTCCATTTAAGATGATCCACGGTCAAGAAACTGGAGTCCATGTTTCGATGGGCCTACCCTTTATCCGAACCAGTGTTGATCACGGAACAGCAAAGAATATTTTTGGAAAAGATAAAGCCGACCCCTCATCGATGCGTCTTGCGATTGAGTGGGCAATAAAGCTTGCTAAGAAAAAAGATGGCGGGAGCAGAAAATGAAAATGAATCCAGAAATTTTTCGTGAATACGACATTCGTGGTGTGGTCGACAGTGACTTCGACATAGCGTTTGCTTTTGCTCTCGGACAAACTTTTGCATCGTTTGTCATTGAGCGACTTGGTAAGCCGAATCCGCAGCTCACAATCGGCTACGATGCTCGACTACACAGCCCTCCAATCGCTAAATCACTTTGCGAAGGCATGATGAGCTGTGGCGCAAATGTTGTTATGCTCGGGCTTGTTACGACTCCGATTTCTTACTTCTCAATGTTCGAACTGCCGGGCACCGACGGTGGCATCATGGTCACAGGCAGTCACAACCCACCTGAGTACAACGGCTTCAAGCTCTCGTTTGCGAAGACCTCTCTTTACGGAGAACAGATTCAGGAGCTGCTTAAGATTATGCAGGCCAAAAAGTTTGCGGTCGGCAAGGGTTCACAAAAAACTTACGACATTTTCCCGTCATATCTAGCTCGCTATAAAAAAGAATTCGTAAATCTTCCGCAGATTCCTTTTGTTCTCGATTGCGGAAATGGCGCTGCTGGTTGCATCGCACGGGCGCTTTTCGAGGGCGTTGGTCTTAAGCCAACAATTTTATTCGAAGAACCAGATGGAAGATTCCCTAATCACCACCCTGATCCAACTGTCGAAAAAAACTTAGTCGCTTTAAAAAAGGCTGTTAAAGAAACAGGTTCTTTGATTGGGATTGGTTTTGATGGCGACGCCGATCGCGTCGGAATCGTCGATCATAACGGTCGCTTTATCTTAGGTGACGAGCTTATGGTGCTCGTCAGCCGAGCTATCCTCAAAGAGCACAAAGGTGCGAAGATCGTTGGAGATGTGAAGTGTTCTGATCGTCTTTACGATGACATTCGGAATCACGGCGGGCAGCCGATCATGTGGAAAACTGGGCACAGTTTAATCAAAACTAAAATCAAAGAAGAAAGTTGTCCGTTTGGCGGAGAGCTTTCTGGCCACATTTTCTTTGCTGATCGCAATTATGGTTATGATGACGCTCTTTATGCGGGTTTACGATTAGTAGAAATCCTTGCTCGGTCAGGAAAAACAATCCCAGAGCTTTTAGAAGGGCTGCCAACAGCATACAATACCCCCGAGATTCGCATTGATACTACCGAAGCAAAGAAGTGGGCGATCGTCAGTCGACTTAAAGAAATTTATAAAGAAGACACGGCCGAATACAAAGTGAACATGATCGATGGTGTGCGAATTAGTTTTAAAAATGGCTGGGCACTGGCGAGAGCGTCAAATACTCAGCCCGTATTGGTCTTGCGATTTGAAGCCGACACTCAAGAAGGTCTAAATCAGATTCAAGAGCGGATTGAAGCAGTCGTAAATCCGCTGTTACGTTAATTGCCAGCTCTGCTAGCAACGTTAATCGCCAGCTCTGCAGGCGAGGAGTAGAATTGTCTTTCGAAGGCATTACAGTTAAAGGCGCGCGCGAGCACAACTTAAAGAACATTACCGTTCAAGTTCCTCGCAACCAAATCACTGTCATCACTGGACTTAGTGGTAGCGGTAAGTCGAGTATTGCCTTCGACACAATCTACGCCGAAGGACAGCGTCGTTACGTTGACTCGCTCTCGACTTACGCTCGAAATTTTTTAGACAAATTAAAAAAGCCTGATGTCGATTCGATCACAGGATTGTCGCCAGCAATCGCGATCGATCAAAAGTCAGTTGGACTGAACCCGCGCTCAACCGTAGGAACAGTGACTGAAGTTTACGATTATCTTCGACTGCTCTATGCAAAAGTTGGCGTTGCCCACTGCCCGATTCACAAAGTTCCTGTTCAGGGCCAAACACCCGATCAGATTATTAATGAAATCATGAGGGGCCCAAGTGGCACGCGCTTATTTATTCTTTCGCCATTTGCGCAGGGTAAAAAAGGCGAGTTCTTAGCTGAGTTCCAAAAGTGGCTCAAGCGTGGTTTCGTGACCGCAAAGATCGACGGCGTCTACACTGAGCTCGAAAAAGCAAAGAAGCTCACGAAAACTAAATCGCATGATATCGACATCGTGATTGATAAAGTCATTTTGAAAGACGGAATTCGCGGACGAGTTGCTGAGAGTGTACATTCGGCACTTCAGTACGGAAACGGACGAGTCGTTGTCGAAAATGCGTCGGGCGATCGCAAGAGCTACAGCATCTATTCTGCTTGTCCAAAATGTGACTATAGCTTCCCTGATATTGAGCCTCGTCTTTTTTCTTTCAACAATCCTCGGGGCGCGTGTCAAACCTGTAATGGCCTGGGCACAATCGACATCGAAGAGATAGAAAGCCAAAGCTACCAAAGCGGTGACGAGCCTCGCACGGTTACTGAAACAAAATATCGCGTCGTAAAAACAATTAAGTCTGATTCTGAAGAGGGAGATGACGGAGAAGTTGATGAGCTCGCATTACGAGTTTGTCCTGATTGCAAAGGCTCGCGCCTTCGCGAAGAACCTCGAAACGTTTTTATTGCCGGCAAGAACATCACTCAACTTGCAGCGCTTTCGGCTGTTGATTTGAAAGACTCTCTTAAATCAGTTTCTTGGAACGAAAAACAGAACTTAATCGGCGACAAAATTCTTACGCAAATTGATGGTCGTTTGAACTACATGATTCGTGTTGGAACAGGCTATTTGAGCCTTGATCGACCGACACGAACTCTTTCAGGCGGAGAAGCGCAGCGAATTCGTCTTGCGACACAAGTGGGCTCTTCACTGATTGGTGTTTTGTACGTTCTCGATGAACCTAGCATTGGTCTTCATCCAAGAGACCATCATCGTCTGCTCGACATACTTCGCGACCTTCGCGATCTCGGAAATACTATTTTGATGGTCGAACATGATGAAGACACGATTCGATCGGCAGATCATGTCATCGATCTAGGTCCTCGTGCAGGCGTACTCGGCGGTGCAGTTATTTCGGCAGGAACTCCCGATCACATCGCAAAAGATCTCGAAAGCGTAACGGGTCAATATCTGTCTGGAAGAATGCAGATACCAATTCCGAAAGTTCGCAGGCCCGGTAACGGCAAGGCTCTTAAAGTAAGTGGTGCCACCGGCAACAATCTTAAAGATGTTAGCATCGAGATTCCACTTGGAACTTTCACCGCCGTGACTGGCGTTTCGGGTTCGGGCAAGTCGACTTTAATCATGGATACGCTTTACCGAGTGCTTGCGAATCACTTCTTTAAGCTTCGCTGGGAAGTTTCTCCGCATAAGTCGGTTTCTGGATTAGACAACATCGATAAGGTCATCGATATCAACCAGAACCCGATCGGCAGAACTCCGCGCTCAACTCCAGCAACATATGTGGGACTTTTCCCTTTAATCCGCGATTTATTTGCCTCGCTTCCCGACTCACAGGTTCGAGGTTACGCTCCGGGCAGATTTAGTTTTAACGTAAAGGGCGGTCGCTGCGAAGCATGTCAGGGCGGAGGCATGGTCAAAGTAGAAATGCACTTCATGTCGGACGTGTATGTTCACTGCGATACTTGCAACGGACGAAGGTACAATCGAGAAACACTCGCCATTAAATACAAAGAAAAGAGCATTGCTGATGTTCTTGAAATGAGTGTTGCAGAAGCGCTTGGGTTTTTCCAGAACCACCCGAACATTCGCCGAAAACTTGAAACACTTAACCAAGTTGGGCTTGATTATATGACTCTCGGTCAAAGCTCGACAACTCTGTCGGGCGGAGAAGCTCAGAGAGTTAAACTAAGCAAAGAACTTAGTAAGCGCGGCACCGGAAAAACCTTATATATTCTCGACGAGCCAACCACAGGCCTTCACTTTGCGGACATCGCAAAACTAATCGAGCTTTTGCAGGAACTTGTTAATCAAGGCAACACTGTCTTAGTGATCGAACATAATCTTGATGTTGTTAAGTCTGTGGATTACGTGATTGATCTCGGCCCTGACGGCGGCAGCAAAGGTGGTCAGCTTGTTGCTGTCGGTACGCCTGAGCAAATTTTAAAAAGTAAGTCGAGCGAAACGGCTAAATATTTGAAAGCCGTTTTATCTCCGCCCCAGAAAAGTAAAAAGTAATTAAGAGGCTCTCTTCTTTAGCGCACGAATCGACTCAATACGTGCGACTTCGGCTTTAATCGCCTGATAAGCGCAGTACTGACTAAATAAATCAGCCTGGTCTTTTCTCACGCTCAATTGAACAGCGCCGTGACTTGCCACTTTAGTTAACTGCTCCTCGGTAGCTTCTGAGCCTCGTCTCCAGTAGCGAACGAACTTCTTATTGAGTGGCATCGGCAAGAAGATATCAACGTTCACAACTGATCCTGGAACAAATTGTCCAATATCAACCGTCAACATTGGATCTTCTGTTGCTGTTTCAAAGATTGGGATCAAGCGTGTCGAAGAATAGTAAGCAAACGACACATCAAACTGCCTGCAAGTATGAGTGACCACGATTTCGGCTGAATTCAAAAGCTTTGTCGGAATATCAAAGTCGAACATCGGTAGCACTTTCACGTCTTCATCGCGAATATGATAGCCACGCTCTTTTAAGTCTTCGATTAGCTTCGATTCCGCTGCGACTAATGGTGATGCATCTGCCGAACCCTCATCGCCCGAATAAGCAATCACAAAGGTTCCTTTAAAATTCATCGAGTCGATACACATCAGCTCAGCTTCGGTCACCGGTCCCATCATATGACCTAACTTAGAGTCAGACGGACAAACATCTTTTAGAGATTTATCGACTGTGTCCCAGACGGCTTCATGAACTTTTGTTTCAAAGACTACTGGGCGCGAGATCGGATTTCCGTAGTCATCAAGCGAGATCCCTTTGTTCGGTCTTTTCTTTCTGAATCGAGAAATAACTGCCGGCGCAGTCGTTGAAAACTCGTTTGATTTCGGCGTGCCTTCAATCGTTACGAAATCTGGCGTTGATGGCTGTTGAACTAGTGTTCTGTTTAGAAGTTCGAGAAGTTGGTTTGCGACCTCTTGAGGTGTAAGAAATTTTTCGTCATTCTTTGCGGCCTTCGCTTCAATCGCCTGTTTTCGTTTTGCCTCGCGCTCTGTCGGAGTCGCCACCCAAACCTGCTTGATGCGCGCATGAATGCTTGGCCCGCTCGGCTGAGAAAATAAAATATTTCGGGCCTTTAAACTTCCTAAACGCTGAGTTGTCCTTCGATCTTGTTTTTCTGCGAACACTATGACGGCCACGTTGAATGTTTGCTCAAGAACTTGCGGAAGAATTTCGGCACGGGAATTTGGGAAGTCGATACTAAGAAGTAAGTAGTCGCATGTGCCTGCCGCTACCGACTCGATTGCTTGGCTAAGTGATTCTGAAATATCGACTTCGTAGTCGCGACGACGAAGGTATCCAATCGCCGATTTGAAGTCTGCCGGACGGCTAGCAAGAATCAAAAGCTTTGGTTTGTGATTAGCCATCGGCGCGAATTTGGACATGAAGTCTTGTCGGCAAATGCCTACTGCAATTTGACCAATTTATTTGGGTTAAATTAAGAAATAAAAAACCCAGCCCAAAGACAAGCTTCGGCTGGGTTATTCATAGGTAAAACTGATTACAAACTACGGACTAGATCTTTCCAACAAGTTGGAACGCGATGATGAGCGCGTAAATTACTAGTGATTCGATGAACGCTAAGCTCAAGATGAGCGGCGTTTGAATCTTGCCAGCTGCTGCTGGGTTACGAGCAATACCGTCAAGTGCTGCTGCTGCTGCTTTACCTTGTCCGAGCGCGCCGCCAAGAGCTGCAACTGCAAGACAAACACCTGCGCCAAGAGCTACTAAGCCACCAGCGCTAGTGCTAGTTGCAGTAACTGCGTCTTGTGCGAAAGCTGGAACTGCGAATAGTGCAGTTGCAAGAGTGAATAAAAACTTCTTCATACGAGGTCCCCTTTTCTCAATGATCGTGTGCTGTCGCCATCGCGATATAGATCATTGAAAGTAATGTGAATACAAAAGCCTGCACAAAACTAACAAATGTGCCAAGGCCATAGAAAATAACAGGAACAACGTAAGGGACGAGATCTAAAAAGATTCCCAGTACGGTGTGATCGCCAGTCATGTTACCGCTGAGACGAAGTCCCAAGCTCATTGGTCGCACAACGTGAGAGATAATTTCGAGTGGTAGCATGAGCGGCGCAAGAAGTAACATTGGCCCAAGGAAATGCTTCAAGTAAGCGAGGCCATTTTCTTTTATGCCTAAGAAATTATAGGTAAAGAAAATGAAGATGCCGATCGCAAATGCGGTGTTCATGTTCGCTGTTGCTGCTGACCAGCCAGGGAACAAACCGATAATGTTATTTAAAAATATGTAAAAGAAAACTGAAGCAAACAGCGGAACAAACTTCTGTCCGTTATCACCCATCACCGACCCAACCAGTGAGTTGATGAATTCAACGATCAGTTCGAAAACACCCTTTACAGAAAATCGGCTCGCCGGAATTACGGCTGCTTCTGCATTTCCTAAAGCAACTCGCGCAGTCACGCTAAGAAGAACGATCAGTCCTGTCGCAATCAAACCAAGATAAACATGTGAGTAATGATGATCGATGTGAAGAAGATCTAACCAAGTAAAGTGTCCCAAATCCTACCTCTTAAACGTAGATGCTACTGAGCTAACGAGCACCAACGAAAATCCTGCTGCGAACCATGGAACAAGCAGAGAGCTCTCGGTGGCGATGTAATAAATAATGAAGCCTAGAATCGCATACTTAATTACAATGACGCCAACCGGTAGGGCAACTTGTTTTTTGGCTAGAATGCGCCCCCATGCAACGTTCAAAGTCGCAACATTAAGCATCATGAGAGCCGATCCGACCAAGAAAGAAACTGCTGCGAGCTGGGAGTGCCAGACTAGTAAAACTATTGCTCCGATCAGAGCCCCAATGAAGTAGCTAAGGAAAAAGACCTTCACTCTTTTGGTCCTGAGTCGGCTTCTTTTGCCTGTTTTTCCTCGAGTTTTGCCGCCTTATTCATGGCCGAAACAAGGTGAGTGATCCAGATACCGAGCCCAATAAAAGCTCCACCCGCCACGCCGAACCCGTTCCAACCCATGTACTCATCAACCCACCTGCCAAGGTACAAAAATGTCACAACCAGAACGGCAAGCTCCGTCGTCAAACCTATAAAGTAGACATAAGAGTTTTTCATTTTCTAAACCCTTTCGCTCCCGGAAGTAGTGCGGCCCGCTCTTTCAGGCTCTTAATTCGACGATTCAAAAACTCAGTTCGTGGATAGTAAGACCGCATCGATTCAAGAACTTCTACTGCCGCCAAAAGATTCCGTTGCTCCTCGTAGCATTTCGCTAAAACTAATCCCATTAATTCTTTTTTGAATCGATCGGGGTCGCGCTTTTCCAAATCTCTCAAAACTTTTATTGCGCCATCAAGATCTTTACTTGTGAGCATGATGTTCGCTCGTAAAAACAAAATCTCAAAGACCTGGTCACGATGAGTAAATTTTTTCTCGAGCTGATTGAGCTCAGCTTGCGCCTGAAAAGAGTTATTCATGTAGAAATAGCTCTTTGCGATTGCTAGACGAAACGTAAACTCCTCTTGAAGAGAGTGCGGGAGGTCGAGCAAGCGATTGTATTCGACCACTGCATTTCCGTAGTCATTGAGGCTCTGAAAATAAATCTCGGCAATTTTCATTTGCGCAAACGATCGCTCTTTCTCGGACTTAGAATACAAAACCAAGTTTTTATAAAGCTGAATGGCCGGCTTAAACTCTTTTAGCTCGTAATGTGCGAGTCGGGCCGCCTCTGCTGTCGCCTGAAGTGCCGCCGGTGCTTTGGGGTCTTTGTCGATAACTCTGAGATAGTGTTTGTAACTGTCTTCAAATCGCTTCTCGTGTGCTGCTTTTTCTGCGCGTTCGATTTCTAGTTTTTCAGAAGAGAAGTTACACGACGAAAAGAAAGCCAGCATGAGAAACATGCTGGCGAAATTCAACCGTTGTTTAGTTTTTGATTTAGTTCGGTGTGACGATTTGGTCATCGGCACTGTCGGTGATCAGCGCAAGGCCAGTCACTTTTTCGTCCTCATTGAGGTTGATCAAGCGAACTCCTTGAGTGTTACGGCCGACGATCGAGATATCAGAACAGTTCATGCGAATGACCTGACCCTTGTCGGTCGTTACCATCACTTCATCAGAATCAATAACAGATCTTGTTCCGACCACATTGCCGACTTTGTCTGTCGTCTTTTGAGTAATGATGCCAACGCCACCGCGGCTTTGAGTGCGGTATTCTTCAATCAGTGTACGCTTTCCGTATCCGTTCTCAGTCACCATCAAGATTGTCGCTTTAGATGCTTTATCTAAAATTTCCATCCCGATGACTTGATCGTTTTCTCCGAGAGTAACGCCACGTACGCCGCGAGCCGTTCGGCCCATGCCGCGCACATCGCCCTCGTCAAAACGAATCGACATGCCTTCTTTGGTCGCGATGAAGATGTCACATTTGCCATCACTGATTTTTGCGTCGATCACGTTATCATTAAGGTCGGTAGTTAATGCAATCAAGCCCGATGGTCGCGGATTCGAGAACGCATCAAGAGACGTCTTTTTAATCACGCCTTTTTCAGTAAGCATCACTACAAACTTGTCTGCCGTGAACTCATCAACCGGGAGAATTGCTTGAACCTTCTCGTTGTTGCCAAGGCTAACAACGTTTGCAATCGCTTTGCCTTTCGAAGTTCTGTTTCCGATTGGCAGCTTGTGCACTTTCACCCAGTACATTTTACCGATGCTAGTGAACACAAGAAGTTGCGTGAGTGTGTTGGCAACGAAGATGTTTGTAACTTCGTCTTCTTCCCGCTGGGCGCTTCCCTTTAAGCCTTTGCCGCCGCGCTTTTGCAGACGGTACTGATCAAGAGGAATTCGCTTGATGTAACCAGTTTCAGTCATGGTCACGACCATGTCTTCGCTTGTGATCAAGTCTTCGTCTTCAAGGTCAGTTGCGTCGCCGGTAATTTGTGAACGGCGAGGGTTGCTGAACTTCTTTTTAATCTCTGTGAGCTCTTCAACGATAATTTTGTAAACTTCGTTTACGTCGCTGAGCACGAGCTTCAACCAAGTAACGAATTTTTGAATCTCATCTAATTCGTCTAAAATCTTCTGACGCTCTAAACCAGTTAAACGCTGTAAGCGCATATCTAAAATTGCTTGCGCTTGTCTCTCGCTGAACTGGAATTTATCCATTAAGGCTGCTTTTGCCTGCGTCGCTTCTTTTGATGCACGGATAGTCGCAACAATTTCGTCGATCATATCGAGGGCTTTTGCAAGACCCTCTAAGATATGCGCGCGTGCTTCGGCTTTCTTTAAATCAAAGATACATCGCTTCGTGATGACATCTTTTCTGTGCTCAATGAAGGCCTCAAGCATCGACTTCAAATCAAATGTTCGCGGCTGATTTTTATTATCAAGTGCAAGCATTCGAATACCGAAGCTGATCTGCATTTGAGTAAACTTAAATAGACGATTTAAAATTACGGTGCCCGACTCGTTACGCTTAAGTTGAATCACAACTCGCATACCTTCGCGCGAAGATTCGTCACGAATGTCTGAGATGCCTTCAACTTTTTTGTCGCGAACTAGATCGGCCATCGTTTCGATGAGCTTTGCTTTGTTCACCTGGTAAGGAAGTTCGGTCACGATAATTTCTTCGCGTCCGTCTTTTTTCGTAACAATTTCTGCGACCGCTTGGAGAGTAATTACGCCGACACCTTTTTTGTAAGCCGAGATAATTCCTTCGCGCCCTGCGATGACGCCAGCAGAAGGGAAATCCGGACCTGGAATCAGGCGAATCAAGTCGTCAATTGAGCACGTTGGATTTTTAATTACTTCTAAGCAGCCATCAATAACTTCGCCCAGATTGTGTGGCGGAACGTTTGTCGCCATACCTACAGCAATACCCGAGCTTCCGTTAACCAAAAGGTTCGGGAACTTTGCCGGCATGATCAATGGAATTTGAAGTGAGTCGTCGTAGTTCGGACCAAAAAGAACAGTCTCTTTGTCGATATCTTCAAGCAATGCTTCTGCAAGCTGAGTCATTCGAACTTCGGTATAACGTTGTGCTGCTGGAGAATCTCCGTCGATTGATCCGAAGTTTCCTTGTCCGTCGATGAGCGGATAGCGCAATGAGAAATCCTGCGCCATACGAACCATCGTGTCGTAAACAGCTGTGTCACCATGCGGGTGATACTTACCGATCACGTCACCCACAACCCGAGCCGATTTTTTATATGGCTTATCGTGAGTGTTATTTAAGTCATGCATTGCGTACAAAATACGACGGTGAACTGGCTTCAGTCCGTCTCGAACATCGGGAAGTGCACGGCCAACAATGACCGACATAGAGTACTGCAAGTAAGCTTCTTGCATCTCTTTGTTGATGTCGACTTCAGTTATGCCTTTTCCGAGTGGCTTGCCGTCGCTACCGTTGCCTGTGCCATTTACGTTAGGATCATTAATTTCCATATCTTAGATATCCAATTCGCGAGCTAAAAGGGCGTTGTCTTGAATGAACTTACGACGAGGTTCAACCTCATCGCCCATCAAGACG
The DNA here is from genome assembly GCA_964543475.1 of uncultured Bdellovibrionales bacterium. Lineage (GTDB taxonomy): Bacteria > Bdellovibrionota > Bdellovibrionia > Bdellovibrionales > JAMPXM01 > JAYSYM01. The sequence continues at coordinate 200,687 of CAZIYJ010000001.1, read as the reverse complement.
CTAAATGTTTCATCTGCCGCGATTGCATCTGAAACCCCAACTTTTAAAAGCATTCTGTTTTCAGGATTTAAAGTTGTTTCCCACAACTGCTCAGGGTTCATCTCGCCCAGCCCTTTATAGCGCTGAATGTAATTTCCCTTTTTTCCGACTTCCAAAATTCCGTCGTAAAACTCTTTGTACGTTTCAAAAACTTTTACGTCGCTACCGAAAGTCACTTCGATCGGAAGCTTCACGTGCGTATTAAACATCTCCCAGAGACTCATTAATTCTGCCCACTCTGAAGAAGAGGCCGTCGTGAAGGAGAAGCGTGACTCACGCTTGTGGCCATAGCGAGTCGTCAAAACGCGAACGGCATTTGTGCTGTGTTCAGGATCTTTTTCGATCGTGTACGACACATCCAAAATTCCGTTAAGCGGATTTGCTTCAACCCAAGCTTTAAACTTATCAAAGAGAGTGCCGAGATCTTTCTCCGACTCGAGAACCTTTTTGAAATTCACACCTTGATTGATGATGAAATACAAAACTTCTGGGTCGTACTTTGTCGAAAGAGTTTTAATGAGTGTGTCGAACTTCAAAATTGAAGAAACGAATTTCTTTAATTCTTCCTCGGTGGTTCCAACTTTCAATGACTTGATTGAAATGTTATTGAGACTCGACTCTAAAAGGAAATTCATGAGTTCGCGATCGTCTTTAATGAACTTCTCGTCTTTGCCCTTTTTCACTCGGTAAAGTGGCGGCTGCGCGATGTAGATGTAGCCGTTTTCAATAATCTGAGGCATCTGACGATAGAAGAATGTGAGCAACAGAGTTCTGATGTGAGATCCGTCGACATCGGCATCGGTCATGATGACGATTTTGTGGTAACGAATCTTCTCGGGCTTCATGTCTTCTTTGCCAATGCCCATTCCGAGCGCCGAAATCAGCATCTTAATCTCTTCGTTGCCAAGCATCTTATCAAAACGTGCTTTTTCAACGTTTAGAATCTTACCCTTTAAAGGCAAAACAGCTTGTGTGCGGCGATCTCTCGCTTGCTTTGCTGATCCACCCGCCGAGTCACCCTCGACCAGATACAATTCACAAAGCGCAGGGTCACTCTCTTGGCAATCGGCCATTTTTCCCGGGAGCGAGTTGCCATCAAGCGCAGTTTTACGACGAGTCAATTCGCGAGCCTTGCGGGCCGCTAATCGAGCTCGAGCAGCTTCTACACACTTTCCGATGACAACTTTCGCTGGGCCCGGATTGCGGTCAAAGAAATCTGCAAGCTTATCATTTGTGAATGTTTGAACGATCCCCGTTACTTCAGAGTTTCCGAGTTTCGATTTTGTCTGACCTTCGAATTGCGGCTCGCGAACTTTTACACTCACCACACAGGCAAGACCTTCGCGAATATCTTCGGCTTCAAGATTCTCTTTCAAATCTTTTAAGAGATTTTTTTCAGTCGCGTAAGCATTCACTGTTCGAGTAAGAGCTGTTTTGAAACCCTGTAAATGGGTTCCACCTTCGATCGTGTTGATGTTGTTGCAGTAAGAGTAAATCGACTCGGAGTAAGAATCGTTCCACTGGAGTGCCACTTCAACTTCGACGTCATCTTTGTCGCCTTTGAAGTGAATCACTTCTGCGTGCAAAGGCTTCTTCGATTCGTTCATGTAAGAAATAAATTCTTTTAAACCTGTCGAGAATTGGAAGTCTTGTTTTTTGCCAGAGCGCTCATCGTTCAACGAAATCCAAAGCCCGGCATTCAAGAAGGCAAGTTCACGGAATCGGTTTGCGAGAGTTGTGAAGCTGTAAGTGAGATCTTCTGCTTTAAAGATCTGCGTATCAGCTCTGAAGTTTGTTTTAGTACCGGTTTTGTCTGTCGTGCCGAGCTTTTGTAATCCGCCTGTAGGTTTTCCGCGTTCGTATTCTTGTTTCCAAACATGACCTTCGCGTTTTACTTCTACTGAACAGCGAGATGAAAGTGCGTTCACGACTGAAGCGCCCACTCCGTGTAGACCGCCCGAAACTTTGTATGAGCCGCCGTCGAATTTTCCTCCGGCATGAAGAACTGTCATGACGACTTCGAGAGCTGACTGACCTTTTTTGTGGGCAGCAACTGGAATTCCCCGTCCGTCATCTTCAACCGTGATTGATTCATCGGCGTGAATAGTTACGGTGATCTGTTTGCAAAATCCTGCAAGCGATTCATCAACCGAGTTATCGATGATCTCGTAAACTAAGTGATGGTAGCCGCGCGAGCCCGTATCACCGATGTACATTCCTGGTCTTTTTCTTACTGCTTCGAGTCCTTCGAGAACTTGAATTGAGTCGGCACCGTAATTTGGATTTGTTCCGGCCGCTCCGACACTTGAACCGATACCTTCTTTTGCTGCGTTATCTTCTGACACTACTACCTCGAGAGAGAATGAGATTCGATCCGTCCTTCTTCCACTGAAAAAACGGAGTTCGCATTCAAACTGTGCCCGACATTAAATTGCTCTGGCCAAGTGAGGTCTGTCGCTGTGATTAAGACCTGTGCCGAGATACCTTCAACGAACTTCATGAGGTTCTCTCGCTTGGTCGGATCTAGCTCAGAAAGCACGTCATCCAGAAGCAAAATTGGGACTGTTTGATGAACCTGCTGATGATACACGATTTGCGCTATTTTTAAAGCCAATATCAACGCTCTTTGCTGTCCTTGCGAACAATAAAATCGTGAGTCATTCCCAGCAAATAGAAACACCACATCATGCTTGTGAGGACCCACTAAACTGCGCCCCGAAGCGATCTCTTTTGCAGCCAATTCTTGATGTCGTTTGCGAAGCGCGTCAAAGACCTCTTGATCGGTGAATTTCAGCGCTGAATTTCCTGAAATCAAGTAATCCACAGAGATATCCTCAACGCTTCCGCCCGTAATCATCGCCATCGCATCGCCTAATCTTGGAGCAATTTCCCGAAGTGCTAAGATTCTGGCAGTTGAAAGGTGGGTGGCGAGTAGGAAAAAGATGCTGTTTAAGCTCTCTAGCGTTGCCTCCAACGTCTTTTTTTGATGTCCGTGCGCCTCTGACAAGTCTTGAAGGAGTTTATTGCGCTGGCGAAGCGCTTTTGAATATTCACGAATCAGCGAAATCTGCCCAGGGTTTTGGGTGATGATCAGTTCATCTAAAAGAAGCCTTCGTTGCTCGGGACCTTCTTTGATCGCTGACAAACTTTCAGGTGAAAACAAAATTGTCGGCAGTGATCTCGTTAGATCAACCGAGTTCACACGTTTATTGTTCAACTGTGCTGCACGTTTTCCATCGGCAATCACGAGCTCTGCTTTAAAATCCATTTCTCGTGATGTGAATAACCCTGTGAGTTTCGAGATTTTGTTTTTGCTGTAGATATTCACCAGCGATTTATTCTCGGACGGCCGAAAAGTATTTCCGCGCGAAAGCAAATAAACGGCCTCAAGAAAATTAGTTTTCCCTTGCCCATTGTTACCGACAAAGAAGTTCACTCTCTCGTTTAACTTAATCGAGAGGCTATGAAAGTTTCTAAATTCGTGGAGTTTGACTTCTTTGAGGAACACTAACGTACGTTACCATAGGGAGGCATGTTGGCAAGAAGCCATGGAGCGAAGAAGGTTTAAGGCATCAAGCGCACTAAGAATAAAAAAAGCCGCTCTTTCGAAGCGGCTAATTAAGTATAACTGTACCTCGGCGATGTTTAGAAGTCAGTTGGCTGAGGATAAGTGACGGCAACGCCTTCCTGTGCAAGGACTGAAACCAAACTTCCAATCTTGGTATATACGTTCGAAGTGTATTTGCTGCAGATGATATTAAGTGGTTTATCAGTCTTTAAAATAATATAATCGGTTCCAGGATTGCTAACATTCGAAACAGTTAATACTGAACCTGCGCGAAGAACGCGCTCTTGTGAAGAGCTCGAGAAAGACCATCGACAAATAAAACCTTTTCCAATGTAGTCGCTACCAGAATTAGCGGCGAACATGCGGTCTTTCGTAAACGTGATTTGTGTTCCTGCGGGGATTGCCATTAATTCATCGTTTTCAGAGGGCGCGGCAAAAGCAGATGATGAAAGAATAAAGGCGAAAGCCAATACTAGTTTTTGCATTAATAATCCTTTGAAGGTTTTGTTGAGAGATTTGTTTACAGGCGTGGAGTTAAGAAAGCAACTGTGCAGCGGCTCTTCATCATCGTGACATCGTAAACTTCAAATCTGCGTGGATCTTTTTTTGAATCAGTCAAAACTACTTCGTATTTTTCTAAGTAATCTTTGCCAGCGTCTAAGCTCGTAACTGCGTGCAAAACGCTTGTATTAAATGCGTTAGTTTTGGCTGCCCGAACTGCTTGCGACACACACTTGTCTGAAGCGTAAACGTTCATCGACACAACAGTAACGAACAATGCGATTAGTGCTCTCATAAAAACTCCTGCTTGGTTGATGAATTTATACAGCTGCCATCTTGACCTTGCAAAGCGGGTGGGCAGTTTTGGTAAACATTATAGCTTTGTCTATAGCCTCAACACAGCAGTGATCAGCTCAGACTGTTAAACGAACCCGTCGCTAAAATGCTGATCTTACTTAGTTGTGCATGCGGGTATCGCAGTTTTCCGCACAGCGGGGAGCTTGCCATAGACATACGTCAACTATTCGCGAAGTAAGCTGCCGTAGCGAAAACTCCGGTGACAAGAACACTTTGAAGGAGTGTCGCAGTAAAAAGTGGTGCGAACATTAAAGCGATGGCGATGAATATCCAAACAAAGTTTTTTCGCCGCTTACCCTCTTTGAGTAAATAAAGCGCCGCAATTCCAACGATAAGATCAAAAGCAAACTTCACTTCCACTTACCGTCGTTATTGAGGATCTCGTTTAAGTTGAACTTAGCGATCTTTTTAAGAAGTGCAGTTGGGATTGGAGTATCGAGCTCAAACTTGATTGTACCTTTGCTCGTTTCATATTTCGAAAGTTCTTTAGCAAATTTCTTTATCGCTGCAGGACCCGGGAAAACACTGACGTGATTTTTAAATCCCGCGTACATGATCACAATTTTATTTTGAACGAAGCCCGGCATGCTCCACTTCAGTTCTTCAGAAGCTTTAGGGAGTACCGACTTAAATATTGCGCGAATCTGTTTTAATTTTGCCCGAGCAACTTTGTTGTCGGTGTCAGCGATGTACTCGCTGACTGTCTTTGGCTTTCCTGAGGATTTTTTAACTGCCTTCGCCATATTCAAGATGCTTCGTAATCTTAAATTCTCATTGGCATGACGACGCAAGTGTAGCTCTGGTCGTTGTGCGGTCTCATCAACCCTGGAGAAAGTTGATCGTTTAATTCCATATCAACTTCTTCGTCATCGAATGAGTTCAGTACATCAAGAATGTAGCGAGCGTTGAAACCGATTTTTAAATCGCCGCCTTTGTAGCGAACTTCGATTTCTTCTTTTGCATCGCCCAACTCTGGGTTGTTCGAAGAAATTTCTAAGCGGCCTTCAGATAAATTTAATGTAACGCCTTTGTATTTTTGATTCGACAAAAGAGAAACGCGCTTCAGTGAAGCGAGCAAAATTTCGCGCTTAACCATCGCGTGGCGATTTAAGTTTTGTGGAATAAGTTGTTGATAGTTTGGATATTTACCTTCGATCAAGCGAACCATCAAAACAGTTGCGCCTGCACGAACGATCAACTGAGAACCTTCGATCGCCATTTCGAATTGTCCAGAAACAGAATCTAAAAGTTTACGAATCTCGTAAAGACCTTTGCGAGGAATGATCACGCCTTGAGTGGCTTGAGCTTTTGTTTTGCTTTCGATTGAACGATCAACCAAAGACAAACGGTGACCATCAGTTGCGACCATTCGGTAAGAAGTTTTACCGCCGTCGTTTTGAATTTCTAAGTAAACGCCGTTTAAGTGGTAACGAGTTTCATCGGTAGAAACTGAGTAAATAGTTTTCTCGATCATGTCGCTCAAGGTTACTGCGTCGATTTTCATGAAGTCTTGAGTCGAGTAAGATGGGAACACTGGATATTCGTCAGCAGAGATTCCAACGATATTGAAAACTGATTTGTTTTGTTTGATCTCAAGCCAGTTATTGTCTTTTTTCGTTAAGGTGATCGGCGCTTCAGCCAATTCTTTTACGATATCGAAAAGTGAACGAGCGCTAACTGCTACTTTTCCTTTTTTTTCTTTTTGAACTGGAATGTCGTCAGTGAGACTAACTTCAAGGTCGGTTGCAAAAACTCTGAGCCTTCCGTTATCTGCCTCTAAAAGAACATTCACAAGAATCGGCATTGCGTTCCGCTTCTCAACAATGTTTTGAGTCTTACCAAGTAACGAGATTAAATCTTTTTTCTCTACTTGAACCATCATTGCCTAAAATCCTCTTTTTTCTTTAAAACTCTGGGTCTCTCTAATAGCTCTTTTATATAAATATAAATCAGTAGTAGCAGTAGGGGCGTTGGCATCTCACTTGGTGTCTTAAGTTAATGATTTTACTCATCAACTCCTGTGGAAATTCTGGGGGTCTTAGCTACTGGTATTACCCTCGAAATTGTTGGTAACTTGAATCCCCAAAACGTTGCACACCCTACTCCACAAACTTATACATATCCACAAATCACACCCCTGTGAGATTGTGGATACGGCCTTGTAACTCGTCGATATCTTTCTTCAAATCAGAATCTTTCAACAGTTGAGATTCGATTCGCTTAATCGCATTGATTACGGTCGTGTGATCCTTACCACCGAACGCACGGCCGATCTCTACTAATGATTTGTCTAGATACTTTTTGATCAAATACATCGCAACCTGTCGAGCGGTCACGAGTGGCTTTGATCGGTTTTTAGACTTCAGGTCTACGACCCGCACCTTAAAATGATCAGCTGCTAGGCGCTGAATATCGTCAACAGTCACCATCGCGGTGTCATCGTGAGTGGCTAGAACCTTCTTAGTTAAGTCCAAATTGATCTCTAGGCCCTGAAGCTCAGAGAACATCTTCACCTTATTAAGGTTACCTTCTAGTTCACGAATCGATCGTTTAGAGATGCGAGATATATAGCTAACAACATCGTCTGCAATCTTCAGGTTACGCTTCTCTGCTTTATAACGGAGAATAGCGACTCGAGTTTCGATATCCGGCATTTGTATGTCGGCGATGAGGCCCCATTCAAGGCGCGTGCGAATTCGATCTTCTAAGCCTTTGATGTCTTTAGGCATGCGATCTGAAGCAACCACAACCTGATGACCCTTCTCAAAGAAATCATTTAATGTATGGAAGAACTCTTCTTGAACGGCTTCGCCACGACCCAAGATTTGAATGTCATCCATTAAAAGAACGTCGCATCGCTCGCGATATCGAAGACGGAATTTATCCATCTCGTTTCGGCGAATCGAAGAAATACACTCGTTTAAAAATCGCTCAGCAGAGAGATAACAAATACGAGCGTGTGGATTCATGGCGCGAATATGGTTTCCGACAGCATTTAATAAGTGGGTTTTACCCATGCCGGTCGGCCCACATATAAAGAGAGGATTGTAGCCGTCAGCTCCGGGCTGCTCAGAAACCCTAAACGAAGCGGCGTGGGCAAACTCATTGTTTCGCCCAACGACAAACGTATTAAAGGTGTATTCGTGATTTAAGATATCCCGACGAAGAGTCTTATCATCGAAAGACTTAGTCGCAGGCGCAGAAAGCATCTTAGCTTCGAGATCCATAGCCTGTTGAACGGCACCCGGATTTTCTGGCTCAACGGTTGCCTGCTGACCCGTTACCACTAACTCAATCTCAAATGGACTTGAATAGAGCGAAGAAATTTCACAGCAAATGCGGTCAAATAGGTTTTCGCTGATCCAATATTTATGGAGTTCGGTTGGCACTCCCAAATGAAAGCGGCGAGCCTGGCCTGAATCTTCGGCGCGAATGAGTTCTGTAGGCTCAAACCACGTCTGTAACAGTTTATTTTCTGAGTTTTTAGCCTTCAGATTCGTCTTAACGACATTCCAGAAGTCTGTATTCACAATGTCCACTCTATCCCCTCGTGCCCAAAGCCGACTTTCGAGGCTGCTGAAAATCGTTTTCTAGCGGCCCCGAGGTAGTATTGCTGAACGTCTTAGATGTGAATCAAGCTGGTAGTAAGTCGAAAGGTTCTAGCAACTAGATCCAGAGTTTTCAACATCTTGACGACACCAACGCGATGTGATTATCTCGACCCCTAAAACTTGCTAACAGACGTATAAAAAAGTAAGCGCACCCAAAAAATCAACATGAGCTGCTTCGCAGATGTGCACAGGGTAATGCGCCTAACTTTTAGTCGTAAAATGTAGAGGTAACGATGCCAAAACGTACTTATCAACCAAGCCGCAAACGCCGCAAAACCACGCACGGATTCCGCGCTCGCATGGCCACTAAAGATGGACAAGAAGTCATCTCTCGTCGTCGAGCAAAAGGCCGCAAACGTCTTACAGTCGAAATCGGTGGCAAGTAAGCTTCCGTCGACCAAGACGCGCCTCTCTGTTCTCAAAAATCGCTCTGATTTCCAAAGGATATTGAAGCAAGGCAAGAGGATCAGTCCTGCTCCCTGGCTTCTCATCGGCTACATCAGAAATGACATTGGTCACCTTCGATGTGGTTGGACTCTCCCGCGAAAAGTAGGAACTGCAGTTGTGCGGAACAAACTTAAGCGATGGTCACGCGAAGCCTTGCGAGGACTTGAAAACAAAGACGAAATGCCAATCGACATTAACCTGGTCTTCAGACCGAGTGTCGGCAAGGATGGCGAAAATCTACTCAAAGGATTGAAGTTCGAAACGATTGAGCGATCAATTCGCAAAGGGTTAGAAATTGCTATCGAGCGCACTTCAAAATCTAGCTAAGACCGTTGCTCTCTTTTTGATTGGAGCATATCGATCTATAGCAGTTGCCCACCTCGGCGGAGCTTGTCGCTTTGAGCCCAGCTGCTCGCAGTACGCAGTTGATGCGTTTCACACCCACACACCTTTTAATGCTACAAAATTGACCGCAACAAGAATTCTCAAGTGCAGACCCGGCGGACCATTCGGCTGGGATCCAGTTCCACCTAATATTGGCGATGTATTTCATCGACAGGAAACAACATGAACCAGAACAAATCGTTTTTAGACAAAGGAACTCTCATCGCCCTCGTCATCGTTATGGGCTTTTGGCTTCTTTGGTCGAGATATATGGAGACGAAGTATCCGCAGCCACAACAAAATGCGGGAACACCTTCAGAAGTTGTGAACTCAAATGACCCGCAAGCTAAGCCAGCAGCGGAATCGACGGCAGCTGCAGGAAATACAATTTCTGCCGGAAACGCGGGCGCTCCTCAGGCAGCAGCTCAGACGAGCGAAACGGTTATCGAGTTTTCAGACGATAAAATGAGCTTCGTAGTTTCTTCAAAAGGGATGGGCCTTAAGAAAATTAACGTAAAACCATTCACTACTCGGGATGGCAAGCCAATCGTTCTCTCAAAGCTTGATCACGCTGGATCTTTTTCAACCGTTTCTGTTCAAACTAACGAACCAATTAATTTTTCGATTGAGCGCTTAAGCGCGACTGAATTTGTGGGGCGCGGATCAGATGGTGCTCAGCAAATCGAAAAGCGAATCAGAGTTGACTCAGAAAACTACCGCCTCTTTGTTGAAACTGCACTTAGCGGCACAGTTACGGGCACAGCTGTTCAAATTGCAGATGAACTTGTTCCGTACAAAGGCACGAGCATCTTTACTCCGAGCTACGACCACCAAGATTTTTTCGTGGCCCACGAAGACACAGAGAAACGAACAATCATTAGCTCTGATGAAGGACTTAACCTCACGGCAGATAACGTTTCTGTTTTGGGGTTAAACGATCACTATTTTGCGACAGGCTTAATCGACCGATCCGACATCGCTCCCCGATTTGAAACAAATATTCCAAGAGGCGCAAAAGAAGTTACTGGCCGCCTTGTCTATAAGCCAACAAGCAACACCGACGCGCTGACTATTAAGTACGAAGGTTTCGCTGGACCCAAAGAGCTACCGATACTTCGCAAGATCGACGAGAAGCTTACGCTTCTGATTGATTACGGAATGTTCAAGATGCTCGCGAAGCCGCTACTTGATCTTCTTCGGCTTCTCCATGGACTTGTGAACAACTGGGGTGTCGCGATCATTCTCCTAACGCTGATTGTGCGTATTCTCGTGATGCCGTTTAACGTTTATTCGTTTAAATCAATGAAAGCGATGCAGAAGATTCAGCCTGAAATGAAGTCGATTCGCGAGAAATACAAAAGCGATCCGACGAAGATGAATCAAGAAGTGATGGCTTTGATGAAGCGAAGTAAAGCGAACCCACTTGGTGGCTGTCTTCCGATGCTTCTCCAATTACCCGTGTTTCTTGCTCTATTCTCATCTTTGAGCATGAGTATCGAGCTATACAGAGCTCCGTTTATTTTCTGGATTCAAGATCTAAGCGTAAAAGATCCGTTTTATGTTCTTCCAGTTTTGATGGGCGTGTTGATGTACATTCAACAGAAGATCACTCCAACAACCATGGATCCTGCTCAAGCAAAAGTGATGCAGTTTATGCCAATCATCTTTGCTGCAATGATGCTCGGACTTCCGAGCGGTTTAACTTTATATATTTTTGTCAGTACGGCGTTCGGTATCGTTCAGCAATATCTTTTCATGCGCGATAAAGCACCTGCGACGGCTGCGACAGCATAATCTCAATAACGGAGGGTCTTTCAATGGCTGGGTTTTTAAGTAAATTGTTCGGTGGAAAAAAGAAGACAAGCGAAGCAACTTCAACAACTGCTTTGGTCGAAGAAATTCTCGCAGGCCTTTTTGAAGTGGGCGGCTTTGATCTTACTTACGATGTTCGCTCTGAATTAGATGGCGACAAAGAAGAACTTCATATCGAACTTTCAGGCGGAGACAATGATCTTGTGACTGAAAAAGAAGGCGCATTCCTAGATGCACTTCAGCTTTTCATCAAGCGCGTTGTTCAGCACCAGCTTCCCGACGCTCGTGTAAATGTAAACTTCGACTCAAACGGCTTCCGCGAAGAAGCAAACAAAGGTCTTTTAGAGCTTGCTGATCGCTTGAAAGAACGCTGCTTAGAACAGGGCCGCTCAGTTTATGTACGAGCACTTCCTCCAAAAGAACGAAAAGTGATTCATCAATATTTAGCTAGCGACGACCGCGTTCGCAGCCGCTCAGTTGGTGATGGTCTTTACAAGAAGATCAAAATTTATCCGGTAAAAGAAGCTGGCAAAGAAAACGCCCATGACGAGAGCGACGAAGAGCGCGACGACAATCGCGGAAATCGCATTAGCCGACCTCGCCCAGAAGCTCGCGACTAGTTTATGTTTTTGGACGAGGGCGCAGATGACGGCGGATTGTCAGACGACACTATTTGCGCGCTCTCGACTCCCCCAGGACATGGGGGAATTGCAGTTATCAGAGTTAGCGGCTCAAAAGCTTTCAAAATTGCACGAGCCGTCTGCCCGTTTCTCCCAGAAAATCCTGAATCTCACAGAGCCTACTTCGGCCTAGCAAAAGATCGCTCAGCAACAGAGATCGACGAAGTCATCGTTACTTGTTTTGTTGATGGCCGATCATTCACCGGCGAAGAGACGGCTGAAATTTCTTGTCACGGCAGCCCCGTCTTGGCGCTGAACATAATCAACGAACTTATCCACAGTGGTGCACGAACGGCTCGTAACGGCGAATTTACTTATCGCGCATTTATGAACGGGCGAATTGATTTAGTTCAGGCCGAGAGCGTTCTTTCTTTGATTGAAAGTCAGTCAAAGCCGGCGGCAAAAGTCGCACTGAGACAGCTGCAAGGTGATCTTTCGAAAGATTTTTTAGAATTAGAGGATGGCCTTGTCTGGATGCTCGCACATCTTGAGGCAAGTATTGATTTTTCAACTGAAGATATTGAAGTGGTCAGCGCATCTGAACTGATAAAGCGTGGCACCGAATTACAAAATCGCATCGAGAAAATGCTTGAGAGTTATCGACACGGCCGAATCATCAGATCTGGCTTGCAAGTTGCCCTTGTAGGAAAGCCGAACGTCGGAAAATCAAGTTTGCTTAATGCTTTCGTTGGCGAAGATCGAGCGATTGTTACGGCAGAGGCCGGGACGACTCGCGATCTTGTCGAGGGCCGCATTACGATCGCAGGAGTACCTGTTAGCTTTATCGATACAGCGGGATTAAGAGAAACCGAAAACGAGGTTGAGAAGATCGGGATAGCACGCTCGCGCAAGGCCGTTGGCGATGCCGATGTTGTCTTTCACGTTGTCGACGAGACTTTCAACGCGGAGTCGATGAATCTAGTTCCGAAAAACTCCTCGGATCAAATCTTCGTAGTTCTGATAAACAAAACAGATCTTCCAGAGCTAAGCCATAAAGTCGTTGAAATCGAATCGGCCGCGAGAGCGGCGGGTATCAAAACGATCTCTGTCAGCGCCAAGACCGGCAAAGGCCTCGACGAAGTTCGAAAGCTCTTAGAGACCAGGCTCCAAACTGACACCCTAGCTTGGGGTCACTTGGTTACCCAGGCTCGCCACGCGGAGCTCTTGAAAAAAATCCATGGATCTTTACTTAAGGGAAATAGCCTTATCAAAGCTGATTCGAGCCCAGAATTCATTGCCTTCGAACTTCAAGAAGCGATTCACGCTATTCATGAACTCCTCGGCAAAGAGTTCAATGAACAAATTATCGATCGTATTTTTAAAGAGTTTTGCCTCGGAAAATAGCGTATAACTCCTGCCACTTATGAAGCTCTCAATCCACACACGTCAGAAAAATCCTGCTAATTGGTTCGACGTCATCGTAGTTGGTGCGGGTCACGCCGGAATCGAAGCGTGTTTAGCGGCATCACGCATGGGCATGAAAACTCTAATGGTGACAACGAACATGAGCCGCATTGGATACATGAGCTGTAACCCTTCGATTGGCGGTCTAGCTAAAGGTCACATGGTTCGCGAAATCGATGTGATGGGCGGCGAAATGGGTCGCGCTGCTGATGCGACCTGCATTCAGTTCAAGCGTCTTAACAGCAAAAAGGGTCCTGCCGTGCGCGGATCGCGCTCGCAAAACGATAAAGATCTTTACTCTGACTACATGACCAAAGCTTTAAGAGCGGAAGCCAACCTGACTTTGCTTGAAAGCGAAGTTAAGAGCGTGATCATCAATGAAGATGTTTGCGAAGGAATAGTTTTAGGTGATGGTTCTGAGGTTCACTCGCGATCCGTAATCATCACTACGGGCACATTCATGAGAGCGGTCATGCACATCGGGCTTCACCAAGAGTCCGGCGGCCGAGTTGGTGACAAAGCAACGGTCGGAATTTCGGACCAGCTTTCAGCTTTAGGACTGAAGGTTCATCGGCTTAAAACCGGTACGCCACCTAGACTTCAAAAAGATTCGATCGATTGGAGCAAAACAGTTCCCCAATATGGCGACGAAGTTTTCTTCCCTTTTAGTTATCGAAGTCCACGCAAGCTTCAGCTCCCACAAATTGAATGTTTCTTAAGTCATACGAACGAACGAACTCACGAAATCATTCGCGCGAACCTAGACAAGTCGCCAATGTTTTGCGGAGTGATCGAAGGTACGGGTCCGCGATACTGCCCGAGCATAGAAGACAAGATCACCCGCTTTGCCGAAAAGATTTCTCATCAAACGTTTCTTGAGCCCGAGACCTTGAGTGGCGAGTCTATATATTTACAAGGAATTTCAACTAGTTTGCCTGCTGATGTTCAAGAGCAGTTCTTAAAAACTATTCCGGGCCTTGAACACGTTAAGATTCTGAAGCCAGGCTATGCCGTCGAGTACGATTTCATTGAGCCGACCCAAATCCAGCACACGCTTGAAACTCGTGCGGTCGCAGGCCTTTATCTCGCAGGCCAAATTAATGGAACAAGCGGCTACGAAGAGGCCGCTGCTCAAGGATTTGTTGCCGGAGTAAATGCGTCTTTAAAAATTAAGAATGAAGAACCATTAATTTTGAATCGCGATCAGGCTTACATCGGAGTGATGATTGATGACCTTGTTACGAAAGGTACTCGTGAGCCGTATCGCATGTTTACTTCTCGAGCCGAATTTCGATTAGTGCTTCGCGAAGACAATACGATTGATCGGCTTTTTAATGTTGGTAAACGCCTTGGTACTCTCTCAAATCGCGACGTCGAAACTGCAGAGTCTCTCGTTAATCAAAAAAATAATTTCATCAAAACGATACGTGAAAAAGTATTAGTCCCAAATGCGAGCACTCAACAGTTACTGACCAAACTTGAGACAGCAGTTTTGCTAAAGCCGACTACTTTAGAGGAGTTACTTCGTAGGCCCGAGGTCGACAGTTCACATCTTTCAAACTTCGGAGTCGACGTTCCTCTTGATCCCTGGGTCGTGGAGCCGGCTGAAATCGAAGTGAAATATGCGGGCTATATTACGCGCCAAAACGAGATTGTCGATCAAGCCAAGAAGCTTGAGAGATTGAAGCTTCCGACCGATTTAAGATATGAAGAAATCAAAGGGCTTTCACGCGAGGAAGTTGAGAAGCTAACGAAAGTTAGGCCGATCACTCTCGGGCAGGCGCAGAGAATTAGCGGAGTAAATCCTTCGGCGATTCAAGCGGTGCTTGTGTACATTAAGGGCCGAAAAAAAATCCGCGATCTTCGAGTTGGAGAGTTTGGTGTTTAAACAGGATGAAGCCCCGCCGCCGCCGCCCACTTTCGCACAAAAGATTGCGAAGTGGTTTCCGAAGTTAACGCCGGCCACCGTCGACCAGCTTTCGAAGTATCACGACGAGCTTCTCAAATATAATAAGACGATCAATTTGGTTTCGGAGCAGACTCTCAAGAAAGCAGACATAGTTCACTTTTCTGACTGCATACTTGCGACGACACTCATCGAACAGAACCTTATTCCTAACGCGCCGCTGTATGACTTCAGTTCTGGCAATGGTTTTCCGGGCCTGGTGTATGGAATTCTGTTCCCAAAAAATCAGGTTATTTTGCTAGAGAAAGACACCCGCAAGGCAGAGTTTTTAAAGCATGTGAGAACGCTGATTCCTTTGGATAACGTTGAGGTTCGAAACATCGATGCCGACGCCCTTCCAGAGAACAGCGTGCAGAATGCGATGACTCGCGCCTATCTTCCTCTTAATAAGGTTCTTTTGACTGCCCGACACCAGATTAAGCCTGGCGGAAAGTTCTTCCATTTAAAGAGCGACTCTTGGCCTCAAGAGCTCGCAAGTGTGCCCTCTCAATTGTTTACCGTTTGGGACCCGTCTCTTCTGGGCCAATACAGTCTTCCAGAGACCGGCGTGACCATGGCGGTCGTTATCACGGTAAAACTCAGCTAATTGTTCTACGTGGAACATTGGATCTAGTGCGCAGCCTCGGCCTTAGGCTTTTCCGCAGGCTTGGGTCCGTATTTTAGCTTGGGAACGTTGTCTGCCCAGTTGCGAGAGGCTCCGCGCAGGCGTTTATTCGCTTCAAAAACGGCTATTTCATCTGGATTCGGCCAAGGAAGATCTTTTTCGAAGCGGGCAGGATAAATCTCGCGAACGTGGACAATGCGAGACTTCGCTCGAAGTTCAAAGAATTTTCGATCTTGTTCCATTAAACGAAGCTTCTTATCGCCTGCAGAGAGCTGTTTTAAGACCTGTCTCTTCTCTCCGACTGTTAGATCTGCCTTTTGAAGCTCTTTTTTCGCTTCAACCAGCTGTTTTTCTTCCTCTTCCATATTCTTTTTGATTTTCGCAGTCGCATCTACGAGCTCAATGTAGATCGGATCAACGAGCTCGGGATTATCTAGCGGTTTTTTGCATCCTGAGAGAATAAGCAGCGTAGCGAGTAGGCTGATAGGCAGGAATAGTCTAGTTTTTCGATGTTCCACGTAGAACAATCGGCAAAAACACTTGAAATATTAAATTAGAGGATATCTATTTTGGTTGTACCACTTGGAATTGATCAACGAGGTTAGCCTTTGTTGATGGGAGGTTACTCTTGAGCCGCGTGATTTGCATAGCCAACCAAAAAGGTGGAGTAGGTAAGACCACTACTTCAGTAAACCTCTCCTCTGCCCTAGCGAAGATGGGCCGAAAAGTTCTGCTTCTCGACATGGATCCGCAAGGAAATGCATCGAGCGGGCTTGGTCTTAAACGACATGACTATCAAGATTTAAATATTTACCACGTACTAATTGGTGAAAAAGCAATTGAAGAGGTTATTCGCCCCTCCAGCAACCCACTTCTATCAATTGCTCCAGCCAATCCAGACTTGGTGGGTGCGGAGATCGAACTTGTTGACGTGCCGCGGCGCGAATTTCGTCTGAAAGAAGCGTTGCGGTCGGTGGTTTCGAATTACGACTACGTAGTAATCGATTGTCCACCGTCACTCGGTCTCCTCACTCTGAACTCTCTCACTGCTGCGCAGACATTTATAGTGCCGCTTCAGTGCGAGTACTACGCTCTCGAAGGATTGTCTCAGCTACTAAACACAGCTGGTTTAGTTAAAAAGAGTATCAATCCAGAACTTCGTATCGAGGGGATTGTCCTCACGATGTTCGACACTCGAAATAATTTAAGTCACCAAGTTGTGAGTGAAATTCAAACTCACTTTGGCGACAAAGTTTTCAAAGCAGTTATTCCGCGCAACGTTCGATTGAGCGAAGCGCCTAGCCACGGACAAAGCATCCTTGATTACGACCCAAAGTCGGTAGGTGCGGTGAAGTACTCAGAACTTGCAGCAGAGCTGGATGCTCGCGTTGCTGGTCGCAGCCTAACAAATCAAGGAGAGGTCCATGTCTGAACTCACCAGTAATAAAAAAGCTAGATTAGGTAGAGGGATCGGCAGTTTGCTTGGTGGAAATGACTTCAGCGACTCAGCTCCTGCAGCCACCACTCAGCCAGCGAGCCAACAGCCATCTGCCATCAAGTCAGCTGCAGCAAGTGCAAACATCGCCCCTCCAAGTACGACAAATGCACAAGCTGCTGCGCCAATCGATGAAACTCAAAAAATTTGGTCAATTGGAATTGAGCGAATCGTTCCAAACACGCGTCAGCCGAGAAAAGTATTTAACGCCGATGATTTAAAAGATTTGTCTGCCTCTATTAAAGAGAAGGGCATTCTCCAACCAATCGTCGCACGTAGAACACCTGACGGGAAAATCGAAATCATAGCCGGGGAGAGACGCTGGAGAGCGGCCCAGACGGCGGGTTTGCGAGAGGTGCCTGTCATCCTCAAAAAAATCCACGATCAAGATTCTTTTGAATTTGCGATTATCGAAAACATTCAGCGCGCTGATTTAAATCCGATGGAAGAGGCTGATGCTTACGATCGATTGATGAGAGACTTCAATCTCACGCAACAACAAGTTGCAGACAAAGTAGGGAAGGAACGCGCAACTGTAGCAAACGCACTTAGGCTCCTAGCGCTTCCTGCAGAATTAAAAGCAATGGTTTCGGGCGGCACCCTATCGTCTGGACACGCAAAAGTTCTTTTGTCGCTTGAATCGACAGCCGAGCAAGTTCGTTTGGCAAAGATTGTGGCCGAAGAAAAGCTCTCAGTTCGCGCCACAGAGCGTCTAGTTGCTAAAACTAAATCTTCGCCAGTCGGCGCGACTGCCGGCCATTCAAAGCTCAACGTAGATGTTTCAAAGCGCCTGATTGATGGCCTTTCAACAGAACTTCAGAAGTTGATGGGAACTAAGGTCGCCATTGATTACTCAAACAGTAAGGGTAAGATCTCAATCTCCTTCTACTCAGACGAAGAGCTTAGTCAGACGGTAGAGAAATTGAGAAATGCATGGCGACGATAGACAACCAGCTAAGTAAATTAATTCCAAAGCCAGAAACACCAACGATCCCGCAGGGTCAGCTCACGGCGCTTCTTGATCAGGGCGCAAGTTTTGAAGGTCGTTTAACGTTCGAAGGAACGGTCAGAATCGGCGGCAACTTCAAGGGCGAGATATTCACTCATGACACCCTTGTGATTAACCCTGAGGCCCGAGTAGAAGCGCAAATTGAGGCCGATGTTGTGGTCATCAGTGGCCACGTAACAGGCAATGTTTTCGCAAGAAGACGAATTATCATGCACCCTCCCGCTGTGTTTCGGGGCACCGTGACTTCACCGAGTTTAAGAATCGATGAAGGAGTGGTTTTCGAGGGCGCTTCTTACATGCCGAAGACATAGTTCGAAGAATCATTTCTGGTCCCGAACTCACTTGACCCCTTTGTTTTTAGAGTGTTACTCAAACTACCAAAAACAAACGGGATTTCCTAAATGGACATCATTACATCGCTCTTATCAGCACTGGGCATCAACTCAACTGTCTGGCTTCAGCTAGCAAGTTTCCTAGTGTCTTATCTTGCCCTCTCTAATTTGGTCTTTAAACCCTACTTAAAAGCGTATCGCGAACGTGAACGCCGCACAGTTGGTGGAGAAGAATCAGCAGTTCGCACAGTCGAAGAAGCTCAACAGCTTCAAATGACTTACGAGCAACGTGCAAAACATCTCAATTCAGAAATTCGAAGCGTTTACGAAGCTCATCGCTCAGAAGCCTTGAAGCAGTATGAAAAACAAGTCGAAGCAGCCCGCGCCGAATCGGCTGCGGCACTCGACTCTGCTCGCCAAACAATTTCGACCGAAGTTCAAGCTGCACGTAAAGCTTTGAGCGCAGAAATTCCGGCAGTCAGTCGCGCGATCGCATCTCGCCTGAGCGGGAAGGAATTGTCAGTATGATGAAATTGATCGTAGTTCTTTTTATTCTTCTCTCTTCTAGTTTGCTGCTAGCTGCTGGTGGCGGTGGACATGGGGCCGAAGAAGGAATTCCAAAAGTAGTATTTCATCAAGCATTAAACTTCATTCTTTTCTTTGCTCTTCTCTTTGTTCTTTTAAGAAAAACAGTTGCGAATACATTTACATCTCGCCACGCAGACTTTCATTCGGCGCTCACTAAAGCTCAGGCTGCAAAAAAAGATGCTGAAGCTCGCAAAAAAGAAATTCAAGATCGCCTCAACAAACTTGAGGCAACTGCTGCAGAAAGTTTGCAGACAGCTCGCGCGGAAGCAGAATCACTTCGAAAAAAGATTATGCAAGACGCTGCGGACCTATCTCAGAACCTCCGTACAGAGGCTCAAAAGACAACTCAAAGCGAAATCGAGCGAGCGAAACACGAGCTCCGAGAAGAACTTCTTTCTCAGTCTTTGTTGGCTGCCAAAAAAGTTTTATCTGAGACGACGAGCGAAGCTGACCAGAAGCGACTTCAGTCTGAGTTCGTCGAAAAAATTCAGGTGGTGCGCTAATGAGAGTTTCAGAATTAGCCCTTCGTTATTCAAAAGCAGCTTTTGATTTAGCGAGCGAATCAAAGAGCCAGGAAAAGGTTTTCACTGATCTTCGCGCGCTTTCAGAATTAATCGAAAAAGACAGCGATATTAAAAGCTACCTTGCTTCTCCGCTTATCAGCGCAGATGCCAAGACCGCCGTTCTTGAAAAGGCAGTTGCCGGAGCAGGTTTGAGCAAAGAGGCTCACCAACTTTTAATTTTGTTAGCGCAAAAAGAGCGTCTCCCGCTATTCGAGCAAGTGTTCATGGGCTTCCAAAATCTTTTGGACAAAGCTAATGGCGTTTCTCGCGGAACAGTTCGTTCAGCAACAGCTCTAGCGGCTGGCGATCGTCAGCAGATCGAAGCGATCGTCGAAAAAGCGATCAATAAAAAAGTAATCATGACTTATAAAGTAGACACGTCAGTTATCGGTGGACTAGTCGCGCAGGTAGGCAGCTACACGTTCGATGATTCAATCGACGCTCACTTAAGAAAATTAAATGAAGAATTAAAGAGGAGAACTGTTTAACCATGGATATGCAAATCCGCGCAGACGAAATTAGCAAGGTTCTTAAAGAACAGATTCGTAACTACAACAAAAACATCGAAGTCAGCGAGACAGGTACAGTTCTCTCTGTGGGTGACGGGGTTGCAAAAATCTACGGCCTCGAAACTGTAATGGCGGGGGAGCTAGTTGAGTTCCCGGGCGAAATCTTCGGGATGGTTCTCAACCTCGAAACCGATTCAGTCGGTGTGGTTATCTTCGGTGAAGATAGAAACATTAAAGAAGGTGACACTGTAAAGAGAACGAAGAAGATCGTTCAAGTTCCAGTGGGCGAAGCGCTCCTTGGTCGCGTAGTTGATCCACTCGGCAATCCAATTGATGGCCGCGGACCAATTCAAACTCCTCACTCTCGTATCGTTGAATTAAAGGCTCCGGGTATCGTTTACCGTCACTCGGTTCACGAGCCGATGCAAACAGGCATCAAAGCGATCGATTCAATGATCCCAATCGGACGCGGCCAGCGAGAATTGATCATTGGTGACCGTCAAACAGGTAAAACTGCGATTGCGATCGACACGATCATCAATCAAAAAGGTCAGAACGTTCAGTGTTTCTACGTAGCTTGCGGACAAAAGAAATCAACGGTTGTTCAAATCGTTGAAAAACTAAAAGCTGCTGGCGCAATGGAATACACGACTGTGATCGTGGCTTCTGCATCTGATCCGGCTCCACTCCAGTTCTTGGCTCCATACTCTGGTTGCACAATGGCTGAATACTTCCGTGATTCTGGTCGCCATGCTCTTATCGTTTACGATGATCTTACAAAACAAGCACAGGCGTATCGTCAGTTGTCGCTTCTTCTTCGTCGTCCTCCAGGTCGCGAAGCATTCCCGGGCGACGTATTTTACATTCACTCACGATTACTTGAGCGCGCAGCGAAACTTTCAAAAGATAAAGGATCGGGCTCATTAACAGCTCTTCCAATCATTGAAACTCAAGCGGGCGACATCTCTGCTTACATTCCAACAAACGTAATCTCGATCACTGACGGACAGATCTTCTTAGAAGCAGATCTCTTCTACAAAGGTATGCGTCCAGCCGTTAACATCGGTAAGTCGGTATCTCGAGTGGGTGGTTCAGCTCAGATTAAAGCGATGAAGTCGGTTGCCGGCTCATTGAAACTTGAACTTGCGCAGTTCCGAGCTCTCGAAGCCTTCGCAGCGTTCGCATCTGATCTAGACCCAGCGTCTCAGCGTCAGCTTGCTCGCGGCCGTCGTCTTGTTGAGTTGATGAAGCAAGCTCAATACGCTCCGTTCAAAGTTGAAGAGCAGACGCTTTCGATTTTCGCTGCGACAAATGGTTACGTTGATGCGTACCCAGAGTCAGATGTTCGCCGATACGAGAAAGAATTGCTTCAGTTCGCGAAAACGAAGTACCCAGCGATTTTAACTACAATTGCGACGGAAAAAGCGATTAGTGATGCGCTCAAAAAGCAAATCACTGACGCGCTAACTGAGTTCAAAGCGATCTTTGAACCATCAACTAAACTATAAGGCTGAGGAACATATCTAGATGCCAAGTTTAAAGGATATCCGATCACGGATTGACTCAACTAAGAACACGCAGCAAATCACGCGTGCGATGAAGATGACGTCGGCCGCAAAACTTCGCCGAGCGCAGAATAACATTACGAATCTGCGCCCGTATGCGAAGACTATTTTGTCTGTCATAGCAGACATTGCGGCTACTCAGCGAGTTGATCATCCGTTGCTTCAGGCAAATGCTAATCCCCAAAAAGTATTGTTGGTCGTTCTCACGAGCGATCGAGGTCTTTGCGGCGCCTTCAATACGAACGTTAGTAAGACGGCTTACCTTTATTACCGTCAAAACAGCGCAAAAGTTGAAGCAGTCGACTTCTTGTTTGTTGGCCGTAAAGCCTCAGACTATTTCAAGCGCCGAGAACTAAAAGGCGTTGATACAATCTTGAATCTCGCAAAAGACATTCGTTACGACTACGCAGCAAAAGTTGCAGATCGTTTGATTGAACTTTATGAGACGGGCGCGTACGACGAAGTTCGAATCGTTTACAACGAATTCAAATCTGCTATTCAGCAAACGGTTATTACAGAGCGTTTGTTGCCGGTTGATATTCAAAACGCGGGCTCATTAAAAGAAGGAACTGGTTTCCCGGTTGATATGATTTTTGAGCCGGCTCCAGAGAAAATTATTGATGCGCTTTTGAAGAAGCATTTTGCGGTTCAAGTTTATCGTTGCATGTCTGAAAGCGTAGCCTCTGAGCATGGCGCTCGAATGACAGCGATGGAGAATGCGACGAAGAATGCTGGCGAAATGATTTCTGGCCTGACGCTTACCTACAACAAGCTACGCCAGTCATCGATCACAACTGAATTAATTGAAATTACAAGCGGCGCTGAAGCGCTTAAAGGTTAAGGGGTTAGTCATGGAAATGGGAACAATTAAACAAGTACTCGGCCCAGTTGTTGACGTTGAGTTTGCTACAGGCGACATGCCAGCAATCAACACAGCTCTTAAAGTTACAAACAAAACAATCAGCGACGTTGAGGGTAACTTAACTCTCGAAGTAGCTCAGCACTTAGGTGATAAAGTCTGCCGCACGATCGCGATGGATTCTACTGAAGGTTTGGTTCGCGGTACTCCAGTGAAAAACACAGGCGCCATGATCACGACTCCAGTAGGCGACGCAGTTCTTGGTCGCATCTTAAACGTAATCGGTGAGCCGATTGACGAAGCGGGCCCAGTGAACGCAAAAGAAAAATGGGAAATTCACCGCCAAGCTCCGAAGTTCGAAGACCAAGCTGTAAAAGCTGAGATGTTGATGACTGGTATTAAGGTCGTTGATCTTCTTGCTCCTTACGCAAAGGGCGGAAAGATCGGTCTCTTCGGTGGTGCCGGCGTAGGTAAAACAGTTTTGATTCAAGAGTTGATTCGTAACATCGCGACTGAGCACGGTGGATACTCTGTGTTCGCAGGTGTAGGTGAGCGTACTCGTGAAGGTAACGATCTTTGGGTTGAGATGAAAGAATCAGGCGTTATCGCAAAGACCGCACTTGTGTTCGGTCAGATGAATGAGCCACCTGGAGCACGTGCACGCGTTGCTTTGACGGGTCTAACAATCGCTGAGTATTTCCGCGATCGTCAAAACCAAGACGTTCTTTTGTTCGTTGATAACATCTTCCGATTCACTCAAGCGGGTGCAGAGATGTCGGCACTTCTTGGCCGCATTCCATCTGCCGTTGGTTATCAGCCAACACTTGCTTCTGAGATGGGTAACCTTCAAGAGCGAATTACTTCGACTAAAAACGGATCGATCACATCAGTTCAAGCGGTTTACGTTCCTGCGGATGACTATACCGATCCAGCTCCGGCAACTACATTTGCCCACTTAGATGCGACGACAAACTTGGATCGTGATATCGCAGCACTTGCGATTTTCCCGGCGGTTCACCCGTTAACATCTACTTCTCGCTTGATGGATCCAAACGTTGTTGGCGAAGAACACTACAAGTGTGCTCGTGACGTTCAGGCACTTCTTCAACGTTACAAAGAACTTCAAGACATCATCGCGATCTTGGGTATGGATGAATTATCTGAAGAAGATAAACTCGTTGTCTCTCGCGCTCGTAAAGCTCAGCGCTTCTTGTCTCAGCCGTTCTTCGTTGCTGAGCAGTTCACTGGCCTAAAAGGTAAATACGTAGATGTTAAGGACACAATCCGTGGCTTCCGCGAACTTCTAGAAGGAAAGCACGATGAAATTCCGGAGCAAGCGTTCTACATGGTTGGAACGATTGAAGACGTAATCGAGAAGGCAAAGAAAATTTAGTTCGCGGCTACTAAGGAGCGACGATGTTTACATTAACGTTAGTTACGCCAGAGAAACGACTTGTTGCAGGAACAGAGATCGAAGAGGTCTTTGTTCCAGCCGATCGTGGCGAATTAAATATTCTTCCTGGGCACGCGCCCCTCATGACCACACTAACGCCTGGTATTTTACGATACCGTTTAAAGGGTGAAACGAAGTTAAATGCGGTTGCGATTAGCTGGGGATACTGCCAGGTCAATCCACTAGGAGTAAGCGTTCTTGCTGAAACCGCGGAACGAGCAGAAGAAATTGATAAGACGCGCCTAGAGACTCAGATTCGAACAGCGTCATCACGTTTATCGAGCTCAGACATCGATTCAGAATCAATTGTGAAGTTCCAACACAAGCTTGCAGTAGCGGAAGCACGCAAAGAGCTGATTTCGATTTCGGGAAACACGACGTCTCATTAAGATGACTGAACTATGGTTGCCTACCGACATCGACCTTAATAAAGGACCTTCGAAGGTAAAATATAAATTTAAAGCTGCGCTCGCATCAGGTGATGTGAGCGTTGTCGTTTCTGCCCCTGATAAATGGCAAACGCGAAGAGTTGAAATGGTTGTCGTTACACGACTGCCTTTGGCGAAACCAAAAGAGCAAGTGCTGGTTGCCGACTATAAATTTGAAAATGGTAAAGGTCTTTGGCGCAACATGGGCGCAAAGCCAAATGTTCCAACTGATGCAATGTATGTTTTTGCGGCGGCGATCCCATACTCGTTTTGCTTTAGCGATGAGGCAACACTAGGTGAGCAATTTAATCTAGCCTGCATCATCGGAAGTAAAACGTACTCTGTGGGCGGGACGAAAACTTCGGGCGCTAATTCAGAGCTCGAAACATTTTCACTTACAGTTCCAATTTCAAAGGCGACGAAGCCGCAAATTATTGAAGTAGAAATTAAAAACGGAATTCTTGAGAGCGCACGGATAAAATTGCCAGTCTTCGGAGACGGACGATTGTGGCGCGTAGAATAGTTTACGACCGCCAAGCAGCGAAGCTGTTATTGGGCGTAGTTCTTATTGCACTTGCAATGGTTTCGTTTGGTCACAATGACATCTTAGATGCGCGATTCTATTATTCCGGCGAGTTTGCTGAACTCTATTTTTCGTTGCTGAGTCCTGAGCAAGCTCGGTCATACATTCGCACAGGCATCCTTGACCTAATATTCATTCACTTCTACAGCTCTTTGATCTGGCATGAGTTTACAAAACTTGATGCGACTCCGAAGTTTCGAAAACTCGCGCTTACACCTTCGCTTCTTGATCTTTTCGAGACACTTTCTATTTTGCTGATTCTACTCACGGGAGTGATTCCACAAGATCTTAATTGGCTTGGCTTTTTAACAGCGAGCAAGTGGTCGACAGGCGGGATGGTTTTCGTCTGGTGGCTTTGGCTACTTTTCAGTAAACGAAGGCAAGCGCATCGCAGTCTCTGATATTTCAGTTTCGGGCCTAGGAATAAAAAAGTGCTTCGCAGTTAGTTTTCCCAAATCCGGGTGTCTGAAATGGACATCGACAATCTGACGGAAAGAATCTGGATTCTCAAGCAAACCATCGGTTTCAGTGTTTACAATAATAACTCGTTCAGCAACATCAGTCTGAAGTTGATTGGCGAACTCGGCTGATCGTGGGCCTGAGAGATAGAAAACGCCGAGGGCTTCTGAATTTTTTCGAAGTAATGCAGTGAGATCGACCGTTTTTGCATTGAGATGAATGTACTTGAGCTTCGCTTTAGGAACGGCAGATTTGAAAGACTTAAAGAATGATCCGCTCGCAGAGAAGATGTAGATAGTTTTCTCTTGCGCATCGAGCGCAAAGTCACGATCAAGTTCGCGACCGGCATCGTCGAGTCGCTGTTGAATTGTGGACTCAGCTACTCTCTTTAGCTCTGGGCTTCGAAGCGTTGCAAGCAGAACTGCGTTTGTCGGATTCTTCATCTGAGGCTGACCGAGCCAGCTTCGCTTAGCAGAGAGAAGTCGTCTTACGCTCTCGTCAATTCGTGCCTCTGAAACTCTTCCGCTCTTAACAGCTTTATACACACCCTCAACTGCTTCGGCCTGCGCTTTCTTGCTCCAGGCAAGCATAATTAAATCTGCGCCAGCTTCAACTGCGCGAACAGCACGCTCACCAACACTTTTAATTGTTGTAGCTCCGCCCATCTCGATGTCGTCAGTCATCACGACACCATCGTAGCCAAGGCGTTTGCGTAGAATATCAGTAACGATTGGTTTAGAGAAAGTTGCGGGCGTGCCCGTTGGATCAAGTTTCGGAAAAGAGATATGCGCAAGCATGACGGCCCACGGAGTTTTCTCGCGAGCGATTTGAGCAAACGGAAGAAGATCGAGCTCGAGTAGCTCTTGCAAAGAAACTTCTTTTTCGGGAGTCATCTGATGGCTATCTTCAGCAACTCCGCCGTGCCCAGGAAAATGTTTTGCGGTAGGAACGATACCAAACTTTTTGAGACCGTCAGCAAAGCTAGATCCCATCGTCGCAACAAGCTTTGGATCTTTTCCGAATGTTCGAGTGCCAATGAAGTTATCTTGATTCGGATCAGAAACATCAACAACAGGAGCTAAGTTCATAGTGAAACCTAGCGTGCGAAGAAGCTTTCCGGTGCTGGCTCCGGCGCTATAAGCTAAATCGGCGCGCTTTGTTCCGCCGAGCGCAAGCGCACTTGGCAGAGGAGAGAGAGTCTTTACACGAATGACCGACCCGCCCTCTTGATCAACAGCGATGAACATTGGAACTTTAGTCGTTTTAATTGCGAGCGCTTGAGCTGAGTGATTTAAGTTTGCTAACTGTCGAGCAGTTTTAATATTTCGCCCGAAGATTATTACTCCGCCAGGCTGATGTTGCCGAATCGAATCGCCGAGTCCGCGGGAAAGATCTGTTCCCATAAATCCGAAAATAAAAAGCTGGCCAACTTTTTGTTTCAAAGTCAGTGAAGCAAATGCTTTTTCAATCACGGGATCGGCATTGAAAGGAGTGACATTTTCAGTTACCAGCGATGAATGCGCGGCACCTGCCGGCGCAAGCAAAAGCGAGGCACAAACAATAATATTAATCAGCCTTGCGACTGAAGATTCCATCGGCATATCGATAGTTTATCTGTTGTTATCGATCTTCAGCAAAGTTTATGGAGATAAACCAATTCGTCATAGATGTTCGGCCAGGTGATGCTATTCATGCGCACAATCAGACGATTGTCTGGAGTAATGGAATACTTCTTATTATCTCGTGCGGTGAGCTCAATAACCTTAGATGGCGGAAGAGGCGTGCGCTCGGTGAACGCAAGAGAGATAGTCTTTGGGCCAGCAGTAAGATCGCGAACACCAAGCTGCCGACATAAGTGTCGAATCAGCATGAGGCCCATCAAATTCAATACTTGGTCTGGGAGCTTTCCAAATTGATCGCGAAGCTCATTCTCAAGCCGATCAACATCTTCAGGCGTCTCGATTTCTGTGAGCGCGCGATAGTATGAAAGGCGAATTCGTAAATCAGGAATATAGCTGTCAGGAATAAGTGCCGGGATTCGAACATTGATTTCTGGCTCAATTGCTTCGAGGACTTCTTCGCCGCGAGCGGTTCGAACAGCTTCGTCGAGAAGTTCAAGATACATTTCGTATCCCACAGAATCGATTTCTCCAGACTGATCTTCACCAATAATATTTCCCGCACCTCGAAGCTCGAGATCATGGTGAGCAATTTTGAATCCGCTGCCGAGCGCTGTATTCTCTTGAATAATTTTAAGTCGCTCTTGTGCATCAGGCTCGAGACGTTTATTTGGAGGAATAAGGAGGTAGCAGTACGCACGCTCCTTACTCCGGCCAACTCGTCCTCGAAGTTGATAGAGCTGACTTAATCCGAACTGATGCGAGTTATCGATGAACATTGTGTTGGCTCGAGGGTTGTCGATTCCAGACTCAATGATCGTTGTGCAGACGAGAACATCAATTTCATGATTGAAGAATGAGACCATTGTTTGCTCGAGCTCATGTTCTTCCATTTGCCCGTGGCCAACTTTAATTCTCGCGTCGGGAACAATTCTTCGAATCTCGTCGGCCGTCGAATAAATACTTTGTACCTTGTTATGAAGGAAGAAGACTTGTCCGCCGCGCTGAATTTCTGAAGTAACTGCTTTGCGGATGGTTTCTTCATCAAACTTAGTAACAAACGTTCGTGTCGGAAGACGGTCAACGGGTGCTGTGTTGATGATGCTGAGATCTCTCATTCCGACCAAGCTCATATTCAAAGTTCTTGGAATTGGAGTTGCCGAAAGAGTGAGTGTGTCGACAGCGGTTTTCATTTTTTTAATTCGCTCTTTGTGAGCGACACCAAATTTTTGTTCTTCGTCAATAATCATTAACCCAAGATCTTTGAAGCCGACGTCTTTACTTAAAAGTCGGTGAGTTCCGATAATGATATCGACTTTTCCTTCCTTTAATTCCGCAAGCGTCTTCTTTGCTTCAGCATTCGGAATAAAGCGATTAAGAGCTTTGATGGTAATTGGCCAGTTCTTAAATCGGCGACCAAATGTTTCTACGTGTTGAAACGTAAGAACTGTGGTCGGCGCAAGAACGGCAACTTGCTTACCAGCCTGCACAGCCCTAAAGGCTCCGCGCATGGCTACTTCAGTTTTTCCGAAACCAACATCGCCACAGATAAGTCGATCCATCGGCTTGTCACTTGTAAGATCACCGATGATGTCGTCGACTGCTTTTAGCTGATCATTTGTTTCGTCGTAAGGAAAGTTCGCTTCAAACCGCGCAAAGTCGTCGTCGTTAGCAGGAAACGGAGGTCGGTGGACCTGACTTCGTTTTGCGTAAAGCTCCAGAAGATCGAGAGCAAGTTCCCGCAATCGATTTTTAACTTTCGAAGTTGTCTTTGCCCATTGTGTGCCACCAAGCTTATCTAAAATTCGCGCGCCGCCTGGAGCTGCATATTTTGAAAGTTGATGAATGCGGTAGACCGGGAGATACAACTTGTCGCCATCTTTGTACGAGAGCTGAATGTATTCAGAATCGACGCCCTGGATAGGCATCACTTTCAAGCCCTCGTAAATTCCCACGCCATGTAAAGTGTGAACAACAGGATCACCGGGCTTGAGATCAGCAAAGGCGAGCGCATTCGCGCGGTTTTCGATCGTTCCGGTTTTCTTGTGTTCTCGACGCCGGTTCTTTTTTCCAAAAAAATCTTCGTCACGAACGAAAATGACATTCTCTTCGACAAGTCGAACGCTGTCGTCAATTGAGCGCGGAATAATATGAATGGTTTTGCGGTCGAGATTTTGCTGCTCAAACCAATCGCTCCACAAGTAACTTTCTTCTGATACAATGTTGCCGACCAGAGAAGTTTTTTCGAGAAACACTTTAAGCCGTTGAGCCTGAGAGTTTGTGCTTGCGGCGACAAAACAAACAGTTCCATTTTCGCGCCAGTTGACGAGCTTATTTAAAACATCCGGAAGAGCGTCGGTCGCAGATTGATCGCTTGGCAGGAAGCGAAGATTTTGCGAGGGCATTTCAACTCTGCGATCATCAATCTCATCGCCAGTGCTCATGTGATCGCTGATGTCGATGGGCAAGAGCTGAACTTTCAAATCGAAATGGTCATTGGGAATTTGATCAAAGGAGCGATAAAGTTCATCAATTTGTGGACGAATCACATGTTGAGCTGAGTCCGCAAACTCTGACTTGAGCGTCTCGATCAACTGATCAGAGCCTCGCTCTATTTCATGTGGGTTGACCAGCCATGCGATCACCTCTCCATTAAAGTGATCAAGCGGCGAACAAAATTCTTCGTAAAAAGCTCCAACCAAAAAATCAACGCCGGGAAAAAGTTGACCTTGAGCTAATCCGTGGGCAACTGAGTCGCGATCGCTTTCGTCAACCTCTCGTCCGGCAAAATCTTTTCGAAATTGATTTGAGGCGCGCTCACGAGTTTCGTCATTAAATAAAACTTCGCGCGGAGGAATGATGACAAATTCAGTAAGCGTTTCAAGGGAGCGTTGAGATTCGGGATCAAACATTCGAATCGAATCAATTTGATCGCCAAAAAGCTCAATGCGGATCGGGTACGGATGAAAAGATGAAAAGACATCAACGATCCCGCCTCGAATTGCGAAAGTACCTTCATCCTCAACCACCGGAACTGCCTGATAGCCCAAGCTGCCAAAAAACTTCGCAGTGTTAGCCGGGAGTTCATCGCCAGTTTTGAATCGATGGGTTGTCTCTTTGAGAGCACGAACCGGCATCGTCCTTTGAAGAATCGCTTCGATGCAGGCAATGAAGACATGTCGCGACTGTGGCCTAGAAGCCTCACTTAGCCATCGAACCCTTGCTGAAATAATCTTCGTATTCGGATAAAGACCCGAATATGGCGAGACATCAAAGCTCGGCAATGCTGAAACTTTAAGCTCGGGATCAAAGAACTCAATTTCGCTTTGCAATCGATCAACATCTTGCTGGGTTGGGAGCAACACAAGTTGCGGCTTTGCCCATAATTTTGGAGAAGTTGTCTGGCTCAGAAAAAAAGCAAGCGCAAGAGTCGAGTCAGTTCCGACCACGCGCAAGTTTTTGTCGGCGTGATTTTGGGCACGCTCGAGAGCGCGTTCAAAGATTTTTTCAAAACGAGGTGATATCGGATCGATCTTCATCGGTCGCACAATCTACAAGTGGCCATCGAACAACGCAAACTGAACGCCGTGCGGCGGCTGGCCGACTCTGATCGATGATCCTATTCTAATTCCTTGGAATCGTGACGACCGACAGGTACATTTTTCTCAGTTGAATCGGAGGGTTGATGACCAGCCTGTTGTTAGTAGTTTCTCTAGCACTTTTTGTAATGGCGTTTGGCGCCGTCATACTATTTGTGGCCTCACTTCTTGGTCCAAAAAAACAACCTAATCCAGCGAAAGACATGCCTTACGAATCTGGAATTCCGGGCCAGGCAACGCGTGAATCGAAAATTTCGGTGAAATTTTATCTCACGGCGATCCTTTTTATCTTGTTCGATATCGAAATTATTTTCATGTACCCATGGGCGATCGCGTTCGTTGATTCGATCAAAGAGGGTCACGGGCTTTACATGCTTGGCGCAATGGGCGTGTTTGTTTTGTTATTCGTGATTGGCCTGTTCTGGGAAGTGAAATCTAAAGCGCTCGAGTGGGAGTAAGGTTCGCTCATGAAAATCGATACTTTTTTAATCGCCTTTAATACAGCTAAGTTACTCGTTGTTTTCCTCTTGATGGTTCAAGCAGTTCCAATTTTGGTTTGGGTTGAGCGAAGAGGTTCGGCCTATATTCAAAACCGATTTGGGCCGAATCGAGTTGGACCTCTTGGACTCATGCAGTTGCTTGCTGACGCTGTAAAATTCTTGTTCAAAGAAGAGTTCGCGCCCAAACAGGGTGTCGCGATTCTTTATTATGCAGCGCCAGCGTTTGCGTTGGTGCCAGCAGCACTCGCGATGGGTGCAATTCCTCTTGGTAGCCCGCTGAATCTCACAGTGGGTGGTCAGCAATATTATCTTCCGCTTCAAACTTTTGAAATTGGCGTTGGTATCGTATTTGTTCTCGGTGTTTCTTCGCTCGGAACTTATTCGCTGTTAATGGCAGGCTGGGGCTCATCGAATAAATATTCTTTGCTCGGAGCCCTCCGCGCGAGCGCGCAAATGATTTCGTACGAACTTGCATTGTCGCTTTCGCTCGTGAGCATGCTTATTCTTTACGGATCATTTAATTTCGCAGAGATCATCGCATCACAAACGGGCCCGATGACGTTTATGTGGTTCGGTGCAGAGAAGACAATTGGGTTCTTGCCAAACTGGGGATTCTTCTACAACCCGCTCGCAATGATTTTGTTCTTTGCTGCGACTTTTGCTGAGAGCAATCGATTGCCGTTCGACTTACCAGAGGCTGAAGGCGAGTTAGTTGCCGGATTCCACACGGAGTATGGCGGCTTTAAAATGTTGATGTTCTACATTGGTGAATACGGGCACATGATGGTGTCTTCACTTTTGCTTGCGACATTCTTCTTTGGTGGATACCAAATTCCGTTTATTTCTCCTGCAGAAGTTCTCACTTTCTTCACGGCACAAGTCGGTGAGGGGAATCTTCCAAGTATTTTGACAGCTCTCACGCACCACGTGATTCTGCTCGTTAAAATGGGACTCTTCCTTTGGATTTTCGTTTGGGTTCGTTGGACTCTTCCAAGATTTAGATACGACCAGCTCATGGATCTCGGTTGGAAGACAATGCTTCCGTGGGCGCTCGGCACAACTATTGTGTCGGCCATCTGGATTTATTTAATGCACGCGTAGGAGCCCAAGGGCCAAGAAAGGTACAGCTACGAATGTTAGACCTACACGACTTTTTATTTTACTTTATCGCTGCCTTCTCGCTGATGTGCGCAATCGGAGTGATAGTTTCTTCGAATCCGATTTTTGCTTCTTTGTTTTTAGCAGGAGCAATGGTCGGAATTTCAGGAATTTTTGTCACACTTGATGCGTGGTTTGTTGCTGGAGTTCAGCTGATCGTTTATGCCGGCGCTGTGATGGTTTTGTTCGTCATGGTTCTTATGCTCTTCGATTTAAAACATGAAGTTGAAGCATTCTCTCGAGGACTTATTTCAGGTGTTTTGAAATTAGTAACGGGCGGAGTGATCTTGGGACTGATTCTTGGCTCTGTTATGATGTCGGCAGAAGCGATTTTCAATCCAGATCCAATTCCTCTCATCGGTGCAAATGGCGCACCTCTTGATGTGACAAAAGCGCTAGCGAACTCTCTCTTTACAAAATATCTATTTGGCTTCGAAGTGATCGGCTTTTTATTGCTGGTCATCGCAATCGGCGCCGTAGCGCTTTCTCGAATTGCCGGAGGCACCCATGCCGAGTGAGATGTTAAACGTAGGGATTAATCATTATCTGATTTTGTCTGGCGTGTTGTTCGTCTTGGGAATGCTCGGCGTATTGCTGCGACGAAACGCGATCGTAATTTTGATGTCGATCGAGCTTATGCTCAACGCCGTTAACGTGAGTTTCATCGCATTCAGTAGATACGCAGGAAACATTGACGGACAAGTGATGGTCTTCTTTGTGATGACAATCGCGGCCGCAGAAGCAGCCGTTGGATTAGCTTTGGCAGTGACGATCTTTAAGAAGTTCAAAGAAGTTAACATTCGATTCTTTGAGCACATGAAGGGTTAGGCAGATGAGCAGCACATTATTGATTTCAGTCTTACTCCTTTCGCCTTTAATCGGCTTCTTTATCAACGGATTCCGTTGGAGAAGTGCGAACTACATGGTTGCCGGAACAATAGCGACAGTTGCGGCAGGCATTTCGTTTGTGGCGTCATGTTTGATCGCGGTGCAGCTGATCAGTGCGCATGAGCCGACGACTGTAGCGGTCACGTTTTTTGATTGGTTAAACGTTGCAAGTTTGAAGCTAACCGCAGGCTTCGTAGTTGATCGCATCAGCATGATCATGATTCTAGTGATCACTGGCGTTGGTACTCTCATTCATTTGTTTAGTGTCGGCTATATGTCGCACGATGAGCGACCGACAAAGTATTTCGCGTATCTGAACCTCTTCTTGTTCAACATGTTGTTGCTCGTTACGGGCGACAATCTCTTGGTAATGTTTGTTGGCTGGGAAGGCGTGGGTCTTTGTTCATACCTGCTCATCGGCTTCTGGTTCACTGATGATGAAAAGGCAGCGGCTGGAATGAAAGCGTTTATCACCAACAGAATTGGTGATGCGGGTTTTCTGTTAGGGATATTTACTCTGTTCTTCCTCTACGGCACCGTTAATTTCGCAGAATTAGTTGCGGCTGCGCCGGCTGTGCCGTCGCTGATCTGGTCAGATCCATTGACCCTTGCTTGTCTGTTCTTGTTTATTGGAGCGACGGGTAAGTCGGCACAAATTCCACTTTATGTATGGCTACCAGATGCGATGGCGGGCCCAACTCCAGTATCAGCCTTGATCCACGCGGCGACAATGGTGACTGCTGGAGTCTACATGATTGTTCGTTTGCACCCACTCTTCTTGGCGGCACCTCTTGCCTTACAAGTTGTTGCTGTGATCGGTGGATTGACGGCTGTTATGGCTGCGACAATTGGTCTTACTCAGTGGGACATGAAAAAAATTCTCGCTTACTCAACAGTCTCTCAGCTTGGATACATGTTCCTTGCTTGCGGAGTTGGTGCGTTCGGCGCGGCAATGTTCCACTTAATGACACATGCATTTTTCAAAGCATTGATGTTCTTGGGCTCAGGCTCAGTGATTCATGCAATGGAAGGCGAGCAAGACGTTCGCAAAATGGGAGGATTAAAAAAATATCTCCCGATCACTCACTGGACATTTGTACTTGGGTGGCTTGCGATCATCGGAATTCCACCGTTTGCAGGATTCTTCTCGAAAGATGAAATTTTGTGGCTCTCGTTCCACAGTCCGCTTGGTCACTCAGCACTTTGGGGTGTTGGAGTTATCGGTGCTGCATGTACAGCCTTCTACATGACACGATTAATGTGCCTCACGTTCTGGGGCAAGAGTCGTGTTCCTTCAGAAGTGCACCCGCATGAATCGCCGCCATCAATGGCAATTCCGCTGGTGATCCTCGGAGTTTTGTCAGTAGTAGGTGGGTGGATTGGAATTCCACATGTCATCGGTCACGCGCTTCATCTGCCGAATGTTCTCGAGCATTGGTTTACGGGAGTGATTAAACCGATTCCAAATTTGGAAACAGCCTCGGCTCTTACTGAGCTTGGCTTAATGGGAGTGTCAGTCTCGGTTGCTGCGCTCTCGGCAGTGTTTGCGTACTACTGCTATATCTTAAAACCAGAACGTCCAGCGCAAATGGTTTCTCGGATGCGCGGCCTTTACGAGCTTGTTTACAACAAGTACTTCGTTGATGAGTTCTATTTTGCCAGAATCATCAACCCACTTGTTGAAGGAAGCAAAAATCTTTGGGCCTATGTCGATGTTAACTTCATCGATAAAACGACATACGTAATTTCTGATGCAGTTCGCGGCTTGGGTTCTTCAGCGAGAACATTCCAAACCGGAAATATTCAACAGTACGCACTCTATATCGCGATCGGTGTAGCTGCGGTGATTTTCTATTTAATGAGGTAAGTGCATGTTGCTCTCTGCGATTATATTTCTTCCGCTGTTATGCGCGCTCGCAATGCTGGTGTTGCCTCGGTCACTGACTCGTCCGGCAGCTTTAGCTCTTGCGATAGCGGAGTTTGGACTTAGCCTCTGCATCCTCGGCGTTTTCGATAAGGTTTCGGTAGCCGCGCAATTAGTAGAGCAATATAGCTGGGTACCAGAGCTCGGCATCAGTTACTTCGTCGGAATCGATGGGCTTTCGCTCTGGCTAGTGATTTTAACGACATTCCTTACTCCGGTAATTATTCTCGGAAGCTGGAAGTCGATTGATAAATCAGTAAAAGCGTTTCACGTAAGTCTTTTTGTGCTTCAGACAGCGATGATCGGATCATTCCTCGCTCTTGATGCTATTTTGTTCTATGTGTTCTTTGAGCTCTCGCTTGTACCAATGTACTTCATGATTGGTATCTGGGGCGGGCAACGCAAAATCTACGCGACCATTAAATTTTTCATCTACACAATGGTTGGCTCGCTGATGATGCTACTTGCGATCATCTATTTAATGTTTGTGGCGCGCGACACTCTCGGCGCTCTGACTGCAAGTTTGCCAGAGCTCTATACTTTAAAAATTCCGTTTGTCGCAGGTGATTTGTTAAGTCCACAAACACTTCTGTTCTTTGCGTTCTCGCTAGCATTTGCAATCAAAGTTCCGATGTTCCCATTCCATACGTGGTTACCTGATGCGCACGTTGAAGCGCCGACGCCTGGCTCAGTGATTCTTGCAGGTGTGATGCTAAAGATGGGTACTTACGGTTTCTTGCGATTTGTAATTCCATTGTTCCCTGAAGCAGCCGAATACTGGTCATGGCTCTTCTTGTTCTTGGGTGTCGTAGGCATTATTTACGGGGCTCTAGTTGCGATGGTTCAGCCAGATGTTAAAAAGCTCGTCGCGTATTCTTCGGTTTCGCACATGGGCTATGTCATGCTTGGTCTCTTCGCTCTCAATCAGTACGGAGTGACAGGTGCAATATACCAGATGCTCGCGCACGGTATCAGCACAGGCGCACTCTTCTTGCTTGTTGGTATGGTTTACGAGCGAACTCATTCGCGCGAAATTTCTAAATATGGTGGTTTAGCTAAGGCGATGCCTTGGTTCACTATCATTTTCATTATCATCACGATGTCGAGCATCGCGGTGCCGATGACAAACGGATTCATCGGGGAATTCTTAATTTTGCTAGGAACGTTTGAAGCCAACCAAACCATTGCGATCTTTGCAGTAACGGGTGTGATTCTTGGTGCGGTTTATATGCTTTGGATGGTGAAGAGAATGTTCTTCGGAGCAGATGGTGAATTGGTTAAAGACACTCACCACCCACTACACGACATGACTGTTCGTGAGCACCTAGTAATGGCGCCGCTCATCGTCCTTGTTTTCTGGATGGGATTATTTCCGAATCACTTCTTAAGTTACTCGAACGCAAGTATCGCTCATTTAGTTAATTCAAAAGACAATTACTCTCTAGCAATTTCCTCTTCGCCAACCGCACTAGTTCCTGCAGAAAAAAGAGCAGAGGAGAGCCAAAATGACTAAGCAAATGATTCTTCAAGACATTACACTCGTTG
Source organism: uncultured Bdellovibrionales bacterium (assembly GCA_964543475.1). GTDB lineage: Bacteria > Bdellovibrionota > Bdellovibrionia > Bdellovibrionales > JAMPXM01 > JAYSYM01. The sequence continues at coordinate 164,238 of CAZIYJ010000001.1, read as the reverse complement.
GCCCACTCATCGGAATGTTCTTAATGAGCATTATTCCTCTGATGATCAAAGTTGTTCGCGGAAACAAAGAGCCAAATGCATTCGTAACTTTAATGTATGGATTCATGGGCTTGATCATCGCCGCAGGCTTAACCTTCGCTTTAAGCGGAGTGAAGAAGACAGGCTTTAGCGGCGCCATCGTAGTCGATGGTCCTACGGTTTGGATGAGCTACCTTGTGTACATCGTAACGGGCTTTACGCTCATGATGTCTTACGACCACATCGCAACTCGCGGAAAACAATTTGCAGAGTATGTGTTCTTATTAATGAGCTCTGCTATTGGCATGCTGATCTTGATGATGGCAAACGACTTAATCGTTACCTTTATCGGCATTGAGACGATGTCTTTGTGTCTCTACATTTTGTGCGCAATGAGCAAAGAAGACATTCTTTCAAAAGAAGCGTCTTTTAAATACTTCATCCTGGGAAGTTTTGCTTCAGCGATCTTCTTGTTAGGTGTTTCATACATTTACGGAACAGTCGGCAGCACTTCGATTCCGATGGTCATGGACAATGTTGGGACTCTCATCTCCACCAATCGTCTTTTCCTCATTGGTGCCGCACTTGTGATTTTAGGATTTGCATTTAAAGTTTCGATCTTTCCTTTTCATGCATGGACTCCCGACGTCTATCAAGGCGCCCCAACTCCGATCACAGCGTTCATGTCGACAGCGGTAAAAGCAGCGACATTTGTTGCATTCCTTCGATTCTTTAACTCAACCGGGTACGAAATCGCACCATCATTAAACACGGCCCTTCAGTGGCTCGCAGTTCTCACGATGTTTGTCGGTAACGTTGCGGCAGTCATGCAAGACAACGTTAAGCGTATGCTCGCATACTCGAGCGTTGCACACTCAGGCTATGCGATGGTTGGTTTGATCGCTGCGGGATTCGGTACGCGCTTCGACGCTGGCGCAACAGCCCTTCTGTTTTATCTTTTCAGCTACGCAATCATGACTCTCGGAACATTCGCAGTAGTGGCTCTGTACGAGCGTTACGAGCATACTCAACTTCGCGTGCAAGATCTTCGCGGCCTTGGCGCAAAGTTCCCGATGCTTGCTATCAGCATGACAGTGTTGATGTTGTCGCTTGCGGGCCTTCCGCCGTTTGTTGGGTTCTTTAGTAAGCTCTATATTTTCTCTGCAGCGATGGAGCAAGATTACTACTGGCTCGTTTTCTGGGGTGTTATCAACTCTGTGATTAGCGTGTATTACTATCTTCGCCCAATCGTGATGATGTACATGAGCGACGAGCCTGGCGCCGAAATCTCTGCTGCGCATGTAATGACTCGCGCAACAGTAGTGTTGTCAGCTCTCGCGGTGATCGCTATGGGATTGGCTTCAGCACCGGTTTTACGGGCTGCCCAGCGCGCCGTCGTGAATTTATTTTAATACGGCAGAATACTTTTCATCTAGAAGTGAATCCCAAACGGAACCTTCAGGACGATGGTATGCTCTCAGCTTAAAACCAGCATTTTTCTCAGTTCGATTGAGAGGATATTCCGATGAAACTGCTTCTGCTTTTGCCTTTAGCCTTTGCGCTAGGTTGTTCTAAGTCGTCGTCTGAGCCTTCTGGCTCTGGGCGTGGTCAAATCTCCCAAAAGCTGACAGCGGAATATGACAAAATTTGTAGTTGGCTGAATGCTTCGCGCTTCAAAGACGGTCAAGTTTTGGTTTATTCAACGCATGAAATTTACAACGAAGCCCAGAGACTTAACTGTGATGCGACCGTTACGTTAAAAGGGGACTGCTCTAAAGGCGACTTTGCTTTGGCGTTCTCGAGAGTGCAGAGCGAAGATCATCCCCGCAGATACTACAGCAAGGCAAATCGCTCGGTGACCCTTAATCTTTCAAGATCGGCAAAGCCAGTTTTGAAACTGACAACTCGCCGTTCTGCCGAACATCATTCAATTGATAAAGGCAAATATAGAGAAACAATTTCGTCGGAGAGCGGAAATGTTGAGTATTCGAATTTTGAATTCGTGGACTCGGGAAGCTTAGTTTTGAAAATTAAATTGAATGGCGCGGACGGGGATCGAAAAGACGCTAGTCAGACGTTCTATGAAGATATGCCTGATGAAAAACTTAGAGAAGACCTAGCAACATTCCAGTTCGACTCGGTTCTTACGTTTGATACTCAGAGCGACCTCGTGAGCACGCAAGTTTCGAATTTGAAAAAAGTAGGTCGCAAAGATCCGCCAAGTTTGCAGATGAACTCTATTGAATGCAGGCTGCCTTTTGACTAATTGTTCTGCGCTAGTGACTAAAGATTTAGCTTCCGTAGGACTTGAATAGCTGAGCGGAAGCCGATCGATACGATGCGAGCTAAAATTTCTGGATTCAGACTGAAGTGATCGACGAAGAACATTTCATAATCCTGAGCGCTCGGGTGAATGTAAACGTAATCGACACCGGGCTTATGATTCACACGCTTAATGATAATATCTAAAAGCTTTTCGCGATGCTCATCAGGGATTCCCTGTTGTTTGCAGTAGCCTTCGATCGCATCAAGGATCGCAACGATCTGCTGCTTATGCTCGATGTGCTTTTCGATCTTTTGTTGAATCACTTGATAGAGCGCCTGATTCACAATCACAGGAATTCCGTAGTTGTGCAGGCTGCCCATCTTCTCAGTGTAGTGATACGGCTGAATCGAATAACTTGCGATGACTAAGTCTGCGCCATGATCAGCTGCTACGTGGGTAGATAAAGTGTCGCGAATTTCTCCATCAAAAAAGAAAATCTCTTTTCCTTTATCGTTCTTAATTCCGTAAGGAGCAAAGACCGGAGGCAAACTTGCTGATGCAGCAACCGCATCTGAAATTGTCGCGTAGTTTGCGTACTTGATGGTTTCATCTTTTGTCGTCTTCTCAAAGTTTCCGAACACGACTTTTCGAGAGTGATTCAGTTGAGTTGCAACAATGAAAAGCTGTACTCCGAGAGCAGAGAAAGCATTGTCGTTCACTACGTGGTCTCGAATGTATTTCTCAATACCCTTGGTGGTAAACAGCCCGTTGATCTTAAATCCGTTTTTCAAAAACGCTTCAACTCCGCCAGCAACTAAAGATTTGCGACGCAGAAGACTTGGAACAAATGAAACTAAGTTACTGCTGTTAACTGAAAAAACATCTCGATATCCAAGAGGTCTGAGCTTTGCGCCCATTTCATCTCGACGAATCATTCTGCTAATCGCATTTTTTCCAGAACCTTTTTCAAATGCGTCGATGATCGATTCAATTTCAAAACCAGAAGCGAGAAGGCTCGTCACAACAGCGCCAGCGCTCGAACCGACATAAACTTTGAATGTCATTCGATCGTCTTCGTAATGAAGACGCACGTCTGAGGGAGATCCTCCCGCAAACTTAAAGCCCTTTTGGCGAAGCGCCAGACAGACTCCTAAATGGAAGGCTGCTGCTTTAACTCCACCCCCGCTCAAGACAAGAGCAAGGCGTTTTTTCTCACTAATTCGCATAGTTAGCAGTCTAATCGGTTTCTATGGCTGATTTCTACCTGAAGTTCGCCGGATGTGGATCGACGCGGTGTAGGCATGGGCCGAGCCACGCTAGTAATTCGAACCTAGACCTGCAAGATTGAATACTCAAGAGGTGCTTAGATGCAATTAGATAACTGGCTTTCGCTGACTGACTACTCACACAAGTACAGAGTCAGCATTTCAACTCTTCGCCGTCGAATTAAAACCTCACAAATCGGCTTCAAAAAAGACCACGGAAAATATCTTTTAAAAGACGAGCCGAGTGTAGATCACGGCGGCCAAAATGCAGATGATCACGACATACGCTTTGGTTTAGGAGCTACGTCTCTGACATCAGAGTCTTCTTCTGATCCGATGCTTGAGAGATTCAGAGAAGAGGTCGCATCGCGTGAAGGAACTGAGCCAGTGATTTCAACGGCAACAAAATTGTTGAATGAGCTAAAGCGAGCTTACATGAACATACTACAAGAAAAAGAAGAGCAGATGATTCAGTTAAAAGCCGAAGTTTCAGATTTGAAAACGTTAGTTCGAGTTTTAGAACAAGATAACGAGCGCCTTCGTAGAGGGCACTAAGGAGAAATTATGATCAAAGGATTTTTAGCACTAGCAATTGCGTCTCTCGTTGGGTTTTCTGCCCAAGCTCAGGCGGACATGAGTAATTACGCAGGAACTTACAAAGGTAAATTTGAGAGCACAAAAGGCTCATTCATTGTAGGAGCGAATGGCGGAACACTTTCAGCATCGTTCCTTGCTGCGAACGGATCAACCGACTTGCTCGGTGAAAGCTGCCGCTCATCAATCGGCCCAATGTTGAAAGTTGATATGGATGGAAACAATATCGATTACGTTGTTTTCGCATTCGACCCAGGTTACTGCATGATGAACTATCAGGGCCGCGAGCTTGTTCTCGATTTCAAACATGATGGAAATAAAGTTTCAGGCTTAAATGCATCGCTCTACATCGAGACGACAACTACTACTGATTGGCAATGTACAGGATACCCAGGCGGCGGTTCATCTTGTTTCCCAAAAACTCAAACAACTGATTGGTACGCGACGGGCAAATTCAAGAAGTAAGTCTGCGACTGCAGAAATCAGAACGCTCCGCTAGGGGCAGAGAAAAAGGGAGCTCAAGGGCTCCCTTTTTCTATTCAAGGGGCTTCAGAACTTGGCCGCACGCGCTGCGAGCTTGGCTGAAGTTTGTAATTTTAAAGACGCTCGAAGAAACTTCCTTCGCGGCACGAATGTGAACAATCACGACAGCTTGAGGATCTTCGAGAACATCGATCGCAAGAAGTTGTGAGCTCTCGCACTCATTCGAATGACCACACTGTTCGTAAGTTTCGTAGGAATTAGATTTGATCGTTGAAATCGAAATAATTTTTGCTGTTGGGTCAGTTAATCTAATTGAGCTATCAGTCATATCAATTTCGGCAACCTGCTGTCCGTTTATAGCGAGAGTTTTTAAGTGTCCGCCTGGGCAAGCAAGCAACTGAAGGGGGGCCACAAGAACTGCTAGTGCGAAAACGAGTGGTTTCATAATTTCTCCTTTTAACTTCAGAGAAATTATTAGCAAGAGCAGGGCCAGCTTCACGGGAAATTTAAAGCAACTGCGCCACAGGCACGATGTCGAAAGGCATTATTGGGCACAAAAACAAAAAGAGCCGGCACAGGGCCAGCTCTTGAAGTTTGGAGGGGAGATGCCGGTCATAGCGATCGACGTCTCGTATTTAGTTGGATAATCCGTTTCAGCAGAGCTGAAACTTAACGTATCAGGCTGCGATCTCTTTGCCTTTTTTGCCGCCGCCACGTTGAGTGTTGATTTTGCGTTTAGCACCACCAACTTTCTCTTCGAGAGCGAGAGCAAGAACTTCATCTAAGTGCTCGACGAACACAAAGTTAAGATTCTTGCGGAAGATTTCAGAAATCTCTGCAACGTCTTTTTGGTTTGCAACAGGGCAGATAACTGTCTTGATGCCGAGTTGAAGGGCAGCAAGCGCCTTTTCTTTGATCCCACCGATTGCAAGCACTCGTCCAGCAAGAGTCACTTCACCAGTCATCGCTACATCAGAGCGAACTGGAGTGTTTGTCATTAAGCTGATGAGTGCTGTCGCCATGCCGATACCAGCTGATGGGCCGTCTTTAGGGATCGCACCTGCAGGCATATGAATGTGAACAGTGTTGTTATCAACCCACTCTGGATCGATACCAAGTTCAGTCGCGTGAGCTCTCGCGTATGACATAGCTGCTGTCGCAGACTCTTTCATTACGTCGCCCATTTGACCCGTGAGAACTAGGCCGCCTTTGCCTTTCATTGCTAGCGACTCAATATGGAGAACTTCTCCACCTGCTTGAGTCCAAGCAAGACCATTAACGATACCAACTTGATTCTCGTGGTATTTGTCTTCGCGAATGAATTTTGGTGCGCCAAGAAGCTCTGCAACTTTTTCTGCAGTTACTGTGATCTTCTTTGTCTCACCCATTACGACTAGCTTAGCTACCTTACGGCAAACTGAACCAACTTCGCGCTCGAGGTTACGAACCCCAGCTTCACGAGTATAACCACCGATTAAGTATTTTAAACCTTCTTCAGTGAACTCGATGTTCGCTGCAGATATACCGTTTTGTTCAATCTGACGATCAACAATGTGTTTCTGCGTGATGATCAACTTATCGTTCTCTGTGTAACCAGAGATTTGGATGATCTCCATGCGATCGCGAAGAGCAGACGGAATGTTTTCTAAAACGTTCGCTGTTGCGATGAAGAGACAGTTTGATAAATCAAAATCAACGTTTAAGTAATTATCGCGGAAAGTTGAATTCTGCTCCGGATCTAACACCTCAAGCATTGCTGCTGATGGGTCGCCTCTGAAGTCTGAACCTAACTTATCAATTTCATCGAGAACGATAACAGGGTTATTTGTTTTAGCCTGCTTCATTGCTTGAATGATTTTTCCTGGCATTGCACCTACGTATGTACGACGGTGACCACGAATTTCAGCTTCGTCTTTTACTCCACCAAGCGCGATACGGAAGTATTCACGACCCATTGCGCGTGCAATCGACTTTCCAAGAGAAGTTTTGCCGACGCCCGGAGGACCACCGAAGCACAAGATCGGTCCACGGTTGTTGTTCTTAAGTTTACGAACAGCAAGGAATTCTAAAATTCGATCTTTTGCTTTTTGAAGATCATGGTGATCAGCATTTAAAACATCACGAGCGTGAGTTAAATCCAAATTGTCTTCGGTTTTCTTCGACCAAGGAAGATCGCTCATCCAATCTAAGTAAGTGCGAACCATTGATGCTTCTGAAGCATCTGGATGCATGCGTTCAAGGCGCGCCAACTGTTTCATAGCTTCTAATTGAACATTCTCAGGCATACCGGCCTTGAGAAGCTTCTCGCGAAGGTCTTCCATCTCTTCACCTTTTGAGTCTTGCTCACCAAGTTCAGATTTGATTGCGCGCATTTGTTCGCGCAAGAAATACTCTCGTTGAGATTTCGACATTTCGTCTTTAGCTTGGGTGCGAATACGAGCTTGCATCTGAAGAACTTCAAGTTCGTTAGCCAAGATTTCGTTTACTAAAGCCAAACGTTGTTTGTGATCGACAGTTTCTAAAACCTTTTGAGCGTCAGAAACTTTAAGACCAAGGTTTGATGCGATCAAATCAGCAAGTCGACCTGGTTTATCAACGTCATCTAATATTAGGAGGATGTCTGGAGAAAGCTGGCGACCTAATGCAATGATCTTTTCAAGATGCTCTTTTGCATTTCTGATCATCGCTTCATATTCAACAGGGGAGCCGGCATCTTCTTGCTCGTGAATCTGTTCAACTGAAACTTCGAAATTTGGCGAAGCTTTAGCAAACTTGGTGATGCGGCCTTTCGCTTCACCTTGAATCAAGATCTTTACGCGACCATCAGCAAGCTTTCGCATGCGCATGATTCTCGCGATAGTTCCGGTTTCATATATAGTTTCAGGAGTTGGATTCTCTTCTGTAATTTCTTTTTGTGAAGCGAGGAAGATCAGGCGGTTTTTCGCGAGAGCCTCTTCAACTGAACGAATGGATGCTTCTCGTCCAACAAAGAGTGGAAGAATCATGTATGGAAATACAACGATATCTCTCACTGGTAACATCGGGAGCGTTTCTGGGAGTTCTAATACTTTGTCGTCAAATGCCATCTTGATTCCCCTACCGCCATCTTTGGCGGTCTATGAGCAGTTTTCTCTGTGTAACTATTCGGTACCCATTCAAAATGCCTTGAGGCTTGAGTGACTTTCGAAAGTCCGGAAAACATAGGCGAATTGCAGATTTATTCGATCTAAAAGTGTGTCCAGACTAGCTAGTGGCCCTGCGATTAATGCGACTTAAAACGATCTTTACGCAAAGGCTAGTCTGGAATAAAGCCTTGCTTATACGAGAGTAAAATTAAAATTTATGTTGATCTAACAATTCATTGGCAGTTGGTCGAGTCTGGTTGTCGTTTTTAGGGCTAGCCGCTAATTCGCTCTAGGAGCGAGTTTCTTGGAAAGTGCTTCTAAGCTTCGCCAGCCGTAAAGAGCTTCGGGATAATTAATTCCGTTAACAGCAAAAACTGTTTCTCCAATTAATTCGCCGCCAAGATCTTCATAAAAGCGCCGTGCTTGATGATTCTCTTTGAGCGTACCAATGACCATCGATGTTTGTTCGAGTGAAATAAAGAGATCAACAAGGGCATTTACTAATTTTTTGCCGAGTCCAGACCGCTGATAATCTTTAAGTACATAGATCGCAAAGATTTCGGCTTCAAAAGAAAACTCTTTATGACGATTTGCGTTTCCGGTCGCGTAACCAACTACTTTTCCGTCAACTTCAGCTACAAAAGTTCGTTGCCGATTTTCAGGCTTTTGTAGATGTGCTCCCCACTCAAGTTTTCGATGAGGAATTTGCTCATCAAGACTAGTGAGGTATTCAATCGGGAGAATATTGCTATAACTGTTTTGCCAACCGCGAATGCCGGCGTAAACAATTCCCTCTTCATCTCCAGGTTTCGCGTTGCGGATAGTAGTGGCCATAGAGTTGGATAATACCAGAAATTTTCTCGAGAGTTGTTTACGTTGCAAAACAAAAAAGCCGAGAATTTCTTCCCGGCCTTCTATTTAACGCAGCATTGCTACACTCTGGTAGCAGCTACCGTTGGGTGGTTAGGCGAAGACGCGTTCGCGGCGTTCTTGATCTTCTTTGCAGGCGATACAAAGTGTAGCGACTGGACGCGCTTTTAGGCGGGGAACTGTAAGTTCCTCTTCGCACTGTTCGCAAAGACCGAATGTGTGATTTTCAATTCTTGCTAGAGCTTGATCAATCTTCGAAAGAAGATGCGCTTGGCGCTCGTGTAATCTCAAAGACAAATTGAGATTAAGTTCATTTGCTGCAAGGTCACCCTCGTCACCTTGAGCGTCTTTTTCTGCTAACGACTCTTCCTTGAATGCATCGGCGCTATTTAAAATATCAGACCGCTGATTGAGTAATAACTCTCTGAAGTATTGTAGTTCCGTTGTGTTCATTGGCCCCTCCTCCGAACATTTTTTTACAAGTTGCTAAATCGCATGCTGCTTAAAACGAGAGCAATCTTTGCGCGCGCTTCTTCTGTTTCGCAACAGAATTTGTAAGCTTCTAGGATTCTCTAAGTGTGATGTCTACAAAAAAGTAGTGAGCCGAGAGCACCTGCGCCATGCCTAATTTGCAGCTGGTACCACAGATTGCCAGTTCATTAAGAAAATGTGAGTCGTCTATGTCTCGGTTTTTAAGCAAATCTGTAAAAATCTTATCAGCTTTCAAAACGCTAATTCGCTGTCGCAAGTGATGCAAGGGCGCTACCAAAAGGTATGAACTACCTTTTAGCGGGCAAACCGCTTTTGAAGGGCCTCTCGTATCTCAGCCCCTTCGAGGCTAACTCGAGTCCATGGAATTGCGCGAAGGCGATCAGCACCAATGGGCTCGTCAGTTTCTTCGCAAACTCCGTAACGTCCTTCTTCGATCTTCGCTAATGCGAGTTCGATTTCGAGAAGCTGGATTTTAATGCGTTCTTGTTTAGTGAGGAATTCATGCTCTGCCATGTGGGCCATGCTCTGATCTGCTTCGTCGTTACCGCGATCGAATTTTGCGAACTCTGCTTGCGTGCTTCTTGCTCGCATTAAGAGATCGGTCTTCGCTTGCAGTAGACGAGTTTTACATTCAGCTACGAGACCCTGCGATACTCCATATCCTTCGGCATTCATATCTTCCCCTCTTTGCTATTGAGAAAGCCCGTCATGGACTTTCTGTTTGCCGGGCCATCCTAGCCCCCAATATAGCGTTGGCGTCCTTCCTGGACGTAAACCCTGCGTTACCAAGGTTATGCATTCGACAGCCGCCACCAGAGCGGCGGTTAGGGGATTGCGCAAAAATAGTCACAAAAGAAATGATAGGAAGGAATAAGAAAAACTATTGGAGAGAGGGAGAAGCTGGGAGGATTTGGCCCTCGGTGACTGTTAATCCAACCACGGGGCGGCGTATTTCACGGTTTTCATTAACCGTAAGCGGCCCGAGAGCGCCAGAGAAATTCTCGACAGCAGAGAGTCGCTGAGCGACCCCCACACGCGAGTTCTCTCCTCCGGCAATGATTTGCCTTAAGAGAAGGCCAGAGTCGTAGCCCTGTACTTCGAAGACACCAGGTGGAACCTCTGCGCCGAACGCTGATTTAAAATTTGCAACGAATTCTGAATTTGTAAATCGCGGATCGTTACTTACAAAGCTATCAACGAATAAAGAATCTTCAGCGAGTTTTTGTCCGCGCTGAGCAACGTCGTTCGTGTTCCACAAGTTTGTTCCCAACAACTTTACATTCTCGACGTCATTGTAAAGAAGCATTGGAGCAATCTGTCCGAGTGCTTTGGTGCTATCAGGAATAAAAAGTGCCTCGAAGTTTACAACTGGTCGCAACAGCTCTTCGAATGGCGGCGGCTTTGATCGAGCGGTTTTAGACGGATTCTTTTCTTGCCACTCTTTAAGTTTAGCTTTGTATTCGTCGGTGCGGTCATCCCAATAGAAAAGGCCGGTTAGGCGTTGAATCGGTCCGCGGAAATCAGTTTCCTTTGGATCATAAACTTGTGATCCAACGATCGTGCCGCCACGTCTGCGAACTTCATCCCAAAATAGATTTGCATACTCCACGCCATAAGCATCGTTCGGGAAGAGAATTGCAAAGCGAGTCATCTTTCGTTGTTCCATCGCAATACGAACAAGCTCGGCGACCTGCATCTCACTAGTGAGCGCATTTCTAAATACGTTTGATCCGATTGAAGTCAGACCGGCTTTTTGTGTGAGAGCAATAAAGGGAACGCCAAAGTCTTGTGCGCGCGAAGCTTCAGCGGCAGCTGTTCGACTAGATAGCCCGCCAATAATTGAAATCACATTGTCTTCTGCGATCAGGCGTTCAACTGCACGTCTGCCACCATCGGGACTGCTCTGAGAATCAATGACAGCTAATTCAAAGCCTGAAGGAGCTTTGCCGTAGATTCCAAGGCCAAGCTGAATTCCTTTTAGCGTGCGCTGACCAACGTTGGCCTGACGACCGGAAAGAGGAAGTACGACTCCGATAACTCGAGGATTAACTTTTTGTCGCGAGTCTAATTCGCCTAGAACTTGTTTTGCGCGCTCAGCGATTTCAGTTCCGGGCGCAAGAAGCATGACTTGATTGAACTCATCGCGAGCCCCGGAAAAATTTTGCTGATTCGCAAGAGTTTCTGCAAATCGAAATTTTAAATAAGGGCGTACTGCAGAAAGCCCATCATCATTGCGGAGATTGGAAAGATCGCTTGGGCTTAAACTATCGATCATTGAATAAGCTCGCGCTCGGTACTGATCTCGTTTTGCTTGGTTCGGGTGGCTGTCACTTAAGATGGAGATTGCCTTGAGCAAAGTCTTTGAATCGCCTTCGAGAGTCGCGATTTCAAGCCACGTTTCATTGATAATCGCACGGCGCTCGGGAGTAAGGTTCGGTTTCTTTTGTGCATAAACAAGAAGTTCGCGTGCTTCTTTGGTTTTTCCTGCTTTTACCGCAGATTGTGCTCCGCGAATTTCTGCTTCTGTTTCTAAAACAGGATCGTTCGCCTCAAGCGCTGCTGTTGAATAGCTTTCGTAAGCTTCAACATGATTGCCAGAAGCGGCTTGAAGTTTCGCGAGCATGTATCGAGCGTCGTCAGTCACGTCGGTGCCCGGGTGCTTTTGCACGAACTGTCGAAGCTTAGAAGCCGCAACTTTTGTGTTGTTGCCCTCGTAAGCTTTTTTAGCTGCGATATATTCTTTTCGAATTGGAGCCGTGGCCTGAACTAAAGACTTCTTTTTTCTGACTTGCGAAGTGGCGCACGAAACAAGTGTAACAGCAAAGAAGAGGGACACGAGAAGACGAAAGAATTGCTTCATGGTTTAAACCTTCTTCTTAATTCGCTCGAGTTGCTCTTGATAAGTTTTTAAGAGCTGACCTGGCTTAAGTGTACTGCCCAGCTTTTGCAGCAACTCTTTTTGTTCAGACGTGAGCTCACGTGGAACGTCGACGAGCGATCTTATTAACTGATCGCCTGAACCTTTATCGCTTGAGTGAAAGCCCTTACCTTTAAGTCTAAAAATTTGTCCCGAGTATGTTCCCGGTGGAACTTTAAGTGAAACTCTTCCGGTTAATGTTGGAACTTCAACAGTTGTTCCCAATGCTGCATCAACAAATGAAAGGGGAAGATCCATGTGAACGTCGTTATCACTGCGCTTAAAGAATGCGTGTTCTTGCACATTAACTATAACGTACAAATCGCCCGCCGCTCCTGAGCCTGGCCCGCTATCGCCTTCTCCACGAAGTTTTAGGCGCTGTCCAGTGCGAACTCCTGCCGGAACAGTCACTGAAAGCCGAGCAGTTTCTTCTTTTCCGCCTCGCTGTCGAACAAATGAAACAGTGCGCTCGGCACCTGTTGCAGACTCTTCAAAAGAAATAGTGAGTGTATAGCGAAGATCTGCGCCGCGCGCACGATTCGGTCCGCGTGGCCCCGTACCGCGAGCACCACTTCGAGTGTTGCCAGAAAAGAAGTCGCCGAAGATATCGCCGAAGATATCTTGAAAGCCTTCGGCACCAGGCCCGCCTTGACTTGACCCTCCGCCGAATGGTCCGCCAGCGCCTCGAAATCCGCCTTGTCGAGCGAAGTCTTCGAAAGGGTTTGAGCCAGGTTTGAAGCCTTGTTGCGAGCCCATGTGACCAAACTGGTCGTACATTTTTCTTTTTTCGGGATCTTGCAAAGTATCGTAGGCCTCGTTCGCTTCTTTGAAGCGCTCTTCGGCCTTCTTGTCGCCAGGATTTTTATCTGGATGAAGCTTCATCGCAAGTTTGCGAAAAGCTTTTTTAATTTCATCTGAGGGAGCGGTTCTCGCAACACCTAAGATTTCGTAATAATCTCGTTTTGCCAAAGTCTTTAACCTTTGTTTTTTGCCACGACAACTTGGCCGTGTCGAATCACTCGATCATGAAGTTTGTAAGGGCGCTTATAAACTCGGGCGATATGCCCTTCGGGTACTGTGTCAGTCTCTTCGCTCGTTAACGCTTCATGAATAGAAGGATCAAACGGCCCTTCAGCCGGAAGAGCCTCCACGCCATGTTTTTGAAGCGCTGATCGAAGTTCATGAGCTGTCAACTCAATGCCTTTTCGAATCGTTTCAATCGTATCGACAGAAGCCGGAGTTGAGAGAGCTGCTTCAAGAGTGTCGAGGGTCGAAAGCAAATCGACAACCAGTCGCTCGGTCGCAAACTTACGTGCATCGGTTCGCTCTTTAATTGCCGTCTTTTTGTAATTCTCGAACTCAGCAGCAAGATACAAATAATCGCGCTTAAATTTCTCTGCTTCAGTTTTAAACTGCTCAGTCAGATCGTTAGTTACCTGATTATCAGCGCCTTGCTCTGCAGCTTCTTCGCCGTTTTCATTGTCTTTTTTTTCGTCGCTCATTTTGCCTCAGCACTCATTATGAGTTCGATTGAAGGGATGTCAATTCACCCTTTAGAAACGTCAATTTCTCAAAAACCACATTGGCAAGTACACGTCCTTCGGCGGTGAAACGCCAGAATTTTTCGCCCGAAGAATCGACTTGCTCAAGATGTTTTGATGCTTCGATTTCTCCTAAGAGCTGAGTGACTTTTTCAGCGACATTCGCGCCAAATTTTAGACGCAAGGCGTTTTCTCCCAAGCCACGAGTGAGTCTTAGAGAGGTGTGGCAAAAATCAGTTAAAGCTTGGTTCAGCGCGAGCACTTCGACCTGCTCCTCTGGAAGCTCTTTGAGAAATTCTGGTTGAGAACTGCTCACTTGTTTAACGTGTGCGCTAAGCGATTGTGCATTCCAGAACCGTGTTCCAAATTCGCCGCGCTTTAAAAACGAATGCGAACTCACTCCTACACCCCAATATTCTTGGTCAGTCCAATAGAGCATGTTGTGTTTAGATTCAGCGCCTGGCTTTGCGAAATTTGAAATTTCGTATCGGAGAATTCCCGCTTTGCGAAGTCCGTCTTCGATAACTGTGAACATCTTAACCTGATCGTCGTCGGGAGCGCGGCCGATATTCATCGGGTGCTTTTCGGGGACCGTTAGGCAGTAGGCACTGAGATGTGAAGGATTGTACTCAAGAGCTTGATCAACGTCTGTGCGCACGTCGTCGAGAGTTTGATTAGGCAAAGCAAAAAGTAAGTCGAACGAGTAATTCACCTTCAAGTTTTTCAGAATAGAGAGCATCTCGAGCGTGTCTCCTGGACTATGTTTCCGACCAGCAGCCTTCAGCAAATGATCGTGGAAGGTCTGAGCGCCGACGCTGAAGCGAGTCACGCCCCCTTCGAGGTACCCTTCGATCTTTTTTTGGTCAGCAGTACCTGGGTCGATCTCAATCGAAATTTCGGTCGATTCACGAGTACCGAAACCCTCGTTTGCAAGATGATCTTTAATCGCTACAATGAGTGACGGGTCAAAAAGGCTTGGTGTGCCTCCACCGAAATAGATGGTGTCCACCTTGCGCTGGCCAACGACTGAGCCTCGCACACTGATTTCTTTTTTAATCAGTTCAACGTACTCAAGCGGAGGCATGATCTTATTGTGTTCATACTTTACAAAATCGCAGTAGGTGCAGATTTGTTTACAGTATGGAATGTGAATGTAAATACCAAATGCCATGGAGTTGAGTTAGATGAAGGCGAAAAAGTTTAAACTGAAAAACGGCCTATCTGTCCTTTTGCTCGAGAATCATAAATCACCTGTTGTCTCAGTGCAAATGTGGGTCAGCACCGGGAGCGCAGATGAGTCGAAACCCGAAGCGGGCATCAGCCACTTCATCGAACATTTGGTTTTCAAAGGTACTCGAAAGTATGGCTTGGGCGAGATTGCTTCGACAGTTGAAGCATCTGGTGGCGAGCTCAACGCTTATACGTCATTTGATCAAACTGTCTTCTACGTCACTATTTCAAAAGAATTCGCAGGAGTTGGGCTCGATGTCATCAGCGAGATGATGGGCTTTCCGCAATTCGATGCAAAAGAAATCGATAATGAGCGCGAAGTCGTGATCGAAGAGATTCGCAGATCAAATGACAGCCCTTCTCGGCAAGCAAGCCGAATGCTGTTCTCAACTTCGTACGCAGGTCATCCATATTCTGTACCGGTGATCGGTTATGATAAAATTATTCGTAAAGTGAGTCGGAAGACGTTGATGAATTACTACACGTCTCGCTATGTGCCTCGAAACATGCAGCTCGTTATTGCTGGTGATTTTGAAATGGCGGAAATGGTGAAAGACGTAACTAAAGTTTACGGCGAACTTCAAGATTTCAAGCTGCGCAAAGTAAAGCGCGCAAAACTGAAAAAACAAACTAAGGCGCAGCTCAAAGTTGAACAAACTAAGTTTAAAGAAACTCAGTTTCACATGGCGTTTAAGGTTCCGGGCGCAGCTCACAAAGATACCGCGGCACTTGATGTGCTTGCTTTAATCTTGGGTCAGGGCGACAGCTCTCGCCTAGGTTATAAGCTTCGCATGGAAAACCCGCTTACGAATTCAATTGGCGCGAGCACTTTTACGCCGAAAGAAGCAGGGCTCTTTACAATTTCTGGCTCACTCAACCCTGAGCAGATGGAACCAGCATTTAAGGCAATGACTATCGAGCTCGAGAGGATCATGCGCGAAGCGCCTCACGCCGACGAGTTAAAGAAAGCAGTTACTAATTTCGAGGCCGATGAATTCTACGGAATGGAAACTGTCGATGCGATTGCTCGCAAGGCCGGAAGTCTTGAAAATCTGATGGGTGACTACAAGTACTTCGAAAAATACTTAAAAGATATTTCGGCTCTTCAGCCAGTAGACATTCAAAAAGCGGCATTGAAATATCTTGATCCATCAACGATGACGCTTGTGATGATGACGACACAAGATAAAGCAAAGACCACGGCCTCATTAAGAGGATGGATGAAGGACTATGCAAAAGTATTTGCACAAGCGAAAGTCGGCAGAAAAGTTCCTGCGCAAAAAATGAAAACCACACGCATGAAGCTTTCAATGAGCAAGGCTGTGAAAGTTTCTAATGAGCCAGAAAAAATCGTTTTAGATTCGGGCGCAACTTTAATTTTCAAACCGAATTACGATACGCCAGTTGTAAGTGTTAAAGCCGGCTTCTTGGGTGGTTTGCGAGTTGAAGACGAATCTCAACTTGGAGTGACTGAAATGCTTTCGCGCCTGTGGACGAGCGGCGCAAAAGGCTTAAGCGAAAACGACATTACGACGAAAATGGAAGCGATTGCGAGCCACCTAAGTGCCTTCGGCGGAAGAAACTCTGCAGGATTAACTCTCCAAATGCTTTCGGCGTTTGAAAAAGACGCATTAGCAATGTTCGAGGCAGTATTAACTGAACCCGAAATTTCAGAGGCAGCATTAAAGCGCGAAAAAATTATGATGCTCGAAGAGCTTCGCTTGCGTGAAGACAATCCGGGTCAGCTCGTTTCACAACTTTTCATTGAGAAAATGTTTGCGGGCCACCCTTACCACAAAGACATGCAGGGTACGCGGGCAACTGTCGAAGCGTTAAACGTAAAGTCTGTGGCGGATCATCTTCAAAAAATGAAAATGGCGAACAACTTAGTTTTAGTTGTCGCGGGTGCAGCAGATCGCAAGCTTTGGATTGATCGAATGGAAAAAGCGACATCGAAGTTTAAAGGTGGAAAGCGTTTAGAAACTTCGTTTACACACAAGGCACCTGAGCGCGCCATCAATGCATTTAAGCATCTTCAAAAAGAGCAAACGCATATTATCTTTGGCTATAAAGGATTAACTTTAAGTGATCCTCGTCGCTACGCTTTACAAGTCATTCAGTCAGTTCTTGCTGGCCAAGGTGGAAGACTGTTCATGGAACTCAGAGATAAGGCGTCGCTCGCTTACTCGGTTTCACCAATGCGGATGGAAGGTATCGACACAGGGTATTTTGGTGGATACATCGGTTGTGCGCCAGACAAAGCTGAGACTGCGATTTCAATGATGCAAGTTGAATTCATGAAGCTTGTTAATACTCCGCTGAGCGACGCCGAGCTTTCGCGTGCAAAGAAGTATTTGATTGGTCGACATGATATCGACTTACAACGAAATGCAGCGATTGCTTCATCAATTTTGTTCAACGAACTTTACGGCATCGAACTCAACGAGCCGTTTAAGTATGCAGAAAACTTGCGAGCTGTTGATCAAAAGCAAGTGCAGCAAGTTGCAAAAATGATCTTCGCACAAAATGCAGTGATCACTGCAGTGGGTGCACGCGAACCGAAATGGACAAAGCCAGAGAAGGTGTCTGTGTCTCAAAAAGAGACCGAACCTCAACTCTAGCTGCATTTAGAATTCTGCGTTTTACCTAGGATAAGAAGTTCTTTGGTTCGCTTGTGCTTTTACGGGGCTTTTGACTGTAATTGCTACGTTATTTAACTACTTCGCACGGAACTCCCCGGAACTTCTGATAAAATTAAGGTAACCAGTACACGTATTGGTGCCGAGAAGTACTGGTAGGTAAGGAGTTCTTTGAGCATGGGTGCGCTTTGTTTATCGCCACGCGATTTCTTTATGGAAGTTGTCGACGACGCTCTCAAAGAGCGGAAGGTGAAAACTGTTCCGCTAGCTCACTCTTATCTCGTAAAGTTACTTGAACACCATGTCGCTGCCGAGAACTTGTTCGACAATCAAACAACACTCGCTGAAATTTTTTTGAAAGCCGCTAATTCTGAGCACAACCAAAAAATTGAACTTTTAAAAAAGTTAGGTGACCGATCACTTTATATCAGTGGATTTTTTGCGGACTCGCTTCAACGAAAGGTCGTTGATATAGATTACTACCGAGATATGGGTTCATCCGCTTACTCGGCACTGGCAGGTTCTGTTCGCGAGGACTCTTTATCAGAAGTGTTCAATGAATTTGCTAACAAGTTTTTGGAGTTCGTCGAAGTTCTCAATCACATCAGCGCCAAAGCTCAAGTACAGTCTGAGACGAACATACTTCGTCTCTACGAGACCTATGCGAAGACAGGCTCAGAGGCCGCTCGAGAGAAGCTGAACGAAAAAGGCCTCTTCACAGTTCCGTTGGCGGCCATTCCTCTAAAGAAGCAATAGACAGTACAATCTCGCTCCTATATTCTTCACCCAATGTTTGGATTAAGCTTTGCCGAAGTAGCATTATTGGGAGTGATTGGCCTTATTGTACTTGGCCCGAAACAACTTCCTGAAGTCGCGCGAAGTATTGGACGAATTCTCAATGAGCTCAAGCGAGCAAGTAGTGACCTAACAAGCGTGATTGTTGACGCTCGCGATGCAACTCAGAAGTCTCTTCTTGATGCCCGCGAAGAGTACAACAAGGTTCTTGAAAAAGCCGAGAGACTCGAAGAGCCCTCAGCTCAAGCTTCTCCCCCTGCCGATCCTTTAGACCCGCCGAAGAAGGATCCAAGCGATGTCTGAAATAGATCGTCAGCCGCTAACCGAGCACCTTGGTGAACTTCGTGATCGACTCATCAAATGCGCTTATGCAATTTTTATTTGCGGCGGCATTGCCTGGTTCTTTAGTGCAGAAATTTTCGATCTGATTCGAATGCCGATCGAGCCTTACTTAAATAATACAAACGGCGGTCTCATGTTTACTCATCCAATGGATAAGTTCATGGCGCACGTTAAAGTTTCGATGCTCGCTGGCTTGGTGTTCTCTTGCCCAGTCTGGCTTTTTCAAATCTGGAAGTTTGTTGCACCTGGCCTCTACGCTCATGAACAGAAGTACGCTGCAGGATTTATTATCTCTGGAACCATGCTTTTTGTGACCGGAGTTTTGTTTGTTTATTACTTAGTGTTCCCAGCGGCATTTAAATTTCTTCTCGGTTTTGGTGGTGATGTCGATAAACCTCTCATCACAATCAGTGAATATTTATCTTTCTTCATTACGACAACTCTCGTGTTCGGAATTTCGTTTGAGCTGCCGCTGATAATAGTTTTGTTAGGGCTCATCGGACTTGTCGATGCGACGATGCTGAGAAAAAATCGCCGTTACGCAATTGTCCTTCTCGCTTTAGTTTCGGCAGTGGTTACTCCTCCAGATATGTTGAGCATGATTATGCTTCTCGTTCCCTTGCTGTTTCTTTACGAGGTTTCGATTCTGGTTTTGGTCGCCTTTGCTCGAAAACACAAAAACACATGAGAAACGCTGATAAAACTAGCTAAACAACCGTTGTGAACCAATGTGTTTTGGGCGAACGCGGCGCAACTTCGAATGATGCGGGGCATTTTCTTAAACTGATGGGTAGAGATCGGCGCCAGACCCCCATAAATTTTTTGTCATAACGAAATTAGTCGTCTAGACTCGCTTTGATTGATTTGAGGCAGTCTTCAATTTCAAACCAAAACTCGTGTATCAGAACCGCCGACCGGAGGAAACATGGCAGAAGTATTAGTCGTAACTAGCAAGGTGAAGAAGTACATCAAAGACAAAGGCGGATGTAACACATCTGCAGAAACAGTCGACGTACTTAGCAAAGCTGTTCAAGCACTTTGCGACAAGGGAATGGAAAGCGCGAAAGCTGACGGTCGCAAGACTGTAATGGCTCGCGACATCGTTATCGACCACCTCTAATTTCAATAAGAAATTAGAAAATGCAAATGAGGCATCCTTCGGGGTGCCTTTTTTGTTGGGGCTAGGTGTAGCTTTCTTCAACTACGCGAACAGGGGTTAACTCTTACTCACTTTCTGGCTACGAATGTCTCGGTAGATTTTTCTTTACGGAGGATGAATCGATGTCATTTGTGTACGCGCTAGTATTTTCTCTTCTCTCTCTACTTCCCATCGCCGCACTTTCTCAAGATCAAGAGCCGCTTGATAATCATCCACTTATAAAATGTAATTTTCCGAACGCACAAGCTGAGCCGCTGTTAACAACAGTCATTATTGATCCAGAGTGGTCGCAAATAATTTCGGTAAGCCGCGAGGGAAAAATCCTCCCGCCAGAAACCAACCTCAAACTTCAAATTGAAATGAGACCGACAACTCCGGCTTCATACGTTTGGACGATGCTAAATAAAAAAGGCGAGCAGCTTATTCAAATTCAGGAATTAGCGACAGATCCTCCTCGATTTTCAATCCTTGGCCGCAAACCCGGAACATATGATTGCTATCAACAGTATTCTAAAATGATTGAGTACTATAAGCGCTTCTAGTTCCTGTTGCTGTAACACCAAAGGTTGGTCTGACTCGTGCAAAAGTACCTTTGCGATGAGATCGATTCACTTAAAACGTTCGTATAGTCAAAATAGCAGGTACTTACTGTTAAAGTTATTTACAGTTGCCTACCTCATTTTTGCGTCTTCCCCTGCGAGCGCGGCAGGTGATCTTTGTTCAGGAATCTTTAAAGCTACCGAAGCCACGGTTAGTGACGTTTTACCTCTCACGAAGATGCCTGAGGTTAAGCGCACAACTCGCTTAGATGAAGAAGCTCAGCTACTCCGTCGCTACATTCTTGAATCTGGAGAGATCGACACCACAAAATTAAGAAGTGAATTCAAACACTACGTCGAATCAAGTCGAACGGATGAAATGATTCGACAACTCGAAATCCGCTTTGGTCCTCAGTTTTCAATCGATGGAAAGCAATTGTCTGGAATCGCGAGCAGAGATGGAATGGTTAAGCTAGATACCAAAGATCTAAAGGCGCTACCTGAGATGGCTCAGCAACGTGATGGCCAAACTCTCTATGACTATCTTTCGAGTTCTGGTGTTATGCCTGCAATTAAAAACCCACTAGTTTACTCACAACATCGCGAATCGGTTGCCTCTTTGATCGAAAGTATTGTCGGTCGCAATCGAGCCGATAATCTACTTAAAGAAATCGAAGCTCTTCACATTCGCGCAGTTGTAGAGGCTGAAGGACGGGGCCTTAACACGTACACAGATACTGCGAGTACAGCCAAATTCGCTTATCGAAGTGGGGTGAGTCGCGATGCTATTTTGGAAACCTCTTCCGAACTAGGCGTAATGCTCAAGGCTGCAGAAATCGCTGTTCTAGAAAAAGTTGATTTTGCAAACCTCACAGATCGTCAGTCGGCAGAAGTTGCAACGTCTCTTTCTAAGTTAAGCATTGAGCCAGAAGTAGCAGATAACTTTGTTTCAGCTTTGCGTGAGCGGGCTCTCGATGAGGGAGTCGTGCGTTATCGAAAGTATCGAACGGGCAAAGAGAATTTGCGTTTCGATGGAATTGCTTCACCTGGGGCGAAACAATCTGCGGCGCAGGGCTCGATCAAAGACGCTTGGTTTGCTGATAACGTGACCTGGTTAGAGTTCAAAATGAAAAACACTCAAGGTCTCGCGTCACGCAGAACCGTAGTAAACAAACCGCGCTTCCCTATGCCGGATGATGTAATTTCAGTTTTAAAAGACGCTCGTCGATTCAAATCTGCCGCGGCCTTTTCAAAAACTAAAACGGAACTGAAGAATGCGATTCGTGAAACTATCGAGAGACTTCAGGCTAGCGGAATCAAAGAAGCTAAATGGAATGAAACAGAGGTAAGTGCTGCGATTGATTTCGTTCGCTCACTTCACCTTCAAGGGCATTCTCTTGAACCAGTAGGCCGCACGGTCTACATGCGCAAATCGTACAATTTGAACTTGATTGATAAGCAGCAAAAAACTCACAACATTCAAATTACCCGAGACCGCCACGTTTGGGAGCTTGGACGAACAAGCGGAAGCTTGCTCCAAGCATTGCCTTACGTAGCAAAAGTTCAAGACTGGCACTTCCAATATAACTCTCAGACGGGCATGTACGAGCATCTTTCAAAAACGAAGCGGCAAGTCTTGCACCGATTTCATCCGCGAGCTCCGGAATTAGTTTACGATGTGACGGGAGCGCAAGAGAAGCTCGTCGATGTGCAAGTAGAGCCTGTTGAAGTAGTGGAGATCAAAATACCTTTAAAGTTTATTCGTCTTTCAGATGAAGATATCGCAAATCTTCCTGACCTCGCAGCAGTGGCGTCTCTTCGTGAACAAATGAAGTATGCAACTCAAGCTTTAAACAATCGTCGCGTGAAGGCAAACCTCTCTGGGTTTGCAGTAGATAAAGGCAAACGAAGTTCGTCTCGAAAAGATGTGAGTGGCGGAGTTGTGCTTTTGGTTGAGGGAAGAAAGGTTGAGTTTAAGTTTCACCCAGAAACCGGGTATTGGATTGCTTGGGGACAGAATGCAACTCTTGCTTATCACCCAAGCCTCGGCGTTTCGCGTTTGTCGCTAGGTAAAAACAATAAAGTGGTCAGCGAGCCGACTGATTTTAAGATCTATTCACCGTCGGGATTAACGAATTAGATTTTGGAAAGCGTCCCAATCCAAAATGGCGACGCCAAGCTCTTCAGCCTTAGAAAGTTTTGAGCCAGCTTCTTCCCCAGCTAATAAATAATCTGTCTTTTTACTCACCGAACCTTGAGTGACTCCGCCGTGCGCTTCGATGATGTCTTTTACTTCGTCACGACCGCGCGGAAGAGTGCCGGTGATCACAAATTTCTTTCCTTCAAGTTTGTCTGAGCCTTTTCCGCCAGCAGGCTTTGCTTCAGCGAAGTGAACCCCGAGCTTTATAAGGTCTCTTACTTCTTTAATTAAAACTTTGTTGTCGAATGCGGCTCGAAGAGATTGAGCAACTTTCTCTCCTATACCCGGTACTTCAGTAAGCTCCTCAAGCGAAGCGTTAGCCAGTCGATCGAACTCTTTAAAGTACTTTGCTAAATCTTTTGCTGTCTGTTCACCAACGTGTCGAATGCCGAGAGCAAAGATCAATCGAGCAAGTGTCGTCGTTTTACTTTTTTCAATATTACTAATGAGATTGCCGGCTGATTTCTCGCCTTGGCGCTCAAGATTTAAGATTTCATCTAATGTTAGACGATAGAGATCAGAGAAAGATTTTACTAAGCCCTCTTCGACGAAGACTTCAATTAGTCGATCCCCAAGTTTTTCCACATTCATCGCGCGTCGAGCGACGAAATGTTTCAAAGACTCTTTCAAAATCGCAGGGCAAACCGGATTTACACAACGAAGAACAACTTCTTCTTCGAGCTGCGTGACAGGCGCCGAACAAATCGGACACTTTTTGGGAAGTTTGAAAGGCTTAGAGTCTTTTGGGCGTTTGCTCAGAACAACTTCGACGATCTCGGGAATAACATCGCCGGCACGCTGAATTATTACAGTATCGCCAATACGAACGTCTTTACGATCGATTTCATCTTGGTTGTGAAGAGTTGCATTGGTGATTGTTACGCCGCCCACTTTAACGGGCTCCATGATCGCTACCGGAGTCAGTGCGCCAGTTCGGCCGACCTGTACATTGATGTCGACGATTTTAGTCTTGCCTTGCTCGGGTTGAAACTTAGCAGCAGTCGCCCATCGCGGACTTCGCGCAACGAACCCGAGCCTCTGTTGCAACTCGTAAGAATTTACTTTCGTGACGATCCCGTCGATATCAAACGGCAAATGCGGCCGGACGAATTCAATAAACTTGTAATACTCAACAGCCTCATCTGCATTTTTACAGAGCCAGCCAAGTGGTGGCCGCTTTCCTGCCTTCACCGCGGCTTCTGACTGAGATCGAAATTTTTCAAAAGTTTTTGCCTCAGTCACTCCTGTCGTTGGAAGGCCTGCATCTTGAATGTAGGTTTCAAACTCGACTTGAGTGTCGAACTCTTTTCCCTCAATTACGCCTGGCGAATAGCCAAAAAATCTTAACGGACGAGAAGCTGTGATTCGTGGGTCGAGCTGACGAATTGTTCCGGCAGCGGCATTTCGTGGGTTTGCGAAGGGCTGTTCACCAAGTTCTTGCTGGGCTTCGTTAAGTTGTAAGAAGTCAGCTTTGAACATTAAAACTTCGCCACGCACCTCGAGAAGAGACGGACTTTTTTTACTGCGCAATTTTGTTGGGATGGATTTAATCGTCCGAACGTTTGCTGTGACATCTTCGCCAATCGTGCCGTCACCTCGAGTGATTGCTGCGGTCAAAGAGCCATTTTCATAAACAAGCTCAACTGCAAGGCCGTCAAACTTGGGTTCGCAGAAATATTCAATCGGCTCTTCTGTTTGAAGAAACTTTCGAACGCGGCCGTCAAACTCCATGATGTCTTCAGGTGAGTAGCTATTTTGTAAGGAAAGCATTGGCGTTCTGTGTTCGCGCTTTGAGAAGCCAGCGAGCGGCTCTCCGCCGACCTGTTGTGTAGGTGAATCAGACGTTACCGTCTCGGGGAACTTGGACTCTAAATCTAGTAGCTCCTGAAACATGCGATCGTACTCGAGGTCAGAAATGATTGGCTTATCTAGCACGTGATAATTGTAATTGTGCTCACGCAGATCTTGACGGAGCTGGTCAATATGATCCCGGGTTTTTGAATCGAGCTTAGCTGAACTTTTACCTGAGGTCTTTGAGGCCATGACCGGCAGATTACTTGCTGAAAACTACCTCTTCAAGTAGTGTTTTTGAGCATCCTCGGAGAATCTAAAATGATCACTAAAGAGACCGTGCTGAAGATTTCGAACTTAGCTCGTTTGCAAATTACTGAAGAGCAGGCCGTTGCCTATACAAAGCAGCTCAACGACACTCTTGAAAATTTCAATAAGATCGCAAAAATCGACACCTCTAACATTGAGCCCCTTTTAACTCCTTCTGAAATTACGCCTCACTTGCGCGAAGACAAAGTCGTCGCTGGCCCGGGAGCTGAGAAGATTTTGGCGAACGCTCCAGACAAATCAGGAAACCTCTTTAAGGTTCCACCGGTCGTCTAATGGATTTATTAAAAGCTTCTCTCAAACAGATCCGAGATTCAGTTCAATCTAAAAAAGTTTCAGCACTTGAAGTGACAGAGTTCTTTCAGAAACGAATTGGAAATCTTGATAAGCAACTCAACTGCTTTATTACTTTAAATGAAAAAGCACTCGATGAAGCAAAGGCGATCGACAAGCGAATACATGCTGGAGAAAAAGTCGGATCACTTGCGGGCGTACCCGTCGCAGTAAAAGATTTGCTTTGCACCAAAGGTTTAAGAACAACAGCAGCATCAAAAATGTTGGGCAACTACATTCCTCCGTATTCATCAACGGTCGTGAATAGATTGCAAGGCGCTGGCGCGATCACAATTGGTAAAACAAATCTTGATGAGTTTGCGATGGGCTCAAGCAATGAAACATCTGCATTCGGGATCGTTCGCAACCCGTGGAATCCAGAGTATGTCCCGGGTGGATCTTCGGGAGGATCAGCGGCTGCACTTGCTGCAAGACTAGCTCCTGCTGCAATTGGTACTGACACTGGCGGGTCGATTCGACAGCCTTCAAGTTTTTGCGGAGTGTATGGCATCAAGCCTACGTATGGGCGAGTAAGTCGGTACGGAATTATTGCGTATGCATCCAGCCTTGATCAGGCGGGTCCAATGGCAAATTCGACTGAGGATTGTGCCTTAATGCTCGAGGTGATGGCGGGAGAATGTCAGCACGACTCAACATCTTCGAATCGCGAAGTTCCGAAGTGGAGTGAAAATTTAAATGAAGACCTTAAAGGTGTCCGCATTGGCCTTCCGAAAGAATATTTTGCCGAGGGGATTGAAGCGGACACTCGCAAGGTTGTCGAGAATGCAATTGAGACCTGCAAAAAGCGCGGAGCAGAGATCGTAGAGGTCACTCTTCCACTCGTGCAGTACGGCGTACCGATTTATTACTTGATCGCGACGTCAGAGGCGTCGAGTAACCTTGCTCGTTACGATGGAATTCGATTCGGACATCGCGCAGACTTTTCGAAACAGTCCGCATTTGATGTCGACGAGGTGTATGCAAAGTCTCGAGGCGAAGGTTTTGGCATCGAGGTGAAGCGAAGAATCATGCTCGGGACGTACGCCCTTTCAAGTGGCTACTACGATGCCTACTATCAAAAAGCATGTCAGGTTCGGAGATTGATTCGCGACGATTTTTTAAAAGCATTTGAAAAGTGCGACGTACTTTTAAGCCCGGTAACTATTTCTCCCGCCTTTAAAATTGGCGAGAAACTAGAAAATGTGTTGGGCATGTACCTCAATGACATTTTTACGACTTCAACTAATTTGGCAGGACTGCCGGGAATGTCGGTTCCAGCGGGTTTTTCGTCAAAAGGTCTTCCGATCGGTGTTCAGCTAACCGCAAAACATTTCGAAGAAGAGAAGATTTTTAATGTCGCCTATGCGCTCGAGAAGTCGTTAACTTTAGAAGCGAGAGTGCCGCATGTCATATAATGACTACGAACCGGTGATCGGTCTTGAAATTCATGCGCAGCTTCGAACACAGAGCAAACTGTTCTGTGCCTGCTCGGCAACTTATGGCGGCGCAGACAACGAAAACACTTGCCCAGTTTGTACAGCACAGCCCGGAGCATTGCCGGTCTTAAACAAAACTGCTGTCGAGTTTGGAATTAAGACGGGTCTTGCTCTTAACTGCGACGTAAAATTGAATTCAACTTTGTCACGCAAGCAATACTTTTACCCGGATTCGCCTAGTGGATATCAAATTTCTCAGTACGATAAGCCGATTAACGAAAAAGGGTTCGTTGAGTTTGTAATTAATGGCGAGCGGCGAAGAATTGGCGTTACGCGCGCTCACATGGAAGCAGATGCGGGCAAATCAACTCATGTTGGCGAATATAGCTTAATAAATTTAAATCGCGCTGGTGTTCCGTTAATGGAGATCGTCTCTGATCCAGAAATCCGATCGCCCCAAGAAGCTGCTGAATATGCTCGAACAGTTCGTCAGATTCTTCGATATCTTGAAGTTTGCGACGGAAACCTAGAAGAGGGATCGCTTCGCTGCGACTGCAATGTTTCAGTTCGCAAAAAAGGAGCAACTAAATTTGGAACGCGAGTCGAAATAAAAAACATCAATTCGTTTCGCTTCGTTGAAAAAGCAATTGAGTTTGAAATTCATCGTCAGATTGACTGTCTTGAATCGGGCGAAACGATCAACCAAGAAACTCGACTTTATGATCCTGATAAAAACAGAACTTTTGTGATGCGCTCAAAAGAAGAGGCCGAGGACTATCGTTATTTTCCAGACCCTGATCTACTTCCGCTCAAGCTCACAACTCAACAAATTGAATTAGTAAAATCTAGTATGCCCGAGCTTCCGCTTACTCGCGCTCAGCGCTTTATCGACGATTACAAAATTCCGGAGTACGACGCCTTCTTTTTAACTGGCGAGAGAGAAATCTCTGATTACTTTGAGGCGGCCACAAAAATTTGTGGTAACCCGAAAGCTGTTTCGAACTGGGTAATGAGTGATCTGATTCGGGAACTTAATGAAAATAAAAAATCAGTAACGGATTCGCCAATTACACCTGAGAATTTGGGAAATATGATTTCTGAGATCGATAAGGGGACTATTTCAGGGAAGATCGCAAAAACTGTCTTCACAGAAATGTGGCAATCGGGGAAAAGTCCGCAAGCGATCATCAAGGAAAAAGGTCTAGTTCAAATAACTGATACTTCTGCGATCACGAAGATTATTGATGAAACTATTGCCGCAAACCCAGGCCAACTCGCCGAATATCGGAGCGGAAAAGAGAAGCTTTTTGGCTTCTTTGTTGGCCAAGTAATGAAGGCTTCAAAGGGCCAAGCGAGCCCCGAAATGGTGAACGATTTACTCAAAGAAAAGCTCAAAGGTTAGCGCGTGAGAGTTGCAACTTTAGACCTCGGAACAAACACTTTTCTTTGCCTCATTTGTGAGGTTGAAGATGGTCATATTCAATCGGTTTTGGAAGATCAGGTTCGTGTTGTGAGGCTCGGACAAGATGTAAATAAAACGCGAAAACTTCACCCCGATGCACTCAAAAGAGCCGAAGAATGCTTCAAAGAATTCGCTCAACTTATATCTGACTATCGTCCAGATCGAGTCGTTGCTTTTGCAACCAGTGCCGCGCGCGACGCCGAAAATGCGAGTGAACTTTTTGAGCTCGGAAATAGATTTTCGATTCCGATTCAGGTGATTTCTGGCGAGCAAGAAGCGGAGTGTACTTTTGCGGGAACGATCGATTTTGAACTTAAAGAACCAGTCGCAATTGTTGATGTCGGAGGGGGCTCAACCGAGTTCATTATTGGCGACAATGAGGGTATAAAATTTCGCACAAGTTTAGATATCGGAAGTGTCCGTTTGACAGAGCGGTTTATCACTCACCATCCGATCAAAGATCTCGAACTTAAAAATTTGCAGCAGTACCTAAGCCATGAGACTTCCTCATTAAAGTCTATACTCGCTCAACTTCCGATTGAGCTTAAGCCTGCCAAGGTAATCGTCGTTGCCGGGACACCGACAACGCTTGCAACAGTTGATATGGGATTGCCGTTTGAGGGCGAAAAAGTTCACGGATACAAGCTCTCACTTTCTTCGATGAAAGAGTGGGCAGAGAAGATGAGATTGATGTCAGTTGAGGAGCGTCAACAGCTGGCGGGAATGGATCCAAAAAGAGCCGATGTGATCGTTGCCGGCGCACTGACACTTTTGCATTCGTGCGAAGTTTTTGAATGCAAAGAGGTCGAAGTTTCGATTCGTGGACTAAGGTATGGAATAGCAAAACTCATGAGCCAAGGAGCAGTTTGATGGCGTGGAAAACCCCGACCCCAGAAGAGCGTCGTCGAACGGCTAAGATCGCAAAAGCGATTCGCATACTTTTGTATCTCGGAATTGCATTCATGCTGTTTTCAAAGGCGAAGGCAGACGCTCCATTTACAACTCAGAAAATTAAAATCGGATCGCAAATACTCGAGGTCGAAATTGCCGACGATAATTCTAAGCGCTCGCTCGGCTTGATGAATCGTAAAGAGCTTAAAGATGGCAAAGGGATGCTGTTCATCTTTGAACAAGAGCAGACGTTGAGCTTTTGGATGAAGAACACCCTTATTCCTCTTTCGATTGGATATTTTGATGAGGACAGAAAGCTGTTTCAGATTCTTGATATGAAGCCGGCGTCTCCAATGGAAGTTCATCCCCCGAGCTATCCTTCGTCTCGGCCAGGCAAGTTTGCTCTCGAGGTGCCGATTGGCTGGTTTGGTCGACATAACATCAAACCAGGTGCGACATTTTCGTTCGAACAATCAGAGATAACGAAGCGACCTAGACAATAGTCTGAGTCCAAAATTATCGTGCTTCAGTCACATTGTTTTCCATGATTAAATTGAGCAGAAGCTAAAAAGTTTTGCGAACAAAGCTACTCAAGGATGAACGGCTATGAATAAACGACTCCTGATTTCTCTTCTTACCGTAACAATGGGTCTTCACCTGACTGGTTGCACGTCAGACAACGCTGCACAGGACTCTGATGAGTCTGTTGTTTCGAGTGACGACAGTTTCAGTCAAGAAAACTCGGGTGACTTCGAAGAAGGTGCCACAGAGCAAGCAGCAAACGAAGGCGCAACTGAAGGCGGAGAATCAGTCGACGATACTGCGATCGATGAAGGTGCCGCTCCAGAAGAAGGTGCTGAGCAAGCTGCTGCACCAACTGAAGGTGAAGAAGCAGCACCTACAGACGCAACGACTCCAACAGAAGGTGCTGAGTCAGACGAACTTGCACTTGATGATGGTGGTGATTTAGCAAACGAATTCCCAGACGAAGTTGCTGGCACAGATGCACCAGCAGACGAAGCTGCACCAGTTGATCCTGCAGCACCTGCAGGTGATTCTGCTCCAATGGATACTGCGGCAACTACTAATGACCAGCCGACAGACGCAGGAGTTTTTGATCCAGCGGCAGGTGGCGATCAACCCGCAGATCAAGCTTCATCAGAGCCTCCGCCAGTTGATGAAACAGCTACTACCGACTCATCTATGGGTGATACTGGAACGACAGATGTTGTCGCTTCAGAGCCAGCTCCGAAACCTTATCTTCCATTATTAAAAATTAAAGATGCTCCATTTGAAAATGGCGGCACCTTGCTTAATCGTTACTATGTGGCTCGCGAAGGTGACACGACTAAATCAGTAAGCGAAAAAATTTACGGCACAAATCGTTCAAGAGATTTAAAGAAGTGGAATGTGCTTCTTGCAAATCGTCCAATGAAAGTTGGCGACAAAGTATATTACAACTCGCCAAAAGATCCTGCTGATAGCAACAAGATGATTAGCTGGTATGAAGAACAAGGTGTTGCACCTTCGACCTACACAGCACAAGAGGGCGATGACATCCGCGAACTTTCAACGAAGCTTCTTGGTAACAAGAATTCGTGGAAAGAATTGTGGGCAACTAATATGGATGTTGAATCGAAAGGTTCATTGCCTGCGGGAACAGAACTTCGTTACTACCCAGCAGATGCTGCCGACCAGGCAGTTGCAAGCAACACAATACCAGCAACGGACGCGGCCGCTCCAACAGAGCCAGCGCCGACGGACATGGCTGCTGCGCAACCAATGGATCAAGGATTGCCTCCAGATGATCCAACACTTAATCCTCCACAAGACATGAATGCGAACGCTGGAACAGTTGCTCCGCCACAAGATTTCGGAGCACCGCCACCACCGCCACCTGATATGGCTCAAGCGGCTCCACCTCCACCACCAATGGAGCCAATGCAGGCGCCACCACCGCCAAAACCTACAACTCGCGCAGCTGCTGCTGACGAAGAGATGGCCGGAGACCCAGATCAAACAATGATGTTAGGTGCTGCAGGCTTGTTGCTTCTTGGTGGAGTGTTAGCGTTCAGCGTGATTCGTCGCAAGCGTGCTTCTAAGCGCATCGACATGACACAAACTCAGATATAACTAAGAGCTAAGAGCTAAGAGTTAAGAGTTAAAAGTTTAGAGTCCAAGTTAAGAGTCTGAGTAAAAAGAAAAAGTCAGAGTTTGAGTGAATGGGCCGCGGAAGCGGCCTTTTGCTTTTTAAAGTTTGTTTACAAGATTTGAGAACTCTCTCCAGAGCTGAACTTCTTCGGCCTTATTGCTCGAGTTAAAATTGTTTACGACATTGTCCATCGCAGAGTAGCGGCAAAGTGTTGTTGGAATACTTTCGCTAAACTCTCGTTCGACGTTCTTCAAATTTTTCTCTTCATCGTCGACAAAAACGATGTGCTTTGGAATCTTCTTAAGTTCTCGGAGTAAACTACTCAACATCACTCCTTTGTCTTGGCCAGCCGACATAAAAATGCCCTTACGAAAGCTCACGGGTCTTGAGGTTTCTTCGTAGTAATAAAATTTAAATTCTCCCGGAAAATCTTTAATCCATTCAGTTTGGCTCGCAGAAAGAGAATTTTTTGCAAGCTCTCGCTCAGTCGCCTCGCGAACATTGGTGTTTCGAGAAGTATGAAAGATAACCGGATGCCCGAGTTTGTATTTAATGAAGCTCAGTTTGGCCGCCGTATCAGCTTCTGGAGTGTACGAATTGCTTAAGTGATAAATTAAGCCTTGAGCCTTTAGTAGTTCGTCTAAAGTGGTGGCCACCCTGTCTGTGGGATTGTTTGTTTCGATTAAATTCTTTTGCCAGCGAAACCACTGCACACTTCCAAAATCTTCTTTCAAAGCAAGCACCGTATTGTCGATATCGAACACGTAAAGGATTTCATTTGGGGCAACGGGGCCGGTGGCTGCGTGGGCCTTAGCAATGCACTGATCGAGATATCTGGTTTCAACAATCTCCGCTTGCGCGCTTTGCAGGTTTAAAAGAATAGCAATTAGGACAAGAAATTTGTTCATGGTTCGCTCCTTGGTTGATGAGCTTTTACGAAACAAAGCCTCGATTGGAAAATTCATAATGATTATGATCAATATTCCAGATAGGAATAATGCTTATGAACTTCTATCACTTAAAATATTTTTACGACTCGGCCCGGATGAAATCACTGACGAAGGCTGCAGCCCTTAATCGCGTTGGACAACCAGCAATCACAAAGGCGATTCAAAAGCTTGAGACAGATCTCGACTGCTCACTCCTCCTTCACGCACAAAACCGATTTGCGCTAAGCGAGCAAGGCGAGATGGTCTACTCCCAGTGCGAGAAAATATTTGGAGTGACCAATGAATTAAAAGATCGAATTCGTTCAGAGGCGCTGCCAAAGGGGGAAGTTAAATTTGCTTGTCCAAGTTCGATGGCCGAGAGCACCTTCCTTGCGTCTGCCGTTCTCTCGGTGATGAAGCGATACCCAGGCATACAGATTAAACTTATGCTCGGTCGAACCGATTTCATTCGCGAATGGGTTCACAACGGTTCGGCAGATTTTGGAATCATTGTCGATAACGTGGATCTCTCTGGGTTCGAAGCACAATCAATTGCGAAAGGTTATTTCCGGCTGATTAAGGCTCCAAGCTATAAAGGCAATTGGCAAGAAGACGGCGTGATGACAGTCGAGGAGTTGCCCGAAGTAAAAAAGTTACGACATCTCTATGAACAGCATCATCAGAAGCCGCTTAAAGT
The DNA here is from genome assembly GCA_964543475.1 of uncultured Bdellovibrionales bacterium. Lineage (GTDB taxonomy): Bacteria > Bdellovibrionota > Bdellovibrionia > Bdellovibrionales > JAMPXM01 > JAYSYM01. Next base: position 131,745 of record CAZIYJ010000001.1, on the reverse strand, counting down.
GAAGCTCGAAATTGGGAGCTGGGGAGTAATTAAAAAGTTCGCCATGTCGGGCATCGGGGCGGGCCTCGTTCCCGATTACATGATCGAAGAAGACCTCAGGGCCAAACGCCTATCGCTCATCGAACCAAAGCGTCTATCGATACCATATGAAATTAAAATCCTTCGCGTACAAGATCGCTATTTGAACTCTCGCACGCGACTCGTGATAGAAGAAATCCGTCGTAGCACAAAATAAAAAGTCCGAGTTTCTGACTCGGACTTTAACAATGACTTTTAACTTGGGCTCGTAGCTTTTAACTCTTAACTTCTTAGTGCTTGTGGCTACGCAACCTTCTTGAAGATGTTATCGAGAACAGAGCGGCGTGATTCGCGCTTTGATTCTACGAAGTAAATTAAATCATCAACGATTTGCACGTCGCGATTATTTTGTGGCATGAAGCGAACGCCGCAACCTTGAGAGTTAGTCCAAACGATGAGCGCTGTAATTGTGCGCGTGCGACCGCCCACATTGAACTCGATGTTTACCTTGTCGTCGTTGTTTAATGTATGTCCTCGGTGCTCCAAGAATGCGCCCGTAATACTAATATTACGGAGCTGACCGGCTTCACCACTGCGAGCGTAATTGCGACGGTATTCAACCTCTAACTTGAGGGGAACCCGCGGTGCAGGGGCATTTTCTGTCGAATACATATTCAACCTCCGATCACTTATCTATCGGCCTTGGGCGTTATAACTCAAGAGGATCACAGGCATTTTCTCAAAGTGACCATTCGGCATGTCTCGCTATGAGAGAGTCTTACCGAATGTCGAAAAATCTGACTAAGTTGTTTACGAAACTAATGATCAAAGGCCTGTATCGAAATGGGGCGGCCAACACGAATTATTTGTGTATTGACAAAACTCGGGGTTCTATAGAAAGTAGCTTTAATCTTAAGCGATTAAAGCGTTTCCCAAAAAAATTAAATAATTAAATACAGAGCACAAAGCTTTCTTTTAAAAATCAAAACCCAAATTAGTTAGTCGTTAGTTTTCACATCCACAAGGAGCCAATCGGCGTGTCGAGTTCAGATGATGCAGTTGCAACCCCGCGACGCAGATCTTCAGCAAAAAAAGAAGTAGTTTCAAAATCAGCAGCAGCAGAAGCAAAGGCAGAAGCCAAAGCATCTGCAGAAGCAGCGCCAGCGGCGGCTCCGGAAGCACCGGCACCTAAGAGATCGGGACCTATCCCGGCACCTCCAGGCTCAGTTCCTCCGCCAATTCCACCAACTCAACAAGCACAACAGGCTGACGGAAGTTCGGGTGATGGATCAGGTGCTCCTGAAAGAGAGCGTCCTCCAGCTCAGCAAAGTGAACGTGGCGACCGACCAAGATTCCAAGGCCGTGACCGCAACAGCGGTGGTGGCGGCGGTAGAGATCGCAATGGTGGAGGCGGTGGCGGTAGAGACCGTAACTTCAGACCGGGTGGTGGCGGAGGCGGTAGAGACCGCGATCAAGGTGGTGGCGGAAGACATGGCGGTGGTGGTGGCCGTGATGATCAACGAAACAGATTCGGCGGCGGCCCAAGCGGCGGTCATCAACCAAGAAACGATCACGGATACCCAGAAGAACAAATGGAATCGATTGCTCCTATCTCTGACGAGGAGTTATCGCAAATTGATTTGAGCGAAGCGGAACGCGGCGATCTCAACTCTAAAAACTTAAAATCAAAAAAGATCGAAGAGCTAACAGCTCTCGCAATTAAACTCAGAATCGAAAACGCAGCAGGACTTCGACGCCAAGATATGGTGTTTGAAATCTTAAAGCGCGCAGCTCGACTCGGAGATATTCACGGTAACGGCGTTCTTGAAATCTTGCCTGACGGTTATGGTTTCTTGCGCTCGCCAGATTACAACTATCTTCCAGGCCCAGATGATATTTACGTTTCTCCTTCTCAGATTCGCAGATTTGGTCTCAGAACAGGTGATACTGTTTACGGAACCGTTCGTCCGCCAAAAGAGGGAGAGCGCTACTTCGCTTTACTAAAGGTTGAGTCGCTCAATCACGAGGCTCCTGAAAAGGCGAAAGAGAAAATTCTCTTTGATAACTTAACTCCGCTTTATCCTGAGCAGCGTTTGAAGCTTGAGCACACGCCAAATGATTACACGACTCGCGTTGTTGATTTGATGGCGCCACTTGGAAAAGGCCAACGGGCTCTAATTGTTGCGCCTCCGCGAACTGGTAAAACGGTATTGATGCAAAATATCGCAAACGCGATTACGGCAAATCATCCCGAAGTAAAATTGATTGTTCTTCTCATCGATGAACGACCAGAAGAAGTAACAGACATGCTTCGTAACGTTAAAGGCGAAGTCATTTCGTCTACGTTCGACGAACCACCAACTCGACACGTTCAAGTTGCTGAAATGGTAATCGAAAAGGCAAAGCGCCTCGTAGAACATAAGCATGATGTAGTTATTTTGTTGGATTCAATCACGCGACTTGCTCGCGCTTACAACACAGTTGTTCCACCTTCAGGAAAAATTCTTTCTGGTGGTGTTGATTCAAATGCTCTTCACAAACCAAAAAGATTTTTCGGCGCAGCTCGAAACATTGAAGAGGGCGGAAGTTTAACAATTATTGCGACAGCACTTGTTGACACCGGATCTCGAATGGATGAGGTTATCTTCGAAGAATTTAAAGGTACTGGTAACGCCGAAATCCATCTTGATCGCAAGTTGATGGAAAAGCGTATTTTCCCATGCATGGACATCAATAAGTCCGGCACGAGAAAAGAAGACTTACTCATTGAAAAGGCCGATTTAAATCGACTTTGGATCTTGAGGAAGGTTTTGGCGCCTATGAACGTTGTGGATAGCATGGAGTTCTTACTCGATAAGTTACATGCGACCAAGACGAACACTGAATTCTTAGGCAACATGGGCGGCTAGTTAAGCTGCTGATATTGTTAAAGAACAATTAAACTGACAACACCCTAAAGTGTGGCTAAGTGGCTCAAGAGTGAGTCACTTATGACGACTTATCCTGTGGATAAGTCTGTGGACGTGGTTTTATCAAACCATGCTCGACAACAAGGCAGAACTTGTGTACTTTGGCTAACTCTTTACTACCTCGGACTCGGAGACTTTATGAAAGCAGAAATCCACCCACAATATTTCTCAGACGCTGTTGTTACTTGCGTTTGCGGAAGCACATTTAAAACTGGCTCTACACAAAAAGAAGTTCGCGTGGACATCTGTTCTCAATGTCACCCGTTCTTCACTGGTAAGCAGAAACTTATGGATACAGAAGGCCGTATCGATCGCTTTAAAAAGAAGTACGGCGCATCAGGAAACGCGGCGGCTGCAAAGACGAAGTAGCGACCACAAAGTTAAATTTCAAAAAGGCTGCACATTGTGCGGCCTTTTTTTATTTAGGACACACTCATGTTTTCGAAACTCGATGATGTAGAACGCAGATACGAACAGATCAATATGGAACTGCAGAATCCTGCAGTGACTCAAGATCAAACTAAGTATCGTGGCTTAATGAAAGAGCTTTCAGATCTCGAGAAGGTCGTACCGATCTATCGCAATTACAAAAAGACAGTTCAACAAGTAGAAGAGAATAAACAGCTCTTGCAAGAGAGTGACGAAGAAATGCGCCAAATGGCGAAAGATGATCTCTCGACTCTCGAGCCACAACTCGCCGAGATGGAAGAACAACTAAGATTGAGTCTTCTCCCGAAAGATCCGAACGACGATAAAAATATTCTTCTCGAAATTCGCGCCGGCGCTGGCGGAGACGAGGCTTCGTTGTTTGCGATGGAGCTTTTTGAAGCTTACATCAAGTATGCAGGCACTCAAGGTTGGCGCTCTGAGATCATGTCAACTTCTCAAGGTAACGTCGGTGGCTACAAAGAAGTGATCGCATCAATCACAGGCGACCGAGTTTATTCTAAATTGAAATACGAAAGTGGTGTTCATCGTGTGCAGCGGGTTCCGGCGACAGAAACAATGGGCCGTGTGCACACCTCAACTGTGACAGTTGCAGTATTGCCAGAAGCTGAAGACGTTGATGTCACGATTAATACGAATGATTTAAAAATCGACGTTTATCGTTCGAGCGGCGCCGGCGGACAGTCGGTTAACACGACTGACTCAGCCGTGCGTATCACGCACATCCCAACTGGAACAGTAGTTGCCTGTCAGGATGAGCGCTCGCAATTAAAGAATAAAAATAAAGCGATGAAGATTCTCCAGTCGCGAATTCTTGCGGCTCAAGCAGAGAAATTAGTTAAAGAAAACTCTGAAGCTCGTCTTGCGCAAATCGGTACAGGTGACCGCTCAGAGAGAATTCGTACTTACAACTTCCCGCAAACTCGAATCACGGATCATCGCATTGGTCTTACGATTCATCAGCTAGATCAGGTGATGAGCGGCTCAATGGAAAATTTAATTGACCCTTTGATTACACATTTCCAGGCCGAGCAATTAAAGCGCCAAACTTCTCGCGACTAATTTTTGTCGACTAGTTTTTTGATTGTGCTGATGAGCACTTGAAAATTAACTGGTTTGCCGAGGTGTGCGCTAGCACCTGCTTCAAAGCAACGCTCACGCTCGTCGACGAGTGCATGGGCTGTGAGGACGATGATGGGGTTGGTGAAACCCTTCTCTCGCAAAAGTCTTGTCGCTTGAAGTCCATCCATGATCGGCATCTGAACATCGATTAAAACGGCGTCGTAACTGCCCACAGGTACTTTAAGTACTACATCGCGCCCGTTAGTGACTTCGGTTACAGTCGCGCCATTGAGTCTCAGCACTCGAACAACCAACTGACGAATATCATCGAAATCATCAGCGACGAGCAGTTTAATTCCTTCAAGCTTTGAGGTTTTCGAATTTAGTGATGCTGCGCTAACAGCAGCGTGAGTATCACCACCGTCAAGCGGCTCAAGCGGAAGAGTGACAGAGAATGTGCTGCCGACTCCTGAAGTGCTACTTACAAGCTGAACATCGCCTCCCAAGGCTTTTGCAAGACGTCGAGAGAGCGCAAGACCAAGCCCGGTGCCACTAAATTGCCGAGTGTATGTGTTGTCGGCCTGTCGAAATGATTCAAACAGATGATCATGGAGATCACTCGGAATTCCAATTCCAGTATCGGTCACATCGATCATTAAGTTGTTATCGTCGATTTCGCGAGCCTCAACCGTGACACTGCCATTCTTTGTGAACTTCAGAGCGTTACCGATAAGGTTAATCAAGATCTGACGGAGGCGAAGCGGATCAGTTTTAATTTTCTTGAGAGACTGAGGTATTGGTTTGATCACGAGCGTGACCGGGATTTCGCTCAATTGAATTTCAAAAAGTGACGCGACCTCTTCAAAAACTACTTTAAGACTCACGGCCAACTTTTTTACATCTAAGCGGCCAGCCTCTACCTTTGAGAGATCTAAAATGTCGTCGATGATTCGCGCCAGCGACATCGCATTTCGCTCGATAAGATCGAGAAACCGCTGAGATTCATCTGAGTTCACGTCGCGGCTTTTAAGTAACTGTGCGTATCCGATCATCGCGGCGAGCGGAGTTCTGATTTCGTGAGACATGTTAGCAAGAAATGAACTTTTCAAGCGACTTGCTTGCTCGGCCTCTTCTTTTGCTCGCTTGAGTTCGATTTCAGATTCAATTTTTTCGGTCACATCGTTATGAATAAGAACAAGCTCTTGAACATTTTTGTTTTCATCTAAAATGGGGTGAAGGAATGCTTCGGTCCACCGCGCTCGGCCCCTCTTGCCGACTTCGCTAGGGTCGTACCGGATAGCGGGAATCTTCACTGAAGTACCATTAAATGCCTTACGTATTAGGTGCGATACTCCATGTTTTTCTAGAAGAGGGTCATTTAAAATATTGTACTCTTTGAGAATATAACTTTCGATAAAATCGTCTGGAATATCTAGAATCTTTTTCCAGGCGTCGTTGACTGCGATGGTTTTACCATCGACAGACAAAAGCTGAACACTCAGCGGCGATTGCTCAAATAAAGTTCGGAAGCGCTTTTCAGAATCAGTTAAGGCTCCCTTTGCAGATTGCAACTCACGAGTTCGAAGCTCAACCATTTTCTCAAGTTCCTGGTTGAATTCAGCCTGAACTTTAACGGCCTTCTTTATCGCAGTAATATCTTGCATCGTAACTACGGCGCCCAGTTTTTTACCGCTGTCATCGTGAATCGCCTGACCATTACAAAGGTAGATTCGGTGAGTTCCATCTTTTTTAAAATATTCAAACTCAACGCCGCGGATGATTTCGCCGCACAAAGCACGATAGAGCGGCATTTCCTCTTTAGTCGGATAGCTTCCGTCAGCCTTTAGAACACCAAACGCTTTTGGCCAATCATCAGGTCCAATCGCGGGCGCAGTAGAGGACCCGGTAGTTTGCTGTGTAGTCCGGTTGAACCCGATCATGATGCCGTTAGCGTCGCAGGCGATCACGCCATCCGCGACATTATGCAGAACCGCCTTTAGGAACGAAGGGGGCAGCGAATTCGTGTTTTGGTTTGTTTGGTCCATCTCGCCGATTAAATGTTATTTGCGCATTTAAAGTCAGCCTGTTTCTCGATAAAAATTGCACAGTCGCGGCCATTTCTGGCCTTCAGAGGGAGGGTGGCCTATAAAGCCTCTCTCTGACCGGGAGAGCTCATGAAATCACTTATCGCGTCTTTAGCTTTTGCATTTTGCTTAAACGCAGCTGCAACTTCATTTGAGTCGGCTGAAAAAGCATGGGGAGTATGTGCTCCGGCAGTTCGTGAACACGCCCGACAACTTCTAGGCGAGCAAATTGCGAATTCTCCGAACCCGAATCTTCGCGGAGCGCTGGGGTCTGTTTACGACATTCGTTCGGTAGGGCGCGACTCAGACATAGTTGAATCGACAACATTCTACACTCTCGCTGACGAGGGTACGCCTAAAACTTATAGCTACGGTGAGTTTGAAATTCGCGCAGAAGCGGTTGGCTCTACTTGCAGAATCATTAAGTAGGACTTATCGTCCGCTGGTGCAGCTAAAAGAAATCATTCAAAAGACAGCCGAATTTTTTAAGAATAAAGGCATTGAGTCGGCAAGGCTTGATGCTGAGTTACTGATTGGTAGCGTTCTTAAACTTAGTCGTGTTGAGCTCTATTTAAAGTTCGATTATCCACTCAAAGAATCAGAACTCGATGCATGCCGTGATCTTGTTCGGCGCCGGTTAACTGGTGAACCTGTTGCCTACATCCTTGGTTATAAAGATTTTTTTAAGTCGACCTTCATCGTTAGCAAAGATGTTCTAGTACCTCGCCCTGAAACCGAAGAGCTGGTTGAAAGTGCACTGCAATTTGCAAAGGTAAACGATGTTCATCGCATTATCGATTTAGGTACTGGATCTGGCTGCATTGGATTAAGCCTGATCAAAGATCTGCCAACTGCACGACTGTTAGCATTAGATATCTCTGATGGAGCTCTTCAAATTGCGGAAAAAAATGCCGAAGCACTTCAGGTCCAAGAGCGAGTGAGTTTTGTTAAGGCGGATGCCGGAGAACTTTCTGCAAGCGACTCAGACCAGTATCTCGGCGGTCTGGCGGATGTTGTCGTAGCAAACCCTCCCTACATTTCAAACAACGATCCTAATGTTGCAGCAGGTGTGCGTGCGCACGAACCAGCAACAGCACTTTTTGCTGAGAACGACGGTCTTCGTGAAATTGAACGATGGGCAATCGTTGCCGGTCGAGTTGCAAGGCCCGGGGCATTTGTGATGTTTGAAATTGGCGCTGAGCAGGGCCAGAAAGCTCGCGAGATATTCTCAAACACCGGGAAGTTTGAAAGAATAGAGATCGTAAAAGACTTGTCAGGAAGAGACCGCTTTATTCGGTCGTACAAAGGATAGATTCCATGGATAGCATGATCGTAACGGGTGGCGCAGTTTTAGCTGGCGAAGTTGAAGCCAGTGGTGCAAAAAACTCGGCGTTAATATTGTTGTTTGCAACTCTTCTCGCTGAAGGCGAACACATTCTCCACAATGTTCCTGATTTGAAAGACGTTGAGTCGGCGGCGGCACTTTTAGAATCTCTTGGCAGTACCGTCAAACGCGATGGAAAAACTTTGAGAATCAAAGTTGCTCCTCCCGGATCATACGAAGCAAGTTATGACCTCGTTCGAAAAATGCGTGCGAGTATTTTATGTTTAGGTCCGCTTTTAACAAAGTACGGAAAAGCTCGCGTGAGTCTTCCTGGTGGATGTGCCATCGGTACTCGTCCAATTGACCTTCACCTTGATGGTCTGAAGGCGATGGGCGCTGCTATTGAAATCAAAGAAGGATATGTCGAAGCCGAATGTAAACGCCTTCAAGGTGCGAACATCTTGTTTGAGTTTCCGACTGTTGGTGGAACAGAGAACCTGATGATGGCCGCGGCTCTCGCGCAGGGAACAACTGTTCTTGAGAATGCGGCTAAAGAGCCAGAGATTGTTGATCTCGCGAACTACTTAAATAAAATGGGCGCGAAAATTTCGGGTGCAGGCTCCAGCATTATTCGCATCGAAGGTGTTGAGAAACTAAAGCCCGCTGAGCACACCGTAATTTCTGATCGTATCGAAGCTGGAACATTGTTGATCGCAGGCGCAATTACAGGCGGAGAAGTGACAGTAAAAAAATGTCGTCCGCAAGATCTTGAAGCATTGATTTCAAAAATGCGCGATAGCGGCTTTAAAATTGATACGACAGCAGACTCAATGACAGTTCACCGAAACAAATCAGGCTGGAAGGGAGTTGATATTTCAACAGCTCCTCACCCAGGCTTTCCAACAGATCTTCAAGCGCAATTCATGGCGTTGATGACAGTTGCAGAAGGCACAAGCGTGATCTCTGAAACCGTTTTCGAAAATCGCTTCATGCACGTCAGTGAGTTATTGCGATTGAATGCTGACATCACTCCAAAATCTCGTGTTGCAGTTGTACGTGGGCGCCCAGGTAAACTTCAGGGCGCATCAGTGATGGCGACCGACCTTCGTGCTTCGGCATGTTTGATCTTGGCGGGCTTGAGCGCTCAAGGCGAAACTCAAGTGAATCGCATTTATCATTTGGATCGCGGGTACGAGAACCTCGAACTGAAGCTGCAAAAGCTCGGCGCGAAAGTAGTGCGGACTTCTGGAGGCTGATTCCATTCAGAATTCAGAATACGGTTACTGTATTCAAAATTCTGAAGTTCTCGGTTCGCTGTTTACTGAATTCAGAATAAAAAAAAGCCCAGAATCCGGAGGGGTGGATCTGGGCAACCAAAATTAGCTCCAAAAATTGGAGGGGTTTGAAACTAATCTAAGCGGCAAAAATTTGATGGCATCTTGCCAACCACTTTTTGTTCAAATTCGGTTCTGACTCCACTAGAACTGCTTACTTCTGCCCGCGCTAATCCTGAAACCAAAAGCACGATTGTGATGTAAGCAAAGATCAAGAGGGATTTAATCAACGTTGCGTCCTTGTGTTACCGAGTCAGTGGCTTTCCCTTGAGCAAGACTAGTGCCACCGATGCAGCTCACGAAAACTCGGCCAAAGCATAGCCAAATCTAAAATAATGCGGCCTCAGGCACGAGATCTCCCGGACCTGCTCGAGTAGCAGGGTACCGAATTGGGTCTGAAACCCATTTTGGAACCACAGTTTTGTAAAGCTGGATCATATGTTTAGCCGGTTTTTAGTTACACTATTTACTAAGAGCACGAGAGCGAAAACATCATGAGTGAGAACATCAAAAACTGGATCGTGAAAGATAGCGAAGGTCGCCTTCGTGGTCCGTTCTCTACTCAGAAAATTTTAAAGCAAATCGAGCGCGGAGATTACGTCGGCAACGAAATGATTGCTCTCTATCCGGGTGGGCAGTGGATTGCGATTTCAAAAACTCCGGAGTTCTACGACAAACTTTTAGATGCTTTAGCGCAAGATCAAAGTTCTCCGCCGCGAAGAGATGTCGATCACGATAAAACTGATCCGGCGATTGATTCAGATGATACCGGTACTGAGCGTGATAGCTCTCAAACTTTTAATCCAGAAGCATCGGTTCCGCATTTTAGAGCGGAAGAACCATTAAAGTTTGAGTCAGAGCCGCAGCCTAAGATTGTTGATCTCAGCGATTTGTCAAAGCCGAAGGCTCCGCCTCCTCCTAAAAAGAAATCATCGAGCAAAAAGAAAACCGACTTAAAAGAATATTTGCTTCCGGCAGTTTTAGGTTTGGCCGGTTTGCTGATGATGTTCGGCTATTTTGGCGGAAGCAAAGCAACGGGCGACCGAATTCATTTGCTTGCTCCTCGCTCAGGTCAGGCGGCTCTCTCGCCAGCAAAAGCGCAAGAAAAATTCATGCGAGCAGTGGCTTCATTTGAGAAAGACACCTTCGATGATTATCTCAGAGCACAAAATGATTTGGTTGAAGTCATTGAAGGTCAGCCTTCAAGTAAGCAGGCGATTTCAACTCTATGTTTAGTTTACAAAGAGCTTTGGCCGTTTGCCTATCAAGATTCAAAAGATCTCAAATCAGTTTCGATTGTGAACCAGCGTGGAAAGCAAACTGATCCGGGAGGTCTTGATGGAGCAATTTGCGAAATTGTGAGTGCGCAAATGAATTCGCAAGATCGTCAGGCCCAATCGATGACAGAAAGTTTGCTACAGGAAAAACCAGAGGCAGCGGTGCTTTACCAAATTCGTGGCGAGATGTTCGCGGCGAAAAATGATCATTCAACAGCGGCATCGTACTTTGAAAAAGTAAGAACGCTTTGGCCGCAGTGGCTGAAGTCTTACATTTACGAGGGACGAAGTCGCAATCAGCTCAATCAACCAGGGCCAGCACTTGAACTTTTTCGGGCTGTGATGGTTCGTAACCCCGAACATAATGTTGCAAAAATCGAAGCAGCTAATCTTGAGTTCGATAATTACGGCTATTCAGACAAGGCTTTCAACTTAGTGAGCTCAGCGGTGAATAGCGATAACAAAGTTGATCCGATCACAGCTTCGCGTGGTCAGCTATTGATGGCGCGGATTTACTTACAGCGAAATGATCGCGGTAAAGCTCTTGATTGGGCGAAGCGCGCCTATTCATCGAACCCAGGTAATGGAGCAGCTCGAGAAATTGTTGTTCAACTTGGCGGAAAAGAACTTCCGGCTGTCGGTGGTGGACGAGGCCGAATGGTCGTGGGCGATCAACATTTCAAATCAGGCGATTACATCTCAGCACAAGCAGAGTTTAGAGCTGCGTTTGAGGAAGATCCAAAGAATGCAATGGCTGCAATGCGAGCAGCACAATGTTTGTGGGCGCTAAATCAAAGTTCAGATGCAATTGCGTGGCTACAGAAATCAATTCAAGCCGATGCTCAGCTAATTGCTGCCTACGTACTTCTTGCGGATTACTATTCACAGCGATTTGATTTCTATGCTGCCGGGAAAGTTTTAGAAAGAGCTCAGCGAGTTTCTCCGAAAAATCCTGAAGTGTTTCGGGGTTACGCCGCAGTTGAGTTGCGTCGAAATAATTTTAAAGGTGCTGAAGGATATGCGCAAAGGGCACTGCAGCTCTATGCCACTGATGCGACTACTTACATTCTGCTAGCGAAGGCAAAGCTTGGATTGGGCCAGTACACTGAGGCGCAAGGGTTTGTGAATCGCGCAGTTGAGTTAGATGTAAACAATGTTGAGGCGCAGAGTTTAAACGTTCGAGTCATTCACATGGTGAGAGGTGCTGACGCAGCGGTTGCTCACGCAAATGAACTGATCGCAGCGTATCCGCACGTGGCTGAGTATCGACTGGCACTTGGTGATGCGCTTTCAGAAGAAGAACGCTTTAGTCAGGCCGAATCTGCCTACCGACAAGTGCTTTCGATAGATCGAGCAAATAAAAATGCCGTCCTCGGGCTTGGAAAAATTCTTGAAGCAGTTGGAAGAAATCGTGAAGCACTTGAAGTGTATTTGAATGCTGCGATTCTTGATCCGAGTGATGCGAATCCGATTTTCTTGATGGGAGAATTGCACCTTGGTAACGGGAAGCACGCTGAAGCAATTGCTCAGTTTCAGCGAGTACTCAAAATCAATCCTCGGTATCCGAGAGCCCATTTAAATTTGGGCCGCGCTCACTTAGCACTTGGAAATCCGAAAGCTGCGCTCGAACAGGCCAATGAAGAAAGAGCAATTAACCCTGAGCTTGCTGAGGCCTATATCTTGGCAGCCGAAGCTCAGACGGCGATGAGACAGTTTTCAGCCTGTGCAGTCGAGTATCAAAAAGCACTTCGATTCAATACTCAGGACACCATGATCTATGTGGCTATGGCGCGTTGTTATCGTCGATCGGGAACTTTAGATGCTGCTTTGTCACTTCTTAGACAAGCAGCTGTACGAGAGTCTGGGAATGCTGCTATCTACAAGGAACTTGGCGCAATTTATCAGTTGAAATCAATGGCCGACGAGGCAATTGATGCTTACAATAAATACCTAACGTTATCTCCGGGCGCTAAAGATAAGGCTCGAGTCGAAGCGATGATTGAGAAGGTCGGATCGGGCAACTATCAAGTCGAAGATAATTTTTAGGGGCCAAGTCGAAAGATATTTAAAGGGGCAAAGGCATGAGCGAATTTGTTGGCAAAGTAGGAATGCAGTTTAAGAAATCTTCTGGCGACCTTTTAACTTGGGTTGTGAAGTTTATTTCGGGTGCGTTTCTCGCGTTAACACTTTCGTTAGTTGTGCAAGAGATAATGGGCAAAGCCGAAGGCGAAGCGACGCTCTCATTTATTTTTATGATCGTTGCGTTCATGGCGATTTTCTTGCGAGTTGCTAAAAAATGGAACCTTGCTGCAGTTTTGATTTTCGATCTTGTCTGTATTCTGATAGGCATGGTGCTGACCCTTTATATTATGATGGCGCCTAACGCCTAGCTGATCCTTTTTTCGGGAGACTGATCGTGATCGACATCAAAGCACTTGAGCGCGCTGAATACGCGGACCAATATCGTGAGGTTCTAAAGAATCGAAAAAGCGACCCAACGCTTGTCGACAAGGTTCTCGAACTCAATAAAGAGCGCAAACAATTAATCAATGAAGCTGAAACACGCAAAGCCGAGCAAAATCGCTTTGGTCCGATCATCGCTCAAAAGAAAAAGGCCGGCGAAAATGCTGACGCTGAATTGTCAGCGATGCAGAAGTTGTCTGCCCAAGTAAAAGAACTTGAAGCTAAGGCGGCAGAGGCAGATGCGCGTGTTACTGATGCGCTTTTGTATCTTCCGAACATGACTCACTCATCAACTCCTGTTGGTAGTGGTGAACATGACAATAAAGTTATTCATACTTATGGCGAAAAGCGAAATTTTTCGTTTAAGCCGCTTGAGCATGGCGATCTTGGCGAAAAACTTGGAATCATTGATTTCGATCGAGGCGCTAAAGTAACTGGTGCGCGATTTACCTTTTTAAAAGCAGGCGCTGCTCGTTTAGAGCGAGCGCTGATGAACTTCATGCTCGATATGCACACGACTGAGCATGGCTACACTGAGATGATGACTCCCTATATGGTGAACTACGATTCATTTCAGGGAACCGGAAATTTTCCGAAATTCAAAGAAGATGTGTTTCATATCACGGGAACGAATTACGCTTTGATCCCTACTGCTGAAGTGCCGGTAACGAACTACTACCGTGAAGAAACTCTGAGTGAAGATCAGCTTCCACAAAGTTTCGTAGCATTCAGCCCATGCTTTCGATCAGAAGCCGGAAGCCACGGCAAAGACACTAAAGGTTTAATTCGTCAGCACCAGTTTCACAAAGTTGAGTTGATGATCTTCTCTCACCCAGAACAGTCTTACGAGCAGCACGAGCGTTTGACGTCAAATGCTGAAGAAGTGTTGAAGCGTCTTGAGCTTTCGTTTCAGCGAGTAGCGTTGTGTACGGGGGATATTGGTTTCGGGAGTGCTAAGACTTACGATTTAAACGTTTGGCTTCCGGGTCAAGACGCTTATCGTGAAATTAGCTCATGTTCAAACTTCGAAGACTTCCAAGCGCGTCGCTCAAACATTCGCTTCAAACCAAAAGGCGGAGGCAAACCTCAATTCGTTCATACCTTGAACGGCTCGGGTCTTGCGATCGGCCGCACTCTAATTGCCGTGCTTGAGAATTATCAGCAAGAAGACGGATCAATTAAAGTTCCAGGTGTGCTCGTGCCTTACATGGGTGGCCTTACGGTCATCAAGGCAAACTAGACAACAAGCTAACAAGTAAATCGCAACTGAACATCAAGGATGGTGCATGAAATACCTTTCGTTATTCGTTACTTTAGCACTTCTAACTTCATGCGCATCGCAGTCGAAGCAAAGCTCGCAAACGCAGGCTTCTGATGATCCAAACTTGTGGCTCGAGGAAGTTGAAGGCGAGAAAGCTCTTGCGTGGGTGAAAGAGAGAAATGCTGAGTCTGAAAAGCAATTAAAAGAAAATTCAGTTTATAAAACTACAGAAAGAGACATTCGAAAAATTTTGTTAGCAAAAGATCGATTGCCGTTTGTTTCGTATGCAAAAGGTTATGTTTATAATTTTTGGCAAGATGAGAAAAATGTTCGAGGTCTTTATCGACGAGCAAAGCTTGGTGATTACAAAAAAGCGATTGTACCTTGGCAGACCATTCTTGATTTAGATCAACTCTCAAAAAAAGAAAACGAGAACTGGGTTTGGAAAGGGATAACGTGTCTTTCTCCTGAGGAGCGACTTTGTCTTTTGAGTCTTTCAAGAGGCGGGAAGGACGCGACAGTTATTCGAGAATTTGATCGCGAAGCGAAAGCTTTTGTGAAAAATGGATTTTCGCTAACTGAGGCGAAGTCAGACGCGAACTGGGTTTCTCAAGATAAGGTATTTGTTTCGACCGATTATGGCCCTGGCACAATGAATAAGTCAGGGTATCCGCGACAGATGAAGATCTGGAATCGAGGTACGCCGCTCGCGAGTGCGAAGTTGGTTCTAGAAAGCACCGACGACGAACTTGGAGTGAACGGATGGACATCGCACGAACCAGGTAAACAATGGCACTTCGTTGGGAAGTCGCTTGATTTTTACCGAGGAAAATATTGGCTCTATCAAAAAGACGGGGCACTTGTTGAGATTCCGATTCCTGAAGATGCGCATGTGAGGGGAGTATTCGCAGGAAACCTGCTGTACACATTAAAAAGTGATTTGAAGGCATCAGACGGAAAGGTCCTTAAACAAGGAAGTTTACTCGCACTCAATTTAGTGAATTTAAACTCGGCGCCCGAATTGGTTTATGAGCCACCTGTTCGCACGGCAGTTGAAGACGTGTCGATCACCAAGCACACGGTGCTAGTAGGCATTGTTGAAAATGTTCAGGGTCGAATTTTAAAAGTTCAACGGATCGCTGATAAGTGGGAAGTGAGTCGTCTTCAAGGGCAAGAGCGCGAAGCTTTTCAGAGTGGAAATTTAGTAATTCATAGTGCCGAGCCTCTTGAAGAAATTTTCGTAGCAAGGCACGAAGACTTTCTTGCTCCGGCATCGATTGTGGTCGGAGAAGATTCAGGAAAAGGAATTTTTCTTTATAAAGTGAAGTCAGCTCCGGCGAGATTTAATTCGAACAATTTAATTTCAGAGCAGTTCGAAGTGAAGAGCAAAGATGGAACTTTGATTCCGTACTTTGTTATTCGATCAAAAGATGCAAAGTATGATGGAAAGAACCCGACATTGCTGTACGGCTATGGCGGCTTCATGAACTCACAAACTCCCTATTATTTAAATTCGATCGGAAAAGTTTGGCTTGAGCGCCAAAAGGGCGTGTATGTCGTGGCGAACATTCGTGGTGGAGGAGAGTTTGGTCCTGCTTGGCACGAAGCTGCGCTCAAAACGAATCGGCAAAAAGCGTTCGACGACTTCATCGCGATTGCCGAAGATTTAATTGATCGCAAGATTACGTCTAAGCAAAAGCTTGCGATCATGGGCGGAAGTAATGGTGGTTTGCTTGTTGGAGCTGTGATGGTTCAGCGTCCTGATCTTTTCAAGGCTGTTGTTTGCCAAGTTCCGCTTTTAGATATGCTCCGCTATCACATGTTGCTCGCTGGGCACAGTTGGGTGGGTGAGTATGGTCATCCTGATAATCCTGCGGAGCGTGCCGCAATCGAGAAATATTCTCCTTACCAAAACTTGAAACCGAATCGCTCTTACCCAATGACGTTATTCATGACTTCAACGAAGGATGATCGCGTTCACCCGGGCCACGCACGCAAAATGATGGCAAAGATGATGGCGTTCGGAAAGCCGGCCCTGTACTGGGAAAACACCGAGGGCGGGCATGCGGGAGCGGCCAATATTGAACAGAGGGTTAAGTTCTCGGCCCTTCAGTGGACCTTCTTGACCGAGCAATTGGTTTTAACGGGCGCTGCGCCCCGAAACTAAGCATTATTTTGCATTGTTTGGTCCCGAAACTGACCAAAAAGATTGAAACTGGAGCGCGGTTTCCGTATGTTACCACTTCAGTTTCTAAGATGCGGAGAGGTGGCAGAGTGGTTGAATGCATCAGTCTTGAAAACTGACGACCTCTCACGGGGTCCGTGAGTTCGAATCTCACCCTCTCCGCCATATACAAAATAAAGCTCGCCATTGGCGGGCTTTTTTTGTTTCTAGCGCAGAACGTACGAATCGAACGACCAAAGAGTTCGACTGAAATAGCATGACGCTATTTCAGAGCATCGCCTTCGCTCTTGCGAAGGTTGAGGGCAGGAGCCCGAAACAATCTCACCTTCGCAGATGTTCGCTTCTAACGAAAAATCTAAGTGTCTTGTAATCGAACGTAATCATCGGATCAAATTGCGAACTGCAATAAGACGCAGTCGTATAGTAATTAATATTTATTTAGAATGCGGAGCAACGCCCGATAAGGAGAGGGTCGATTGTTTAAACCATGAGGGACGTATGCAGTTAAAAGGTTTAGCAGGGATTTTTCTAACTTTTGCCGTTTCAATTCAAGCTAAGGCTGTTGATTATTACTACACTCAGTCTGTGAACTTCGGAAGCACCCCTGTCGAGATTGTGGTAATCAAAGTCGTAACTGGATTTGGTGGAGTTAATTATTCTCTCGATGGAGCAATGGATCCGAGTTCAGACCCGTCATTTACAATAGCAGGTAAGGATTGTTCGCCCGGAGTAAATGGTTCAACTAATTGTTTCATCCGAGTTGCGTTCAATCCAATGACTCCTGGTTCAAAATCAGGAATTTTTCGAAGTCGTTTACATTTTGATAATTGGCCTGGAATTGGTGAGCTAAATGAATACGGGACTTTTTACTTGTCGGGATTCGGATTGCCAGGAGCGAACCTTGATTTAGCTGCCACTCAAGTTTCTCTAATTAGAGCAGATGGGTCGGCAGCGCCGTTAGACAAAGAAGATAACCCTGTTTTGAAGTCTGACGAAGCTGCGAAAGCAGAAGTGACCATAGTAAAAAGTGGTGCTCCACCATCGGGACAAATCTCAACAGATGTTAAGCTTGCTTTGAATGGTCAAATCGTCGCGTCAAAAACAATTGATATTTCTCAGCTGCAAGTTGGATCAAATAAAATTTTAGTAGATTTCACTCCTACAGGTGACGAACTTCAGTCAATGATAGTGACTGTTAATTCAGGAAATTCACCCTCTGAAATCAACACCGCGAACAACTCTTTTACCTTACCTATTAACGTCATGAGACTTTGCACAGTTGAAGAGGTGAAAGGACGTAGCGTTCCCTTTAAAGCTCAGAGCACTTTACCTTGGGGTATACAAAAATTAGGTGGCTCACCTGCTCCAAATGAAACTATGAAGAATTTCGGCTGTGCTGTAACTTCGACCAATATGGTGTTCGAGTTTTACGGGTTAACTCAAGTTCCTTCGGGCAACTTTACAAGCGCAGGACTTACGACTACCGCGATTAATCCAGGAACGTTTAATACAGCACTTAGCTCTTACCTGAAAGACGCAGATTATCCAAATGGACGCGGATTTAACAACAAATACCAAATTGTATGGCCGGGTGCCGCTGAAGTAGCGCGCGATGGATTCGCAAGAAGCTGTCAGAATGCGGGTGGCACGAAGGCTAACTGTGTGGCTGAAGCGTCCAGCAAGGTTTCGTACATTAAACCTGTGTCGGGGTTTTCGGATGCAAATCGTAAGTTAGTCGAAGGCCAGATTTGCGATGGAAATCCGGTGATCCTCGAACTTGGAAAAACAAACGGGAAATCACATTTTGTCGTAGCTACTGGAACAGACGTTGATGAGGACGGTGAAAAAACCTTTATATTAAATAATCCTGGGACAAGCGAGGGTGGTGGGCAATTTCTCAGCGCACTCAAAGCAAAATACCCAAGCATTAAAGGCTATCGCCTGTATCAGTCTTCAGCCGACCCATCGATGTTGATGATCTACTCATCGATGAACACTCACTTTGTCGTAACTGATCCTGACGGTCGAAAAACCGGATTCAATCCTTTGACTCAAACACAGTACTCAGAGATTCCAGAAGCAAGTTATTACGTCGAGTCTACGAGTAGCCCTGCTGATGACCCTAGTATTAATCAAGACCTTGAGATCGCTCAGCGCCATTTTTCGTGGACCAGTGGTGCGACCAACGGAGATTATTCAATAGAGCTTTTTGGGTTAAGCACAGGCAACTATGAGCTAGAGGTACGAAGCTTCGATGCTCAAGGATATTCAAATGATTCGATTATCGAAAAGGGCATAATTCTAAAAGATCAACGAATTGAAGCTAAATACGTTCACACTGATAAACCAGCCTCAGAGATCAATGCAGATCTAAAAATCAAACAGTTCTTAATTGGTTCACTCAAAAAACCAGGCAAAACCGATCTTCTGATATTGGCACAACTAAAACCTCATGATCGCGCACCAATTACACTTCGCAATCAAATGAATGTCAAAGTTGGTGGTAATTCAGGGGTTCAGTTTGACCTTCCAGCAAGAGACTTTATTGCCAAGAGAATAGGTCGAGAAACCATTTACACGCTTAAGAAACGCAATGACTTAAAGGTAAACGTTTCAAGCGATGGAGATATTCAGATTTGGATTAAGGATATTGATTTCTCAAGTGTTTTTAAGAATGACTTAGGACACGTTGAAATCCAAGTTGATGACAAAGCTGGTATCGACAGAAAAGATGTCAGATGCTTGTTTGGGTTTTGTATCGGGAAAGGTAAATAGTAATGATTCGATTGTTTGTCATTTCAGTTTTAGTTCTTAGTTTTTCTACGGCATTTGGTGCTTCAACCAAATCGGTAGTGAAAGACGCTGATAAGATTCAATGGAAGACTTTAATAAGCAAACGTGGATATGAAATCACCTATCCGGCATCTTGGAAATTTGAGCTTGGTTTTGATGCTGAGCCAGAAGAAACCATCGACAATGCTGAGGTCATTGAGACTCAGACGAAAATTACGTCACAGCTAAATGGTGACCAAATCACTTTTAACGGACCAGTGATAACAGCCCACAAGTTCAAGTCTGCCAAAGAAGCTGAAGATGAAAAAAACAAAGCGGTCAGAAACTCTCGTAATTCGTACAAGATAGTTTTCGCCAGATCGGAAACAATAGACTCCGCAACGGCTGTTTATAATGTTCAAATCTTAGATGATAAAAAATTGAGATGGCGCAAAAGATTGTACTGTGGAAATAACTTTTTTGATGCGACAACAAGCTCCAAAGAACCTCTATCTGATTCGACCATTCAAAAAGTCAAAACGGGCGAACTTTTTCTATCTCTGCCCATGGATAATGTTTTTAAATCCCTGCGGTGTCGATAGAGGCAAAGCAGCCGCATTTTCAAAGCGATAACGGCTTCGCAAGAGCAGGTAATCGCAAAAGCAATGAGTTTGCAGGGGGTGGTGAATGGGGAAAAGACATCTAATACACTTACACGTGAGCGTAATCTTCAGTCTCTGTATTTTCCTAGGTAGTAGTGCTTGGGCAGAGTCCAAACCTTCATCTTCTGCCGGCGATCAGAAAATTTTCGATAAAGTCACCGAGATCAATTTTAACGCTCCAAAAGGCGTAACGGTAACACATTATGATTGGGGGTATTGTCCGACTGACAAACCTTCAGTTGAACCACCTCAGGAACTATCTTGGTATGTACATACGCGCGATTTCGAGAAAGGTGATTTTAAAAGTCGAATTGCTAGATTCACCGAAAACTTGGCAGTAGCTGATGGAATGGATGGTGGTACCAATGGTAAGGGAACGTTGATTCGGAAATTCGAAACTGCTTCAAAAGATCAGGCTTTACTTTTTGAAGTGCGAATTGAAACGCGCATCGGGGACAAGCGGGAATTGGGGCAGGTTGGGTGTTATATTTTGGCGGTCGAGCTTCGAAAAGCCGAAGACAACAAATCTCGAACACTCGTTATTACTAGCTATTACAAAGATATTCTCATAAAAGTTGCAAATACAATCGACATACCTAATCGTGAACAACCTTGATTAATATGCAGCCACTTCTGTCCGCCATAATTTAAAAAGCTCGCTTCGGCGGGCTTTTTTATTTGATCTCAACGCCTGCATCTTTAAGTTCGCCTTTGATTCCCCACATCTTGTTAAGCAACTTCGGAGCGTGAGATCCGAGATAGGCCATTAAAAGAAATTTGATGAGACGACCTGAAAACATTATTGCAGCCAGTGGTAGAAGAGGAGTTTGAGCTAAGCTCGCCAAAATAATTGCAGGCTGTTGCATGAGAGGCGTGACCGCTACTCCAAAAACTAAAAGCAGTCCGTACTTTTCAAAAAATTCTGAAGTCAAAAGCCAATACTTAGTTTCGTTGATGCCCGGGTAAGTCTGAAGAATCCACTCAAGGCCTTGCGTCTCGACAAACATTGCTAACGCGGCGGCACCTAACGTTGATCCGATCGCAGCCGCAAACGCGAAAGTTAGCCATCGTCTTGGTACTAACATCGAACTTGAAATTAAAATTCCATCGTTAGGAATAACGATAACGAAGTTATCGAGGGCCGCCAGTACCCCGATGAGAGGGGGGTACCAAAAGCGGTCCGCGTACTTCTGTAAGATCTGAACGTATTTTTGGATTTCGTGATGAAGGTTAATCGAAGATCTCTGAAAGAAATGATTTTCTTTTCTTGTAGTAATGTTCTTTACGGTAGTCGTCTTTAGAATCTCGGCGATCATCTTGGCGCGGTGGAGGGGCGGCTTGCGTTGATGCAGACTTCTCAATAAGTTTATCGAGTTCTCCGCGGTCTAGCCACACGCCGCGACAGTCTGGACAGTAGTCGATCTCAATTCCTTGTCGGTCAGACATCACTAGCTTTACGTCAGGGCAGGTTGGACATTTCATTTCATCCTCCATCGTATGTTTCAAATACTCTACGGAGTTTCTCTGAATTGCTAAAATAGATAAAAGCGCTGATCGCCAGTGTTTAAAGGTATGCATTTGCAGTTCGACCAGGTTGACTAAAGAGGCTCAAGTCATGCAATGTGCAGGGGCAAAGAGGTAACCTGCATGACGACAGCCCCAAGAATCATTACTGCGATTAAGTATAACGGCGCTGTTCCTGCGGGGTCGTTTGATATTCAGGCCTCAACCAAGCACGGCGACACAGCCTTGATCAGTGTGAACCCTCCGACAAAACTAAATGCCGGTGAAGTTTTCAAAACTCCGGCTTTTATTTTCGGTGCGCGAAAATTCACCGTCATTGGTGAGCATGATAAGCCGATGAAGTTACCGGGCGTTTGGTATCAAGTAAAGCCGCTCAAGTAAGCGCTACGTTGAGCCGCTCAAGAAAAAGTTTTGCAGCTGCACTCAGTACGCGCCCTTTACGAGTTGCCACATATAAAGAAAAGACATGGGGATCTGGCAAAGCAATGTCGTGAAGTGTGCCGGATCGAATTTCTTGCTCAACCATAAATCGGGCAAGATAGGCGATTCCGCCGCGAGACAGACAAACTCGCTTTTGAGTTTCCTGACTGTTTGCCTCGAATCCGATGCGAGGCATTTTTCCAAAGATTTCGAGTAGTAGTTGAGTCGGCTTAGTTTGAGCAGATGATCCAATAGAACTGATGTAACCAACTTTATTCAGCACACGCTCTAGCGTCGCTGCTTGAGATGCCGCTTTATTTTCTCGCCAAACATCTGCGTGAACTACAAGTGCCATGACGATCTCTGCACCAACTGTCTGATATTCAATTTGCGGAGCGACGGGCTTAGTGAACGTAAGACCAAATTCAATTTCAGTTGTTCGCAAGTGCTCGATGATTTCTGAGTAGGTTGCATTAAATATACTTGGTACTACTAACGGAAATTCGCTTCTAAAGTTTTGGAGGGGCGAGAGAAGCAAATGGTTAGTGACATGATCGGTAGTTGCAAACCTTAAGGGACCTTCGATTGTTTCTCGTTGGCCTCGACAGACTTCGCTAATTTTATTCAGAACTTGAAACATCTCTTGGCACTTGCGAAAAACTTCTTCTCCGACATCAGTAAGTTTTAGTCCGCGCTTTGAGCGTTCAAACAGAACAACATTTTCACTCTCTTCAAGAAGAGCAACTGATCTGCTGAGTGCTGACTGGCTGATATTTAACTTCCGCGCAGCCTCGGTAAAGCTTCCGTTTTTTGCGACTTCAAAGAATACCTGCAAGTGATTAAGTTCCATCTTTCAATAGGTTACCTGATCTATCGAAAAAGTAGATAGAAACATTCGAAAACCTCTGCTTTTCAGATGATCTGCATTTGATGCATTCTCCACCTCGACGAAAGTCATAACGACTTACAAAATTTTAAAAGGAGAATTGAAGATGAAAAACAAAATCGAAAAATTGATATTAGGTTTAGTTTCTCTACTTTCTGCACTGGCGATCCCAGCGATTGCAAAAGCTGACCGACAAGTTTTAGAAAATCCACGTTTGGTAATTGTTGTAAATAAAGCAAAGCAAGGTACTGCTGTCGATGCGCAGACACTTGAAGCTTTTGTTGATGGAGAGTTGCTGTTCAGAACTGTTGTTTCAACTGCGAAAGAGAAAAAAGTTTTCGCGGGGCCATCAAAGCTTTATCCGAACGGTCGTGAATACACCGCAACCACACCAGAGGGTGCTTTTGTGATAACACGAAGAAGCATCAATCACGTTTCAAGCACATGGCAAGGTGCGAGCATGCCATTCGCTCAATTCTTTATTGGAGGAATTGCGATTCATGCAACGACTCCCGATCACTTTGAGATGCTCGGACAAAGAGACTCTGGCGGCTGTGTTCGCATGCACCCGCGTGATGCAAAAATTATTTGGGAGCTGGTTGGAAAAATTGGAACCAACGAAACACAAATAATCGTGTTCGATGGTGGTCGAAGTCCTCACCCGCTCGGTCGAACAGGTGAAGTTCCGCGCCACGGTGAGCCTTCGACTTATTAGTCACCCTTACTCGTAGTCAAATGGCTGCAAAAGTGTTCGAATCGGAGTCATGAAAGATCTTAATAGCCTTCTATCTCCGCTCACACTTGAGGAATTTCAAGGATCGCACTGGCCACTTCTGCCGTTTGTTACTCACGGCCTTCAAAGCACAGTTAAAGAACTCACGGATCTTCCGTTCTTAAAGTCGCTCGATGCGATGCTTGCGGCTTGGCCTGGTAATGTGCAAGTGCATTTGCCAGATGTTAGAGACGAATCAAGTGCGATTGATGTTGCTCCGAAGATTGCGAAGCAAAAGTTTGAAGAGAAAATGGCACTTCTCTTTAACAACGTTCAAGATATCTCCCCTGTATTAAAAGACTGGCTTGCGAATATTTCGTTTGATCTTGGTTTACCAAAATCAACTTATGGTCGCTGCATGGTGTATGCAACTCCGGATGGAAAAGGGACTGCTGCACACTTTGACCAAAATATTAATTTTGTTTTGCAGATTCACGGAACAAAGACGTGGTGGCTTGCGCCAAACTTTACTTTTGTAAATCCCACTGAGCGGTTCACGATCGGTCAGCCGCTTGATCCTGAACTTGCGTCGTATGCACTAGAAGAACCTCCGACGACAATGCCAGAGCCTCAAGAGAAAATAGTTTTGAAGCCGGGCTCAATGCTTTTTGTTCCAAGAGGATATTGGCATCGCACCGAAGCAGAAGGTGAAGCGCTTGCGCTTAATTTTACTTTTAGTCAGCCAACTTGGATTGATCTTCTGTTGCTCGCGTTACGCAGTCGTCTTTCGCTTTCGCCAGAGTGGAGAGAGCTTGCAAAAGTTGATAGCCCTGAGCGCTTTGATAGTTTGCTTGCAGAATTAAGAGAAGATTTGCCGAACTGGGAAGCCCAAGACATTCTCGGCGCTACCGAAGGAAGAGATAGTTAGAATTTTATTCTGAGTCGACCGCAACTCCGAGCGCGATTGAAACCAAAGCCGCAACTGAAATTAAAATCAAAGCAGGATAGATCATTAGAAGATCAACTCGGATACTGCAGTCTCCTGCACAAGTGACCCTGTGCTTGATCAGGGTCTCAATCACCGCATAAGCCGACCAACTAAATGCCGCGATAGCTGCGACGATATCATCGCGCATGTACCAAGCGAAAAGAAACACCACCGCAGGGATCAGTGCGATCCACGGATTCTGCATGAAAATTTGGCCCATCGTCTGAAGCATGGGCTAAGGCTAAATCAGTGACGCCGTTGATCCAAGTACTTTGATAGGACAAGGGCCGCAATCGCAACTCCGCCGATCATCAGCGTAGTTTTTGCAACCCCGCGCTTGTTGTATTTAAAGTCGGCCTTCCAGCCCATTTCTTTCGGAATATTTGGAATACGGAAGTGAACAAGATCTTCGATCAGACCCTCAACAACGTCGATTCGGTCAGCCGTCACTAGTAATAGCCAATGTCTCACCATTCCTTCACTCATCTTGTAGGCTTGAGCGCGAAGCAAGCCACTTAAACCTCTTGGTGGGCAGCTGGTACCGAAGACAGGTGTTAGGCGCCCATGTTCAGTCGACTGAAAGATTTTATGATGAGGCACTTGTTGTTCAAACGGTGGATAAAGTTGATCTGCACCGATCATTCGAGCTTTGTCTCGCGGAATACCGGGGCGGACTGCGGGATCAAGATCAATGCCCCAGCCCGGAATTTTTTCTGAAAGATCCAAGTTAACGCGATCGTTTAGTTCCATCTTTATTCTCCTCTAGTGCATTGCTTTGGGTGGGATTAATAATGGCTTGATCATTCCATCAAGCTTGCTCGCCATCATGTGATAGCCCTCGCTGACTTCTTCGAGAGGAATTCGGTGAGTGATAATATCTTTCGGATTGATGTGTCCATTTTCGATGTGCTCAAACAAGCGTGGGAGATTTCTTTTCACCGACGCTTGGTTCATTCGAATTGTAAGACCTTTGTTCATTGCGGAACCAATCGGCACTAGGTTTGGAACTGGACCGTAGGCACCGATAATCGAAACAACTCCGCCTTTACGGGCGGCATTGATCGCCCAATGAAGAGCTATTGGTGAGCCACCTTGAATCTTAAAAGGGTGAATTCCTGTGGCGCGGTGATAAGCAGAGCCAGCTGCTTCGCAACCGACAGCATCGATCACGGCATCCCAGCCTAAGAAATCAGAATCTTCTTTGAGATGTTGAACGGGATCATCAACTTCTCTGAAGTTGAGTGCTTCGGCGTTAGCAAACTTTTTTGCCATCTCAAGACGGTAATCGTATTGATCAACAACCAGCACTCGTCCTGCGCCCATCATCCATGCTGCTTTTGCTGCAAAGAGCCCAACAGCACCGGCACCAAGAACACAAACAGTGTCGCCTCGTTTGATTTCGCACATCTCTGCTGCCTGATAACCCGTCGGGTAAACGTCTGTGCAAAGGGCTGCATTGTCGTCATCAATGGTATCTGGAAGCTGCACGCAGCCTGCGTCTGCAAAAGGTACGCGAACGTACTCTGATTGACCGCCGTCGTAGCCGCCGGCAGTGTGAGAGTAACCGTACATTCCGCCAAGCGCTGTCGCACTTGGATTCACGTTATGACAGTTTCCGAAAAGTCCTTTTTGGCAGAAATAGCACTCTCCGCAAAAAACATTAAACGGAACTAAGACTCTGTCGCCAACTTTCACAACTTGAACATCTGCGCCGACTTCTTCGATGATACCAACAAACTCATGACCGAAAGTTGATCCGACGCGAGTGTCAGGAATTAATCCGTGATATAAATGCAGGTCCGATCCACAAATACATGCTCGAGTGACACGAACGATCGCATCTTTTGGATGTTCAATTTTTGGTTCTGGTTTGTCGACAACTCGAATTCGATATGGCCCTCGATACTGCATCGCTAACATGAGTCCTCCCGGAGCGAAAAGTTCGATTAAACTTCTCATTCCGGTCGCTAAATCGCTTCGCAGATCTGCATTTTTTAAATTGTCTTTCATAAACAAATGCGCGCCTAGGACACACTTAAACTCCATCATTCTGCAGGGCTGAAATTGAGCCTTCGACTAAGCTTTTGACAGCTGTCGGGGGTTAGATTTGTTTACTGGTCTAAATAGCCCGGCACTCTTCTGGCACTCTAGAGCGTTTGTGAAAAAACTCTGGCTTGCAGCTTTACTACTATTTCCGACAATTGCGCTGGCAGAAGTGCGTGCAACTGATGCGCGTCTTGCTGACCGCATGGATCGATATTCACAGCGCCTTATGGGCCAGCCATATTTAGGCGGAGCGCTTGGTGAGGGCAGCGGCGGCAAATTTGATCGTGACCCTCGCTTTAGAGAAGATGCCTTTGATTGCACGACATTTGTTGAGACTGTCATCGCAGTTGCGAAAGCAAAAACTAAAGCATCGATCATGACCAACATGGATAAGATTCGATACAAGAGCGGTGTGGTGAGTTTTGAGACTCGTAACCACATGCCGGGAATAGACTGGATCAGAAATAACAAAGTTAACGGAACGCTAGTTGATATTACTCAATCAATCGATTCAGACAGCACATATATGGCGGAAGCTCTCATTCAAAAAGATGAATGGTTCAGAAAGCTTGGCGAGGGTTCTTTGGCTGGAATTCCGGATGAAGAGAAAGCGGAAAAATTAGAACAGCTTCGCGCGCTTTCAAAAAAATTCGGAAAGAGCATAGAGAAAGTTCCTTTCCTTTATAAATATAAAATTGTCGAAAACCCCGAGATCCTTAATCGAATTCCACACGGATCAATAATTAATATCGTTCGACCGAAGTGGAATTTAGTGGAAGTTGCAGGAACACAGTTAAATATTTCACATCAAGGGTTTGCGTTTCATAGAGATGGCGTCGTGTACTTCCGTCACGCAAAATTAAATGACAAAGTTACTGAAGAGCCGTTGCTCGACTACGTTAAGCGAACAATTGAATCGCCGACCATTCAAGGGATCAACGTACTTAGCATTCGCTAGATTATTGCTGAACGAGATAGGTGCGAAGTGGACTTTTGCAGAACCACTTAAGATTGCGAGCACACGTGAGACTTTGCTCTTTAGTGAGCTTCTTTGATTCATCCGTGATTAGCGCATCGAAATCTTTATACTCATTCGATTCAGAATCTTCAGACATATCTGACAGCATCAAGCTGTAGGCGTTGCACGAGCAGCGACTTGCACAGCCTTTAACTTTAGAAACATAGCTTTTAGAGTCTTGTCTAAATTTTTTAAGTTCTGTAGCCCGAGCGCGATCGAGAAGTTCGCGTACAGGGCCTGAGAGCCAAGCCCCGGCTTTTTCTGGCGTTGGATCACAAGACTGAAGCTTCTCTGTCGGGTTCTCAACTTTTGCTCCGAGATAATCAGCGGCCTGTTCTAGCTGCTCGTAAGTGTATATACGAAGCATTGATTGGTCAGCCGGAGTATCGGCCGAAGCTAATGAGCCGAAGAATAACCCGACGAATAATCCGACGATTAATCCTAAGTGCAAAAGTGCGAAGTGCATTATTGTTTAACGCTCTTGTTGTATTCATCAACAGCGTTTTCGAGAGTTGCTAGACGATATTTTTGACTCTTTATCCAAGTAAGCACTTTTCGAGTCGCGACAACTGTCGATGCGTGAATGTCGTGCATTAACACAACTCCGCGGCCCGATGCCTGCATACCTTTGATCGTTAATTGATAAACACGCTCAGGGTCCTTCGAGTATTTCCAGTCAAGGCTGTCGACTGTCCAGAACGCATGAATTAAATCAATATTTGCTAAGCGCGAGCGAATTGCCGGGGACGCAGGTGAGTAACAAGCGCCATAAGGGCAGCGGAAGAATCTAAACGATTTCTTGCCGGTTGCAGGCTGAACGCCAACCTTATCTTGGGCAACGCTGACAGCTTGATTGATCTCTTTATCTAAACCTTGCGAGCTCAACTTTACTAAATTTTGATGTGACCAAGAGTGACTGTTGATCGGGAACTTAAGACTTTTCGCTTTTTCCACTGTAGCTGGAAAGCGCGCAATATTCTGAGTTAACCAGAACATTGTTGCAGGAGTGCCAGTTGATTTTAAAAGCTCGAGAAGTTCAACAGTTGATCCCGCATTTGGACCGTCGTCGTAAGTGAAGCTGAATAAGCCAACTGGAAACGAGCGACCAATTATGTTTCCGTATGTTCCAGTGCCGGGTGAGTACTTTTCTGAACTTGGTGATCGATCTGCCTGTGGAATATTCGTGAGAGGCTCTAAGACGATTTCATGTGATGCGCTCGCCGCCTCTGCGTTCTTCATAGTCTCTTTGCTGTGCTTACGACGTAAGTGAGATACATCGTCTTTTTCAAACGGTGCAAATGCAGATTCGACTTCTCGCCACTCAGTGCGGGCCGAAGCGGGCAAACGATCTTTAGGAATTGGAAGAGCTGAGCCCTGATAGCGACGAGCAACTTCTTGAAGTGATTCGAAGAGCTCAAGCGCTTGAAGACGATCAGCACCCGATAATTGGCGAAGTGATAAATTGAGTCCGCCAAGAATTCTTTGTGCACGACTTCGAAGTGCTTCTGGAAGTTGCACGTCAGTTGCTGTTTCATACAGACGACTGTAGATGTGCACGAGCGTTGCAATTTGTTCATCGGCCAAGAACCGAAGCTGCATCATGCGGTAATAGGTTTCGCTCGCATGAGGAGTGAATGAATAGTTCGGATCACCTCGGCGACGCTGAATTGCTTGATCCAACTCTTTTTCGTAACTAAGAACTTCACCTTCGATTCGGTAGTTAATGTTAAGAAGACGGCTAATATAGTTGGTCTTTGTTTTCGCTGATGAGCTTACATCTTGCATGACGTTTTGAAATTTTTGTTCCATCACATCAAGTGTTGAAGCGGGTGCGCGATATTGCGCAATTTCATTTTCACTCAACTGAATCGGAGTGCTAGTACAAGAAACAAGTGCAAAGGCAATGGCGCTGACAAATACGAGGCGTTTGAACATTAAAGTTCTCCTTCGAGGTATTCGTTCATTGTGAAGGTAGGTCGGTCGAAGCTCAACAGGACTTGGGTCTTGTTAGAGCTCTTTATCGATAATACTTACGATGAGCCGTTTTAAGAATGAGATTTTCTTTTTAGCCTCAACAGGTTTGCTCGATTTGAGAAAGAGATCGTACTCAGCTAGCAGTTTGGCGGTGAAGGCTGGGCTGTAAATGACGGCTGCATTTTCTACATCGTGATAGAAGCTTCGGCGATTAAGATTTACAGAGCCAATCACTGCCAATTTTCCGTCGACGAGAATTAGTTTTGAGTGAAGAAGTGTTTTGGGAACGACGTAATCGTAAAGATTGAGTTTCTTCCAGTACTTGTTTGAGGAAATTTGGTTGGCGGCACTGGTGAGATGGTCAAATTGAGGATTGTCTCCAGTAATCTCAGTCTTCGTGATGATCGAGATATCAACTCCGCGCTTAGCGGCACGCTCGAGAGCCTTCCCAACTTTTTTCGTAGGTAAAAAATAGGGAGTAGTAATTTTAATTTCTCTTTCGGCACTATCTATCAAATCTGCGTAAACATCGTTGAGCTCACGCCCGTCTTTGTAAGGTAACGAGAGAATGTGCCGAACAAGAGGAGTACTGGTACTGAAGTAATTCGGATCTGCCTCTGCTCCTGAAGAAAGAATCAGACTAGAGCTTCGGATAAAAGCATCAGGCTGACGCTGCCAAAACGTGAGGAAGTGAGCGATCGCAGTTTCGGCAAAATCTTTTGATCGAACAATCGCTTCGACATCAAGATAATAGAGGTAAGAGTCTTCGCCGTTTAAATAGTCGATAAGTTGGGGGAGACCAAGCCGCTCAATAGCAACCGGCAAGATGTATCCCTCATGAACATTTCTTCCGCCGATAATCACAACGTTGGCTTCTGGATCTGTACGAGAAAGTGTTGCAAAGAGCTTTACGTGACTCACTCGATGAAGCTCATTGATCTTGCTCTTGATTCGACCATTGGTAGAGTCGAAAGCATAAGTTTGTATTTTTACGTTATCCGAGATTGCAGTCATGAATCTGAACATTTCACGATCTTTTTTAAGCTCTAATACTTTCGAATTCAAAATTCGTACGATTGTTCCGCGCTGAGCATGCCAGAGCATTGCTCTCGCAAGAAGTTGCCCGTAGAAGTCACTTCTAAACACCAGTGAAGTCACCACGATCATATCGAGCTTCGGTGCTTTAGAAAAATCGAGTTCGACAAATGGATTTCGAGACTCGATCACCGAATGAGGAAGCTCAGATCCGGTGAGAATGCGAATTCTTTCTGTAAGACCCTGAATGGGTTGTTCAGCAAGAGACATCTCGGCGGACTCAGGACAAGTCATTGAGCTAAATTCTGGAGTCAGGAAGAATTTTTCGACGCCCTTAAGCCCTTCCGAACTAGGTAACGAGCAAACTTGAAATTGACGGGTGAGTTTTGCTAAATCACCAAACTGTTCAGATTCAGGTCTCAGCTGTACGCCGGCCCATGTATTTGAATTTTGTTCCTTGAATCTAAATGAACATCGCGAGTTTTGGTCTCGCAAGCGCAGTCGAAGCTCTGGGTCTTCTTCTTCGCTTTCCCATTTGAATCCCGCAGTACTTCCCGCAGTGAATCGTTTGATCTTTTTGTCGAATGAAAGTTCAAACGCGTGATCGCAGGTAATTTCGGATTCGAGCCATAATTTTTTTGCGGTCACAGTTTGTTGAAGCTCGAGCTCATAGAGTCTCGTGCCAGGAGTTGCCATAAAGTATTTGCGTGTCGGCAGGGAAGAGTTGAATGCAAAATTGTTGATATTGGTGACTTCAAATACCTCTGTCTGCGTTCGCCAAGGAGAATTGTATTCAAGCTTACTCAGAACTGGATAAGTGGATCGATTCGCTTGCCGGCTCAAAGAGTCTCGCCACGCTTTTAGCGAAACCTCCGCAGCTTTGAGATCTTTCTCGGCAGTTAAAAGTTCCGTGTCATCGTTTGAACGTGAACGTTTGAACTTTCGCTCAGCAGAAGCTCGTCTCTCTTCTAAGAAATTCATCTGCAACTGTTGGTGATAGGCATTCAGTGCTTCAGCTTCTACTTGCGGTGAATGAGAGGCTGGTTTTCGAGAAGTCGATTGGCACCCAGTCGTAGTGAAGATAACCAGGGCAATCACAAGAACTTTGATCATTTATCTATGCTATCAACGAGTGAGTCTTGAGTCTCTGTTCTCAAGGTCTAATTCTTCTGCTCGACTTTGGACTAATCCAGTGCGCGAAGATAAGTTTCAAGGGCGAAGTCGAGCCAGCGACCGGTCCCAGGAACTGCGCCGCTCTTGGAAAGATAGCCCATGTGCCCTCCGTGTCTCTCGAAATGCGGAATGCAGAATTTTGAAAAGCTTGCATTCTTGTAATCTTCAAAATCAACGAATGGATCATCTTGAGCGGTGATTATTACTGTCGGTATTTTAATGTCGGGCAAGTACTGCGCAGCCGAACAGGTTTTGTAATAGTCTTCGCGATCGCGAAAGCCTCCGTAGGGTGCGGTATAGAGATCATCGAACTCTGTGAGGGTTGCAAGAAGTGGAATCGAGAGATTTTTCAAGTTGGGTTCGTGGAGGTGGCGACTGCGAAGTGCTCCGCGCGCATCGATCATAAAACTTAGATCGTAAACTCGGTTAAATCCACTTTTTAGAAGTTCACCTGCGCGAGCTAAATTAATGGGAGCGTTCACTGCAATCGCCGCATCGGGAAGAATTGTTGCTCTCTGGCCAGCAGCAAGTAACAACAGTGCGTTTGCGCTTAATGAAAACCCAATTGCTACATGAAGTTTTTCAGGGTGGAGCTTTCTTCCGTATGCGATCATCGCACTTAGATCTTCAGCTCTCCCTGAGTGATAAGGCTCGCGCGCTAACCCGCTTCCTTCTCCACAACCTCGATGATTAAACATGAAAATCGAATGACCAAGTTTTTGCGCGATCAACGCTGACCGCTGCATGTAACTTGCGTGGCTGTAACCGCCGAGTCCGTGAAAAAGATAAACTATTTTGTCTGACGTTCCTTCAAAGTAATGTGCAATGACTTTATCTCCACCACTTACTTCGAGTTCGATTCTATTGCCATCGGTCGACATGAAACGTGGTGATGGAATAAGGTGCCCAAGCAAGGTTTGAAGGTGGCCAGAGTTCGCCCAAAGCGGCGGAGCGCAGGGTAGAATGTCTCGAGTTAATTTAAACTGTACTATTTGTCCCGCTCTGTGAGTCACTTTTTCTCGTCAGTTTCTTCAGTTAGGTTTATGCACGTGAAGGTATTGTGAATGTTCATTCACAAGTCAGATTAACGCTATAACTAATTTATGGAACAAGTAACACAACCCTACATTTCAGTCGACATTAACCCGCAGACAGTTGAGGGGCTTTGCGAATCGATCGCAGCAGCACTCGCTTCGCACGGAATCAATGTTGAGCGTAGTCAAAACGATCTCCATGTTTCGTTAGCTTATGTTCTCGGAAACTGTGAGAAGGCCGTTCTTGCTCAGGTGGCGAAGAGAATTGCCGAACATAAACTTGAAGCTCAAGTAGCTGGCGTCGAAGTTCTCGAAGGTCAAACTACTGGCTATGACTACGTCGCGCTTTCATTTGAAGTAGGAAATGAGTTCGCAGCAGTTTCAAAGGAAATTTCTGAAGAGCTTTCGACTCGCTCGTTTCAAGGCGGATTCCGTTCGCACTTAACGTTGTTCCGAATTAAAAAAGGCGAGGCGAAAATCGAGTCAGTTAGCTCGATTTGTAAAGACTCACGACTTGCGCAGAAGCTCGAGCAAACAAAGGTTTGTGCTAAAGCCGTGTCAGTTTTTAACTCTAGTTTCGAAAAGCAATTCAGCGTCGCGCTCTAAGCTAACTATCTAAAGTTTGCACTTTGTTGGCAAAATACGTCCTTTCGAATGCCGCTTTAAATTCACGTTAATGATTCTCCCGTAATGGTCGCTATAGCCGATATGGGTGTCTAACTTATTGACACTGAGGTCATTCGTTTCGGCAAGGTAGTTGCAAAAGTATCCTGGGTGATGAAAAGCCTAAAACAGTCAGCTCTATTGTTTGTAATTATGGTCGTGAGCCTTTCACTACCAGGTTGCTCGTTTTTAAAAGACAAGAACAGTAAGGTTACTGAACCCCGCGCGTTGCGAATGGGTGATACGGCTTGTCTTAGCGATACTAAAAAAATCATGCTCGATTATGTCGAGGGAAACGAATCTGTCGACCGCGTAGAGGATGTGTTTTCTTGCTTGGTTAAAGCAGTGGACGCCTTTACCTCAAAAACTAAAGGGCAAAGCTCTGGAGCGGGTTATACACTTGAAGAAATTCAACGATTTATAATCGACTATTTCGCTGACGAAAATAGTTTCTCAAGTCGACTACTTTCGATTGGCTTTGAAATCAAATCGACAGCCATGGGCGGTCGAGCAAATAACATCACCCGAACTGAGATTGAGAAAGTTAAAGAGTTTCTTCTTTCGATTAAAACCAATATTCGCGCCCTTGATCCGCACATGGATATTTTGCTTGGCCGAAGCAAACCTGCCGATAATGTTTCATTCGAGAGAATTGAGCAGGCCGTTAGTGCACTCAATGTTTTCGTTGATAAAGTAAGCGTGAAGTGCGACGGAAAAGATGGATCGCCATTAGCGATCAATCGAATCTTTGATTTAATAAAGACAATTCGCAGTCCATCACTCGATCTTTTAGAAGAAGAGCGCATCTTAAAAAGTCTCAATGACTTTCCGATTCTCGCAAGCAACTTAAAGTCGATTTTAATCAGTGGACCAAAAGACAAGATTCAGCCGACCGAGTGGATCGCTCTTTTAAAAACGTCAGCTAAAATATATGGAATGATGCTTCGATATAAATATGGTCTTTCGGGCCGAACCATGGGCGAGGGCCATACTGTGCCAGTCGCTGCGGGAATCGTCTCTGATTTCGTTGCTCTCTTGAGACAAGCCGTGGCTCACAATGAAAACAAAATGGTTCCGAGTGAGAGTATTCATGAGCTGATTGCAAATTACGAAAAAGTTAGTGGTCACCTTCCGCTCAACATAAAGCTAACATCGCTTGCGACTATTTATCCAAAACTGTTCACGAATGTACTTCGACCAAGCCGCATTAACGCTTTTAAAAACGATTCGGCAATCGAGCGAAATCGCCCAATGGGAATTGGCGATATTGAAGTGTCAGCATTGCACTACTATATGTACAATTGGATTTATGGCATGGCATTGTCGCGCGAACTATTTAAATCTAGCGACGCAAGAACGGGATTAGAGCTCTCGTCGGATCTCACAAATATTTTAAAAGTAGTCGAAGCGTCTAAGGCAGAGGGAAA
This sequence comes from uncultured Bdellovibrionales bacterium, assembly GCA_964543475.1. GTDB lineage: Bacteria > Bdellovibrionota > Bdellovibrionia > Bdellovibrionales > JAMPXM01 > JAYSYM01. The sequence goes on along the minus strand of CAZIYJ010000001.1, from coordinate 96,987 downwards.
TCAAGAAGTTCTCAAGAGAATTACTCGGATTGTCGCGATCAAGGAATTCTTGATCATACTTGACCCAACTAAACGTGCACTCCTTTACGCTCGCGTAAATTCGCCGAATCAGAAAACAAATCTTGAGGCTCCATTTATCGGGAACGATGTGCGCGATGCTCAATATCAACTGAGCGATCTTATCCGTCTCAATCAGACGCGAGTGACGGTAGAGTTGGTGTTGAGATCATTCACTGCTGATATCAATCGTGCGCGTAAAATTGAGGGCTTAACGACTGACGAAGCCGAAGCACTTTATCGTGATATGCGAAAAATTGGTTTTGATTTGGGTGCGGCTGATCCTCGTAGTCAGCGCTCTGGGCATCGTACGTTCATGGAAGCTAACTTGTTCATGTCGAATTCAAACGGTGATGACTATATCAAGTATCGCGAGGGCGTAGAGTGGTTCAACTTTGTTTCAGCGTCCGGAAAACATGCGACAGATATTCTTCACAATGCTCGCGCTATTTGGAAAGCAAGTGTTCCGCGCGGAAGCATGATGCAAGAAGATATTTTTGGTGAAGAGAAAGTTGAGATCAATGCTTTCCGCCGTCACTTAAAAGGCTACTTTGGACGATATTTCTCAAACTTACCAGGAATGGCAAAGTTCGTTGAGCAGCTCAAGCAACAGAACAAATACGAAGAGTTTGAAAAGTCGATTGAGAATGCGGCTCGTCCGCTTGGGCATACGAATAATCATATGGACTCGTCTGCAATGCGAACAGTTGTGCCGATTATCTATTACACGGAGAGCATTTTTAATCGCTACGACATTGATAAATCGGGCGTACTTGAAAACGACGAAGCCTGGGCGATTTTCCCAATCATGAAAAATACGATCAACGACGTTTCAAATGGGACTGCGAACACCGAGTGGAAGCAGAAAATGGTCTTTGCTCGACTCCTGCTGACCGGAGAGCCGCCACTAGACGACTGGAGAAAGTATCTTAGTACTCCAATCGATTGGGTGAAGGAGCGCTGGTATAAACCGTCGACTGATCGTCTCGGAATCATTAATTTGATCTCGGCGATCGCAACGACGAACCGAACGAATGCGCTAAAGTCGATTAAGGCATTGTATGAGGCTAAGAGCGGAACCATCGTAAATGAGTTCCGCAGCGGGTCTACGGTCATATTTGATCAGCTTCATGATCTGTCGCGATGCTCGCCAGACTCCCTGGAAGACTTTAGAAGTATCATGCAGAAGCAGGCAGGGTTTATCTTCGCCCCTGATGAAAAGGGTGAGAAGTACTCTGGCGATACTTTCGTTCGCCGATTACAGCGGGTGATTCAGTCTGATCGAACTAACCAGCGAAACGGGCTACATGAACAGTGTCAGCCGATGCTGCGCCTCTGATAGCGTTCTTTGGTTAGATGACGCTTCCAATTGTTGCCAACTTTAAACTGGTCAAGTTTGTCTCAGTCGAGATATTGTTTCTCTGTTAGAGTTTTATGGCAACTCGAGAAACGCAATAAAAATACAATTTATATAGGAGAACAGGATGAGCAGTCCTACCTTTTCGCGGCGTGCACAAGCCCTTCAAGAAGCACGAAATCGTACAGTTGTACCCTTCATCTCTGAAGGTGAAGAGTTTAAAGACGTTTACGGCCAAAGAGTTTTTACTCTAGAAAAGATGAAAGAGAAGTTACCAGCTAACATCTTTCAAAAACTCCAAAGCATGATCGATAACAACGCGAAACTTACAGATGACGTAGCTGAAGCTGTTGCTCTCGCCGCGTTCGAATGGTCGACGGCTCAAGGGGCGACCCACTTCTGTCACTGGTTCCAGCCGCAAACTGGATTCACCGCAGAAAAGCATGACTCATTTTTAGCTCTTGAAAAAGGTCAGCCAGTATTAAAGTTCACAGGTTCAATGTTGATGCAGGGTGAGCCCGATGCATCAAGCTTCCCTTCAGGCGGCATTCGCGCAACCCACACTGCTCGTGGGTACACGGCGTGGGATCCGCTCAGCCCAATGTTCATCAACCGAATCGCTGGAACGAAAACACTTTGTATTCCTTCGGTCTTTGTTAGTTACACCGGCGAAGCGCTCGATGAAAAACTTGGTCTCATCAGATCAGTCGATGCGATCAGCAATAAAGCAAAAGAGCTTTTGCATTTGATGGGAGACAAGGGCGTACAAAACGTCATCACTACACTTGGGCCTGAACAAGAGTACTTCTTAATTGATAAAGCCTACTTCTCTCTTCGCCCAGATCTACAAATGACCGGCAGAACTCTTGTTGGTGCACGTCCTCCTCGTGGACAGCAGCTTGAAGATCACTATTTCGGAAAAGTTCCAACTCGTGTTCTGGCTTTCATGTCTGAATTTGAGCACGCACTTTATCGTTTAGGAATTCCGGTGAAGACTCGCCATAACGAAGTTGCTCCGGGGCAATTTGAAATGGCACCGATTTTTGAGAACACAGATTTAGCGGCTGATCATAATCAGCTAACGATGACAACTCTTGAGCGGGTTGCTGAAAAGCATAACTTTAAAGTGTTGTTGCATGAAAAACCATTCGGCGGAATTAACGGTTCAGGTAAACACTGTAACTGGTCAATGGCTGTTTCTCGTCACGACGGAACTTACAAAGGTCATCCAAATCTATTGGAGCCAGGACACAATCCGCACGAAAATGTTCGCTTCTTATTATTCTTGGCGGCAGTTCTTCATGGTGTTGATAAACACTCAGGTCTCATGCGTGCGGCAATTGCGAGTGCGGGTAACGATCATCGCTTAGGAGCCAACGAAGCTCCTCCGGCAATTATCTCTGCATTCTTAGGTTCACAACTCACGTCGATTGTTGAAAAGTTAACGACGAACCAAGACCTCACTGCAGACACTGCTCAGTACACAATGTCGTTGGGTGTGTCTCGTCTCGGCGAACTTCGTAAAGACTATACTGATCGTAATCGAACTTCTCCATTTGCATTTACCGGAAACAAATTTGAATTCCGCGCAGTCGGAAGCTCAGCGAGTGTGTCTCTACCAATGACATTGTTGAATGCTGCGGTTGCCGATGGCTTGTCTGATGTAGTTGATACATTAAAGTCTCGCGCTAAGGGCGGAGTCGTTGATGATCGCCTAGCACTCGAAGTCGTTCGTGAGTTCATGAAAAATTCTAAGCGCATTTGCTTTGACGGAAACGGCTACTCAGAAGAGTGGGTTCAAGAAGCAGCAAAGCGCGGATTAAAGAACCTTCGCAAAACTCCTGAAGCGTTAGCTGAGTTGATGAATCCAGAATCAGCGAAAATGCTTTCTCGCTTAGGAATTTTTAGCGAATCAGAACTTCACTCTCGCTACCATGTGCGCCTAGAGGGCTATATCAAGAAGTGCTTGATTGAAGCAGATACTCTGAACAGCATGATTGGAACAATGATCCAACCAGCAGTCATGACTTACGCAAATCAATTGCTTCAAGGTGCAACGGCAGCGAAAGAACTTGGCTTCGCGCAACCGCAAGGTCAAATTGCTCGCCGAGTTTTGGAGCTCGCACAGTCACTTGAGACAGAAAAGACAAAGCTCGAAGAAGCATTCACGCAGGCATCGGGAATCGAAGATCACAACAAGGGTGCTCGCTTCATGGCTGACACTCTTCTCCCTGCAATGGGTGCAGTTCGCGAAGTCTGCGATCAATTAGAAATGATTGTATCGGATGAGATTTGGCCGCTGCCGACTTACCGAGAAATGCTCTTCGTCTACTAGGGGTAGCAGCTACCAGAGTGTAGCAAGGGTGCGTCAGATGCGAAAAGCCCGGTTTCTGCCGGGCTTTTTTATTAGTTGGCTTTGCGGAGGCGGCGTTTGCGGCCAAGTTCTCCGCGCATTGCCTCTTCAATTCTTTTGCGAACTGAAGTTGGAAGCTTTTCGATCACGATGGTTTGAATTGTGCTGCTTGCGACTCGGACGACTGACATTGGAACTTCGATAAAGAAGCGAATTCTGTCTTCGAGGATGACGAGACGTGAGTGAAGCTCGAGCATGCGTGTGTCTTGTGAGAGATCGACTCCATAAACCGGAGAGTCGTGAAGATCGAGCATTTGCTCGTCAGTTGTTGAGGGCGCGCGACGTCGTTGTACTTTTTGTTTATTCATATTTGTTTTCATAATGAGGTAGGACATCTGTAGCCGCAACCGGCGACCAAAGTCTAGTGACTCCTTTACAGGAGCCACGACACGAAGCACTAAGCTGTTGATATTCTTCGTCTATGAATTCGATTGTGTATATCTTGCAGCACTAAATAACCAGCAGGAACCCACACGATAGCTAAGGCGCTACCTAATAGAAGTCCCCATCCCATTGCCAGAGTAAGTGGCATTAAGAACGGATCATCGCCGCCAATTCCATAAGCTGTTGGAATTAATCCCATGATCGTTGTCGCGTTTGTAATGAACACCGCTTTGAAACGAAGGGCAGTCACTTCGCTTACAAGCTCTATGAGATTGCGATCAGGTTGCGCATTTTTCGCGTCGTTGATGAACGAGACGAGTACGATACTCGCGTTCACGACAACGCCTCCCAAACCAATGACTCCGATGAGCGCCATAAAGCTAAGTGGAATTTGTGCAATCCAGAATACGTAACTTACTCCCGCAAGTCCGAGTGGAATAGTTGAGAGGACCAGCATGGCCTGGCCGTAGGATTGATAAACAATCACGAGGATTCCTAAGATTGCAAAAATCGAAATCAACAGAGCGGTGGAGAGCGAGACCATCGATTCTTGTGTGCTTTCTTCTTCGCCGCTCGTTACAAAGTTGACTTGCGGATATTTTGTCTCAAGCTTTGCGATTATTTCGCGGGCTTTTGAATTGATTTCGACTGATGTTAACTGACCTTCTTTTACGTCGGCAGAAACTGTGACCGCTTGGTGAAAATCATAGCGCTTGCGATTCTCGGGGCCGGGAATTTCTTGAATCTGAGCGAGTGTGCCCAACTTCATGTATCCGCCTTCTGTTGTTGGAATCGAAATATTTTCGACGTTACCTAAATCAGATCGATCAACAGATTCATAGCGAACTCGCATTAAAACTTCTCGTGACCGAAGATTGAGTTTTGAAACCACTGTTCCCTGTAGAGCTGTCTGTACAGCTTCACCAACCTGCGAAACCGAAAGGTTTGCACGTCTTAAAAGATCTTCGTTTAGATTAAGCGTTAACTCTTGCGATGTCCGATAAAGATCATCTTCAACGTTTTCTGTTCCAGGAATTTGAGAGAGTTGCTCTTTAAACTCTTTCACCATTGAGCGTAGTTGCTGACCGTCAGCAGAACGGAAAATCAGGTTGAGCGGCCGACCGACCGGCGGGCCATTTGCTAATTCTGTCCAGCGAATTTGCGCGACACCTTCAGGTGGACTGACTTTTTTAAATTCTGAAACTAACCAGCGGGCACTAATCCGCATCGATTCATCTTCTGGAATAGTAACTAAAACAAAACCAACGTTATGGGCTCTTCTACCTTGAGGATCGAAGGCATCAATGCGAGAAACTCCTGAAAAGGATACGACACCGTTGAACTTAACTTTATTTTGTTCAAGCGCTTTAACGATATTTCCTGATAAGTTCTGAGCAGCCTCATCTGTCTTTTTAACTGATGTTCCGAGGGGAACTTCGAAGCGTCCGACATACCATTCAGTATTGTCGCTCGGGAAAAGTTCAAAGCGGTTGAGGAATGCTGAAACGAAAATCGAAGAGATAAACAGTGCCGAGATCGATAACATCGTCACATAACGACGGCGCACAAGAACTATTAAAAGGCGATTAAACTTTCGTTGAATGTTTCCGAACCAACCAACTTCGAATGAATCTTGTGCGGGCGGGCGAGGGTGGTGCTTTTTAAGCGTTCGCTTTAAACGCGCCGGTAAAAGGAAGAAAGTTTCAACCAAACTAAACGCTAGCGCGATCGTAATGACGACCGGGATTGAATAAATAAATTGCCCCATGATTCCCGTCGTGACGAGCATTGGAGCAAAGCCTGCGAAGTTACACAGAATTGTTGCCACGATTGGAATAAAGAAAGAATGAGCGGATTTGACTGCTGAATCGACTGGTTCCATTCCGAGAGCACGATTGTGCGCGTAGCCTTCGGCAACGACAGCAGAGTTATCGACCAAAAGACCGAGAACAATGACGGCGGCAATCATAGTAATCGAATTAAAGGTTAATCCCATCGCGACCATTCCAAATGTCAGCGATAAAATAATGAGCGGAATACTCATGCTCGCAACGATTCCGATTGTTCCAGGAAGAAGAATCATTAACACGATTAGAATCAGCACAAGTCCTAAGACTGCGTTGAACTGAACAATGTAGAGATCCGCTTCAACACGTTTTGCCTCATTGGTGTAAACGCGAACTTCGTAGCCTTCAGGAATTCGTGACTTGAAATTCTCGATTTCCTTTTCAATGTTATTAACCGTTGTGATGGTGTCGGCCTTCACCTTCTTGGTGACCGTTAGCAGAGTTGCGGGCTTACTATTGAGACGCGTAATTACTTCGGGCTCAGCAGACGTGTCGATCACTCGCGCGATATCGCCGATTCGAACTTGGCCACCGCCGTATGTTCCGCGAACAATCAGATTTTCAATTTCTTTCGGATCTTCAATTTTCCCTCGAACACGAACTAATTTTTCGGTGCCGCTCGAGTTTTCGATGTAACCACCAGGAACGTCCTTTAAGTGGTTTTGAAGCATTCGATTTACTTCTTCGAGAGCAATCTGCTTATTTCGCATTTTTTGCTGATCAACTAAAACTTGAAACTCACGGTTTTGATAGCCATTGAATCGGACGTTAGCGACCCCTTCGGCGTCCTCGAGGACATCTTGAAGATCTTCGGCGATTTGATTGCGCTGTCTCCCGTTGGTGTCGCCGATGACACCTAGCTCGAATACGGGAATCTCACCGGAGCTTACTCTAACCACAGTCGGTGGATCTTGAAGATCTGCCGGAAGTCTGGCCCTTTGGATCGCACGCTGAGCTTCATCCATCACGTCATCTGAAACATAGCCATCTAACTCAACTTGAATCGTGATCTCACTTTGGCCTTGTTGAGAAACTGAGATGACCTTATCAAAACCTTCGACGGTTCTAAGTTCATCCTCCAGCGGAATAGTAATGAGATCTTCGACTTCTTCGGGCGAGGCACCAGGGTAGACCGTTGCAATACTCATTGTGGCAAAATCGACCGTCGGGAAAGATTCGCGACGAAGTGTATAAGCGCTGATCGCGCCCGCCAGCAAAATTAAGATTGTGAGTAAGTATGTAACCCGACCATTGACTGCGAAGTAGCGAATCGCTTTTTCCATAGGAGATAAGCTTGCCACTGTGATGATCGAGGCGGCAACATCTTAAGAATGACTAAACTAAACTCGTCTTCGTCGGCCATTATCTCAATATCGAATCTCAATAAAGTTTACGGCTCTGGTCTGCAAGCACTTTCTGACGTGAACCTAACGATCAAAAAGGGTGAGATTTTTGCTCTTTTGGGGCCTAACGGCGCAGGCAAAACCACTTTGATCAACGTGGTTTGCGGAATCGTAAACCCATCAAGTGGCGAAGTGTTGGCGGGTGGTTACGATATTCTTTCAGACTATCGTAAAACTCGTTCACTAATTGGGCTAGTGCCTCAAGAACTCACAGCCGATATGTTTGAGCCGGTGATCAGCACGGTGAAGTTTAGTCGCGGGCTCTACGGTAAACCAAAAAACGACGCCTTCATCGAAAAAATACTTCGCGATCTTACACTGTGGGATAAACGCGATAGCAAAATCATGACTCTTTCGGGTGGAATGAAGCGAAGGGTGATGATTGCGAAAGCACTTTCGCACGAGCCCGATATTCTTTTCTTAGATGAGCCTACAGCCGGTGTCGATGTGAACTTGCGGAAAGAAATGTGGCAGATGGTTCGGGACCTTCGCGAAAGTGGAGTCACGATTATTCTGACCACTCACTACATTGAAGAAGCGCAAGAGATGGCAGATCGAATCGGTGTTATTAATAAGGGAAAAATTATTCTTGTTGAAGAGAAAAACGCACTCATGCGTCAGCTCGGAAAAAAGCAGCTGATCTTATCACTTAAGCTTCCGTTGCAATCAATTCCGTCTGAACTTTCGCAATACAATCTAGAGCTGTCTAATGAAGGTTCAAAGCTTACATACAATTTTGATATTCAGGCTGAGCAATCAGAAGTGGCCGAGCTGTTACGAAAGCTGGGCGTTGCAGGGGTCGACTTTAAAGACCTTCAGACCTCACAAAGTTCGTTAGAAGACATATTTGTAGAACTAGTGGGTGCACGATGATTAACGTTCGTTCAGTTGGGGCAATTTATAAATTTGAAATGCATAGGTTCTTTAGGACCTTGTTTGGTAGCGTGGCTTCACCCGTTATTTCGACTTCACTTTACTTTATCGTGTTTGGTTCTGCGATTGGGTCGAGAATGGAACAAATTGATGGGCTCTCTTACGGAGCGTTCATAGTTCCAGGGTTAGTTATGCTTTCAATATTAGCTGAGAGTATATCAAATGCATCGTTTGGCATTTACATGCCGCGATTTGCAGGCACAATTTACGAAATTCTTTCTGCCCCTATTTCTCCAGCAGAAATTGTCTTGGGGTATGTAGGAGCGGCAACTACGAAGTCAATAATTCTTGGAATCATCATCTTGGCGACAGCACGTTTGTTTGTTGATTATTCAATACTTCATCCGTTCTGGATGCTCGCGTTTTTGATTTTAACTTCGATCACGTTTAGTTTATTCGGTTTTATTATCGGCATCTGGGCAAAAGGCTTTGAACAATTACAAATCGTCCCGATGCTCATCATAACGCCTTTAACATTTCTAGGCGGAAGCTTTTACTCAATAGATATGCTCCCGCCTTTTTGGCAGAAGGTGACCTTGTTCAACCCAGTCGTTTACTTGGTGAGCGGGTTTCGTTGGGCATTTTTTGAAAAATCAGACGTGAGTATTTCGATTTCCCTCGGAATGACGGCGCTTTTTATGGCTCTGTGCCTAGCCGTCATCTCGTGGATTTTTAAAACTGGATATCGAATTAAGCAGTAAGATTACTTGCCTGCAACAAAAGCTCTGATCTTGGCTTCGTTTTCTTGAACGAACCAACCGAAGTAATTTGCTCGGGGAAGCAAAATCGGCAAATTCTTAGCGCTACGAGATTGATTTTCACGAGCTAAATTTGTCGCGCGAACAGTTTCATTTCCAAGATTGAACAGTGTTGTTTCGACTCCCAGATTTGCCGACGTATCAATTTTCGCAAACATTTTATATGCGACTCGTGCGCGGGCAATGAGTGCAGCAACAATGTGTACTGTCGAATGTCTACCAAGCACCATCTCCATGACCTTGTCCATTTGATCAATACCAAGATGCTCATAATGGCCTCGCGATACTCGAGCAACGTCTGCTGACACTCTTAGTGCTGCAGCCAACGAAAGCTGAGCTGGTCCATAGCTTGTTCCAGTTCCTGGTCGCAAAACTTCCATGAGAGGTTTTGTTTTAGCGGAAAGTGGTAAGAGAAATTTTTGGTCAGCATAGGTCTTTACTCCGCGTGCAGCGTGGTAGCTTGTTCCCCACATTGTCTCTAGGCAGATCCAAGACCAGTAATCGCCTCGATCAGTTCGGCAATATTCAACCATAACAGGATTGTCTACGGCATCTTTCACTAAGTGTAGATTCGGGAAGTTCAAACTTTTTGGAGCAAGGTTCGCAACGAAATCTTGGAGTGCAGCTTGTGTGGGATTGTTAAATGTCATCTCAGCTAAAATGCAAGCAATCACAGTGACTGGATCGACACCATAAAGTGGTGCAATTTCTTTTGCGAGCGCAATTAGATTGGTTTTTGTTTTTAGCTTTTTCATTGCTTGGAGCAATCGCTCATCAGCAATTTTTAAAACAGACGCATCAAGTTTGGCTGCTTTAACTCCAAGACGATCTCGAGTGCGATCGTAGATTGTTAAATCTGGATTTGCCGAGTGGCCGGCTTTAAGTTTCGTAAGATTACTTGGGATGACATTTACTTCGGTAAAAGCGGGGCGTCCCTCGGAATCAAAGACTCCTAAAAAGCGCTTTTCGGCCTTCGCCGCGCTCGAAAAAAAGGTAGTCGCAAGTAAGCCACAAATGAGAGTTCTAAAAGCCATGTTTTTCATGAGCCTCTGTATTGCGAGATATATGCCGGTGAGATCGCCCAAGAGAGAGGCTTTAAGCGTCTTAACGCCGTCCAAGTATTGTACGGAGGCTCATTTCTGACGCTCTAATTGTGCACTTAGCTGCAACATCCATCGTTAACGCGACTTGAGAGGGGGAGTTGGATATGCCTGACTCAATGATTTAGCCACCTCACTAAAGAGGTGGGAACGAAAGGGACAACATGACAAAGCTTTTATTAGCATTAGCCGTAGGGGCGATGGCTCTGCCGGCACAGGCACTAGAGCTCAACCGCACAGTACTTCTTGGAGCAGCAAAACTTTCTCGCACGGGAAGCACAATCAATTTCCGTGCACCTGCTTGCCGACAAGGTGAGAAAATGGACGCAGTAAGAATCGTCGTCCGCAATCAACCAGCCTATGTCGACCAACTTGGTGTTCAGTTTAAAAATGGAAACACTCAGTACTTCCGCGTTCGCCAAGATTTTCCGGGCAACTCTCGCACTCGCTGGGTAGACCTACGCGGTAACGGACATTGCATTACTGCAGTTCAGCTTTCTGGAAGAAGTTTGAACTTCCTCAAAAAAGCGACTGTTGAAGTTCAAGGCCGCACTCGCAACAATAACGGTGGTGGTAACGGTTGGCCGAGCGACGACGATAATTTCAACGATCGCTTCTAATAAATTGCGAATCGATTTTGATTAAAGGAAGGCGGGGGAAACTCCGCCTTTTTTATTGAGTAGTGACTAGCGAGCAGCTGGTGTTTTGTTGATAGTTCTGCCGAGGGCGGACTCGGTCACTGAGTCGGATGTCGATTGCGACGGTAAAATTGACGGGAGCGGACCACGTACCAAACTCTGAAGATTAACATTCTCAGAGTTTGACGGCATAAGGGTAGGCTCTGTTTGATAGAAACGTTGGCGTTTGAGGTCGAAGACGAAGGTGCGACTCTCTCCGCCTTTGGATCTCTGTTTTTTTGGAATTGGCTTTCCTGCAATGCTGTCTCGAAGAGTGTAACCAATATCGATCGGTGCTTCGTAACTCACGTTGCGAACGCCTGCGTTCTTTAAGTAGATCCGCGCCTCTTTAGAAAACTCATTTGACCATCCATCCCAGCCCCCAGCTATATAGCTTCGCAAGCGAGACTTCGGAATTCCAATAGCATCGAATCTTTCGAGCGCGGCCTCAAGACCTTTACTCACATCGCTGGAAGCATCGAAGTGAGCAAAATAGAGCTGACTTGTTTCGGGGTCATGAATGGCGACGGCAACACAAGTGTTCACGCTAGCTTCGGCTGTAGAAATACTTTTGGCATCAGTGAATACGTAAGTTGCTTGCGATACATCAAGGCGACCGGCGGCCATGACTCCAGCACTGAAAAATAAAATTGAAAAAGCTAGAACGATTTTAGACATCTTCTTTCTTTTCGGAAGATGGCTGCGAAGATCGAGTAGAAATGCAGGTTTAGCGAGAGGGTGTCTCGATATGAGACACTCATCGGTGGTTAGTAGCTGATCTCGAGGGAATAATCGCGTACGCAGGTCTTTCCAGCGGTGGTTCTTAGGCGAGTTTCCTTAGTGATAACTTTGCAATCGCCGCGCTCTTCCCAAATTTGCCTTTTGCCGAACACCGTGGCGTTTACAAAGCGCGCACAAACCCTACCTGTAGGTTGATGAATGATAACCTTGCCATCGACCTTGAGCGAAGCGATGGCCGAGGTTTCAAATGATGTTTCATTTGGAATTCCGTCGTCGCTATCCTTCATCTCTACTAAAATTCGAACTTGGTTCTGGTTTACAAAGTATTTTAAGTCTGTGTAGTAATCGGTGATGCTAAGACCGTCGCAGCCACTTTGACCGAGGGGCTCGATTGAGGTTTTAGCGTGGGCTGAGCTGATGGTGCCGAAAGCTAGAATAACGATTAAAGAAAAGAAGATGCTTTTCACAAGGGCTCCTGAGTGATCGTTTGATCACATCGGTTGCTACGCGTTTAATTTCATAAGGTTTTATCACTGGTGAACTTGCTGGGGGCGGGGCTAACCGATTCCAAACACAACTCTGACGAAAGCGTCATTTTTGCGAAGCTTCCGCTGTAGAAAATCTATGAGCGTTTAGTTTCTAGACAGTTCCGCGCGGTGACTCATTCGATGATGTGCTTTGCAGAGCGTAGCTAGATTGTCGAGGTCATTGTTCCCGCCAAAGCTGTGGGGCACAACGTGATGCACATCGAGCCATCGTTTTTGATCACATCGCAATCCTTTAGAGCCAGCCACCGCAGTAAACGTACATTGGTTCTGATCGCGAAGTGCTACAGCATGCAACGTTAATCGCTTGATCGGAGCTCTCTTGGCAGGAGCTGAAGCGTCGAAGGCAAATGCTGATTTTTTAACAGTTCCCGGGAACTGTTGAGGGACCTGCGTTTTCAAGAACTGCTTCTCTCGACGCATCTCTGCTCGAGCGGCCTTCTTAACAGGATCATTCTTTTCAATAAACTCCCTCATTAACTTTAATAAAGCCTCTTCGCTCGAAACGGCTGTCGATTCCTTTTGCGACAAAAGATCTTTCACTTGAGCTAACGCTTCGATGAACTCTTCGCCAACGCCAAGTTTAAATTCTAAAAGATCATTAGTTTTGTAAACGGCCGATTCTTTTACGAGCTCTTTCGGATTGGCACCTGCAACACACTTTTCAATGACTCGCGAAGTTTCACAAGCCGCCAAATCAATCCACTCTCTGAAGTTCTTCTGATCTATGACTGAGCAAATCTTTTTAGCTTTCGACAATGTGACTTTGCCAGACTGAATTGCCATCTTGAGCTCAGGCACTTCTTTGCTTTTGCGAATGACAGCAATGAGCACGTACGAGACAGACTCAGACAAGCCAAGCAAGCGGACGCAATATTGGTAGAGGCTTGAAACGCCGCACTCCAGATAAAACATTCGGTCGTCGACGACGCTCATCACTTCAAGTAGATAGCTTTCTGATTTTTGATGAAGCTCGGTTGCTTTTAATGCTTCAAAGTGGAGGGAGTAGCTGTCGAGGGCTTCAAGAGCAGCGCTACTTTTTGTCGATGGAACAATTGCCGCTTGATTTAGTGTCGCAGTTTGCAAGATGGGCCTCCTTTATCGAAAAACCAGGAAGCAATCTATCACGATGTTTTTTGAATCTCTAAAACGGCACACGCTAAATTTCTTCTCGATTTTTCAGAAAAGAAAGATTTTTTCAATTTGAATCGAATGGCGAGGCGTTAGATGCGAAATAGACATAAGCAATACTACTCTTGCGCAGATGCAAAATAGTCTCGGAAAAATCCGGTCAAGATCTCTTTAATAACTTTTTTCTGAAAGGGAGAGTGATCGATCAACAAGTAAACTGCTTTGTCAGTTACGTTAGTGGCTCAAGCGCCTAGCTACTCCGCGAGGACGTGGCCGCAATCTTTGCTGCTGCCGCATCCGCGAGTTGCTTTTTTAGCTAACTAGTCCTGCCAGCGAACGAGTTTGTCATTTGCGATGTCGAATGTCTGCTGACGCTCGTTCTGCGTATAGACCCACTCTTCGCCTGAAGCAGTTTTATTCGCCTGTTCAGGTCTTCCTTTAACAAACACCAGCTGTTGAATTGTCATTCCTGCCCAGTAAGTGCTTTCGCACTGAAGCGTATGAGAATCGCTTGTTCCGCTTGCTAATTTCACTGTGGTCTTCTGACCTAGGGCAGCTTCAAGTGTTGGCGCAATATATTCGCTAAGTTTAGATAGAGTAGGTGTGTTGGTAAACTCGTTGATAAAATTGTCAGCACTCCAAAGATAAAAAAGTTTTCCCTCTTGTCTGACGACGAGGCCCGTATTTTTTCCGTACTTTCTTACTTCAACGATTTCAACAAGTGAGCAGCGTCTGAAATCGCTAAACTGTGACCAATTTTTCTTCTCATCATGAACGATTTTTACAGGCTCACGCACATAGCCAGATTGTCCGACGAGCGACTTTGTCCAGTCATCTTTCAGGACACCCGTTGAGCATGCAGTAGTCAGTAGTGAGCCTAAGATGAGAATCAAAAATGTTTTCATATATTCCTTCACGATGAATCATCGACGTTGTGGATCTGATTGCAATGAAAGTCGCTCTTGTGTGCAACAAATGATTTCGAAGTTGTTAGTGATTTCACAACTCTCTCTGATGTAGCTAGACGAAAGTCACTGAATTTCTTCGTTTAACGACCGAGACTTTCGCCGAATTCTGCAAAGTATTTTTACAGACTATGTAGTTAGCCCGACAGTGCTCACCAAAAATTCAAAGACATCCGAAAAGTTTAGTTCAGGTACGAGCTAAATTGATCGGAGTCTAGAGATGAGAAACTTTTGGAAATTGTCGAAAATATCGCTAGTGATGTTTGCGATTTTACCTCTAGCGACAGCCTGTGGCCCTTCATTGCAGCAATTACCAGACGCAGCAGATTCTGAAGGAATAAGTGATGGTGCGATCGATACAGGCGGTAATGAAAAAATCGCCGATAATTTCAAAGAAGTCGATTTTACAGCAAACCAAGCAAACGAAATTCTCAAATCATATTCGCATTTAGATCCGAGCGGAGTTGTTCCAACAAATCTTTTACGTGATGCTGTTTTGTATTTTCATAAAAACAAAGCACAAATTCAGAATCAGAAATATCTTGTCGTCATTGATTATGCTATCAGCTCGAAAAATAAGAGACTTAATTTAGTAAATATCGAAAACGGTTCAGTTTGGTCAGCACACGTAGCTCATGGCAAAGGGTCGGATGCAAATCACGATGGCTTTGCAGAAAAATTTAGTAATACTTCTGGTTCGAACGCAACGTCACTTGGCTATTTTCTCACAGCCGAAACGTACAATGGCTCAAACGGATTTTCGTTACGTCTTGACGGTTTATCAAAGAGCAATTCAAATGCGCGATCGCGGGCTATTGTCATGCATGGCGCTTCGTACGTTCAAGACAGCGCAAGAATTCAAGGGAGAAGCTGGGGTTGTCCCGCAGTGGCCATGGAATACCACTCATGGTTGATTAATTTAGTTAAAGGCGGAACGCTAATTTACTCAGGTCTTAGCAATGCTCCCTCGGCAACACCCAAGCCAACTGCTACTCCAGTTCCTACTCCAAAGTCGACGCCAGCGACAATGCTCGCAACACCTTTGTGGGAAGCAAAAGCGACTGATGGAAAGTTATGGACAGCTCACGTAATGAAGCGACTTGATACTCTTGGAAGCGCGTTGTTAAAAGCTCAGCCTTCAGACGCAGCGACGTTCTGTCCAAAATTTAAATCGCTCACTCAAGAACAGCGCAAACAGTTTTATACACATTTAATTTCTGCAATGACTCGCTATGAAAGTAACTTCACACCGTCAATGAGCTTTAAAGAAGGTTTCGACGACTCCGACGGAAATCCTGTGATCAGTCGAGGGTTATTACAAATTTCAATTGAAAGCGGGAACGCCTACGGTTGTGGTTTCAGAAATACTAATGACCTTCATAATCCTTACCTAAATCTTGATTGCGGAATCCGAATTCTTAATCGATGGATTGGAGAGAGAGATTTGCGTATCGCTGGCAAAGTTGGAAGTAAATGGAGAGGCGGCGCACGCTATTGGTCAGTTCTTCGCACAACAAGCGGCTCCTACAATTCGATCGTTTCGCTCGCCAAGGGCACTGACCTTTGTCGTTAAAACGGAATCGTTACAGCAGGAATTCGAAAAGTTCCGTTTCTTCCGTTAAGTGCATAGACAAGTCCGTTGAAGACTAAGGCGTCATACCAGAAGTGCTGGAAAGTTGCTTCGCCAATACGCCAATCATTTTTTTGAACGACTCTCCCGAAATACCAACCAGCTACAAATTGGAATATCCCATATTTATTCTCAGAAGAAATATGAAGAGCGGCGAATATGACCGCCGTTGAAGTATTACTCCAAAATTCGCTATCGAACGCCTCCATTTGTACAGGCATAAGCCATCCGCGAAACACGGCTTCTTCCCAGGTGCCGGCCATATACGATGTTGCAGTACCGTAGGCAGCCTCTTCGCCACTGAGTGCCCAGCTTTTGTCAGAGCTGAGAGCAACGGCGAGTACATAGCCGCTCGCAAGTGCTAGCGGAATATAAGTGGTTGGTCGCTTCAAGTAACTAAACCGAAAAGGCGCCGCTAAAATGTCGTCAGCGCTCTCCTCATGTTTTAAGAATTTAAATTTGCCTTCTGTTTTTCGTGTGCGAACTGCAGAACGAAAACTCGAGTAAGCACTCAAAGCACCCGACGTTAGGTAAAGCTGCACACTGAATTTTTGATGTTCCCTGCGAAACTTCGAACTCTTTGGCTCTTCTGCAGCTTCAGTTTGGAGGTAAGCCGCAGCAACTCCTAAGCCCGAATAAAAAGATGCTTGCGAGTACTGTCCTTCAATCCACTGATCAAAACCCGGCAAACCAAAAGAGATTAGTTGCGGCCAAAAGTATGATCGCGGTCGCTCAGGATCTTTTGTTAATGAGAGATCAAAAATTTTCGCTGACGGAGTAGAGAGCTCCATCGGCGATGGCTCATCTGCAAATGTAGGGCACGCGAAAATAGCAATGACGAGGATCCCGAATAGTTTTTTGATGTGATAACTCATTGGTGGGAATGCCGCATGAGTGAAGTTGCCACTTTGTTGTTTGAACCTGGTGAATAAAATATCAAGTGAACCGCCAAGTTTAATAGTGAGGGGGCTTTTGATTTCCTGGGCCGACTTCGGGCGCTTCGGCGGCGTCAAAGCGGTCGGTCAAACTTTTTAAGTTCTTCTCGAGTTTCGCGATAACCATTTGTTGCTCGTGCACTGCTTGCGTGAGCGATTCAATCGCGACTTCTTGGTGGGAGATCTTTATCTGTAGCTCGACGACGTTTTCATCCATGGCGGAAATCGGCTCGATTGAAAAAAAAGTGGCGGAGACGGAGGGATTTGAACCCTCGGTACAGCTTTACACTGTACGACAGTTTAGCAAACTATTGGTTTAAGCCACTCACCCACGTCTCCAGTTATGTACCGGTTCCCCGGTATACAAGTTAACCGGTATACTTGGGTACCGGTTAGGCTTCCGAATACAGTTAACAGCCTAACCGTCGAGAATCAATAATTCTCAGGGAAAAGCCGGCGCTCGACCGTTTCAATGACTGTGTGGATAATTTTAATGTGCATTTCCTGAATACGATCAGAGGTTTGCGCTGGAATCACGATCGAGTGATCAGCCAGGGCCTTGAGCTTCCCGCCATCACGGCCAAGTAGGGCGACAGTGCGGATTCCGACCTCTTTAGCTCCCTGAAATGCGCGAATGACGTTCTCAGAGTTACCGCTCGTCGAGAGACCCAGCAACAAATCGCCTTTTCTGCCAAGGCCAACGATTTGTCGGTAGAAGATCTCGTTAAAGCCGAAATCATTGGCTACACAAGTGACGTGGCTCTGGTCGCCTAGCGCCATCGCTCCTAAGGGCTTACGGTCTTTGCGATACTTGCCGGTGAATTCTTCTGCGAAGTGCATTGCATCACAGTGGCTTCCGCCGTTGCCGCAGGAGAAGGCATTTCCTCCATTTTGAAAAGTCTCGATGAGCATCTCAGAGAATTTCGCGCATTTAGCGATTTGCTCGGGATCGTTAAGAAACTGAGTAAGAACGATATTGGCTTCGGAGAGGGCAGCCTTCCAGGCTTGAGTATTTTCCATACCCCTAGTCTTATTCGCATCTCAGGGTAATTTGAAGGGCAAATCGCTTGATTTAGGGGAGTATTTCGACTTAATTAGCTTTTCCAAAGAACAAAGTTGTTCATGTGCGGTCGTAGCTCAGCTGGATAGAGTACCAGACTACGAATCTGGTGGTCGGAGGTTCGAATCCTCCCGTCCGCACCATTTTTTACCTTCTTGTTTGATTACATAAATTTGTAGAGATTGAAGGTGGCCTCTGTGTTGTCGGGGCGCTTTAAGTACTGCAATCCGATCGACCAATCTAATCCGAAGTTTTGTCGAAGCTCAAAGCGTTGCTCGCCAAGGTGTTCAGCGTGTCGGAAGAGTGCGAACTCGTTTGTCCAGTCGGCTTTGAAGCGAGTGTAGTTTGAAAAAGCAAACACGGCGCCAACGACGGGTCCTGCGCTTAAGTAGCCATCGGAGTGTTCAACCTTGGGAGCGGTCACTGCAGAGACTTTAAGAAGTCCGTAAGTGAGTAATTTCTCGCCGAGGAATGAGCCCGATAGTCCGTAGTGTCCATCGATGGCAAAACCGAAACAATTAAAACAGCGCTTGTCATAAAACCTACGGCCGCCGACTAACAAACCCCACGAGGGAGAATCTGAAAATTCTTTTAGTGGAGCGAGAGACAACAAACTGAAAATTTTGAAGTCTTCCATTTGAAATTTAGAAGGATCGTTAAAATATCTGAATTTGAAATCCATGAATTCAACAACTGAATTTTCTGGATAGCCAATCGGAACATCTAACAAATCATGAAGTGCAAACCGCACGCGAAATTCTTCGAAGGTTGATTCTTTGCTCCCCGAATCAAGCACTCCCACTGCAAGGTTCACTCTCGCTGTCGTGTGGCCTTTATCCGGGCGTTGGTGATGCGGAGGTTCTACTTTAAGCGGCTCGCTCGGCAATGGAATTTTCGCGCGAGTGCCTAAAACTAAATTTCGCTGTTTAACTTCGGCCGAGTTTGGTTCGGCTCGCGGAAATTTAAAATCAAAGTAGTCTAAAGCCGCATCAAGAAGCGCAATTTTTCTTGCATCGCCAATTGATTTTTCGGTGATCGAATTCGGTTGGCGTGTCTTACGCCATTCTCTGAAAATATCTTGTTCTTCGTCAGAGAGGTTCGCCCAGCGAGTTTCAAACTTCTCTTTCGCCGACGGCCGGAAGGTTACATTTGTAATCAGGCCCTCTTCTTCCATTGAAACGCGAATGGCTTCGGCTGGGATGACATAGAATCTTACGTCGTCAGCGACACTCAGTCTTGGAATTGCAGCCTGCATAACAGTGAGCATGTGGAATGCACAGTTTTGCGTGTAGAAGTAATAAGAGAATTCGGTGCCGCCAACTTCCCAAAGATGATCGACGAGCATGACGACTTCTGGGGGAGTGAGGTTTAAGTCGTACGACCAAAGAGCACGAGATTCAAAATCATTGTACTCTCGTACTTTGAAATAATAGGGGACGTTGGTGTAAGTCCCGTTGAAGCCGCCCAAAATTCCGAACAGTGCATAGATAACTGGGTTACTCGTGTTTACGTTCGCTGCGAATCCTAAGCCGTGATCTAGAAGTTCGTTTCGTTCTTCTCCGTCTTTGACCTTCTGGTTGACCCTAAAAAGCGTGTGTCCAAAAGCAGAGCCTGGGCTATTTGCGTAGTACGATGAAAAGATCATACTCACCGAGTCAGCATTTAGGCGCTTGATGTAGCGATCGTAGAGATTACAAGAAGCTTTCGGAAACTCTTGCTCAGGAATATTTAACTTCTCTTGAAGCCATCGCTTGCGAGCTGGGAAAATACAGATCGGATGCTCGTCTTCCTTAAAGCTTTCTTTTGAAAGAAGGCCCCGAATTGTGGCCTCGAGCTCAGCCTGTGTATCTTTATAACCGGTCGGAGAGAGAAAGAAATTTTCTCCCTTAATCTGCGATCGCTTGAGGCCGAGCACATTACGGCGGTGATGAAGGAGATTCACCCACTGTTTTTGCTCAGAGAGCTTAAGCTCGGTTGCTTTAGAAACATATTGATCGGCCGGCGAAGAGACAGCAGTAGAGGCATGAGAAATCGATAGGGCGAAGGCGAATAGGTAGATTAAAGACAAGTAAGACTCCAAAAAGAAAAGGCCCAAGGCAAAAAAAAGCCCAAGCAGAAGCTTGGGCTTTTTGTCGTCTTATTGAAATGCTATGTCAACGACTTAGCTAAGAGAGCATTGCGCAGACAATGTTTCGTCGTTCTTGATCACAGTGATGATCGCGTCAGTGACTTCGTTAGCTGGCAAATTTTCTTGAGTGAAAATTTCACCGTAGTTTTTCTGAAGCACTGAGCCAAACGCTGGAGAGTCACAACGAAGAACTTTTGAAAGTGCTGCGAGAGTTTCTCCGCTTCCACGTGCGATATCGCCTTGGATAGCTGCTTGGTTTGTGTGGATGTAGAAATCAGTTTTATCAGCAACTTGATTTTCAGTTCCATCTAAACAGTTCAATGTGTTGAACGTGATACCAAACATTTGGTTGTAGAAGCTTGAGTTAGTTGTTGCAGCAAAAATCTGTGCGCCGCTTTTTCCAACTACTACTGAACCTAGTCCGCAGCCAGCCATGCCATATTCACGGCTAAACTTTGCAGATGCCTTTTTTCCTTGAGCTGAAGCTGTAACGCCGATCACGCTCACTACTAATATCAATAAAAGATTTTTCATTAGCTTATTCCTTTAAAATTAAATGAGAGTTTTGCAAGCGCTAGCAGTTGCTTGGCTTGATTTGATTACAGACTTCATGCTTTGGCTGATTTGCGCAGCTTGAGGAGCAGATGTGTTGTAAATTTGGTTGTAGTTTGATTGTAAAACGCTGCCAACAGCTGAAGAGTCATTGCAACCCCACATAGTTAACAAACCGTTCAACGATTCTCCGCGACCTTGAGCAACTTCTTTTTTGAGAACTTCTTTGTTCGAATCAATGTAAAGAGCAGCAACGTCACCTGCAGGTGTGTCTACACAGCCTGAAGTTCCAGAAGAAATCGCAGAAGTCTGCGGAGAGATAAGGTCATTCAAAGTCGCCGCAACGATTTGAATTTTTCCTGGTTGATCTTTGAAAACGAGAGATCCGATTCCACAGCCTGCCATACCATAGTTACTAGCCATGGCATTCGATCCGCAGAACACTACGATGAGGGCAAGTGCCCGTGTTAAGTTGGTCATAAAAGTCCCTTTCAGTTAAATGATTCTCATTAGGCAGATTGACTCCAAAAGTTGTCAACAAAAGAACATTTAGAAGTTGAGTGTTGGAACGGGTCATCTAGACAAAGTTTCAAATAGATATCAGTCTCTGAAACAGAAATTCAAACAGGAGAATTACGAATGAAATACTTGATGCTCTCAGCTTGCCTAATCTTTGCTCAGGCCGCATTTTCGCAAACGAAACCAAGTGCTACGCAAACAGCGGCTGCAGGTTCGCCGGACTCAATGATTGATAGCTTTCGATGTGAACGAAGTAATCAGGGACTATCGGATATGAAAATGAAAATGATTGAGAACTGCAATTTGAATAAGCCGTTTAGCAGTTCGCTTTCTACAGCAGTCAGCGAAACGTACATGTACTGCTGTCACAAGAGATAGCAGAGCGATTTAGTTTAGAAATTAAGACCTAGACTAAAGGTGAGTGAACTAAGATTGTAGTCTGACTGAGCCGCAAGTTTTGTGGCTCGGTTGTCGACGAAGTACGCAGCAAGTTTAATTGAGCTGCTCGAGAAAACTCCGAGATTTACTCCAACACCAAAACGATAACCGTAAGACGCAGAAATATTATCGCGCGGCACAGCAGTTTGATTGCTGTCGAAGTTCAGCGCCTTCACTCCCAATAAACCAGCGACCTCGACAAATGGACTGATGACTCCGCCGGGAACGGGAACGATCGCGAGACCAATTTTAAAATCTGATCCGTAATAAGTGCCGTTGCGACCAGTTTCGTTGATGTAACTTCGTGCCTGCGAATACTGAAAGTCGACGCCGTATTGAAGACGGAAGGCGCCTTGATTATTGTTCACTGTGAAATCGGCCGCGTAACCAGTTGAGCCAGTTAAGCTTTTATCTTTCTCGCCGCTAAACTGAATCATGTTCAGAGAAAATGAACTAACGCCATCTTTTGCTTGCACTAACTGCGCGAACAATAAGGTGAATGTTAGAACAGCGGCGGCTATCTTCATGGTGCAACCGCAATGAACTCAGGAGTGTTAAGTACACCATCGCCGAGTGTTGAAACGAAAGTTCCGGTGCGAGTGATTTCGACAAGGTAGTGATTTAAACGATCGGCAACGATGAGGTTTCCGTTTGCAAGTTCTGCCAGGCCGCCCGGGTTGGCAAGAATCGCGACGTCACTGTAACTTGCACTTTGGGTGGAGAGATCAGCGCTCACTATTGATACGGTATCTGTTGTTCCAGACCATGAGATGGCAACTGAGCCATCACTTAATTTTAAACAATCCATTGCGTCTGTTGTTGCGACAATGCCTGAGCTGCGTGTTGCGACTTGAACTCCGGCGTCGTCATAAGTTCTGACAACATCAAGAGTCGATGAGCAGTGAACAAATCCACCGGCTGCAATTGCGGAAAGACCATTCGCTCCAGTTTGAAGAGCTCGGGGCCAACCGCCGGTTGTCACGCGCGTTCCATTTGATCTAAAACGCTCAACGTTGCTTGTTTCAGCAACGAGAATATCACCGTTAATTAGCTCGGTAACTCCGCGAATTGTACCGGTTAAGTTTGCGTCTGCGACTGCGATTCTAGACGAACAGTCAGCTTGCGATATCGCCATCACGCGGTCTGTTCCATCGACTCCGACAAGAAGCTCGCCAGTCGAAGCTGAGAAAGTTACTCCATAAACAGTTTCAGATGTATTGATAACGTTGTAGACGATGCCACGGAATGATCCATCAGACTTAAGCGCAACGACTGCGTCTGAGCCCGAATTAGAAACCAAGATATCACCAGACTCCCAACAGAGAGCTGAGGTATCTTCGTCTTCTCTAGGTGCACACGATGCCACGCCAAACGTGATGGCCAACATGATGAGTGCAAATCGAACTACTGACATTGCGTTCCTTTTCAATGAAACCTATCGTTTCTGTCTCATTATTAATCGGGATTTAGTCCGGTAGTCTGAACTAACCAAAGGTAAGGATTTTCCTACGTTCCGTCGGAAGATTGCGATTTGCGCAGGGCTAAGGTCACTGATCAGTCTGACCTTCGTCTACTGCTTTATCGGAATGGTCTTAAAGGCACTGATCTCAACACCTAAAATTTCTTTCGGCAATGATTTGCGAATTTCAGAGATCATCGCGTCGATGATGGCGGTGCGTGTGTAGTGCTGGTGATGGATCAAACTCACTTCTCGAGTTGGAACTGGCGAAGCAAATTCTTTTACGCGGTCTTTTTGTTCGCGGTGAACCAGATCTTTAATCGCTAAATGAGGGAGGAGTGTATAGCCCGCTCCTTGATCAACCATTTTTTTAAGTGTCTCGAGATTGCCGCTTTCGAAGCGGAAATTACTTTCATCAGCTTTTGATTTTACATCGCGGCAAAGACTTAGTGCCTGATCTCTAAAGCAGTGACCATCGCTCAAGAGCCAGACCTCTCCAGAATTTAAATCATTTTTCTGAATCGTCTTTCGTTTGAGCAGCGAATGTTCAGGCGAAGCGTACAAATAGAATGGTTCATGAAACAAAACATGCTCGGTAATTTGATTCGACTCGAGCGGCGTGACTAAAATTGCGATATCAAGTTTTCCGCTATTGATCTGCTGAATAATTTGATCAGTTTGAAGTTCATGAATCGTCAATCGTAACTTCGGATGAGCCTTAACTAGGCGCTGAATAAAAAGCGGAAGTAAGTAGGGCGCTAGAGTTGGAATAACTCCAATTGAAACTGCGCCGCTGACTTCTTTTGTTTCATTTTTTACTAGCTCAGTAATTTGCGAAGCGTCTCGCAAAACTATTCGTGCTTGCGAAACAATAATTGCGCCCACTGCGGTCGGCTCTACGGGTTGTTTAGAGCGATCGAAAAGTGTGACCCCAAGTTCGTCTTCAAGCTTTTGAATTTGCATGCTCAAAGTGGGCTGAGTGATGAAACAGGCGTTCGCCGCGAGTGCAAAACCTCGATGATCGGCCACAGCAACAACATAAGATAATTGTGTAAGTGTCATAGATCACTAGCCTAATACAAACAATAGAGCCTGTCTATATTAAAGTAAGAACTATCGATTTGATTGATATGGCCCCAAAGCCGTAAGTTAGAGATATCAACGTCAAAGGAGAAATCAGATGTTAGGTATTGGACAAAAATTTCCGGATTATAAAATGCAAGCGTGTGTATCAATTGAAGCTGGCAAAGAATTTAAAGAATTAAGTGCAGAGCATGCGAAGGGAAAGTGGGCAGTCTATTTTTTCTGGCCACTCGATTTCACATTTGTTTGCCCAACTGAAATTGCTGAGTTCGACAAGAACTACGGAAACTTCAAAGAGCGCGATGCTGAATTGTTCGGAGTTAGCTGCGACAGCCACTTCGTTCACTTAGCTTGGAGAAAAGATCATAAAGATCTTAAGGGCCTTAGACTTCCAATGCTCGCAGACAACAAAAAAGAATTGTCTGAAGCTCTTGGAGTTTTACACCCGGTAGATAAAGTGCCCCTCCGCGCAACTTACATCGTTGATCCAGATGGAATCGTACGTTGGGTAAGTGCAAACGATCTCAATGTTGGCCGCAACGTAAAAGAAGTTCTTCGTACGCTCGACGCTCTTCAAACTGATGAGCTTTGCCCGTGCAACTGGGAAAAAGGTCAAGCAACGCTTTCTGCGTAAAACAAACTTTAAGGAGGACTCATGGGAGTCGTAACTTTCGAACAAAACACAGAATCAACCGCACCTTACGGATTTCTAATAAGTGAGTTTGAATCACTTTATTCAGATCATCAAAGTGCGATTGCGAGAGACCTTAAAATCAATTTCAAGAGAATTCTTGAGGATAGCTCGCTTTCTAAAGAAGAAGCGACAATGGCAACCCTTGCTCTTGCTCGTTCGCTCGACTTCCGAGAGATCGCACTCGCAGCTCGAACAACTTTAGTGCGAGAAGGAATCGATGCGCCTAAGATTCTCGAAGTCGAAGAAGCTGCAGCAATTATGGGGATGCTAAACACTTACTATCGCTTTAGACACTTCGTCGACGAACAGCATGAGGGAGAAGCGTATGGGCCCGCGAAATTGAGGATGCAATCACTTGGCAATCCGCTGCTTGGAAAAGAGCGATTTGAAATACTCGCTTTTGCTGTCTCAATCATCAATGGCTGCGAGAAATGCGTGGTTTCTCACGAGAAAGCTCTACAGGCTTTAGGTGTTGAGGATGAGAAGCTCCATGATCTCGCTCGTTTAGCCGCTACCCTCAAGGGTTTGCGGTCGCTTACTCAATAGAATTCGACAAATTATGTGGGGTCATGCTACGTCTTAATGCATGACCTCACTCACCTTGATCTCAATCATCTTTAGCGTCGCGGTCTTAGCACTTCTTGCATGGGCTCTCCGCACTTTCTTCATTCATTTCAAAAATCGAAACGGTGCGCTGGAACTTCAAGTTGAGCAACTCACTCAACAGCTGACGCAAAAATCGGAACAGTTAATTCGCGCCGAAGCAGAATTGAAGTCTCTCGGACAAGCTGAAGAGCAGTTTAAAGATTCGTTCAAGAGTCTTGCGGCGACCGCACTCGAAGGAAACAACCGTCAGTTCCTTGAGCTCGCGAAATCAGTTCTTTCGCGAACGCATGAAGTTGGAAAAGCGGATCTCGACAAACGTCAAACAGCGATCGACTCACTCTTAAAGCCATTGCAAGAAACTCTTAGCCGCTATGAAAAGCAGGCCAACGAGATGGAACGCGAACGCCAAAAGTCATACACGACTGTCGAAAACGAACTTAAGCGTGTCATCGAAACCGGAAATCAGCTGAGTGCTCAAACAACTGCGCTCAAAGACGCCTTAAAGCGTCCGCATGTTCGCGGTCGCTGGGGTGAAGTACAGCTCAAAAACTGTATCGAGCTTGCAGCAATGTCAGAACATTGCGATGTCAGCTTTCAAGATCAAAGTGTCTCTGATGGAGTTCGCTTAATTCCGGACATGATTGTTCGAATGCCAGGTGGTCGCGTCGTCGTTGTTGATGCAAAGACTCCGCTCGACGCATTCTTGTCGTCGCTCGATGCAACGACCGATGCTGAGCGCACACAGCACATGGCTCGTCACGGAGCTGCAGTAAAAGATCACGTTAAAAAGTTATCTGAAAAGGCTTATCACGATCATCTCGACGGATCGGCTGATTTCACTGTTATGTTCCTACCGAATGAATCGTTTTTGTATGCTGCACTCGAGTCGCATCCGGATTTAATCGAATATGCACTGGCAAAAAGAATCTTAGTCGCAACTCCTCCGACTCTGATTGGTTTGCTAAAAGTCATTCGCTACGGCTGGAGAGAAGAGCGTTTGGCAGAAAATGCTCTCGCTATTTCTGAAGCCGGAAAAGAAATGCATAAGCGAATCGCCGATTTCCTCGAAGCGTTTGATGGAATCGGAAAGAGTTTGGGTAAAGCTCAAGAGCAATACGAGATTGGTCGAACGCGATTGCATTCGCGAGTACTTGTTCAAGCAAAAAAAATGGAAGCACTTGGTGCTAAAAGTAATAAAGTTATCGAGATCGATGATGTTGCAGCACTTGGTCTGCAGCCGATTTCTCAAGTCGAATCAACGTCTGACGGGGCTTAGGTCTCGATCGGTTCAGAACGAAACAGCTCGCAGTTAAAAAAAAAGTTATCTCGAATCGAGATTGTTAGGACCAACATCTCGGCTAAACTTGGCCTTACGACCAAATTCTTAAAACGATACAAGAATCGCGCGGTTACGTTTTCATTATTGTGCATCTTTGTACATAATAGATATAGATGGAAACCTCGGAAGCCGTTTTAAACATTCAATGTTTAAGCAGAAAGACTCCGCAAAAAAGCAAAGTTCGTTTTTTTGCCTATCTTTTTTACGCTTCAATTCTAATCGGCTGTGTGAAATCTCCGTCGCCTGTTGCGGAAGAAGTTTTAAAAGTATCTGCTCCTTATTTTGGAATAACACCTGGACAGACATCAGTAGTTAACAGCCCAACGATAAACTATACTTTGGACGGGACTTGCGACAGTACAAACGGATACGTTCACGAATGGTCGCTCAATCAGACGAGCTGGACATCGTTCACCTGCACCAACAACCAGTTCTCCATACCTCTAGTTTTAACTACCCAACGTAACGTCTTTGCACGTTCACGTGGTAAGTTCATTTACTCAGATGTCGGGAAGGCAATTGTAAGACTTCTCTTACCACCGACTTCTGATGTGGTAACACAAGTTGCATCCTCTACCTCTGACGTAACTGATGGATATGCTGCTGGATCGCAGAGCTTTCTTTCAATTAATTGGGCGTCTGAGAATATCACCAATGGAGTGGTGAATTTAAGTAGTGGTGTACCAAGGTTGGTATATGAGTAAACGAACCGCATTTACAGCATGGATGTTGTTGGTGGTTTGCACGCTTGTTTCGACAAGTGCGCAGGCAGCTAATGGCGTGCCATCGTTAATGCCGTTTCAAGCTCGTGTAACCAATGCCGCTGGAAACCCGATTACATTCCCAGTAGTTGTTAATCTTCGAGTCTATCCACCTGCTGGTGGATGTTATCTTTACGAAGAGACGTTTAACGTCACACCAAATCCGTTTGGTATTTTCTCAGTAGTTCTTGGTGCCGGTGCTGTGAGTGGTCCGGGAAATACAATTCCACAAATATTTAATAACGATGTTGCTTCGGTCGCTGATTCTTGTGCGACTACTTATGTTCCTGGTCCAAATGACTGGAGACGTTTAGAAATCGTGGTTGATGGAGTTCCGCTTGCAGCAATGCAGACAATTGGCGCTGCTGGCTTCGCAGTGAACTCACAGCTTCTTTCTGGAAAACGCTCAGAAGACTTTGTGAATATTGGAACGAACATCACTCAAGTGAACATCGAGAGTTTAGTTGATGGTAGCGATGTTGGGGCACTTCATAATCACGATGCAGCGTACGCGGGACTAAGCGGAAACAATTCATTTTCAGGAAACTTGTCGACGACCGGAAACATCTACTCAACTAGCGTAGGTAGTGCGATCGGTATCGGTACAGGTGCAGCGTCTGCAGACCTTCATGTCAAAAAAGATAGTCCAACAATACGCCTTGAGGGCAACGTTGGTCAGGGCGGATCTCCGCGAATAGATTTCTACGGCGGGGCAACTCAGCGCGGAAGCATTCAAGCGTCTGAAGGTTCAGACGGTTTACGATTATATTCAGGTGCCGCTCTGGGTATGACTTTAGATGCGACTGCCAATGCAATCTTTAGTGCATCGGTTCGCTCTGCTGGAACTGTTGGAGTAGGAACTTATTCAGGTGCTTCAGAAACTGCACTCACTACATATTTAGCTGGCGCAGGTCCATCAGCCATCGGCACGATCTGGTCTGATGGCGCAGGACAATTAAAATATTGGAATGGTGCCGCACCAGTTTCGATTGCAAACAGCAGCTCAGTTGTTAACTCGATCACTGCTGGTAACGGCATCACGCTTGGCGGAACAGCAACTGCTCCTTCGATTAGTGTTGCGTACGGATCAGCAGTCAACACTGCGATTCAAGGTAATGCAACTTTCGCGGGTGACGTAAGCGGTGCGTACACGGCTCTATCAGTTGATAAACTTAAAGGTATCGATCTTGATTTCGCAGTAGCTCCAGTCCCAGGCGACGTTCTTCGTTACAATGGTGCAGGAGATTGGGTGCCGTCGACGATTGCGACAACACTTGGTTTCACTCCGGTTAATCGCGCAGGCGATACGATGACTGGTTTGTTAGTGCTTTCTGCAGATCCTTCGGTGGCAACTGGCGCGGCAACAAAACAGTATGTAGACGCTGTCTCGACTGCTTCTGCTGGAGCCTATGTTCGTAGAGATGGAACAACGACTTTAAGTGCTAACTGGGATGTCGACGGCGCTGGTGTTGGTACGATTTTAATTACAGGTTTAGCTTCACCTGCGGCATCAGATGGTGCTGCAACTAAAGGTTATGTTGATGGACGATTACTTGGTAACACAGTGGCTGCGCCAGGTGCAGGCCAAGTACTTCAATCGATTCGTTGGAATGCAGCCAATACAGCTTGGGAATATTTCTCGCCGGGCGATGCGCTTCTCGCGGGTAACTTAAGTCAGTTTGCTGCAACGACTTCTGCTCAGTTGGCTGGAGTGTTGTCGAACGAAACTGGAACAGGATTAGCTGTATTTGCAACGTCGCCGAATTTAACGACGCCAACTATTACTGGCGCAAATCTAGTTGGCTTCAATTTAAATGGTTCGACCTCAGGTGGAATCACAATGCAAGTTGCGGCGACTGGCGCAACAGGCACATACACTTGGCCTTCGGCAGTTCCGGGAAGCAATCAGGTTCTTCAATCTGATGCAACGGGAGCATTGTCTTGGATCGCAGCTTCAGGCGGAGATGCTTTAACGACAAATCCACTTTCGCAATTTGCTGCAACAACTTCTGCTCAATTAGCTGGAGTGTTGTCGAATGAAACAGGTACGGGAGTTGCGGTCTTCGATACATCGCCTACTATTACAACTCCTGTGATTGGAACGAGCTTCCAAGTTGCTGGTGCAACTAATGGTGGAGTGACGTTTACAGTTCCCGCTGCAGGTAGTGCTGGAACATACACTTGGCCGGGCGCTGTTCCGGGTGCAAATAGAATTCTTCAAACGGATAATACAGGTGCATTGTCTTGGATTGCCGCACCTATCGGTGACGCTTTAGTTGCAAACCCACTTTCTCAGTTTGCTGCAACAACATCGGCGCAATTAGCTGGAGTGTTGTCGAATGAAACAGGAACAGGCTTAGCAGTATTCGATACATCACCAACAATAAAAGGTTTCACACTTGGTGGTGCAACTTCTGACGGTATCGTCATGCAAGTTGCCGCAACAGGTGCTGCGGGTACATATACTTGGCCTTCGGCGGTTCCGGGCGCAAACCGAATTTTACAAACTGATAATACAGGCGCTCTATCTTGGGTTGCTGCATCTACGGGTGATGCTTTAGTTGCTAACCCGCTCTCACAATTCGCAGCAACAACATCAGCACAATTAGCAGGAGTGTTGTCGAACGAAACTGGAACAGGTGCTGCAGTCTTCGGAACATCTCCGACAATTACTACTCCGACGTTAACAACGCCAACGATCACGACAGGCTTTACAGTTAACGGCTCAACAAGTGGTGCCACTACAATTAATGCTGCTGCAGTTACTACTAACGGTACATACACATGGCCAGCGGCAGTTCCAGGTGCGAATCGAATCTTACAATCTGATAATACGGGTGTGTTGACTTGGGTTGCGGCTTCAACTGGAGACGCGCTAGTTGCAAATCCGCTTTCACAATTCGCTGCAACAACATCAGCACAATTAGCGGGAGTGTTGTCGAACGAAACTGGATCGGGTGCTGCGGTTTTCGGAACATCGCCAACGTTAACAACTCCAACGATCACAACTGGCTTCACAGTTAATGGTTCAACGAGTGGTGCAACAACTATCAATGCAGCTGCTGTAACAACGAATGGTACTTATACGTGGCCAGCTGCAGTTCCGGGTGCAAACAGAATATTACAATCGGACAACACGGGTGTTCTGACTTGGGTGGCTGCCTCGACGGGTGACGCGCTAGTTGCAAACCCACTTTCTCAGTTTGCAGCAACAACATCAGCGCAGTTAGCTGGAGTGTTATCAAACGAAACTGGAACTGGTGTAGCAGTATTCGGTACATCACCTACGATCACAACGCCGGTCATTGGAACAAGCTTTCAAGTTGCAGGTTCAACAAATGGCGGAGTTTCATTCACTGTTCCTGCTGCTGGCTCTGCAGGTACCTACACTTGGCCGGTCGCTGTGCCAGGTGCAAACAGAATTTTACAATCTGACAATACGGGTGCGCTATCTTGGGTAGCTGCTTCGACGGGTGATGCTTTAGTTGCGAACCCACTTTCGCAGTTTGCTGCAACAACATCAGCGCAACTAGCTGGAGTGTTGTCGAACGAAACTGGAACAGGTGTTGCGGTATTTGGCACAAGCCCGACAATCACTACTCCGACGTTAACAACGCCAACGATCACAACAGGCTTTACAGTTAACGGCTCAACAAGTGGTGCCACTACAATTAATGCTGCTGCAGTTACTACTAACGGAACATACACATGGCCAGCTGCAGTCCCGGCTGGTAACAGAGTTCTACAATCTGACAACACCGGTGTGTTGAGTTGGATAACTGCTTCAACGGGTGATGCTTTAGTTGCAAACCCACTTTCGCAATTCGCAGCGACGACTTCAGCGCAATTAGCGGGAGTGTTATCGAACGAAACTGGAACTGGTTTAGCGGTGTTCGGTACATCGCCGACAATTACAACTCCAGCAATAGGCACAGGCTTCACAGTTAATGGTGCAACAAATGGAAACTTTACGATCAATGCTCCAGCAGCTGGCGCAAGTGGTACTTACGTATGGCCATCAGCTGTTCCGGGTGCAAATCGACTTTTACAGTCTGACAACGCAGGTAACTTAACTTGGGTCGCAGCAGGTGGCGGCGGAGACGCGTTCGTTGCGAATCCACTTTCTCAGTTTGCAGCAACAACATCAGCACAATTAGCTGGAGTGTTGTCGAACGAAACTGGAACTGGATTGGCCGTATTTGATACTTCACCTACGATCACTACACCAGTGGTAAAAGGCTTCACTTTAGGTGGAGCAACTTCAGATGGTATCGTGATGCAAGTTGCGGCAACGGGCGCAGCTGGTACATACACATGGCCTTCGGCAGTACCCGGTGCGAACAGAATTTTACAAACTGATAATACCGGTGCACTTTCTTGGGTAGCGGCTTCGACAGGTGATGCTTTAGTTGCGAACCCGCTTTCTCAATTCGCTGCAACAACTTCAGCTCAGTTAGCCGGAGTGTTATCAAACGAAACTGGAACTGGTGCAGCAGTCTTCGGAACATCTCCGACAATTACTACGCCAACGATCACGACAGGCTTTACAGTTAACGGTTCAACGAGTGGCGCAACAACTATTAATGCTGCTGCTGTAACTACCAACGGTACTTATACATGGCCAGCTGCAGTTCCAGCAGGCAACCGAGTTCTACAATCAGACAATACCGGTGTGTTGAGTTGGATCACTGCATCTACGGGCGATGCTTTGGTTGCGAACCCACTTTCACAATTCGCTGCAACGACTTCGGCGCAACTTGCTGGAGTAATTTCTAACGAAACTGGCTCGGGTTCACTCGTCTTCGGAACGTCTCCGACGTTCAGTACTGGTTTTGCAATTAATGGTTCAACAAGTGGGACAGCCACAATTAATGCCGCGGCAGTTACTACAAATGGTACGTACACATGGCCGGCTGCAGTTCCTGCAGGTAACAGAATTCTTCAATCTGACAATACTGGTGCATTGACTTGGGTTACTGCCGCAACAGGTGATGCTTTAGTTGCGAATCCACTTTCTCAGTTCGCAGCAACGACTTCAGCACAATTGGCCGGAGTGTTGTCGAACGAAACTGGTACTGGTGTTGCAGTGTTTGGAACTTCTCCGACAATTACTACGCCGACATTAACAACGCCAACGATCACTACTGGCTTCACAGTTAACGGTTCAACGAGTGGTGCGACTACTATTAATGCTGCTGCAGTAACAACTAATGGCACTTACACATGGCCAGCGGCAGTTCCAGCAGGCAACCGCGTTCTACAATCTGACAACACGGGTGTGTTGAGTTGGATCACTGCTTCAACTGGTGATGCTTTAGTTGCGAACCCGCTTTCTCAATTCGCTGCAACAACATCAGCTCAGTTAGCTGGTGTGTTGTCGAACGAAACTGGTTCTGGTGCAGCAGTCTTTGGAACATCACCTACTTTAGTAACACCTTCGGTAACAACAAGCTTGGCTCTTAACGGAGCAACAAACGGTGGAGTGACCTTCACGGTCGCTGCTGCAGGTGCATCTGGCACCTACACTTGGCCTTCGGCTGCGCCAGGTGCAAACCGAATACTTCAATCTGATGCGACGGGTGCTCTATCTTGGGTAGTTGATACCGCGGGAACTGGCGATGCGCTTGTAGCTAACCCACTTTCGCAATTCGCTGCGACGACCTCAGCACAATTAGCTGGAGTGTTGTCGAACGAAACTGGAACTGGTGTTGCGGTGTTTGGAACTTCTCCAACGATTACAACTCCAGCGATCGGTACAGGCTTCACAGTTAACGGTGCAACCAACGGTAACTTTACGATCAATGCTCCAGCAGCTGGTGCAAGCGGAACTTACGTTTGGCCTTCAGCAGTTCCTGCCGGCAACCGACTTTTACAATCTGACAACGCTGGTAACTTAACTTGGATTGCAGCAGGTGGCGGCGGTGACGCGTTCGTAGCTAACCCACTTTCTCAATTCGCTGCAACGACTTCAGCACAATTAGCCGGAGTATTATCGAACGAAACTGGAACGGGCGTTGCGGTATTTGGAACATCTCCTACAATCACTACGCCAACGATCACTGGCGCCGACTTAATTGGATTTAACTTAAATGGTTCGACTTCTGGTGGAATCACAATGCAAGTTGCAGCAACGGGAGCTGCAGGTACCTACACTTGGCCTTCGGCAGTGCCGGGTGCGAACAGAATATTACAATCGGATAATACCGGTGCTCTATCTTGGGTAGCTGCTTCAACTGGTGATGCACTTGTTGCGAACCCACTTTCACAATTCGCCGCGACAACATCGGCTCAGTTAGCCGGAGTGTTATCAAACGAAACCGGATCGGGCGCTGCGGTCTTCGGAACATCTCCTACGCTCACGACTCCAACAGTTGGAACCGGAATTACATTCAATGGTGCAACAAACGGAAGCTTCGTTCTAAATGCTCCAGCCACTGGCGCAACTGGAACATACGTTTGGCCTTCGGCGGTGCCGGGTGCAAACAGAATTTTACAATCGGATAATACCGGTGCTCTATCTTGGGTAGCTGCTTCAACAGGTGATGCTTTAGTTGCAAACCCACTTTCGCAGTTCGCTGCAACAACATCGGCTCAGTTGGCTGGTGTGTTATCAAACGAAACTGGAACAGGTGTAGCAGTATTTGGAACATCACCTACAATTACTACTCCGACATTAACAACACCAACAATCACTACTGGATTCACAGTTAATGGTTCAACGAGTGGTGCGACCACTATTAACGCCGCAGCTGTAACAACTAACGGTACGTACACATGGCCAGCAGCAGTTCCAGCAGGCAACCGCGTTCTACAATCTGACAACACGGGTGTGTTGAGTTGGATCACTGCTTCAACTGGTGATGCTTTAGTTGCGAACCCGCTTTCTCAATTCGCAGCAACAACATCTGCGCAATTAGCTGGAGTAATTTCTAACGAAACTGGATCAGGTTCCCTTGTCTTCGGAACGTCTCCGACGTTCAGTACTGGTTTTGCAATTAATGGTTCAACAAGTGGTACAGCCACAATTAATGCTGCTGCAGTAACAACTAACGGTACATACACATGGCCAGCTGCAGTTCCAGCAGGTAACCGAATACTTCAATCTGACAATACTGGTGCATTAACTTGGGTCACTGCCGCAACGGGTGATGCTTTAGTTGCGAACCCACTTTCTCAATTTGCTGCAACGACTTCTGCTCAGTTAGCTGGAGTGTTGTCGAACGAAACTGGTACTGGTGTTGCAGTGTTTGGAACATCTCCGACGATTACAACTCCGGCAATCGGTACAGGCTTCACAGTTAACGGTGCAACAAACGGAAACTTTACGATCAATGCTCCGGCGGCTGGTGCAAGCGGAACTTACGTTTGGCCTTCGGCAGTTCCTGCCGGCAACAGACTTTTACAATCTGACAACGCTGGTAACTTAACTTGGATCGCAGCAGGTGGCGGCGGTGACGCGTTCGTAGCTAACCCACTTTCGCAGTTCGCTGCAACGACTTCGGCACAGTTAGCTGGAGTGTTGTCGAACGAAACTGGAACAGGCGTTGCGGTGTTTGGAACTTCTCCAACGATTACTACGCCTACTTTAACAACTCCTACAATCACAACTGGCTTCACAGTTAACGGTTCAACGAGTGGTGCCACTACAATCAATGCTGCTGCAGTTACTACTAACGGTACATATACTTGGCCGGCTGCAGTTCCGGCTGGTAACCGCGTTCTACAATCTGACAACACGGGTGTGTTGAGTTGGATCACTGCTTCAACTGGTGATGCTTTAGTTGCGAACCCGCTTTCTCAATTCGCTGCAACAACATCAGCTCAGTTAGCTGGTGTGTTGTCGAACGAAACTGGTTCTGGTGCAGCAGTCTTTGGAACATCACCTACTTTAGTAACACCTTCGGTAACAACAAGCTTGGCTCTTAACGGAGCAACAAACGGTGGAGTGACCTTCACGGTCGCTGCTGCAGGTGCATCTGGCACCTACACTTGGCCTTCGGCTGCACCGGGTGCGAACAGAATTTTACAATCGGATAATACAGGTGCGCTTTCTTGGGTAGCGGCTTCAACAGGTGATGCTTTAGTTGCGAACCCACTTTCACAATTCGCTGCAACAACATCGGCTCAGTTGGCTGGTGTGTTATCAAACGAAACTGGAACAGGCGTAGCAGTCTTTGGAACATCACCTACAATTACTACTCCGACTTTAACAACGCCAACTATCACTACTGGCTTCACAGTTAATGGTGCAACCAACGGTAACTTTACGATCAATGCTCCAGCAGCTGGTGCAAGCGGAACTTACGTTTGGCCTTCAGCAGTTCCTGCCGGCAACCGACTTTTACAATCTGACAACGCTGGTAACTTAACTTGGATTGCAGCCGGTGGCGGCGGTGACGCGTTCGTCGCTAACCCACTTTCGCAGTTCGCTGCAACGACATCGGCGCAATTAGCTGGAGTATTATCGAACGAAACCGGTACTGGCGTTGCAGTCTTCGGAACATCTCCAACAATTACTACGCCAACTATCGCAACAGGCTTCACGGTTAACGGCTCAACGAGTGGTGCGACGACTATTAATGCTGCGGCTGTAACAACTAACGGTACTTATACATGGCCAGCAGCAGTTCCGGCTGGCAACCGCGTTTTACAATCTGACAACACGGGTGTGTTGAGTTGGATCACTGCTTCAACTGGTGATGCTTTAGTTGCGAACCCACTTTCACAATTCGCCGCGACAACATCGGCTCAGTTAGCCGGAGTGTTATCAAACGAAACCGGATCGGGCGCTGCGGTCTTCGGAACATCTCCTACGCTCACGACTCCAACAGTTGGAACCGGAATTACATTCAATGGTGCAACAAACGGAAGCTTCGTTCTAAATGCTCCAGCCACTGGCGCAACTGGAACATACGTTTGGCCTTCGGCGGTGCCGGGTGCAAACAGAATTTTACAATCGGATAATACCGGTGCTCTATCTTGGGTAGCTGCTTCAACAGGTGATGCTTTAGTTGCAAACCCACTTTCGCAGTTCGCTGCAACAACATCGGCTCAGTTGGCTGGTGTGTTATCAAACGAAACTGGAACAGGTGTAGCAGTATTTGGAACATCACCTACAATTACTACTCCGACATTAACAACACCAACAATCACTACTGGATTCACAGTTAATGGTTCAACGAGTGGTGCGACCACTATTAACGCCGCAGCTGTAACAACTAACGGTACGTACACATGGCCGGCTGCAGTTCCGGCTGGCAACCGCGTTCTACAATCTGACAACACTGGTGCATTGACTTGGGTCACTGCCGCAACTGGCGATGCATTAGTTGCAAACCCATTATCGCAATTCGCTGCAACTACTTCAGCTCAGTTAGCTGGAGTGTTATCGAACGAAACTGGATCGGGTGCTGCGGTCTTCGGAACATCTCCTACAATCACAACTCCAACAGTTGGTACTGGAATTACATTCAATGGTGCAACAAACGGAAGCTTCGTTCTCAATGCTCCAGCAACTGGCGCAACTGGAACATACGTTTGGCCTTCAGCTGTGCCGGGTGCAAACAGAATTTTACAATCGGATAATACCGGTGCGCTATCTTGGGTAGCAGCTTCAACGGGTGATGCACTTGTTGCCAACCCGCTTTCACAATTTGCAGCAACTACATCAGCGCAATTAGCTGGAGTGTTGTCGAACGAAACTGGATCGGGTGCTGCGGTCTTCGGAACATCTCCGACACTCGTAACTCCGTCTGTAACTACAAGTTTAGCTCTTAACGGAGCAACGAATGGCGGAGTGACATTTACAGTTGCTGCTGCAGGTGCATCTGGCACCTACACTTGGCCTTCGGCTGCGCCGGGTGCAAACAGAATTCTACAATCGGATAATACTGGTGCTCTATCTTGGGTAGCTGCTTCAACAGGTGATGCACTTGTTGCAAATCCACTTTCACAATTTGCTGCGACGACCTCAGCTCAATTAGCTGGAGTGTTGTCGAACGAAACCGGTACTGGCGTTGCAGTATTTGGAACATCTCCAACAATAACTACTCCGACTTTGACAACTCCAACAATCACAACTGGATTCACAGTTAACGGCTCAACAAGTGGTGCTACCACTATTAACGCTGCAGCTGTAACAACTAACGGTACGTATACATGGCCAGCAGCAGTTCCAGCAGGCAACCGTGTTCTACAATCTGACAATACCGGTACATTGACTTGGGTCACTGCCGCAACTGGTGATGCACTTGTTGCGAATCCACTTTCGCAATTCGCGGCAACAACTTCAGCTCAGTTAGCTGGAGTGTTGTCGAACGAAACTGGATCGGGCGCTGCAGTCTTTGGAACTTCACCTACTTTAACGACACCGACGATCACAACTGGATTCACAGTTAACGGCTCAACAAGTGGTGCTACCACTATTAACGCTGCAGCTGTAACAACTAACGGTACGTATACATGGCCAGCTGCAGTTCCAGCAGGTAATAGAGTTCTACAATCTGATAATACCGGTGTGTTGAGTTGGATCACTGCATCTACGGGTGATGCTTTGGTTGCAAACCCATTATCGCAATTCGCTGCAACAACATCAGCACAATTGGCCGGTGTGATATCAAACGAAACTGGAACAGGTTCCCTTGTCTTCGGAACGTCTCCTACATTCAGTACTGGTTTTGCAATTAATGGTTCAACAAGTGGTACAGCCACAATTAATGCAGCAGCAGTTACTACAAATGGTACGTACACATGGCCAGCCGCAATTCCAGCAGGGAACCGAGTTCTCCAATCTGACAATACCGGTGTGTTAAGTTGGATCACCGCATCTACTGGTGATGCTTTAGTTGCAAACCCATTGTCGCAATTCGCTGCAACTACTTCGGCGCAACTCGCAGGAGTGTTGTCGAACGAAACTGGAACTGGCGTTGCAGTGTTTGGAACTTCTCCAACGATTACTACGCCTACTTTAACAACGCCAACGATCACAACTGGCTTCACAGTTAACGGTTCAACGAGTGGTGCGACTACTATTAACGCTGCAGCTGTAACAACTAACGGTACTTACACATGGCCAGCAGCAGTTCCGGCAGGCAACAGAGTTCTACAATCTGACAATACTGGTGTGCTCAGTTGGATAACTGCTTCTACTGGTGATGCACTTACTACTGGTCATTTGGGTCAATTTGCTGCGACGACTTCTGCGCAATTGCGTGGAGTGCTTTCAGATGAAACTGGAACAGGTGCCGCGGTCTTCGGAACAAGTCCAACAATTACGACTGCTAATTTAATTGGGTTCAACCTCAACGGCTCGACTTCTGGTGGAATCACAATGCAAGTTGCAGCCACAGGAGCAGCAGGCACATACACTTGGCCTTCAGCAGTACCAGGTGCAAACAGAATTATGCAAACTGACTCTGCCGGAAACTTATCGTGGATCTCAACTTCAGCTGAACTTGCGGGTGTCTTGACCAATGAAACTGGAACAGGCGTCGTAGCATTCGCAACATCTCCAACGTTTACAACGGATATCACTACTCCAATGATTGTTGGTGGAACAGGCACGACGTCGACCCTAACATATAAAACTACTACTGGTGTCGGCACTACCAATGCCGATCACATCTTCTTAGTCGGAAATAACGGCGGCACTGAAGCAATGAGAATCCTTAACTCAGGATCAATTGGTATCGGCACTGCCTCAGTCACTGCGGGCGTAAAACTCGAAGTTCTCGGAACAATCCGCGCGACAAACTTGCTTTTAACTTCAGATCGTCGCGCAAAAGAAAACATTCAGTCGCTCAACGGAGCTGACGCTCTAGCTAAAATAATGACGATTCGTCCAGTAGCTTTCGATTGGAAAGAAGACGGTTCGCACGACTCTGGAGTCATCGCGCAAGAACTTCGCGAAGTCTTCCCGTTCATGGTTCACGATTCAGAGAATGGGCATATGTCTGTTAAGTACACTTCGCTCATCGCTCCACTCATCGCATCAGTTCAAGAGTTGAATAAAAAGAACGCCACTCTTGAGCAAGAGAACGAAGCGTTGAAAGCTAAGCTTGAATCAATCGAGCGCAACACGGCGTCAGTCAAAGATGAGCTCGAAGAAATCAAAGAATTGCTTAAATCCCGAAAGTAAAAAAACTTTTAATATCGTCAGATTTGTGAAAGCATAAATGTATGCGCTTTACGCCTCTTTTAGCATTTGCATTGGTTTTGACTCCATTATCAGAGACTCATGCGCAAGCGTTGCTAGGCACCGATACAGCCGTTGGCTTAAACCTCCAAACAAACAACTCTGTCGCAGTTTCAATCGATACATCACAAAGAGTAAGTATTGGTTCTGCAGCACCGACGGCAGCGCTTCTTCTAAAAGCCGGAACTGCAGCTGCCGGGACGGCACCGTTAAAATTTACATCAGGTACAAATTTAACTACTCCTGAGTCGGGTGCGATGGAGTGGAATGGGACGCAACTTTTCATTACGACGAGTGGCCTTGAGCGAAAGACAATTCCTCTTGATACGATCATTGTAAAGGCTGCAGATGAGACAGTGTCAAATAACACTGTCCAAGATGATAACCATTTCTCATTCACGGCTGCCGCCAACACTCGATACTTCATTGATATGTTTGTAAATGCCTCAACAACCAGTAACGTTCCCGATTTCAGATTTTCATTCACTTTCCCATCAGGAACTATGAACATAATGGGCGGAAATCTTCTTGCTAACGCTTCTGCAGTATTGAATGGCGCTAGCGGCGGAGTCGACAACCTAGCCCTCACTAATAGCGCTGAAGGTGCAATTGTAATTCGAGGTGTTATTAATATCGGTGGTACCGGTGGAACAGTCCAATTTCGTTGGTCACAAAACACAACCGATGCGGTTAATACAGTAACCGTAAAAACGGGTTCGACAATGGTTTACAAAGCTCTGTAAGTCTTTAGATAGATCTAAAAGAATTATTTCTTAGGCTCCATTAGACCAAAGATCATCGACAAACTTAAATAGTGGCCAGAATATTTAACGTGGTTTGGTGCTCCAGTACGATCGTCAGATTGGTAACCAGCCTCATCAAGTTGATACGTGTATCCTACAAGCGCTTGAATTGTCGGCTTCCAACGATATGTTATATAGGCGCTCGTGAAATAAGTTGCGTACTTCTCTAACGGTAGACCGTTCGGAGTTT
The DNA here is from genome assembly GCA_964543475.1 of uncultured Bdellovibrionales bacterium. Taxonomy (GTDB): domain Bacteria; phylum Bdellovibrionota; class Bdellovibrionia; order Bdellovibrionales; family JAMPXM01; genus JAYSYM01. Next base: position 56,286 of record CAZIYJ010000001.1, on the reverse strand, counting down.
TGATTGGAATCATTCCGTAATACAGGCCGCCGTAAAGCTGATAGCCCCATTTATCGTTGAATGAATCGTTGAACACTCCAAGCAATTGCGGACCTGCGTTTGCAATTGTGTGAATGTCCACTTGGCGAAGTGCTCCGTCGACGCGAACTTCTGGAGTCTCTCTGCCAGAATACCCGAGCCAAGCGCGGGCACGTTTTGTACCCTCAAGCTTCCATCTGTAACCCGCGCTGACAGAATAATTGTAAGTAGCGTGCTGAAGACCTGCGACATCAATTCCGGTGGCGCCAAAAGTTCCCATCAAGCCAATATTTGAAAGGCGGTGCCAGTATCCTAGAGCAACTTCACCGGTCGTCGCATAAATCGGCTGATTGATATAGCTATGTCGATCATAGTTTTGCGCTTGATAAGATGTGTTGGCGTAAATCCCTCGAGCCCAAGAGTAAAGTTGCGAAGGCTCTTCTGAGCCTCCCATTTCGTATCGCACGTACTTTGTCATGATGAATGACTGTCGTGGCGCTTCGGCCGCAGGACTTCGATCGGTCTCACGCTTTAAAAGTGGAGCAGCCGTCCATGTGTACTCGGCATTGTGCGGAACTTTTATCGAAGCTTCAGCTCTTGGCACTTCAGTCGTTATAATTTCTTCGTTCTTGCTATTATAGACCATCACTCGATAACGATGAGCACCTTCGATGTGTTTCCAAGTTAAATAAACGTCGGCTTTATCTTCATCGTTCGAAATAATTTTTAGTTGTGGAGGAGGGTATGTGAGCGTCGGCTTAGGAAGACGAACAAAAAATCCTTTAGGAGCGCTCCATTGTGAAAATTCACCATTCGAAAAGAAACTTCGCACTCGAAGTTCATATTCAGAGGGCGCAAGTTCAGCTCGGAAAACGGGATCCTTACTTTCGTAAATAGTTGGATCGCTCGTGGTTTCATCTTCTCGAATTTGAATTAACTCGAACTGATAGTTGATCGCGTGAAGTTTCTGCTCGAGAGTAATTTCGACCGGGAAGAGTTCGCGTCTTGGGCGAGTAATCGCAAAACTAAATTTTCTCGGCTTAGTGGTTCCTTCTGGATCATCAACTTTACTCATTGGCTCCAGGGTCCAAGAATATCGAGAGTTCGTTTCGAGAGTTGCCGATAGCCAGCTTTGCTTAGTAACCACATGGCGAATGACTTGGCCTTTTTTGAAGATCTTTATTCGATAGGCCTGGTTCTTTACATTAGGAAACCACTCGAAGCGAAGCTTCTCTGACAAATTTCCTTTTGGCTCAATTGTGTCGCCGTCTGGAAAAATTTTCTTCGGCTCTTTAAACGGAACTTCAAAAACAGTTTTTTCTCCCCAAGGCAAAGTCGTGTTCGCGCGACGTGTGCGAAGAGAATACAAGCCAGGTGAAACCCGGAATCTAAATGTTGTGTCATTAGTTTTTAATTTGTAAGGCTCAGCCCACTGGTCATTGGCGGCCATTACCTCTAGCTCAGTCACTTCTCCTGGGCTCACATTATCGATTGTCACTCGAACCGTGCGAGCTGGTACGTCTTCGGGCCGATCAATAAATTCTACGTCATCCCCTTTGGGAAGTGGCTTCGGTGCAAGAGTTTCTTGAGGCTTAAGCAAAGCCGGAGTTGGTGACGGAGCGACAGCCTCTTGCGAATTTGCGGGAGTAGAAAAGCAAACAAGTGCGAGAGATAAGACCCCTCGCAAAGCTTTACCAGTTAAAATTGCAAGACGACTTGATCGGCTTACCAAAAATTATTCCTCAACTTTAATTTCTTTAATGATCGGAGCAACAGTTGAAACTGGCGCACGAACTAACAACTTAATTTTCTGACTTCTCTGGCCAGGGTCTCGATTCGCGTTAGCAGCAGCAACTGAAACAGTAACTTCGCCCTCTGAAATGCCTTCTGGTAATGGAATGTCGCCAACCCAAATACTCTCGCCGCCAGAATTCTTTGTTTTAACTGTTCTGCCTTTGGCGTCTTCGAAATAAAGCACATAATAACGAGTGCCTTCAACTGCGCGCCAGCGCAAGAGCACTTGCCCTTGAAAACTTGTTTTCAAATTGGTTTTCATTTCGTCGCGCCACTCAGGAGCAGGCAAAGATTTCTGACTCCACGATTTGCAGGGGCAGATCGGGCACATTTCAGGATCGACTGCGGCAGGATCAGTTGCTGCAACTTGAGTTGGCTCAGATAAAACTGGCGTAGCAATTTCTGCCGCGCGAAAAATAAAAAAGCCGACCGCGAGGCCGACTAATATTCCTGCTAAAATTCCAATGTATAATTGCTTCGAGATGTTGTTACGCATGAAGACCCTCACTCAGTTATTTTCGCACTTCTTTCAACAGTTTAGGAGTGCGATGTGAGTATTGAGGGTCTTAAGTCTAGCTCGAGATAAGCTCGAGCTTATTCAAAGATTTTTTGAACGACCGCTACGCGCTGACGTTGCTGTTCAACAACAGCTTGAAGGTCTTTTTCCTTAGGAGCAGCTTTATCACCCTTCACGATCAGGTCTAACATCTTGTCGTGATTTGCAATGATCTCAGCAGGGATTAGCTGCGGGCGACCAAAGAAAGTACCAGGCAGTTTCGCGCACTGCTCAGTCGGTTGAGAACGAACTTTCTTCTTTTGTTTAGCTGTGTTCAAAGCGTCTTCGTTCAAAGCAAGCTGACACAAGAAAGCGTTTCCAACTTCTTGGCGATAGACTTTCAAATCTTCAGGTCCCTTTGGGAATAAACCTTGGAACTGTTCGAAGAGTTTCGTCTTCATTTCAGCGTTGTACTGCGCAGGATTGTTCGCAAAGAACTCGACAGTTCTAAGGAACTCTTGCTTCGCGGCTTCTGGGCCGGCTGGCTGAGTCGCAGCTGCACCGGCTTTAGGAGCCGTCGCGCGCTGAATGAGAAGCGAGAAATAGTCTGTTGCGCGTAAGAAAACAAATGCCACAGCAACTAAGCTCGCAGTCTTTGCTTTGTAGACAAAGCGCGCATCAACTCTTGCGAGTAGATACCAGAATAAGTTGACCAATCCTAATGCGATAACTAACGGGACGATAATAATAAACAGTAACTCTTGAACCGTACTCATTTTGTTTCCTCCGATGAAACTTCTACTTTTCCAACTATGTCGTTTTGATTTGATAACCCAAAAATACCACCGTCACGATCGCCAGGCGGGAAGCTCGAAAGAACGATGAGCTCCTTTGCTGGCAATACAAAATTTCGCTGCTTTCCCGCAAGCTCCAGCGGTGGATCATACTTGTCCACGCCGAATCGATACGGTTGTCCATTCACTCCGGTGATCACGTTTCCATTTACAGAAAGTTCCCAACCTTCGCGAGGAACGCTTCTTAGTTTAAACTTATCCCCCGGAACTGCGACAACTCGTCGAATGACCGGTTCTTCATACTGAGAATACTTGTAAAGAACGATGTCGCCTTTTTTTAATTGGTTACAGGCGTAATAGTTCATCGTGATCTTCACTGTTTGATTCACTTCAACTATGCCGCGCATGTAAGGATCTTTAACAACGAAGTCGATCGGGATTCCCGGACAAAGAGTTGGATCGAAATTATAAATCTCTTTAGTACGACGTTCAGCGCTCGGTGGCTGTGCTTGCTCAACTTGTTTTTTGCTTCCACGTTGCAAATACAAGTAAAGGCTATAGCCGATAAGAACCACGGCTATGGTTAAGAGGATCGCGCTCAGGTGCTTCTTCATTAATAAGATCTTAGAGAATGAATCACGATTCAACAAATGGTAAAAAATTCACCGGGTTACGGGTCTGGCTTGGTTCAGAGAGCCGCCAAATTGTGTCGCCACATTGTAATTTGGTCTCTGCCGATAGCTTGAGGAGGGCTGCTGCTAGACTTGAGTCGTGGCACAACCCTTGTAGTTAGTTCGAGTGTCAGACCCTCTGACTTTTGGAGTTACCCATGTTGAGCTTGAAGACCAAATTCATCGCGATCACCCTCTTAGGCCTACTTGTATCGCCAGCCTTTGGTTCAGTTGCTCCTGCTTTGTCGGGCCCACTTGGTTTCAAGGATTGGAAGATCAGCCGTGTTGCCGAAGCAAAAGCCAACCTAGAGAAGCTTCAGTTTGAACTCGATCCAAACCTCCCAACGGCGCAAGCAAAGGCTCAGGTTCAATCTGCGAAGGTTCCTGGCCGTGTTCAAAAGCCTGTTCGTGCTGACAGCCGTATCGCCCAAGCGCAAACCAACTTAGAAATTGCTCAAGAGTTGAGTGCTCATGACTACTTCGTTTTGTACTTAAGCCAGCTAAAATCAGAAGCTGATATCCAAGAAGCGGCCAAAAGATTAGATCCATCTGAAGTCGCCGAAATCATGATCGGCATTAAAAAACAGCTCAGTTCTGAAGCCCCTTCTGAGACAATTCCGCTAGGTAGCCCTACACCAGGTCAGAAGACCTCTCGATTCCCTTAGTTTGCAGAGCCATAGCGGCTATTAACGACGCGCGGCAAAGCCTCCCTTAAAATATTTTCGTCTCCCTAACTTGACTCCCTCAAGCCAGGGTCCATATTGGCGTCTCTCGATCTAATAGTACATTTACGGAGGTATTTTACATGGCAGCGAAATTAGGCATGCGTCCATTGCATGACCGCATTTTGGTTCGTCGTATGGCTGAAGAAGAAAAAACTGCTGGCGGGATCATCATCCCAGACACAGCAAAAGAAAAACCACAGCGTGGTGAAGTGGTAGCAGCGGGCAAAGGCCGCATCACTGAAGACGGCAAGACACTTCCACTCGAAGTAAAAGTCGGCGACAAAGTTTTGTTCAGCAAATACTCAGGCACAGAATTGAAACTCGAAGGCAATGAGTACTTGATGATTCGCGAAGAAGACGTGCTCGGAGTATTTGGAAATTAAATAGCAGGATTGCTATTTAATTCGCTTGCCGAAGGCAAGGTCGAAGACCAAGGGCAGGAGCCCGCAGCCAATTAACCGATAAATTTTAATTAGGAGAATTATTAATGTCTAAAGAATTACGTTTTAGCGAAGACGCACGATCAGCGATTTTAAAGGGTGTGAACACTCTTGCTAACGCTGTGAAAGTGACACTCGGACCAAAAGGCCGCAACGTTGTTATCGAAAAATCTTTCGGTTCACCACTCATCACAAAAGATGGTGTGACTGTTGCGAAAGAAATCGAACTTGAAAACAAGTTCGAAAACATGGGCGCGCAGATGGTAAAAGAAGTTGCTAGCAAAACTAACGATGACGCTGGTGACGGAACAACAACTGCAACTGTACTTGCACAAGCTATCTTCCGCGAAGGCGCAAAGATCGTTTCTGCTGGTCAAAACCCAATGGACGTTAAGCGCGGAATCGATCGCGCAGTTGAGACTGTTATCGCAGAACTCAAAAAACTTTCTAAGCCAATCAAGTCAGACAACGAAATCGCACAAGTAGGTTCGATCTCTGCTAACAACGATCCAGAAATCGGCAAAATGCTTTCAGAAGCTATGGCGAAAGTTGGACGTGAGGGCGTTATCACTATCGAAGAATCAAAAACAGCACTCACAGAGCTTGATGTTGTTGAAGGTATGCAATTCGATCGCGGTTACCTCTCTCCTTACTTCGTAACAAACGCAGAGAGAATGGAAGCTGTTCTCGAAAACGCTTGGGTCATGATCTACGACAAGAAGATTTCTTCTATGCGCGACATGATCGGTGTTCTTGAAGGCGTTGCTAAGTCTGGTCGTCCACTTCTTATCATCTCTGAAGAAGTTGAAGGCGAAGCACTAGCTACTCTCGTAGTTAACAAACTTCGTGGCACATTAAACGTTGTTGCTGTTAAAGCTCCAGGCTTCGGCGATCGTCGTAAAGCAATGCTTGAAGACATCGCGGTATTAACTGGCGCAGAAGTGATCAGCGAAGAAACTGGTCGCAAGCTTGAGCAAGCGACTCTCGAAGACCTTGGAACTGCAAAGCGCGTAGTTGTTGATAAAGACAATACGACTGTGATCGATGGCGCTGGTAAAAAAGCGACGATCCAAGCTCGCGTAGCTCAGATCCGTGCACAAGTTGAAGAATCAACTTCAGAGTACGACACTGAGAAATTGAAAGAGCGTCTTGCGAAATTGTCTGGCGGCGTAGCTGTTATTCACGTTGGTGCTCCTTCAGAAGTTGAAATGAAAGAAAAGAAAGCTCGTGTTGAAGATGCATTGAATGCAACTCGCGCAGCTGTTGAAGAAGGTATCGTTGCTGGTGGCGGAACTGCACTTCTCCGCGCAGCTCAAGCGATCGATTTGAAATCTTACGACGAACATCAACGTTGGGGCGCTCAGATCATTAAGAAAGCTTGCGAAGAGCCTATTCGACAAATCGCTTTCAACGCAGGCCTTGAAGGCTCAATCGTGTTGAACAGCGTTCTTGAAAACAAATCTGCGACTTACGGATTCAACGCATACTCTGAAGAGTATCAGGATCTAGTAAAAGCAGGCGTTATCGATCCAGTTAAAGTAGTTCGCTCTGCACTTCAAAACGCAGCGTCAGTAGCATCATTGATGCTCACTACTGAAACTATGATCGCTGAAGCTCCTAAGAAAGACGAGCCACCAATGCCAGGTGGCGGCGGCATGGGCGGAATGGGCGGCATGGGTGGTATGATGTAATCAGCGCGCCTTGCGCGTCGATTACATCAACACCGGAATCCCGGTATACCGGTTAACTTGTATACCTGGATCCATGTAGATGAATTAAGAAGGCTCGGGAAACCGAGCCTTTTTTATTGCGAACTACTCTTCGCCAGTGATCTCAACTTTAGAAATCTGGCACGGGTCAGAGCCAGTTAAACTAACAGTGTAAGTAACACTTTGGCCGCCACCTTCACGCATATTGTCCAAAGTTGCTTCTACTGTAGCGCCGTCTTCAGATTCTTCCGAGTCGATCACTGTACGTGCATGGCTGTCGTTGATTTTTGCAATTGCTTTCGCTGCTGCCTCAGCAGTTTTCTCACAAGTTACATAAGCCGAAGCTGTTCCGCTCATCAAAGTTAACGCAGTTAAAGTCACAAGAAATTTCATATATTCTCCTCAAAGTTAAAAAGCCAATTTTGGTCTATTTTTTTTGTAATTCATAAAAGGCACGAATCATCATTGATTCGCACGTATTGTTCGATTTGTTGTAAACGTAGTTCCCGCCAGCAAGTTCTGAGACTTCGCCTTTGTTGCGAGCCCATTTTACTTTAAAGTTCGCAAGAAGCGTCATGAGTACTAGGTTTTCATCTTTTGCTTCGAAACGTTGAACGTTTACTCGACGGCTCATTCGCACTGTCTCTGCAGTAGTGCCTTCATAGGTTTCAAAAACCTTTGCCTGGAACTCGGCTTTACATTTCTCTAGAGCAACATCGACAGGCTTCTTAGCCGCGAGTAGCGGTAAAGATATTAATAGTAGTAAAACAGCCACGACTAATTTCATATGCATCCTTTATTAGTTTCAAAGCGTTGGGAGTATTCAAAAGACAGGCCACTTTGGCAGGCTAATAAACGTGTTGAACGTCAATCGGCGGGGTGCAGCTGTTTAGTTAGTCGACACTCAAGAACTTCTTACATGCGTGCGCTAACCCTAAGTAATTTACGGTGAGTAGGCTTGGCTTGGCCTTCGCATTAGTTCAGTTCGAATAGTTTAATTTGGAGGATTTTAATGAAGGCATTTTTCGCTTTAGCCCTAATGGTTGTAACGAGCTCATCTGCATTTGCGTATACGATCGAATGCAAGTCATCGGACCTGACAATTCAGGTTTTCCATATCGGAGGAGCTGAGCATCGCGTTCAAATCCTCGAAGAGAATACTCTTATCGGAAAACAAGGTTCAGTTTTCTGCGGCCAATCTACTTCTTACGGCAAAAATGGAAAGACTGTAGGCGGAAGCTGTAATTCGCATCTTACTGTCGGCGGAGACAATCGTTATCGCCAACCAGCTGACTTCGATATTAATTTCACTTTGACGGCTGGGAAGCAGCCTTCAGGCGGTCGTGCAAAGGCCATCGGAACAATTCATGCGACATATTTAAACCAAATCACGAAGCAGACACAGTCGATCGCTCTTTCTGATGTTAGCTGCTTGGTTAACAATTAAACTGTTGCGATTGTTTTTAGAGCGTCTGTAAAAATTTAATAAGAGCGTGTCGCTCGACGGGATTGATGAGAACGGTCCCGTCTTTTACAAAAATCCCTTCATCGTGACCAGTGTTGCGCAAGCCCTCGCGACGAGTATCGTACCAAAACTCCTTCGGAGTATTCAGAGCAGGTTTATCGACCGGATAGCCATTGCACGCTAGATCAAAATCTTTTTGGCGATCGATGGCTTCGCGTGCCCAGTATCCACGAGGACGTTTAACTGCTGGAGTAAGAACATCGCAAAGCGAAGGAGAAGAATTGTTGTGGAAATAGGGCCATCGCGCCCAAATGCCAACGAGCGGAGGTGGGACGTACCCTTGCTGTGGCTCGACAACAATGCCGTTGATTTTCGAAATCGCAAGATTGTTAAGTTGCGCAAGTGATTTCATTCCCTGCCAACGTTGCGGATCAGTTCCGACATTCATGACGGGCTTTACTGGAGCGTAACGAACAAGAGTTGTTTTTAATCGGTCACTCGCCGAGAGCTCGCCCGCATTTGCAAGGTCCCATGCTTTTTCGTAAACACCATGGCATCGCGAGCAATGTTGCGTGTAAGTAGCTTGGCCTCGCTTTAATTCATCGAGATTAAATTTTTCTGCCGAAAAGAAATCAGTAATGTGCGGAGCTTCAGTCGTGAACACTGCAGTGGTGAGATCACGGACGACGTTTGGATTATCCTTGAGCCATTGATCAAGTTCGTGAAGATCAGTTCCGCGACCAATCTCATTCCACAAAAAATTAGTAAAAATTGGATTACCTGAAACAATTGATCCATCAGAGAGCCAGCGATTTTTGTATTTTGCGTTCCACCAAACTGCAGGTTTGCTGTCGGCAACGAATTTGCGAAGAGGCTCTGCGCGCGAAGCTGGCTTCTGATCACGTGAAGACCATTCGTCTTGTGAGCGCTTTGCTAGCGACAGCGCAACTTGTGCAAGCGAAGTATCGAGACCCAATTGCACTGGCATCTTCGCTTCGATGTAAGACATCGACTGCTTTGCAGTCTTGAACATATCGACTTCTGCAGCACTTGCATCCGTCGACCACTGAAAGAGTGAGGAGTGAACGTTTGGCGCAGCTTTCAAGCCTTCAACAAAGAATTGATTCGCTCGAGGGAAACGATTCGTTAAACCAATAATTTTTCGACCAAAAAGATTTGCTGAGTGGCATTCGGCACAGCTGACGGTAAATGCTTTTCCGTTTTTAGTTTCATGAAGAGTGAATCCCATTCTGTGCGTTGGGTTCGCGCCGTCTTTAAACGGAACATAGTAAACGCCATCACCTTCAAGCGACGGAAACTTGTTGAGTCCGATTCGTTCCTCTAAGTCATCGTAATTTTTAATCTTCGCAAATTCCGAAAAGAAAGTTTGAAGAAGTTTTTTGAGTGGGTTCGTACTATCAGCACTAATCAATCTTCCGATGGCTTCGTACGGGAGAAGTAAGCCTGTCGCAGTAACCGGGTAGTGAAGGGAGTGAAGACGACCCTCGCGAATCGATGTTTGCAGCTGCGAATCATCAAGCAAGTAAGGATTTGCGCGCCCGCCTTGCGGCACCTCAAACCCACGTGACCAATCCGGCTCCGCACTCAGGGCAATCGCCGTAGTAAGAAACGCTAAAATGAGAACTGAAAGATTTCGCATGCTCACAAGGTTAAGGTAAACCCCGATCCCACTTTCTTGTCCAGGTGCCATCTTCCTTTTTGGCCCGAGCCGCGTCAATTAACGCGGCTCGGGCCAAAAAGGAAGATGGCACTAGAAGAGGTAGGCGATGCCGGCGTTGAGGATGGTGTGGCGCTGGCTTGAAGATGATGCCACTTCGCCGTTTGAGCGGCCGCCTCCGCCACCAAAATTTGTGCTGTAGAGCCAGAAATCCATTCCGGCGACGACATTTAAATTGGGACGAATTCGATGCTCACCGTAAATGTTGAAGTCGGTGATCGAGTTTTTAGGAGAATTGCCGGACTCTTCTGGCGTCTCGGTCAGCCGAGTTAAGAAGGTCATGTTCATGCCGGCGCCAAGACTCCAGCGCTTATCTTTGGTGACAGGTAGCGAGCCTGAAACTCCAATGACTAATCCAGAGTAGTTCGTCGTAGTAAAAACAAGAGGGGTTGTATTGTCGACGTAAGCTCGGTACGAGCTGATTCCACCGCGAAGCTGAATCTTCGGTCCAAAGAAGTCGTCATGAAGTAAAAAGTTGTAACCGAGTGCAAGCGAGTACTTGCTGATCTGGTTATTGAGGTCAGCCGGAGTTGAGCCGGCGCGAGGGTTTTTGCTTGAAGCAATCCCTTGAAAGATATCGGCGCGAACAATCCAAGTTGGATTGAGCCAAACCTCACCAAACACGGCGATGCTCGGGTAAAGCGAGCTCGATGATGATAAGTTTCCAGTATCAAGACTGACGCTGCTTCTGTAGCTACCGAATCCTAATTTAATTCCGACTTGTCCAAACGCGGGTGGTTCAGCGGGGATCCACTCGCCAGGATTTTTTCCGAATGAAACACCGGAGTCAGTTCGATCTTCTAAACTCACTGCTTGGCTTCCGAGTTCAGCGGGAGCGTTGTATTCGACGAAATCTAAACCAGACACTTTCGCAAAGCGCTTAATCGCTCCGCGCTCTTTTTCACTAACGATGGCGCCGAAGCTTAAAGTGTCTTCAACTTTAAGAATTTTAATTTTACCGAGAATTTCTTTATCAGTGTTGATTAAGAATCCAAATTTCGGATGGCGCGTGACCTTGATGATTTGAATCACAGAAACGGTTTGATCTTTTACGATTCCCTCGGTGCGACCAAGATTCAAAGTCACAGTATTTTGTTTCCGACTAAGAACTAAACCGTTGTAGGGCATTTTGCTAACGAGCTTTTTAAACAGCATCTCGAGTTGTTGCTTAAGATCAGGAAGTTCAAACTTTGGGTAATCAGCAAGAGTCTCTTGCAGAAGAAGTTTTCCGTCTGCACGAGTGAGTAGACTCAACTTGATCGACATTCCGAGCGGAGTTTTATTGATGTTCGCTGCGATCAGCGCATCGGCTTCAATTCCTTTGCTGTACTTCAAAACTTCAGCAGGCTTTTCTTCGATCTCTGCAGAGCTGAGGGGTTTTCCGTCAACGCTCGTCTCAACCAAATCCCATTGATGATAATTTTTAATCAGAGCATTGAGATGCGATTCGAGCGGGCGAGAATAAATGCCTTGAAGATTATCTGTTGCCGGAAGGACAGCGACTTTACGAATCGTGAGTTCTTCATCGACTTTCGAGACGTATTGAGCGGACTGCTCTAAAGTCTGGGTTAGGCCAAGTTGCGGGAGCATCACAACGACCGAAAATGAAACCAGAACCGCGACTAATCTTGTTGCTGCAACTCTACGAAATAACGGCATAAAATAAGTCTGCATTGGTTCAATGAAGACGTCAAATTTACATCAAGCTAAAGGCCGGTTTGTCCGAAACGAAGAGCATGACCGCGGGTGCTTTTCACAAAACATTTTTAGCAGCATTTAGCTTTGCCATCGGTGTAGCTATTTTGCCTACACCGGCTCTCGCGCAAATTGATCCAACTTCTGGAATGTTACTTGATTCTACTGGGCGTCCGTCTAGTCGAGACGATAAATTAGATTCAGGCCGCTACACAGTCAGACCAAAGTCTGCTTTTAAGAAGCAGCCGACTCAACCTGCACCTCAGGCGCAAACCACTCCGGCACCTTCGCCGTCGCCGACTCCTGTCATTGTAACAACGGTGACTGCAACTGCGTCGGCAACTGCAGCAGCAGTTGCCCAACCGACTCCGGTCGCGACTCCAATTGTCGAAGCACCCGTAATCGTACAAGCTTCGCAGTCTCCTGCTCCTGCTGCATCGCCTTCGGCGCAGCCGATCCTCGAGAAAAAGAAAAAAGCACCTGCGTATGATCGTCGCGATTCGATACTCGAGCTCAGTCTTTCTCCGGTCTATATTTACACAGACTCAAGCAGCTCTTACTGGCATCGGTCGTATCATACGTCGTCACCGGGAGCGCACCTTAATGCCAACGTTTGGTTGAGCGAGCGATTTGGTTTGCACACTTCATTCATGACGAGCCTTGGTGCAAGCGTTACAGATTCTGTGAATCAATCACGCGAAGTAGAAGCCGGTCACAATTGGTTCGACATTGGTTTTCGATTCAGACATTTCGCAAGCGAGAAACCAAAGTCTTCAGCGTTAATACTTGGAATTGATTGGTCAGAATATCGCTTCAACGTAAGCCCTGCTGCTCAAGTGAGGCAGCGACTACTCACAAGTGGTGCAAAAGTAACGGCGGGGCTCGAGCTTCCAACTTCAAAAACGTACATGTTGACAGCAGATGTAAGTTTACTCCCGAAGGCTCGTCACACAGAACTCGACACTCGATCGACCGTACGATCTGGTAACTCAAATGAAACAAATTCTTTTGGCGCAAGTTTGGGCGGAGTGATTCGAATCGACTCTGGCAACGCCTACTTCTGGCGTCTCTCGCACAAGATCGAAAAAAACGTTTTTGAGGGTACCGCAAATAGCGTTGATCCAGTGTCGGGAATTACTCCTAACGGAGTTTCGGTTAGTAACTCATCGACTCTGTTCGAGATTGGGTGTACTTGGGGAGATTAGGTCGAGCACAGAGCGAGCCAACGCTTTAGGTCTAGCTCGACCCCCAAACTGTTCGCCTGAGCCGCATCCAGCCCTATAATTAAAGCATGTTAAAACTTCTGATCGTTGATGATGCTCCATTTATTCGAGAGATCGTAAAGCAGGCCGTTGTCGGCTCTGCGATCGAACTCGTTGGTGAAGCAAGCGATGGTGAAGAAGCAGTGGCAATGGCTAAATCAAAAAATCCTGATGTTATTTTAATGGATATGATCATGCCTCGTAAAAACGGAATTGATGCGGCCATTGAGATTTTAAAAAATAATCCTGCCGCAAAAATTCTTGCATTCTCAACTGTCGATCAAGAATCGATGGTGCAGAAAGCAATGGATGCAGGCTGCTGCGGCTATTTAAATAAACCGTTCACTCAAGATGATTTGTTGAAAGCTATTGAAAAGTCAGGAGGACGAAATGGCTGATCTATTTTTTATCGTGAAAACTTTTTTATTCACTATCGCGCTTGTTGTGGTGATGCAAATTCGCATTGGTGACTCAACGATCGAAGAGCGTTCACATGAATGGATTCAAAATTCTGCGATTCATCGCACATTAGGTAAAGTTGCACTCGGAGCAGTGACTGTGATGAAAGATGGCGTGGCGTACGCTCAAGATTGGATCGAAGGCACTGACGCATCAATGTCAGCTTCGACAGCTGAACGATAAGGTCAATATAACGCCGCAAGATCAGCGGCGCTGAATTAAGAAAAAAATTGAAAGCCGAGTCGCTCTGTTGAGCGACCGATTTTAGCGAACAGTCTTTACTGACTTAACTGTTGCAGTTGCCTTTGTCGTTGGCTCCATTAACTTGCCACGGCCGCTTTTGTCGCCGGCTGCACAGTTAGCAGCAAAACTTGATTGAGCCGATGCGATAACTGCCACAGCAGCGATTAATGCGAATACTGACTTCATAGCTTCCTCCTGGGAAACGAACTTGTTCACAGGACTATATAGCGAACCTTGTGCCGCGCCGGCGGTTAGTTTATGCCATCAAAATATGTAGTAATATCAATAGTTTAAAGAAGTATGTCTCGAATTGAGACTGTGGTGGGAGATCGATCCTGGTGACCAAAACTCAAGATCGTCACCAGGGTGTAAAGAAATGATACAGGCTAAACGCTACTGTTCGGCGTCTGAAGCAGAGCCAGCGCCTTGTCCTGCTGCCGTGGCACCGCGAGCTTCGAAGAGCGAACTACGTGGACTTGCATCGCGAGATGCGATTTCGCAATCATGGCAGTTCACTGGAAGCGGATTATCAACTGCGCTATCGACAACCGATGTTCCTGGAACACCAATTTCACCGTTCGGGTCGCCGCCCCAGTCGAAGGCTTCTTCGGCACCTGCCGATGCCATTCCGCCGATCAGAGTTGCCGCCACTAAGAAGAATTTTACTTTATTGATTTTGTTCATTTAAAAATCCCTTCTTACAAGCTCAGCTCTGAAGTCGCTGGAGCAATTATGTCTAACAAATTATTGAACGTTGAAGCAACCTGAACCGCAACAGTTGGTCCTTCTTTGCTATCAACCTTCAGAATCTCTCCGTTAGGTTTATAGCTTACCTGAATTGTTCCTACACTTGGGCGTGTAATAGATGCAGGCTTTCCGGTGCGCTCTTCGTACTTAATCTGAACTTCTTTTTTTGCCTGATCAGTGATCGTCGCGATTCGACCGCGAAGATCATAAGTCAAAGCAACTGTTTGTCCGTCAGTATTCGACGCAAACACAAGGTTCGCCTTATTGTCGTAACGGAAAACTGTTTCGCGCTTCTTATTCACTTTCTTCATGACGTCATAGTACTCAGTGACAACTTTAGAAACCTTATTGAATTCGTTTTTGTATTCGAAATTCATTTTGAACTGATCAGTTGATTTCCACTGAATCAAACCATTCGTGTAGTAACCAAAGGTAGTCACTTGGTTGTTCTTTTTAATCTGAACTGGGCGACCTAGCTCTGCGTGATAAGTGACATCAAGCGAATCAGTGTTTGATTTTGTTAAAACACGAGAGAGGAATCTCTTACCGTCGTTACGCTTCTTGTGCCAAAACTCAAAGCGAGCTTGGTTCTGAACTTCTTTGCCACATTTCTTACTCGCAACTGACCAGTAATGATCATCCGGAGCCTTCTTATCAACTTCGTAAGTGTAAAGTTCAGTACACGCTGGTCCACCGACCGCACGCTCTGTGAAGCTCGTCACCCAATCGTTGTTCTTATTATAAGAGAGCGCTAAGTGAGTTTTATCCGGGAAGTCGACTCGCAATAGATTGTGAAGATCATCGTATTGATAGGTGTATTTGTTTTTCCACATGTTGCGAACTTCAACTAGATCTTCGCCTTTAAAAATATAATCGGCTTTAATCTGCCCTGGGCCATTGATCGACGTTACTTTTTTGTTTGTCGAGTAGGCGAGAGTAAGTTTGCGAGCGTTGTTATCGATGAGTTCGCGCAGAACGCCACCGTTATAAACCATCTTTACGTAATTGCCGTTCTTGTCGTAAACGAAGACAAGACGACCGTCTTTATCAAACTTCTGGAGTGTGCCGTCTGTAAGCGTGCGCGTGAAGTAAGTGCCATCATAAGTGATCTTTTCAACTTCGAGAGTAGAGGCTTCGTAAACAGAACCTTTTTTAGCATCAGGAATGCGAAGTTTTGCTTCAATGGCCCAGCGCTGACGAAGACCCGCGTTTTCTTGGAGTTGAAGACGAAGAGTATCGAAGTACTGCGAAGTCCCCGTGCGATTGGCTTTGCGGGCGTAATCCATAATTTGATTGATGGTGACATCAACACCTTTACCGTCTGATCTTGCCGGCTGATAGCTGATCTCTTGACCCGCGCCGCACTCTTGAAGCTTCAATCCACCTTCAGGTGTGCGCTCGAGAGTAGTTTCGTAATCAGAACACCATCCGTAACCAAACATTCCGCTAAAAGTAGAGCGGCTGTTGTAGTGACGTTGAATTTTGAAATCCATTCCACTTCCCGGAACAGTCACATCAATCCACGACTCCGAGTAGTTAGCATTTTTCATGTCAACGACAGCAAATGAAGTTGAAGAGATAAGAGTAAGAGTAGCAGCAATCAGTGCCGCTGAGAGAGAACGCATCATGCGAGAAACTCCTGTGAAACTACGACGGGTATTTAACAGTTAACTACACGTTGATTTTAACAATCTTTCGGATCATTAGGCCACCGATTACTTGCAGAGCTAGGATACCCATCAAGATAATAATACCAAGGGTGGTGGTGAAGAGTGGCCGGACATAAGTCGGATCAATCACCATGAAGATTGCTAATAGAGCGAAGGGAACCAACGTAATAATAATTCCTTGTGTAACACCTTGTGCAGTGAGCGCTTCGATCTTCTTTTCGACCTTCTGACGCTCTCTTACAGTATAGACAATAGTCTGGAACGTTTCGGCTAAATTACCGCCGGTTTCTTGTAAAATATTAACGCTTGTAACGAACATTTGGACGTCTGGTCTAGGTATCCGCGTGCCCAAGTCGTTTAAAGATTCCTCAAGACTTCTGCCGATTTGCATTTCTGAGAGTACTAAGCCGAATTCTTGGCGAATTGGATTAGGCATATTATCGACCACTCTCTCCATCGACTGCGTAACTGATAAACCCGCTTTGATTCCGTTTGCCATGATTGTCATGCCATCAACCATTTGATCTACAAAACGAGTGCAACGTTTTTCGTAAATCGATTTCACTACAAGGTGAGGGAGTGCAAAGCCTACGAGAGTAAGCACTCCACCAGCAATTGTACCAAGAATTAAATTTGGCCAGAAAATAATAAAGACGAGTGCGCCTGTACCGAAGCTCGATAGAAGCATCGCAATTGTAAGGTTGCGAGTGTTGCGTTCATCCATCTCTACAAACATTTGTTTGAGAAGGTGGATGATGTCTTCGCGGCGGCCAAGTGACTTCTTACGAAGGAAATTAATTATTCGATCAGCCCATAAGTAGGTGATCGCGAAAATCGACGCGCCGAAGGCGGGAATAACAAACCAGTCGTTACTCCACAAGGAACTCATCGTGTGCCCGTTTTCTTAACGTCAGATTGCTGTCCGCCAGTTGGCTGAGATGCAGCTGCAACATTGCTAACGCCTTCGTTCGAGAAGATCGTACGAGGAATATCAATGCCACGTTTTTGCAGGCCTTCAATAAATTTTGGAATTAAGCCTGTTGCTTGGAACTTACCAACAACTTTTCTATTCTTATCTATGCCTTCTTCTTTATAAATGAAGACTGGCTGAAGTATGATTTTATCATCTTGAAGGTTTTGAACTTCAGTGATGTCGACAATTTTACGACTGCCATCTGACATTCGAGAAATTTGGACGATCAAATCAACTGCGCCTGCGATATTCTCGCGAATGGCTCGTGCCGGAAGTTCCATTCCCGCCATCAGACAAAGAGTTTCAAGTCGCGCGACTGCTTCGCGTGGGTTGTTTGAGTGAATCGTTGTCATTGAACCATCGTGACCTGTGTTCATCGCAGAAAGCATATCAAGAGCTGCTCCGTCACGACACTCACCAACGACAATGCGATCAGGACGCATACGAAGTGAGTTTCTCACGAGATCGCGAATTGAAACCTGACCAGAGCCTTCTCGGCCAGCAGGGCGAGTTTCAAGTCGAACTACGTGATCTTGCTTCAACTGCAGTTCGGCAGCATCCTCGATCGTAACAATTCGCTCGTTAGACGGAATGAACCCCGACAAAGTATTTAATAAAGTAGTTTTACCTGAACCAGTACCACCAGAGATAATGATATTGAGATGGTTCTCAACGCATATACGTAAGAAATCCATCATGTTGGCGGTAGCTGCATTAAAAGTTTTAACATACGTTTCAACAGTAACCGGTTTTTTCGAGAACTTACGAATCGTCACTGCAGGGCCATCGATCGAAAGTGGTTCGATAACTGCGTTCACACGGCTTCCATCTTTTAGGCGTGCATCAACATAAGGATTAGATTCGTTAATCTGACGGCCAAGTGGCTCAACAATGCGCTCGATCACTCGACGGAGTTGATGGTTTGAAGTGAAGCTCATCTTGCTGTCTTGAATCACTCCGTTTTTTTCGACATAAATTTTGTTAAAGCCATTCACCATGATCTCAGTTACTTGAGGATCATCGAGAAGAACTTCTAGTGGACCAAGACCCAATGCTTCATCTAAAACTTCTTTTAAAATTTGAGAGCGCTCTTCGCGACCGATTCCAGAAGCTTCTTTGTCTAAAATTTGAGAAATCTTTGTTGTTGTCGTTCGTCGTAGTTCGTCTTCTTTTTTAGGATCGCCTTGGGTATCAGTGATACCTTTTTTCAAGTCCATCGCCTTGATTAACTCAGCGTGCACACTAAGTTTCAGTGAGGTCCGCGCATCGAGCGGCTTATTATTCCCTTTAAAGCGGGCGTTTCCAGAGGCAGCAGTCTCTTGTGCAATTTCTTTTTTGAACTTCAACTGTTGCGGGCGAGCTAATGCCTTTAATTGCTGAAGAACTCCGCCGCTGAGCTTTCTGAATACATCAGAGTGCGCGCGAGCAATCGGAGACTGTCCGTTGGTAAGCATAAACGGGCTTGAGCGTTGAAGCGAACCTGTCGCGACAGCGTCGTCTTGCGGAATAACTCCGATTAAACGTTTCTTAAAGATCTCTTCGACTTTGTCAGGAGGAAGCCCTGCAGACGAAACTTTATTCAGCACGTACTGAATCATATCGCTTGGAACACCTGCGATTAAAAGTTCGTTTCGCTGACGAAGGGTTTGATTCAAAGTTAGAACTTCAGGAACAGTGACCATGAGTACCGCTGTTGATCGCTCAACTACGCTTAACTGCAATGGGCCTAAGTTAACTCCGATATCCACAATGATATACGCATAGAAATTTGAAAGTGCCTCTAGCTGCTTCATTGCTAAATCGACCTGAACGTTCAGCGTCTCGTCAGGTCGACGAACGGCTGCAACGTAGCCAAGATTTTTCGGATGAATTGAGATCACTTGCGCAAGATTCGATTGAGAAATTGCGCCAGTGTAGCCAGCGAGATCGCTCATCGTACGTACTTCACGCATTCCTAGAATCACGTTTTGATCGCCGCAGCTCTGCGCATCGAGATCAACAAGAAGAACTGGCTGACGAGATTCCATAAATGCAAATGCGAGGTTGGCAGCAAATACAGATTTGCCGACGCCACCTTTGCCGCCAGTAATTGCAATAATATTGGAATTCGGATTAACAGCCATTTATCTCTTTCTAACTAATCTCGTAATCTAAACTTCTGTTTGATCTTCTCTGATCCCGCACTTGCTGAAGACTTAATAATCGGAGTAACGAAAACCACGAACTGGCTCTGGTTTCTCTGAAAGTTCTTCGAAGCATGCAAGCTAAAGATAGGATTCGCAGCAGAAGCCGGAAGCTTATTGTAATCAGTGCTCGTCTTATTCGAAATCAAGCCGCCAACCGCAGCACTCTGACCACTTCGAACGGTGATCATTGTCGTTAAGTTGTTCTTCGAAATAAGTGGGCCATTCGCCGTAATTTGAAGAAGGTTTGAGATCGAAAAATCAAGCTGCATGCGCACACTATCAGATCGAGAGCTCAAAATGCCTGGAGTTACACTTGTAATAATACCAGCGTCTTGGAACTCAGTCGTCGAGCCATTCACATTTGATTTTGTGAACGGAACTGACGTCACCGATTTGATTTCACCTTTTTGACCATCTTGAACGATCAACGTCGTACTTTCGAGAACGCGAGCATGACCATGACTTTTCATCCAATTAAGTTTTGGAAGAAGGTTGCTCACTACACCAGTGATTGAACTCACAATGCCTGCAGCTCCGCGCTGAGAATCGTTCGAGAATGTAACGTTCGTATTATCACTTAACGATGGCGTCCAGCTGAAGCTAAATCCCTTTTGATAATCTTTGTTCAACTCAACATAGTGAATGACGATCTGAATGATTTTACCCGGCTCTTTTGGAGCTGAAGGTTTCACCGTAATTAAGTTAATTACGGTATCTACTTTTCGCTCTTTAATCTCTCCGTCTTTGACCGCCGCTTGCATAACTACGTCGGGAACGTAAGTTTTTGCAATGATCTCAGATTTTTGCTTCTCGGCTTCATCTGAGGCCACACCTTCAAGCAAGAACTTTTCATTCACGGCTCGAACTGTGATTTCAGGGTTACCGATATCTTTTTCAATCAACTGAGCAATTTTTCTCTGTGCGCCTGGATTCATGCGAGTTAAATCGCTAGCAATTCCATCGTACTGACGAACAACGCTGTAGATGCGGTTCTTATCGCGTGGTAACCAAATCAAACCGTCAACAACAACGCGGTTATTGATGATTTTAATCTCGATACCTTCGATATCACTTAAAAGTGCTTTTACTTCGCGTGCGACCTTTGTGAGGTTACTTTTCTTTACGTCGACTCGGAACTCATGAACAAGATTCCCTTTGCTATCGACGATCTGAAGTGTGCCAAGACCTTCCTTCAATGGAGTGAAGAGAAGAGTCTTCGTATCGCGTGCAAGCGAAACCTTCGTTACTTTTCTAAAGTCACCACGGAAACTTGCGTCGTCGGGCAGAGTTGAGAGCTGTTCTTGCGAGTCAATGCCGATGAAGAGAGAAATGAATCTCTCTTTTTGTGATTGAATCGGCTTTACAGTTACATCTGCTTCGTCTTCCATGGCGTCTTGAGCAAAACTTTGCCCAGAAATCACTCCAGAAATTAACAGAGCAGTTATGAGAAAAATTCGTTTAAATATCATAGCTCCTCAAATCTTCCATTTCGCTTCTTCAAAGGCATACGAGGCGCAACCACTGGAGGTGGAGGTGCGACGACAGCTGGTACCGCTGAAGGTAAGCGTAGGTTTGGACGACCAAGAACATCTTCAACTGCAGTTGTTCGTGTCGGATTTACATATCGATCGTTAGGGTGTCTCAGAGTCACAAACAAGCTTCCCGGAGAAGTTGCTAATATATAGATGATCTGCTGAGCTTCTTCAGGCTTTACTTCAATCGTAATGTTGTTGAAGTTAGTATTGCCGCTTAAGTTGATTCGATTGATCGAACCATTCGAGTCTTTCTCAAAGCGAACTGGAATTTTGTTTGCAACGTTAACTCCTGTCGCAAGAACCGGAGCATCTTGAAGTACAGTGCGAACTTCTTTTTTCTGATCAGCGCCTTTGCCGTAGTCAATCGCCGCGATCAAATCGATGCGGTCACCTGGGCGAAGAAGGCGTGAAACACCACGCATATCATCGATCGGAATTGAGAGCGCGCGTTTAGTTGGCGAGACCTCCATTGAAAGACCAGTGTCTGGACCAGGAAGAAGAAGTTTTGTTTGAAGAAGCTGTTCGCCTTTTTTGATTGGTGCAGCAGCAACTTGACCTACAGCTACTTCAGGCTCAGAGATAAAATCTGGCTGAATAAACTCAGCGGGCTTTTCAACCATTTCAAGTTTGCTTTCATCAATAGTTTCCATTTCGGCGATGTCTTGGCTTGCCACCACAACACGCTTTGTAGCTCCAAACTTTCTGCTTACTTCTTCTTTCTGGGTCTGAGACCAGCTGTACAGAAGGAAGATTGCAAACAGCGCAACCCCAATTGAAATCCAAAATGTTCTTGTTTCGCTCGAGCTCATAACTAATCCCCACACCGAGCATCTATACAGATGCCATATTGAACTTTAATCCAAACCGGATTGACTGCTACGTTCTCGCGAACGCGGACCCCATCTTTAATTTGTTGTGCTAAGTCGAAATGCACTCTGGAATTTTTCTCATTCACTGGCTCAGTGGTCATAACCATGCTGATCGAACGTTGAGTCGGTAAGAACCCATCATTCGGATCAGAATAGCCTTCTGGTGCAATGCCATGAAAGCGAGTGCCGATATTTTTGTAATGCTCTGTATCTGCCAGTTCACGGAAGTAAACCAAGTTCGAGCGATGTCTAAAAGTTTCCATTGCATAAGTCCGTGCTGCGATCGAATGAAGAATACCAGTGTGGATGATTCCGAACGAACCAAACATGAAGGCAACGAGCATCACAAATAGAATGAGAATTGGTAACGCTTCAATCGTTGCCATTCCTTCCTCTGATTTGATTTGCTTCTTTAAAGTCTTCATTCTCAACATCCATTATCCGTCATGACTGCGTAAGCATTCTCACTCACCTGTGGGTGATTGTAGGTGTTGCCACCGATTTGCTTAATCAATCTCATTCGTGCTTCGTTAAACTCTCTGCATTCTTCAGTTGCCGGTTCGCGAGCTAACCAAGATGTAATTTGCGCTTCGAAGGCGTCATCTTCGTTCTCTGCAGTTCTTCCGAAGAACGGAACTCTGAAGTTCAAAATCGGAGCTCGTAAATAAACTGCCGCGCCATAGAAAGTGAAGCGATCAGGCTCTTGCTGAATCTGTTGATACGCAGTGCCTGGCCCAACTTGAAAGTTTTTGAGTTCAAACCATCCGTTATTATAAAGAGGCTTTAGTGGGCCTGCGTTTGAGAGCTGTTTAAACTTCGCTTGCGCAAGGCGCTCTTGATCTTGAATCGTCTGATGGCCCGCGAAATAGTTTCTTGCAGAGGCGAAAGTTACATACTGAGTAATCTCAACAACTGAAAGCGTAAGGCTAATAGTAAAAAGAATTGCGGTGAATGCGAACACCAACACGAGTGCGAAAACAAAATCGAGAGTAATGAGGCCTTTGCTATTTGAAATGGGTTTCATGAGCATTACTTATCTCCTTGAAGCGAGATATGTCGCTGATGCAGATTTGGGTGTTCGCTGTTGGCAACCTTTGCAGGTTTCCATACACCATTTTCTGCCATTCCTTGTAAGTAAGTTTGCGGACCTTCGACAACGCTCGCGAGTAAGTTCTTCTCTTGAAAAACTTTTGAAACTGCGAGAACAAAACTCAAAAGAAGAATCGCGATGAGTAGCATCTCGATTGTCATTTGTCCGTTTTGATTTCTGAGTTGGCTGTAGCTTGTTTTCATATGTGGCCTTCCAACTTTAAAGTTGTGAGCCAGCCCACGAGCAACGCAACAGTGAAAGGTATCTTGTGAAGCGATAAGCCTTCACTCTTGCGTTGAATTGTAAGAGTCATCAGATTGTTAAAGAGTGCGCTTCCTTGTTTTTGAAACAGTGCTGCCAAGAGACCAAAGATCGCTCCCCAGATGAGAGAGTAGAACCCTGTCATTAGTGCCGCGGTCCAAGAAACAGATGCTGCAAAAGCAACAAAGAGTTTAATGTCACCGCCGCCCACAATTTTGAAAATGAAAAGTGGGGCCGACACAGCAAGCGCAACGGCTGCGCTTAGCATTCCTGTTTGCAGTCCATACCAACCTTCAAAGTAAACGCTCGAAGCAAGACCGATCACAAGGCAAAGCACTGCCAACCAGTTGTGTACTTTGCGCGAGCGCAAATCATCCACAACCCCTGCAGTTAAAATTAAGCTTGCGATCCAAGTTGAACTCACTTCAACTCTCCTGTTTCGATTTTTGCCTTTGGTGCTTTCCACTCGTTAGCTGCGCGACCTTTTCCATTGAAGCCATCACCAGTCGCAAGATCACGCTCGAGTCGAGCCGCTAATCTTGGACCTGATTGCTTGAACGTATTTCGCGGACCACCATCGCCAAGAAAACCACCGAGGACGATGAACACAAACATGCTAAGTAAAAGCACGAGTTCCGTAGTCATTGCCGTCCTCCTTTCGGTTTAAAATGTTGCGATTAGTTCGAACTGAAGATCTTAAGATCACCTTCGAGTTTTCCAATTAGTTCGCCTACTTGAGTCTTGATCTTGTCTTTGAACATCATTGCCAAAGCAACGACCACAACGAGCAACATGATGTATTCTGTTGCGCCCTGAGCTGACTCGTCTTTCCACAGTGATTTGATGAAGTTTTTCATATACTTCCCCCTTCACAAACGTATCGGATGAGACCAATTCCAAGTTGAGCAGTGCGTGGAGATTTGACATGAATACGTATCACTATGAGACAGTGTAAAAACTCTGGACGTTCGCCGAGGGCAGAAGGGTGTGGAGGCCATGTGCAAACATTAAACAGTGCCATAAGCGAAGCGATCGCCGTCATCGAAGTTTCTTCACTAGCGCTTGGCTTTCGAGCACTCGATTTAGTGACTCAAGAGCAAGGTCTAGAAATTTTAGAAGCAGCCGCTCACGGGCCAAAAATTTTCACTTTATTGGTTCGAGGCGATAAATCTCAACTTGAGACAGCTGTTCGAAAGGTTTCTTCGAGCATTAGCTCGACCGGCGATTCAACTTTGCGCGACAGCATCGTGATCGATCAGCTTAATCCACAAATTATCGAAACTTATTTTTCACTCCACACAACTGAAATGACTGAAGCACTTTTGGTCGTCGAATGCGAAACACTCAGCGGACTGTTCCAGGCGGCGCAAGTTGCGACGTCTGATCACAAACTCACAAGCATCGAAATTCGAAATTTACGAGGGGATAATCCTGTTGCGCTCGGCCTTTTCACGGGCACTTACAAAGCTTGCGTCGACGCATCCGAAGGAATCAGACACACGCTCGCAAACCAAGCTCGCAGCGGCGTCGTCGAAGCCATCAACAACCCAAGCAAATCCTTCCGCCACTTCTTCAACCTCTAGGGTGCCATCTTCCTTTTTGGCCCGAGGCGCGTCAATTAACGCGCCTCGGGCCAAAAAGGAAGATGGCACTAATTGGTGATGGCGGAGCAGCGGTTAAGGCCCGAATCGTATTTGTTCACCCAAATAAATTCATTCTTCTGACGAAGGGTCGCGGTAGCTTTTCGAAATTCACCAAGGCTTCCGTTGTCGAGTTTGCAAAGTGAGTTAAAACCATCAAGGGCCTCTTGGTATTTTTGCAACTCAAATGCCGATTTCGCATAGCCAAGCTGGCACTTCGCCGACTTCGGATGAACCTTTGAACATTGAGCAAAAAACTTAAACGCATTTATGAAATCACCCACGTTGTAAGTCATTTCTCCAGCGGCATCTTGCACTTCTTCTGACTTCTTAAACTGTTTGGCCGCTTGCTTTAACACCCGCAAGGCATCGTCTTTCTTCTCGAGATCCGACAATGTTTGCGCATAGTACATGTGGCTTGGTGCATGACTTGGCTGTTTTGCAATCGCCTGTCTGCAAGTTTCAGCAGACTTCTCCAAGAAACCATCAACCGAATAGAGTCGACATAACTCATGATAAAACTCAGCCCGCGGACCAAACACACGCACCATATCTGTTAACAAGTTACGAGCTTCATACTTTTCTCCCGAAGCATCGTAGAGCGCTAAAAGATTTTTGTAAGTTGGTAAATAGCGATGATTAAGTTTGCGAGCCTCTTGAAATTTATCGATCGCTTCTTCGTTTTTCCCGAGAGAAACGTAAGCTTCGCCAACTGCGTTTTGCAAATAATAGTCTTTTCGATTTTGGGCCAATAGAAGCTCAAGCACACGAACTTCGTTCAAATAGCTTTTCTGTCCACGATAAGCGGTCGCCAAAAGCAACATTCCCTTTCGTGGGAGTGTATCGCTTGCAGGTCGAAGTGCTTCCATCATTCCTGCATAATCTTTTTTCTTCTGAAAAAGTTCGGCTAACAAAATTCGAGCTTGAACATCTTTGTCATTTTTTGAAATTCTCGCACGAAGCTCGGTTTCGCTCGCAGCTTTCACGGGTGCAGAAGCAGGTTTACGCCACTCATTCAATTTTTTTACAGCTGGTCTCTTGGCCTGAACTTGGCCTGAACGCTGGGCTGGTTTTTTTACCTGGGCAGCAATAGCCGGCGAGGACACAGCAACTGCTGCGCCAACGACTAATACTTTCGAGATGATGCGGCCCAAACACTTCATTTTGAGACAAAACTTTCCGATAAAGGTAACAGCCTCTAACTATAAGGTATCGGTTCACTAAATGAAAAGTCTGAGTAGGAATCAATCGGGACAAGCCATCATTGAGTACATTCTCGTACTCACGGTTGTCGTTTCGATCCTCCTTGGCGTTATGTGGCAGTTCAACGATGGATTTCGCAAGTTTACCAACTCATATTTCGGTGATTACCTTGCCTGCCTTCTCGAGCTCGGTGAATTGCCAGCGCTTGGCGGTTCAAGTTCGGGCGAATGTCAGTACGAAGCTTTCGCGCTAGGGGATTCGCCGGGCGAAGGTATTCCTGGAGACGGCAGCGGAGGCGACGATAAAAAAGGTGATAAGGGTGGCTCGACATCAAGTACCTCTGCCGGCACCAGCGGCCGAAGTGGCTCTGGAAGTAGTGGCTCAGGCGCTGCTGAAAGTTCGAGTAGATTTGGAAGTAATTACTCGGGTTCAAGCCGAACTGGTCGACCCACGTCTGTAGTAATTGGATCAGCCAAAGACGACACCTATACAGGGAGCACTGAGGCGAGCAACGGCAGATCTTCGAAGTCATTGGGGCGCGGTTCATCGACGATGCAACTTGTTGATCAGTCGGGTGGAGTGATCGATCCATTTGAAGAACGAAAAATGAAAAGCGAACCAGTCGCGATTGCAAAAGACTCTCGATCCGACAACTTAAAGTCGAAAAAGCAGAGGGTAGAGATCGTTCGCAAGACAGCAAGTGTCGACCGCAAAGATGAAGACACGAAACTTGGCTTTAGCGACTTCTTGCGTTGGCTCCTCATCGCGGCCATCATCATCGCAATTGTCTTCTTCTTGGGTGGCCAAGCTCTCCAAATTGGTAAAAGCTGGGAATAATTACTCCTTCGCTTCCGCTCGAACGCTTAGCATTAGATAGAACTTTTACTATTATTCGCACCAATCATCTTCACAAACCAGAAACTGGTACACACGCTCGAGAATCTTTGCCAAATTGCGGACCTTCATGAGGGGGAAGTTTGGAAAATATCATCGAGATCAATCGCCGCAGTGTATTCAGCATCGAAGAAGCTCGAGAACTTCTCCCGATCGTCTTTCGCATCACAAAATTCTATAATCAAAAAGTTGATGAGATTGTTCTTCGCCTAGAGTCGATCCCGGCTAATAACGAAGCAACGATTGCGGCACTCGAAGAGCAGATCAACACTCATATCGCTGATTGGCAGAACAAAATTCACAAACTTGGTGTAATGCCAAAAGGCCTTTGGATTGCTGACTTCGACGCAGGCGACGGCTACTTCTGCTGGAAGTTTCCAGAGCGCTCAATCGAATACTGGCACAAATACGAAGATGGCTACAGCAAGCGAATGCTCGTTTCTGACCGCAACAAGCCGGTTTCTATTCAAGAAAAGCTTAAGCAGAAGCTCTTTAAGCCGCCGACGCTAGCGCGCCCATTGCCACTTCACCCGGTTTAGTCTAACTTGTGCCCATGTTAATCGGCATGGCGCAAATCAATCCAACTCTCGGTGACTTCGCTAGCAATCGCGAAAAGATTCTTTCTTTCATCACGCGCGCCCAAGCTCTCAAATGCGATCTCATTGTTTTTCCTGAACTCTCGTTAATGGGTTATCTCCCGAATGATCTTCTTGAGCGACCAAGTGTTGTTAAGGCCCAGCTCGAGGAGTTTAAGCGTCTCGAAAAACTAATCCCTCCGGGAATCAGCATTGTTGTTGGCCTTGTGACTGAAGCTAAGCGTAACGCCGGAAAGCTTTATCACAACTCGGCAGCGTTGCTCCGCAGAGGTTCTAAAACAAAATACTTTCATAAAGAATTGCTCCCCACTTACGACGTCTTCGATGAAGCTCGTCACATCGAGCGCGGTAAAATTCAAAAAGATGGATTCAAGATCGGGAAACATAAGATTTTAATGACGATCTGTGAAGATATCTGGGGCTGGGAATTGCCGTCGCATCCTTCGAACTATCTCGATAATCCGCTTAAAGCGATCAAGGGTAAGTACGATCTGGTTCTAAATATCAGCGCGTCACCCTATGCAAAAAATAAAACGAAACTTCGTCGCATGGTTGTCGAGAAAACTGCGAAGCACTTTAAGTCACCAGTCATGTACGTGAATATGGTCGGCGGACAAGACGAAATCATTTTCGATGGAGCAAGTTTCGTAACAGATAAAGCCGGAAAAACTCTCGCAACTGCAAAACGCTTCGAAGAAGACTTAACACTCTTTGATCTTGGGACAATGAGTGGAGAGAAACAAAAAGAGCAGCCGAAGCTAGAGCAGCATTTGTATGGTGCTTTGAAACTTGGATTGCAAGACTACGTTCGCAAATCTGGCTTCAAAAAAGTTCATCTCGGTTTAAGCGGCGGAATCGACTCGGCATTGCTTGCGGCTCTTGCGTGCGATGCATTGGGTAGCGAGAATGTTTTGGGTGTGACAATGCCAGGTCCATTCAATGCTCCTGAAAGTAAATCTCTCTCTGAGAAACTCGCTAAGAACTTGAAAATGAAGGTCGTTGATCTTCCGATCACCCAAACTTACGAAGCCTCAATCAAAACGTTACATAAGACTTTTGGTGAATTCGAGTTCGGACTTACAAACGAGAATATGCAGGCGAGAATCCGTGGAATGTTGTTAATGGGAATCGCCAACCGCGACAACAGCATGCTTCTCTCGACTTCAAACAAGAGTGAGGTCGCAACAGGCTACTCTACTTTGTATGGCGACATGTGCGGTGGCCTTGCACCCCTCGGAGATTTACTCAAAGAAGAAGTCTACTTACTATCTCGCTTTGTGAATCGCGATCGCGAAATTATTCCTGTAGATATAATTGATCGCGCACCTTCGGCAGAACTAAGACCTAATCAAAAAGACCAAGACACTCTTCCGCCCTATCCCGTATTAGATCGCGCCGTTGAAGCCCTCGTCGAAAATCGCAAGCCAGCGAAAACCGAAATCGAGAAATGGCTTTTGAAGCAAGTTGTTCGCAACGAATTTAAACGCTGGCAGTCTCCACCAATTTTGCGCATCAGTGCGCACGCCTTCGGCCGCGGCCGCCGCATGCCCATCGCCCACAAAGCCAATTTTTAGTTATGATCAGAGTTGATGAACCTTTTCAGCCAGAAGTTAAAAGCAGTGATCTTTCTAGCCAATTAAAATTCAGACTTGCGCAAGAATCAGATCGCGACGCGATTGTTGATCTGATGGTTCAGCGCCATCCCGAGCGGCCACTGGCAGACATCATTAGCAAAACTGAAAAAGAACTTCTAACGCTTAAAGCCGCCTCGAACTATCTGCTTTACGTCGCCGAACTGAATTCAATAGCTATCGCCTACACTCGATTCTTTCACAGCGAAGGTCTGCCTCGCGAAAAGATAATTTATGAAGCACCCGAAGGTTGGTATGCGATGGGAATACTCGTCAATCGCAATTTCCGCCGCCAAGGGGTCGCAAAGTTTTTGGCAAAGAAACGTGAGGAAGTACTTCGGCAGCTCGGTGTTAAAGTCGTACATTCGCTGGTCGACGGAGTAAACCGAACGTCATTGCATATGCACGAAGCCTTCGAGTTTGAAAAAATCGCTGAGGCCGAAGGATTTCTGCACATCAAATTCGATAGTGGATCCGGCGCCCTCTTCAGAAAAAACCTGTAAGTTTCGATGTTCCGACCAGATTTTTCGCGCCAGCGCGAAAGTGCTTGAGAGGAGTTCCGCGCAGCGCGGAATTAATCTAGAGTTTTTCCGCGCCAGCGCGGAAATTCGTGTTTAATCACGCAGTGCAGAGCGTATGGTCCAGTATCATTTTGCCCTAAATAATTTGGTATGGTTCTTGGAGTATGAAAAGTGCGGAGGAATTTATGAAGCTTATTCTATCAATTCTGTTTATTTCAGCGACGGCGAGTTTTTCGTATGGCGCCGATCAATGGTGCAATGGCCAATATAAAACCAGTATGGGCACTCCGTATTATCCAAACGGCCGAACCGTTATGAGCATGGGAACTCCCTATTACCCGAATGGCCAAACTTCGCGGAGCATGGGAACTCCGTATTATCCAAACGGCCAATCAATGCGAAGCATGGGTACACCTTACTATCCAAACGGGCAAACGATGCGGAGTATGGGTACTCCGTACTATCCGAACGGACAAGCTATGCGCAGCATGGGAACTTGTTACTATGAGAATGGTAAATCGATGTCATCTTGTCCAAAATCTGTTCGCGTGAAGCATACTGCAAGCGGTTGGCGCGTAAAGATGGATGTATTTTTAGAAGGAGATGTTGCAGCTCAAAATCTCGAGCTCGATTTTCCAGGAACTGACCAAACAACTTCACTCAGCGTTGATTTTGACGACGGGACTATCTCTAACATCTCAGCAGTTTGCGCAGATACAACCGACCCTGGAAACGAAATCATAGATCTCTACATGAGCTCTTCTGCAAAAGACCAGGCAGCCGCAAAACAGAAAATTTGTAATTAGGAATTAGATTTTTCGCGCTGGCGCGAAACAAGTGCTTGGTAAATACCGCTTAAAGCATTCCGTCGAGCATGCCGAGTTGTTTTGGTTGGCGCTCGATTTGTGGGAAACGACATTCTGTTTTGCCGGTCAATCCAATCAAAACTTCCATTGCAGGCACCTGACCGCCGGCGCTTAAGCGCTCAATCATTCGCGCAAATAAAAATCCGCAGTAAGAAGCATCGGCTTCAGCTCTGTGAAAATTGCCAGTGCCAGTGATGGATAAGTGTTGAACCAAAGTTCCCAATTTATAATTCGCAAGGCCCGGATAAACTTTGCGAGCCATGTTGCAAGTATCGAGAACGATTCCGCGTGGCGCGAAAGTTTCAAATTTACGAATATCAGATGCTAAGAACGCGAAATCAAAAGGTGCGTTGTGGGCAACGATCACGTCGTCACCGCAAAATTCAGCAAAAGGGTCTAGAACATCAGTGATTTTTGGCTGACCAACTAACATATCGTTAGTGATCCCGTTAACCCGAGATGCACCCTCCGGCATTGGAATACCTGGATTGATCAAAGTTGCGAAAATTGATTCAGGAACTCCGTCGACAAAACGAATGGCACCGATTTCGGCGATTTGATCAACGCCTGCCACTGTCCCTGTTGTCTCTAAGTCGAATGCAATGAAGCTACGCATGATGACCCTTAAGTTAAGTTAATTACTGATACTCAATAAACTGCTACAATTCAACGAAATGCCTAAAGCTATATCAGACAGTAAGTTAATTCATTACCTGCCCGAGGAGAAAGCAGTCGAAGTTCGACCTGAAGCTACTTTCCTTGAGCTTGCTTTAAAACACCGCATTCCGATCTCTCATACGTGCGAAGGAATGGGTACATGCGGAACATGTCTGATTAGATTCGATAAAGGTGCCGAAAATTTAGAACCTCGAAACGAAATTGAACAAGAAATGGCCGACGACCGAGGCCTACCTGCAAACGAGCGCCTAGCCTGCCAAACAACGTGCTTTGCTCCCGCAACCGTCACCGTTCGAAATTCGGATCCAATCCCGGACTGACGCACCATTGCTACACTCTGGTAGCAGCTACCCCCGGGGTTAGTTTATGTAGATGGGGTTGGAGTAGATCCAAGAAATCCAGCGTTTACCATCGGGCAAAGGAAGTGTCGGGATCACGCGAACGACGACGCGATAAACTCCCGGCCCATGCACTTCGTATTCACTTTCTTTTGAGCTCGACGACATGACGTGTTCGCCATCTTTAATGAACTGAATTTCGTAGGGCACTTTCGGAACGCGAGGTAATCGCACCGCAAGCTTCATGCCTTTTCGCCATGTAACTTCAGCGCCCATCGTGTGAGTTTTCTCTTCGTCAATTAGCGAAAACGAAAATCCCTTCGGATTTCCGAGGAGATCAAGCGCCATGTAGAATTGACCTTCGCTCAGTGCCTCCATAATTTTCTGCTGATCTTTCGTTTTGTCTCCAGTGAGTTCTGAGCGAAGCAAAACGTGATTCGTCACAAGGCTAAAGGAAGTTTGATACGAAGGAAATTTAAAATAGAAATCGCCAATCGATCCGGTGCGAGCGGTTGCTTCTGAGCCGCTAAAACCTAAAACTTTTTGCGATTGGTTGAGTTTGTTCCAGAGCTGAATCTCATCGCGAGGCTCGGTGTACAAACGAACAAAGGCGAGTTGAGAGTTAAACGGATAAATTAAAACCGACCAGATAAACGAAGGTTTATATTTTATCCACGCTCGCTGATAAACGCTTTTCAAATTAATTACTTCAATACCATCAAGGCCAGACGGATACGCTCCTGACCATGAGTAACCAACCTTAAAAGGATGAGCTAAAACAATTAAGTCTTTCTTTGCATCGTTTCCTGATTGCGAGAGCAAATCGGTCAAAGCAATTTGCACTTCTCCTAGTGAACCAATCGAACTCGGATTCAAAGAGTCGTAGTGAATTAACCGAGCATCAAGATAACTATACTGGGGAGCGACAAACACGAGAGTTTTCTGGTGATACCCAGCAAAGTCGCGTGATCCTTCGAAATTATTTAAATCAGTTAGAAATAGAAAATCTAAACCCGCTTCTTGGGCTGCTTGAATCACTTCAGCTGGTGAGGAACTTCCGAGACCGAGGTTAGTATGTGCGTGTGTGATTCCGCGATAATCGTAAAAGCCTGGCGCATTTTCCGGTTCGAGTTCGTCAGAAATAATAGAGAAGTGATACTGACTGATCCACAGTTCGTAGACGAAAAACAAAAGAACAAAGGCACTAAGAATCAGGAGCTTTCGCACGTTTTCTCACTTCGATAATCTTGAGGCGACCCGTAACATCACCATCAACTTTCAATGTAGTAACAATTTCGTAGCCTTCATACAGCGCCCACTCCGGAAGTGGGGTATCGCCCTCGATCAATACAAAAAACCTATCACTATTTGCATGTGCGGGTGGAAAGAAATCATAGAAATCTTTTCGGCTCATGCCCTGCAGCTTAGGAATCTGCCGTTTCAACCTATACGACATCGAAGAGGCTAGCTGGTAGGAGTTTGCATAGAGGGGCTCAAGCTCGCGAGCCTGAGAAATAAATGCGTCATATTTTTTAAACTCGTTCGTTTTCTTCTTTGCAGGAGGAATTGGAATGAAGGGGAGAAAGGTCTCAACAATAACGATAGAAAACAGAATCAACCAGATGGCGATAGTCCGTTTAGCCCATGCAGATTTTTGCATCGTGAAAAATGCAACAGCCATTATCGAAGGGTAAGCAGCGATCGGCCAGTTGGGCTCGACGCGGGCTTTAAAAGCGCTGTAAAGAAAAAACGCGATCGGGAAAATTGCAAAATAGAGAAGTATGCGCAGATTCTGAGGCACTAATTTTTGTCGAATACTCACGACAAAGTAGATAACAATTGCGGGAAATATAAATGCAAACTGTTCAGCTAAATATTTTACCGGCCAAAGTGGATTCCATTTTTGCGACACCAGCCCATGGCTCAGTTGAAACTTAAAAGAGATCCAGTCATTTTGCGCGTTCCAAATTAAAACTGGAGAACAGAAGATTAAACCTGTGATGACAGCGAAAAATGCATAGAGCCAGTTCACTTCACGAAATTTCTTTTCGAACGCAAGGTACAAAAAAAGAGTCGGGATAAAAAGTACGATCGGATACTTTGAACAAAATCCTAAACCGAGGCTTGCTCCGAGCAGAAGATACCACTTTAAACTTTTAGTTTTGAGTGCGTGAATCAACGCGAAGATCGACAGCGACCAGAAGAAAACAAACGAAACGTCAGGAGTCTGAATGAGACTTCCGATTCCGACGAGAGGTGAAGCGATTATCAGAAGTGCAAAGAGCGCTCGTTGCTTGTCATTAAAATAGGGTTTTAGAATTTCATTCCAGATAAGAATTGTGCAGTGCCCGATGAGAACACCCGGAATGCGCGCACTTGCTCCGCCCATAAACTCGAACGCTCTTCCCAAAAAGAAAAGCCATCCGACCATTGGAGGGTGATCGTAATAACTGAGCTGAGGATTTTGCCCCCAAACCCAGTAGTAAGATTCGTCGAGAGAAAGAGGAATGAAGATCGCAAGGACGATCTTCACGACAAGGCTCAGCGACCAAACCTCGCTAAAGCCCCATTTCAATTTCACGGAATATCAACTTTCTTTGGCTTACCAAGGTCTCCTGGTACGCCGCGATCAATGCCATTCACGATGATGCTCACAGCACCACCATCACTTAGTTGAAGCGAAACTTTGCGTTTTGCTTTTATCGTATGAACTTGATCTGCAGCTAAATTGATCGACCGAGTTTCACCATCAATCACTGCGGTGATTTGCACATCATCAAGCGCTTCAATTGTCACATCTTGTACTCTTCCAACTGGCGCAGGTGTCGCAGTTGAAGCTGGGGTAGCCGCTGCCGCTGGAGTTGGCGAAGGTTTAGGTGGTTGAGTGGCTGACGGAGTTATTGCCGGAGCGGGCGTAAGTACTGGCTTTGGAAGTGGTGTTGAAGTGGGCGTCGCCACAACAGTCGGCCTAGGTGTCGCAGTCGCTGCGGGAGCTACAGTTGCCGACGGAGTTGGCGAAGCTGATAGTGCCGCAGATAATGCCGCAGACGAATTTTCTTCAGATTCAGTCGGCGGCGTTGCCTCAGGAGTCGCAGTTGCTACAACAGTTTCAACCGGTACCTGAACACTTTCACTTTCGTAACTGTCCATTTTGTTCTTAAGCAAAATGATCACGATGACTAATACAATAATTCCAACAACCACACCGAGTTTTGCAAAACTACTATTTGTCGCTCTCGACATAGACGACGGTGCAGCTCTCTCGGCGGTAGGAGCAGAAGCGGCGAGTGAAGCTTCGGGGCTATCTGCTGGTGGCTTTGTGGGCCCCATCTCCTCTTGAAAAGTTTTAAGTACGACATCTGGATCAAGCCCAAGAAACTGTGCGTACGAATGAACGAATCCCCGAAGAAAAGTCTTTGGCGGAAGTTTAGTTAAATTCCCTTGCTCCATAGCCGTAAGAATTCGACTGTTAATTTTTGTTGCTAGAGAAACTTCGGCAATCGAAATTCCTTTTTTCTCACGAGCTTCTTTTAAAATCTGTCCGGTGTTTTTCATCTTTGGACCTGCTTGCTGATCGAATTCAACATTTCTTGCGCTTTACGATTATATCTTCCTGCGGGATACAGCTTTACAACTTCTTCGAGACGAGCAATTGCTTTTTCTCGCTGCCCCAGTTTGTTGTAAGCAAGTCCGGCAAAGTAGTGTGGCTCATCAAACTCAACCGGCTGACAAAGTATAACCGCCGAGTCGAGAGAGGTCGCAGCAGCTTTTGTATCACCAAGCTCCATTTGCGAGCGGCCAAAAAGTGTGTAGGCGAGACAGTTCTCACGATTAGTTTTCAGTGCCTGCGATAAATATTTTTTTGCTTCGCCGTATTGCCCGCGTCTGAAGTAAGCAAGACCCATGTTCGTAAACGCTTTTGACGTATCAGTGTAAGTAAGATCTTTAAGAACTATTTTTAATTCTGAAATCGCTTTATCATATTGACCGAGTTCAATCAGAACGCGCGATAAATTATTGCGCGCTTCTGTGTATTCACTTCGAAGATCGACGGCACGCTGTAAATGTTGCTGAGCGATTTCACTTTTCTCGCGAATGAAATAAACAAGGCCCAAATTATTTTGAACGATCGGGCTAGTAGGATCGGATTTTTCAGCAAGCAGTAATTCCCGGAGCGCTTCTGGGTACCGACCGCTCTGCAAAAACGAGGTTCCCATCTCTAAATGTAAAGACGCTTCCTGTTTGTTTTGGGAAGAAGCGCAGGCACACAGTAGTAGACAGAGAATCAAGTTGCGAAACATAGAAAAAGGCTAACAGAATTAAGGCCTTAGTTCACCTTCCGAGTCTGACTCGATGAGATAATCTAGTCGCGACTTTTCGCCAGCTCAGTGGCCATATCGCCAACAAATGTTTACTTCTATTCACTGTCTAAAAAGATAGTTTCTGCATTGCGTTTCCTATGTTAATTCCACTGCTTGCGAGGATTTGAGATGCATAAGAAAACCCAGGCATGGCTCTACGTTTTAGTCTTCCTTAGTTTATCCCTTGTTCTTGCCGTCGACATCGTGACGCCAATAGGTCGTGCAGAATTTATCTTTTTCTTCATTCCGGTGGTCCTAGCCGTTTACTCGTCTAGGCTCACATTTTCATATGAAGTTGCATTCATCTCGTCAGTAGCCAGTATTGCGGGCTATTTACTCTCACCGAACAGTGACGTCACACTTCTGACCGCCGAGCTTAATCGAGCCTATTCGATTGTTACACTTTGGGTAGTTGCGTACGTCGTTTCGCAAACGGTCCGGGCTCGATTGAACGTTGAGCGTGAAACCTGGATTCGTGATGGGTTGAGAAAAACAATTTTGGCCACCAATGGCGAACTTCTGGTTGAAGAAGTCGTATCTCGAGGTCTTCGAGAGGCCGCGACTCACCTCGGTGCTTCGGTGGGAGTCATTTACGTCACAAACGGCGAAAGTAAAAAGCTGACACTCGCCGGAGGATATCAGTTTTCTGATGATACTGGCTCTGTCCCGAAAACCGTGACGATAGGGGAAGGGCTGGTTGGCGAAGTTGCCGAATTAAAGAAGATCAAGCATGTCGCTGGAGTCGACCAGCGCGATCTTCGTATTTCATCTGCGCTGACATCTTCAAAACCAAATCACACTTATATATTTCCGGTGACCGCTGACAATGAGCTTAAGGGAGTGGGTGAACTGGCCTTCACTGGCGAGCCACACTCGGCCATCAGAGATTTTATCGAAAGGGTGGCTGAGCCTCTCGGTACAGCAATTCGTTCTGCGCAATACAAAGTTCGACTGCGTGAGCTTCTCGAGCAAGCCCAACAGCAAAGTGAAGAACTTCAGGCTCAGCAAGAAGAGTTACGTGTTGTAAACGAAGAGCTTGAACAACAAGTTCTGATGGTTAAGTCGTCGCAAACGAAACTTGAAAGCCAGCAAGCTGAATTAGAACAGACCAATCAGCAACTCGAAGAACAGGCAGAACAGCTTGAACGACAAAAAGATGTTCTCGAAGATCGCAACAATGATTTATTCAATGTTCAGCGGCATTTGCAAGAGAAAGCGCAGGAGCTTGAGCGAGCGAGTCAGTATAAGTCCGAGTTCCTAGCGAACATGTCTCACGAATTGCGGACACCACTTAATAGTTCACTCATTCTTGCAAGACTTTTGGCAGACAATGCCGATGCTAACTTAACTCAAGAGCAAGTTGATTTTGCCGAAACGATCTATTCAGCGGGCAATGATCTACTTCATCTTATCAATGACGTTTTAGATTTATCGAAAGTAGAAGCGGGTCATTTAGAAATTCACGCGGACCACGTTAACGTTTCTCGTGTAGTAGATTCGATGGAGAAGCTGTTTGGGCCACTGGCACAAAAGAAAGATCTTCAGTTCGAAATTAAAATTAAGCCTGGCACTCCTGCAGAATTGATCACGGATCGACAGAGATTAGATCAGGTGCTTAAAAACCTACTTTCAAACGCACTTAAGTTCACATCTAAAGGCTCCGTCACTCTCGAGATCGAATCTGAGGGTCGCGAGATGTGCTTTAAAGTCATCGATACCGGAATCGGAATTTTACCTGAGCAACAGCAAATTATCTTCGAAGCGTTCAGACAAGCCGATGGAACGACGAACCGCAAGTTCGGTGGAACAGGCCTTGGACTCTCAATTTCTCGAGAACTATCAAAGTTATTAGGCGGAAAAATCGAAGTCACGAGTAGTCCCGGAAACGGCAGTACATTTATGCTTCGACTTCCTCTTGAATTTGAGAAGCCGACCATTGCTAAAGTTCGTGAGCCGATTGCCATACAGCCAACTGAGTCTGAAACAAAGGCTCTTCGCAACAAAACTTCGGAGCCAAGAAGGGTGACGGAACAAATTGACCTTGGATTCCGCGATGATCGCGGAAAGATTGAAAACCCAAGTCGCTTGGTTCTCATCGTTGAAGATGACCCAACTTTTGCGCGCAACCTTTACACTCTCGCTAAAGACATGAAGTTTAGTGCGATCGTAGCGACGACGGCCGAAGAGGGCGTTACCCTTGCTAAAGAGTACTCGCCTGGAGCAGTGCTGCTTGATGTTCGTTTGCCGGATCACTCAGGTCTGACTGTTCTTGATTTACTAAAGAATGATCCCAAGACTCGTCACATTCCCGTTCATGTAATTTCGTCTGAGGACTTTTCGAAAACTGCCTACCAGCTTGGTGCTGTTGGCTACATGCTAAAACCCGTTAAGCGTGAAGAACTCATCTCTGCATTTTCAAAAATCGAAGAAAGACTCAGTCAAAAAGTTAAACGTGTATTAGTAGTCGAAGATGATCTCAATCAACAAAAAGCGCTGATCGCGCTTGTGGGTGACGACGACGTGAAAGTAACCGCAGTTAAATCTGCGGCCGATGCGTTGGCCCAACTCGCTGAGCACACATTTGATTGCATGATTCTCGACTTGTCTCTTCCTGACTTCGGCGGCTTCGAGCTTTTAGAAAGACTAGCTGAAGTCGACTCAAAGTATTCTTACCCACCGGTCATCGTTTATACAGGAAAAGACATTACTGCAGCCGAGGAGCAAAAGCTTAGAAGGTTCTCTGACAGTATTATTATAAAAGGTGCTCGGTCTCCTGAGCGTCTACTTAATGAAGTGACACTTTTCTTACATAGAGTTGAATCAACGATGTCGGCCGATCGTCAAAAAATTCTTCGTGATCTTCGAAGTCGCGATAAAACACTCAGCGAAAGAACTATTCTTGTTGTCGACGACGACGTTCGAAACGTCTTTGCAATGACAGGGTTACTTGAACCGAAGGGCGCAAAAGTCGAAATCGCAAGAAACGGACGCGAAGCAGTTGAAAAAGTTTTAACAAATAAATCGATCGATATTGTTTTAATGGATATCATGATGCCTGAAATGGATGGCTTCGAAGCAATGCGAAAAATTCGCGCCGATGGAAGATTCAAAAATCTTCCGATCATTGCAGTCACCGCCAAAGCAATGAAAGACGATCAACTTCAGTGTTTAGAAGCGGGTGCGAATGACTATCTCGCTAAACCCATTGATACCGACAAACTGCTTTCGCTCATTCGCATTTGGATGCCGAGGAGAAGCATTTAGTGTCGAAGACTCCTCCATCTCCTGAAATCGGGTCCCAGTCGGACAATGTCACTGATGTGGACATTGAGATGGAGCTTTTGATTCAAGCGATTTATCATAAATATAAATACGACTTCAGAAACTATTCGCGAAGTTCGGTAAAGCGAAGACTGCTCTTTGCAGTTGAACGACTTGGCTTGAAATCAATTTCTCACTTACAAGAAAAAGTAATTCACGAAAAACAGTTTCTTGCAAACTTGCTCGATTATATGACGGTGCCAACGACTGAAATATTTCGAGATCCGACTTATTTTAAGTCTGTTCGTGAACAAGTTTTACCATTTCTTAAAACGTTTCCGTCACTCAAAATTTGGATCGCCGGATGCAGCACGGGCGAAGAGGTATATTCGTTAGCGATACTTCTGTATGAAGAAAATCTTCTTCATAAAACTATTCTTTACGCTACTGATATAAACGTGCAGCGGCTCGAGCATGCAAAACAAGGAATCTACTCTTCAGATGTCATTCAAAAAGGAACTCTGAACTATCGAGCTGCTGGGGGCCTAAGATCGTTTTCAGATTACGTAGTCGGCAGTGGCGACCACATGCGAATGTCGCCGAGTCTCTCAAAAAATATCGTATTTTCAGATCACAGCTTGGCGACTGACGAAGTTTTCGCCGAAGTACATATGGTCTCTTGTCGTAATTTGCTGATTTACTTCGACCGTGAGCTACAAGATCGCTCAATTGGATTGTTCTCGCGCTCGCTTGTGCGCGGAGGATTTTTAGGACTTGGAAGCAAAGAATCACTTCGCTTCATGAAGCACGCAAATGATTTCAGAATCGCTGTCTCTGAAGACAAAATTTATCAAAAGGTTTAATTTGTGAAGTCGATGGGGAGAACAAAAAGAAAGGTAGTTGTCATCGGAGGGTCGGCTGGATCGATCGATCCGCTCACGACTATTTTATCAGCTCTTCCAACAGATTTTAATACACCGGTAATTGTGGTCCTTCACATTTCGCCAACATCAAAAAGTATGCTTTCAGAAGTGTTATCAGTTACGACGAAACTCAAGGTTAAAGAAGCTGAATCAACTGAACCAATTGAACCCGGCATGGTCTATGTAGCTCCTCCAAACTACCACTTAAGTGTTGAGCCTAATTTCACGCTTGCATTAAGTAACGAAGAGCCGAAATCTTATTCACGTCCCTCTATTGATATTTTGTTCGAGAGTGCTGCCGACGTTTACCGCTCTAACATCATCGGAATTTTGCTATCTGGAGCGAATGCGGATGGGTCACAAGGCCTCAAAAAAATTCACGATCACAAGGGCGTAACAATTGTTCAGGATCCATCAAGCGCTGGGTTTGAAGAGATGCCGCAGTCCGCTTTGAGTCTATTTAAACCTGACTATAAAATGTCACCTGGCCAGATAAGCGCGGTTTTAGGAAGGTCTTTCAGTGGTTGAACAAAAAGAAACAACATCTCAGAAAAAATCGAAAGATCTCGTTAAGGTTCTCGCAGTTGATGACTTGCCAGAAAACTTAGTTGCGCTCGAGGCCTTGCTTCGACCTCAGCACATACAACTTCACAAAGCTATTTCCGGTACAGAGGCCCTAGAACACATGCTCTCAACCGACTTTGCTGTTGCACTTCTCGATGTGCAAATGCCGGGAATGGATGGCTTCGAACTTGCCGAGCTAATGCGTGGAAGTGAAAGAACAAGACAGATTCCAATTATCTTTTTAACGGCCGGAGCATGGAATCGCGATCGCGTGTTTCGAGGTTACGAAAGTGGAGCGGTCGACTTTTTGGTGAAGCCGGTTGATCCGCATATTTTACGTAGTAAAGTCGCGGTGTTTGTTGAGCTGTATCGACAAAAGAAAGTGCTGCAGGAAACTGCTCGTCAGCTACTTATTGCCAAGCAAGATGCAGAAACTGCAAATGCTTCGAAATCACAGTTTCTTGCAAACATGAGTCACGAAATTCGTACGCCAATGACTGCAATCATGGGTTTCACAGAGCTTCTAGCTGGCGAAGAGGCAAACGAAAAGAATCGGGCAGAGTTCATTAAAAGAATTCGAAGTAATGGCGATCACCTTCTTCACCTCATCGACGACATTCTTGATCTTTCTAAATTTGAAGCCGGTCAGGTGAATGTCGAGAAGATTGCATTCTCGGTGACCGAGTTGATCACTGAGGTGCTACAGTCCTTCAGACCGCTTGCAGACCGCAAACAGATTGAAC
This sequence comes from uncultured Bdellovibrionales bacterium, assembly GCA_964543475.1. Lineage (GTDB taxonomy): Bacteria > Bdellovibrionota > Bdellovibrionia > Bdellovibrionales > JAMPXM01 > JAYSYM01. The sequence continues at coordinate 15,227 of CAZIYJ010000001.1, read as the reverse complement.
TTAAGCTTCGCTTTCAAAATGCTGTACCTCAAATTGTAAATTCAGATCCTCACCGTATTCGGCAAGTACTGATTAACCTTATTGGCAATGCACTTAAGTTCACTGCGACCGGATCAGTTGAAGTCATCTTAGATTATCGTTCCGATGCTCAAAAACTATTTGTAGTTCAAGTCAAAGACAGTGGCGTGGGTGTTGCTCCTGAAAAACGCGAAGTTATTTTTGAGCCTTTCCAACAAGCAGACTCTTCAGTGACAAGAAAATATGGCGGCACAGGCCTAGGGCTTGCGCTTTCACGCGAAATCACAGCGGCACTTGGCGGGCGACTCGAGGTTGTTGATTCGTCTTCGAAAGGATCTGTCTTTCAATTCTCATTTGAAGTTGGAGATTTGTCAGATGGCATTTTTGTTTCAGAGGCGACTTCAAGATCAGCTCAGAGATTTGGTAGAAACAAGTTCAACGGATCTCTAACGGGAGTGAAAATACTTTTGGTTGAAGATTCGCCTGATAACGAAGCTCTGATGAAGCTCTATCTGGATAATGCAAAAGCCGAAGTCTCAGTGGCCCGCAACGGAGTTGAGGCACTCGAAATATGCGACCAAAAGAAGTTTGATATTGTCTTGATGGATGTACAGATGCCGATGATGGACGGGTTAGAAGCAACTCGAAGACTTCGTGCTTCTGGATTTACGACGCCGATTATTGCTTTAACTGCTCATGCATTCAAAGAAGAAATCGATAAATCACTTGCTGCTGGTTGCAATGAGCACGTTACCAAGCCAGTCGATCGCAGCACACTCTTTCAAACGATTCTTCGCCTGACGAAAAAGTGATTAGAGAGGTGGGCTTAAGCTCACCAAAGTTTCGACATGGTCTGTTTGAGGAAACATATCAAACGGCTGAGCAAAATCTAATTTCCATCCGCCTTCAGCAAATGGTTTTAGATCGCGCGCGAGAGTAACCGGATGACAGCTGACATAGATCAATTGCGTTGGTCTTAAATCTTTTAAAATCTTAATCGCTGAAGGGTCGCAACCGGTCCGAGGCGGATCAATTAAGATTAGGTACTGACCTTTCGGCGGAGCCCATTTCTTTAAAAACTCTTCGACCTTTGCTCGCTCAAAGCGAACGTTTTTACCTTGCTGTTTTGCGAGCTCATTTCCGCGCTGAACCGCAGGAGAATTAAGCTCAACTCCGACTACTTTCGCCTGCGGAAACAGGGCAGAAAGCGGGAAAGTAAAGTTGCCGCTTCCGGAATAGAGATCAAGCACGACTGATGGCGAACTCGATTTTTTTGCCTGATCGAGAACTGCATGAATTAACTTGGTATTTTGTGAACTATTCACCTGCGAGAAGGCTAGACTAGACTGCTCATCGGCGCTCTCAACGAGCACTTCGTTTTGCTGATTTCGGTAGATTTGAATGCGGTCGCCCTGAACTTTACCGTCACGAATCTCAGCGATCTTTTTTACAAGCGGTTCTTCAGTTATTAAGCAGTCTTTAATATCGACAATGCGGTGACTTCCGCGCGCGTGAAATCCAACTTTACGTGACCCATTTCCATTTTTATCAGTGGTGCTATCAACGTGAACCTGAATTCTATTTCGGTAGCGAAACTCGAGTGGACTTGGAACAGTGTCGGCGAGCGCGAAATCTTTAAATCCCGAAAATTTACGTAGTGCCTCTGACACCAACTCTTTTTTAGCCAACAACTGCCCATCGTAATTGATGTGTTGCCAGCTGCATCCGCCGCAGCCTTCCTTAAAATGAAGACAAGGAGGTTCGATGCGATGTGGGCTCGGCTCGATCACGCGAACGAGCTTTGCTTCGGCCAAATTCTTTTTTACGAGGGTGATTTCGACTTCGACAGTGTCAAGGGGTGCAACGAGATCGACAAATACGACGATTCCGTCTTTGCGGCCGACACCGCGGCCGCCGACAGATAAGCGATCGATAGGCATGACAAATCGATCGCCAACTTTGAACATTACTTATTAACGAATTCGTTTTGCGCGAAGAAAAGAGCAAGTTCGCGTTTAGCAGATTCTGGAGAATCTGAACCGTGAGCTGCGTTTTCGCCCATGCTGTCGCCGAATTCTTTGCGAATTGTTCCCGGAGCAGCTTTAGCAGGATCAGTTGCGCCCATGATCTCGCGGTTACGCATAACTGCGTTCTCGCCAGACAAGCACATAAGCATTACTGGACCTGAAGTCATGAAGTCCACAAGTTCGCCGAAGAACGGACGAGCTTTGTGTTCAGCGTAGAACTCCTCGCACTTTGCGCGATCAAGTTTTACAAGTTTCGCCGCCGCAATCTTCAAACCATTTTGTTCGAACTTCGCGATGATCGGACCAATCGCATTTTTCTTAACTGCGTTTGGTTTAATAATTGAAAAAGTCATTTCCTGAGCCATAGTCATCTCCTGTTTAGTATCTTATTTAAGTTGAGCTAGTAAAGTTCGGCCCATGTCGGCAGGGCTTCGTGAAATCGCGCAGCCCGCAGCTTTCATTGCTTCGAACTTTGCTTCTGCTGTGTCGTTACCGCCGCTGATGATCGCACCAGCGTGTCCCATGCGTTTACCTTTTGGTGCTGTTGCGCCTGCGATAAAGCCAGTGACTGGTTTTTTGAATTCGCGCTTGATGTACTCAGCAGCTTCGATTTCTGCCATTCCACCAATTTCACCGATCATGATCACTGCATCTGTGTCTGGATCTTTGTTAAAGAGCTCAAGTACGTCGATGAAGTTAGTTCCGTTGACCGGGTCACCACCGATACCTACGCACGATGATTGACCAAGACCAACTTGCGTCAGTTGGAAAACAGCTTCGTAAGTCAAAGTGCCCGAGCGAGAAACGACACCGATGCGACCTGGCTTATGAATGTGACCAGGCATAATTCCGATTTTACATTGGCCGGGAGTAATAACGCCAGGGCAGTTCGGACCCACTAAACGAGTCTTCTTACCTTGCATGTAACGCTTCACTGCAACCATGTCTAAAACCGGGATACCTTCAGTGATACAAACTACTAAATCTAACTCTGCATCAACAGCTTCCATGATTGAGTCAGCTGCGAACGGGGGCGGAACGTAAATGACTGATGCATTACAGCCTGTGCGTTCTTTTGCTTCGAGAACAGTGTTGAACACTGGCAAATTCAAGTGAGTCTGGCCGCCTTTACCTGGCGTGACTCCGCCGACCATTTTTGTTCCGTAAGCAATTGCTTGCTCAGAGTGAAACGTTCCTTGTGATCCGGTGAAGCCCTGACAAATTACTTTTGTATTTCGATCTACCATGATTGCCATGACTACTGACCTTTCACTGCGGCTACGATTTTATTTGCGCCATCAGTTAAATCGTTTGCTGGAGTGATGTTCAAACCACTGTCTGCCAAAATCTTTTTACCCAACTCAACGTTAGTTCCCTCGAGGCGAACAACGAGTGGAACTTTTAATCCAACTTCTTTTGAAGCCGCAATCACGCCTTCAGCGATGATGTCGCACTTCATGATTCCGCCGAAGATATTTACAAAAATACCTTTTACGTTTGGATCTTTCAGAATGATTTTAAATGCGGCCGTTACTTTTTCTTTGTTAGCGCCACCGCCAACATCTAAGAAGTTCGCAGGGCTTCCGCCGTGAATCTTGATGATGTCCATTGTCGACATCGCAAGACCAGCGCCGTTGACTAAGCAGCCGATGTTGCCATCAAGCTTAATGAACGCAAGATCGAACTTTGATGCTTCGATCTCTGATGCTTCTTCTTCAGATAAATCGCGAAGCTCTTGTACATCGGGATGACGGAAGAGAGCGTTCGAATCGAAGTTCATCTTTGCATCAAGGCAAATCACATCACCTTCAGCGGTTTCAACAAGAGGATTGATCTCAGCGATCGCACAGTCAGTTGCGATGTAGGCTTTGTATAAGCCGAGCATAAACTTTGCGGCCTTTGCTGCAACTTTATCTTCCATTCCAAGTTTAAATGCTAATTGACGAGCCTGGAAGGGTTGAAGACCAACAGCCGGATCAACTGTGACTGTGAAAATCTTTTCAGGATGCTTCTCAGCAACTTCTTCGATATCCATTCCGCCTTCGCGAGATGCCATCACAGTTACGCGACCAGTGTTGCGATCAAGCAACGCGGCTACGTAATACTCTTTTTTAATATTGCAACCTTGCTCGATGAAAACTTTGTTCACCACTTTGCCTTCTGGCCCAGTCTGGTGAGTGACAAGTGTCATTCCAAGAATCTGTTTTGTAAGTGTTGCGACTTCGTCTAACGACTTCGCAAGTTTTACTCCGCCGCCTTTACCGCGACCGCCAGCGTGAATTTGGGCTTTAACCACCCAAACACTTCCGCCGAGCATGCGGGCGGCTTCTTTTGCTTGATCGGGAGATTCGACAACCTGGCCCTTAAGTGTGGCTACGCCATACTTTCGAAGAATTTCTTTAGCTTGATACTCATGAATGTTCATCTATCTGATCTTTCTTTTTAGGTTCTAAAGGAGGCTAGCAACGCCAGCGCGTTCTTCTTCGAGTTCTTTTAATGTCAAAGCCATGCGCTCTTTCGAAAACGGATCGATCTCTAGACCTTTTACGATCTCGTATTCACCATTTTTTGCTGTGCACGGGAATCCGTAAATCACACCTTCAGGAATTCCGTATGATCCGTCAGATGGAACACCCATCGTAGTCCAGTCATCCGAACCTAACCACCAATCGTGCATGTGATCGATGGCTGCGTTCGCGGCCGACGCTGCTGATGATGAGCCACGTGCTTCGATGATCGCAGCTCCGCGCTTACCTACAGTCGGAATAAAGGCATCTTTGTTCCAAGTGTCACCTTCAGATGATCCTGACCCGACAAGCTTTGTAACAGCCTGTCCATCTGCTGTTGCGAAACGGAAGTCTGGATACATTGTTGGTGAGTGGTTACCCCAGACAGTGAGTTTCTTAAATGAGGCAACTGGCTTGCCAGTTTTTGCCGACAACTGTGCAAGTGCACGGTTGTGATCTAAGCGGAGCATCGCCGTGAAGTTCTTTGCTTTCACTCGACCAGACTTCATCGCTGTTTTCATCGCGATGTAGGCGTTTGTGTTGCATGGGTTACCAACTACAAGAACTTTCACGTTTGGATTTGAATGTTTCCCGATCGCTTCACCTTGAACAGTGAAGATCGCTGCGTTTGCTGTGAGAAGATCTTTTCGTTCCATTCCAGGACCGCGAGGTCGTGCGCCAACTAACAATGCAATGTCTGTATCTTTGAACGCAACGTTTGGATCACTAGTGGCAGTCATTCCAGAAAGAAGCGGGAATGCGCAGTCATCAAGTTCCATCATCACGCCTTTTAAAGCTTTTTGAGCTTTCTCATCAGGAACTTCGAGAAGCTGAAGGTGGACGGGCTGATCTGGGCCGAGCATTGCTCCGCTTGCGATTCTAAAAAGTAGGGCATAACCGATTTGGCCGGCAGCGCCGGTAACTGCAACACGAACTGGTGATTTCATAAATTTACCTCAAATGTGCGGAAGCACGAGATACGAGCTAATTAAGTAGAGTAAAGGTGTATAAGAGCTTGGGCCCAAGGGCAAAAGTTTTGTAGTTAGATTCTGCGGTTCTGGCTGTTTGTTGAGAAGCGATGCGCAAGATCGCACTTTAAATCCGTGCCGCTTCAGATTAACTTCAATGCAATGCTGAGATCTCAGCTGTCCTGAAAGGATAGATAAATTATGAATACACCAGAAGTCTCACCTGACTTTAAGAAGCGGCTCGAAGAGCTCGACCTCTCGAAGCTTGATTGCTTTTACGCAGATGTTCGCCTGGAGGAAGTGTTCGGAACTGAGCTTGGTTATAAAAATGCAGTCTTAGAAGAGTTTAAGCCCAGTGAATCAAATGGCGCTTTCCTAAGAGTCTACAATAATGGCAAATGGTTTTACAAAGCTCTGACGGATCTTTCGCAGATCGAAAACGGATTTGCAGAACTTATCGAACAGTCGCGATCAATCAGCGGGACTTGCAATGAAATTTTCAGTCATGTCCCTAAAACTCACGAAGAAAAATTATCGTTTTCTGATCGAGATCCTCGCGCAATTCCGTTAACCAAAAAACGTGAACTTTGTGAATCTTATTTCGACGTTGTAAAGAACATTTCCGAAGTCAAAGAATTCAAAATCTTTTACAAAGATCGGTATCAAAAGAGAGCCTTCAAATCGAATCGCGGCCGAAGTTTTATTTATGACTACGCTGACTACGGTTTAGTTCATATAGCCAACATGAGAGACGGCGAGTTTTTCTTCCGCGATAAATTTCGTAAGTGGACTGCGAAAATTGAAGACCTACAGTCACTGCACAAAGAGGCGAAAGAATATTTTATCGAAAGTCTTCGTCATCTGCGAGCCCCTTCAATTAAGGCCGGAAAATATCCGGTAGTCATGGATTCAGAAGTTGTCGGCGTTTTCACTCACGAATCATTTGGCCACAAGTCTGAAGCTGATTTTATGTTGGGAGATGAAAAAGCAATTAGCGAATGGAAGATTGGTCAACGGGTGGCCAACGAGTGTGTTTCTATTGTCGATCACGGCGGGGAAATAGACAATTCGGGCTATTGTCCCTTTGATGATGAGGGTGTGGCCACTCAAAAGACCTACCTCATTAAAGATGGCCTGTTGCAGGGGCGGCTTCATTCTCTCGAAACAGCTCACGCCTTCAATGAGCTTCCGACCGGTAACGCTCGAGCGATGAATTTTGAATTTGAACCGATCGTTCGAATGACAAACACGTACATCGAGCCGGGACGCGAATCTGCGGAGCAAGTTCTCTCGTCAGTTAAAGAGGGCTTGATGATCAGTGACTATTCGCACGGTTCAGGCTTGAGCACGTTCACGATTGCCCCAAGCAGATCTTACTGGATTAGAGACGGGAAAATTGCAGAGCCAGTGAAAGTAGCAGTTGTGTCGGGAACAGTGTTTGAAACTTTAAATCAAATCTCGCAAGTGTCGAATAGCCTGACGATTCACTCAAGTGCATTCGGTGGTTGTGGCAAAGATGAGCAAGCGCCACTTCGGGTAGGTGATGGCGGTCCGATGATACTCATTGATCAGATGCAGGTAGGCTAACCATGCATGATTTTTTAAAATTCGAAACTCAGGAACACAAAGTTAAAATCGTCGGCGGAGAGATCACCGCTTTTCGTGCGAAAGATATTTCACGAACCGGAGCAAGAAAGTTCTTTGAAGGCAAAGTTTCTTCAGCTTCGATTGTCGGGGCAGTCGACAAAGCCTCTTTGCTAAAAAAATGCGATGAACACAAAGAAGTCGCTGCAAAAGCAGAGGCCGTTCCGCGCGGGAACGAAAAAAAGCAGTGGAATATTTGCAAGACTGTCGATTTAAAATCTGAGGCGCTAAAAGCAGCTCGGCACCAAACTCAACTTTTAGCAGATCAACTTCCTAATTTCATCGTGACTGGCCAGCTGACGTCGACGCGAAACGGAATTCATTATCAAAATGACCTTGGCGCCAACCTAGAGCTTCGTTACGACCAGTTCGGTAACGACTTTCAATTCCGACTGAAGGGTTCTGCCAATATTATCGATAGCTTTCATTTTGAAAGTAGTTCCGAAGGTTTTTCGACCGAAGGGCTAGATTGGCAAATCGAATTACTTCAAGCTTTTGAAAATGAAGTCACGATCAAGCCAGGGCGTCACAAAGTTCTAATGACCCCTGATTACACGATTATGAACAAGATCGGCGAATCTTTGCGCGTAGATTCTTACAGCGAAGGAACTGCTCTTTTTAGCGGGAAGCTCGGCGAGCGACTTTTTAGTGAAAAGCTCAACATGAGTGATCTGCGTAACGACTCAAAGCGAGGCGCATTGGTTCCGTTTGATTATGAAGGAACGTTAGCTTCAAGTGATTCAGTTTCGCTAATTAAAGCTGGAGCGATTCGCAGCTTGATCAGCGACTTAAAAAATGAGGCTCGTCACGGAGTTCAAAGTACAGCGAACGGCTTTCGACAATACAATTCGAGTGTGAAACTAGAGTTCTCGAGCTTGGCGATCGATCCGGGCCATCGCACGTTTAAAGAAATTTTGAAAGATGCAGGTGACGTGATCGTAACTGTAATGGTTGTGGGCGGAGACCTGACCTCTCAGGGCGACTATTCGAGTCCAATACAGCTTTCGTTCTTATCAAAGGGTGGAAAGATTGTTGGTCGACTGCCGGCGCTTTCAATGAGTTCCCATATCCAGCAAATGTTTGGGCCGCAGCTTTTAGAGGTCGCATCGAACGGGCCGCAAGTGCAATCAACTAGTCCTTACTATTTGTCCGAAGTTGAGATTCAGCAGATCTAGATCTGCGGACATAAAAAAACCCTCGGATTATTCAGCCGAGGGTTCCCTAGAGTCAAATTTCTCTAACTCTATCGAAAGTCTAAAAGCGAACTAGCGCTTTTTAGAAGCTTTACGACGAGTCGCTTTTTTCTTAGTTGCTTTTTTCTTAGCAGCTTTTTTCTTAGCTTTTGCCATCTGAATATCCTCCTAGGATGTTATCGCTGTTGTTAAACAAGAAGCGTTCCTGTTTAAAAGTTTAACCGCATGACTATCATCGTCAATAGAAAAAATATTCTTTAGCACCTTTTTTGCTCTTTTTAGTCCTTCGGAGGTGAGAATGCTGCAGTTTGCATTCATCATCACGATGTCCGCACTCATGTTCGCCGTTCGAATCATTGTGCGCGCACATCGTGAAAACATATTGAGTGAAAGTGTACTGACAAAAATTGGCACCGCTTACTTTTGTGCGCTGATAATCATCAACTACTTCTATTCATCAACGATTCTTGTCGTGTGGTTCGCAAGTTTTGCGCCGCTGATCGCTCTCATTTTATTTTTTGAGATTGCCAGATTCACTAGGCGTAGAGCGGTTTACAAGGCATTTAGTGAGTCACTGAATCTCACTTTGCTCAAGATGAAATCGGGAAAGTCATTTCGACAATCGTTCACTGAAGTGATCAGTGAAATGCACGTGTCTCACGCGCAGCGAATGCGCGAGATCTTCGACATTGTGGTTTTTACGCAACAAGACAAAGCCGTTTTGCACGATCTTTTTCTCACAATGATCGTTCGAGAACTGCGATTTGCGGATCAAAATCCGCATTCCGCAATCACGCGACTACAAACTTTGCGTCAGCGCATAAAAATCGAAGAAAATTTCCGACGTAGGTCCGGCCAAGCACTAAAACAGGTGCGAGCGCAGTCAATTTTGATGAGTGGCCTCTTTCTTGCTGTTGTTTGCTTCGTCGTCTCAAATTTTGGATTCACACGTCACCAACATCTCATTTTGATCTCGCTCACATTATTTTCGTGCGGATTGTTTTGGATTCACAGCGGCGGGAAGAAGTTGAAATGGAAGGTTTAGCTCCATCATTGCAGCTCGCAATTGAGATGCACTCATCGCTCGCAAACGGTGAATCAATTCGTTCTGGCATCGTTCGCTTCGCTCAAGATTCGTCATCGAACGCAAACCGCGAGTTTGCGCGCACAGTTCGAAGATTCTTGATCGCGTGGGATCAATCCCAAGATTGGCGTTCGATCTCGAGACAAGTTGAGAGCCCTTATCGACGAGCATTATTGGAGCTTGCAGCGCACGGACTTGGTGGCCAATCGATTCAAAGTGCACTGATTGAGCTTCAGCGAGAAATAGAAGTCGCATGTGATGAGGAAATCAAAGTTCACATCGACATGCTCCCGCTGAAGATGTTGCTCCCGCTTCTTCTTTTGCAGTTTCCTGCGTTCATGATGGTGTTGTTTGGTCCTCTTTTGAGTCGTTTTATCGAGGAGATGTCACGATGATGATGATTTTTAGCTTATGGTTGGCCTTTAACGCTGTCGCATCGAAGTCGGCAACTGATGCGCAACTGAGATTTTTGTTCGAAAGCCAAAGCCTACGAGATTTACAGCACGCAGCGGTCGTTGGTTCGTCGCTAGAATCACGCTCGCAAGAATGTGAACTAGATTTAAAGCTTAAGCGCGTGCCCGCAGGTTGTTTTGCAGAAGCGAAAGTTCGCATGCAGAGCAATTTAATTACAGGTGAGGAGTATGAGCGTAAAGTTCGGGCACTCACAAGTCTCTGTCGGCAAGTGGCGCGCACAAGTAGTGAGTTTCATTCGTTAAAAGTCGCGCTTTCATCTGAGTCGTTGGCGCAGAATTGTCGTAAGGCAGTGAAAATGCGGATCGACGATTTGGAATATCAAATTGGTGAGGTCCGAGAACTGGACCGATTCTTGAAATAGAGTTCGATTTTCGGAGTTGCGCCAGTGTTGAAGACAAAGAAGAGAGTAAATTCTGAATATCATTTCGTGCGATGTCTCGGAGAGGGACTAAGTAGCACTGTCTACGAAGCCGTGAGATCAAATTCTTCAGGAATTCAGAATGAACAAGTCGCAGTGAAGATTCTCAAATCTGAGAATTCAGTCTCTTGGCTTCAAAATGAGTTCGAAAGTTTGCGGCGAGTGAACTCACCTCACTGCGTCCGAGTTCTCGGACATGAATCATTTGAAGAAGGTCCTGGAATAATTCTCGAACTCATTGATGGGGTAACTCTTTTCGAGCTCGGGCAAAAATTTAAGTTAAGCGACAGCGAGATATCTCAGATTGGGGCGCAAGTTTGTACGGGGCTTCACGCAATCGATGCTGCCGGGTTTGCCCACGGTGATTTAAATCCGAAAAATATTCTAATTTCGAGGTCAGGTGATGTGAAGCTCATCGATTTTGGTTCGTTCTCACATGCATCTGAACTGATTGGCTCCCTTCCTTATATATCTGAGCAAGTCTGGAGGGGTGAGCGCGCAAGCTTAGAAAGTGATTTGGCGAGTTGGAATCTGATCGCTTGCGATCTGCGTTCGCAGTTTCGAAATTTGCCTGCGAATAAAGACGAAGCGCGTAGCCGCGCCTGCGCGACTTCGAAGCGAGCAAGTGAAGTTTCAATTCGAACTGAATTGGCAGATTCATTAATTGCAAAAGAGAGCATTGCTTTAAAGGCTCAAAGCCTGCTGGCGATAAGTTCGAATCTCGTTTCAACGGCGGTTATATTTAGAGATAGCCGATCAAAATCGGCCGGTTCGATTGAAAACAGAATCTTTAGAGGCGCTCTCGCGCTGATCGTTCTGGCCGTAATTTTTCCGGCGCAGGATTTATTAAGCGAGCCTCTAAAAGCGGCAGAAAAGCCATTGTTGCCCGCAAGTCTTCTTATTCGCACTCACGCATGGACAGAAGTGGCAGTGAACGGAAAAACAAAGGGTTATGCTCCCGTTACTCTTCACAATCTCCCGCCAGGAAACTACCGAATCAAATATAGGGGTTCTCGAGGCGAAGGCGAGATGGCTTTCTCGCTAAATCCAGGACAGAAAAGGCTTCTAAAGGATGCCGACTTTAAGTATACCAACTCTAAGAACGACATCCGGCGCAACAACAGGGGTAGCCATGAAAGTAGATCAGATCGCAGACCTTGAACGACTCGTCGACGAACTCATGAAATCTAAGCCTAACCAATCACAAGTTCAGACGTACATGAAAAGCGCAGGCTTAAGTTACACCACTGATCCTGTCGAACAGTTGAGTTCTGTGCTTAGCTACCTTCAAAATCGCAGAGAGATGAAACCGAAAGCTCGAGACGGTGGGAAAATAGATGAGCCAAGTCTTTAATAATGTCATCGAATCGATCGGTCACACTCCGATCATCCAGCTCAATTCTGCGGTCCCAAAAGGACCGCATACTTTTTTTGGGAAAGTAGAGTTCTTTAATCCCGGCGGAAGCGTAAAAGATCGCATCGCACTTGCGATCATCGAGGACGCAGAGAAGTCAGGAAAATTAAAGCCGGGCGGCACATTAGTTGAAGCGACTTCGGGAAATACCGGAGTTGGTTTGGCGATCGTCGCCGCGATCAAAGGTTACAAGTGCATTTTCGTAATGCCTGAAAAAATCAGCGAAGAAAAGCGCGCAATTTTGCGAGCGTATGGCGCAAAAGTTGTGATGACTCCGTCGGGGCTCGAGCCAGACGATCCAAATTGTCATTACAAAGTGGCCGAGCGACTAGCAAAAGAATCTCCGGGCGGATACTTAACGAATCAGTATCACAATCCTGCCAATGCACGCGTTCACTATGAAGTCACAGGTCCCGAGATCTGGGAGCAAATGAATGGCAAGATCGACGTTTTCGTCAATGGCGCAGGAACTGGCGGAACAATTTCGGGAGTCGGCCGTTACTTAAAAGAAAAAAATCCGAACGTTAAAATCGTTTGTGCTGATCCGTATGGCTCGATTTTAAAAGAAATGTTCTATGACAAAAAAATCACGACTCCTCCTGGGCCTTACTTAGTTGAAGGTATCGGCGAAGACATGATGCCTGAGAACGTTCATTTTCAATACATGGATGATTTCGAGCAGGTAACTGATAAAGATGCGTTTCATTGTGCACGCGAAGTAACTCGTAAAGAAGGCTTACTCATAGGGCCATCTTCTGGAGCAGCTTTGGCGGCAGCGATTCAGTACACAAAAAAATTAAAAAACCCTTCGCGAATTTTGGTTATGTTCCCGGATAGCGGTCGCAGCTACTTATCTAAAGCGTTTAACGATGAGTGGATGCGCAATAATAAATTGATGCCGTAAGGACGAAGACGATGATGGACTGGAAAAATTTCGGATTTAGTACTCGCGCGATTCATGCTGGCCAACAGCCCGACCCTTCGACGGGTGCAATCATGACTCCGATCACGTTGTCTTCGACTTTCGTGCAAGCATCTCCGGGTGTTCATAAAGGATATGATTATGCTCGCGGAAATAATCCAACACGCAGAGCGTACGAAGACTGCTTAGCTTCTCTCGAAGGAGGCAAGCGCGCATTTGCATTTGGTTCGGGCTGCGCTGCTGAAGCGACAACGATTCATTTGTTAAAGACGGGTGATCATGTTGTTGCCGGAGATGATCTTTACGGCGGAACTTTTAGACTGTTTGAGCAAGTTATGAAGCACATGGGAATCGAATTCACCTATGTGGATATGACAAAGACCGAAAACTTTGTGAATGCGATTAAGCCAAACACGAAAATGGTTTGGATTGAAACTCCGACAAATCCCTCTTTGAAGCTCGTTGATATTCAAGCGGTTTCAAAAGCGGCACGCGCAAAGAACATAATCAGTGTTGTTGATAACACGTTCATGTCGCCTTACTTCCAGCGTCCGCTAGAACTAGGTGCTGACGTCGTTGTTCACTCAACAACGAAGTATGTCGGTGGCCACTCAGACGTTATTGGTGGCGCGGTCGTTACTTCAAACGATGAGTTAATTGCAAAGTACACGCTTCTTGTTAAATCGATTGGTGCCGTGGCTTCGCCGTTTGATGCTTACCTCTGCATGCGAAGCTTAAAAACGCTTGCTGTGCGAATGCAGGCTCACGAGAAAAACGGCCGAGCCGTTGCTGAGTATTTATCGAAGCATCCAAAAATCGAGCGCGTTTTGTATCCGGGTTTGGCATCGCACCCGCAGCACGCGTTGGCAAAAGAGCAGATGCATGGCTTTGGTGGAATGGTAACGATCTACATCAAGGGCGGAATCGATGCGTCTCGCAAGATGCTTGAGAACGTGAAAGTGTTCTCGCTAGCTGAGAGTTTGGGTGGCGTTGAGTCGCTCATCAATCACCCGGCAATCATGACTCACGCGAGTATTCCGGCCGATAAGCGTAAGGAACTTGGTATTGACGATGCGATGATTCGTTTAAGTGTCGGAATTGAGGATTTAGACGACATTATTCGCGATTTGGAGCAGGCGCTTAAGGCTTAGGCGTTCTCTTGAGCGGCTTTGGCCGGGTTTTCTTTTGACAGCGCGGGCTAGGGCCCGCTAAGACCATATCTCCTATATCGAAGTGGCCAGGTAGCTCAGTCGGTAGAGCAGCGGATTGAAAATCCGCGTGTCGGCGGTTCGACCCCGTCTCTGGCCACCACTTAACTTTCCGGGTCCCCTATAAATGTCTTAAATTCAGAATTCTGAATACAGTAACTGTATTCAGAATTCTGAATTAAATACCACATACGCACATCGGCTTTGCAGTCTTTCGACGAAACCCGTAAACCCATCTCATGAAATCACTTTTACTGCTCCTTTCTGTCGCGATGTTTTCGGTCTCTTCTCATGCGCAAAGCTTTGATAAAGCGGACGCGAAATTTGAACCAGTTTGGCGTGCTCACTGTGAAAAACGTGACTATCCGTTGGTGAACGGAGTTGATCAGATTAAGAAAATTAGTGAGTCATCAAACGAAGTCACATTCTCGTTTAGATCTTACGTGGCTTCTTGCAAAGACAAAGTGTTTACGATTTTTTCGGTGAACCCTCAGTTGGTTTACGTGGGGATTTCTAAAACTGGTTTATTTGGCGGGAGTGGAGTCGACGTAAATTACGATTCAACTTCAACAGCTACATACGTCACGGTTACATTCGATAAAAACAAAGCCTTCAAAAAAGAGCGCACTGAGCGAAAATACATGATGGGTTACTACCCTTGGGGTGCGTTTCAGCGATACTTCCCTTGGACTGTAATTTTATCGAAAGACGCTACTGAAAGCGCCACACTCAGAATCAATTAAAATGAATTAAAGGGCCGATAAAATTTCGGCCTTATAGGCTTCCCACACATGAGGGTGAGAGGCGCTGATTGATAATACTTTACGATTTTCATAGGCCTGCTCATCAGCTGCCATGGCGTAGAAGGCCGATGTAATCAAGCCTCCGCCACTTGTTGTGTCGTCTGCGATTTCTAATTCGACAGGCAGAGAAGGATCAACTTCCTGCAGTATCTCGATCAATTCTCCAACAGTCAGAACTCTCGGCAGCATCTCTTTAATTTCGGGAAGCAATTCGCCGTCGTTAATATCGCGCTCGAATTTTTCCATTACTTCTAGTTGCCGAGGATCTTTGATCATGTGAGTGCTTTTCGCAAATTCGTGTCGAGTAAATCTAAGAATGGCTCTGTGTTCATATACTGATCCGGAGTTAATTTATCTCCGAACGCGAGTATGGCCAGATCTTTTGTCATCTTTCCGGACTCAACAGTCTGAACGCAGACTTCTTCGAGTTTGTTTGCGAAGTTAATTAGGTCTTTGTTGCCATCGAGTTCGCCACGGAATGCAAGGCCACGAGTCCATGCGAAAATAGAGGCGATCGGGTTAGTTGAAGTCGGTTTGCCTTGTTGGT